>NZ_DASQNH010000018.1:0-39492 GCF_035645055.1 Streptomyces sp. | reverse complement strand
GTCGCCCAGGAGTGCGTGGAGACCAAGGACGGGCTGCACATCTGGGAGGACCACTTCTATCCGGAGGTCGTGGACCCGGTCACCGGCGAGGTGCTGCCGGACGGCGAGGAGGGGGAGCTGGTCTTCACCTCGCTCACCAAGGAGGCGATGCCGGTCGTCCGGTACCGGACCCGTGATCTGACCCGGCTGATGCCGGGCACGGCCCGGGTGTTCCGGCGGATGCGGAAGGTCACCGGCCGCAGCGACGACATGGTGATCCTGCGCGGCGTGAACCTCTTCCCCACCCAGATCGAGGAGATCGTGCTGCGCACCCCGGGCGTGGCCCCGCACTTCCAGCTCCGGCTGACCCGCGAGGGCCGCCTCGACGGCCTCACGGTTCTGGCCGAGGCCCGCCCCGACGCGGGCCGCGAGGTCCGCGAGTCCGCCGCCCGCTCGATCGTGGCGGCCGTGAAGGACGGCATCGGGGTGTCGGTCTCGGTGGAGATCGTCGACCCGGAGTCACTGGAGCGGTCGGTGGGGAAGATCCGGCGGATCGTGGATCTGCGTCCGCGCTGACGTCCCGCCGCCCGACTCATCGGTGCGGGGCCGATCAGGCGGGTGCGGGTGGGGCCGTCGAGCGGGCCGGGAGCGTGCGGCGCAGGACGAGGAGCAGCGCCTCCGGGCGGCCTCGCCGGCAGGGCCTCGGTGAGCAGGGCCCCGGTGAGCAGGGCCTCCGCGAAGCCGGACGGCGGGACGGGCACCTGGCCGGGGAGAGGGCCGTGGTGGAAGGTCAGCAGCGCCAGGGAGACGGACCGGATCGGGCTCCAGCGGCACCGGCAGCACCACCGACACCGCCTGCCGCACCCCCGCGCCTTCCGTCTCGTCACCGCCTGTCTCACCAGCCGCCTGTCTCACTCGCCGCCGAAGCGGTCCCGCAGCTCGCGCTTGAGGATCTTGCCGCTGGCGTTGCGGGGCAGGGCATCGACGAAGACGACGCGTTTCGGGGCCTTGAAGGGTGTCAGGCGCTCGCGGGCGTGGGCGATCAGTTCGGCCTCGGTGGGCTCGCCGCGCGGGACGACGAACGCGGTGATCGCCTCGATCCACTTCTCGTCGGGCAGGCCGACCACGGCGGTCTCGGCGACACCCTCGTGCGTGTAGAGGGCGTCCTCGACCTGGCGGGAGGCGACCAGCACGCCACCGGAGTTGATGACGTCCTTGACCCGGTCGACGACGGTGAAGTAGCCGTCCGCGTCGCGGACCGCGAGGTCGCCGGAGCGGAACCAGCCGTCACGGAAGGCCGCGGCGGTCTCCTCGGGCTTGTCCCAGTAGCCCTCGCACAGCTGCGGGGAGCGGTAGACGATCTCGCCCGGCGTGCCGTCGGGCACGTCCTCGCCGTCCTCGTCGACCACGCGGGCGTCCACGAACAGCACGGGCCGGCCGCAGGAGTCGAGGCGGCCTTCGTGCTCGCCGGGCCCGAGGACGGTGGCCAGGGGGCCGATCTCGCTCTGGCCGAAGCAGTTGTAGAAGGCGAGTCCGGGCAGGCGGGCGCGGAGGCGTTCCAGGACGGGCACCGGCATGATCGACGCCCCGTAGTACGCCTTGCGCAGGCCGCCCAGGTCGCGGGTGGTGAAGTCGGGGCGGCCCGCGAGGCCGATCCACACGGTGGGCGGCGCGAACAGGCTGTCCACCCGCCCGGCCTCGATCAGGTCGAGGAGCCGGTCGCCGTCGGGGGCGTCGAGGAGGATGTTCGTCGCGCCGACCGCGAGATACGGCAGCAGGAAGACGTGCATCTGGGCGGAGTGGTAGAGCGGCAGCGCGTGTGCCGGGCGGTCCCCGGCGGTCAGGTCGAGGGCGGTGATGGCGCTCAGGTACTCGTGCACCAGCGCCCGGTGGGTCATCATCGCGCCCTTCGGCAGCGCGGTGGTGCCGGAGGTGTAGAGCAGCTGCACCAGGTCCTCGGCGCGCCCCTCGGGGCCGTCGTGGGGCGGGGTCGAGGGCAGCAGGTCGAGCAGCGATCCGCCGGTGTCCCGCAGCGGCAGTACGGGGACTCCGCCGGGCAGCCGGCCGGCCAGGTCCGGGTCGGCGAGGACCAGGGAGCTGCCGGACTGGCGGACGAGGTAGGCCAGGTCGTCGCCGGTGAGGTTCTGGTTGACGGGCACGTGGACCAGGCCCGCGCGGGCGCAGGCGAGGAAGCCGATGAGATAGGCGTCGGAGTTGTGGCCGTAGGCGCCGACGCGGTCGCCGGGGGCGAGGCCCCGGCCGAGGAGCGCGCTCGCGGCGCGGGAGACGGCGTCGTCCAGCTCCTGGTAGGTCCAGCGGCGGTCGCGGTACTCCACCGCGACGCGTGCCGGCGTGCGGCGGGCGCTGCGCCGCAGCACCCCGTCGACCGTACTGCCGTGTCCGGGCCTCATGGCCCCCGATCCTCGATCCCGCGACGGACGTGGTCAAGAGAGGCCGAAGAACACCGGACCGGACCACTGCACCGAGCACATACCCGTTGGTACGCTCAACCGCCCCTTCCCCCCGTGATGTTGGGAGGCTCCATGCGCATCCGTCCGAGACGGCTCGCGGTCGCGGCCGTCGCCCTGCTCGCCGCGGCGGCCACCCTGCCCGCCGCCACCGCCGCCGAGCGGGCCGGCCGGGAGGACCGTCCTTCGCACGGCGGTCTGTCCGCCGTCATCCGGTACACCGAGTACGGCATTCCGCACATCGTCGCGCATGGCTGGGCCGACCTGGGCTTCGGCACCGGCTGGGCGCAGGCCGCCGACCAGGTGTGTGTCCTCGCCGACGGGTTCGTGACCGTGCGCGGCGAGCGGTCGCGGTACTTCGGGGCGGACGCCGCGCCGGACGCCTCGCTCTCCTCGGCGTCCGGCAACCTCGCCAGTGACCTGTACTTCCGCGGTGTGCGGCAGGCGGGGACGGTCGAGAAGCTGCTCGCCCAGCCCGCCCCCGCGGGCCCGAGCCGGGCGGCCAAGGAGCTGATGCGGGGGTACGCGGCCGGGTACAACGCCTGGCTGCGTCAGCACCGGATCACCGATCCGGCGTGCGCGGGCGCCGCCTGGGTGCGGCCGGTGACGACGCTGGACGTGGCGGCACGCGGGCACGCCCTCGCCGTGCTTGGCGGCCAGGGCCGCGCCGTGGACGGCATCACGGCCGCGCGGCCACCCGCGTCGGCCGCCACGTCCGGCGCGGCCGTGCCGGACGTCCGGGCCGCCGCGCGCGCCGCCCGCGGCCTGTTCCCGGCGCACGACTCCGGCATGGGCTCCAACGCCGTCGCCTTCGGCGGCGTGACCACGGCGAACGGCCGGGGCCTGCTGCTCGGCAACCCGCACTACCCGTGGCAGGGCGGGCGGCGGTTCTGGCAGTCGCAGCAGACCATCCCCGGGCGGCTGAACGTGGCGGGCGCCTCGCTGCTCGGCTCGCCCACGGTGTCCATCGGCCACAACGCCCAGGTGGCGTGGAGCCACACGGTGGCGACCGGCGTCCCCCTCAGCCTCCATCAGCTGACCCTCGACCCGGCGGACCCGACCGTCTACCTGGTCGACGGGAAGCCGGAGCGGATGACGCGGCGCACCGTCACCGTCGCGGTGAAGGACGGCGCCCCCGTCACCCGCACCCAGTGGTGGACGCGCCACGGCCCGGTCGTCAACGCGTTGGGCCGCACCCTCCCGCTGCCGTGGACCACGACGACGGCCTACGCGCTGCACGACCCCAACGCGGCCAATCTGCGCGGCTCCGACACCGCGCTGGGCCTGAGCACCGCGCGTGACACGGACGACATGCTGGACGCGCTACGGCGCACCCAGGGCCTGCCGTGGGTGAACACCATCGCCGCCGACTCGGCCGGGCACACCCTGTTCACCCAGTCGCAGGTGGTGCCCCGCATCACCGACGACCTGGCCCGGCGCTGCTCCACCGCGCTCGGCAAGGCCACCTACCCGTCATCGGGTCTCGCGGTCCTGGACGGCTCGCGCGGCGACTGCGCCCTCGGCCGGGATCGCGACGCGGTGCAGGCGGGCGTCTTCGGCCCGGCGCGCATGCCGACACTGAAGGACGCGCCGTACGCGGAGAACTCCAACAACAGCGCCTGGCTGGCCAACGCGGACCGGCCGCTGACCGGGTACGAGCGGGTCTTCGGCGACTTCGGCACCCCGCGTTCGATGCGCACACGCGGCGCGATCGAGGACGTCGCGGCGATGGCCGGCCACGGGCGGCTGACCGTGCGGGACCTCCAGCGGCAGCAGTTCGCCAACCGCGTCCCGGCGGGCGACCTGACCGCGGCCGACGCGGCGCGGGCCTGTGCCGCGCTGCCCGGTGGCACGGCGACGAGCAGCACGGGCGTCGCGGTGGACGTCCGGGAGGCCTGTGACGTGCTCGCGGCCTGGGACCGCACCGTGGACACCGGCAGCCGGGGCGCGCTGCTCTTCGACCGGTTCTGGCGGAAGCTGACCGCGGCGGTGCCGGCGGACCGGCTGTGGCGGGTGCCGTTCTCCCCGGCCGACCCGGTCCGTACGCCGCACACGCTGAACACGGCGGCGCCGGGCTTCGCCACCGCCCTGGCGGACGCGGTCGCCGAGCTGCGGGCGGCGGGCGTGGAGCTGGACGCGCCGCTCGGGCGGCACCAGTTCGTGGTGCGTGACGGCCGGCGCGTCCCGGTGCACGGCGGCACCGAGTCGCTGGGCGTGTGGAACAAGATCGAGCCGGTGTGGAAGCCGGCTCAGGGCGGTTACGCGGAGGTGACCACGGGCTCCAGCTACATCCAGGCGGTCGGCTGGGACGGCAGCCGGTGCCCGGTGGCCCGGACCCTGCTGTCGTACTCCCAGTCGTCGAACCCGGACTCGCCGCACCACGCCGACCAGACCCGGCTGTACGCCGATGAGCGGTGGGTGGCCTCCCGGTTCTGCGAGAAGGACATCCTGTCCTCGCCCGCGCTGCGGGTCGTCCGGGTCCGGGAGCGCTGAGCGGCCGCCGGGCGCGTCGCACGGGGCGCGCCCGGCCCGCACAGTGCGGGTCCGGGACGGCTCGGTCTCGGCCGGGCAGCGGACGGTGCCGCCCGCGGCGGGCACCGGCAGCGGCGGGCGCGGGCGGCGGCGGGCACCGGCGGCGGGTCCACGGCCTCGACGTCTCCGGGATGAGCACCATGTCGCGATCTCGTTGGTGTGGCCGACCGCGTGCCCTCGGCGAGTTCCGGCACGCCTTGCCTGGCTTGCTCCATCGGATTTATGGGAGCGACCCACTGGACATGCTTTCGAGTACGTCCGGCCGACCACGCGCGGGAGGAACTCCATGACCGAGGGCAGGGCAGACAGAGCGGTGACCCGCCGCCAGCTCGGAAGAGCCGCGGTGGCCCTGGGCGGTGCGTTCGCCCTCGCTCCGCTGCCCGCGGCACGGGCCGCGGGCACCACACCCGGGCCGGGGCGCCCGACGCTGCGCCGCGGCTCGCCGGAGCGCGCCGGGCTGCTCGCCGGCCCGCTGCGCCGGCTCGTCACCGACGCCGAGGCGTTCCTCGGCCCCTCCCCCAGGCACCCCTGGTACGCGGGCGCCGTGCTGCTCGCCGGGCGGGGCGGCACGGTGGCGCTGCACCGGCCGATCGGGATGGCGGTGCGCTACGCGGCGTACGACGAGAAGACCGACACCGGCGTCGAGTTCCCGCCCGAGCGGCAGATCCCGACGGCCGAGGACACCGTCTTCGACCTCGCGTCGGTGTCGAAGCTGTTCACGTCCCTGCTCGCCGTGCAGCAGATCGAGCGGGGCGCGCTGGAGCTGGAGGGGACGGTCGCGTCGTATCTCCCGGAGTTCGGCGCGGCGGGCAAGCAGGGCATCACCATCCGGCAGTTGCTCACCCATACCTCGGGGCTGCGCGCCTGGATCCCGCTGTACAGCGCGCCGACGTACGAGGAGAAGCTGCGGCTGCTGTGGAACGAGGCTCCGCTCAACCCGCCGGGCACCCGCTATCTCTACTCGGATCTGAACCTGATCTCGCTTCAGCTGGTCCTGGAGCAGATCACTGCTCGCACTTTGGATGCCCTGCTCCACGACGAGATCACCGCTCCGCTCGGAATGCACCGCACCCGGTACAACCCGCCCGCCTCCTGGAAGCCGAAGATCGCGGCCACCGAGGACGCCCGCAAGCCCTGGTCGGGGCTGGAACGGGGCCTGGTCTGGGGCGAGGTGCACGACGAGAACGCCCACTCGCTCGGCGGGGTCGCGGGCCACGCCGGGGTCTTCTCCACCGCCTGGGACCTCGCCGTCCTCGCCCGGACCCTGCTCAACGGCGGCTCCTACGGCCGTACCCGCATCCTGGCGCAGGAGTCGGTGGAGCTGATGTTCACCGACTTCAACACCGCCTTCCCCGGCGACGAGCACGGCCTCGGTTTCGAGTTGTACCAGCACTGGTACATGGGCGCGCTGGCCACGCCGCGCACCGCGGGCCACACCGGGTTCACCGGCACCTCGCTCGTCCTGGACCCGACCACCGACGCGTTCCTCGTGGTGCTCGGCAACTCGGTGCACCCGGTGCGCGGTTGGCGCTCCGGGTCGGCGCCCCGGGTGGCCGCCGCGAACCACCTGGCCCGGGCGGTGCCGGTCCGTCCGGCGCGCGGGCGCACGGCCTGGTTCTCGGGCATGGCGAGCGCCGGCACCGCGACCCTGACCTTGCCCGCCCTGGACACCTCCGGGGGCGGCACCCGGCTGCGCTGCCTGCTGTGGTGGGACACCGAGCCGGGAGCGGACACCCTGGCCCTGGAGTCCTCGGCGGACGGCGGCACCTCCTGGCAGCCGGTGCCGTTCACCACCTCCCGGCCCGGCGAGGACCCCGCGGAGCGGCCGTCCGGCGCGGTCACCGGCTGGTCGGGCCGCGTGTGGCACCGCCTCACGGCGGACCTGCCGGCCGCCCCGGCGCTGACGCTGCGCTGGCGGTACACCACCGACCGGCTCTACGTCGGCCGGGGCGCCTACGTCGACGCGCTGCGGGTCGTGGCGGGCGGTGCCGTCCTGTTCGACGGGGCAAGGCCCGCCGACCAGGCCCGGATCACGGCGGCCGGCTGGTCGGCGTCCGCCGACTGACGTCACAGCACGTCACGGCCCCGGCGGCAGTGCCTGCTCGGCCCAGATGGTCTTGCCGGTGCCGCTGGGCCGGGTGCCCCAGCGCTCGGTGAGCTGGGCGACCAGCAGCAGACCACGGCCGCCCTCGTCGAAGGTGCGGGCCCGGCGCAGATGCGGGGAGGTGCTGCTGGCATCGGAGACCTCGCAGATCAGGGTGCGGTCGCGGATGATCCGGAGCTGGATGGGGGCGCCGCCGTAGCGGATGGCGTTGGTGACCAGCTCGCTGACGACCAGTTCGGTGACGAACGCGGTCTCCTCCAGGCCCCACCGCTCCAGTTGCTCGGTGGCCGCCCGGCGGGCACCGGCGACCACCGCCGGGTCGGCGGGCAGGTCCCACGCGGCCACCCGGTCGGCGTCCAGGGCACGGGTACGGGCCAGCAGCAGGGCCACGTCGTCGCCCGGGGTGGAGGGGAGCAGCGTCTTCAGCACGGTGTCGCACATCTGCTCAAGGCCGTCGGCGGGCGCGGCCAGCGCGCCGCACAGGGCTGCGGTGCCCGCGTCCGGATCGAGGTGGCGGGCCTCGATCAGCCCGTCGGTGTACAGGGCCAGCACGGCGTCCTCGGGCAGCTCCAGTTCGGTGGCCTCGAAGGGGAGGCCGCCCACGCCGAGCATCGGTCCGGGCGTCATCCCGACCACCTCGACCGTGCCCTCGGGCAGCCGCACGACGGGCGGCGGATGCCCGGCGGCAGCCATCGTGCAGCGCCGGGCCACCGGGTCGTACACCACGTACAGACAGGTCGCCGCGATCTCCGTGCTCGTGTGCTGCCCGTCGGCGGCCAGATGGCCGACCAGGTCGTCGAGGTGGGTGAGGAGTTCGTCCGGCGGCAGGTCGACGTCGGCCAGCGTCCACACCGCCGTCCGCAGCCGGCCCATGGTGACCGAGGCGTGGATGCCGTGCCCGACGACATCGCCGACGACCAGCGCCACCCGGGTGCCGGACAGCGGAATGACGTCGAACCAGTCGCCGCCGACGCCCGCCTGCGACAGGGCCGGCAGATAGCGGGAGGCGCACTCGACCGCGGCCAGCCCGGACATGGCCTGCGGCAGGAGGCTGCGCTGGAGGGCGAGGGCGGTGGTGCGCTCCCGGGTGTAGCGGCGGGCGTTGTCGACGCAGACGGCGGCGCGGCTGGCGAGTTCACGGGCCAGGGAGACGTCCTCCCGGTCGAAGGCGTCGGGGTGTTCCGGGGTGAGGCGGCGCACGAGGACGGCCACCCCGAGGGTGGCGCCGCGAGCCACCAGAGGGACGGCCATCAGGGACAGGTCGGGAGTGTCGGCGCCGCGCAGCACGGCCGAGCGGGCGCCGTGGCCGGCGAGCCAGCCGTCGAGGTCCGGGTCGCCGGTGCGGGTGAGCACCGGTTCGCCGGTGGCCAGGGCGCGGGCGGGCGGTGACTGCGGCGGGTAGGCGTCCGCGGCGCCCAGGCCGATGGCGGCCTCCGGCACGCCCGGGGTGAGGGAGTGGTGGGCCACCCGCCGCAGCATCAGGTCGGCGCCGAGCATGCCGACGACCGGTTCCTCGCCCTCGACGACCGAGTCGAGCAGGTCCACGCTGGCGAAGTCGGCGAGCCGGGGCACCACCAGTTCGGCCAGTTCGCGGGCGGTGTGGACGACGTCGAGCTTGGTGCCGATGCCGGCCGCGGCCTCGTTCAGCATCGCCAGCCGCTGCCGGGCCCAGTGCTGTTCGCTGCTGTCGAAGGCGGCGAGGGCGGTGCCGATCAGCTCGCCGGACGGTTCGCGCACCGGCCACATCTCGATGTTCCAGGCGTGCATACGCCGCCCGGACGGGGCGCGGGTCCAGCTCTCGTAGTGAACGGGACGGCCGGTCTCCGCGACGATCTCCAGATGGCGGAGGAAGCCGCGGCTGTGCTCGGCGTCCTCCACGGTGTCGGGGTAGTACCGGTGGCGGAATTCCGCCTCCGGCCCGCCCATCACCTGGCACGCCGCGTCGTTCATGCGCAGATAGCGCTGCTCGGTGTCGAAGACGGACATCGAGAGGGAGGCCTGCCGGAACGCCAGCTCGCCCAGCAGCCGGTCCCGCTCGTCCGGGGCGGCGGAGACGACCCAGCCCTGGGGCTGTCCCCCGGCGCCGGTCAGCGGGCAGGCCAGCAGGGCGAGGTCCAGCCGCCGGCCGTCCCGGTGCCGTACCGCCAGCACGGCGGCGCCCGTCCGCGTCAGCCGGTGCCGGGCGGCAGCGGTGTCGCCGTCGACCAGGTCGGCGGCCGGGCGGCCGGTCACCTCGCCGGCGGCGTAACCCGTGAGGCGCCGGGCGCCCTCGCTCCAGCCCGTGACGAGCCCGCGCGCGTCGACCACCGCCAGGGCCTCACCGGCCGCGGCCGCAGGCGCCTCCTCGCGCGGCGACGTCACCATGTGTACGAGGATCGCGCGCCGGGGGACCGGCATCAAGCCGGGCCTGCCGCCGGCCCGTCACAGGTCTGTCACCGGGCCCGTCACGAGGTCTTCTCCTCCAGCACCGCCATCGCCGCGTTGTGCCCCGGTACTCCGCTGACCCCGCCGCCGCGCACCGCGCCCGCGCCGCACAGCAGGACGTTGGGGTGGGAGGTCTCGACGCCCCAGCGGCCGGTGCCGTCCTGGGCGTGGGGCCAGGACAGGTCGCGGTGGAAGATGTTGCCGCCGGGCAGTCTCAGCTCGCGTTCCAGGTCCAGCGGCGTCCTGGCCTCGATGCAGGGGCGGCCGTCGGCGTCCTCGGCGAGGCAGTCGCCGAGAGGTTCGGCGAGCTGGGCGTCGAGCTGGGCGAGGGTACGTTTCAGCAGCTCGTCGCGGACGGCGTCATGGTCGCGGGCGAACAGCCGGGCGGGGGTGTGCAGACCGAACAGGGTGAGGGTCTGGTAGCCGCGCTCGGCCAGTTCGGGGGCGAGGATCGTCGGGTCGGTCAAGGAGTGGCAGTAGATCTCCGAGGGCGGTGCGACGGGCAGTTCCCCGGCGGCGGCCTCGGCGTGGGCGGCGGCCAGCTGCCGGTAGCCCTCGGCGACGTGGAAGGTGCCGGCGAACGCCTCCCGCGGGTCGGCGTCGGGGTCGCGCAGCCGGGGGAGCCGTTTGAGCAGCATGTTCACCTTCAGCTGGGCGCCCTCGGCGGGCTCGGGCGGGGCGTCGCCGGTGAGGGCGGCCAGTTCCTGCGGGGAGGCGTTGACCAGGACGTGCCGGGCGGCGGCGACGCCCTCCCCGTCGGCGGTGCGGTAGGTGACCTCGGCGGTCCGCCCGTCGGTGGCGACGCGTACGGCCTCGTGGCCGGTGGCCAGGACGGCGCCTGCCGCGCGGGCGGCGCCGGCGAGCGCGTCGGTGAGGGCGCCCATGCCGCCGACGGGGACGTCCCAGGCGCCGGTGCCGCCGCCGATCACGTGGTACAGGAAGCAGCGGTTCTGCCTCAGCGAGGGGTCGTGGGCGTCGGCGAAGGTGCCGATCAGGGCGTCGGTGAGGACCACCCCCCGCACCAGGTCGTCCGTGAAGTGCCGCTCGATCGCGACGCCTACCGGCTCCTCGAAGAGCGTCCGCCAGGCGTCCTCGTCGTCGACGCGGCGGCGCAGCTCGGCCCGGCCGGGCAGCGGTTCGGTCAGCGTGGGGAACACCCGTTCGGCGACCCGCGCGGTCATTCCGTAGAACCGCTGCCAGGCGGCGTACTCCCGGTCCGCCCCGGTCAGCCGGGCGAACGCCTCCCGGGTGCGGCGCTCGCCGCCGCCGACGAGCAGCCCGGTGGGGCGGCCGTCGCGCTCGACGGGGGTGTACGAGGAGATGGTGCGGGTGCGGACCCGGAAACGCAGGCCGAGATCCCGCACGATCTTCTTCGGGAGCAGGCTGACGAGGTACGAGTAGCGGGAGAGCCGCGCGTCGACCCCGGGGAACGGGCGGGTGGAGACGGCGGCGCCGCCGGTGTGGCCGAGCCGCTCCAGCACCAGGACCGACCGCCCGGCCCGGGCCAGATAGGCGGCGGCGACCAGGCCGTTGTGTCCGCCACCGACGATGACGGCGTCGTAGGCGCGCGCGGGAGTGGGCGTGGTGCCGTGGGCGGGCGGGGGCGTGGCTCCGGGTGCGGGCATGGTTCTTCGTAACACGGGTGATCGGCCGCCGCCAGAGTCCCGCCGGGCGCCTCGGCGGCCCTCACGGCCTCGGCGGCCCTCAGACCTTCTGCTGCCGCGGCACCGCCGCCCTCCGGTACACCTCCACCGCCTCCGGGCCGCGGCCGAGCTGTTCCAGGCAGTGCGCCTCGTCGTTGCGGCTGGCGAGGGTGTCGGGGTGGCCGGGACCGAGGACGCGTTCGCGGACGGCGGCGACGGTGCGGTACTCGGTGAGGGCGTCCTGCCAGCGGCCGAGCCAGCCGAGGCCCACGGCGACCTCCCGGCGGCTGACCAGGGTGTCCGGATGGCCGGGGCCGAGCACCCGCTCGCGGATCGCGCACACGTCGCGGGCCTCGACCAGTGCCTCCTCCCAGCGCCCCAGCCGGCCGAGGTTGACGCCGAGACCGTGGCGGGCGCGCAGGGTCTCGGGGTGACCGGGGCCCTGGACGCGGGTGCGGTCGTCGACGAGGTCGCGGTAGAGGCGCAGCGCCTCGGCACCGCGGCCGAGCCTGCCGAGGCTGATGCCGACCTCGTGGCGGGCGGCGAGGGTGTCGGGGTGGTCGGGGCCGAGGGCCCGGGTGCGGGCCTCGGCGACCTCCCGGTAGACGTGCAGCGCCTCCGGCCAGCGGCCCAGCTGGCCGAGCGCGTAGGCGATCTCGTAGCGGCTGACCAGGGTGTCGGGATGTTCCGGGCCGAGCACCCGGGCACGGTCGCCGGCCACCTCGCAGGCCATCCGGTACGAGTCCTCCGGGCGGCCCAGCCGGCCGAGGTTGAAGGCGAGGTTGTGGCGGCAGCGCAGGGTGTCCGGGTGGTCCGGGCCCATGGTGCGCTCGCGGGCGGCGAGCACCGCCGTGTACACCCGGTCGGCGTCGAACGGCCGGCCCAATCGGCCGAGGACGTACGCCATCTCCTGCCGGGCGGCGAGGGTGTCCGGGTGGTCGGGGCCGAGCACCCGGGCCCGGACCCGGGCGACCTGGGTGTACTCGCGCAGCGCGTCGGCGGCGCGGCCGGTGCGGCTGAGCGCGAAGGCGACCTGGTGGCGACTGTCCAGGGTGTCGGGGTGGTCCGGGCCGAGCAGGTGCGCACGTTCGGCGGCGACCGCCCGGTGGACCTCGCCCGCCTCCTCCCAGCGGCCGAGGCGGCCGAGACTGAGACCGGCGTCGTGCCGTCCGGCGAGGGTGGCGAGCTGTGCGGGCGGTGGTACGGGCCGCTGCCGCGGGCCGGGTTGTTCGACCGGCCCGGTGGCGGGGCGGGCCGTCCACGCGCCGGTGCGTCCGGCCCCGGCGTCCGGGGGTGTGCCGTGCGGTCCGGTCCCGACCGCCTTGCGGCCGGTGGTGACGGAACGGGTCCAGGACGGCGGCCGTGGGTCGGCGGCGGCTCCCGCGTCCGGCGGCGCCTCGCGGGTCACGGCGGCCGGGACGTACGGCGGAGTCGTCCGGGCCGCGCTGATCCGGCGCCCCACCTCGCGGGCGTCGGCGGGCCGCTGCTCGGGCCGCTTGGCGAGCAGGTCGAGGATGATCTGTTCGAGGTAGACGGGCAGGTCGGGCCGGTGGCTGCGCGGCGGGCGCGGGGGTGTGTCCCGGTGCCCGACGAGGATCGCCCAGGCGTCGTCGAGGTCGAAGGGCGGTACGCCGGTGGCGATCTCGTACAGCACGCAGCCCAGCGAGTACAGGTCGCTGCGCCGGTCCACGCCGTCCCCGCCGATCTGCTCCGGTGACATGTAGTGCGGGGTGCCCATGGCGACACCGGAGCCGGTGAGCCGGGAGGCGAAGCCGCCGATGTCGTGGCCGAGGCGGGCGATGCCGAAGTCGCAGATCTTCACCGTGCCGTCGGTCAGCCGCACGATGTTCGCGGGTTTCAGATCGCGGTGGACGATGCCCTGCTGGTGGGTGTAGTCGAGCGCCGCGGCCACCTGGTCGGCGATGTCCACCACGTCGTCGACGGGGAGCGGGTGGTGCTTGTGGTCCTCCAGGAGCTGGCTGAGGTTGCGGCCCTGGAGGAGTTCCATGACGAGGAAGAGCACTCCGTCGGCCTCGCCGAAGTCGTGGACGACGGTCACGCCGCGGTGCTGGAGCGCCGCGGCCACTCTCGCCTCCCGCCGGAACCGCTCGCGCAGCACCCGGGTGAACGACCGGTCGTGCTGCTCGCGGAGCGGCTTGAGGCACTTCACGGCGACCTGCCGCCCCAGCGACTCGTCGCGCGCCCGCCACACCTCGCCCATGCCGCCGCGCCCGATCAGGTCCAGCAGCCGGTACCGGCCCTGGAGCAGCCTGGTCTCCCCCATCGCGTCCCGTCGCCCCCCGTCGGTGGTCCGCGCCCTCCCTTGGCGGGGTCCAGTATGGCGGGCTACGGGCCGGCTTTGTACGCCGCCGGGCGGGCGCCGGGTCCGGGCCTCATCATCACCCGGAGAACGTGTCTGGACGGCGGTTGCCGACACAGACGTGCGGGAACGGCGCGCAGCAGGGTCTCGGCGCGGTCGCCGGTCGTCGGCGGCGGGTGCGGGGGCCGCTCTGCCCTACGGCGTATGGGCGCACGGGGGCAGGGAGTCGTGCGCCAGACGCGTTACGCGCCGCCACAGCACCGCGCGCGCCGGGATGAGCAACGGGTACGTCGGCGGACGGAGCAGGAAGTCGTCCACCGTACTCCTCGGCGCCCGGCGGGGAGTACGGGGCACGCGGTCGAGCCGCCAGAGGTTGGCCGGCGGCCCGCCGGAGGCCCTCCGCTGTTCGCGGTTCAGGGTGGTGTGGGCGGTGGGTCACGGTGCCGTGGGCATGCCGCTGCCGATGAAGAAGCCGGGGTGCGGGGACTGGTTGTACGCGGTGTTCTGCCAGGCGAGGGCGGTGCGGTACCGGGTGTCGTGGAGCAGTGATCCTGGTGTCGCCGGAGGTGCCGTACTTGTCGATGCGGGGGGCGTCGAGAAGTACGCGGACCGTGTCGCCCTCCCCCAGGACAGGAAGTCGACGCTGGACGGCTCCCGCGCTGCCGGGGTGGACGAGGGGCGCAAGGAGGCATCGGACGCTGCCACGGTCTGCGAGCGTAAGAGGCCGCTGACACCCGGTCAAGAACTCTGTCGCATCTTGATGTTCGGCGGTGTTTGAATTCGTGACTTTTTCTTGCTCGCTGATTGACAGGCAACCTCCAGGCGGTGAAACTGCGTGATGCACCTCACGGATTCCCCTGGGAACGCTCCCAGTCGACTGACCAATCGACCTCCGAGCCGGAGGGACATCTCCCGCATACACCTGGGCATTGGTCGCGGCAGTCCTGTGCGCGTTCACAAAACGAGACCTCGAAGGCGACAGTGCCCGCACGGCGACAAGTCTGAGCGAACGCCAGGCCGTCACCCCCGCCCCCTCCCCAAGGCGAAGGACCGACCCATGCTTGTTGTGTCCATGACATTAAGAAGGGCGCGCGGCGCCCGCCTCGGAACCGCGGCCCTCCTGGCTCTCACGGCGCTGTCCGGCAACGATGTGGCGCATGCCGGTGCCGCGTCGGGCGGAGTTCTGCCGGCCGGCTGTTCCGGCACCAACCCGATGACCTGCCACTACGCGGTCGCGCCGGGAAACTACGACGTGACCGTCACCATCGGCGGCGCGTCCGCGGCGCGAACCGAGACGTGGGCGGAGGCCCGGCGCCTGATGCTTCCGGCGACCGACACCGCGGCCGGCGCCGTCGCCACGTACTCGTTCACAGTCAACGTGCGTCAGCCGGAGGGGCAGCCGACCGGTCAGGGCGGCACCGGGAACCCCGGTCTGGACCTCCGGTTCACCGGGACCGGGCCGCAGGTGTCGGCCGTCACCGTGAAGCCGGCGACCCAGCCGCAGGTCGCCTACCTGGCCGGCGACTCCACCGTGTGCGACCAGCCGACCGCCCCGTACAGCGGATGGGGCCAGATGATCCCGGCGGCCGTGCGTCCGGGCGCGGCCATCGCCAACTACGCCGACTCCGGCGAGAGTTCCGGAAGCTTCCTCGGCAACCCGGCCCTCTTTCCCGCACTGCTCGCGAAGGTCAAGGCCAACGACCCGGTCTTCCTCCAGTTCGGTCACAACGACAAGCAGACCAGTGCGGCCACCTACCGGAACAACCTCACCTCCATGATCACGAAGATCCGGGCGAAGGGGGGCGTCCCGGTCCTGGTGACGCCACCGGTACGCCGCCTCTTCGACGGCACCCGGCTCACGCCGGCGGCGCTGCACGTCAACGGAGTCGGAGTCGACCTGCCCGCCCAGATGCGCGCGGTCGGCTCGGCGCAGCAGGTACCCGTCATCGACCTGACGGCCAGGAGCAGGGCACTGGTCGAGTCCCTCGGCCCGTCCGCCTCCGCGCCGCTCTACCTGCGTTCCACGCCGGACGGCGTCACGGACAACACCCACTTCTCGCAGTACGGCGCCACCCGGATGGGCGGACTGGTGCTGCAGAGCATCCGGGAGCAGCGCCTTCCCCTCGCCACCCACCTGCGCTGACCGGCCCACGGCAGCGCCCCTCCTCGGGAGCGAACCCGATGAAGAAACTACGGATCCTCTTCACCACGGCCCTGGCGATCGCCCTGTCCACGTTCGGCGCCCACGCCGCCACGGCGGCCGACAGCCCTCCGGACCCCTGCCGCACCGCCTCGACCGTCATGACGCCGACGGCCGAGGCCGCGGCGACGCCGGTGACCGTCTGGCTGGCCGGTGACTCCACCATGGCGAACCCCGGTGCGACATGCCCGGTCGGCTGGGGCAGTCAGTTCGGTGCCCTGTTCGACAGCGAGGTGACCGTCAGGAACCAGGCGGTGGGTGGACGCAGTATCCAGACGTGGCTGTACGAGTCGGCCGTCAGCACCACCATGGGCGCCGACGGTGAATGCCGTCTCACCTCCAGCGCGTACTCGGCGCGCTGGCAGGCGATGCTGAACGCGACCACGGGGATGAAGCCCGGCGACTACCTGTTCATCCAGTTCGGCATCAACGACTCCTCCCCCACCTGTCCCCGGCACGTCGGCCCCGCCCGCTACCAGCAGCTGATGACCATGATGGTCCGGGCCGCCCAGGCCAGGGGCGCGCACCCCGTGCTGCTCACTCCGGTGGCCGCGATCACCTGCTCCGGAGGCACGGCGACCAAGAACCGAGGCTTCGTCACCGAGACCTACGCCACCGGAGCCGCCACCGGGGCGCCGGTCATCGACCTGCAGACGCTGAGCGTGTCGCTCTACAACAGCCTGCGCTTCTGCCCGCACAACGGCGACTTCGGCTCGGGCCCCGTGGGCGCCTTCTTCTGCAACGACCGCACCCACTTCGACACCTACGGCGCCCAGCGGATCGCCGGGCTCGTCGGCGGTGACGTACGCCGGCAGAACCTGCCGCTCGCCGCGCGTCTCAAGTAGCGCTCCCGAACCCATGTCCGTGAACAGCGGGAGGCCCGGCAGGGCGGCCTCTTTTGAGCAGACGACCTGCGCGGGCGGCAGCCCGTGTCCGCCGTACTCCTTCGGCCGAGGACGGCCGGCTCGGCGTGGTGGCGGCGGACGTACCACTGTCCGGCACCAGGCCGGTGAGACTGCGGGCGGCGCTCAGCCCAGGCGGGCCAGGAACTCCGTGCAGGCGCGGGCGCAGGCGCGGCAGGACGCGGCGGCCTCCTCCGCTCCGGGCCGGCTGTCGAAGACGTGGGCGCTCTCCAGACAGACCGTCCGGCACCACTCCAGCTGGACGCGCAGTCCGGTCTCGTCCAGCTGGCTCTGCTCGGCCAGCATCCGGGAGGTGGCGTCACACACCTCGGCGCACATGATCCCCTTGCGCCGGACCATTTCCTGTTCTTCCGTGCCGTCCGGGTCCACCAGGCTCGCGCGCAACGCGCAGGCCCGCGCACACTCCGTGCACGCCTGCGCGCAGACGAACCGGTCTTCCAGGAACCGGATGAGTTCTGCTTGCGATGGCGTCGAAGTCACACTGCGCGGGTAGCCGCGGCACCCCGCGCCAAACCCGCCGGAGCTGCGGAGGACCGGGTTTTTCGCCCCTTCCGCCGGGCACTCGGGCGGCGCCCGCGCACGGCGTCCGAAGGAGGTGGGACACATGCCCGGACGCGAAGAGCTGCCGTCGACGCTGGAGCGCTCACCCCGAGACGCCCAGCGCACCTGGATCAAGGCACACGACTCGGCGGTGGAGCAGTACGGCGAGGGCGAACGGGCGCACCGCGTCGCCTACGGCGCGCTGAAGCACTCGTACGAGAAGGTCGGCGACCACTGGGAACGCAAGGAGGGCGGCCGTCGGGGGCCCTCGGATCCGCGGTCGGCCCGGCCGCGCCAGGTCGGCGGGCGCAGCGGTGAGGGCGTCGACGAGAGCGCCTCCAAGGAGCATCTGTACGACCTGGCCAAGCGGCTCGATGTCGCGGGCCGGTCCCGGATGTCCAGGGCGCAACTGCTGGACGCGATCCGCAAGGCCAATCGTTCCGCGACGCGCGAGGCTCGCTCACGGTGATCCGATTCATGACCGATTTTAGGGGTATTCGCATGGTATGAGTACCGCAACGATGCAGTTGGCCGAGCCGAGCGGACTGCTCAGCATCGGGATGTTCGTCGTCGGCATCGCCGTGCTGGCGTTGCTGCTGGGCGGTTTCTGGCTCGGCACACGTATCCGGCTCCGCGAGTCGCGTCCGCGACCGGAGGAGCAGCCGCACCTGCCACCGGGCGGCGCGGTGCACGAGACCAGGGAGAGCCGGGAGCCCCGCGAGGTGCCCCGGGTGCCGAAGGGCGGCCGTCCCCTCCTGCCGCACGAGATGGGCGGCTTCGGCAACAGTTCGACCCAGCAGGGCTCCGAGCAGTCGCGGCCCCGCTGGTCCCCCGGCAGCAGCGGCGCCTGGGGCGGTGGCGGCCCCGGCCGCTGAGCGGCCCCCAGTCCAGCTACGGAGGAAGTGAGATCCATGGCCGAGCCCGGCCGCAGTTCCCTGCCCCTGCCCGACTACGACCACCTGCCCATCGGCGGGCTGGAGAGCCGGGTGCGTTCACTGAGCGCGGAGGAGGTCGAGGAACTCATCGCCTACGAGCGGACGCACGCCGACCGGCTGCCGGTGACCGAGCTGCTGACCGCCCGCCTGGAGCAGCTGCACTCGGGCGCCGAGCCCACCTCCGGAAGCCCCTCGGCCCTCCGCCCCGAGCAGGCCCAGGGCCACGCGGGCTCCCCGGTGTCCCCGGCGACCACCACGGCCCAGCCCTTCAGCCCTCCGCCCCACGGCACCCCCGACCAGCGGGGCAAGCCGAAGGGCGACCGGATGTAGGCCGCTCACCGCAGAAGACGCAGAAGACGCAGAACAGAGCACACGCCGGTGTGCGGGACTGCTTGCCCGCACACCGGCGTACTCATGATCGTCGGTCGGCGTCGCGACCGCCGTCCGGGCCCGCGACCCGCGATACGTTCTCGCGCTCCTCGGGGTCCTCGCCGGGGGCGCCGGCGAACCAGGCGTCGCAGCAGTTCCCGGGCCTCGGGGGCAGCGGGAGCTTGGACGTCTCGGGGTTCCTTTCCGGTCGGCTACTCGGTGTACAGGACCAGGTCGTCAGCCGGCCACTCCCCCCGAAGCGGCCTTGGCGAGGTCGTCGAGCCAGCCCTGGTGGCCGTTGAGCACGGGGTCGGGGGTCTGCCCGGCCGGCCGAGCGGACGCGCTCAGTCCGGCAGCACCAGCCGCCCCGTCTCCCCCGGCTGGAGCCGCACCGCGCGGTCCGGGAGCCGGACGTCGATCGGGGTGGTGTCGGAGGCCGGGAGGATGATCTCCAGCTGGGAGTGGCGCAGCCGCAGGCGGACGCCCCAGTTGCCCTGATAGCGCAGGGAGAATCCGTAGGTGGACAGCTCGGGGAGGGGGACGGGATCCAGCCACAGGGCGCCCTGGCGGGTGGTGAGGCCGGTGAGGCCGCGCTGGACGAGGTCGAGGGTGCCGGCCATGGCGCCGAGGTGGATGCCCTCGCCGGTGGTGCCGCCCTGCACGTCGGCGATGTCGCCGCGCAGCGCCTCCTGGCAGAACTGCCAGGCCTCGGCGCGCCGGGCGCGGGCCAGCACCCAGCCGTGCACCAGGCCGCTGAGGGTGGAACCGTGGCTGGTGCGGTGCAGGTAGTGGTCGACGGTGCGGTGCCAGGTCTCCTCGTCCAGGCGCAGCCCGAGCCGGTCGAACAGGCCCTGGAGTTCGGGCGGTGAGAAGAGGTAGCCGAGCATCAGGACGTCGGCCTGTTTGGAGGCCTGGTAGCGGTTGACGGTGTCGCCCTCCGCCTCCAGGATCCGGTCCAGGCGGCGGATGTCCCCGTACCGCGCCCGGTAAGCGGTCCAGTCGAGTTCGGCCAGCTCGCCGTAGCCCTCGAACTGGCTGATCACGCCCTCGTGGAAGGGCACGTGCAGGGTGCGCGAGACCTCGTCCCAGCGATCCAGCTCGTGACCGTCGAGGCCGGTGCGCTCGGTGAGTTCCCGGCGGCGCGGCTCTGGCAGGGCGGCCAGCAGTTCCAGGGTGCGGGTGAGCACCCAGGCGGCCATGACGTTGGTGTACGCGTTGTCGTCGAGGCCGGGCTCGGTGGCGTCCGGGTAGGCGTCGTGGTACTCGTCGGGGCCCATCACGCCCTTGATGCGGTGCCGGCCCAGGCGCTCGTCCCAGGCCGCCGCGTCGGCCCAGAACCGGGCGATCTCGAGCAGCATCTCGGCGCCCTTGCTGTACAGGAACTCGGTGTCGCCGCTGGCCTCGCCGTACTCCCAGACGTTGTAGGCGATGGCCGAGCCGACGTGGTACTGGAGGTGGGAGTGGTCCGGCAGCCAGCGGCCCGAGCGCGGATTGAGATGCAGCTGCTGGGTCTCCTCCCGGCCGTCGCTGCCGCTCTGCCACGGGTACATCGCGCCTTTGCGGCCCGCCTCCCGGGCGGCGGTGCGGGCCTGCTCCAGGCGCCGGTGCCGGTAGTGCAGCAGGGACCGGGAGACCTCCGGGAAGTGCAGGTTGAGGTAGGGCAGCACGAACAACTCGTCCCAGAACACATGCCCCCGGTAGGCCTCACCGTGCAGCCCGCGCGCGGGGACGCCGACGTCGAGGTCCGCGGTGTGCGGCGACAGGGTCTGCAAGACGTGGAAGAGGTGCAGCCGCAGGATGCGGCCCGCCTCCCCCGGCACGTCCACGTCGGCCCGGCGCCACAGCTGGGCCCAGGCGACGCGGTGGCCGGCGAGCAGGTCGTCGAAGCCGGGAGCGCGGCCGACCCGGGCGATCGCGGCGTACAGCGGGTCGCTGATCGCCGAGTCCCGGGAGGTGTGCAGGGCGACGGTCTTGTCGACGGTGGCCGGGATGCCGGGCGCCAGCCGCAGCCGGGCCCGCTGGGTGGTGCGCGGGCGGGCGTGCCGGATCGTGAGGGGCCCCTCGGCGGTGAGGCGGGAGGCCATGCCGATCCGGATGTCGGAGGTGCGGGTGCGGCAGCGCAGCCACACCGTGTCCCCGGCCGCGGTGCCGGTATGCGCGTGAGTGAGGTGCCGGCCGTCCAGGTCCCGGTAGCGGGGGACGCCCGCGTTGGTGACGCCGGCGTCGAGGGCGGCCTCGACATGGAGTTCACCGCCGAAGCCGGTGGCGGTGAACTCGGTGCGCAGTGCGGCCAGATGCGGGTCGGCCATGTGCACCAGGCGCTCCTGGCGCACCGTCAGGGCGCGCCCGTTGCCCAGGCCGTAACGGGTCAGGCGTTCCAGCACGCCCGAGTCGAGGTGCACGGTCTGGCGGTGTTCGAGCACGGTCGCGGTGTCGGGAGTCAGCCAGGGCCGACCGCGCAGCCGGAAGCGCAGAGGGAGCCAGTTGGGCAGGTTGACCATGTCCTCGTTCTCGACGCTGCGCCCCGCCACATGGGAAGTCAGGCGGTTGTAGCAGCCCGCCACATAGGTGCCCGGGTAGTGGACATCGTCCGCGACGCACTCGGGGAGTGCGCCGCGGGTGGCGAAGTAGCCGTTGCCGAGCGTGCACAGCGACTCCCGCAGTCGCTCGTCGGCGGGCTCGTAGCCCTCGTACGTCCAGGTCCAGCCCGTCACTTCGGTGCTCCTCCCGCGTGCGGCGCGCCGGTCCCGCCGAATGCGACGGTGCCGGCGCCGTGCGGCAGCAGTCTCTCCCCACGGGCGCGTCCGGCCGTGCGGTCCACGCCGGTCACGGGGTGAAGCGACGAATCCGCCCCGGGCTCAGCAGGGCGTGGCCGTGCCCGCCGGGTCGCGCGTGAGGACGGTGACCCGGCGGAAGTTGCAGCCGCCGGGCGGCAGGTCCTCCGGGGCCGGGCCGCCCTGGTGCGCCTTGAGAGCCATGCTCACCAGGCTCTGCAGGAGGTCGATGTCCGTGTCGCAGTCCAGATGGACCGTCACCCACCGGGAGCCGGGCACCAGGCGTATCGCCGTCGACTCCTGGAGGTCGGCGGCGAAGCGCCGCAGGGCCCGGCTGGTGAGATGGAGGTCCACGTCGTGGTCGGAGTGGAAGTGGGCGATCTCGCTGTGGGCGGTGCGAAGTGCCCGTCCTGTGCCGCAACTGGCCGGTCCCGCTGTGAGGTCGGGCCAGGCCGCGAGTCGCTCCAGGGCGCGCTGGGCCAGAGTCATGGCCCCATCGTCACCTCCTCACCGCGCCGATACCAGAGGTTGCGCGTTTCGTAACCCAGGCGTGAGGTTCCTCGATCACCTCCCGGGAGTTCCCTAGGCGGGCATCCGCCGCTCCGGTGCCGGATGGCGGCGGGCCGCGAGGGCGCTGAGGTGTGCCTGGATGTACGGCACGGCGACGAGCGGGAGTTCGCCGTCCACGAAGGCGGGCTGCACATTGACCTCGAACACCACCCCGCCGTGCTCGATCGCCAGGTCGACGCCCGCGAACGGCAGCCCGACGGAGGCGGTGGCGGCCACGGCGAGCCGGGCGAGCGGCGCGGGAAGGTCGGCGGGGGCGATGTGCACGGGGGTGGCGCCCTGGCAGGTGTTGCAGGGGGTGTCGGGTTCCGGCTGGATGTGCTCGCGGGCGTGGACGACCTGGCCGTGCAGCACGAAGACCCGGTACTGGTGGCGGCGGCCGTCGGGCCGGAAGTTGCCCGCGTCGCGGGACAGCAGCCAGTCGGTGCCGCGCTCCGCGTAGTAGACGGCGGCGCGTTCCAGTTGCTCCTCGGTGGTGACGTGGAAGGTGTCGTCACCGCCGGTGCCGACGACGGGCCGGGCCCAGGTGTCGCGGCCGAGCTTGTCGAAGGCGGCGGCTGCCTCGTGCGGTGCGGGCCGGGACAGCACGGCGGTCTCCATGTGGGCGATGCCGTCGCGGCGGAACCGCTCCACGGTGCGGTCCTTCTCGGTGGCCGTGCGCCAGGCGGCGGTTCCGGTGCCCAGGGTGACGACGTCGTGCCGCTCCAGCAGCCGCTGGAACCCGGCGAGGGAGCGGCGGCGATGCGGCGGGATCTCGTAGAGCACGACGACGTCGGGCACCACGTCGAGGCGTTCCCCGGGCACCCGCAGCCGTAACCGGTCCCCGGCGTGGGCGGCGCGGCCGGATCCGCCGTCCGCGAAGTGCCGGGAGTCGATCCGGACGGGCGGGGCGCCGGTGAGCAGTTCGACGGCGCGGGCGAGGTAGTCGGCGCAGCCCTCGGGCGAGGTGGGGTCGGCGATCAGGGCGATGCACGGTCGGGACACTGCGGCCTCCAGTGGTTCTCCAAGCGCACGGTGCCGCGCGCACTCGGTCGCGCGGCCCGAGCGAACTCACGGGGTGGTGTCTGTGGCGCGGGCGGTCGGCGGCCCGTCGCTGATGGCTGCTCCGCCCACGTCGAACGGCGGTGCGGAGCCGTGCCGCCACACTGTAGGCGCGCGGCGGACGACCGGGACAGGGCGCATGCGTGGGCGGCCTGTCGCTCCGGCCTCTGCGCCGTACGCAACCGAGCGTGCGCCGTCCCACGCCCGCCCTGCGGTCAGGCTCCCGGCGCCGGTCCCGTGCTGCGGCGCACGACGAGTTCCACCGGTACGACGGGGTCGACCCGGGGCTCGCCGGTGCCGTCGATGCGGTCGAGCAGGAGCCGGAGCGCGCGGCGGCCGATCTCGCCGAAGTCGGTGCGCACGGTGGTCAGCGGGGGCAGCAGATGAGCGGCCTCCGGGATGTCGTCGTAGCCGACCACGCTGACGTCGTCGGGGACCCGGCGTCCGGCCTCGTGCAGGGCGCGCAGCAGGCCGAGGGCCATCTGGTCGTTGGAGGCGAACACCGCGGTGACCTCGGGCCGGGCGGCCAGGCGGCGGCCCAGCGCGTACCCGGAGTCGGCGCTCCAGTCGCCGGTGAGCGGCTCGGGGACCTCGGCGCCGGCCTCGGTCAGGGCGGCGCGCCAGCTGTCGAGCCGTACCTCGGCGGACGTCCAGCCGGTGGGGCCCGCGAGGTGGTGGACCGTGCGGTGGCCGAGGCCCAGCAGATGGCCGGTGGCGGCGCGGGCGCCCGCCCCGGAGTCGGCGGTGACCAGCGGGGTGTGGGCGTCGAGGGCGTTCTCCAGGACCACCATGGGGGTGTCGCGGCGGGCCTCGGCGAGGGCGTTGGCGACCCGGCGTTGCGGGGCGATGGCGATGACACCGTCGGCGCCCTCGGCGGTCAGGGTGTCCAGGGCGCGCACCACGGTGTCGCGTCCGGCGGTGTCGAGGGCGATGGAGCTGACCAGGTAACCGGCCGCCTGGGCAGCGGTGTTGACGGCGGTGAGGATGGAGGCGGGCCCGTAGCGGGCCGCGTCGAAGGAGATCACGCCCAGCATCCGGGTGCGTCCGCTGGCCAGCGAGCGGGCGCTGCGGCTGGGGCGGTAGCCGAGGGTGCGCATGGCCTCGGCGACGGCGGCGCGGGTCTCGGCGCGGACCGCCGGATGGTCGTTGAGGACCCGGGACACGGTCTGCTTGGACACCCCGGCCAGCCGGGCCACGTCGTCCATGACGGGTCGGCTGCCCGCGAAGCTGCGCCGGCTGCGTCCGCGCTGGGCCGGGCCGTCGGCGGAGCTGCGGGTCATGGCGCGTGGTCGTCCTTCGGCCTCGGGTCTTCGGCGGTACGGTCCCGCCCGGCGGATCCACAGGATAGGCCGGGCGGGCAGAGGGTGCCTCAGCCGGTGCGGGGAGGGTGAGGGGTGCTTCAGCCGGTGCCGGGCGGGCGGGGGGTGCCTCAGCCGGTGACCGGTGGGCCGGGGCGCGGGGGTGCCTCAGCCGGTGACCGGCGGGAGGTGCCTGAGCCGGTACCCGGCGGGGATGGCTCAGCCGGTGAGAGGCGGGGGTGTCCTCAGCCGGTGCCCGGCGTCCAGGTCTGGCTGGTGACGGCGGTGGCCGTCCGGACCTCGGCGGCCACCGCCTCCCCCGGGGCCCGCCCCGGCAGGTGCACCGGGGCGTCGGCGGCCAGCGGGAGCACCTTCACCGTGAGGCCGTGGGCGCGCAGACAGGAAGCCGGAGCCGCCGTCGGCGCGCACGGCCCAGCGCGGGGTGTCGTGGTCGTGCTGTCCGTCCGGCCGCCGCTCGGGCAGCACGGACTCCAGCGGCGCGATCCGGTCGCCGAGGTCGGCCAGCAGCGGGTGCTGGAGGCGCAGTTCGTGGTACGAGCCCCGGATCTGGCCGTACTCCCCGAGCGGGGCCTGGAAGTCGTACGTCAGCACGGGCAGATCGTTGGGGTAGCCGGTGGCGTGCGACTCCTGAAGGGTGGTCAGTTCGCCGACGGGGTTGGTCCCGCCGTGGAACATGTAGTAGCCCTGCCACACCGAGCCGCAGCCGATCTTCGTCAGGGCGAGGGCGCCGATGTCGGCCGCGTCGAGGCGGGGCCGCCGGTGGTAGGCGACGGCCATGCCGCTGCCGAGTTCGCAGGTGGCCCAGGGGAAGCGGTCGGTGGGGGCGGGGTCGCCGCCGCGGACGGTGGTGGGGCGCAGGTCGGCGCCGATGCCCTCGTCGTCGCGCTGGTGGGTGAAGAAGAAGTGCTTGCGGCAGGTCTCGGGCCAGCCCGCGTCCCACTCCGTCCAGAACGCCTCGGGACAGCCGCCGTGGAGCGGGAGGAGTTCGCCGGGCGGGAGCTGGACGCCGCGGGCTGGTCACCTCGATCGGGTCGGGGACGCCGGGCGCGTCGGCGAGCGGCAGGTGACCGGTGGCCGGCGGAGCGGCCGGGGCGGGGACGCGCAGCCGGTGCGGGCGCTGGTGCTGGTGCGTCATCGGGGCTTCTCCGGTCCGAGGTCGGGGGTGTCGGTGAGCCGGGCGCGGCCGGTGGTGGTGGCGTGCAGTTCGAGCAGGAGCAGCTCGTTGCGGCCGGGGCGCAGGACGGGCGCGGGGACGTACAGGGTGCGCTGGGGGCCGCGGTTCCAGTAGCGGCCGAGGTGGAAGCCGTTGATCCAGGCCTGGCCCTTGGTCCAGCCGGGCAGGGCGAGGAAGGCGTCGGCGGGTTCGTCGACCTCGAAGGTGCCGTGGTGGAAGGCGGGGCCGGTGGCCGGGGCCGTGCCGAGGGGGAGGTCGCGGAGGTCGTCCAGGGGCAACGGACGGCAGTCCCAACCGTCGAGCGGAGCGCCGTCGAAGGCGACCGGGCCGAGCAGGCCCTTGGGGGCACCGATGCGAGGGCCGTAGTTGACGCCGCCCATGTTCTCCACGAGCACCTCCAGGGTGGCGCCGGGGCGGGGGACGCGGACCGGCAGGGCCTCCTCGTGGCGTTCGCGTTCGAGCACGCCGGCGGGGGCGCCGTCGAGGAAGACCTGGGCGCGGTCGCCGACTCCGCCCGTGAAGTGCAGTACGCCGTCACCGGCGACGGGGACGGTGGTGCGGTAGAGGACGTAACCGGCGCGCTGCCCCAGCTCGTGCTGGGTGAGCGGGGCGCCGGGGGCGTGGACCGGCTCGGTACGGGCGACGGCGTACGGCAGCAGCGCGGCCCGGCGGTCCAGCTCGACGGCGGCCGGCGGGAGTTTGCGGCTCGGGGCGGGCACGGGCTCGTCCGGGACCGGGGCGTGGCGGGCGATCACCTCGCGGAAGGCGTGGTACTTCGGGCCGGGGTCGCCGTGCTCGGTGAGCGGCGCGTCGTAGTCGTAGGAGGTGACGACGGGGGCGTAGGCGTGGTCGTGGTTCGCGCCGTTGGTGAAGCCGAAGTTGGTGCCGCCGTGGAACATGTAGATGTTGACGGACGCCCCGGCCGCGAGCAGCCGGTCGAGATCGGCGGCGGCGTCGGCCCCGCTGCGGGTGTGGTGCTCCTCGCCCCAGTGGTCGAACCAGCCCACCCAGAACTCCGTGCACATCAGCGGGCCCTCGCTCCGGTGGGCGCGCAACCGGGTCAGATTCTCCTCGATCCGGCTGCCGAACGTGCCGGTGGCGAGGGTGCCGGGCAGGCTGCCGGCCGCCTGGTGCTCGGGGACGGCCTGGTCGCAGGTGAAGAGCAGCTCCTCGACGCCGCGCGAGCGGAAGGCCTGGTGCAGGTGGGTCAAGTAGGCGGTGTCGTCGCCGTAGGCGCCGTACTCGTTCTCGACCTGGACGGCGATCACCGGGCCGCCGGAGGCCGCCAGGTGCGGCAGCAGCGGGGGCAGCAGCAGGTCCAGATAGCGGTCGATGGCGCCGGTGAACCGGGGGTCGCTGCTGCGCAGCCGGATGTCCGGGCCGGCGGTGAGCCAGGAGGGCAGGCCGCCGCCGTCCCACTCGGCGCAGATGAAGGGGCCCGGGCGGAGCAGCACGTGCAGGCCTTCCGCCTGGGCGAGTTCCAGGTAGCGGGGCAGGTCGAGGATGCCGTCGAGGACGACGGGGCCGTCGGGGTCGGGCTGGTGGAGATTCCACGGGACGTAGGTCTCCACCGTGTTCAGGCCCATCAGGCGGGCCTTGTGCAGCCGGTCGGCCCACAGGTCCGGGTGGATCCGGAAGTAGTGCATGGCGCCGGAGATGATCCGCAGCGGTCGGCCGCGCAACAGGAATCCGTCGGAGGTGGTGGTCAGGGCGGGCATCGGGGCGGGTCCTCTCACCGGGGCGGTCGGGTGCGGTGCGCCTGAGTGTTACCGGTAACATCACCAGCGTCAAGATCCCCTGGGGCATTGGGGAAAGGGCTTTCCAGCAAGTGGACCGGCCGTGCCCCGAACGGGCCAGCGCGGGCAGCGCCATGGCGGCGAGGGGGTACGGATAGCGCACCCGTACCGAGCGAGGAGACGAACGTGCAGCCCTCGAACCAGCCCTACGGTCCCCAGCAGATGTCGTACGGCGACGGCCCCGCCACGACGGCCCCGCCGCCCGTGCCCCGGCTCGACACCGCCCGGCTGTGGGCCGGCGGCGTCATGACCGCCGGGGTCGCCGGACTCACCGCCGCGGGCGCCGTGCTGCTGGTGCGCGGAGTGCTCGGCATCGCGGTGTTCGCACCCGAGGGCGACGGCGCGGAGGGCGACGGCTCGACCGGGCTGCTGGCGGGCGGCGCGGCGGTGACCGCTCTCGCGGCGACCGCGCTGCTGCATGTGCTGATCCTCAGCACCCCGCACCCGGTCCGTTGCTTCGCCTGGATCATCGCCCTGGTGACGGCCGCGATCGTGCTGTTGCCGTTCCGGACGGCGACGGGTCTGGAGCCCAAGGTGGGCAGCGGGGCGGTGTACCTGGCGATCGGCGCGGCGGTCGGGTCCCTGCTGTCGGCGGTCGCCCGGGGGGCCACGCGGCGCGCCGCGTGAGGAGGGCGGCTCGGGTGGGGGCCGGCCCTCGCGCGGAGGGCTCGGCGGGGGCTGGGCTCAGGGACAGCGGAGCGCGGAGGGCCGGCCGGTGCCGTCCGCGGTGTGCGCCGCCCAGTCCAGGATCTGCACCGCCGCGCCCGCGGCCTCCAGCCCCTGGCAGCGGGCGTGGTGCCGGCGGGCGATGCCCGGCAGGTCGAGGTGGCGGCCGAAGGCGGGGTGGGCGGCCAGCCGTCGGGCGTAGGCCCACAGCCGTGGATGATCGGCGATGCGGTGGACGGCGGCGGCGTCCAGGTGCCGGCGGTGCACGGTGTCGAGCTGCACCAGGGTGACCCACACCTGTACGTCGGCGACGGTCATCCGGTCGCCCAGGACGAACTCCTGGAAGCCGAGCCGTCCCTCCCACTGCCGCAGCGTGCTCAGCAGCCGGGCCAGGGCGGTCCGGCGTTCGGTGGCGTCGGCGCCGGGTCGGCCGGCGCGCTGCGCGGCGTCGTTGACACCGTGCTCACAGAGGTGTTCGACGGCGGCGATCTCCTGCTCGGCACCGCGTGGATACAGCCCGCAGCGGTGGCTGCCGAAGTGCCGGGCCATGTCCCGCAGGATGTCCGGGGCGTGGGTGCTGACGATCCGTCCGGTCCAGTCGTCGCTCAGCACGGGTGCCGTGGCGGGGCCCGGGTGGTGGTGCGAACTCGCCTCGTACAGCGGGCGCAGGGCGGTGTGCCCGCCGTCCGGCCCGTCGGGCACGGTCGGCAGCAGGCTCACCGGGAGGGTGTGGTGCAGACCGAGCAGGCTGTGGGCGATGGCGAGCCGCAGGGAGTGCGGGCAGGACGGCGACAGGTGGAGGCGGTAACGGCGGGCGGCGGCGTAGTAGCCGCTGCTCGCGTCGCAGCCGATCCGGCCGCGCAGCGAGGGCTGGGTCGGCGGGCTGGTCAAGGGTGCGGCGGGCATGTCTCTCCCTGGATCCGGGGCCGGCTTCTGGGTGCGCGGAGGGCGGCGAGCGGAGCGCGAACAGCGCACGGAAGAGGGTGAGGGACGCGTGACGGCGTCGGCGCCTGCCCGTGCGCGCGAGGACGCGGTGCCGCGGGGCACCGTCGGTCAGTTCGGCGCGCTCGCCGCGCTGCAGACACGCAGGAGATCGATGTGGCGGCGGGAGGTCAGGAGCAGAGCCGGCCGCCCCGCGCGCACGGCGCGGTCGGCGGACGACTCCGGACGCTCCATCTTTTCCTACCTGTCCACTGGGGAATCTGTAAGGGAGTGTCAGGCGGCCCCGGGAGCCCGTCAAGAGGGCCTGTGCGGTTCCCGCCCGCCGTCCCACATGCCGGAAGGGACGGCTACGCCGCCCGGCCCGTCGGCGACGGGGCCGCCGGGTGGGTCCACAGCCCTCGCGCGGCCAGCCGCGGCAGGACGTTCTCGCCGAACCAGTACGCCTCCTCCAGGTGCGGGTAGCCGGACAGCACGAACTCGTCGATGCCCAGCCCGTGGTACTCGGCGATCCGCTCGGCGACGTCGTCGTGGCTGCCGACCAGGGCCGTGCCCGCGCCGCCGCGCACCAGGCCGATGCCCGCCCACAGATTGGGGTGGATCTCCAGATCGTCGCGCCGCCCGCCGTGCAGGGCGAGCATGCGCCGCTGGCCCTCGGACTCGCTGCGGGCCAGGCCCGCCTGCACGGCGGCCACCGTCTCGGGATCGAACCCGTCGAGCAGCCGCCGTGCCTCGGCCCACGCCTGCTCGGCGGTGTCGCGCGTGATGACGTGCAGGCGGACGCCGAAGCGGACGGTGCGCCCTTCCTTCTCGGCCAGCGCCCGGATCCAGGCGATCTTCCCGGCGACGGCGGCCGGTGGCTCGCCCCAGGTGAGGTAGACGTCCGCGTGGCGGGCGGCGACCTCCCCGGCGGCCGGCGAGGAGCCACCGAAGTAGATGGCGGGGCGCGGGTCGGGCAGGCGGGCGAGCCGCGCGTCCTCGACCCGCAGGTGCTCCCCCGCCAGATTCACGGACCTGCCGTCCCACAACTCCCGGACGATGTGCAGGAATTCATCGGTGCGGGCGTAGCGGGCGTCCTTGCCGAGGAAGTCGCCGTACGCGCGCTGCTCCTGGCTCTCCCCGCCCGTCACCACGTTGAGCAGCAGCCGGCCGCCGCTGTGCCGCTGGAAGGTGGACGCCATCTGCGCGGCGAGGGTCGGGGAGACGAAGCCGGGCCGGAAGGCGACCAGGAACTTCAGCCGCTCGGTGTGCCGGCTGACCATGGCCGTGGTGAGCCAGGCGTCCTCGCACCAGGCGCCGGTGGGGGTGAGTGCTCCGGTGAAACCGAGGTCCTCGGCGGCGCGGGCGATCTGGCCGAGGTAGCCGACGCTGGGCGGCCGGTCGGTCGCGGTGGCCGTGGCGGGGGTGCCGTGGCCGCCGCCGACGACATGCCGGCTGTCGCCGTTGGTGGGCAGGAACCAGTGGAAGGTGAGACTCATGTGCGCTTCTGGCCTCTCGCTCGTCGCGGGTGGTCGCGGGGGGGCGCTCATCCGGCCGCCGCCAGCAGGGTCGTACGGCTGCCGAGGGCGGCGGCGAACTGGTCGACGACCTGCGCCAGGGCCTCCGCCGCGCCCGGGGCGACGGACAGGTGGCCGTCGTCGGTCACCGCGATGTCCTTGTCGAGGGTGAACCAGCCCTGGACGATGTGCCCGGCGCCCATGGAGCTGAGCACGGGGCGCAGCGCGTAGTCGATGGCGAGGACGTGCGCGGTGGTGCCGCCGGTCGCCAGCGGCAGCACCGTCTTGCCGATCAGCGCGTACTGCGGCAGCAGGTCGAGCAGGGACTTCAGCAGCCCGGAGTAGGCGGCCTTGTAGACGGGGGTGCCGATCACTATGCCGTCGGCACGGTCGAACAGGGCGGCCGCCTCGACGATCGCCGGATGACGGACGTCCGCGCCGAGCAGGGCCTCGGCGGGCAGCGTGCGGACGTCCAGGGGGATCACCTGATGGCCCTGGGCGGTGAGCCGCCGGTCGAGGTGGCGCAGCAGCCGGGCGGTGCGGGAGGTGGCGGAGGGGCTTCCGGAGACGGACAGGACGGTGGCCATGGCGAACCCTTCGGAGTGCGGTACGGGAGGCGGTTCAGTCGCTGGTCTTCGGCAGGCCGGGCGGGTTGATCTCGGAGGTGGTCACGGCCTCGTCGGACAGTCCCCAGCGCGCCAGCACCTGGGCGTAGGTGCCGTTCTCGATGACCTCGTTCAGCGCGGCGGCCAGCGGCTTCACCAGGCCGCTGTCCTTCTTGGCGGTGGCCGCGATGAGGCCCTGGAGGCCGGCGCCGGCGCCGGAGTGGGTGCCGACGACCTCGGTCTCGCCGGAGGTGGCCGCGTGGTAGGCGGCGGTCGGGTGGGGGCCGAGGTAGAGGTCGATCCGGCCGGACCGGAGAGCGAGGTAGGTGTCGCTGTCGTTCTGGTAGTACTTGATGTCCACCGGCTCGCGGCCGGCCTTCTCGTTCGCCTTGCTCCACTCGATCAGCAGCTTCTCCTGGTTGGTGCCGCTGCCGACGGCGACGGTCCGGCCCGCCACGTCCTCGGGGCCGTCGACCTCGATGCCGCTGCCCTTCTTCGCCTCGAAGCCGAGGTTGTCCTCGCGGTAGGTGGCGAAGTCGTACTTCTCCTTGCGTTCCTCGGTGACGGTGATGTTGCTGAAGCCGACGTCGTACTTGGCGCTGTCGAGGCCGATGAAGATGTTCTCCCAGGAGACGGTGCTGAAGTGCGGCTCCAGTCCGAGCACGTCGGCGACCAGGTACGCGATGTCGGGTTCGACGCCGATCACGGTCTTGTTGTCGGTGGCGTGGAAGGTGAGCGGCGCGGCGGACCCTGAGGAGTCGACGATCTCCAGGGTGCCTCTCTCGCGGATCTCCTCCGGGACCTGGGCGGCGATGGCGTCGACCTTCTCCGTGGTGACGCGGTCCTGGTCGGGGCTGGTGTTGATCCTCGTGGTGGTGCCCTTGGCGTCCGCGACCTCGGTGGTGCCGCCCTCGTCGGGGTCGGCGCAGGCTGCGAGGACGAGAGCGGTGGCGAGTCCGAGGGCCGCTGCGGTGGTCCGGCGGGTGAGGGGGGACACGGTGGTTCTCCTTGCGGGCGTCAGGGCGTCAGGGCGTCAGAGCGGGCGGACGTCAGGGGGTGAGGGGTGGCCGGAGGACGGAGGGGCGGTCAGAGGACTTTGGAGAGGAAGGCGCGGGTACGTTCGTGGCGCGGCGCGTCCAGGACGGCCGCGGGCGGCCCCTGCTCCACGACGACTCCGTCGTCCATGAACACCACGGTGTCGGCGACCTCCCGGGCGAAGCCGATCTCGTGGGTCACGACGATCATCGTGGTGCCGGTGGCGGCCAGGTCCTTGATGACCTCCAGGACCTCGCCGACCAGCTCGGGGTCGAGCGCCGAGGTGGGCTCGTCGAAGAGCAGCACCTTCGGTTCGAGGGCGAGCGCGCGGGCGATGGCGACGCGCTGCTGCTGGCCGCCGGACAGCTGCCGCGGGTAGGCGTCGGCCTTGTCGGCGAGACCGACCCGGGCGAGCAACCGGCGGGCCGTCTCCGCCGCCTGCCCGCGGGGGCGGCGCAGGGCGGAGACGGGGGCCTCGGTGACGTTCTGCAGCACGGTCAGATGCGGGAAGAGGTTGAAGTTCTGGAAGACGAACCCGATGTGGGTGCGCTGCTTCAGCACCTCCTTCTCCTTCAGCTCGTACAGCCTGTCGCCGGAGCGGCGGTAGCCGACGAGCTCACCGTCGATGCTGATCCAGCCCCGGTCGACCTTCTCCAGATGGTTGATGGTCCGCAGCAGCGTGGACTTCCCGGAGCCGGACGGGCCGAGGATCACGGTGACCTCGCCCGGGCGGACCCGGAGGTCCACACCGCGCAGTACCTGAAGCGGGCCGAAACTCTTGTGGACGCCGTGGACGTCCACCATCACCTGGCTCATCGGATGTCTCCCGAGGTTCTGAGGGCGCGCCGGGCGCGCTGGAGCGGGGTGGGCGGCGGGGTGCGGTTCGCACCGCGGGCGTAGCGCCGTTCGACGTAGTACTGGGCGACCGAGAGCAGGGAGGTCAGCACGACGTACCAGGCGGTGGCGACGAGCAGCAGCGGGACGACCCGGCCGTTGCGGCCGTAGATCACCTGCACCTGGTAGAACAACTCGCCGATCGCCATGACGTACACCACCGAGGTGCCCTTGAGCAGGCCGATGATCTCGTTGCCGGCCGTGGGCAGGATGGCGCGCATGGCCTGCGGCAGCACGATCCGGCGGATCTGGCGCAGCCGGGGGATGCCGAGCGCGGCGGCGGCTTCCCGCTGTCCCTGGTCGACGGCGATGACACCGCCGCGGACGATCTCGGCGGCGTAGGCGGCCTGATGGAGGGTCAGCCCGATGACGGCGGCGCCGATGGTGCCGATGAGACTGTCGCTGTCGACGGACCAGAACACCGGTCCGAAGGGGATGCCGACGCCCAGCCGCTCGTAGAGGGCGCTCAGATTGAACCAGAACACCAGCTGGACGATCATCGGGATGGACCGGAAGACCCAGATGTACGTCCAGGCGACGGTCTGGAGCACCGGGCTGTGCGACAGCCGCATGAAGGCGAGCACGGTGCCGAGGAGGAAGCCGAACACGGTGGCGTAGGCGGTGAGCTGGAGGGTCACCCATACGGCCCGGACGATCGTCTCGGAGAGGACGTAGTCGGCGAAGACGTGCCACTCCCAGACGGGGTTGGTGGCCAGGCCGTGGGCGAACTGGGCGACCAGCACGAGCACGGCGACGGCGGCGGCCCAGCGGGCGTAGTGGCGGACGGGGACGACGGTGAACTCGGCCGGCCGGCCGTCCAATCGCTCCGCGGGCCGGTTCAGGGTGTCGCTGCTCATGGGTCACCTGTGCTCGGGCGGATTGATCCGCGACGCGTCGATCGCGGAGGCGGTGGTGCCCCACTTGGCCAGGATCCGGGCGTAGGTACCGTCCTCGATCAGCCGGTTCACCGCGGCCTGGAAGGCCTTGGTGAGCGGCGAGCCCTTCTTGAAGGCGAAGCCGACGTCGAGCCGGTGGTACTCGCCGAGGAAGGTGGTCCCGGACGCGGGCTGGGCGGCCTGGTGGCGCAGTCCGTTGATGGTCGACATGATCACGTCGATACGGCCCTGCTGGAGCGCGGTGAGCGTCGCCGCGTTCTCCGCGTAGACCTTGACGTCGTACGGTTCGCGGCCCGCCTTGGCGCACACGTCCTTCTCCGCTTCGAGGGTGGCCTCGAAGGTGGTCCCGGCTCCGGTGCCGACGGTCAGGCCGCACAGCTGGACGAGGCCGGTGACCTTGCCCTTGAGCGCGGTGCCGCCCTTCTTGACCGCGAAGCCCTGGCCGTCGTTGACGTACGTCACGAAGTCGACCCGCTTGAGGCGTTCGGCGGTGACGCCGAAGTTGCCGGTGCCGACGTCGAACTTGCCGCTGCCGAGGGCGGGCAGGATCGACTCGAAGGAGGCCTCCTGGCGTTCCAGCTTCAGCCCGAGGACCTTGGCCACCGCGTCGGCGAGGTCGATGTCCTGTCCCGCGGGCTCCCGGCCCGAGCCGTTCGGGTAGTACGCACCGGGCGGGAACCCGATCGAGCTGCCGATCCGCAGGGTGCCCGAGGCCCGCACGTCGGCGGGCAGCAGCGCGGCGATCGACCTCACCTCGCGCACGTCGGCCACCGGGTCGTCGGTCGGCGCGGGGGACGCCTGGGCGCCCACCGCCGTCGTGCCGGTCGTACCGCCGGTGCCGCAGGCGGTCAGCGCGAGCACGGGCAGCAGTGCGCCGGCGAGCCGGGTCGCGGTGCCTCGGAGGTTCACTGGGGGGCCGCCTTTCGGATCGGTGCGGTGGTACGGGGGGCCGGCGGCAGGTGCTTCTCGAAAGGCAGCGGGCCGAGGGTCCGCGGGTCGGCGTCCGTGTCGAACAGCGGGGTGTAGCCGGTCGCCAGATACAGGGCGCGCGCCTCGGGCTGGCGGGGCCCGGTGGTCAGGAGGACGCGCCGGTAGCCTCGGGCGGCGGCCTCGCGTTCCAGCTCGGCGACGACCCGCCGGGCGAGGCCGCGCCGCCGGTGCGCGGAGTGCGTCCATATGCGCTTCAGCTCGGCGGTGGCGGCGTCGTAGCGGCGGAAGGCACCGCCCGCGACCGGCTCGCCCGCTTCGAGGAGCAGCAGGAGGAGGCCTCCGTACGGCGCCGTGAACTCCTCGTCGGGGTAGCGGGCCAGTTCCTCGTGGGCGTCCTTGCCGTAGCGGCGGGAGTACTCGTCGCCGAGTTCGCGCAGCAGGGGCGCGACTCTCGGGTCGGCTACCGGGACTTGAATGACCGTCAGTTCCGGTGCGGAGGTCATCCCTGCACCGCCGCCAGGGTGTGGGCGCCGTGTGCCGCCGCGCGCCCGGCGTCGCGCTTGGCGACTTCCTCACGGACGATCGGGATGACGTGCCGGCCGAAGTCGATGGCGTCGCCCAGCAGGTCGTAGCCGCGGGCGGAGAGGATGTCGACGCCCAGGTCGTAGTAGTCGAGCAGGGCCTGGGCGACCGTCTCGGGGGTGCCGACCAGGGCGTTGGAGTTGCCCGCGCCGCCGGTCGCGGCGGCGGTCGGGGTCCACAGGGCGCGGTCGTAGCGCTCCCCCGCCTCCGCGATGGCGATCAGCCGCTGCGAGCCGGTGTTCTCGGGGGCGGTGTCGCGGTGGTGGCGGACCAGGCCCGCCTCGCGGCGCCCGCGGATCGCGCCGACCGTGCGGTGGGCCTTCTCCCAGGCCAGTTCCTCGGTCGGGGCGATGATCGGCCGGAACGCCACCTGGATGCGGGGCACGTCGGTGCGGCCCGCCGCCTTCGCCGCGGCCCGCACGGCCTCGATCTGCTCGGCCGTCCGCTCCAGGGGCTCGCCCCACAGGCAGTAGATGTCGGCCTCTGCGCCGCCCGCGGCGTACGCGGCGGGCGAGGAGCCGCCGAACGAGACGTTCGGGCGGGGCTGCTGGACGGGGAAGACATCGCTGACGAAGTCGTGGAAGCGGTAGTGGTCACCCTCGTGGTCGAAGGGCTCGTGCGTGGTCCAGATCTTCTTGACGATCCTGATGTACTCGCGGGTGCGCTCGTAGCGCTGGTCCTTCGTGAGGGTGTCGCCCTCGCGGCCCTGCTCGTGGTCGTTGCCGCCGGTGATGAAGTGCACGGTCAGGCGGCCCTCGCTGATCTGGTCGAGGGTGGCGAAGGTCTTCGCGGCGAACGTCGGGTAGGAGACGTTCGGGCGGTGGGCGAGCAGGATCTGCAACCGCTCCAGCCTGCTCGCCACGTAGGCGGCGGCGGGTGCGGGGTCGGGCGATCCGGAGCCGTAGGCGAACAGCACCCGGTCCCAGCCGTGGTCCTCGTGGGCGCGGGCGAGGCGGAGCGTGTACTCCTTGTCGAAGGCGGCGCCGGAGCGCGGGGTGGTCTCGGAGCCGTCGTTGGTGGCGGCGATGCCAAGGAACTCCACGGGCATGGGAGAGGGCCTTTCCTCGGGTTCGCCGAGGACGTTCGGCGCACGTGCCCCTCGCACAGGGGCGTGCGGGCACGGCCGGGCGACCTCGCTGCGGAACCGGATGGTGAACGGTGTGAACCGATGCGAACGGTGGTGAACGGTGGTGAACGGGCGTGACGTCGCCGGGGCAGGGAGGCGCGGCACGGCCGGGAGGGGCGGCGTCGAGGTGGCGCCGGGAAGAGAGAAGAAGCAGGCCTGTCCACAGGCCGGCCGAGAACGGAAGCGGGCCGGTCAGACGGCCCGTCGCGGCATCAGGCGCGACACGCTGCGGACCACACCCGACCGAAGTCGATGTGGCCACGGGTGACCAGGCGCTGCTCGGCGTTCATGCGATCAATTGAGCAGTACATCGCGCGTCTCGTCAACCGCGGCCCGGATGACGGACGGCCGGCTTCGGCCCCCGCGCAGTGCCTGCTCAGCCAACTTCCCTAGATTTCCTATCGATTTACTAGGAAAGTATTGACGGTGGTTCAGGAGGTGCGCAGGATGAGGCACATGGCCACTGCCCCCGCACCGCCCCAGCCCACCGCGGAGTCCCGGCGAACCGGGCCCGGCCGCGCGCACTGGCTGCGCGTGACCCGTGAGACGGCGGACGACCTGGCCACCGACGCGGTGGTCCGGGAGCAGGCCGGCAAGGCACCGTTCGACGAGGTGTCCCGGCTGCGCGAGGCGGGCCTGCTGACCCTGTTGATACCGGCCGGACTCGGCGGCGGGGGCGCGGACTGGCCCACGGCCTACGCCGCCGTGCGGGAGATCGCCGCCGCCGACGGCGCCATCGCCCAGCTCTTCGGCTCCCACACGTTCCTGTCCTGGAGCGCCCGGTTCCTCAACGAGCCCGCGCTCGCCGCCCGCATCGACCGGCGGTCCGCCGCCGAGCAGTGGTGCTGGGGCGGGGGCCTGGCCCGCCAGGAGCCGTCACTGGCCCTGACCCCGACCGCCGACGGCCAGGCGCTGGACGGGCGGCAGAGCTATGTCACCGGAGTGCTGGTGGCCGACCGCCTCGCCGTCCGGGCCGTGCGCGCCGACACCGGAGAACCCGTCGCCGTCCTGGTCGATCCCGGTGCGCCCGGCGTACGCGTCGACAACGATGCCGACACCTTCGGCCAGCGGCTCGCGGCCGGCGGCAGCGTGGAGTTCGACGCCGTCCCGGTGGCCGCCGACGACATCCTCGGTTCGCTCTCGACGGAGGAGGACGCCCTCTCCCCGCGGGCCGCGCTGGTGTCGCCGGTCGGACGGCTGCTCTCGGTCCAGCTGCGGCTCGGCATGGCCGAGGGCGTGCTCGCCGAAGCCCGCGACTACAGCCGGGCGGGCCACGCGCCCTGGCACCCCGCCTGGCCGGCCGGCTCCCCGCACGACCCGCATGTGCTGACCGCCTTCGGTGAACTCACCGTCCTCGTGCGCGCCGCCTCCGCCCTCGCCGACCAGGCGCTGGCCGCCGTGTGCGCCGGGCTGGCCCTCGGCGACGACCTCACCTTCGAGGAGCACGCGGACATCGCCGTCCTGGTGGCGATGGCCGAGGCCGCGGCCTCCCGGGCCGCGCAGGAGTCCACCGCCCGCGCCCTCGACATCGTCGGCGCCCGCTCGACCCCGGCGCGGCTCGGCCTGGACCGCTTCTGGCGCAACGCGCGCACTCACACCCTGTACGAGCCCGTCGCCCACCGCCTCCGCGACGTCGGGGACTACTTCCTGAACGGCGCGCACCCGGCGTTCGTCCTGCCCCTCTGACGCCGGCCCGCGGCATCCGGGGAGGCCCCGCCCGCCGTCGCGGCACCAGGGCCCACCCGCGGGGAAGCACGACCGAGACCTGCGGGATAATGGCCGTATGCGGATCTCAGCCAGGGCGGACTACGCGGTACGTGCCGCACTGCAGCTCGCCGCGTCACGGGACGACGGGCCACTGAAGGCCGAGGCGATCGCGGCCGCCCAGGACATTCCGCACAAGTTCCTCGAGAGCATCCTGAACGACATGCGCCGCGGCGGTCTGGTGCTCAGCCAGCGCGGCGGCAACGGCGGATACCGGCTGGCCAAGCCCGCCGAGTCCATCAGCATCGCCGACGTGATCCGTATCGTGGACGGCCCCCTGGTCTCCGTGCGCGGGGTCCGGCCCCCGGAGCTGTCCTACACCGGACCCGCCGAGTCCCTGCTGCCGCTGTGGATCGCGCTGCGGTCCAATGTGCGGGAGATTCTGGAAGGCGTGTCGCTCGCCGACGTGGCGTCGGCCCAACTCCCCGCGGACGTCTCGGCGTTGGCCCATGCTCCGGACGCCTGGGTGAACCCCTGACTCCCAGCCCCTGATCCGCCTCGGGCTGGCGCCCGATCCACCCTGCGACGCCCCTCCGATCCCGCCATGCGAGATGGCAACGTCCATCATTTGAACACCCCCTTGGGGTGTGGGCGCCTTTCTGCCACGATCCCTAGCAACCAGGTAGGAAAACTAGGGATCCGTGGGGGGTCGGCATGCGCACGTGCAACCGCGCGGGTCTCCTCCTGCCGCGACTGACCTCACGTCGCCACATCGATCTCGGCCGCACGTCCAGCGCCATCTGTCGGCTCGTCTGAGACCGTCCGCGGCACCCCGGCACCCCGCGGGAGCCCCGTCGTGCTCGCCCTGGGCCTGCCCCTCGCACTTCCGTACCCGCGTACTTCCGTACTCGCGTACTTCCGTGATCACCCATCCCCGAGAGGACACCTCCGTGTCTGCCGCACGACCGCTCACCGCCCTGCGCGCCCTCGCCGCCACAGCGGCCCTCCCCCTCCTGCTGACCGCCTGCGGCTACGGCGCCGAGTCCACGGACGACAACCAGCGCTCCGAGGTCGCGGCGGACGCCGAGAAGCTGTCCACCGACGAGGTGCGGATCGGCTACTTCCCCAACCTCACGCACGCCACCGCCCTGGTCGGCCGCGAACAGGGTTTCTTCCAGAAGGAGCTGGGCGGCACCGAGGCCAAGTACGCCACCTTCAACGCGGGCCCCTCGGAGATCGAGGCGCTGAACTCGGGGTCCATCGACATCGGCTGGATCGGCCCCTCCCCCGCCATCAACGGCTACACCAAGTCCGGCGGCAAGAACCTGCGGATCATCGGCGGTTCGGCCTCCGGCGGCGTGAAGCTGGTGGTGAACCCGGAGAAGATCAAGTCGCTGAAGGACGTCAAGGGCAAGAAGATCGCCACCCCGCAGCTCGGCAACACCCAGGACGTGGCGTTCCTCAACTGGATCTCCGAGCAGGGCTGGAAGGTCGACGCGCAGAGCGGCAAG
>NZ_DASQNH010000017.1:0-175697 GCF_035645055.1 Streptomyces sp. | reverse complement strand
GGGTCGCCCGAGCACGTCTCGCCCGAGCCGAGCACGGCGAACTCCACGCCGGCGGTGTGCAGCAGCTCCGCGACGGCCTTGGTGACCTTCTTGGCGCGGTCGTCGATGGCGCCGGCGCAGCCGACCCAGAACAGGTACTCGACGTCGTGGGGCAGCGGGCCGTCGGCCTGCCGGACCTCGAAGTCCAGCTCCTTGATCCAGTCCTCGCGGGTGCTGGGGCTGACGCCCCACGGGTTGCCGCGGTTCTCCAGGTTGCGCAGCATGACGCCGGCCTCGGAGGGGAAGCTGGACTCGATGAGCACCTGGTAGCGGCGCATGTCCATGATGTGGTCGACGTGCTCGATGTCGACCGGGCACTGCTCGACGCACGCGCCGCAGCTGGTGCAGCTCCACAGCACGTCGGGGTCGATGACCCCGCCCTCCTCGAGGGTGCCGACCAGCGGGCGGTTGGCCTGCGCGTCGTTGGTGCCCTCGATGCGGGCGTAGCCCGACGCCCAGACCTGCTCGTCACTCGGCTTGAGGACGTCGTAGTCCGGCGCGGTCTCGCTCGCCGTCTTCTCGCCGAGCAGGTACGGGGCCTTGGCGTACAGGTGGTCCCGCAGGTCCATCACCACCATCTTGGGAGACAGCGGCTTGCCCGTGTTCCACGCCGGGCACTGGCTCTGGCACCGCCCGCACTCGGTGCAGGTGGTGAAGTCCAGCATCCCCTTCCAGGTGAAGTCCTCGACCTTGCCGCGGCCGAAGGTCGCGTCCTCGTCGGGGTCCTCGAAGTCGATCGGCTCGCCACCGGAGGTCATCGGCTGCAGCGGGCCCAGCGCGACGCTGCCGTCGTCCTCCCGCTTGAAGTAGATGTTGGGGAAGGCGCTGAACCGGTGCCAGGCCACGCCCATGTTGAGGATCCGGCTGATCACGACCAGCCAGGCCAGCGAGACGACGATCTTGACGAACGCGACGACGCTGAGCAGGTCGGGGCTGTCGGGCAGCACGGTGGCGACCAGGCCGGAGACCGGGTGGGACCAGGCCGGGGCGTCGGTGAGGCCGGAGGAGATCTTCAGCGCGCGGATCAGCAGGATGCAGACGCCGACGGTCAGGACGACGGCCTCGACGAAGTAGCCGCGGCCCTCGTTGGAGCCGGCGAAGCGGCTGGTGCGGCCCTGGCGGCGCGGGTGGTCCCTCTGGCGGCGGTAGATCAGGTACAGGATCCCGAGGATGGTGCCGGCGCCGATGACGTCGGCGAAGAGGTTCCACAGGCCCCACTCGCCGATCAGCGGCAGGTGGAAGGCCGGGTCCCAGACCTCACCGAAGGCCTCGACCAGGGTGAGGAACAGGCCGTAGAAGCCCAGGAAGACGAACCAGTGGGCGACGCCGATCGACGACCACTTGAGCATCCGGGTGTGCCCGAGCGACTCCACGACCAGGGTCTTCAGCCGCGGACCGACCGGGCCGGTGCGGGTGCCGTCCGGCTGGCCGGTGCGGATGATGCGGACCATGGCGCGGACCGCGCGGTAGGCCATCACCGAGGCCACGATCAAGAAGAGGACGCTGATCGTCCCGAGGACGACCTGCAGCGGGCCCGTCATGCTTTCCTCCCCGGACGCCTGCGAGGCGTCGGTCGATCCCCCGCCCGCCACGACGGCGGGTGGACTCGCCGCCGTCCGACGGACCGTGCCCGGGCTCCTGCGCCCGCGCGCGTCGGACGATAGCTGTCGGCCGCACAGGCTACTCGCCGGTAACCCCCTTGCCGCCCCGCCCGACCCGCGGGCTGTGGTCCAAGGCCGTCGGCCCGTGCGCGCCGTGTGGTGGCCGCCCACACCGCGTACCGCGTGGACGGCCACCACACGGCGCGTCCCGACCCGACGGACGCGAGGACGGCGGTCACGACAGAACTCCGCGACACCCGGGAACACCGTCGCGCGGGGTGCCGTTAGGGTGGGCAGGAAAGTTGAGTGGACCCCGCGCAAGGCGCCCACCGACTCCCCACCCGGACCAGTACCACCCGCAGAACACACGGAAGAGAGGCCAGCTCCATGGCTCGAGCGGTCGGTATCGACCTCGGCACCACCAACTCCGTCGTCACCGTCCTCGAGGGCGGCGAGCCGACGGTCATCGCCAACTCCGAGGGCTCGCGCACCTCCCCCTCGGTCGTCGCCTTCGCCAAGAACGGGGAGGTCCTCGTCGGCCAGTCGGCCAAGAACCAGGCGGTCACCAACGTCGACCGCACCATCCGCAGCGTCAAGCGGCACATGGGCACCGACTGGAAGTCGCCGGAGATCGACGGCAAGAAGTACACCCCGCAGGAGATCAGCGCGCGCATCCTGCAGAAGCTCAAGCGGGACGCCGAGACCTACCTGGGCGAGCCGGTGACCGACGCGGTCATCACCGTCCCGGCCTACTTCGAGGACGCGCAGCGCCAGGCCACCAAGGAGGCCGGCGAGGTTGCGGGCCTCAACGTCCTGCGCATCGTCAACGAGCCGACCGCGGCCGCGCTGGCCTACGGCCTGGACAAGGGCGAGACCGAGCAGACGATCCTCGTCTTCGACCTCGGTGGTGGCACCTTCGACGTCTCCCTGCTGGAGATCGGCGAGGGCGTCATCGAGGTGAAGGCCACCGCCGGTGACAACCACCTCGGTGGTGACGACTGGGACGAGCGGGTCGTCAAGCACCTGGTGCAGACCTTCAACGCCCAGAGCGGCATCGACCTGTCCAAGGACAAGCTGGCCATGCAGCGGCTCCGCGAGGCCGCCGAGAAGGCCAAGATCGAGCTGTCGGGCGCGCAGTCGACCAACGTCAACCTGCCCTACATCACCCTCGGCGAGTCCGGACCCCTCCACCTGGAGGAGAAGCTGACCCGCTCGGAGTTTCAGCGGCTCACCTCCGACCTGCTCGACCGTACCCGCGCCCCGTTCAACCAGGTGATCAAGGACGCGAACATCTCGGTGCGCGACATCGACCACGTCGTGCTCGTCGGCGGCTCGACCCGCATGCCGGCGGTCTCCGACCTGGTCCGCGAGCTCACCGGCGGCAAGGAGCCCAACAAGGGCGTCAACCCGGACGAGGTCGTCGCCGTCGGCGCAAGCCTGCAGGCGGGCGTGCTCAGGGGCGAGGTCAAGGACGTCCTGCTCCTCGACGTCACCCCGCTGTCCCTCGGCATCGAGACCAAGGGCGGCATCATGACCAAGCTGATCGAGCGCAACACCACGATCCCCACCCGGCGTTCGGAGATCTTCACCACCGCCGAGGACAACCAGCCCTCGGTGACGGTGCAGGTCTACCAGGGCGAACGGGAGATCGCGGCGTACAACAAGAAGCTCGGCATGTTCGAGCTGACCGGCATCGCCCCGGCGCCGCGCGGGGTGCCGCAGATCGAGGTCGCCTTCGACATCGACGCCAACGGCATCATGCACGTCTCCGCCAAGGACCTGGGGACCGGCAAGGAACAGAAGATGACGGTGACCGGCGGCTCCGCGCTGCCCAAGGACGACATCGACCGCATGGTCCGCGAGGCCGAGCAGCACGCCGAGGAGGACCGCCGGCGGCGCGAGGCGGCGGAGACCCGCAACCAGGGCGAGCAGCTCGTCTACTCGACCGAGAAGCTGATCAAGGACAACGCCGACCGGATCCCGGCCGACGCCAGGAGTGAGACGGAGACGGCGCTGGCCGACCTGAAGGAGCAACTGAAGGGAGAGGACGCGCCGGCGATCCGGCAGGCGATCGACCGTACCGCGCAGGCCGCGCAGAAGATCGGCACGGCCCTCTACGAGAAGTCCCGGGCCGAGCAGCCGGCGGGCGCGGCCGGGGCGTCGGCGGACGGCACGGCCGGTGGGTCCGACGACGACGTGGTGGACGCCGAGATCGTCGACGACGACAAGTCGGACGCCGTCTGAGGGCGACCGGGAGCGGGCCGGAGAGCGACTCGACTGTGCCTCTACGCGGTGACGAACCGGCCCGCACGGTGTGAACCGCTGAACGATGCCGCGTTCGACAGGTGTACGCCGCGCGACCGGTCACCCGGTGGGGCGTAGGCCACCGCCCGACCGGTCACCCGGTGGTGCGTAGGCCGCCGCGTCGATCCCCCCAGCATGCCGGGCAGTGCGAGCGCGGCGTACGAGCCGAGCCGGTACTGGCTCAAGCGGTATCCGCCTCGCTGTCCAGCAGGATGCCCAGTCGGCCGGCCACGGTCGTGAGGGCCGGTCCCAGGGGGAGCGCCACCCGGGTGAGGGCGTGCCGGTCGCCGCGGGTCGGGTCCCGGTTGACGATCAGCACCGGCCTCCCGGCGTGGGCCGCCTGGCGGACGAACCGGAGCCCGGACATCACCGTCAGCGAGGAGCCGAGGACCAGCAGCGAGGTCGCCTCCCGGACCAGCTCGCGGCAGTGCTCGACCCGTCGCGGCGGAACGGCTTCGCCGAAGAACACCACGTCCGGCTTGAGGATGCCGCCGCAGACCGCGCAGGGCACCACCCGGAAGTCCCCGACCTGCTCGTCCGTGAGGTCGGCGTCACCGTCCGGGTTGATCCCCGCGGCCACCGGCGCGAAGCCCGGGTTGGCGGCCTCCAGCCGCCTGGCCAGTTCGTGGCGGGGGCTCACGTCGCCGCAGGACAGGCAGACGACCCGGGCCAGATTTCCGTGGAGTTCCACGACGCCCTCGCTGCCGGCTGCCTGGTGCAGGCCGTCGACGTTCTGGGTGATCACACCCGAGAGCAGGCCGTGCCGCCCGAACGCTGCCACGGCGCGGTGCCCGGCATTGGGGCGGGCGCGGCCGAAGGTGCGCCAGCCGAGGTGGCTGCGCGCCCAGTAGCGGCGCCGTGCCGCGGTGCCGGCGGTGAAGTCCTGGTACGTCATCGGGGTGTGCCGGCTCAGGCTCCCGCCCTCGCCCCGGTAGTCGGGGATGCCCGACTCCGTGGAGATGCCCGCCCCGCTGAGCACCAGCACACCGCCGGTGCTCAGCACGTCGGCGACGGGCTCCAGGTCCGTGGTGCCCGGCGGCAGGTCCTCGGTGGGGGTCCAGCTCAGAGTGGGGCGCATGCGCATGCCGCCAGGGTACGGAAGCCGACGACGGCAGGGGGATCCAGTCGGAGCGGGCCCTCTCGCCGATCAGTTGGTGCGGGGTCACCGGTCAGTGACGTGCACGGTAGGGCGAACCCCCGGTGAGTCGGGGTGCCTCCTCCAGTGCGGGGACAGGTGCCCGGCGGCCAGGCTGGATCCATGATCAATCGATTGCGTACGAGAGTTCTGCCGGGGGCGGTCGCTCTGGGATGCGCCGCCACCCTTCTGATGGCGGCGGGGCCGGCACGGGCCGGCACGACGGCCGGTGCCTTACGGCCGGCCGTTGCCGGGGAGCGCGGACCGGCCGCGGAGCGGGCATGGCGCGGCACGGTCGTGTCCGTCACGGAAGTGGAGGACTTGTCGGCCGGTGAGGTCGACGCACGGCTGACCGCGGCCGGGATCACCGCTGCCGCGGCCGCCACCCACGGGGTGCTGGCCTACCGGGTCGTCTACCGCACCATCGATCCTGAGGGCAGGCCCACCACGGCCAGTCAGCTCGTCGCCGTCCCGAAGGACGCTCACCACGAGGGAACGGGCAGCGAACGGCTGCGCGTCGTCTCCTGGCTGCACGGCACCAGCGTCTTCCGCGGCGATGTGGCGTCCGTGAAGGCGTCGTCGACCGACCGCGCCGCCGCCCTGATGTTCGCCGGTTCCGGGCGGACGGTGTCGGCGCCGGACTACCTCGGCCTCGGTGAGGGCCCCGGTTACCACCCGTACGGTCACCCGGGGGCCACCGTGTCCGCCTCGGTCGACGCGCTGCGCGCCGCCCGGACGATCGCCCAGCGGCACGGCCGTGTCCTCGACCGGCGTGTGCAGGTCAGTGGCTTCTCCCAGGGCGGGCCCGCCACGATGATGCTCGGCAGGGCACTCCAGCGGGGCATGGACCCGTACTTCCGGGTCGGTGCGCTGGCCCCGATCGCCGGGCCGTTCGACCTGAGCGGTTTCGAAGCGGGCGCGGCGGCGGACGAGGTGGCCAACGCCCCGCTCTATCTGGCCTACTTCACCACGGCGTGGCAGAAGATGTACGGGCTGTACGACGAGCCGGGTGAGGCGTTCCGGGCCCCGTACGACCAGGTGGTGGAGGGCCTGTTCGACGGGCACCACACCCCGGGGCAGATCGCCGCGGCGCTGCCGCGCACCTCGCGGGAGCTGTTCACCGAAGCGTTCCTGGAGAGGATGCGGAACCCGTCCGGTGAGCTGCGGCAGCGGCTGCACGTGCTGGACACGACCTGCGACTGGCGGCCGGAGGTGCCGGTGCACCTCTACCACGCGTCCGGCGACGCCGACGTGAGGTACTCGAACGCCCTGCACTGTGAGCGGCAGTTGGCGGACCACCGCGCCGTGCGGCGGCTCACCGACGTCGGAGACGTCGATCACAACGGATCGGTGCGCAAGGCGCTGCCGCTGGTCCTGGCCCAGTTCGGCGACACCGGCTGAGCGGCGTCCAGGCGGGCGACCGAGTTCTGTCACGACGATCGTCATGCTGTTCGCCGTGGACGGACGGCGGGCAGCCTGTCGCTGCTGGTCTCGTCGCCGACCATGCTGGTCGCCTTCGCCGCTACAGCCGGGACGGCGGCTTCGCGGTCCTCGGCGCCCACCTCCGTTTCGTGCTGGTGATGGCCGGAGGCTCGATCGCCGGTGCGGCGCTCGGCGGCCTGCTGCTGGGGGCGCTCCCGGAGCCGGTCCTCATTGCCGCCCTGGCCGTGATCCTCCTCGTCTCGGCGGCCAGGCTCGCACGTCACGACTGAGACCCGGACAAGGGCGGAACCGTACGGACGGCCCGCCCCTGCCGACAGGGCGTGCGGGAGCGCTCCCATGAGCCGGGGGCGCGCTCTCCGTCTCGGTGAGGCTCAGCGGCCGACGGCGCAGGCATCGCCGTTCAGCATGAACCGCGCAGGCGCCGAGGCGTCACCGGTGTGGTGGGCGACGTATCCGAGGGTGACGCTCGCGCCGGGCGAGATCGTGGCGTTGTACGGGGCGTTGCCCGCCGTGACGGTGTTGCTCCCCTGGGTGAGGTCCGTGTTCCAGTCGGAGACGACCGTCTGCCCGAGGGCCAGCGGGAATTCGAGGGTCCAGCCGTTCACCGGGGTGCCGCCGGTGTTGGTGACGGTGAGGTCGACCGTCGTACCGGTGCCCCAGGATCGCACGGTGCGGTCGACGCGGCAGGTGGGCTCCTCCCGTTCGAACGACACCCGGTGCAGTCCGCCGGGCAGGTCGTTCACCACGTAGAACTCGCCTTCGGCCGTGGTGCCGATCGACGTCACCTGTGTGGGCATCTCCCCGATCTCGGCCTGTTCGTAGCCGCCCCTGCCGTCCGGCCGGAGCGCCCAGACCGTGGACGAGCAGTAGTCGGTGGCGATGTAGGTGCCGCCCACCAGGCCGGCGTACTGCGAGCCCCGGTAGACGTGACCGCCGATGACCGAACAGCCGCCGGTGTAGGGGGAGTAGGTGAAGACCGGCTTCGTGTAGTTCTCGCCGGGCGGGCAGGTGCCGCCCTCGAACTTCTCCAGGCCCTCATAGCAGGACCAGCCCAGGTTCGCGCCGCCCCTCCCGGGCGCGAGACGGTCGACCTCCTCCCAGCGGCCCTGGCCGACGTCGCCGATCCACATCGAGCCGTCGGCGCTGTCGAAGGAGAACCGCCACGGGTTGCGCAGCCCGTACAGCCAGATCTCCGGGCGCGCGCCGGCGGTGCCGACGAAGGGGTTGTCCGCGGGGACGCAGTACGCGAGCGTGCCGCAGGTGCGGCTGACGTCGATGCGGAGGATCTTGCCCAGCAGGGTGTCCAGGCGCTGCCCGGCGCGCAGCGGGTCCGCGGAACCGCCGCCGTCGCCGATGCTCCAGTACAGATTGCCGTCGGGGCCGAAGGCGAGCTGACCGCCGTTGTGGTTGCTGTACTCGGCGTGCTCCTGCGAGAGCAGGACCTCCAGCCGCGACGCGTCGAGCCGGTAGCGGGCGAGTGTGACCGCGCCGTCGGGCAGCGCGGTGTAGGCCAGGTAGACGTCCTGGCTCTCGGCGAAGTCGGGCGGCAGGGCGATGCCGAGCAGGCCGCGCTCATTGCCCGATTCGTCGATGGCCGAGGTGATGTCGATCAGCGGCGTCCGGGCGAGACCGGTGTCCGGGTGGTAGACGCGGACGGTGCCGGGCTTCTCCGTGATGAACAGGCGACCGGTGCCGTCGTCGGGGGCGGCGAGCGCGGTGGGCCGCCTCAGCCCGTAGGCGACCTGAGTGGTGGTCGCGCTGAGCGACGGCAGGGGCACCGTCGACGTGGTGTCCGCCGCCGCCGCGCGGGACGCGGCGGCAGGCAGTGGGGCGAGCAGGGTCAGCAGGAAGACGAGCACAAGGGGGCAGGTCCAGTGGTGTCGTAACATGTCGGCTCCAGGAGCGAGGGCGCTTGCACGGCGGTTGCGCTTCCTTGGATCACAGCGCGATCGGGCCGCGACTCCGCCGGCCTCACCGGTCACGAGCGACCACGGGCGGGGGAGCGCGGGGCAGGCACCGGCCGAGCCGAACCGCCCGATTCCTACGGGCCCAACGGGCCGAGCGGGCCGAGTCGACGAATCCCTCACGATGCGCTGTCCGCGACGGTATCCGCTCCCGCCTTCGTCACACCAGGCCCGTACGGCAACTTCCGGCTGTCCCGGCGATGGCTTCCCGGGGCCGGTCGGCGCGCTGGAGGCGCGCAGAGCACGCCGGTCGGCACACAAAAAGCTCGGGACTATATGTGGCTAATCGAGGCTTTTAGCTTGCAATTGGATATTCTGTCTGAATTCCAGTCGTTGACTCATCGGATGAAAGGCCCTCAAAGGAGCGAGTAACCGAGCGGTAGAGGGGTGAAGATGGGTAACAGGAGGGTGGTCCGCTTGTTGGTGACCAGTTTGGTGGTGGTTTCGTCCGCCCTGGTCGCCCTGGCCGCCGCATGGGGCACGCGGTCCGCAGGAGCCGGCTGGCCCGAGGTATTCCAGCATGCTGGAACCACATTCGGTGGCACCGTAGGGGTGTGCGCTGCTCTGGTCGCCCTGTACCGGGCTCTCGGTGGCGCCGATCAGTAGCCGCTACGGCGCGGACAAGACGACGAGTTCTCCACCGGCCCCCGGGAACCGCCGAAGCGCCCCTCCCACTCTCTGAGTGCGAATCGGCTTGTCGAACGCGCACGCAGGGGGTTGTTGTGAGCCAGGTGCTCTATGGCGAGCGGTCGTGGAACCCGCTGGCGCGAACCGTTGAGCTGACGGGGTACGGGCTGCGCAGAGGCGGCAGGACCACGCCGTTGCACGAGCTGAACCTCGCTGCCATGGCCGAGGCCTTCCAGCGCGGCCACTGGCTCGGAGGCGGCGGGACGGAGCGTCCGCTGGAGCGACTGGCGGCCGGGCCCGGGCTCGTGCCGGTGACCCGGCTCACCGGCACGACCAAGCCGATGAAGGTGCGACGGGCCGCGGAGTTCGCCCGCGCGCTGGGGGAGTTGGCGGTACGGCACTGCGGCGGTCCCGAGCAGGTGACCGCCCTGGCGGTCCGGGCCCGGGCCGAAGGCGTACCGCTGTGGATCGCGCGCCGGTTCGCGCCGGGGCCCGCGGGGCCCATCGCCGTCGCCGTCGACCGGAACCTGGTGCGGGTGGACGTGTGGGGCCCGGACGCTCCCGTCGTACGGATACGGGCGCCGTACGGCTTCCATCGCGGTGGGGACGATCCGTCCCGCGGGCTGCGTGTGACGGTCGGCGACGTCGCGGCGGAGCTGCGCTTCGGGATGAAGCGGCGCAAGTCCAAGCGGCGTGTGACGGTCCGACTGCCCGGACAGACCTGGGAGTTGCGGCGGGAGAGCGCGACGAGCTCATGGCTGCTGCGCGACGAACGGCGAGTCGCGCTCCTGACGCGCCCCCGGGGGCGCCCGGAGCCCGAGCCCGGCAGTGTCCTGGTGCCGCTGACCCCGGTGCGTTACGAGAGCCCCGACCCGCTGGACGCCGTCATGGCCCAGGCCTTCGCGGTGGCCTTCGGAATCGGGGACACCACAGGAGAGGCTCGGTTCCGGGCCGAGCGGCGCAGGGCCGGCGTGGGGGAGCCGATCGCCTCCGGCGAACGGTGGGACCGCCCCTGGTTCAGCAACCTCGGGAGGGGGCGGGACGACAACGAGCCCGGCGGCGCCGACGGCTGGGGCGCGGACGGTGGCGACGGCGGGGACTCCGGCGGGGGAGACGGTGGAGGCGGTGGCGGTGGTGACGGCGGTGGCGGCGGCGGTGACTGAGTCGCGTTGCGGGAGGCCGTGAAGCAGCGGTGGAGCGAGCGTCTTGCGGACGTCGGCGTGGGTCGCTGAGGGAAGCGGGTGCCGACGGCGTCGCGGCGCTCGTTTCCCCGGGCCGATGTCCGGGTGCGTCCGGTGCGTTGACAGGACGTCGCGCCATCCCCATCATGGGAGCGCTCCCACCGGCGGGGCCGGCCGTCGCCCGCACGTGCACGACCGCGGCGCGTCCACGCCCCGCCCCCACCGCTCGCCCCGCACGCCGCATTCACGCACCGCCCTGAGCGCGCCCCCGCCCCGCCCCGAGCGCACCGCACCCCGCACCGTTTCCGTGCCACCGGCGTGGAGGGTCCCGGCGCCGCGCCGTCGCCCCGCCACATACGGCGGCACGGTCCGGCTCCCGCCGTCAGCCGTGGCACCGGAACTCCCAGGGAGGACCCGCATGCCAGCCCTGCACAGGACCGGCCGGCCGGCCGGTACCGGCCTTCGCCCCCTCGCGCGCACCGCGGCCGTGCTGGCCGCCGCGCTCGCCCTGCTGTCCCCGCCGGGCGCCGCCGGTCCCGCGTCGGCCGCGGCACAGGCGGCCCCGGCCGCGGACGCCACCGTCCGGGTCAACACGCAGGCGGCGCTGGGCCGGCTCTCCGACGTGGCCCGGGGCGTCAACGCTGCCATCTGGGACTCGCACATGAACGACCCCGAGGTCGCCGCGCTGATGAAGGCGGCCGACGTCGGGGCGATGCGCTATCCCGGCGGCTCGTACGCGGACATGTACCACTGGGAGACACACACGGCACCCGGCGGGTACGTCGCCCCGGGCACCGGCTTCGACGCCTTCATGGGCACCGTCCGCGCCACCGGGGCGCAGCCGATCCTGATCGCCAACTACGGTTCCGGCACGCCCGAGGAGGCCGCCGGCTGGGTCCGCTACGCCAACGTCACCAAGGACTACGACGCCAAGTACTGGGAGATAGGCAACGAGATCTACGGCAACGGCCACTACGGCAGCGGCTGGGAGCACGACGAGCACGAGGACAAGAGCCCGCGGGAGTACGCCCGCCAGGTCCGCGCCTACGCCACGGCCATGAAGGCCGTCGACCCGACCATCAAGATCGGCGCGGTCCTCACCACTCCGGGCCACTGGCCGGACGGCGTCGTCGGCGAAGGCGATCCGGGCGACTGGAACCACACCGTACTCTCCCAAGTCACCGATGTCGTCGACTTCGTGAGCGTTCACTGGTACGCGGGCGGCTCCGACACCACCGCCCAGGACGCCATGACCCGGCTGGCCAGGCTGCCCGGCGAACTGCGGGAGGTGCGCAACCAGATCGACCGGTACGCGGGCGCCGGCTCACCACGCATCGGCATCGCCCTCACCGAGATCAACACCAACACCGGCGGAGCCCGGCTCACCGCCCGCCCCAACGGCCTGTTCGCCGCCGACGCGTTCATGACGGCACTGGAGAACGGCGTGTTCAACGTCGACTGGTGGAACACCCACAACGGCGCGGGGCAGATCACCACGGTCGACGGTGAGACCGACTACGGCGACATGGGGATGCTGTCCAGCGGCGCCTGCACCGGCGACATCTGCGAACCGGCGCCGAACACGCCGTTCCACCCCTACTACGGCATGAAGATGACCAGCGAACTCGGCACCGCCGGCGACACCATGGTCGCCGCCGCGTCCGCCACGCAGGACGTCTCGGCACACGCCGTGCACCGTCGCGACGGGCGTCTGAGCGTCCTGCTCATCAACAAGAACCCGGACGCCGCGCGGACCGTGGACCTCGAGTACGCGGGCTTCGTCCCCTCCACCGCCGCACCCGAGGTGAGCCGCTACGCGCGCGGCGACAACGACATCACCGAAGTCACCGGCGGGGCGGCGTCCGCCTCCCGGGTCACCGTGCCGCCGTACGCGATGCTCACCGTCACCCTCACCCCCCAACCCGGCACCGGGCCCGGAGCCTCGGCCGCCGGAACCCCGGGCCCCCCGAAGCTGGAGGCGGTGACCGACACCACCGCGCGCCTGTCCTGGGAAGGCGCACAGGGCGCCGCCCGCTACCTGGTCCAGGAGCGCGACGGCGCCCACACCCACCTGGTCGGAGAGACCACCGGCACGTCCGTGATCCTGCGGAACCTGCCCCCGGGCAGCACTCACACGGTCAACGTGCTGGCCGCCGACGCCTCCGGACGGCTCTCCGCCCCGTCCACTCCGCTGACCTTCACCACCGGCACCCCCTCGGACGCCGCCTGCGCGGTGACGTACCACCGGGACACGAGCTGGGGCAACGGCTTCGTGGCCACGATCACCGTCCGCAACCTCTCGGACACCCCGATCACCGGCTGGACCGTGGACTGGGACTGGCCGACCGGCCGTCAGTCGGTGTCCTCCGGCTGGAACGCCACGTTCCACCAGACCGGCCGGCACGTACGGGTGACCGCCCCCGAGGGCGCGGGTCCGCTGGCCCCGGACGGCGCGTCGACGGCCTCGTTCGGATTCGTCGGCGCCAACGACGGACCCAACCCGGACCCGACGGCCTTCCGCCTCAACGGCACCGTCTGCTCGACGTGAGAGCGACGCCGCAGGAAATCGGAGGTCATCACGTGGTGGGCGGTTTCCAGCACGGCCCGGAACCGGGACCAGACGTGCGCCCGCAGCCGCCGTACGCTCGCCCAGCGCTAGCGCTGCGGCACGTCCTTGACGAACACGATGCCGTCGCTGTCCGCCAGGCGGGCCGGGTCGAGCGGGGCGTAGCCGAACCAAGGGGATACGCGGGGCGCGGGCGGGGTGTCCCCGAAGGCGGTGGCCAGCCGCGGGGCGTCGATGAGGCAGCGGTCCTCCGGAAGGGCGTACAGGAGTCCTTCGAGGGTGTCCGGCGGCGGTGTGTCCACTCCCCGGTGCCGGATCGTGCCGAGGGCCATGGCCACGAAGGCGTACTCCTCGCCGAGTTCGGCATGCGCGAGCGCACCGGCGCTCCACCATCTCACCGGCTTGCCGCCCATCCGCATCGTGCTCTGCGCCCGCTGGAGGTGGGAGTTGTGGGCGTAGACGAATGCCGGGCCGCGAGCGGCGAGGGCGAGGAGGTTGCGGGCCATCATCTGGTCGCGCACGCCCACCAGCCGGGCGATGCGGCCCGGTGAGGTGTCGGCCATCCAGTGGTGGTAGCGCAGCAGGCCGGTCGCGGTGCGCCCGTACAGCCGCGCCCGGTCCCAGTCGTCCGGCGAGGCCGCCGCGAGCAGGTGCGGCATCTGCTCGTCGAGCAGCGCCACCAGATCGTCCGCGAGCAGCCGCAGTTCCCTCGCCTCGGCCGACTGCCCCACGGACCGGGCCGGGTCCCGCATCGCGGCGGGGTCGGTCCACCGGGTGTCGGAGCCGAGCAGGCGGTCGAGCGTTTCCGTGGTGCAGGGGAGCAGGTCCGCGTCCACGCGGGCCGCGAGGTAGCCGTGGAGTGCGGTGAGGGCCTGCCGGGGGCTCGCGGCGGCGGTGATCTCCAGCGGGCCGTCGAAACCGGCGAAGCGGACCTGTTCGGCCGCGGGGCGGCCTTCGTTGTGGTCACGCATCCAGCGCACGAGGTCGCGGTTGGCCGGGTGCGCGTGCCACCCGTGGCTGATTCCGCGCTCCACCGCCTCGTCGAGGGTGCCCGTGCCCCCGGTGACGTAGTCGTCCACGACCAGGCCCATCAAGCAGTCGCTCTCGATCGCGATCGTCCGGTACCCCTCCTGCCCGACGAGCTGCCGGAACAGTTCGTTGCGCAGTTCGAGCAGCGTGTCCTCGCCGTGGGTGGGCTCGCCCAGAGCGAGCAGCCGAGGCCGGGCGGGCAGCAGCCGCATGAGGGCGGCAGCGTCGACGGTACGGGCGGTGTCCTTGATGTCGGATGCCATGCCTTCAACGCTATCGTTGAACCTTCGGTTGAAACTTTGCCGCGATATCGTCGGCGTCATGGAGCGCAACCTTCAAAGCGGCGAGCGGCTCAGGCCGGTCGATCTGGCGCGTGCGCACGGTCTGTCCACGCAGGCGATCAGGAACTACGAGGCGGCCGGCATCCTCCCGGCCGCCGCTCGCACACCCCACGGCTACCGCACCTATACGCCGCTGCACGCGGCCGCCCTGCGCGCGTTCCTCGCCCTGCTGCCCGGTCACGGCCACCAGACGGCGTCGGCGATCATGCAAGCCGTGAACCGGGACGCGGTCGACGAGGCGTTCCGCCTCATCGACGAGAGCCACGCCCAACTCCTCGATGACCGGCGGACCCTTCAGGCCGTCGAGAACGCCCTGCGCGACCTGGAGCCGACCATGGTGGCGAAGCGGGGTGCGGGGCCCGAACCGGTCGCGGTGTCCGGGTCCGGGGCGGGGCCCGGGTCCGGGTCCGGCGGGACATTCATCGGGCCGCTGGCGGGGAAGCTCGGCATCCGGCCCGCGACGCTGCGCAAGTGGGAGCGCGCCGGGCTGGTGCGCCCGCGCCGCGACCCGCTCACCGGATACCGCGTCTACGACGAGGCCGATGTACGCGACGCCCGGCTGGCCCACCAGCTCAGGCGGGGCGGCCATCTGCTGGAGCAGATCGCGCCGCTGATCGCCCAAGTCCGCGCGGCCGGAGGGCTGGAGCCGCTGGAGGGCGCCCTGCGCGACTGGCGCGGCCGGCTGTCCGACCGCGCGCGGGCGATGCTGACCGGGGCCGCGGAGCTGGAGGCGTACCTCCGCGACCGCGGATGAGCTGCGGCCGTCGCCGGCCGAGCAGCCCCTTGCCGGCCGGCGGGTCGGCACTGCTGCTGCCCTCGTGGTCCGAACGGCGGGCGGACGCGACTACGTGGTCACCGTCGACGACTCGACCACCGGAGCCGCGCTGCTCAACGGCTTGGTGAACCGGGACGCGAACGCGACCAGCGATGCCGCTCCGGGTGCTTCCCGGCTCGCCCGTGCCGCTGGGTGAGCACACCGATCAAGACCTGACCCTGGTCCACAGCAGCCTGACCGGCGCGCCCGCCGCCACGGACGGAACGCCTCCGGCCTGACCCTTCACCAGGGGTTGTCGTTCTTCCGGTCCCGCGTGGCGGTGCCTGCGACGTGACCTGAGCGGCCGAACGGCGTGCGGCCCGCTGCCGCGCTCGGCGAGCCGTCGGCCGGGCCGCGTGTCAGGCTGGCCTGAGGGTGGCCCGGCGTGTCCGCGCGCGGGCCGCGACCTGAGCGATGGGAGGCAGGCCGTGGACCAGATCGGTGACAAGCCGGAGGAAGTGCGCGAGAACCTGGAGAAGCAGCGGGCGCGGGCCGGGAAGAAGCCGCCGCTGCGGGCCGCGGAACGCCAGGGCGAAAAACCGGGGGAGGGCGAGGCGGCGCGGGAGGAGGCCGACCGCTCGGCGGAGGACCGCTAGCGGCTGCCGCTGTCTTTCGGGGTCCGGGAATCATGCGTCCGGGAATCACGCGTGACTCCCGCGTCGCGGGGGAGACGAGTCGACATGTCGACGGTAAGAGAGCAGCAGCCGGCGGCCGCCTCGGGCGGCCCGGCGCTCAAGAAGGCCCTGACCACCCCCTTGCTGTACTTCTTCATCCTCGGGGACGTCCTGGGCGCCGGGGTGTACGTGCTGGTCGGCCAGGTCGCCGCCGACGCGGGCGGCGCCGTGTGGGTACCGCTGGTCGTCGCCCTGCTGCTGGCCATGCTGACCGCGGCCTCCTACGCCGAGCTGGCCACGAAGTACCAGCGGGCGGGCGGGGCCGCCCACTATGCCACGCGGGCGTTCGGCCCGTTCGCCGGTTTCCTCGCGGGCTTCTGCATGCTCGCCGCCGGCATCGTCTCCGTCGCCGCCCTGGCCCGAGGCTTCGGCGGCGACTACCTGTCGGCCTTCGTGACCCTGCCCGTGGGCCTGGTCGCCGTCGTGTTCCTCGCCCTGCTGGCCCTCCTCAACGCACGCGGCATCCGGGAGTCGATGCGCGCGAACGTCGTCGCCACCGTCGTCGAGGTCGGCGGACTGCTGATCATCGTCGCCCTCGGCGCGTGGCTGCTGGCGCGCGGCGACGGCGACCCCGCGCGGCTCACCCGGCTCGGCACCGCGGACAAGGGGGCCGCCGCCGCCGTCCTCAGCGGCTCCGTCCTCGCGTACTACTCCTTCGTCGGGTTCGAGACGTCCGTGAACGTCGCCGAGGAGACCCGCGACCCGCGCCGCTCCTACCCCCGCGCTCTCTTCGGTGCCCTGGCCACCGCCGGGGCCGTCTACGTGCTGGTGGGAATCGCTGCCTCGGCGGCCGTGCCGACGGACCGGCTCGCCGCCTCCAGCGGTCCGCTCCTGGAGGTCGTCAGGGAAGCGGGCGGAGTGCCCCTGCTCCTCTTCAGCGCCATCGCGCTCATCGCCGTCGCCAACGGCGCCCTCCTCACCGGCATCATGGCCTCCCGGCTCGCCTACGGCATGGCCCGCGACGGCCTGCTCCCCTCGCCCCTGGCCAAGGTGCTGCCGGGTCGTCGTACGCCCTGGGCCGCCATCGCCGCCACCACCGTGCCGGCCATGGTCCTCGCCCTGACCGGCAGCGTCGCCGTCCTGGCGTCCACGCTGGTCCTGCTGCTGATCGTGGTCTTCTTCATGGTCAACATCGCCGTGCTCGTCCTGCGCCGCGATCCCGGCACGGAACAGCACTTCCGGGCACCGACCGTGCTGCCGGTGCTGGGCGCGGCCTCATGCGTGCTGCTCGCCACCCAGATCGAGGGCCCGGTGTGGCTGCGCGGCCTGGTCGTCCTGGCGGTCGGCGCGCTGCTCGGCACGGTGGCGGCGGTACGGCGCGGCAGGCGCCGGGCCGAGCCGACGGCGGCCGAACACGGCGACGGGGCCGCTCCCGCGGAACACTGAAGACGTCGGGCAGGTGCCAAGACCCCGGGCTCGGGGTATCCGCAGGCTCCGGAGCACAGGCGAGATGGAGGCGGTGTCGAGAGGGATCGCCGACCGGGGTCTGCCGGTTGCGTACGCGGAGCGGTGAGCGCCCTGTTCGAGCCCCGGCCGTCCTCGGGGGCCCGCGTGGCAGTGGGAGTGAGCGGCTCGCTGGGAAGTCTCACCGCCCTGGCCCGAGCGGCCGCGGAGGCCCGGCGGCGCGGGGCCGAACTGTGGCCGGTGCTGGTCCGGGAACCACCTGGCGGGGAACTGTCCGCCCGCAGGACGACGGCCGCGGCCGTGCTGGCGGAGGACTGGGAGCGGCCGGCCCGGGAGCGACTGCGCACAGCGCTGTCCGACGTGTTCGGCAGCCCGCACTTCGGACTGCCCGGGCAAGCACTGCTGGTCCGGGGGACGCCGGGGCCGACGCTGGTGCGGATCGCGGACCGGGAGGACGACGTCCTCGTGGTCGGTGCCGGGGGGCGTGGCCGGCTGCGTCGCGCGCTGTGGCCATCGGTGAGCCGCTACTGTCTCGCCCGGGCCGGCTGCCCCGTCCTCGCCGTACCCCCCTCTCCGCTCCAGCCGACGCCGGCGGCGGTGCGCCGCCGGAACGCCTGGGGGCTGCGGCTGGACACCGGGTCGCTCGAGCGGGAGTTCGACATCGTGCCGCGACACCGTCCCGGGCCGGTGGCATAGCGTGGAGCACCATTCGGCGTGACGGATCGTCGCCCTAGGATTCTTCCTGGTGAAGAAGGGTGTCGGTGGCGGGACATGACGGTGGCAGGACATGGGTGACGCAGGCGCTGGTGCTGACGATCGCGGACGGGGCGGCGCCGTGGGGCCGCGGGTGCTGTGCGACGTGGACTCGCTGTCGGCGGACCCCGCCACCGCGGGCGGGGCGCTGTGGCGGTTGGCCGAGCCGGGGCGGCAGCTCGACGCCAATCTGATCCGCATCCCGCCCGAGGGCCGCATCACGCCCCATGTCGAGCCGGAACTGGACGTGCTGGTGCTGGTGGTCGCGGGCAGCGGCACGCTCGGCACCGAGCCGCCGCAGCCGCTCACCACGGGCAGCCTGGTGTGGATCCCGAGGGGCGCCGTCCGGAGTCTGGCCGCCGGCGGTGAGGGCCTGTCGTACGTGACCGTCCACCGCCGCCGACCCGGCATGCAGATCAAGACCCGGCCGTCCGCCTGAGCGAGATGCCGCGTCTCCGAGGCAGCGTGAGAATGGTGGTGGCCTCCTGTGCGCCCCGTTCCCCTCCCATTCTTCTGCGGTACGGAGGAATCCGTGAAGGACCTGAGATTCGAGCACAAGCGCTCGCTGTCCCGCACCGAAGCCGCCGACCAGCTCGCGGCCCTCGCCCAGGCGCTCAGGGAGGGCGGGGAAGCCGAGCTGGAGCTGGGCTCCGGAGTGCTGAGCCTGCGGATCCCCGACGAACTGAGCAGCGAGGTGGAACTCGAGGTCGGGGGCGGCGAGGTCCAGCTGGAGGTCGAGCTGACGTGGCCGACCGGCCGGGCTCCCGCGGCCGGTGCCGCGGGGGAGCCGGAGTCGGCGCCCGCCAAACCGGCCGCGCGGCCCGCGCGGAGCCGGAAGACCGCAGCGGCCGCCAGGACCAGGCGCTCCACCGCGAAGCGCGCGTAGGACGCGGCGGTGCCTCCCGGTCGACGCACGTCTCGTCACCCCGCCCGGGCAACCGGGACCCACTCGGCGGCCCGGCCGGACCGCCGCTGCTGAGCGATGGCGGGCTCACACTTCGACGCTCTCGCCGGGGAGGAGCCGCGCAATCACCGTCTCCTCTCCCGGCACGCCTGCCCCTCTCGTCATGCGAGATCCCTGCGAAATACGTACTTCCGGCACCTCAGCCCGGGTGTCAGGCTGATCCCCATGAGGAGTGGAGAAGGCGGAACAGGGCCTGTCACCATCGGAGTCGAGGAAGAGTATCTGCTGGTGGATCCGGTCTCCCGGCAGGTGAGCACGGAAGCCGACAAGGTCGTCGCCTCCGCGGCCGCGGAACTCGGCGACCGGGTCACCACCGAGATCACCCGCTACCAGATCGAGGTGCGCACCGACCCCCACACCAGCCTCACCGACCTGGCCGACCAGCTCATGGAAACACGCAACGCCGTCGCGCGCGCAGCAGCCGGGCTCGGCCTGCGCATCGTCTCCAGCGGAACCCCCGTGCTCGGCCAGCACATTCCCACGCCCATTTCCCCGGGCTCACGCTACGCGCAGAGCGTCGCCACGTTCCGCGCCCTGGACGACGAGCAGAGCGCTTGCGCCTGCCACGTCCACGTCGGCGTCCCCGACGAGACCACAGCCCTGCTCCTGAGCAACCATCTCCGCCCCTGGCTCCCCGTGCTCATCGCCCTGACCGCCAACTCGCCCTACTGGAACGCCCAGGACACCGGATACGCGAGCTGGCGCACCATGACATGGTGCCGATGGCCCGTGGCCGGACCGCCTCCCTACTTCGAATCCCGCGCGCATTTCCAGGACTTGGTCGGCAGCCTCGCCCGTGCCGGCGCCCTCATCGACCGCGGCGGTCTCTACTGGGACATCCGCCCCTCCCATCACGTGCCCACCCTGGAAGTCCGGATCGCCGACGCCGCGCCCACCGTCGCCGACACCGTTCTCCTCGCCGGCTGCGTCAAGGGACTGGCCACCACCGCGCTCTCCGCCATCCGCCAGGCGCGGCCCGCCCCCCGCCCCCGACCGGAGATGCTGAGGGCCGCCTGCTGGCGCGCCGCCCGTGACGGCCTGAGCGGCGACACGGCCGACCCTCACACCGGGCGGCTGGAACCCGCGCGTACGCACGTCGAACGCCTCTGGAGGGCGTTGCCACCCGCTTTGAGCGCGGAGGAGGGCACGTTACTGGACGCCGCACAGGCACGTCTTCGCGCGCAGGGGAACGGCGCCCATCGACAACGAGCCGCCTATCGCCGACGGCAACACCTTCCCGACGTCGTCGACCACCTCATCCAGACCGTCACCGACCCGTGCGGCGGTACGTCGGACGCCGTCGCCAGCCGGCCTGCTCCGGGGTGACCTCTCAGTTCAGGGCAGCGGTCATCCGGTGGGTCACCCGGGCGGCCGCCGCCGGGTCGGCGTCCGCGACCCGCGCGGCGATCGCGACCGTACGGCCGTCGCCCGTGCGGGCGTAGGCAAGGGACCAGGACAGCGGCGTGCCGTCCGCGTCCTCGGCCGGGACCCAGGTGCCCGCGGCGCGGACAGCGGGCAGGAGCGCGGCTGCCGTCCCCTCCGAGACCGCCCGGGCGGCCGGCTTCTCCACCTGGGCCACCAGCCGCGGGGTCACCAGCCGCCCGCCGTCGGCGAGGGCGGCGGCGACCCGGGCCATCTGGAGGGGCGTGGCGGTGACCGTGCCATCCGTGTCGTACGTGCTCGACGCGGTACGCAGCGGGACGAAGAGCTCGCGGTCGTCGAACCCGAAGGCGCGCGCCGTCTCACGGATCCTGCCGGTGCCGAGCGCGTCCGCCATCGCGGCGAACACGTCACCGCACGCGTCGGCCAGGCTCTCGCGGATGGACGCGCCCGCGCAGTCGCCGCTGCCGCCGGCCCGTGTCGGCTCGTCGGCACTCCGGTAGAGCCCGTGCTCCAGGGCCGCCGCGGCGATCACCAGGTCGAACGTCCCGCCCGGCGCCGTCGCGTCCCGGAGGGCGCGGTTGTGCAGGGGCTCGCCGCTGTCCTGGTTCAGCTTCTCCCAGGCCTCCGCGTCGGCCGGGAGACGGCCGCTGAAAGTGCCCGGGTCGTAGGAGGGTGTGCTGACCACCGCGAGCAGGTCCCCGGTGGCGGCGTCGAGCGCGACGGCCGCGCCCCGGTCTTCACCGAGTGCGGTGAACGCCGCCTGCTGTACGACGGGTTCGATGGTGGTGACCACGTCCGTGCCCTCGGACAGGGCGGAGTCGTACACGGACTCCAGGCCCGCCCGCCCGAAGGCCAGGGAGCGGTAGCCGGTGACGGGCGCGTACAACGCGCCGTCGCTGTACGTCCGTTGCCACGGAATCTTCTTCAGTCCGCTGGGTTCGCTGCCCGTGACGGGGCGGCCGGCCACGACGATGTCGCCGAGGCCTCGGACCGAGCGCTGGGTCGAGGCCGGTTGCCCGCCCGGAGCCCCGGGTGTCTCCTCCGGTCCACCGCCGCACCCGGCGAGCAGGACGAGCAGCGTGGTCACGGTGAGCGGGTTGCGGATCGTGGAACGCATGAAGATCACTCTAGGCAACGCCGGGATGCTGTGCCGCCGTTCGGACCACCGCGACGAACCGCCGGAAGCAGTAAGCGGGCGTGCCTTCGCCGACCAGGGCGCCTTCCGTCTCCGCCTGCCCGCATCGGCGACCCCGCTGGCGGATCTTCCCGCCCCGATCGAGGGAACCGCAGGTGCAGCGGTTGCCGTAGCGGCGTCAAGTGGCGCCACACGTGGCAACACCACTCGTGCGGACCCGCGTCAGGGTCCAGCCACGCCCACCGGCCGCATCCCTGACCACGTCGGCGCGTTCAGTCCGTCCGGCCCTTCGTGGTCGTCACGTCCTGCCTGCGCCACCAGGACGGGCCGCGGCGTCGTTGAGGGCGACTGCGAGATCGCTGCGCTGGTCCAGCGGCCGGCTCATCCGGCGTCCGATCGACACCGATCCGCTTTTGAACCGCTGGCGCTGATCTGCGGGCCCCTGCGCGGCATTCCCTTCTGGTGGTCGCTGATCGACATGTCCTTCGGGGTCTTCGGAGTGATCCCGCTCCACGTCGTGCGGCGCGACATCAAGCGGCTGGCGGCCCTGTCGCCGACCCCCTGGACGGCGCCCGCGACCTGACGGCGACACGGGGGCCGGCACCTGGCCGGCCCCCGCCTACGGTGCCGTACTGCCGCAAGCCCGCAGCGCGGCCCGGTGCGCGGGCCGACGATGTCGTCGGCCCGCGAGGCCGTGGTCGTGCCGGAAGGCCCCGATGACCCGCCCGGCCTGGATGCCGAACACCTCCTCCGCAGCGGGGACGTCGTAACCCGCAGCGCCGCGCCGCAGCAGACACGGGATCTCCTCCACGGGCCGCCCGGCGGACCCCCTGGCGGTCGTCGCGCTGCCCCCGTAAGGCGGACGCTCGCCACGGCGGGCGGCGACCGGACGGGTCCGTCTGCGCGGAGACATGGAAGGCGTCAACGTCCTGGCGGTCAGCCCCGGCGGCCGTGTGCTCGCGAGCATCACCGCCGGAGTCATGGCCTGGGAGCGGCGCCTGTGGAATCTCGACGCGGGCAGATCGCCCGGCACACCTGCCGGACCAGCGCGGCCACCACTGGCCCCGGCTGCTGACCGACGCCCCCCGGACACCGGGTGTGCCTGGTGAGCCGCACTCATGGCCCGGCTCCGGTGTGGGTACTCGCGGACCTGCAAGCGACCGAGGTGAGGAGTCCGAGATGTCCGAGCCGAACGACCAGGACATGACCCACCCGCTGGAGCAGGTGACCGGTGAACGCGATGTGCCGCCGGAGGAGGACAGCGGCCGGACCGGGGACGAGGAGACGGCGGCCGGCGCGGAGGACACCGACGCGGCGGATGAGAGCCTGCCGCCGGAGGACGCGCCGTGACGCAGTCCGTCGCCGAGCAGAGTGCTGCCGACCTGGGAGGCAAGGGCAGCATTCTGCTGCGGCAGCGCCGGGACCACGCCGCACTCGACGAGCTGATGAACGCCTGGCTGGCGGCCGACGCGGCCGACCCGCGTCGCGAGCGGTTGTGGCAGGACATCGGCCGGCTGGTCTTCAGTCACGCCTTCGCCGAGGAGACCGTGCTGTGGCCGGTGCTGCGGCGGGTGTCGCCGGCGGGTGAGGAGCTGACCGCCCAGGTCGAGGAGGAGCACCAGGCCATCAACGACCTGCTGGCCCGGGTCGAGAAGGCGGATCGGGACGATCCCCGGCGCGACGCGTGGATCGAGGAGGCCTTCGTCCTCATCCGCGAGGACATCCGCGACGAGGAGGACGTGCTGCTGCCGCGGCTGCGTGAGGCACTGGGGGACCGGCGGCTGCGGCGCCTCGGCGCGGCCTGGGAGGCCGTACGCCGTACCGCCCCGACCCATCCGCACCCGGCCGTGCCGCGCCGTCCTCCCGGGAACGCGGTGCTGGGTGTGCCGCTGAGCGGATTCGACCGCCTGCGCGACCTCGCACCGGCGCGCGGCCCGTCGTCGCCTCGCGCGGGCCGGCTCGCCGCGGTGCTGATCGCCGCCGGGGGCGTCGTCCTCGCTTGGAAAGCTCTGCGGCGAACCGCCGCTCACCTGTGATTCCCGTGCGTCACGCAAGCGACGGATGCTTATTCGATGGTCATCAGGGAACTCCGATGGGACGGTTCCGTAGCCGTGAGTTCGTGAGGAGAAACTGCACATGTCGACCAGCCCGACCCAGGTTCCGACCGGCAGCTCCGTGCCCCCGCCGTGGGCGCGGAGCGCCGACACGCACCGGGGAGGTGGTGCGTGATGTGCGGCCTGAGCGGGGAAATACGCTTCGACGGTGAGCGGCCCGACCTCGCGGCCGTACAGCGCATGAGCGACCGGCTCGCCGCCCGCGGCCCCGACGGTGAGGGAATCTGGTCGCGAGGGCCCGTGGCGCTGGCCCACCGGCGACTGAAGATCATCGACCTCTCCGACCTCGGCGCCCAGCCGATGACCGACGCGAAGGGCGAGGTCACCGGTGTCTTCAACGGATGCATCTACAACTACCGGGAGCTGAGCGAGGAGCTGCGGCGCCTCGGCCACCGCTTCGAGTCGACCTCCGACACCGAGGTCATCCTGAACGCGTACCGGCAGTGGGGGACCGCCTGCGTCGACCACTTCTACGGCATGTTCGCGTTCGCGATCTTCGAGCACCGGACCGGCCGTCTGATCCTGGGGCGTGACCGGCTGGGCATCAAGCCGCTCTACCTGGCCGAGACCCCGGGACGCCTGCGGTTCGCCTCGTCGCTCCCGGCGCTGCTCGCGGGCGGGGACGTCGACACGTCCCTGGACCCGGTGGCCGTTCACCAGTACCTCAGCTGGCATGCGACCGTGGCGGCACCCCGGACCGTGCTCAACGGTGTGCGCAAGCTGCCTCCGGCCACCGTACGCGTGGTGGAGCCGGACGGCAGCCACCAGGATCACCGCTACTGGCAGCCGTCGTACACCCGTCGCCCCGAGTACGCCGGCATGAGCCCGAGCGAGTGGCGGGACGCGGTGCTCGACGCGCTGCGCACCGCCGTACGCCGCCGCATGGTCGCCGATGTGCCCGTGGGTGTCCTGCTCTCCGGAGGCCTGGACTCCAGCCTGATCGTGGCGCTGCTGGCCGACGAGGGACAGCGGGACCTGGCGACGTTCAGCGTGGGCTTCGAGTCGGAAGGCGGCGCCGAGGGAGACGAGTTCCGGTACTCCGATCTCATCGCCAAGGAGTTCGCGACCGATCACCACCAGCTGATGGTGCCCTCCGAGCGGCTGCCCACGGCGCTCGACGGAGCGATCGCGGCGATGAGCGAGCCGATGATCAGCCATGACGTCGTCGCCTTCCACCTGCTGTCCGAACAGGTGGCCAAGGAGGTGAAGGTCGTCCAGAGCGGGCAGGGAGCCGACGAGGTCTTCGCCGGCTACCACTGGTACCCGACGCTGGCCGAGGCCTCCCGCGCCGGAGCGGCCGACAGGTACGCCGAGACGTACTTCGACCGCTCCCACGCCGACCTCGCCCGGGTGCTGCAACCGGACATGCTCCCGCCGGACGACGTCGCCACCCGCTTCGTCCGGGAGCACATGGCGGTGCCGGGCGCCGAGACCGCGCTCGACGCCGCCCTGCGCCTCGACACCCATGTCATGCTCGTGGACGATCCCGTCAAGCGGGTCGACAACATGACCATGGACTGGGGGCTGGAAGCCCGCGTACCCTTCCTGGACCATGAACTGGTGGAGCTTGCCGCGGCTTGCCCGCCGGAACTGAAACTGGCCGACGACGGCAAAGGCGTCCTGAAGGACGCGGGCCGCAAACTGCTGCCCCACGAGGTGGTCGACCGGCCCAAGGGGTACTTCCCGGTCCCGGCGATCACCCATATGGCCGGGCCCGTCCTGGAGCGGGTCCGGGAGGCACTCCAGGCCCCGGAGGCGAGGCGGCGCGGGCTCTTCCAGGACTCGTACCTCGCCGAACTCCTGGCGGCCCCCGACGAGCACCGCACCCGGCGCGGGGCGAACGCCCTGTGGCAGGTGGCCCTGTTGGAGATATGGCTTCAGACGCACGGAATATGACCGACTCGCGCGTGGCAACCGGCATGGATGACGTGACCGGCACGGATGACGTGACGGACACGCAAGACGTGACCGGCGCGGATGGCCTGAGCGGCACAGACGGCGTGCCCGGCGGGGTCGGCACCGGCGCGGCGGACTCCGAGCGACGCGAGCGCGCGGCGTTCGTGGCGTTGCGCGGCCCGAACGTGGCGGTGCCGGACGCGGACGGCGGCCGGGGCCTCACCCACGCCGCCCCCGCGCTGGTCCCGCTCACCGACGCCTCCGGCCCGCGTGACGCCACGACACGGCTCACCGCCCACGGCTGCTGGTACCCGTCGGCCGACCCCACCGGGACACGGGTGGCCTTCATCTGCGACCGCGGGGGCGTACCCCAGCTGTGGACGGGGCCCGTGGACGGCGGTGAGGTGCGGCTGCTCGACGCCGGACCGGACCCCGTGCGCGAGGTGTCCTGGTCACCGGACGGCCGCTGGATCGCCTACACCACGGCCCCCGGCGGCGGTGAGCACTCACGCGTGCTGTGCGTACGCCCCGACGGCACCGGCCGCCGCATCCTCGCCGGAGCCGAGCCCGGCACCACGGCCTACCTCGGCTGCTGGGCGCACGACGGGTCGGCCGTCGCGGTGACCGTGGCCGTCCCGACGGGCCTGCCCCTCGCCCCGGTGGCCGAGGCCCTGGCCGAAACCGGCGAGACCGGCGGGTCCGGCGGCCGCCTGCCGGCCGGCTGGTCGGGCCATGAGGGAGAGGCCGTGCTCCTCGGCCCCAGCCCGCTCACCGCCACGGAGCCCAGGACGACACTGCCCGGCGGCACCGCGGCGACCGCCGACCCGCACCGCCGTCACGTCACCGTGCTGCTCACCGATCTGCACCCCGGGGGAGCGGCCCCGGCGTCCGTGGCCGAACGGCTCGGCCGGCTCGCCCCGAGCGCCGGATTCGGCGACGGACTGTCGGCCTACCTGATCGACCCCGACGGTGCGGCCGCCCCTGTCCTCCTGGCCGCCGAGAAGGACGCCGCGACGCTGCGCGTGTGCGACCTGAGCCGCGACGGCGGCCTGGCACTGCTGCGCCGCGGCCCGCGCGGACGACGTGAGGCCGTGGTGGTCCGCACCACGGACCTCGCCACGACCTGCGTGGTGCCGGTCGCCGACGGTGATCCGTGGATCGGCAGGTTCTCGTCCCGGGCGGACACCGTCTGGCTGCGCAGCGACGCCGACCGCGAGTTCGCGGCCCTGCTCGCCGCCCGGCTCGACGACGAGGGCCGTCCGCAGAGCTGGTCCGTCGTGGCGGAGCGAGAGGGCAGCGACCTGGAGCTGCTGGCCTTCGGCCACGACGGCCGCAGGGCGGTGCTGGCCTGGAACGTCCGGGGCGCGAGCGACCTGGAGGTCACCGCGCTGCCGTCCGTGACGACCGCGGGCACCACGGGGCGCACCGGCAGCGGCACGGGCCTGTCCCGGCCCGTGCCGCTGCCGCACGAAGTGGTCACCCGTGTCGTGCAGGCCGGCCCGGCGGGGCTGCTGCTGGCGCTGTCCGGCTCACAGCGCCGCCCCGGCGTGTGGTGGCTCCCCGAGGGCGTGGAGCCGGTGCGCACGCCATGGTCCTCGCGGGACGAGGACGCCGTGCCGCCGGGTCGCCCGCCCGTACGACCGGTGCAGATGCGGTTGACCGCGCGGGACGGGCTGCCGCTGAACGGCTGGTACTACCGGGCACCGGGCCGCGGCCCCGGCGAACCGGCACCCTGCGTGCTCCATCTGCACGGGGGCCCCGAGGAGCAGGAACGCCCCGTCTTCAACCCGCTGTACCACGAGATCCTCGGTCGAGGGCTCGACATCTTCGCACCCGACGTGCGTGGCTCCTCGGGCCACGGACGGTCGTTCGTGGACGCCGACCTGGGCAGGGGCCGGTTCGCCGCGCTGGACGACGTCGCCGACTGCGCCGCGCACGCCGTACTGGCCGGACCGGCGGACCCCGCGCGGCTCGCCGTGATGGGCCGCTCGTACGGTGGCTATCTCACGTTCGCCTCCCTCGTCTGGCACCCCGAACTGTTCCGCACCGGGGTGGCGGTCTGCGGCATGTCCGACTTCGCCACGTTCTTCGAGGGCACCGAACCGTGGATCGCGCAGTCGGCGGCACACAAGTACGGACATCCCGAGCGGGACGGCGAGCTGCTGCGCTCACTGTCGCCCATGACGCGTATCGACGCCCTGCGCGTCCCGGTGCTCGCCGTCCACGGCGAGCACGACACCAATGTTCCGCCGAAGGAGTCCGAACAGTTCGTGAGGGCGGCGCGCGAACGCGGCCAGGACGCCGAGTTGCTCACGCTGCGCAACGAGGGCCATGACTTCCTGCGTGCCGACAACCGGCGACTGTTCCGCCGTGCCGCCGCCGACTGGCTGCAGCGGCACCTCGTCGACTGACCGGGCGAGCGGGGCGGACGCGGAACTCCGGGCCTCACTCGGGGCCCGCGGGGAGGTAGTAGGTCTGCCTGAGGAACGCGGCCATGTCCTGCAGCGCTTGCGTGTACCCGGCTCGGTAGCGCGCGTCCACGTCGGTGCGGCGGCTCTCGGCCTCCGCCCACGCGTCCAGCTGGAGGGCGATCCGCAGATGGTTGCGGTACAGGGCGCCATGACCGCCGTCCAGGGCGGCGCGCGCACGCCGCTCGTCCCAGTCCTCCAGACCGCCGGTGTCGAAGGCGAGCAGCTCGTCGTCCGGCTGCGGCACGGGTTCCCTCCTCGATCAGCTGATTCCGGTGAGCGGTTCACCTCGTCGTGGACGGGCACCCGCCGTAGCACCCGGGAAACAGCCCCACGACCGGAGGCCGAAGGATGATCGACGAAACCCATGTCAGGCGACTTCATGATGCCGGGAGCGAGGATGCCGCGCTCGTCCTGCTGGAAGGCAGGGCGCAAGTGGTCGACACCCCCTCCTCGGGTCCGGAAGAGGGCTCAGAAGGAGCCCTGCTCGTGATCACCAAGCGGGACCTGGTGGACCGTCTGGGTACGGCGCCGACCGACCGCGACGTGCGCGACCTGGCCCAGGTCCTCACCGACATGGTCGGCAAACTGGGCGCGTGACGCGGCGGGGCCACGGTCCGTCACGGCATCACCGTGGCCTCGGTGAGCATGTCGATCACGGCGTGGGGGCCGCCGTCGGCCAGTGTCTGGCGCTGCCGGTCCGCCCCCGTGCCGTGCTGCATCAGGCGGTGGACCAGTGCGGTGACCTCCCGGGTGTCACCGGCCTCCTCGAGCGCCGGAGAGATGCGTTCCAGGAGCTGGTACACCACGTCACCGGCGCGACAGCGCCGGCCCTCGGGATCGATCAGCTCACCGCTCAGCCCGTGGCGGGCGGCCTGCCACATCGCGGCCTTCAGCAGCTCGGGGTCCGGGTCCGGCGCCGGGCGCCCGGCGCCCGCGTCCCGCATGGCCGTCTCCACGAGGGCACGTACGAGCCCGGCGAACAACACGGCGTCGTCGGTGCGCGGCTGGACGTCCAGACAGCGCACCTCGACGGTGGGATAGCGCTCGCACAGCCGGGCCTGCCAGTACAGCTGGCCGCTGTCGGCGATCACGCCCGTGGAGACAAGCCGCCGCATCCGCAGGTCGTAGTCGGCGTCGTCGGCGAAGTGCGGCGGGATGCCACTGACGGGCCACCGGTCGAAGACGATGGTGCGCCAGCTGGCGAAACCGGTGTCGTGCCCGTCCCACAACGGAGAGTTCGCGCCCATGGCGGTCAGTGTGGGCAGCCATGGCCGCAACCGGTTCAGCACCTCCACGCCGGTACGACGGCTGGGCACCGCGACGTGCACGTGCATGCCGTTGACCATCTGCTCCGCCACCAGCTGGGGCGCCTGCCGCAGCATCGCCCGGTACCGGGCCTTGTCCGTGACCGCTACGGCCGTGTCCTGCGCCATCGGGGCGGTGCCGCTGGCCATGATGCGACAGCCGTACGTCTCCGCCGCCAGGGCCACGGCGTGCCGCAGGCGCAGCAGGTGCCCGCCGACCTCCTCCAGCGAGCCGCAGACCGGGGTGGCCACCTCCACCTGGGCCTGCAGCAGCTCCAGCTGGATCTCGTCCGCCGCGACGAACGGTTCGAGACCGGCCGCGGCCCGTACCTTCTCGCCGTACGGGCTGAGTCTTCCCGTGGCCACTTCGACGAGCAGATACTCCTCTTCCACACCGACGGTTGTCATGTGCAGCCAGCCTTCCCTACCCGCCGGGCACCGCTCCGGCAACGAGGCGGTGCGATCCTCCGTTCCGGGTCCGCTACGCACGGTGCCCGGGAGTCGCCCCCGCCGTCCTGAGGGGTGCCAGACAAGTGCCGTGCTACCGCCGTTCCAAACGTGCGGCGATCAACGCGCCGGGATGCGGATGGAAACGTTCACTCGGGGGCACTCGCCGAGCGGTGAGGGGAACTCGCCCCTGGGTTCAGTATGTGCGAGGGAGGCGCTGTGCGTGCAAGGAATGTCCTGGAACCCGCCGTCGGCGTGACGCTCGCGCACGGTGCCTTCAACATCGTGGGCGGGCTGTGGCCGCTCGTGCATCTGCGCAGCTTCGAGTGGGTCTTCGGACCCAAGTCCGATGAGTGGCTGCAGATGACGACAGGGGGACTGCTGGTGTCCGCGGGCGTCGCGCAGCTCGCGGCGGCGTCGGCCCCGCAGGGCCCGGCCCAGGCGCGCCGTATCGGTCTGGGCACCGCCCTGACCCTGCTGGCCGTCGATCTCGTCTACGTGCCCAAGGGCCGGATCCGCCCCACCTATCTTCTCGACGCCGCGATGCAGACGGGCTGGATCACGGCCTGGCTGCGCACGGCACGCCCGGGGCGCTCCGCGACAGCGTGAGTGTGCGGACCCGACTTCGACAGGGAGACCCGGCTTGAGCGGCACCGAGGAGCGTTCCGCTGTCCTCGTCGAGGCGCTCTTGCGTTTCCCGGCCCGCCAGCTCATCCCCCCGCCCACCCGGCCAGCCTCCGCAGCACCGCGACGCGTCCGCGGTCCGGCACCGTCCACAGCGTCCGGCCCCGCACGCCCCACCGCTCCAGCAGCGCGTCGGCGGCCAGGAACCCGGTCGTCGCCGCGCGTTCCATCAGGGCCACGGGCAGGTCGGTGCGGACCAGGTCGCCGGCCACCACCAGTCCGGGATCGGGGGTGCGGACGGTCGGCCGGTCGGTGAATCCGCCCACCGGGAACAGCGGACAGTCGTCGTGCCACACGTGGCGGGCGTCGACGATCGAGGCCGCGCGCGTCTCCGGGTAGACCCGGCGCAGCTGGTCGATCAGGAGCTTCTCCTCGACCTCCCGGATCGCCTCCGGCCGTACCGCGTACGCGTGCAGCTCCACGACGGAACCGCCGGTGCGCGCGGCCCAGCGGGCCGCCTCGTCCTCCCAGCGTTCCAGCACACTGATGTTGTCCAGGGTGCCGAACCCGCTGGTGCCCAGGAAGCCCGGCCGGTCGGGGGCGACCGGCCGGTCCAGCCACAGCCGGCTGACCAGGAAGGGCGGGGCGGTGCGCAGCCGCCCGATCCGCTCGCGCCACGGGGCGTCCCCCAGCCGCTCGGAGCGGGCGACGAGGCAACGCAGCCCCGAGGCGTCCAGAGCCAGCACGAGGGTGTCGTGGCGCCGTTCCTCCCGGTCCGTGGCGACCTCGTAGCCGCCGTCCGGCCGGGGGGTGATCCGTTCGACGGCCGTGCCGGTGCGCACCTCGGCGCCGTGCTCTGCCAGGTACGCGGCCAGCGGGTCCCACAGCGCGGCCGGGAAGGGGGAGCGGGGCACGTCGAACAGCAGTCCCTCGGCGGACCCGAGGAAGTAGATGTGGAACATCAGCGCCATCTCCGCCGCGGACAGGTGCCGGGGATCGGCGAAGAAGCTCCGGGAGAACACCTCGAACGCGAGGTGACGGGCGCTCGGAGGGAAGCGCACAGCGTCCAGGAAGTCGTGCGCGCTGGTGCCGTCGAGGCGGTCGTACACCTCTGGAACGCGGACGTCGAGCAGCGGCAGCGCCGCGACCGGGTCCATGGCGCGCAGGTCCCGCAGACGGAACGAGGGGCTGAGCGCGACGAAGCCGAGCGCGCTCCACGGAGGGGTGCGCGGGACGCGCCGGAAGCTGTCGCGCAGCCCGCTGCCGTGCACCAGCGGATAGTCCGGCAGCGCGGTGAGCCGCTCCAGCCCCGGGTCCGTACGGCGCAGCAGCCCCCGCAGGTTGTAGTACTGGCGGAAGAAGGCGTGGAAGCCACGGCTCATGGTCACCGTGCTGCCGTCCCGCAGCCGGGTCGGCCATCCGCCGACCCGTCCCCCGAGATACGGCTGCCGCTCGTACAGCGTGACGGTCACCCCGCGTTCGGCCAGCGCGGTCGCGGCGGCCAGCCCCGCGATACCGCCGCCGACGACGGCGGCCGTGGGACGGAAGCCGCCGACCCGCCGGGTTCCCGGCCGGGCGGGCAGCACGCGGACCCGGCGGTCCCGGCCCCGGCGGGCGCCGCCCGGGCGGGCGGGCAGGCCGTTCATCGCGCCTCCTCCGGGCCGCTGTCCGCCCGGCGGGCGACGAATGTGTGGGCGATGCCCGTCTGCCAGCCCGGCAGGGGCAGGGCCCGCACCCGGTCGAAGCCGGCCGCGCGCAGGCGGTCCGCGAAGCGCCCGGCGGTGTCGAACTCCACGACACTGCGCCACAGATGGCGGTAGAGCGCGGCGTCCCCGAGGAAGCCCGCGACGGGCTGGACGACGCCGCGGCACACCAGCGTCCACACCGCCCGGTCCACGCGGCGCCCGCCCAGCGTGTACTCGTGCACGCCCAGCCGTCCCCCCGGCCGCAGCAGACCGCGCGCGGTGGCGAGCACCGCGTCGGGATCGGTGACGTTGCGGAAGAGGTAGGCGGCGAACACGGCGTCGAACGGCCCCCGCACCCCGGCGTGCGCCAGCCGTTCCGCGGGCGCGTGCACGAAAGTCACCCCCCGCGCCCAGGGCTTGGCGGCGGCCCGTTCCAGCATGCCGGCGGAGGCGTCCACGGCCGTGATGTCCGCGCCCGGCAGGACGGAGCGCAGGGCGGCGGTCGAGGCACCGGTGCCGCAGCCGAGGTCCAGCAGGCGCAGCCCCGCGCCGTGCCCGGGCAACCCGAGCCGGCGCACCGAGCGGCGCAGGTGCGCGTGGTAGCCGGGGTTCGCGGCCACCAGCGCGTCGTAGGTGCGGGAGGCGTGGTCGAAGGCGGCGGCGAGATCCTCGTCGCGCAGCAGGCTCATGCGGTCTCCGTGGGCGGAAGGGACGGGCGGACAGGGCGGATCAGTCGAAGGGGCGACGCGGCAGCAGGCACAGCTCCGCCGCGGACCGCAGCATCGGCCCGGCCGGGGTGCGCAGGCCGATGGAGAGGTCCTCGCGCAGCCGGGTGCGGCCGTCGAGGAAGCGCAGCAGCCGCTCCATGGGGACGCGCGCGAACAGGCGGGAGAACAGGGCCGGGCCGTCGACGCGGCCGCTGTCCAGGGCCCGCAGCAGTACGGCGTCCATGGCCCGCGACCGGGCGGAGTGCGGGACGGGCGGCACCGGCCGGCGCCCCTGGCGCAGGGCCGCGGCGACGGCCCGGGTCTGGCGCTGCACACCGGCGAAGGTGTAGCCGGTGGCGGGGCGGGTGGCGCCGCCGGCGGCACCGATGCGGAAGACCGACGCGCCGACCTGCCGCGGCATCGGCGCGTCCGTCATCGGGATCACCCCCGTCTCCGTCGCGACGATCCGCGCCTCGCCGAGCCGCAGCACCTCGTCGGCGTACTGCCGAACGGCGCACTCGTAACCGTCTGCCGTGAGCGTGCGAGGCGAGAACTCGGTGTACTCCACCAGCGCCTCGGTCGGGCCGAGCGGCAGGACGTAGCCGAAGGACAGGCCGTCGGCCGGCTGCGGGGTGCGGAAGTCCATCAGCTCCACGGCGTGGACGTCGAAGACCGGCCGGGCCGTGCGCACGAACCAGCCGTGGAAGTGCTGGAGGAGGGTGGTCCGCGCGGCCGGCAGGCTGCCGGGCGGGCGGGAGTCGAACACCCATCGGGCGCGCAGCACCTCGGTGCTGCCGTCGACGGTCCTCACCCGGACGTGCGCACCCGCCGGCACGTCCTCCACCGTCTCGGCGGTCGCCTCCAGCCGCCGTACGTTCGGACTGCGCGCCAGGTCCCGCGCGACCAGGTACTCGAAGTCGTCGGAGCGGATCATTTTGTAGCGCAGCGGGGCGATGTCCCCCTCGACCGGGGCGCCGGTGGGCGGACGCACCCGCAGCCGCCGCCATTCGGCGCGCAGCGCCGCGTCGAACCGGCCGCGGCCGGACTCCCAGAAGCACCAGGTCCGCGGCGGTGGCCGCAGCGGACCCGGCGGCGCGTCCACCAGCAGCACGGAGGGCGTCCGGGTGCCGGGCACGTGCCCGGCCAGCCGGTGGGCGAGGGACAGGCCCGCGGCGCCCGCCCCCAGGACGGCGACGTCCGTCTCCAGCACGCCGGTCTCCTCCGTTCCGCTCCGTCCGCGCGTTCCCGCATCCACCGGTCCCTTCCCGGATCCGGGCCCGGCCGGACGCGGGGACGTGGACGCGGCGGACACGCCACCCCCTCGGGCACGCGGCGCCGCCGAACGGAGGCATGGGCGGGGAGCCGCACGGCAGGAGCGGGCATGCCTGTGCCGCATCCGTAGCCGCCGCCCGGGCGGAAGGACGTGGGTGACGGAGGAACGACGAGCACGACGAGAGGAACCGGGATGCGCCCCACACAGGCGAAGGATCACCACGCGGCCCCGCCGCCGTCCGTGCCACGCCTGGTCGCCCTGCCGGGATCCCCCGTCCGGGCGCGGCCGGAGGGCACGGCACCCGGCGCCGAGGACGTCCCGTCGGCGGCCGGGACCGCCGCACGGCACCGCCTGAGCGTGCCGGGTGGCGCGTTCTCTCCGGAAATCGCACCCGCACTCGACACGGACGCCGTCGACACGGACGTGCCCGCCGCCGTCGGTCGGATGCTCGGCCACGTGCTGGCCGACCGCCTCGCCCGCGCCCGCGCGGCCGATCCCCTGTTCGCGACGGACCTGGCCGAACGGGTGGTGCGCTTCACCCGGGAGGGCGGTAAACGGACCCGGGCCCGCCTGGTCTGGTGGTCCCTGCGCGCGTGCGGCGGGTCCGGCCCGGCGTCCGCCGAGGCCGCCCTGCGGATCGCAGCGGCGCTCGAACTGCTGCAGACCTGTGCCCTCGTCCACGACGACGTCATGGACGGGGCGGTCCTGCGCCGCGGACGGCCCGCACTGCACGCGGACGTACGCGCCCAGTACGCCGGCCGAGCGGCGCCCGCCCGCGTCGACCGCCTGGGGGAGTCGGCCGCGATCCTGGCCGGCGACCTGGCGCTCGCCTGGGCCGACGACCTGGTGGCCGAGACCCCGCTGCCCACCCGGACCGCGATCGTGGTGCGCCGCCTGTGGAGCGACATGCGCACGGAGATGGTCGCCGGCCAGTACCTGGACGTCCACGGGCAGACCACGGCGGCCCGGTCCCTGCCGCGGGCGCTGCGCGCCGCCTGCCTCAAGAGCGCCCTCTACTCGGTGGAACGGCCGATCGCCCTGGGCGCCGCCCTGGCGGGCGCGGACGACACCACGCTGCGCGCCCTGTGCTCGGCCGGCCGCTGTGCCGGCGTGGCGTTCCAGCTGCGGGACGACCTGAACGACGTCTTCGGCGATCCCCCGCGCACCGGCAAGCCCGTCGGCGGGGACATCCGCGAGGGCAAGGCGACCTACGTGACCGCCCTCGCCCGGGCCCGCGCCGAGGCCACCGGGGACCACGCGGCCCTGGACGTGCTGGAACGGTCGCTGGGTGACGCCCAGCTGACCCCGGCGGGCCTCGACGAGGTGCGGGAGGTGCTGGTCGCGACGGGCGCCCTGGCCGCGGTCGAGACCAAGATCGCCCGGCTCGTCGCCCAGGGGCTGCGCCACTTCGACCGCGCCTCCCTGGAACCGGAGAGCGGACGCCGGCTGCGGAGTCTGCTGCGCTCGGCGGCCGACGGGGCACCCCGCGACGCCGCGCCCCCGCCCCGGCCCGCCCCCGGCCCGGCCGTGGCCGAGACCGTGATCGCCTCCGGCGTGGACGTGGCCGAAACGCTCATCACCGGCACGGAGGAGACCGCCCGATGACGCGCACCCTTCCCGGACGCACGGACCACGTCGTCGTGGTCGGGGCCGGACTCGCCGGACTGTCGGCCGCCCTGCACCTGCTCGGCGCCGGACGCCGCGTCACCCTGGTCGAACGCGACGCACAGCCCGGCGGCCGGGCCGGTCGCCGCGCCCTCGGCGGCTACCGGATCGACACCGGCCCCACCGTGCTGACCATGCCCGACCTCGCGGACGAGGCCTTCGCGGCGGTCGGCGACAGCCTGCGCCGACGCGTCGACCTGATTCCCCTCCACCCGGCCTACCGGGCCCGCTTCGCCGACGGCAGCAGTCTCGACGTGCACACCGACGCGGACGCGATGGCCGAAGAGGTCGAGCGTTTCGCCGGGCCCGCCGAGGCGATGGGCTACCGGCGGCTGCGCGACTGGCTGGCCAGGCTCCACCGGGCCCAGATGCGCCGCTTCATCGACGCCGACTTCGACTCCCCGCTGGACCTGCTCACCCCCGACCTCGCCCGGCTGGCCGCACTCGGCGGCTTCGGCCGCCTCGATGCCCGGATCGGCCGCTTCCTCAAGGACGAACGGCTGCGCCGGGTGTTCACCTTCCAGGCCCTGTACGCGGGTGTCCCACCGGCCCGGGCCCTCGCCGCGTACGCCGTCATCGCCTACATGGACACCGTCGCCGGCGTGTACTTCCCGCGAGGCGGCATGCACGCCCTGCCGCGGGCCATGGCGGACGCCGCCGGCGACGCGGGCGCCGAGCTGCGCTTCGGCCGGCGGGTCACCCGGCTGGAACGGTCCGCAGGCCGTGTCACGGCCGTCGTCACCGATCAGGACCGCATCCCGTGCGACGCGGTCGTCCTCACCCCCGACCTGCCCGTCGCCTACCGGCTGCTCGGCCACCGGCCCCGCAGGCCGCTGCCGCTGCGGCACTCGCCGTCCGCGGTCGTGCTGCACGCGGGAACCGACCGCACCTGGGACCATCTCGCCCACCACACCCTGTCGTTCGGGGCGGCCTGGCACTCCACCTTCGACGAACTCACCCGCACCGGCCGGCTGATGAGCGACCCTTCCCTGCTCATCACCCGGCCCACCGCCACCGACCCCTCGCTCGCACCCCCCGGCCACCACCTGCACTACATCCTCGCCCCCTGCCCCAACACCGACATCGGACCCGGCGCCGCGGCCTGGACCGACCTGGGCCCGCGCTACCGGGACACACTGCTGAGGGAGCTGGAACGGCGCGGTCTCGACGGCATCGGGGCCGCCATCCAGGAGGAGTGCCTGGTCACCCCCGCCGACTGGCAGGCCCAGGGACACGCCGCGGGAACGCCCTTCTCGGCGGCCCACACCTTCGCCCAGACGGGCCCCTTCCGGCCGCGCAACCTGGTCCGGGGCACCGAGAACGCCGTACTCGCCGGCTGCGGCACCACCCCCGGCGTCGGCGTCCCGACCGTGCTGCTGTCGGGGAAGCTGGCCGCCGCGCGGATCACCGGCGGTCGCGTCCCTGCCCGCACCCCCGGCGCGGTGCCGGCCCTGAAGTCGCCCGCCGTGAAGGAGACCTCCGCATGACCGACCGGGAACTCGACGCGGCCGGGATCGACGACCCGGCGCTGCGCGCGGCGTACCGCCACTGCCGCGCCCTCAACGCCCAGCACGGCAGGACGTACTTCCTCGCCACGCGGCTGCTGCCGATCGAGCGCAGGCCCGCCGTGCACGCCCTGTACGGCTTCGCCCGCTGGGCCGACGACATCGTCGACTGCCCGGCCCCCGGCGACGGCGCCGCACGCCCCGGCACGGCACTCGCCGAACTGCGGGAGAACCTCGAACGAGGGCTGCGGCAGGAACACAGCGAGGAACCCGTGGTGCGGGCCGTCGCCGACACCGCGCGCCGCTACGCCATCGAGCACACGCACTTCCACGACTTCATGACCGCGATGTGCTCCGACCTGGTGGTGACCGACTACCCGACCTACGCGGACCTGCGCCGCTACACGCACGGCTCGGCGGCGGTCATCGGTCTGCAGATGCTGCCGGTCCTCGGCACGGTGGTACCGCGCGCGCAGGCCGCACCGCACGCGGCCGCCCTGGGCGTGGCCTTCCAGCTGACCAACTTCCTGCGGGACGTGGGCGAGGACCTCGACCGCGGTCGTGTGTACCTCCCCGCCGACCTGCTCGCCGGACACGGTGTCGACCGGGAACTGCTGCGCTGGAGCAGGGACACGGGCCGCCGGGACCGCCGCGTCACCGCCGCGCTCAGAGAGTTCGAGGCGCTGACCCGCGGCGTCTACCGCGAGGCGGCACCGGGGATCGCCATGCTGGACCCGGTCTCGCGGCCCTGCATCCGCACCGCGTACGTGCTCTACGGCGGCATCCTCGACGCCGTGGCCCGCGACGGCTACGCCGTGCTGCACCGCCGCGCCGTGGTGCCCCGCCGCCGGCGGGCGGCGGTCGCCGCCGACGGGCTCGCCCGCGTCGTCGCGGCCCGGCTCCGCCACCGCGGCGCCTCCCGCCACCCCGGGCCCGGGGCGCCGGCCGCCGGGCCGGCCACCGCACCCGATGCCTCCACCGCCGGGGCCGCCGGCGTCCGCCCCACCGTGCCCGAGGAGGTCGCGTGACCCCCGCGCCGTCCGCTCGACGAGGCCGTCTGCCCCTCTCCCTGCGCCGGCGCGCCGTCCCCTGGGAGCGCCAGCGAACCACCTGGCGGGAGGCGAAACCCGCGCTGATCGCCCAGGCGCTGAAACGCGCCCAGGCCCGCCCGTCCGGCAACTGGTACGTCGTCGGCGCGTCCCACGCCCTGCGCGGTGACCGCCCGCTGGCACGGACCGTGGCGGGGCAGGAGATCGTCGTCTGGCGCGGTGCCGACGGCCGGCCGCACGCCGGGCCAGGGAGCTGCCCGCACCTCGGCGCCCCGCTCGCCGACAGCCCGGTGCGCTGCGGCACCCTCGTCTGCCACTGGCACGGCCTCGCCCTGGACGGCGGCCCCTTCGCCGGCTGGGAGCCGCTGCCCGTCCACGACGACGGCGTCCTGGTGTGGGTGCGGCTCGACGCGGCCGGCGGGGAACCGCCGCTGGACGCGCCCCTCGTGCCGCGCCGGCCACCGACGGCACGAGTCCTGGCGGCCGTGTACGAGGGGGCCGGTACCTGCGAGCCGGAGGACGTCATGGCCAATCGGCTGGACCCCTGGCACGGGGCCTGGTACCACCCGTACTCGTTCGTCGACCTGGCGGTGGCCGACGCGCCCGGCGGGCGCGGGGACACGGGCGACAGCTTCACCGTCGACGTGTCCTTCAAGGTGGCGGGGCGGCTCGTCGTGCCGGTCCGGGCCGTCTTCACCGCTCCCGGACCCCGCACGGTCGTCATGCGCATCACCGAAGGGGAGGGCGAGGGCTCGGTCGTCGAGACCCATGCCACGCCGCTCGGCCCGGACGAGCGGGGCCGCCCGCGCACCGTGGTGATCGAAGCGGTGGTGGCGGCCTCGGCCCGCCCCGGCTTCGCCGTCGCGCGTGCGGCGGCGCCCCTGCTGCGCCCGCTCATGCGCGGCGCGGCGGCCCGCCTGTGGCGCGACGACCTCGCCTACGCCGAACGCAGGTGGCGACTGCGCTCCACGGGCCGCTTCCCCGGATGACGCCGTCCGGCGCTTCACCGGAGGTGCGAGGCGCGGCGACAGCCCGCAAGGTGGAACAGGAATCCGGTCACGCACCGCCCGCGAGGGAGCAGCAACCATGGCGAAGGACAAGGACTCCCCGTCCGAGAAGGAACCGGCGAAGGGCGACAAGGTCGCCTGGCGCAGCCACGGCAGTGAGACCACGGGCACCGTGGAGAAGAAGATCACCAAGCGGACGAAGGCCGCCGGACGCACCGTGGCCGCCTCTCCGGACGAGCCGCAGTACGAGGTGCGCAGCGACAAGTCGGGCCGTACGGCCGTTCACAAGCCATCCGCCCTGAAGAAGAAGAAGTAGGCGCGGACATGACGACCGAGGACGAACGGCGCGACATCCTCGACTCCTTCGGGGATCTGGTCAACATGACGCCCGCACGGCTGGAGAAGTGGCTGGCCACCGAGGAGTCGCAGGCAGCCGGGCAGCACAAGGACGGCGGCGAGTCGACCGGCCACGCCTCCGGGCGCGCCATCGTCGAGATTCTCCGCAAGAAGCAGAGCGACCTCTCCGACGCCGACTACCAGCACATGCGCAAGGTGAACGGCTACATCCGCCGCCACCTCGCGCAACGGCCACCGGGGGACGTACACGACTCCCGGTGGCGTCACTCCCTGATGAACTGGGGCCACGACCCGACCACCGACGAGTCCGGCTGAGCCGCAGCATGGTCACGTACTGACATGCCGACCACTGGGTGACCCGGTCACGAGAAACGCGCGCGGCCGGGCCCGGCGGCCGCGCACTCTACTGCGCGTCCGTCCCTTCGAGCCGGTACAGCTCCGGCACGGAGACCTTGACGGGCTCCTGTGTGGTCCGGGCGATCACGACGACGGCGGGCTCGTTCGGGTCGGGGTTCTCCTCTCTGTGCGGGACGAACGGCGGGACCAGGAAGAAGTCACCAGGGCCGGCGGCCAGCCGTACCTCCTGTGCGCCGTCGTGGTAGACGAACACGGGGTGACCGCTGACCACGTAGATACCCGCCTCCGAATCACCGTGATGGTGATTGTCCGTCGCACTCAGAGGCGGGTTGACCACCATGCCCATCCAGAGCTTCCTGGAACCGACCGTGCCGCCGCTGATGGCGGCGTGGCCGTCCAGCTCGCCGGCTCGAACGTGGTGGACGCGGTTGTTCAGGGGCGCGTCGTCCCCGGAGTTCCGTTCGCTTCCGATACCTGTGTGAGTCGTCATGGTGCGGCCTCCCGGTCTTCGACGGTCTGGGCAGGAACCAGGCTGAACTCACACACGGAAGACGACAACTGCGTTTGCCGTTATGGCAATTCGCGGGGCCTCCGGAACCAGAAAGTCGGCCCTCAGGGCACGGCGGGCCGAGTGCGTGCGGGGAAGCGGCCTCGCCGGTGGTCGGTGACCCCGAGCCCTCGGGGCCACCGTGGCGGCTGTGGGAGGAGACCGACCCGGACGAGGCGGCGGCTCGCGGCCGACGTTTCCGGCACCGGAATGCGCTCCCGGACCACGACCAGGTGCGTGTCGTCCTCGCCGGGCGCCGAGCACAGTCCCGCGCGTCAGCCTGCGGCAGAGGGCACCCTGCGCGTGGACCACCACCGAATCGAGTGTCGATCCCCACCTCGGGAACGTCTCAGCCCTCATGTGCTCCCCCCACGCGCCGTGCCAGTGCCGGGGCACTCCATGCGGGACGCGGACCCCCATAGGGTTGTCCTCATGCCTGCTCCGTTGAGTTCCACGAAAACCGCCGCCGCGTTGCGCAGGTCGGCACGCGTATCCCTCGAACTGCTGCTGGTCCTCCTGGCGACCTCGGTGGCCCTGTGGCTTCTAGGGCGGATGTGGTCGGTCGTCTGGCCTCTCATAGTGGGCTTGTTCCTCACCACGCTGACCTGGCCCCTGGCTCGCTTCCTGCGTCGCAAGGGATGGCCTCCGGCCCTGGCCGCCTCGGCGGTGACCGTGGCGTTCCTGCTGGTGGTCTCGGGCATCGTGACGCTGATCGCGGTGCCGGTGGCGTCCCAGTCCGGCGAGCTGGCCGACGGCGCGGTCTCCGGCCTCCAGAGAATCCGCGAGTGGGCCGCCGGGCCGCCCCTGAACATCGCGGACGAACAGATCACCGACGGCTTCGACACGGCCGTGGCCCGCGCCCAGGCCAGCATCGACGGCGTGCTCACCGCCGTGGTCTCCGGGGTGAGCACCGTGGTCAACGGCCTGGTGACCGCGGTCCTGGCGCTCTTCCTGATGTTCTTCTTCCTCAAGGACGGGCCCCGGTTCCTGCCCTGGCTGTCCCGTCAGCTTCCGGGCCGGCTGGCCACGGACGTCCCGGTCGTCGCCGAGCGCAGCTGGGAGACGCTCGGCGCGTTCGTGCGCTCGCAGGCGTTCGTCGGCCTGCTCGACGCCGTGCTCATCGGGATCGGCCTGTGGATACTCAAGGTCCCGCTGGTGCTTCCGCTCGCGGTGCTGACCTTCGTGTCGGCGTTCGTGCCGATCGTGGGCGCCCTCTTCGCCGGTCTGGTCGCCGTCCTCATCGCCCTGGTCTCGAACGGTCTGACGGACGCGCTGATCGTGCTGGCGATCATCGTCGTGGTGCAGCAGCTCGAAGGCAACGTCTTCCAGCCCATGATCCAGAGCCGCGGGCTCGGGCTGCACGCGGCGGTGGTCCTCCTGGCGGTCACCCTGGGCGGCAGCCTGGCCGGCATCGTGGGCAGCCTCCTCGCGGTACCGGCGGCCGCGCTGATCGCGGTGGTGTGGAACTACGTGCGCGAGCAGCTGCGGGAACCGGAGACCGACGAGTTCCGCTCCGGGGCGGCTGTTCCTTCGTAGTCCCGGGGACGGCCGGGCGGACGCCGAGGTCCGGGGCGGGGGCGGCACATGGCCGTCTCGCGCCCCCGGACCGTTACGCGTCGTCCGTGCGGGGGCGCCGAGCGGCGCGGCGGCGCAGCCGCAGCGGCAGCGCGTACCAGCACAGACCGAACCACAGCATGATCCCGCCGACGAGCAGCTCGGCGAGGACGCCGGGCACCACGAAACGCAGGATCAGCAGGAGCGTGCAGCCGATGGTCAGCGCGAGGAGGACCATGCCGCACATCATCATGCGGCCGGCGGCCTCCACCACCTCGTCCTTCATACGCTGGCCGGACAGGAAGCGGTGCAGGGAGACGGGCGCTATGAGCGAGGCCGTGGCCGCCGCGCCGAGCATCACAGTAGTGACGTAGATGACGCGGTCCAGCAGCTCCAACTCCCGGAAGACCGGGGTGAAGGCCACACTGAGCAGGAATCCGAAGAGGATCTGCACGCCCGTCTGGGTGACCCGCGTCTCCTGCAGGATCTCGTTCCAGCGGCGGTTGACCCGCTCACGCGGTGTCTCCGTGTCCTCGGCTCCGGATCTCGCGTCATGGCTGTGGTGGTGTGCGCAACAGGCGGTGTTCTCGCCCGCCGGCTCGGCCCGCTGCTCCGTCATGGTCATGGTGTCCTCCGTATCCCAGGCAGTCCGTTTGCCCCGTCCGAACTGCCCGTATGCGGGCGGCGGGCGGCGAGCGCGTCAGCACGGTCTACGCCAGGTCCCCAGTTCCGGCTTCTTGAGCATCGACGACAGACGCAGCTCGCGGGCCACCGGGCAGAACCGGGCCGCGGGTTGCGCGTACTCGACGTGGAAGACCGCCTTGCCCGCCGCGGTGAACGGCCGTAGGCGCGCGCACTCGGCGTACTGCGCGCACTCCTCGTTGACCGCGAAGTCGAAGTCGTGCAGCAGACGGGGGATCTGCGCCAGGTCGTTCTTCAGCCCGACGGCCAGGCCGCGTTCGTGGGCGATGTCCGCGATCACGCGGTTGTACCGGAGCTGGTCCCGCGCCGTGAGCGGGAAACCCGTGTCGTGGGCGTAGCCCTCCACCAGATCCGGTTCCACCGCGTCGAAGCCCTTGTCCCGGCACATGTCGAACCGGCGCTCCATCAAGGGCCGCAGGACCGACACCTGCCGGATGTCCAGCCAGCGCTCGCCGCGCCAGCCGTTGGGCCGGCCCAGCACGGAACGGGGGAAGGCGTCGCGGTCCGGGCGGAAGTCCTCCCAGGCGCCGACGTTGACGTAGCAGATCACCTTGCGGCCGTCCCGGTGCAGGCGGGCGACGTCGGCGGCGGTGTTCTCGAATCCGTCGATGTCGTAGACCGGCACGTCCACGGACGGGTCGACCGGGCCGTCGAGCTGCCACTGCCAGTCCAGTCCCGGACGCGGCTGCCACACGGGGTCCTCGGCGCGGTCGCCGCCGCCCGAGCAGCCGGCCAGGGTGGCGAGGAAGGCCAGCGTCACGGCGAACAGCGGCAGCGGCCGGCTCATCGCTCCCCCTCGGTCAGCGCGGGCGTCAGCCCGCGCCAGGGGTTGGGCGGTTCGCCCGTGACCGGCCCGCACACCGCCGCGCCCCGCTCGCGCGCGGTGCGCACGGCGAGCGGCACCAGCGGCCGGGGGACGCCGTGGACGAGATGGCAGAAGCGCCGCGGCGGCTGCCGTGTGGTCCACGCCGGGCGGCTGAAGGCGGAGACGTACGTGGACCAGGGACCCTCGAAGGTGACGACGAGGTCGGCCAGCCGTGCGTAGCCGGGAGCGGGGTGGACGCCCGGGTTGAGGACGACCGGGGAGGCACCGAGGCGGCGCAGCCCGCGCACCAGGCGGCGGCAGGACGGCAACCCGTGCGGGCTCGCGGTCACCTGGTCCAGGAAGCAGCCGTCCGTGCCGTACCACTCCTGGTGCCGGCGCAGATCGGCGACGATCCGCGCCGGATCGCGTGCGCCGTAGTCGGTGTCGATGTAACCGAGCAGCCGGGCCCCCGCCCGGCGCAGCGCCGCCGCCGCCGCGGCGAACGCCGGGTCGGCGGCCCGGCCGGGCCCGTCGGCGGGGTTGAGGACGACGGCGTAGGTGTCCGCCGCGTGGGTGACGAGACGGTGCCAGGCCGCCGGGTCCTCGGCCGGGTGGACGTAGAGCGGGACCAGCAGGCTCACCGTGCCGTCACCTCTTCGGGGCCTCTGGACGGGGCGGTCGCGGCGGACCACAGGGCGGCCAGGGAGTCGTCGAGGGAGTGGGCCGGGCGCCAGCCGAGCGCGGCGCCCGCCGCGGTGATGTCCGAGCACTGCCACGACACCTGCGCGGAGCGCGCGGAGCCGTCGCCCGCCTCGGCGATACGGCCCCGGAAGCCCGCCACCCGGGCCAGCGCCCGGACGAGGTCGCGCACCGGGACCGCCTCTCCGCCCCCGATGTTGAGGACCGGCGGCAGCGGGCCCGGGGCGGTGACCGCCGAGCGCGCCGCCCGGGCCACGTCGCGCACGTCGACGAAGTCCCGGTGCGCCGACAGGTCACCGAGCCTGAGCACCGCGTCCGGGTCGTGCCCGGCGTCGGCGAGCAGGCCGGCGACCCGGCCGGGCAGCCCGCTCGCCGGGGCGCCAGGGCCGACCGGGTTCCCCACCCGCAGCACCACAGCGTCCAGCCCGGACGCGGTCACCGCCACCGTGCCGGCCAGCTTGGTCGCGCCGTAGGGGCCGGCCGGGCAGGTCGCCGCGGACTCCGCGACCGGCCGGCCGGGCGTGCCGGGGCCGTACTCGGCGGCCGAGCCCAGATGGACCAGGCGGGCTTCGGGGGCCGCCTCCCGCAACGCCGCGCACAGCGCGGCGGGGCCGCGGGCGTTGGCCTCCGCCAGCGTCACGGCGTCGCCGCCGGTCGCGCCCGCGCAGTTGACGACGGCGTCGGGCGCGGCCGACGCCAGTGCCGTCACCAGGTCCCGCGGACGGCCGGAGCCGAGGTCGACGAGGACGTCGGCGCCCAGGGAACGGCCGCCGACGAGGACCCGCGTGCCCGGCAGGTCACGCAATCCCTCGGCGATGTGGCCGCCGAGGTAACCGGTGGCACCGAGAACCAGGATGCGCATGGGTGGATCAGGCTCCCTTGAGCAGCAGTGACTTGCGGCTGGTGAACTCGGCGTTGGCCCGGTCGTAGTCGTCGGGGCGGCCGATGTCCAGCCAGTAGCCGTCGAACTCGTAGGCGTGCGGCGGCCGCTCGGCGGCGAGCAGGTCCAGCACCAGCTCGTCGAAGCCCAGCGGCAGCCCGGGCGTGTAACCGTCGAGAGTGGTCCGCGAGACGCCGTAGACGCCCATGGACACGCGGTAGTCGATGACGGGCTTCTCGGTGAAGGCGACGACCCGGCTCGCGTCCGTGGTCAGCACCCCGAAGTCGATGTGCACCTTGCGGGCGTAGGTGGCGATCGTCAGGGGTGCGCCGGAGCCCTCGTGACGGCGCAGGACGTCGGCGTAGTCCAGGTCGGTGAGCACGTCGCCGTTCATCACCAGGAAGTGCTCCGGCAGCCGTTCGCGCAGGGTGAGCAGCGGGCCCATGGTGCCCAGCGGGCTCTCCTCGGTGGCGTAGTCGATGCTCATGCCCCACTGCGCGCCGTCGCCGACGTACGCGCGGATGATCTGGCCGAGGTGGCCGATGGCGATGGTGCAGCGGCTGAAGCCGGACGTGGACAGCTGGCGCAGCACGATGTCCAGGATGGCGTGCTGGTCACCGATGGGGACCAGCGGCTTGGGCAGCGCGGTGGTGTACGGCCGCAGCCGCACGCCCTTTCCTCCGGCCAGGATCACTGCGTGCATGACATACCTCCTGCGGGTACGTGCCGGGTAACGTGCCGGGCGGGCCGGTGTTGCCGAGCGGGTCAGATGTTGTAGATGCCGGTCTTGTAGCGGGCCAGGTTGGCCGGATCGCCGAACCACTCCACGGTCCGCTCGAGCCCCTCCTGAAGCGGGCGGCGGGGCCGCCAGCCGGTCGCCGCGGTCAGCCGTGACGCGTCGCAGACCAGCCGCATCACCTCGGAGTCGGCGGGCCGCAGGCGCGCGGGGTCCTGGCGGACGTCGAGAGGGACGTCCATGACCTTGCCGATCAGGGCGACCAGGTCGCCGACGGAGATCTCCCCGCCGGTCCCGGCGTTGAAGGTGCGGCCCACGACCCGTTCCGCCGGCGCGGTGCCCACCGCGAGGAACGCCCGCGCCGTGTCCTCGACGAAGGTGAAGTCGCGGGTGGGGCGCAGATCGCCGAGGGTGAGGGTGCGCTGCCCGGCCGCCACCTGCCCGATGACGGTGGGGATCACCGCGCGCATCGACTGGCGCGGCCCGAAGGTGTTGAACGGCCGCAGCGTCACCACCGGTGTGCCGAAGCTGGCGTGGTAGCTGTCGGCGAGCCGGTCGCCCCCGGCCTTCGACGCGGCGTACGGCGACTGGGTGTTGATGGGGTGGTCCTCGGTGATGGGGACCGTTTGCGCGGTGCCGTACGTCTCGCTGGTGGAGGTGTGCACCAGGCGCGGCGTGCCCAGCGCGCGCACCGCCTCCAGCACGTTCAGGGTGCCGGTGACGTTGGTGTCCACATAGCTGTGCGGGGCCTGGTAGGAGTACGGGATCGCGATGAGCGCGGCCAGGTGGTAGGCGCAGTCGGCGCCCTCCAGCAGGCCGCGCACCGAGCCGGGGTCGCGGACGTCGCCGAGGACGATCTCCACCTGGCCGAGGACGTCGGCGGACAGGGTCTCCAGCCAGCCGTACGAGGAGAACGAGTTGTACTGGGCCATCGCCCTGACACGGTGCCCGGAGGCGACCAGCGCCTGGGTGAGGTGCGAGCCGATGAAACCTTCGGCTCCGGTGACGGCGGCGAGCGGGGTGGCGGTCAACTGAGGGATTCCTTTCGTCGGGGGACGGCGGGGCGCCCGGGTGTGGCGCGGAGCGGGCGCCTGAGGTCAGGCGTGTGGGGAGGGCCTGCCGAGCAGACGGATCGCGCAGACCGCGAGACAGAGCGCGGCAGGCCCGCAGACCGGCCCCAGTACGGCCGGGTCCGGCGGCAGCTTCAGCCAGGTGACCGCCCCGGCGCCGCCCGCGGCGGCCAGACAGATCACGGCCGGCGGCCAGGCCATCCCGAACGCCTGGAGCAGCAGGGCGGTCCACAACGCGGCGGCGAGCGGCAGCAGCGTGGCCGGGCCGGCGCCGGTGAACAGGGCCGCCGGCAGCAACAGCAGCAGGTAGGCGGACAGGCAGCCGCCGAGCACCGCGGCCGAGCGGAGCAGGAACCCCCGGGGCGTCGCGCTGGCCCGCAGCGCGGCGACCGACCAGCCGCGGTAGCGGTACAGCAGCCACTCGGCCGGGCCCATGCTCAGCGTCAGGGCGATCACCGCGTACGGGTGCCGCCGCCCCTCCAGCAGGACGAGCACCGCCGCGGCCAGACCGAACAGACCGTAGGGCAGGGACGCGCGCGGGCTCGGCCGGGGCCCGTCGGGAGCGGCCGGGACGGCGAGCCCCGACCACAGCACCCGTGCCGTCACGGCGAGGGTGGCCAGCAGCGCCAGCAGCGGCAGTCCCGCCCGCAGTACGGGGCCGGGCTCCCACCACGGCAGCACCGCCGCACCGGCGATCAGCGGGCTGAGCGCGGCCAGCAGCAGCCGCTCCCGCCCCAGCACCAGCAGCACGCCCGCCGCCGCCAGATACAGCGACTGGGCGGCCGCCACCGCGGTCACCGGGCCGCCCGCGGCGGGCAGCGCGGCGAGCCCGGTGGCCGCCGCCGCACCCAGCGAAGCCCCCGTCAGCAGGGTGCGGGCCGCCTCCCGACGCCCCGTCACCAGCCGCAGATGCGCCCGGTGGCCCAGTGCCTGCCCCCACGCCCAGGACACGACACCCGCCACCATCAGGACGGTGGCGTGCCGGTCGACGCGCCAGAGCGGGGCGGTGAGCAGATAGGCCAGGGCGGGCAGCGCGAACAGCAGCCCACGCAGCAGACAGCGCACCGTGTCCGGGCGCCACGGGTCGGCCGCGGCGGGCGGGTCGGGGAACGTGCGAGGCACCCGCTCGTAGAGCGCGGACGCCAGCGAGAAGAGGTTCGGGTGGCCGTAGCGCTCGGCGATCACGGTGGCGGACAGGCCCTCCGCCTCCAGCAGCGCGGCCACCTCGTAGGGGTGGACGGCGGGGCCCACGCGGTCGGCGAGTTCGGCGGCGAGCGCGCTGACCGCCGCCTCGTCGGGGCCTCGCCGGGGCAGCCGGATCGCGAGCGTGGTGTCGTCCAGGGCCCAGCGCGGGCGGCGGCGCGCCGGACGCGGCCGGGCCAGGCGCAGGGCGAGCGTGTCCTGCTCGGCGCCGCCGGGTTCCAGGGACATCGGCCCGCTCATCCGGTGCGGCTCCCCGCGCCGGTGACCGCCGCGGCGGTCAGTACGATCCGTCCGGGCGACCGCTCGGCGGGCGTGGACAGTTCGCGGTAGATGGAGCGGAAGGTGTCGATGGTCTGGCGCAGGGTGAACTGCTCGATCACCCGCAGCCGGGCCGCCTCGCCCATCGCCCGGCGGCGGACGGGGTCGCCCAGCAGGTCCAGCGCGGCGGCGGCCATCGCGGCCGGATCGCGCGGCGGTACGACGAGCCCGGTGTCGCCGACCGCCTCGCGCACGCCGCCCACGTCGGTGGAGACCGTCGCCCGCCCGCACGACATGGCCTCGATCAGCGTGAACGGGAAGCCCTCGCTGATGCTCGACAGCATCACCACGTTCCCCGCCGCGTAGGCGTCCCGGATGTCCTCGACGCGCCCTTCGAACGTCACGGCGCCGGCCTGCCCCAGCTCGGCGGCGAGTGCTTCACAGCGCTCCCGGTAGCCCTCCCCGCCGCGGGGGGTGCCGCCGAACAGCCGCAGCCGCACGTCGGGCAGCCGGTCCCGGACGAGGGCGAAGGCGCGGATCAGGGTCTCCAGATCCTTGATCGGGTCGACCCGCCCGGCCCAGCTGAGGGTGAGGTCTTCCGGCTCCGGCCCGGCCGGGGGGAAGGCGGCGGGGTCGACGCCGTTGTAGACCGTGCGGATCGACGCCGGATCGGCACCGCCCTGCTCCTCCCAGAGCCGGTTGTAGCGGTTGCCGGGGGTGATCAGCGCCGCCCGGCGGTACGTCTCCTCCGCGAGCAGCCGGAAGAAACCGAGAACCACCGCCTTGACCGGCCAGCGGTAGGGAGCGGTGCGGTAGCCGAGGTAGCGCTCGCGCAGGTAGACACCGTGCTCGGTCAGCAGCAGCGGAACCCCGTGCCGTTCGAGTGCCGCCAGCCCCGGCAGGACGGCGACGCCTCCGCTGACGGCGTGCGCCACCCCCTCCTCGGGCGGCGCCGCGGCCAGCGGGCGCAGCGCGTGTTCGAGGAGCGAGGTGGCGGTGAGCGCGTCGTGCAGTGTCGGCCGCGCCTCGCGCACGGCCAGCCCCGGACGCCGCCACACGGCGGTCAGGACCGTGATCGCCGTGTCGCCCCGCAGGAACGCGCTCAGCCCGCCGTCACCCGCCGCCCGCGCCAGGGTGTGCAGGGCGGGCGCGAACCCGTCCTCGGCGGCCGGGTCGAGCAGCGCGGTCAGGAACCGCTCGTAGGCGCCGGCGAGCTGCCTGTGGCGACGGCCGCGCGGCGGACGGCCGGGCGGAGCCGTGCCCCACAGCGGCAGGGACCGCACGCTCAGGACATGGGCCGGCAGGTCCCAGACCAGCGGCTCGCGCCCCGTGCCGGTGACGGCGACGACGTCGAAGTCGATGTCCGGCATCCCGGTGACGAGTTGGTCGCACCAGACGCTCACACCGCCGTGGCTGTGCGGATAGGTGCCTTCGGTGAGAAGAGTGACGCGCGGGGCGCCGGGGCGTCGCGCGCCGTGGTCAGCGTGCATCCATGTGCTCCACGGCCGAGGTGCGGGGGGTGGTGGTGCGGGGCGGTGCCGTCCCGGTGAGGGATGGTGGTGCGGGTCCCGGCCGCCGCGGACGGGCGGCCGGGACCTCGCTGTCGCTCCGCCGAACGCCGGTCAGCTGCCGGCGCCGGGCGTGAGCGGCTCGGCCACTCCGGCGGGCAGGCGGGTGTCCGGCGCCGGGACGGTGGCCGGCGCGGTTCCACTCCCGGCGGCGCCCGTGCCGGGGGAGAGAGGTGCCACCGGCAGGGTGAGGACCAGCTGGGCGGCCGCGGCGGCCGTCCAGCCGGAGCGCTCGCCCGCGTACGCCTCGCCGAAGGCTGCGCCGGCCCGGGCGGTCCCCTCGGGCATGGTGGCGGGGACCGCCGCTCCGGCCGGACCCTCGACGGTGACGGTGCCGCCGACGCGGTAGGCGGTGACCTGTCCGTCCCGCACGGCCGCCCGCCACGCGGCGCGCCGCCGGAGCTCCGCGCCGATGTCCTTCATCCGCTCGTTGACGACCGGCGTGTTCGGCGCGAACAGCGCGGCGTAGGTGTCGAGTACGCCGTCCAGGACCGGGTAGGCGATGCGGTCCTCGGCGAGGTTCGACTGGTGGATGAAGTGCGGCCTGGGATCGTTGGCGAGGACGTGGCCGAGGGCGATGCGCCGCTCCAGCGGCACGATGTGCTCCAGGTAGCCGGTGGCCGGGTCGAGCGGGGCGGGCAGGCAGGTGGTGGTCGCCGGGTTGTCCTCGCAGATGCCGCTGCCGCCCTGTGCGCGGCTGGTGTAGATCCAGTTGTACTCGTCGACCTGCTCGGCCGCCCGGCCCGCGTTGTAGAAGATGTTCATCGGGTGGCGGGGGACGGTCGTGGCGGGCCCGACCCGCCGCTGGTCGGGTTCACGGGAGTTGTCCGAGGCGAGCCAGGCGATGCCGTTGTCGGCCAGGGCGAGCGCCAGGTTCGGGTTGTCTGCCGTCTGCTGGGGCAGGACCCTCAGTCCGGAGTGCTCGCCGGTGACCAGTTCGCCGTCGTCCAGGGGAAGTGCGGCGAGCCGTCCCCACGCGCGGTTGGCGGCGATCTCGTCGGAGACGTCGTTGCGGCTGACCCACTTGGTGCTGCCGTCCTGATCGGTGGCGCACCGCCACGGCACCACCGTGGTGTCCTGCTCGCAGCCGAGGAAGGCGTGCGTGTAGGTGTGGTTGATCCAGCGGAACCGCTCGCGCTCGGCGATGAGCTGGTCGGCCAGCGGGTCGGCTCCGCCGTGGTCCTCGCGGTGGTCGACGCTGCCGGCGCCGTTGTAGGCGAGGTCGAGGGTGAAGTCGCGCTCGCGCTGCCAGGCGACGGCCCGGTCGACGTCCGCGGGTGTCATGCGGATCGGGTCAGGGGTGGCGTTCGGGTCTGCGCAGTCCACGTCGCCGGGCGTGCAGTCGAGGGTGGAGTTCCAGCGGTCGTCGGCGGCGAAGACGTCGTCGACGTGGACGGCGAAGTGGTTGCGGGAGGTGCCCAGCCGGACGCCGTCGGTCATCCACGCGACGATGCCGCGGGCCAGCAGCCGGAACTGCTGCTGGTGGCGGTTGTAGACGAAGGTGACGACGAGTTCGCGCCGCCCGTCGTGCCGGTACTCGCCCACCAGCGAGCCCCGCTTGGCCGTGCCGGGGATCGGTGCCTCGACGTACGGCGTGAAGTCGGCCCCGGCCACCTTCGTCGACAGGTAGGCGTAACTCTCGCCCACGACAGGTGAGTTGTCCTCGAACGGAACCGGGCCGTCGAGGTAGCCGAACGGCCCGGACCGGCCGGCGGCGGTCACCTGGGCCCGCACCCCGTCGACGCTGCCGGAGTAGCCGCCGTGGACCGGATACTGGAGTCCGGCCTCGGGGCGGGCGTACGTGTAGGCGTCGACCTGCGGGATGTCGTAGGTCTTCTCGTACGCCACCAGCGCGGCCATCTCCGGGGAGTTCGCCGGGAACGGGTTGTCGCTCGGCAGGACGACGGCCTGGAAGCGGGCGCGGTCCCGGCCGTCCACGGTGTCCGCCAGGTAGCCGGCGTCTATGCGGGGCCGGCCGGAGCGGGTGAGGTCGATCTCCGTGTACGGCGTGCCCGCCCCGTCGAGTTCGGCCGCGATGGCGTCGGTGGCCGGGCCGCCGTCGCTCACGACGAGTACCCGCAGGTCTATTCGGGGAGCCGGGTCGTCGGCGTGCGCCGCTGTGCCCGGCAGGCCGAGAGCGGCGATGAGCGCGCCCGTCGTGAGCAGGGTGGTGCGTAAGGTCCGCTTCATGCGGTGCTGTCCCCTCCCAGGGCAGGGGTGAGTACGGCTCCGCGGAGCGGACGCACCCCCTCGCGCGACGCCGGTTTCCCCCTCAGAGACCGGCCGTCGACGCATCCGTCGCGTCACATAGTGAGGTGTCTGTGGAGCTTTCGTGGCCCTGCTGCGAAACCTGACGGAAAAGCGCGGGCGCGTCGCGGGTCGCCTCCCGGGGCGGATGCGGGTTCGGCGGTCCTTCCCGGCCGCCGGTCCGCGGCCCACCATGGACGCTGCGGTCCAGGCGGGACGGAAGGCGGCCCCGCCGGCGGACCCGGGGGCCCGCCGGCGGGGCCGCACGTCGCCGCGGGCTGTCCGACGGACGGTCGGTGCGCCGATTTCAGGTCACCGCCGTGCACGGCGCGAGCCTGTCGGGAGCAGGCGTGAGCCCGTCAGGAGCAGAGGACGCGCGTCTCGGGGGTGTGGACGGGGCCGCCGCTGACGTTCGTGCTGTCGCTGAACTCGGCGTAGAAGTACGAGTAGAAGCCGATGTTGCCGTTGCAGCCCGAGTCGGGGGCGATCCGGAGCGTCAGCGTCACGGTCCGGCTCTGGCCGGGCGGGACGGGAGCGCCGTAGTTTCCCCCCAGGTCGGCGGGCCCGGTGCCGGAGCACGCCGCGCTGCCGCCGGCCGTGGTGAGGGTGCAGCCGGTGAAGGAGTACTTCAGGTCGGGGCGCTGGGTGGTCAGCCAGGTCGGGTCGATGGTCTGGTGGACGAACCAGAGGTCGTAGGTCTTGTTGTTCGTCAGCGTCATGGTCAGGTTCACCGTGCCGCCGGGGGCGGTCGTCGCGGCGTCGGTGGCGAACTCCAGCTCGGCGGGGCCCGGTTCGGCGGCGCTCGAGGAGGGGGCCAGTCCGAACGCGGTGAGGACGAGGGCGAGGACGGCGGTGAGACCGAGGCGTCTCGGTAAGGGTGATCGCATGGCCCGGGAGGCTAGGCACCACCCGCGTCCCGCGTCTGCCCCCACGCCGGTGCCCGGAATCCGGGACGACCGAAAGTGCGCGTTCGGTGATGGACGCGTGAGCGGGCCGTGTTGGCGGGCTCGGGGACGTAGACGTGCACGGTGGGGCCGGTGCGGCGGGGTGGCCGACGGGGGCGTCAGTGCCCAGGGGGTGGGTGTGCGCCGGTCGCGCTATTGGCGGGTACCGATCGTGGTGCTCTCGGTGCTGGATGCGTCACGCCCGCGCGGCGGCGCCTGAACTCGGCCATTGGCCCATTTCCGGCCGGCGTGAGTGCGCCCCTGGCGGGGCCCGGGATGGCACCTGAGGGGTTGTCAGTGCAATTTCACATTACTATGTTACAGCTCACCTTGCAGTGGCATGCACGCCTCAAGATGAGCCACTCCCCACATCCGAGGAGCCGCAGGTGTTCACCAAGCCACGCCTGTTCCCGCCCCGGCGCAGATCACTGCGCACCGCCCTGCTCGCCGCCGCCGTCACCACGGCGCTGCTCGGCACGGCCGACGTCCCCACCGCCCGGGCGCAGGACCGCACCGACGTCCCCCGGGCCGCGATCGGCGACGACCGCCGGCCACACGACGAGGTCACCCGCCTGGGCAAGGCCCCGGCCCCGCGCACCCCCGCGGTCACGGCCCCCGGCGCCCGCCGGGCCGACGGCCGAGTCCCCGGCCGGTCCACCCCCGCCTCGCCGGAGCCCGCACCGGCCCTGGCCCCCGGCTGCGCCCTGGACGACATCACCCGCCTCGACCCCGAGCGGTTCGCCGACTTCCTGGCCGACCCGGCCGTCACCGCCGACGGCTGTCTGCGCGGCACCCTGTGGACCTGGGACGCCCGCCTCGCCCCCGTCATGGACGACGCCCACGTCCGAGCCGTCGCCCGGCGTGCCACCGGCCTCGCCGCACGCCACGACGGCCGCAACTCCAGCCATCTGCTGGAGATGTTCACCTACCTGCACGCCGTCGTGTACCACGACTTCTCACGCGAGGAGATCGACGTCACCGACGCGCCCACCCAGGAGGCCATGCGGCGGGCGGTGTACTGCTTCGGCACCGCCCCGCGCACCTTCGACGCCACCCGCACCAACGCCGAGACCCTGCGCGAGGCCCTCTACACCGGCAGCGCCCCCGGTCTGCGCCAGTCCCAGCCCGACCTGATCCGCAAGGTGCTGGCCCGCCTCGACCGCTACCACACGGACACTTACGCCGACCCCTCCTGGGGCGGCGCCGCGCTCGCCGCGCTCAGCGTCAACTACCTCGGCCTGTACGAGGGCAACGGCGACACCGCCTTCAGGACCGTCGTCGCCCGCAACGACACCTACCGCGACGCCTTCCGCCGGTTCGCCGGCCACACCCATCTCAAGGGCACGCCCAACGAGTGGACCGTGCGGGACGCCCTCTCGGAGTACGCCCGGTTCGGCGTCATCGGCTCCCTGCGCACCCGGATCGTCTCGGACCTCGGCGCTCTGCTCACCCCCGTCACCGACACCTGGGGCCGCGGCAGCGCCCCCTGGGCCAAGATCGCGTCCTGGCTCGGCCACTACGACGCCTGCAAGCCGTACGCCGTCTGCAAGGACGACATCGAGCGGCAGTTGTTCCCGTACGCCTACCGCTACGACAACGGCGCCATCAAGGTCCGCACCGGCCTCGACCGCGCCGTCGCCGACCAGCTCTACTACGCGAGCAAACAGGTCAAGGCGCAGTTCCACCGCGTGCTCGGCACCCAGGCGCCGCTCTCCGGGGACACCAACACCGCCCTGACCACCGTGCTCTACGCCTCCCGCGCCGACTACGAGAACTACCACCCGCTCCTCACCGGCATGAGCACCGACAACGGCGGCATCTACATCGAGCGCGGCGCGACCTTCTACACCTACCAGCGGCGCGTTCCGCAGGACTCACGGCTGACGCTGGAGGAGCTGTTCCGCCACGAGTACGGCCACTACCTCAACGGCCGCTGGGCGGTGCCGGGTTCCTTCGGGGAGGGGCCCTGGTACCAGGGCGACCGCACGACCGCGATGGACGAGGGCACCGCGGAGTTCTTCGCCGGTTCCACCCGTGCCGACGGCGTCGCCGTCCGCAAGTCCCTCGTGCAGGGCGTCATCCGCGACACCGCGAACGGCGGCCCGCGCATGAGCGTCGACCAACTCCTGCACGCCACCTACGACGGTGACGGTTTCCGCTTCTACGACTACGCCGGCACCTTCTTCGCGTACCTGTGGAACGAACGCCCCGCACTGCTCCGGGAGATGTACCGGCACCTGCGGGCCGACGACCCGGCCGCCTTCGACGCCTGGCGCGACCGCACGGGCCGCGACGAGGCGATCCAGCAGGGCTACGACGCCTTCCTCGACCGGGGGATCGCGCGCGTCGCCGACCTGTACGTCCCCCATACCTCCCACACGCCCGACGACGGGCTGCGGGAGCGTACGGCCGAGGCGGTACGCACCGCCCTCGCCTCCGCCACCGCCGCCGACCCGGCCTGCGCGGCCAACGGCGACACCGCCATGCCCCGCTTCGTCTGCACGGGCCGGATCACCGCCCGCCTCACGGACGCGGGCAGCGCCGACCGGGTCTTCACGGACATGTCCGAGACCGTCGACCGCTACCTGCTCGACCGCACCGCGCCCGCCTCGCCCAACTTCACCGACATGAACTGCGCGTTCGGCGAGGTGGCGATCTGGGCCGACCGTACCGGCGGCACCGCGGACTACAGCTGCGAGGGGCCGCTGCGCCGCTGAACGCCGAACCGGTGCGCGCTCTTGTCGGACCCAGTGCAATGTGAAATATTACTGACGTGCCCACAGAAGAGCGCGCACCTCTGGACGCCGTGATCGTCGGCGCCGGAGCGGTCGGGGCGGCGTGCGCGTATTACGCCAGCCGCGCCGGCCTCTCCGTCGCGGTCGTCGACCGCGGCCCGGTCGCCGGCGGCACCACCGGAGCCGGCGAAGGAAACCTCCTCGTCTCCGACAAAGAGGCGGGGCCCGAGCTCGAACTCGCCCTGCTGTCCACCCGGTTGTGGCGAGAACTCGCGGCCGACCTCCCACCCGAGGACGCCGTCGAACACGAGCTCAAGGGCGGTCTCGTCGTCGCACCCGACGAGACCGCCCGCACCGCACTGCGCGCCTTCACGGCGGGGCAGCGCGCGGCCGGCGTCGAGGCGCACGAGGTGAGCGCCGCCGAACTCGCCGCCCTGGAACCACGGTTGGCCCCCGGCCTGGCCGGCGCCTTCCACTACCCGCAGGACGCCCAGGTGCAGCCCGCCAAGGCCGCCGCCGCCCTGCTGCGCGCCGCCCGCCGCCAGGGCGCCCGGGTCCGGCTGGGGGAGGAGGTCACCGCCGTCCTCACCGACACGACAGGTGCCGTATGCGGCGTCCGCACTCCGTGCGGAGAACTGCGCGCCCCCGCCGTCGTCAACGCCGCCGGCACCTGGGGCGGCCGCATCGCGGAACTCGCCGGCACCCACCTGCCCGTCCTGCCGCGCCGCGGTTTCGTCCTGGTCACCGAACCGCTGCCGCCCGGCCTGATCCGCCACAAGGTGTACGCCGCCGACTACATCGCCGACGTCGCCAGCGGCTCGGCCGGCCTCCAGTCCTCCGCCGTCGTCGAAGGCACCCCGGCCGGAACGGTCCTCATCGGCGCCACCCGGGAGCGGGTCGGCTTCGACCGGACCCTCTCCACGGAGGCTCTGCGCCGCCTGGCGAGCCAGGCCGCCGCGCTCTTCCCCGCCCTGGCCGACGCGCACGTGATACGGACGTACTGCGGGTTCCGCCCCTACCTGCCCGACCACCTCCCCGCCATCGGCCCCGACCCCCGCGTCCCCGGCCTCGTCCACGCCTGCGGCCACGAGGGCGCCGGCATCGGCCTCGCCCCGGCCACCGGCCTGCTCGTCACCGCCGCGCTGACCGGCGCCGACCCACCCGTGCCCGCCGAACCGTTCCGCCCCGACCGCTTCCCTCCGCCGGACGACCTGTCCGCCACCCCAGGAGCGCCCACATGAACCGCACGCCGCGCACCCCGCTCGGCCTGGTGCGGGCCCGGCCCGAACCGCCGTACACCTTCACCTTCGACGGCCGCACCCTCACCGCCCTGCCCGGACAGTCGCTCGCCGCCGCGCTGTGGTCCGCCGGCATCCTGTCCTGGCGTACCACCCGAGGCGCCGGCGCACCGCGCGGGGTGTTCTGCGGGATCGGCGTCTGCCACGACTGCCTCGCCACCGTCAACGGCCGCCCCAACCAGCGCGCCTGCCTGATCGCCGTACGGCCCGGGGACACGGTCACCACGCAGGAGGGCACCGGTCATGACCGCGACCGCTGACCTCGCCGTCGTCGGAGCCGGGCCCGCCGGGCTCGCCGCCGCCGTGCGCGCCGCCGGCCTGGGCCTGAGCGTCACCGTGCTGGACGCGGGGGAGCGGCCCGGCGGGCAGTTCCACCGGCATCCCGCGCCCGGTCTGCGCGCCGCCCGGCCGCAGGCCCTGCACCACGGCTGGCGCCATTTCACCGGGCGGCTGCGGCGGCTGGACACCGGCCGCATCGCGTACCTGCCGCGCCACCACGTGTGGACGGTGGTCCGCGCGGGCGCGCGCTGGCGGCTGCACGCCGTCGCCGGCCCCGACGAGACGGCCGCGCTCGTCGACGCGAAGGCCGTCCTCCTCGCCACCGGCGCCTACGAGCGCCAGCTGCCCTTTCCCGGCTGGACGCTGCCCGGGGTCGTCGCGGCGGGCGGAGCACAGGCCATGCTCAAATCCGGCCTGGTGCTGCCCGGCCGACGGGTCGTCGTCGCCGGCAGCGGACCCCTGCTGCTCGCCGTCGCCGGATCGCTGGCGGCCGCCGGTGCCCGCGTCCCCGCCGTCGTCGAAGCCGCCGGCTACACGGGGTACGCCCGCACCCCGGCCACCCTGCTGCGCAGCCCCGCCAAGCTCGCCGAAGGCGCCCTGCACGGCAGCGGCCTGCTGCGGCACGGCACCCGGCTGCTCACCCGGCACGCCGTCACCGCCGCGCACGGCACCGGCCGTGTGGAGGCCGTCACCGTCACCCGGCTCGACCGTCACTGGCGGCCCCTGCCCGGCACCGCGCGCCGCATCCCCTGCGACGCGCTCGCCGTCGGCCACGGACTCCTCCCGCAACTCGACCTCGCCACCGGCCTCGGCTGCGCCACCCGCCCCACCCCCGACGACACCCCTGTCCTCGCCGTGGACACCGGCCAGGCCACCTCCGTGTCCGGCGTCTGGGCCGCGGGGGAGTCCTGCGGGGTGGGCGGCGCCGACCTCGCGGTCACCGAGGGCGAACTCGCCGCCGACGCCATCGCCCACGCCCTGCACGGCATCCCGCGCGACGCCCGCCGCACCGCCGCCCTCACCCGGCGCCGGGCCCGGCTGCGCGCCTTCGCCGACGCGATGGCCGCCGCCCACCGGCCCGGCGCCGGCTGGGCCGACTGGCTCGACGACACCACCGAGGTGTGCCGCTGCGAGGAAGTCACCGCCGGGCGGATCCGTACGGCCGTCACCGAGTACGGCGCCCTCGACGCCCGCAGCGTCAAGCTGCTCACCCGCGCCGGGATGGGCTGGTGCCAGGGGCGGATGTGCGGCCCCGCCGTCGCCCACCTGGCCGGCGCCCCGCCCATCCCGGACCGGCGTCCGCTGTCCTGCCCGGTACCCCTGCGCCACCTGGCCGAGCTGCCCGAGGACGGGGCCGCGACACCGCCCGGCATCACGACCGTGGAACCGGCCACCGCCACCGCCGCGGAACCGGCCACCGCCTCCGCCGCGGAACCGGCCGGCGTCACCGCCACGGCTGCGGGATCGGCCGGCGCCACCGCCACGCCCACCGCACCCACCGAGGAGCCCGGAACATGACCGTCGCAGACACCCGCACGCGGCCCTGGCACGGCGTCATGGTCGCCACCGCCCTGCCACTGCGCGCCGACCTCTCCGTCGACTACGACGCCTACGCCGAACACGTCGCCGCCCTGATCGCCGCCGGATGCGACGGCGTCGTCCCCAACGGCTCCCTCGGCGAGTACCAGACCCTCACCGACGACGAACGCGCCCGCGTGGTCCGCGTCGCCGTCGAGGCGGCCGGCGACGGGGCCCGGGTCATGCCCGGCGTGTCCGCGTACGGCAGCGCCGCCTCCCGCCGCTGGGCCGAGCAGGCCGCCGAGGCCGGCTGCGGCTCCGTGCTGCTGCTTCCGCCCAACGCCTACCGCGCCGACGACACCACCGTCCGCGCCCACTACGCCGAAGCGGCACGGGCCGGACTCCCGGTCGTCGCCTACAACAACCCGTACGACACCAAGGTCGACCTCACACCCGGCCTGCTCGCCCGCCTCCACGCCGACGGGCACATCGTCGCCGTCAAGGAGTTCAGCGGTGACGTCCGCCGCGCCTACGAGATCGCCGAACTCACCCCCGGCCTGGACCTGCTCATCGGTGCCGACGACGTCCTGCTCGAACTCGCCCTCGCCGGCGCCGTCGGCTGGATCGCCGGCTTCCCCAACGCCCTGCCCGGCGCCTGCCTCACCCTCTACCGGGCCGCCGTCGAACGCGACCTCGACCTCGCCCTGCCGCTGTACCGCGCCCTGCACCCGCTGCTGCGCTGGGACTCGAAGACCGAGTTCGTCCAGGCCGTCAAGGTGTCCATGGAGATCGCCGGACGCCCCGGCGGCCCCACCCGGCCACCGCGCTCCCCGCTGAGCGGGGAGCAGGCCGCCGCCGTCCGCGCCGCCACCGAGAAGGCCCTCGCCGAGGGCCTCGACTGACCGCCGGAGGACCGCGTTGCGCACCCGACACGTCTACCACGCCGTCGACTCGCACACCGAGGGCATGCCCACCCGGGTGATCACCGGCGGCATCGGTGTGCTGCCCGGCGCCACCATGGCCGAGCGCCGCCGCCACCTCGTCGGCCACCTCGACCACGTCCGCACCCTGCTGATGTACGAGCCTCGCGGCCACTCCGCGATGAGCGGTGCGATCCTGCAGCCGCCCACCCGGCCCGACGCCGATCACGGCGTGCTGTTCATCGAGGTGTCCGGCGCCCTGCCGATGTGCGGGCACGGCACGATCGGTGTCGCCACCGTGCTCGTCGAGACCGGGCTGGTGCCGGTCACCGAGCCGGTGACCACCGTCCGCCTGGACACCCCCGCCGGCCTGGTCACGGCCGACGTCCGGGTGCGGGACGGCGTCGCCGAGGAGGTCGCGCTCACCAACGTGCCCGCGTTCGCCGTCGCCCTGGACCGCACCGTGGAGGTGCCCGGATACGGGACCGTCGGCTACGACCTCGCCTACGGCGGGAACTTCTACGCCTTCGTCGAACTCGACGCGCTCGGCCTGCCCTTCGACCGCGGCCACAAGGAGGAACTGCTGGCCGCCGGGCTCGCGGTCATGGACGCGGTGAACGCCGCGGACCGGCCGGCGCACCCGGAGCACCCGGCGATCGCCGGGCTCAAGCACGTGTACCTGATCGCGCCCGGCTCCGACGCGGAACACTCGCGGCACGCGATGGCCATCCACCCCGGCTGGTTCGACCGCTCACCGTGCGGCACCGGCACCTCGGCCCGCATGGCGCAGCTGCACGCGCGCGGCGAACTGGCCCTCGGCGCCGACTTCGTGAACGAGTCGTTCATCGGGACGCGGTTCGTGGGGCGCCTCGCCGGCGAGACCACCGTCGGCGGTCTGCCCGCCGTGGTGCCCACGGTCACCGGGCGGGCCTGGATCACGGGCACGGCCCAGTACTTTCTGGACCCGGACGACCCCTTCCCGGCGGGTTTCCTACTCTGAGGTGCCCGCGGAGTGAACCGACCGCAGCCGATCGCAGCGCCGATCGCCGACCCCCAGAGCCCCGGAGGCAGACCATGGGTGGCCACCTGAAGCAAGCCAACCTCATCACGGCGCAGGAGCGGCTGCGCGACCAGGTGGCCCACGCGCTGCGCGCCGCGCTGATCTCCGGTGAGCTGCAACCGGGGCGGGTCTACTCGGCGCCGGCGCTCGCCTCCGACTTCGGGATCTCCGCGACGCCGGTGCGCGAGGCGATGCTCGACCTGGTCCGTGAGGGTCTGGTCGAGCCCGTACGGAACAAGGGATTCCGGGTGACGGAGGTCAGCGAGCGCGATCTCGACCAGTACAGCGAGTTGCGGGCGCTGATCGAGGTGCCGACGGTGGGCGCGGTGACGCGGTCGGCGAGCCCGGAGCAGCTGGAGGCGCTGCGGCCGGTGGCCGAGGAGATCGTCGCGAGCGCCCGCGATCACGACCTCATCGGCTATCTGGACGCCGACCGCCGCTTCCACCTGGCCCTGCTGGGGCTGCACGGCAACGACCGCCTGGTCGAAACGGTGGGCGAACTGCGCAAACGGTCCCGGCTGTACGGGCTGACGGCGCTGGACGCGCGCGGCATGCTGCTTCCCTCGGCTCAGGAGCACCTGGAGCTCCTCGACCTGATGCTGGCGGGAGACGCCGCGGGGGCGGAGGCCGTGATGAGCCGGCACCTGGCCCATGTGCGGTCCTTGTGGGCGGCACGGGAGGCGTGACGGCGGGCCGGTGGGTGACGCGCACATGCACATGCCGAACGGCTCCCTCCCCTTGCGGGACGGGAGCCGTTCGGCATGGCCCGTGGTGCCGGACGTCAGTGGATCAGGCGTGGCGGTGGCTGTGTCGCCGGTTGCCGGTGACGAGGCGGTAGAGGGCGAGCAGGATCAGGGAGCCGACGATGGCGGCAATCCAGGTGGAGAGCTCGAAGAAGCCGTCGATCGAGTCGACGCCGAAGATCACCTTGCCGAGCCAGCCGCCGAGGAGGCCGCCCGCGACGCCGATGAGCATGGTGATGATGATGCCGCCCGGGTCCTTGCCCGGCATGATGGCCTTGGCGATCAGGCCGGCGAGCAGGCCGATGATGATCCACGCGATGATGCCCATGGTGGGATCCTCCGTCTCGTCGTCGCATAAAGGTTTTGTTAGCTCATCGTGTGCACCGTTCACGCTCCGGCAAACGTCTCTTTCGCCGCCCAGTTCGCAACGCCTGCTCAGACCGGTGCCAGGTCGGCATGCACCAGGTGGTGGTCGGAGTGCGGAGTGGGCTTCACGCGGTGCGTGAGTGGGGCGATGCCTCGCAGGAAGATGTAGTCGAACTTGAGGTGCCAGTCGGTGGTCGTTCGGCAGGTGCCCACGGGCGCGGGGTGGCATTCCGGGTCCGTGTCCATGGCCAGTGCCCACATGCGGGAGAGTTCGGCGGCGTCCGGCACGGCGTTGAAGTCCCCGAGAACGATGGCGCGGTCGTAGCGGGCGATCTCCGCGGCGAGTACGCCGGTCTGGCCTGCCCGGACCGCTTCCTGGCGCCGCTCGGCGAGGTGTGTGTTGAAGACCCGCACGGGCTGGCCGTCCACCGTGGTGGTGACGGCCATGTACCCGCGGTCCTCGGATCCTCCGTCGGGGTACTCCACGACGACGTGGTCCGTCATCGGCGCCGCCGAGAGGACCGCCTGGCCGTAGGCCCCCGGACTCCATGGCGCACCCCCGCAGCGGCCCCAGTTCCTGAGGACCGACCCGTACTCGACGTGGTAGTCCAGCCCGTAGACGATCTCCAGATAATCCCGGATGCTCTTGACGTCACGCACACACGCTTCCTGCAGGCCGATGACCTGGGGCGCGTACGTGGCGATCTCCGCCGCCCGGTCGATGTTGCTGGTTTCGCACGGGTTGCAGAGGTTCCACGTCATGACCCGGTTCGGTACGACCTCCTTGACGGCGTCGCCGGGCAGTGGCCTGGCGAAGTGGGCACCGCTTGGTCCACCGGGCCCCACGAGCACGATGCAGGCCAGGACGGCGGCGGCCGCGAGCAACCGCGTGCCCCTTCCGAGCACGAGCGCCTCCTCGGTTTGGATGCCCAGGGCATCTGACGTCTTCAGGCACGAGGTTATGGGACGGGGCCGTCAGGGACACCGGTTCCATGGCCGCACCGTGACTACGGGCCCCGGCCGACCGTCCCGGGTGACGGAGGAGCATCACGGGCGTGCCACGGACCTGACGAGATCAACCGGAAAAGGCGGGCGTGTTCAAGAGCCGGAGGGGCAGTCGGTTGAACGCAACCACAAGACGTCCACTCACTGCTTCGTACGTCCGGGAGACCACGATGATGATCGCCGCTGTGATCGGCCTGTGCCTTGTTCTTGCCGTGCTGGCCTTCCTGCTTCCCCGCCTGTCCAGGCATCCGCAGAACGGCGCCCAGCGCACCCTGGGCCTGGGGTCCCGAGCCGGGTCCAAGGCGCCGGGCGTGCTGGGACGGCTGTTCAGCAAGCCCTTCAGCTCCGGTTCCCGTGCCGTCGGCCGCAGTGGTTCCGCCGGCCGCCGGGCGCGCGGCCGCCTGCCCTTCTAGGCAGCCCCCGCCCAGAGGGACCGCCACCGGGAGGATCACCATGTCCGATGAGCGCAACGCCGAAGCGGCCGACGTGCCGCAGGCCGGAGACGAGATCACCGAAGCAGGGCGGGGCGCCGACGTCACCGGCGACGACGACCTGCTCGCGGGCCTGCGTATCGACGAGCGACGCCCGGAGAAGCCGCTGCTTCTGGACGCCGACGGCAGCCCCATCGACACCTGGCGGGAGAACTATCCGTACGACCGGAAGATAAGCCGGCGGGAGTACGAGAGAACCAAACGGCTCCTGCAGATCGAGCTGCTCAAGCTGCAGCGCTGGGTGAAGGACACCGGCCAGCGGATCGTCGTGGTCTGCGAAGGGCGCGACGCGGCCGGCAAGGGCGGCACCATCCAGCGCTTCACCGAGCGGCTCAACCCCCGCGGTGCCCGCGTCGTGGCGCTGGAGAAGCCCACGGAGCGCGAGGCGGGCCAATGGTACTTCCAGCGGTACGTGGCGCACCTGCCCGCCCGCGGAGAGATCGTCTTCTTCGACCGCTCCTGGTACAACCGGGCAGGTGTGGAGCGGGTGATGGGCTTCTGCAGCGAGGAGGAGTACCGCACCTTCCTCGAGCAGACACCTCTCTTCGAGCGGCTGCTCACCGACGACGGCATCCTGCTGATGAAGTTCTGGTTCTCCGTGTCGCAGGCCGAGCAGCGGACCCGGTTCGCCATCCGCCAGGTCGACCCCGTACGCCGCTGGAAACTGTCCCCCACGGACCTCGCCTCCCTCGACCGGTGGGACGACTACACCAAGGCCAAGGTCGACATGTTCCGCGCGACCGACACCGCCCACGCGCCGTGGACGGTGGTGAAGAGCAACGACAAGCGGCGCGGCCGGCTGGAAGCCATGCGCAGTCTCCTCGACCGCTGCGACTACCCGGCCAAGGACGACTCGGTCGTCGGAAAGCCGGACCCCCTGATCGTGGGCGCGGCCGACACCCTCCTGGAGGCGGGCGAGGAACCCGCGGACCTCTCGCCGACCCCGCTCGCCGGCCCCGGCGACGGCCCGGGGAAGCACCCCGCAACGGAGTGAGGAGGCGCCCACGGTGATGGCGCATCTCCGTGGCGCCCGGCGCCGTCGTCACGGTGTCACTCGCGGGCCTGCACCTTGGCGCCGGGGCCGTCGACGGTGACGGTGGCGGTGACGCCGTCGAGCTGATCGATGAGTTCCTCGAGCCGCCGGACCCGGATGGCGACCCGGCTCGGCCCTTCGCCGCCGGGCCCGTCCGTCGCGGTCACCGCCACCCACCGCGAGCGAGGCCACGCCCACGCTGGGCAGTCCGGATCCAGACCTCACGCGCTCGAACGACGAAACGCGTCGAAACCCGCGCGTGAACGTGTCCAGCGCACGGTGTCCGTCAAGCCGTCTTGACCCGAAGCTCGGTTGAGGTCTTAGCGTCACGGCATGGTGATCGCCGCCTGACGCCAGGGAGAAGACCTGATGATCCTCGTGACCGGAGCCACCGGAAACATAGGAAGCGCCCTGCTGCAAGAACTCCGGGCGTTCGGCGTCGGCCCGTTGAGAGGGCTCACCCGTGACCCCGCACGGGCCGGGTTCCCGGAAGGCGTCGAAGCCATCGGGGGCGACCTGACCCGGACAGCCTCGCTGAAGCCCGCGCTGGACGGGGTGCGCTCGCTGTTTCTTGTGTCACGCATGGGTTCGGACGCCGAGATCATCGAGGCGGCCCGGACGGCGGGCGTGGAACACGTCGTGCTGGTGTCGTCCATCACCGTCCAGACACATCCGCACCTTGGCCCGGCCCGCGAGAACCTGAGTGTCGAGCGGCTGCTCAAGGGCAGCGGCATGACGTGGACGATCCTCCGGCCGACGCAGTTCGCCTCGAACGCCCTGTGGTGGGCGAAAGCCATCCGCGAGCGTCAAGCGGTCCGCGTGCCCTACGCGGACGTCGGCCTCCCCACGATCCATCCCGCGGACATCGCGTCGGTGGCTCGGGCGGCACTGACCGAGTCCGGCCACCGGGCACGGACATACGCGCTGACCGGTCCGGAGCGGATCACGGCCCGGCAGCAGGCCGGGACCATCGCGGCGGTACTGGGCCGAGAAGTGCCGTTCACCGAGATCGGCCGACGGGAAGCCCGTCGTCAGATGGCCGCATTCCTGGGAGACGAAGCCGCGGACGCGGTACTCGACCTGACGGGCGGCGACGTCAACGACGAGCTGCTCAAGGTGCGCGACACCGTCTCCCGGATCATCGGTGCTCCCGCCAGGACATTCCGGCGATGGGCCGCGGAGAACACCGCCGCCTTCCGCCGTGCCGGCGGCTGAAGTCCAGTCCCCGGTGGCCTGGCCGGCCAAGCACGCGCCGGCTGGTCCTGGTCAGGCACGTCAGGTGCGGTTCGGAGCGGGCGCCGGACCGGTCTGCCCAGCCGGGGTGCGGCGCGGCAGCAGCAGCGGCGTGGCCAGCAGGAACAGGCCGGCCAGTCCGATGGCCGTGCGGGGGCCGAGCAGGGTGCCCAGCACGCCCCACAGGGCCGTCAGAAGAGCGGTTGAGGCTTTGGCCGTCACCTGCCAGGCGGTGAGTGTGCGGGCGACCCGGACGGTCGCGGTGCGTTCGAGTCGGTAGGTGGCGTAGACGGGGTTGAATATCCCGCAGCAGAGGATCAGGCCGAGCTCAACACCGATCACCAGCGTCAGCCCGGCGGTGCCGGGTCCCGTGAAGGCGAGGCCGACGGGCCACAGCGCGCGCAGCGTCCCGGAGGCGACCAGGACGCGGTACTGCCCGAACCGGGTGGCGAGCGGGCGGGCCAGCCGTGAGCCGAGCAACCCGCCGATCGAGGGCGCGGCGAAGGCGAGGCCGTACTGCCACGGCGTGAACCCGAGCCGGCCGAGCATCAGGACGGCCAGCAGTGGCTGGGTGGCCATGACCAGGCCGTTGAACAAGGCGGTGTTGAAGAACAGAGGACGCAAGGAGGCGTCGGCGAGGATGTACCGCCAGCCGTCGAGGAGGTCCCCCGCCCGCAGGCGTGCGGCCTGCCGCTGCTCGGGCGGTGGTTCGTGCCCGCCCGCCGCGCGGATGCCGAGGGCCGAGAGCAGGTAGCTGACCGCGTCGGCCGCCACCGTCACCACCGGGCCGAGGAGCCCGATCACGGCGCCGCCCAGCGGCGGTCCGACGATCGTGGCCGTCCAGGCCGTGGACTCGAATCGGGCGTTGGCCGTCAGCAGGTCCTGTGCCGGCAGCAGCGTCTTCAGGTACGCGCCGGAGGCGGCGCGGAAGGTGATGTCGGCCGCCGCGACGACGACCGAGACCAGCAGGAGCTGAACGTAGGTGAGCGCGTCGAGCGCGAACGCGGTGGGGATCGTCAGCAGTGCCGCGAACCGCACCAGGTCCATCGTGATCAGCACCGGCCGCTTGCGGCGGAACTCCACCCACGGGCCGAGCGGCACCGCCACGGCCGCGCCCACCGCGGCCCCCAGTGAGGAGAGCGCGGCGACCTCGGCCGGTCCGGCGTGCAGCACCCGGACGGCGATCAACGGGAAGGCGCCGAAGGCGAGCCACGTGCCGAGTGCGCTCGTCCCATACGCCGCCCAGAGCCACCCGAATCGCCGCCCCAGCCGACGTCCCCGCCGCTGTCCGATCAAACGAACCAGCGAGTCCCCCCGCAGATGTCCCAGCCGGTGCCCGCTCTTCATGCCCGACGCCCCTCGCCACTCACCCGCACAACCGATCCGCGATCGGAAGCATCAAAGCGAGCACGACGTCCCCGGATCAAACAACCGCCGCGCCACGATCCACAACCAATGGTTGTCCTCGTAGGGTGTCGGCATGGACCTCGACTCCGTCCGGACCTTCGTCGCCGCCGCCGAATCGGGGACGTTCCAGGAGGCCGCCGCCGAGCTGGCGGTCACCCAGCAGGCCGTCTCCAAGCGCATCGCCGCGCTGGAGCGCAACCTCGGGGTGCGGCTGTTCACCCGCACCCCGCGCGGCGCCCAGCTCACCATCGACGGGCAGGCGTTCCTGCCCCACGCGCGTGAGCTGCTGCGCGTCGCCGAACGCGCGGTCGCGTCCGTGCGCACCGGCTGCCGCCCGCTGCGCGTGGACGTGATCGCCTCGCGCGGCGCGGCGTCGGGCCTGATGCGCGGCTTCCACCGCGCGCACCCGGGGATCGAGCTCGACGTGATGTGGCTGTTCGACATCGGAACGGCCGTCGACGCCCTCCGCTCCGGTGAGATCGACGCGTCCTTCCGCGCCGTCGCCGCGCCCGGCCGGCCCCTTCCCGAGGACATCGAGTCCGTACGGGTGCTCGATGAGGTGCTCCAACTGCTCGTAGGCGCCGGCCATGCGCTGGCCTCCGCCCGGTCGGTGACCGTCACCCAGCTCGCCGGACACCGGATCTGGATGCCCGGCATCGTCCCCGGTACCGAGTGGGCCGCCTACTACGACGCCCTGGTCACCGAGTTCGGCCTCACCATCGAGGCGACCGGCCCCAACTTCGGATCCGACGCGCTCCTCGACACCATCGCCGACACCCCGGCCCTGGCCACCTTCATGGGCGAGCAGACCCGGCTCGTCTGGCCCGCCGGTCACGGTCTGCGCCGCGTCCCGGTGACCGACCCGATCCCCGTCTACCCGCACTCGCTCCTCTGGCACCGCGACAACCCCCACCCGGCACTGGCCGCCCTCCGTGCCCACCTCGCCACCACCACGGCCGGTCACGACGCCGCCGGGACCTGGACGCCGGGCTGGGTGATGGCGCGCTGAATCCGCCCGGCTCGACTCGTCGCTGCACGCGCCGGAGACGTTCGCATAGGACCTCAACCGCGGTAGAGGTCACGGACGTTGGTCTCGTTCACTGGCCATCGTCCCTGTGAGTCGTGGCCTTTCGTGTCGCGGTGCGGCCTTCATCGCGTGATGGCGAGGGTGAGGGAGGCAACGGCCAGGGCCAGGTAGCCGCCAGGAGCAGCGATGTTGTTGTACACGCGGGCGCGGATGTGGACGGCGATGGCGCCGATGTAGAACAGGATGAGTCCTGTCGCGGCGGCCACGCCGATCAGCGGGGCAACCGTGAGTCCGAGGAGGAGACCGGCGGCTCCGGCCGCCTTGAGCGCGGCGAGCCACGGGAGCCAGGTCTGAGGGACACCCACGTGAGCCGAGTTGGCCAGGACGAACGCGGCCTTCGAGAAGTCCGCTATGGCGATTCCGGCGTTGGCCAGGATGGTGATGACGGTGATGATCGCGTAGGCGGTGAACATGTGCCTCGTCCTTCAGGCGAGAGCGAATGGTGAGTGCGGCGCGCCCGGCGCGTCCGCCTCGACAAGCCTCCCGGGACCCCTTGAGCGGCGTCCAATACCTGCGTCCATAACCTGTGGGCATGGATGTGGACACTCGGCTGCTGCGCTACTTCATGGCTGTGGTGGAGGAGGGGACCCTCACGCGCGCCGCGGAACGGCTGTTCGTGTCCCAGCCGGCGCTCACCAAGCAGATCAAGCAACTGGAGACCCGGCTGGGAGTGCGGCTCTTCACACGGTCCCGCACCGGCATGACCGTCACGGAACCGGGCCGGATGCTGGCAGAGCGGGCCCCCGCCTTGCTGGCCGACTGGGACCGGGTGCTGCGGGAGACCAAGAGCGCCGCCAGCCGGGCAGCCCGCCTGCTGCGGGTCGGCTTCATGGGCAGTGCCGCCAACGAGGCGACCCCGCGCATCATCGCGGAGTTCACCCGGCGCCGCCCGGGCTGGCGAGTGGAGATGCGGCAGGCCACCTGGTCGAATCCGAGCGCCGGGCTCGCCGACGGAGACGTCGATGTGGCCCTGCTGCGGCTGCCCTTCCCGGGACAGGACGCCTTGCGGACGGCCGTACTGTTCACGGAGCCCCGCTGGGTCGCCCTCCCCGAGGGGCACCCACTCACCGCCCGTGATGTGATCCCCTTCCGGGATCTGTGGGACGAGCCGTTCGTGGCTGCCCCGCCCGAGACGGGCTGGTGGCGAGACCGCTGGCTGGCCACCGACGAACGCGACGGCCACCCGGTGCGCGTCGGCGCCGTCGTCGACCAGCCGGACGACTGGCTCAGCGCCATCGCCAACGGCTACGGCGTCGCCCTCGCCCCCGCATCCGCCGCCCGCTTCTACGCCCGGCCGGGCATCACCTACCGCCCGGTCAGCGACGTCAGCCCGAGTCAGGTCGGTGTCGCCTGGGCCCGGTCCGACGACACCAATCCCGTGGTTCAGGACTTCGTCCGCCGCTGCCTCGAAATCCGTGACGCCATCGGAAACTGACGAGGGGCCTGGCCACGGGGGCTTGGCCCTGACCGTGCGTCAGGGGTGGAACCTCGCCGTATGACGAACAACAGCACTTCCCAGCTCGGCTCGCACCGCCGGCCGGAGGGTTCCAGGAGGTCGACGGCCACCGTCTTTTCGTGCATCGGTCCGGCAGCGGCGGACCGGCCGTTGCGTTCAGGGGACTGACGCGTGGATCCGCGTCGGCGTCGCCGAGCGGAGCGGACTGGTCGAACTCGCCACCGAGCTGAAGGCCGGGCCGGGCATTCCTGATACTCCTGTCGCGCCGGGTACCGATCCCGCCCAGCAGGCGCTGATACCCGCCGGCCCGACAGGGCGGGGGAGAGGCGGTGACAGCGGGCGCGGGCCGTCCTCAGACGTGCGCGGCGGGGCCCGGTGCGGTGCCGCTCCCGGGAGGGGCTGCCTCCAGCCGGCCGCGGAGGGTGGCGGCGAAGTCCTCGGCCCGCTCCAGTTGGACGCGCAGCTCCTCGACCTTGCGGGTGGCGGCCCGCTCGTAACCGCGCACCCGGCTCAGCAGAGCTTCCCGCTCGGCGGCTCCGGGCTGCTCGTCGGCGTCGAGGCGGTCGGTGGCCTCCAGCAGGTCGCGCATCTCCTCCAGAGTGAAGCCGAGCGGTTTCATACGGCGGATCACCATGAGGCGGGCCACGTCGGCCTCGGTGTAGAGGCGGAAACCGCCCTGGGAGCGGGCGGACGGGGCGACGAGGCCGGTGTCCTCGTAGTGCCGGATGGTTCGCAGGGACAGCTCGGTCCGCGCGGCGACCTCGCCGATCTGCATGTGCTTGCCGTCCACGTCCCTGATCTGGCCCTTCTCGTCTCCGGCGGTGCCGGGGCCCTGCCCGGCCGCCGATCCCTACTCTAACGTTAGGGTAGAGTTTCAGGGTGGTGAGGCCCGGCCTGCCGGGCGTCGTCCTCACCTCTGCGCGGCGCGGGCATGCAGGTCCGGCCGTGCTGCCGTGTCGGGGCCGATGCAGCCCCCGGCGAGGAATCCGAGTCTTGCAGGAGAGATGCGTGCGCGAGTCCGTGGTGCCCGGCGCCGCCGCCTGTCCGCCGTGACGCTTCGCCCCTGACCAGAGCCGGGGCGGGCGCCCCCCGCGCTGCTTCGCAGCCGCCGGCTCACATCGACTTCCGGCCCCGCTCAGCGGGCCCTTCGCGAGAGGCCGGCCCGCCTTCCGCGTCCTCCTTCGCACGCCCGACCCGCCCTCGGGCTGTGCCCGAGTACGACAGGTAGTTGCTTTCTTGTCTTCTTCCGTGATCCCGCCAGGCGCGCGGCTGCGCGCCCTGCGCCCGGACTGGCTGCGTGATCCGAAGGTCTGGCGCACCGAGGTGCTGGCCGGCCTGGTGGTCGGGCTCGCCCTCATCCCGGAGGCCATCTCCTTCTCCATCATCGCCGGGGTCGATCCGGCGATCGGCCTGTTCGCCTCCTTCACCATGGCCGTCACCATCGCCGTCGTCGGCGGACGCCGCGCGATGATCTCCGCCGCCACCGGCGCGGTCGCCCTCGTGATCGCACCGCTCAACCGCGAGCACGGCCTGGGCTACCTCGTCGCCGCGGTCATCCTCGCGGGAGTGTTCCAGGTGGTCCTGGGCGCGCTCGGTGTGGCGAAGCTGATGCGGTTCATCCCGCGCTCGGTGATGGTCGGCTTCGTCAACGCCCTCGCCATCCTGGTCTTCATGGCCCAGGTCCCCGAGATGACCGACGTGCCCTGGCCGGTGTACCCGCTGATCGTGGCCGGCCTGGCCCTGATGGTGTTCTTCCCGAAGATCACCACGGTGATCCCGGCGCCGTTGGCGTCCATCGTGATCCTCACCGTCATCACCGTCGCGGCCGGGATCGCGGTGCCCACCGTGGGGGACAAGGGTGACCTGCCGTCCTCGCTGCCGGTTCCGGGCCTGCCGGACGTGCCGCTGACCCTGGACACTCTGACCACCATCGCCCCGTACGCGTTCGCGATGGCCTTGGTCGGCCTGATGGAGTCGCTGATGACGGCGAAGCTGGTCGACGACATCACCGACACCCACTCCAGCAAGACCCGCGAGTCCATCGGGCAGGGCATCGCCAACATCGTCACCGGATTCTTCGGCGGCATGGGCGGCTGCGCGATGATCGGCCAGACAATGATCAATGTGAAGGTGTCCGGGGCCCGCACCCGCGTGTCGACCTTCCTTGCCGGTGCCTTCCTGATGGTGCTGTGCATCGTCTTCGGACCGGTGGTCTCCGACATTCCCATGGCCGCCCTGGTCGCCGTGATGGTCATGGTGTCGTTCGCGACGTTCGACTGGCACTCGATCGCCCCGGGAACCCTCAAGCGGATGCCCGCCGGGGAGATCACCGTCATGGTGATCACCGTCGTCGGCGTGGTCACCACCCACAACCTCGCCATCGGCGTCGTCGTCGGCTCGATCACCGCCATGGTGGTCTTCGCCAGGCGGGTCGCCCACTTGGCCGAGGTCACCGCGGTGACCGCTGCCGACGGGACGAGCGTGGTCTACCGGGTGACCGGTGAGCTGTTCTTCGCCTCGTCCAACGATCTCGTCGGCCGGTTCGACTACGCGGGAGACCCCGAGCAGGTCGTCATCGACCTGTCCGCCGCCCACGTCTGGGACGCCTCCTCCGTCGCCGCCCTGGACGCCATCGAGACCAAGTACGCCCAGCGCGGCAAGAGCGTGGAGATCACCGGCCTGAACGAACCGAGCGCCCACCTCCACGGCAAGCTCAGCGGCGAACTGGCCGCAGGACACTGACGGGCCCTGCCGCGGACCACCGCTGACCGCGGGGTCGGCGACCGGCTAGCCGTCCGAGCCGGTAGCCGACGGCGGCACCTCGACGACGAAGAACAGGAAGGTCGTCCTGGTCGAAAGGTCGCGCAAGCCGTCGGGAACAGTTCGCGGCCGGGTCGGGCCGCGGCTCGCTGACGACGGAAAGGCGGAATCCGGCGGTGGTGAAGGCATCGGTCATCGCGTGCAACGGCTTGCGCCAGAACCTCATCGGGACGGACTGCCCGCCGACGTCCAGTTGAAGGTACAGCTGGTGGTGGCGAAGCAGCCGGGCCGAGGATCCTGGATCGTGTAGGCCACGAAAGGGTGGTCCACCGACGCGATCAGCCGGCCGCCGGGCCTGAGCACTCGCCGCAGCTCGGCCAGCGTCGGCCCCCAGTCCTCCAGGTAGTGCAGGACCAGCGACGCGACCACGTCGTCGAACGCACCGTCGTCGAACGGGAGAGGGTCGCTCAGGCTTCCCAGGTGCAGAGCTATGTCGTCACCGAGCCGCCGCCTGGCCGGCGCCAGCATCCCGGCGCTGGCGTCGATGCCGGTGACGACGGCACCACGGTCGCGCAGCGCGGCGGACAGAGGGCCCGCGCCGCAGCCGGCGTCAAGGATCCGACGGCCGGTCACGTCGCCGGCGAGGGCCAGCATCGCGGGCCGCTCGTAGTACGCGTTGACGGGACTGTTCTCGTTCTCCGCCGCGTAGGCCTCGGCGAAACCGTCGTAGTCGTTCATCCGGTCCTGATCCACAGACCGGGCGAAGCCCTTGGGCCCGTCGGTTGCGTCACCGAGGCGGCGGTTGGAGGTCTGCTACTCCGACTTCCCCTTCGGGGCCTTGTCCTGGTGAGGATTTCCGGACTTACGGGACTTCTTGGGGCGTTTGCTGGACGTTTGTCCTTCCGATGTCGCGGGCTTTCGCGTATCGGACGTCTCCGTGTGCTGACCGTGCGGTGCGCCGGTCGCGGGGGAGTGTGATGGCGGGGTGGCGCCGTCGCCGACTGTTTCGGTGACTGGTTCCCGGCTCGGGACCGCGGAGGTGAGACCGGGGCGCCGGCCAGGAGCGGGGTCCTGGATCTGTCGGGTGGTGGCGTCGCCGGTGGACGTGTCGCGGGTGGAGGGCGTCTCGGTGGGGCGCCCTTCCTCGGTCCCGGCACGCGTCGAGTCTGGTGGCTCGGCTGTCACGGAGGGCTTGTCGGCAGCCCGTGTCGTGTGGTCACCGCTGCCTTGGTGCGGGGACCCGTCGCTGACGGCGAGAGTCGCGGCCATGGCAGCGGCCAGGGCGGCGGCTCCACCGGCGGCCAGGCGACGTCGGCGTGCGGGTGCGGTCTTCGGCGTGGCCGTTGTGCCTGCGGCGTACGGCGGACGCTGGTGCGTGCGGTCCGCGCGCGCCGATGCCTGCCTGGGCACCAGACTGGTGACGTCAGCCGGGCTGGGGACGGAGACGGGGCCGGTCGTGTCGGCCATGGCGGTCAGTGTCCGGGCGCAGTCGGCTGCCGGTGGGCGGGCCTCCGCTTCCAGCGCGGTCATGTCCCTCAGCAGGCCCGCAAGCTCGTCCGGCAGGGAGCCGGGCAGTTCGGGGCGCCGGTGGAGCCGCGCGATCGCTGCTTCCAAGGGGGCACCGTCATATTCGAGCCTGCTGGTGATGCATTCGAGGAGCACCAGGCCGAGGGCGTAGACATCGGCGGCTGGGCCCACGGGCTGGCCGAGCACCTGCTCGGGAGACAAGTAGGCGGCCGTGCCGATGAGTGTGCCGGTCGCGGTGTGGGTGGTGGCGTCCAGCAGCCGGGAGATGCCGAAATCGGTCAGGTGAGGGCGGCCGGAGGCGTCCAGGATGATGTTCGAGGGTTTCACGTCACGGTGGATGATCCCTGCCTCGTGCGCGTGCGCCAACGCCTGGGCGAGATCGGCACCGAGGGCGGCGGTCTCGCCCGGAGCCAGGGGGCCTGTGCCGATGCGGGTTTTCAGCGTGGGGCCTTCGATCAGCTCCATCACCAGATAGGAACGGCCGTTGTGCCGCCCGGCATCGTAGACGGTGACCAGGCCCGGATGCTGCAGCCGGGCAAGGATCACCGCCTCGTTGTGGAAGCGTTCTTCCGTGTCGAGATCCGTGCCGACGCGGAAGACCTTGACTGCCACCGGTCGTTTGAGACGAAGGTCGAAGCCGCGGTGGACATCGCCGGCGCCACCCGAGCCGATGACCTCGTCAAGGCGATACCGCCCGCCCAGCACTTCCGCGGAGAACCGGGACAGGGCCGGAACCGACTGGCGGAGCCTCATGTCATCTCCCACTGCTTCAAGAGGTACTGCCCACAGGTGTACGCACGCCCTGCAAACTGGCGCTGCACTCGCGTACCCCTGAGCGGCGGCAGTACCCCTGCGACAGCGACCCCTGCTCCCATCACACTCGGCATCGCCCGCCTGCCTGCGGCCGATCATCAGCCACCAGACCTCGAACTCCGACTCGGTGCCTGCCCAGGGATTCGTGGGCCGCAGGCTCGGCAGCCCGCTGGATATCCGTCACCCCGTGTCGCGCAGCTGAAGGAGGTACGCCGCGGTGAGCGCGACGGCACGGTCCGCGTCATGCGAGAGCTCCACGAGGGCACATGACGCCTTGGTCCCCGGGATGCCCGCCAGCGCCTGGGTCAGCCGTCCGCGTGCCGGTGCTTCGGTGGCGCCGTGGGCCAGACGCTCGACGAGCGCGGTCGCGATCTGATCCGCCATCGCGGTGTCGCTCGCCAGCACGCTCAGGGCATCGGCTGCGTCGGTGTCGTTGCGTCCGTCCGAGATCATGTCGATGAGGGTCGGGACCGCATCGGTCACACCTCGTGTGCCGAGCGCCAAAGCCGCGTATCCGCGGACCACGACGTCGGGGTGCCCGAGGGCATCGCGGAGCCGCGCGCCCGCGTCGTCGCCGGGTATCTCGGCGAGGGCCTGCACGGCGCGTTCCCGCACCGCGGCCTCCGGTGAGCCGAGGCCCTGCGCCAGCAGTGCCGGACCGCCGTCGCCCGATCGTGCCAGCGCCCATCGAAGGGTCCCGGCGACGTTCGGATCCGTCTCCCTCAGAACCGCCTCGACCAGGGCTTCCACGGGCACCGGAGCCTCATCGCCCGAGGAAAGGGCGGCGCGCTGGCGTGCGTCGGCGCTCTTCGACCCCAGAGCCTGCAGGAGCGCGACCACCCGGAGGACGGCCTCCCAGCCGACGGGGTCCGCGGCGTGGATGCGGCGCAGCCGTGTGAGCAGCTCGGTCTCCGCCGCGATGCGTTCGCGTGTCTGACGGATGAGGTCGTCGACGAGCGCCGAGGGCGTGAATCCGGGATCGTGCAGCGCGCGTCCGATCTCAGTCAGCGACAGTCCCAGTGACCGCAGGCTCTCGATGTGGAAGATCCGCTGGATGTCCTGCTGGGAGTACTCCCGGTAGCCGGAGCCGGTACGGCCCGAAGGACGCACCAGGCCGAGCGACTCGTAATGCCTGAGCATGCGGGCACTGACCCCGGACCGTCGCGCCACCTCACCGATCAACACGTCCCATCATCCCCCTGGCCGGACCCGCCGAGGGCCACGACGCGCTTGGCCTCCTCGATCGCGGACTCGAATCCGGTGTCGGGGTCGCGCAGCAGCCGTTGTGTGGCGAGCGCGTGCGCGCGTATGCGCGGGTCGGGGGCCGTGGCCGCGGCAAGCAGAGCCGGCGCACTCACTTCGCCCAGCGCGACCAGCGCCCGGCTGAGACTCAGCTGCGTCTCGCGGCCTCCGCGCCCGAGCTGTGTCACCAACACCGCGGCCAACGCGGACTCCTCGCCCTCCGGCACGAGCACGATCGCGGCCCGCCAGGCGCTGCGCGCCACCTCGTCGTCGGCGTCGGACAGGAGCGTCCGGGTGATCGCCGGCCACGCCTGCCGGTCCCCGATCTTGGACAGCGTGTGCAGCGCCTGGCTCCGTGCCTGTGCGCGCCCCGAGCCGACTTCGCGGAGCAGCCTGGGGAGCGTCATGGAGACCGGGTGGCGGGTGAGCGCCCAGGTCAGCATGTCGCGGACGAAGAACTCGGGCTCGATCGCGCTGCGCTCGATGAGCTTGTCGACGAAACGCGGGTCGGGCGTCGTGCCGACCGCCAGTGCGGCCCGCAGGCGCACGGACGAACGACCGTCCTCCAGCCCCTGGAGCGCTCGTTCCGCATCTGTGCCCTGTCTCGTGGGCGTCATCGAACCACCTCCTCGGCAGCAGTGAAGACCTTGTCACCGTGTCAAGGTCAAGCAGGGGAACTGACGCGCAGCCTCGCTCCCCCCACCGCCACAGCCCCAGGCGCGCCTCGGCGCGAACCTGGCACCCGCACAACCAAACGAGTGGGCTGCCCGGGCCGGCGACGGCTTCGGCGGGACCACCGCCTCCACGGACCTCGACGGCGACGGCTACGCCGTTTTCTCGTGAGCCGCCCTCACGGAATCGGCTTTCGCGCCGACGCTCCGCAGACTGCCGTTCGGGCAGCGGAGTGACCCACGAGGAGCTGAGGCATGGTCGGTCGTCCGAGCGCGCGTTGACGCCGTAGGCCGTCGTAGGCCTGTCATCGCGTGCCGTCCTTGATCCGTGGCACAGTGAGCCCCCCCTGCCTGAACCGTCGGTGCGCCTGTCGTGCGCCGGGAGGCGGGCCTCGTACTCGGTAACCCGAGGGGTGGGGCAGACCGCCTCCCAGCTGGGTGAGCACGCGAGCGTGGTGGTCCTGCCACTGATCGCCGATGGCCGTCCGGCAGGCCGTCACCCCGGACGGGATGCAAGGCCGCGTGGCGGCGACGATCACGTTCGCCGGCATGGGCCTGACCCCGCTCGGCTCTCTGCTCGGCGGCTTCCCCGTGGAATGGTGGGGGCTGCGCACCGGTCTTCTGGTGACGGCCGTCGGCATGCTGCTGTCCCCCGCGCTGATGGCGCTGTCCCCGCTCGCCCGACTGGCTCCGCGCCCGTTCCCTTCGGTGCGCGGTTCACCGCCGGCCCTGGCAGGCATCGCGCCTGTCAGCACACGCCTCCTGTGGCAGCACGATGAACGCCGTGCCCTTGGTCAGGTCGATGCTGGATCGGGGCGGCGTCGCACCGTCGCTCTCGTCGTCCCGCCGCAGCAGCTCCACTCTCCGCTGCTCCAGCTCTGCCGTCTTGTTTCCGTTCACGACCGCCGTGAATTCATCGAAGGCGATGCTCGACAACGACCGTCCCGTGCGCCTGCGCACCCAAGGGATCAAGCCCAGTCCCGTGAACCATCGCCATGCGCTCTCCATCAGGGCGAACAGGACCAGACAGGACGCGAACGCCGGGAACGACATGAGCAGAGCCGTCACGGACCGTCCCCCCTCGTCCTCCACACAGCTGACCGCACGGGAAACGGCGGGCAGCTCGGCGTCGTTCTCATCGGACCTGCGAACCGGGAGAACTCCGGACCCCAGCCATCGGTTCGCGCACGGGTCGTTCGCACAGACAGCCCGCGATCCGCCCGGCAGCTCTGTATGTCACCGGGCTGGCTCCCCATCTTGCGGGCGATGCGCTCCGCCCGGAGCGGCCCACGCCGCTCGGTCACCTCGACCGCCGTCGTGGAACTCAACTCGCTGATCGTCATGGGCTCACTGTTCTGGATCCGCAGCGCGCAGGGATCAGCCCAGCGCGTGATCCGCTTCCCCCACGCGGGGGAGGCGCCCGCGCATGAAGATCCACCTCAAGCACGACGGGCTGGAACTTGGAAGGCTGCCGTCGGCGTCGACCAGGTCGGCGAGGACGCGGCAGTGCGCTCAGCGCGGGCTCCACCAGGACGACGCGGGCCCGGCGCGGCGCGTGGCTCATCCTGTGCCGGAGGCCGCACTCGGTGCAGTGACCAGATCACCGTGCGGACCCCCGGGCCTTGCGGCGGAAGGCGGCCCGGTAGGCGCTCGGGCGCCGGCCGGTGTGGCGGGCGAAGAGGGCGGCGAAGGTGCCGGGGTCCTGGTAGCCGACGGCCGCGGCGACGGCGGCGACGGTGCGGTCGGTGGTCTCCAGCAGATGGCGGGCGCGGCGGACCCGGGAGGCCTGCAGATGGGCCAGCGGGCTGCGTCCGGTCTCCGCGGCGAAGCGGCGCAGCAGCGTGCGGGTGCTGACCCGGAAGGCGTCCGCGAGCGCGGCGAGGTCGTACGGCTCGGCGAGGTTCTGGTCGAGCCGACGCATGACCCGCTGGGAGAACTCCCGGCCGGGCTGCGGGAGAAGCCGCGGGTCGACGTACGGGGTCTGGGAGGTCCGCGCGTCGTCGACGAGCGCCACCCGTGCGGTGGCGCGGGCCACCCCGGCTCCGTTGTGCCGGCGGATCAGGTCCAGCGCGAAGTCGTACATCGCGCTGAAGGCCGCCGTGGTCGTCACCCCGGTATCGGTGACGACCAGGCGCTCGGGCCGCACGTCGGCGTCCGGGCAGCGCCTGGCCAGTTCACCGGCGTGCAGCCAGGAGGTGGTGGCCCGGCGCCGGTCGAGGAGCCCGGCCTCGGCGAGCAGGAACGCGCCCACGCACAGAGAGACGACGGCGGTGCCGGCGGCGGCCTGTGCGCGGATCGCCGTGATCTCTGGGGCGAGCCGGGCGAGTCGTGCGTCGAGGTCCGTGTCCGGGCGCAGTTCGAAGCCGGGTACCACGAGGACGTCGACCTCGCGCAGCGGGCGCACGTCCAGGCCGGCGCCACCCGAGGCGGTGACCCGGCGGCGGGGCGAGAGGACCCAGACCCGGTAGCCGGGCGCTTCCGGTCCGGCGACATGCCCGGCCATCGTCAACAGGTCGGGGACGCCGAACACCTCCGACGCGAAGCAGTCCGGGTACGCCAGGACCCCGACCCGCAGCGCACCCGGCCCGGCGGCCCCCGGTCCCGCGCCTTCCCCCGCCTGCCGCGTCGCCTCGGCCATTGCTCCCGCGCCCCCTGCTGTCCCGGCTCCCGGTCGCCGACCGCGTACCGCTCGCCCTCCTCGCGTGTGGCGAGATTACCCCTGTTCTCGGCGATCCCGCCTCTCACCCGGCGGCCCGTCCCGGCACCAGGCTGGCCCCATGAACGACGACGATCCGATCACCGACTTCACCCGCCGGACCGTGGCCGTGGAGGGGGTGGAGAAGACGGTGTACGTCGCCGGGTCCGGGCCCGCGGTCGTGGTGCTGCCCGAGATGCCGGGCGTCAGTCCCGACGTCCTGCGGCTCGCGCGCTGGGTGCGGGACGCGGGCTTCACCGTCCATGTGCCCTCCCTGTTCGGGACGGACGGCGCCTTCCCCACGGTCGAGGGCGGCCGGGAGGTCGTCCGCCGCGCCTGCGTCAGCGCCGAGTTCCGCGCCTTCGCCGGGGGCGGCACCAGCCCCGTGACGATCTGGCTGCGCGGCCTGGCTCGCCAGGCCCACACCGAGTGCGGTGGGCCGGGGGTGGGTGCCATCGGCCTGTGCTTCACCGGCAACTTCGCCCTCACCATGGCTCTGGAGCCGGCCGTGATCGCCCCGGTGGTCAACCACCCGTCGCTGCCCCTCGACGACCCCGGCGGACTCGAACTCGACGCGGCGGACGCGATCGCGGTGCGCGACCGGCTCGACCGCGACGGACTCACCGTCCTCGCCTACCGCTTCGAGGGCGACCGCTGGTGCACGGGGCAGCGCTTCGCCGCCTACCGCGCGCTGCTCGGCGACGCCTTCGACGGGCGCGTCCTCCCGGACAGCGCCGCCAACCCGGCCCCGCCGCCCTTCTTCGCCGCCCTGGTCGGCACCCCGCACAGCGTCGTCACCGCCCATCTCGTCGACGAGGCCGGCCATCCCACGGTCCGGGCCCGCGACGAGATCCTCGCCTTCCTCACCGACCGCCTGCACCCGCACGGGAACCGACCGCTGCCCGCCACCTGACCGGGCCCTGGTCCGCCGGACACCGCCACCTCGCCGGTATCTTCCTCGCCGTCACCCCTTCGTGACGGGGCTGCCCGTTGAGGCAGGTTCAGAGGGCGTCGAGGTCCACGGCGGACGCGATGGCGTGGAATCCGGCTTCGTTGGGGTGCAGGCCGTCCTGGAAGACGTAGCCGGGGCGCGGCAGCGCGGGGTCGGCGGGATCGGCGAGCGCACGGTCGACGTCCAGGACGCCGTCGTACGCGCCGCTGGTGCGTATCCAGTGGTTGACGGCGGTCCGGACCCTCTCGCCTCGCTCGCTGTAGAAGGGGAAGAGAGCCCCCTTCAGGGGCAGGATGGTCGCGCCGATGGCCTTGACACCGCGGGCGTGGGCCGCGCGGATCAGCTCCTTGTGCGCCTCGATGATCTGTCGTGCGGTCACCTGGGGTGCGGGGTCCATGCAGGGATCGCCCATCTGGGGAGCACCGATGTCGTTCCCGCCCAGATGGATGATCACGGTGCGTACGCCGGGACGGTCGAGCACGTCGCGCCGGAAGCGGTCGGTGGCCTTGTCCCCGTAACAGGGGGAGTCGTCGAGGATCCGGTTCCCGGCAATCCCGGCATTGACGACGTCGAGCGGGCGGCGAGCTGCGACGAGGCGTTCGGCGAGCTTGTCCGTGAAGCGGTGGTCGGCGCCGGACGTGGCCCCCGTCCCGTCGATGAGCGAGTCACCGAAAGCGACCACGGTGCCGCGCGGGGGAGCGGTGCCGGAGACCTCCACACCGCTCAGGAAGTACCAGGCGTCGGTGGTTTCCTTGAAGGCCTCGCCGCCGGAGTCGGCCAGGTGGCGCCCGGAGGCGCGGTACGAAGTGGCTGTGGTGAACCGGTGGAACGTGGCCGGGCCGGTGCGGTCGGCGAAGTACAGGGTGACGGTCAGTTTCTCCAGTGGGGACGTGCTCAGGGCTTCGACATCGCTCACGATGTCCCGCCCGGGAGCGATCGTGGTTCCCTGGCTACCGTCGAAGGTCAGGGTGCGTGCCGTGCCGGGCCAGACCCGTGCCTCGCCGGCGGACCGGCCGACGGTCGCGGCGGTGATCCGCAGCGGGGTGGTGCCGTACGAGTTGGACAGCCGGATCCTCAGCGATGAGCCGCCGGTCGTGATGCGGACGACCTGGCGTACGGACTCGTCGGCGAATCCCTGACGTGACCAGTTGTGCCCCCAGTCCTCGCTGCCCTCGACGGGCCGCTGCATGGCTGTGCCCCACGCCCCGGTCCACACCGGCCTGTCGGCGGCGTGCGGCTGCTGCCGGGCGTCCTCGTGGGTCACGGCTGCCGCCGAGACAGCGAGCACGGTGAGCGCCGCCGCGGCGGCGGCGAGCGCGCCCGGTCGTGCCGTGTTCTTCCACGGTCGTGGTGTTGCTGAACGCATCAGGCGTCTCCTCGGAAAAGGGTGATGAGGAGATTTCAGCGTTCTTCGCGCCGGAGATCATCGGGGCTGTCCCCCGGATCCGTTCTCGGGTTTGCCCTACCCAGGGCCGGAGGAAACGTTGCCTCGGGGAACCGTGGATGACCGGCTCGTTCCGGCCGTGAGCACGGCATCGCCGAGCAGTTCGTGCTTGCGCGGTGATCTCGCGGCCGGCAGGGAGAGCAGGACGTGTCGTGGGCCTGCGGAGCCTCATCTTCCATATCTGTCCGCGCAGTTGGCGGCTTGCCGTACCACCCCCGGGGTAGCCGAGAGTCCCAAGGACACACCCGCACATCCTCGGAGGAATCGTCCATGACGCAAGGGAAATCCCCGCAGAAGTCGGGACTCGGCACGCTCGAACCCGGCACCAGACAGCGCGCCCAGTTGCCCACCCGTATCGCCGACATCGCCTGGACCGCACTGTGGGTCCTGGTCGCTCTGTGGGCGGTCTGGGCCTCCGTCGGCGCCGTGCGCGGAACGACCGCCTGGGGCTACTGCGCCGTGGCATGGGTGCTGCTGGCCATCGCATTGACGATGCGGGTCCTCGTCGTCCGCCGCCGGACCCGGATATAGCGGGGAGGCCGCCCGTGGAACGCGTCAACGCCTATCTCGGCAAGCACCTGTGGCTCCAGGTCGCGCTGTCCGTCCTCATCGCCAGCGCCGTGGTTCTGCTGTTGTTCCCGGAGCGCTCGGCCGCCTCGGCCGTGACCCGCGTGGCAGTCGCCTCCCTCGGCGGTGTCATCGTCCTGACCGTCGTACGGAGGAAGGAGAAGCGTGCCGCCGGAGGGTCGGCGGACGACCTCGTGTCGCTGGACCGGAAGCTGCGCCGGGGTGAGGTACCCACCGACCCGCATGAGCGACAGGCCATGCGCGACTTGGCCGGGCAGCGCCTGCACCGCACCCGCCACCGCGTCGCGGCCCAGGTCTTCCTCGCCGTCATGTGGTCCGTCCTCGTGGCGCTCACGGCACTCACCGCGAGCCTGCGGCAGACGCTCGGCATGGCCGTGGTCGCCGGGGCCTTCCTGATCTGGCTCGTCCTGTACGGGAACCGCCAGCACCGGCGGCTGCGCGCCATGCACGAGGCGCTCACCACCGACGCGGCTCGGGAACACCGGCAGTGAGTGTCTTGAGTGGGGCCCATGCCTCACGACGGGCCCCCGGCGCGTCAGGGCGGTGGCTTCGCGGAAGCGGTCTCCACCGGCGAACGCATCCATGGTGGCCCATCGCTCCGATGCGGCAGCGGTGCGTCGGCGTGCCTCAGGCCATCGGCCGCAACGCGTCCAGTTCGCTGCCGATCGCGTCCCGCAGCACATCGTGCTGCGGGCCCAGCGCGAACTGCTCGTCGCCCCACCGGCTACGCGGATACAGCCACACGGGCTCGCCCGCCAGCTCAGCCGGCTCCCACTCGTACCGCGGCCAGACGTGGGCATGCAGGAACGGATCCGTGTTGCCGAGGATCTCCAGATTGACCCGGCGGAAAGCAGGGTCCAGGCGCCCGCAGGCCCGCTCGACCGCTTCTCCGAGTTGGTCCATGTCGGACAGAAACGCAAGCCGCTTGGTCCTCGGCAGGTCAGACAGCCGTTGAACACCCGGATCGTCCGCGAGGAGAACCGAGTAGCCAGGCAGGAACTGGACGTCGCCGATCACCGCGAAGCCGGATTCGAGTCGCCGCAGCACGGTCGGATTCTCGCCCCGCAGGGCGGTTCCGATGCGGTCCGTCCGCCGATTACCGGTCACGGCGTGAGCCTACCCGCAGGTGAACAAGCCGCTCTGAGCCACGGAGCCGCGACGTGTTCGACTTCGGCCGGACGGCGACGGCCACGTCCGGTCAAAACGCCGGCAGGCACCCGCACCTACCCCTGAACGTCTCCGAGCGTCGAGGCCGCGACCGGGTTGCCGTGGGCGAAGTCGCCGGGCGGGATGCCGGGGTGGTGCCCGGCCGGCGGCTCGGCGGGTGCCGCGTCCGTGGCGAGTTTCAGGCGGGAGACGATGCGGTAGCGGTCACCGCGATAGATCGAGTGGACGTACTCCACGGGCCGCCCGGTGGAGTCGCTGGTCAGGCGTTCGAAGAGGAGGGCCGGGAAGAGTTCGGGCACGTCCAGTACCTCCGCCTCGGCACGCGTCACCACCGTGGGTTCGATCGCCTGCGTCGCGTCGCTCACGTGCACGCCGTGTTGCGTGCGCAGGTGCTGGTAGAGGTCGCCGTGTTCCAGTTCGCGAGCGGTGAGGCCGGGAACCAGGGCGGCGGGGATGTGCAGGTGCTCGATGGCCATCGGGGAACCGTCGACCAGGCGCAGCCGGGCCACGTAGAAGATCTCGGCAGCGGGGGAGAGGCGCAGTTTGCGGCCGACCCGGGCGCCTGCCGGCATGGTGGTGAACTCCAGGAGCCGGCTGGTCCAGGTGCCCGATGCCTGCGGCACACTGAGCGAGTACCTGTCCTGCACGAGTTCCTGGGTGATCTTCTCGGGAGCGACGAAGACGCCCCGACCGTGCTCGCGGACGAGGATGCCGGCGGTGACCAGTTCGTCGACGGCCGCACGCAACGTGGGCCGTGAGACGCCGAGTTGGACGCACAGCGTCCGCTCGGAGGGAATGGCGTCCCCCGGATCGCGTTCCTCGACCATGTTCAGCACCGCGTCGCGGACCCGCTCACGTTTGAGGACGCCACCGGGGCGGATTCCGTCCGGCTCGACCGCCCGGGGTGTCGGGACCGCCTCAGGCGTCTCGGGTCCTCCCGGTATCGCGGCGCCGGTCGCTCCGGCCACTCCCGGATCCCTGTCGCCCATCCGCGCCGTCCCCTCTTCCACGCCGGTACCGCGTGGATGCGTCTGACCAGCTTCAGCCATCCGGCCGAACGAGACAACTGGTAAGGACCAGTCTGCGTCTGTCGATCCACTGTGGATCACGGTCGCCCACGCGATCGACCCGCCGAGCGTGGTCAACGCACCTTGAGTTGCAAGGGGTTGACGGCCTCATTGGTCCATGCCAGTTTCTTCCCTCACCACCATGTCACTTGTCCAGTTGGGCAAGTGGTCAGGTTCCCAGGGGTGTTGTTCCGTCTGCCCCGCGTACCTCTGCCGCCCAGCCCGTCCCACGCGCCCCCTCCCGGAAGGCCGCCCACCCGTGCCCGCACCCCGCCGAGACCAGGCCCCGCTGCCCCGGCCCACCCGGCTCTCGCTGCGCTCCGGGCACTTCACGTGGCGCGAATCCGCCCACGCCGCCCAAGCCCCGCGCCGCGGACACGACGTCGTCCTCACCCACCACCGCACCACTTGCCTCGGCTACGCCCAGGACGACAACCCCGGCGGTACGCCCGTCCAGCCGGGCCCCGTCGTCGACCTGCGCACCGTCCACCGCGGCGACCCCGAACCGACGACCTCGACGCCCGGCGGCGGACGGATCCTCGGCATCCAGGCGCAGATCCGGACCGAGTTCACCCCCACCGCCGCCGATCTCGACCGCCTCGCCCACCCCCGGCTGTGCGCACTCGCCGAGCGGGCCTGGACCGGCCTCACCACCTGGCCGGACTTCACCCGGCGGCTGACCGCGCACACCCGGCGGCTGGACGCCCTCGGCGTCCGCCGGCACCACCCTGCGACCGCGCCGCCGTCCAGCGCGGCGCCCGCCCGTACAGCGCCCTCCGCGTGACCCCACACCAACACACCACGGAGAGGACACCACCGTGACCAGTCACGACAACCGACCGGCGCAGCGACGCCGCACCAGGCTGCGTGCCGTCCTCGCGACGGCCGCCGTCACCGCCCTCGGCGCCACCGCCCTCGCCGCCCTGCCCGGCACCGCCACGGCCGCGGGCGGGCTGACGGTGCAGTACCGCACCAGCGCCTCGGGCGCCACGGCCGACCAGAGCGAGCCCTGGTTCAAGGTGCGGAACACCGCCACCACCACCCTGCCGCTGAGCGAGGTCAAACTCCGTTACTACTTCAAGGCCGACGCGCCGGGCGCCGTCTACCGCTTCGCCTGCTCCTGGGCGGCCAAGGGCTGCGCCAACATCACCGGCACCTTCGGCAATCTCGCCAACCCCACCGACACCGCCGACCGCTACCTGGAGATCGGCTTCACCTCCGGCGCCGGCTCCCTGGCCCCCGGCACCGACACGGGCGACATGCAGCTGCGCTTCCACCAGTCCACCTGGCAGCCGCTGCGGCAGAGCGACGACTACTCCTTCGGCGTGAACCAGACCGCCTACGGCGACTGGACCAAGGTCACCGCCACCCGCGCCGGAAGCCTCGTCTGGGGCGCCGCCCCGGCCGGCAACAACCCCACCGACCCGCCGACCACCCCGCCGCCCACGACGCCCCCGCCCGGCGGTTCGGGAACCCTCTGGGACGACTTCAGCTACACCTCCCACACCGACCCGAAGATCTCCGCCAACGGCTGGTCCGTCCGCGCCAACTCCGGCGGCCCCGGCGTCCCCGGCGCCACGTGGGACCCCTCCAACGTCACCTTCGCCAGCGGCAACGGCAACACCGTCATGACGATGGAGACCTCGACGGCGGGCACCGCCGCCACCACCGAACACACCGAAGTGCTCACCAAGGCGACCAAGTTCAAGAACGGCACCTACGCCGCCCGCGTCAAGTTCAGCGACGCCCCCCGGTCCGGACCCGATGGCGACCGACTCGTCCAGACCTTCTTCACCATCAACGACCTCAAGGCCCCGATGGCCGACGACTACGCCGAGTACGACTTCGAGTACCTCCCCAACGGCGGGTGGGGAGAGCCAGCCAACATCCTCTACACCACCTCCTGGGAGACCTACAACCCCGACCCGTGGCAGGCGGTCAACCAGCACACCGAAAGCCGCCAGAGCTACGCCGGGTGGCACGACCTCGTCGTCACCATCGACAACACCTCCGTCAAGTACTACGTCGACGGCCGGCTCTTCGGCACCCACGACGCCGCCTACCTGCCCGAACGCCCCATGTCCATCAACTTCAACCAGTGGCTGATCGACCTCGACGGCCAGACGTCCACGACGCCCCGGGCCTACGAGCAGCAGGTCGACTACGTGCTCCACGTCAAGGACCAGGTCCTGACCCCGGCCCAGGTCAACGCCAGGATCGAGGCGTACAGGTCGGCCGGTACCGCCTTCGAGGACACGGTGCCCACGACCTGAACGACCCCGAGCCGGCCGTACAGCCCGACGGCTGTACGGCCGGCTCGGAGCGGCGGCAGAGGGTTCCGCAGCCGGAAGGGCATCGCGCCGTTGTCAGTGGTCTCCTGCATGATGCGCGGAAACTGATCGAGATCGTCGGAGCTGGGTAGGCGCTTGTGGTCGTCCCAGCTCGAGGAGGCCACTCTATGCAGCCCGTCCCCGGTCCGGCCCTGTCACGCGGCACGGAACGTCCGCGGACAGCACCGGCGGAGATCCTGTCGCACCGGAGCCGGTCCTTCGCTCCCGTCAGCACCGTCGGCGCCGATCTGCTGCGGATCGTCTCCGACCCCTCAACGCCCGTGTTTCTCACGGTGCATGCGGGAGGCCGTCGCAGATACAGCTACTGGCAGCCACTCGACGACCGCAGCGGCAGGGGCAGTTGCTATGTGGCGCTGCCCACCGACGAGTGCGACGCCCTCCACCGGGCCGGCCGGATCACCCTGGGCGATCCGGTCGTGGATCCCGCCAGGACGATCTACCGCGTCCGGACGGTGGACACGAGCATGCGCGCGACACGCGCGACCCGGCGGGAGGCGCGAACGGCATGAGAGGGACCGGGACCCCATGGTGGGCCCGGGGTCGCCGAGCGTGGGGCGCGTCTGGCCCAAAGCCGACAACTCCTCGTCCGCGCCGAGCAGGTCATCATGGAGGGCCGAGGGACAGGCCTTCGCTGTCCTCGCATTCCACGACGAACGACCAGTCGCCGCTTTGGCCGATGCGGCCGACGCCGTAGATCCGCGTGAGGTCGGCCATGCGGGACGCCTCCTGGACGGTGAGGGCGGGACCGACCTCGACCGGCTCATGGCCGGCCGTGCGCTCGGCCGGCCGCTGAGGGGTGAGGCCGCGGGCGCAGGTGATGTGAGGCGGAGGACCTGCGGGTCAGTGTGTCCGGCTTCGGATTCCGCCCCACCACCGGCTCCCCCACCCGACCCGCATCCCGCCGGCGCCCGCGCGGGGCACGGCCGCTCCCGGTGGCCGGGTTCGCAGCAGGTTGTCTCACCGCTCACCTTCCGTTCAACGGCGCACCGAGGGTTTACTCCTGAGGTGACTGGCGCCGCCCCCTCTTTCTGACAGTTCGTCGTATCGAGAGGACCCCCATGACAGAGACGTCCGCGGGAAGACCGAACGGTTCCGGCTTCGAACGGCGCACCCTGCTGCGCGGAGCGGCGGTGGCCGCGGCCGCCTCCGTTCCCTTCCAGGCCCTCGCCGCGCGCACGGCGGCGGCCGCTCCGGTCAAGCTCGAATTCGACCCGGGCTACGGCCCGCTGAGGCCGGTGAAGGACCAGGCGACAGGGCTGGAACTGCTCCAGCTGCCGCGCGGGTTCGAGTACATCTCCTACGGCTGGACGAACGACCTGATGGACGACGGTGTGCGCACGCCGGGTGCGCATGACGGCATGGCGGCCTTCCGTCACGGCGACAAGGTCCATCTGGTGCGCAACCACGAGATCGCCGCCGGTGCCGCCTTCACCGCGCCCGCCTACGATCCCGGCGCCGGCGGCGGCACCACCACTCTGGTGTTCGACCCGGACGCCGGCCAGTGGCTGGAGTCGTACGGCAGCCTCGGCGGCACCATGCGCAACTGCGCCGGCGGGCCGACCCCGTGGAAGACGTGGCTGACCTGCGAGGAGTCCTTCTCCACGGTCTCCGGGAAGCGGCACGGCTACATCTTCGAGGTGGCCTCGGAGGGCAAGGGCAACCCCGAACCGTACCGGGCGATGGGCCGGTTCAACCACGAGGCGGTCGCCGTGGACCCGGCGACGGGTTACGTCTACGAGACCGAGGACCGCCCCAACGCCTCGCTGTACCGGTTCGTTCCCGCGGTGCCCGGCGACCTGGCCAAGGGCGGCCGGCTGGAGGCGCTGCGCATCGGCGACACCTCGTACGACACCCGTCTCGACGGCGAGCGGTGCTACGGCACCGTCTCCTGGGTGCCGGTGGACGACGTCGACCCGGCGACCGACACGGTCCGGGCCCAGGCGCAGGCGAACGGCGCGGCGGTGTTCAGCCGGCTGGAGGGCGCCTGGTACGGCAACGAGCGCATCTATGTGATCACCACCGACGGCGGTCCCGTCCGCCAGGGCCAGGTCTTCGAACTCGACCCCTGCACCGACGAGTTCCGGGTGCTGTTCGCCTCGCCCGGCGCCGAGGTCCTGAACAACCCCGACAACATGTGCGTCAGCCCGCGCGGGGGCCTCGTGCTGTGCGAGGACGGCACCGACACGGAGTACGTGCAGGGGCTGACCACAGAGGGCGAGATCTTCCGGTTCGCCGCGAACACGGTGGACCTGCGCGGTGGGACCGCGGGCAAGAACGTCCCGGCGGCCGACCACCGGGGCTCGGAGTGGGCCGGTTCGGTGTTCGAGCCGAAGAAGGGCAAGTGGCTGTTCGTGAACGTCCAGACCCCCGGCATCACCTTCGCCATCACCGGGCCCTGGGTGCGCGGCGCGCTGTGAGGGGCCGGCCCGCCGGCGATCCGTGAGTCACCGGCCGAGGTCGGTGAAGCCCGCCCAGCGCCGTAGGCCGCCTGGGTCCGTGGAGCGGACCTGGGCGGCCGGCAGGGAGGCACCGCCGTGGGCGGCCGTCCCGGTCGTCGGCCGTGCCCGTCCGGTGGTCGCACTCCGCCTGGTCCTTGTGCCGGTGGTCGGCTCGGCTGGTGATGGCGGTTGCCCGGCCCGCGTCTCGGCCGCGCCATCGGATCGTGGTGGCCCCGCATGTCCCCCGTGCTCGTGCACGCGGCGCGGACCTCCTCCTGACCTGCGTCCTGTGACCGTCACCGTGTCCGACGCACCCTGTGGATCCGTCGCGCTGTGGTGTCGCGGCGGTGAAGGGATGAGAGGGTGATCAGGCCTCTTCATGCCGCACAGGGTGAGTCTGGTTCTCGGCGTGGGGGGCATATGGACGTGCACGTGAGAGCGGTAGCGCAGCAGGTGTGCCGGTGCCCTGGCGGGAATGTGGAGCGGCAGGAGAGAAGAGGATCATGGCCGGAACGGAGCCTGCGGAGGTTCCCGGGAAGTCGGGGGCGCCGTCGGCCGCGCTCACGGGGCGTTTGGACGCGATCGGTGCCGGGGCGTACGTCGTGGACGTGCGGGGCCGGATCATCGCCGTCAACGCCTTGGCCGAACATCTTCTGGACCGGCCTGCCGCGGATCTCCTCGGCCGGGACGCGCATGATCTGCTGCACCGGGACGCCGGCGGCCGGCCCCTGCCGACGGCCCAGTGCCGTATGCGGCAGGCTTTCCACGCCGGGCGACCCGCCCAGGCGGAGGGGGACTGGTTCGCGCGCGCCGACGGTTCGCTGCTCCCCATCTCATGGTTGATCGCTCCCTACGAGGCCGGCGGTGACGAGGCGGCCACGCTTGTGCTCTTCCACGCTGTCGACCGCCCCCGGGAGGAAGCCCCCCAGTCTGATCGGACGGCCGAGCCGCTGACGGAACTCGAGCGGTTGTCGTTGCTGGCGGAAGCCACGGCGCGATTGACCTCCACACTTGACGCGGAGGAGACGGTTCGGCGGCTGGTGGCCCTGGTGGTGCCCCGGTTGGCGGAGTGGGTGGTCATCGATTTGATCACTGAGCGTGATGAGGTGTGGCGTTCGGTCGTCGCTCACGGCGAGGGAGGCACCCTGGTGCACCACGACGACCTCCAGGGGCCGATGCCTCCGCTTCCCGAGGACTCGCCGATGCCTCTGTCCAGGGCCCTGCGCGGGGTCGCTTCCGCGGTGGCCGCGCCGGAGACCTATCAGCGGGAGCCGGATTCCGGTATCGCCCTCGAGCAGCGTCGCCTGTTCGACGTCACCGGCATGCACTCCGCCGCCATCGCCCCCATCCGCAGCGCCCGTGAGGTCCTGGGTGCCCTGACTCTGGGCCGCGCCGGCGGGTCGCAGCCGTTCACTCCCGATGACCTGCCCCTGATCGAGGACATCGGCCGCCGCGCCGGGATCGCGCTGGACAACGCGCGTCTCTACCAGCGCCAGCGCAAGGTCGCCGAGACCATGCAGAACCATCTGCTGCCTCAGATGCCGCGCGTGCCGGGACTGGAGATGACTGTCCGCTACCTGCCCGCGCCCAACGCCTCGCAGGTGGGCGGTGACTGGTACGACGCCTTCCGGCTGTCCGACGACGCCACCGCACTGGCCATCGGAGACGTCGTCGGCCACGACCTGGAGGCCGCGGCCGGCATGGCCCAGCTGCGCAACATGCTGCGCGCTTACGCCTGGTCCCAGCAGGAGCCGCCCAGCCGGATCGTCGAACGGCTCGACGAGGCGGTCATGCACATCACCGACGTCAGCATGGCCACCGTGATCCTCTCCCGGGTCGAAGAGACGGCCGACGGCAACTGGAAGCTGTCCTGGACCAACGCCGGCCACCCGCCCCCGCTGCTGATCAGCCACGACGGCCTGGCCCGCTACCTCACCGACGGCCACGGCATCCTCCTGGGAACCGGAGTGAGCAAACCCCGCTCCGACGCAACGGCCCTCCTGCCGCCCGGATCCACCCTCGTCCTCTACACCGACGGCCTGATCGAAGAACCCGGCCACACCCTCGACGAAGGCCTGGACCGCCTGCGACGGCACGCCGCCGCCCTCGCCCACCGTCCGCTGGCCTCCTTCACCGACCAGCTGCTGCGCCGGGTACGCCCGGCCGACAACGATGACGACGTCGCTCTGCTGACCCTGCGCATCCCCACCCGGGCACGCGCGAACCCGGCGGCCCCCGAAAGCCGCCGGTAGGCGGCATCCCCACGCCGGGTGCCCGGACGTGAGTGTGGGCGGCGGTCACGCAGACCATGGTCATCACGCGGGACGCGGTGACCCGCACTCGCCCGCACAGAGGGCGTAATGCTAGAAATGGGACATGATCGGTCCTTCTCGCCGCCCTCGTCCGGGACCGGCGAGAGCGGCGCCGCTCGGCGAAGGGCGTTCGTTCGGCTCGTCCCGCCGCCCGGCGGTGTGGCATTCCCCGGGACGCCGTCTGTCGGCCCCCCTGAGCGTCCGTACGCTCGCCGCGCAGGTCTTCCTGCTGCAGGTCCTGATCATGCTGGTGCTCGTCACGGTGGCGGTCGCGGCCCTGGTGGTGCAGGGGCGGTACGAGGCCGAGCAGGGCGCCGAGAACCGTGCGCTGGCGGCGGCGGAGGCGTTCGCGCACGCGCCCGGCACAGCCGCCGCGCTGCGATCACCGGACCCGACAGCGCAGCTCCAGCAGGCGGCGGAGGGCGCCAGACGAGGTTCCGGCGTCGACTTCATCACCGTCCTGGACCCGCGGGGGGTACGGCTCACCGACCCCCGGCCGGAGCTGATCGGCACCCGGGCGCAGGGCGTGGGCCCGGCCGTGGAGGGAGAGGCCTTCACCGAGACATTCCACGGCGACCCCGCCGACGCCGTACGCGCGGTGGTCCCCGTACGGGACGACGGCGGACGCGTGGTCGGCATGGTCAGCGCCGGAATCCAGTTCGAGAACCTGGGGCAGGTGCTGAACCAGCAGCTCCCGGTGATGCTGGCAGCGGCGGCCGGCGCGCTCGCGCTGGCCACCGTCGGCACGGCACTGGTCAGCCGGCGGCTGAGCCGGCAGACGCACGGCCTGGGCCCGGCCGAGATGACACGGATGTTCGAGCACCACGACGCCGTGCTCCACGCGGTGCGCGAGGGCGTTCTGATCATCGGCGGTGACGGGCGCCTGATCCTCGCCAACGACGAGGCACGCCGGCTGCTGGACCTCCCCCCGGACGCCGACCGGCGGCCGGTCAGGGAACTGGGTCTCGGCCCGCGCCTGACCCGGCTGCTGGGATCGGCCGAACCGGTCTCCGACGAGGTGCTCCCGGCCGGTGAGCGGCTGCTGGCCGTCAACGCCCGGCTCATCGAGCAGGCTGGCGGCGCCCCCGGATTGGTGGCCACCTTCCGCGACACCACGGAGCTGCGGGCACTGACCGGCCAGGCCGAGGTGGCGCGCGGACGGCTGACCCTCCTGTACGAAGCGGGCGTACGCATCGGCACCACCCTGGACATCCGGCGCACGGCGGAGGAACTCGCCGAGGTGGCGGTCCCCCGCATGGCCGACTTCGTCACCGTCGAACTCCTCGACTCCGTTCTGCGCGGCGAGGAACCGACCGGCGCCGTACGACGGATGCGGCGCACCGCGCTGAGCGAGGCCCGGGGCGGGCATCCGCTGCAGCCGGTCGGGGACCTGATCCAGTTCGTGGTCGCCGACACCCCGATGGTGGCGGCCCTGCACCGGGGCAAGGCCGTACGGGTCGCGGACCTGCACAGCGCCCACGACTGGCGGGCCCAGGACCCGGAGGGGGCCCACCAGGCGCTGGAGTACGGCATCCACTCGCTGATCACCGTGCCCCTGCGGGCGCGGGGTGTGGTCCTCGGGATGGTGAACTTCTGGCGGGGGGCCGGCTCCCTTCCCTTCGAGGAGGAAGACGTCGCGGTCGCCGAGGAACTGGTGGCCCGGGCCGCCGTGGCCATCGACAACGCCCGCCGCTACGCCCGCGAGCACGCCCTGGCCGTGACCTTGCAGCGCAGCCTGCTGCCCCGGGACGTCCCGGACCAGGAGGCGCTGGAGATCGCCTGGCGGTACCTGCCCGCACAGGCCGGCGTCGGCGGGGACTGGTTCGACGTCATTCCACTGCCCGGCTTCCGGGTGGCACTGGTCGTCGGCGACATCGTGGGGCACGGGCTGCACGCCGCGGTGACCATGGGCCGGCTGCGGACCGCGGTGCTGAACTTCTCCTCGCTGGACCTCTCCCCGGACGAACTGCTCAGCCACCTCGACGAGATGGTGACCCTCCTGGACGCACAGACGTCGAACGGCCACAGCGACGGTGCCCCGGTCACCGGCGCCACCTGCCTGTACGCCGTCTACGACCCGGTCGGCGGGCACTGCACCCTCGCCCGGGCGGGGCACCTCGCACCGGCTGTGGTCGATCCGCGGGGCACAGTCACCTTCCCCGACATTCCCCTGTCACCGCCGCTGGGAGTGGGCGGGCATCCCTTCGAGACCGGCGAGCTGGATCTGCCCGAGGGCAGTCGGCTCGTGCTGTTCACCGACGGACTGATCGAGAACCGCGGACGCGACATCGACGAGGGCCTGCGCAGGCTCCGCTCGGCGGTCGCCGATCCGGACCGCACACCGGAGGAGACGTGCCGCGCGGTCATGGAGTCGATGCTGCCCGACCGGCCCGGCGACGACGTGGCACTGCTGGTCGCCCGGACCCGGCTGCTCGACCCGTCCCGGGTGGCGGCCTGGGACGTGCCGTTCGACGTGACGGCCGTCTCACGCGTCCGGGCGGAGGCGGGTCGCCGGCTCGCCGACTGGGGTCTGGAAGAGTCGTCCTTCACCAGCGAACTCGTCCTCAGCGAACTCCTCACCAACGCGATCCGCTACGGCGCTCCGCCCGTACGGGTCAGGATGCTGCTGGGCCGCACCCTGGTGCTGGAGGTCTCGGACGGCAGCAACACCTCACCCCGCATGCGCCGCGCGGCCACCACCGACGAAGGAGGCCGCGGCCTGTTCCTCGTCTCCCAGTTCGCGGACCGCTGGGGCACCCGCTACGCCGCGAGGGGAAAGGTGATCTGGGCCGAACAGGCACTGGGCCGTACCGCCGAGCCGGACGCCACCGCACTGATCGACCAACTGGCCTGGTGACGGGTCACATACCGGTCCGGCACGGTGCGGTGGCCGACCCCGGGCAGGGGTCTGTGACCTGGCGTTCCAGTGGGGGAGCCGAGCGCTGTGGCCGGCGAGCGTGCTCTCGGGGTGTCGTCGAGGCTCCCTGTCAGGACAGGGCGAGAACGCAGAAGTCCTGGCCCTCGGGGTCGGCCAGGCAAGTCCACGGGACGTCGCCCTGGCCGAGGTCGAGGTCGGTGGCGCCGAGGGCCCGGAGCCGTGCCACCTCCGCCGCCTTGTCGTCACCGGGGTACGGCAGCAGGTCGAGGTGGACGCGGCCCGGCACGGCCTTCACGTCGGGCGTGCGCAGGAATTCGAGATACGGGCCGACGCCCTTGGCGGAGCGCAACACCGCATGATCGTCGGTCACCTCGTGCAGGGCCCAGTCCATCGCCTCGCCCCAGAACCGGGCCATGGCCCGCGGATCCGCGCAGTCGACCACCACCGCGGCGACAGGCCCGGTGTCACGGTGGATCTCCCGAGGCTCCAGCACGCAGAACTCGTTGCCCTCGGGGTCGGCGAGGACCGTCCACGGCACTTCGCCCTGGCCCACATGGGCGGGCGTCGCACCGAGATCCCGCAGGCGCGCGACCAACTCCGCCTGATGGGCCGCGGAGGTGGTGGCGAGATCGAGGTGCACCCGGTTCTTCGCTGTCGTCTTGCGTTCCGGGACGGGAACGACGTTGATGCCCAGGAAGACGGGGTCCGGCCAGACGAAGCCACCGAGGGGTCCGACATAGGTGGTCACGCCCGGTCTGTAAGCGCTCCAGCCGAGCGCCTCCGCCCAGAATTGGCCGACCGCCGAGTCATCAAGAGCCTTTATGTTCACTTGAGCAGGTCGCAGGGGCATGCCGGTGATCCTATGCGCCGCACGCAACGACATCCGCTGCGCCGGAGCCACCTCTGCGACCCGCTGGGCGGCCGGATGTGGACGTCCTCCGGGCGGGGCAGGCGTGGGGTGTGCGGCTGTGGGGTGTCAGCCGGTGAGGTGGGTGATCACGGAGCGTATCGCGTGGCGCAGTGCAGGGCGGGTCTCCTCGGGTGGGCTGAGGGTCTCGAAGCCGTGGTGGCCGTTGGGGACGTCGATCAGTTCCAGTTGCGCCGCGGAGCCCCTGGCGGCGGTGACGAACGCTTCGACGGTGGCGGCGATCTCGGGGCTTTCGCGCCCCGCGCGGAGGAGGACGATGGGCAGGGAGCCCGCGTGGGAGATGGCCCGGGCCGGGTGGAACCGGCTACCGGTCAGCCCCCAGCCGGGCAGCGGCGCCAGGATCGGGTAGGAGGCGGCCAGGCAGCGCAGCCAGGCCGGGGGCCTGGTCAGCCAGTCGGTGGTGAGCAGACCCCCGCCGGAGAAGAACCACAGGGCGACTCGGTCGGCGTCCACCCGCGGGTCGGCCCGCACGAGTTCCACCGCGGCGTTGACGTCCGCGGCGGCGCGTTCGTAGTCGGCGATGTCGTGCAGGCGATGGTCGAGGGTCGCGCCGACGACGCCCTCGGCGGCGGCAAGACGGGCGTACCCCACCAGGGTCGGCCAGTCGCGCGGGGCCGGCCGGGCCCCGGCGGGAACCGGGCCGCCGTGCACGAAGACCACGGCCGGTCTCGGGCCCTCGGCGTCGGGGACATACAGATCGACACGTCCCTTGCGGTCGCGGGGCAGGTCGGGCACCTCCAGCGGGAACGGGCGCAGATGGGCGGGTGGTGCGTCGGTGCCGGCCGGTCGCAGGCGGTGCCCCTCGCCGGCCGCGGCCCGCAGCAGGACGTCCGCCAGTTCGGCGGGGCAGGACAGCATCGGCCAGTGCCCGGTGGGCAGTTCGAAGAAAGTGACCCGCGGTTCGGCCAGGACCGCCAGCGCGGGATCGCCGAAGTCGACGAGCCGCTGCACCAGCTCGATGCCGACGCCGTTTCGGGTGCACAGCACTCCCGTGGTGGGCAGCGCGGCCACCGATCCGGTCAGCCGCAGCGGCTGGAGCAGGGTGCCCAGCGGCTGCGGCACGGCGAGAGCGGTGAGCCGGTCCAGCTCGGCGTCGGGCAGGCCGGCGGTACTGCCCCAGCGCTGCCACTCGTCACGGGCCGGCGGCGCCAACTCGCCTTCACCGGCCCCGAGTTCCGCCCGCTCCGCCAGTTGGGCGCGAAGGGCTTGGTCCGGTACGGAGGCCAGCGCCGGAACGCCGTTCCGCGGCAGCCCGCAGTCCAGACACACGACACGAGCGATGCGCTCCGCGCGCCGGTCGGCGGCGCCGAGCACCGGATGGATCCCGTAGTCGTGACCTACGAGCACGATCTCCCGGCCGGATGCCGCGTCCACCGCGTCGATCGCCGCGAGCACATCCGCGATGTGGGTCTCCAGGCCGACGCGGGCCGACGCGGCGGGGCGGCTCGCGTCGACTCCGGTGAGCGGGACCGCATGCACCTCGCTGCCCGCCGCGGCCAGCCGCGCGGCCGTCTCCCGCCAGACATGGGCGCCGGTGAACACGCCCGCCACCATGATGAACACGCTCATGGACCTCTCCTCGCATACGCCGTACGACGTCACGCCGGTCGCGTACGCCGTGGTCAGCGGGCCGGGGCGGTTGCCCGGGCCCGCGCGCCGGTACCGTAGGAACTCCCCCGGAGGGAGGTTCAACTGTCCACGTCACGCGAGCTGTTCTGGAGCATCGGCGAGCTGGCCGAACGCGCCGGTGCCACCGTGAAGACCGTCCGCTTCTACTCCGACCAGGGCCTGCTGCCCGAGGCCTCCCGCAGCGGTGGCGGGCACCGCCGTTACGGCCCCGAGGCGCTTGAGCGGCTGCGGTTGATCCGCTCCCTGCGCGGACTCGACCTGCCGCTGCCCGAGGTGCGGCGGATCCTCGAGGACGAGGACACGTCGGGGCGCGCGCTGGAGGACGCCGTCGCGGGCCGCCTGCGCGAGCTGGGCAGTGAACTGCGGACCCTGCGCTGGCGGGAGGCGGCGCTCAAGCTGGTGCGGGAGTGCCCGCCCGCGGAACGGGCCGAGCGGCTGCGCCTGCTCGGCGCGGTGAGCACCCCGCCGAGCACGGCAGGGCCGGCCCGGTTCTGGCGTGGCTGGCTGCCGCCGCGCATGCCCGCCCGGGCGACGGCGGCTTTCTTGGAGGTGGCCGTTCCGCAGCCGCCCGACGCGCCGGAGCCGGAGCAGGTGCTCGCCTTCGCCCGGCTGCACGCGATGACGACAGCCCCCTGCCCGGGCGGCCGGCAGCCCCAGCCGGAGGTGCACCGGGTGGCTGGGGGCCGTGGTGCGGCCGTGCTGTACGCCGGGCTCGCCGAGGCGTACGAGCTCGCGGGCCCGCACCTGCGCGAGGCACGCGCTCCGTACCCGGGTGAGGCGCTGGACGCCTACGTCGCGGCGTACGCGAGCGCGTACGGCAGCCGGGACACCCGGGAGTTCCGCCGGCTGCTGGCCACACGGCTCGCGGCCGGGCCGCGGCTGGACCGGTACTGGGAGCTGACGGCCCTGGTGCTGACGCCGCCGGGCGGCCGGCCGGAGCCGACCCCCGGCTCTTCGGACGACTGGCTGCGCGCGGCACTGGAGCGGGACAACGTCGCAACGGCGTAGACGCGATGCCCGGGGCCGGTGGGTGCCCATGCCCCCTCCGGATCCGATCCAATCGTCGCTCGGCGGGGCAACAGTCGCGGTAGTGTGTGGGAAGCGTCGCGTGCTGGTGGCAGACCGTGTCAGGCATGGAGGCGCCGGATCGAAGGAGGCTGACGATGTATTCGTCGCACCCTTCGCTCTCGCGTGACTGAGCGCGAGACGACCAGGCTCGTGGCCTGGAGCCAAGAACTCCGTCGGGTACACCACCGACTACGCGAAGCGCTGTCGGTGACCCGCGCCTCTCTTGCTGACGGCGCCCCCGGCGAGGCGGCTACCCGTGACCTGCTGTTGTACTGCCACGGCTTCTGCACCGCTCTCGACAGCCACCACCAAGGCGAAGACCGCACCCTGTTCCCGGCCATCGCAGCCGCGCACCCGGAGCTGGGCCCGGTGCTGCGCTCGCTGGAGCAGGATCACTCGATGATCGCCCACTTGCTCGGCGGTCTGCGGGCCGCGGTCGACCGGGCCGCGCCGCCCGAGGAGCTTGATCACCACCTCGAAGGCATCGAGGCGATCATGGAGAACCATTTCCGCTACGAAGAGAGGCAATTGCTCACCGTGCTGGAAACGCTGGAACTGGCAGCCGTACCCCGCGAGGTGCTGGGCCCGCTATGAGCGAGCCGGACCGTGTGGGGCGCTGAGGTGAGCGAGACTGCACCGCATGAGTGAACGGTCCTGTGCGAGTGAGACGGCCTTCCGGACGGCGAGCGGCCCTGTGCGGGGCAAGGAGGCGGGCGACGGGGTCGTCGCCGTGCTCGGAGTGCCGTACGCGGCCCCGCCCTTCGGCGTCCGGCGGTTCCGGGAGCCGCAGCCCGTGCCGGCCTGGGACGGGGTCCGGGACTGTACGGCCTTCGGCCCGGTCGCCCCGCAGTCGGCGGAGCTCCCCGGCGCGCCCGTGTGGCGGCCCGGGGACGAGGACGTACTCACGGTCAACGTGTGGACGCCCCAGCCCGAGGCCGGTGCCGGACTTCCGGTCTTCTTCTGGATCCACGGCGGCGCCAACACCTTCGGGTCCTCCGCGCAGCCCGACTTCGACGGGGCCGCCCTGGCCCGCACCGGGCTCGTCGTGGTCAGCTGCAATTTCCGTGTGGGCTTCGAGGGCTACGGCCATGCGCCCGGCTTTCCCCACAACCGTGGGCTGCTCGACCAAGCCGCCGCGCTGCGCTGGACCCGGGAGAACATCGCGGCCTTCGGCGGAGATCCCGCAAACGTGACCGCTGCCGGGCACTCCTCCGGCGGCAGCGCGGTGGTCTGCCTGATGGCCATGGAACAGACGCGGGGGCTGTTCCGGCGGGCTGTCGCCCACAGCGTGCCCCATGTCCTGTATGCGGTGCCGGTCGCGGCGGCGGTCACCGCGCGGATCGCGGCCGAGGCCGGCGTCGCCCCCACGGCGGAAGGACTGCTGAGCGTGCCGCCGGAGAAACTGGTGGCCGTCTCCGACAAGGTCGCCGCACGCTGCGCGACCGATCCGGTGACCCCGATCCACGCCTACGCGCCGGTGATCTTCCAGCCCGTGGTCGACGGCGAGGTACTGCCCACGGACCCGCTGAGCGCGCTCGCCTCCGGGACGGCGCGGGACATCGACCTGCTGGTGTGCCACACGGTGGAGGAACAGTGGTTCCCTCACGCGGTGGGAGCCGTACGGGAGGTCACCACCGAGGCCGGGCTCGCGGAGTTCGCCGAGGCCTTGGGGCTCCCCGCCCCCTTGGTCGACGGCTACGCCGACCTGATGCCTGAGGCTCCGGTCCTCGATCGCTACCTCGCGCTCTTCGGTGACGCGCAGTTCGGCGAGTACACCACCAGGCTCGCCGAGCACCACGCGCACGGCGGCGGCCGGGCCCACCTGGCCCGTTTCGCCCGCAGACGCGAGGGCGCCCGGCCCTGGCACACCGCGGACATCCCCTTCGCCTTCGGCAACCTGCACGTCAAGGGCGCGGACTTCCTCATCGGCGGCGCTCCCGACGACCACGACCGCGCCCTGTCCCGCCGCATGCTCGGCGCCTGGGCCGACTTCGCGGCCACGGGTGACCCGGGCTGGCCGGCGGTGACCGCGGACGAAACCCCGGTCAAGTCCTGGGCCCGCCCCGGTGACCAGCTGGTCCACGACGACAAGTCCGGTCGCCGAGCCCTGTGGCAGGACGTCCACTACGGCGTGCTGCACCCCCGGCAGGCGCCGGCCGGGCATGCGCCGCACGGGCTGTCCGGTGCCTGACCCACGCCCGGTGAGGAAGACGCGGCTGCCGTCGGCGGCGTGGCGGTCGAGGGATGTGAGCGCGTGACGGCGGCGAGCTGCCGCACGCTGTCCGCGTGCGGCCGATGGCGTGTAAAGCGGGGAGCGGTTCCGGGGGTCGGCTGCGGCGTCGGCAGACGTGCGGGGCGAGGCGTGGCGGCAACCGCTCCCAGACCGAGCCGGGCGCGGTGGCTGGCCGGGATTGGATCCCCGGGCCCACGGGTCGGCTATGCCGCCGGGGAAGCGTCGTCCCGTGGGGCCGTCCGGTCTGGCCACCTGGTTCCATGGTGGCGACCCCCCTTGCTATGGTGCGCCGATGTCATCGATCAAGCGGTTCCAGGTCACCTTCGACTGCGCGGAACCTGAGCGCGTCGCTCGTTTCTGGTGCGAGGTGCTGGGGTACGTCGTACCACCGCCACCGGAGGGTTTTGCCACGTGGGACGATTTCGATCGCTCGCTGCCGCCTGAGCGGCAAGGTGCGGCGTTCGTCTGCATGGATCCCTCAGGTGTGGGCCCGCGAATGTACTTCCAGCGCGTTCCCGAGGGCAAGGTCGTCAAGAACCGGATGCATCTGGACGTGCGGGTCGGCACGGGGCTCGTGGGTGAAGAGCGCCTCGCCGTACTCGAGGCCGAGTGCGCACGACTGGTCGCGCTCGGTGCGGTGCGCGTGCGACTGCTGCGTGCCGATGGCGTCAACGAGTCGTGCATCGCGATGCAGGACATCGAGGGCAACGAGTTCTGTCTCGACTGAGCATCCTCCGAGACGGCGAGGGGGAGAGCCATCTCCCTTGGCCTCTCCTTCCATGCAGGTAGTGCGACGAGTCGGGTGCCGGCGTCGATGACGACCTGGTGGTCGGTCGCATACCGGTGGTCCTTCGACTCGAAGGGTTCCAGGAGGCGCACGTCGATGTGGGGGAGGCGTCGGTCTTCGTTCGCTTCGGCGGGGAGGGCCCGCCGGTGGTTCTGCTCCATGGTCATCCCCGCACGTCGGCCACGTGGCATCGGGTCGCTCCGCGGCTCGTGGAAGCCGGCCGCACGGTGGTCTGCCCGGACCTGCGCGGGTACGGACGTTCCAGCACATCACCTGCCCTACGCTGATCCTCTGGTCACTCCAGGACGATCTGGAAGACCTCTACGGTGATCCCGTCGCCCTCTGGCGCCGGTGGGCCGCCGATGTCCGCGGGCACGGCATCGACTGCGGGCACCATGTCGCCGAGCAGGCACCTGCGGCCCTGGCCTCCGCACTCACCGGCTTCCTCCAGCCGGACACGACCCACTCCGGGCACACCTGGACCCGGCGGACTCTCCTGCGCGCCTGGATCGCGCGGGGCCTCAGACGCCTTACCGCGCACTTGTCCGCACCCGCCTTTGAGGCCCGCACCCGGGTCTGCGTCCAGACGGGCGGGCGGACAACCCGGGAACTGATCACCGCCGAACGGGCATATCCGGCGTCCGCTTACGGTGCGCGCCCTGACCTGCTCTCAGGGGGGTCTTCGTAGCGGGTGGCCATCGCGGCGGCGCGGTCGCGCAGGGAGGTGCGCAGCGACGCGGGGGTCAATGCTTCCGCGTCCGTGCCGAGCTGCCACAGCGCCCACTCGGCGTGCCGCAGATCCTGGAACGTCGCCTCCAGCCGCAGCCAGCCGTCCGCGTCCGGGTCGGCTTCCGCGCCGCGGACGGCTACCGCGATGCTCAGCAGGTCCTCCCGCCGCTCCGGGTTCACCCGTATCTGCACGGCGATGTGGTCGCTGGAGAGGAACTCCGCGCAGCGTTCCCGCCAGGCCCGCTCCAGATCGACCTGGTTCGGCCGCTGGGCCGGTTCGGGGAGTTCCTCGGCGGCCAGCACCCGCGACAGCCGGTAGGTGCGGTCCGCGCCGGATCTCGTGGCCAGCAGGTAGCTCCGGTCGCGTACGGTGACCAGGCCGATCGGGTCCACCGTGCGCCACTGCGGTTCCTGGTTCGCGGCCGCGTAGTGGATGCGCAGTCTGTGCCCGGCGAGCACCGCGCGCCGGATCTCGATCATCGACGTGCCGGGCACCTTCTCGGTGACCAGCCGACGGGAGAGCAGGTCGGTCTCCGGCTCGACGAGAAAACGCCGGGCCGCGTCGCTCGCGGTGGCCCGATGGCTTTCGGGCAGCGCGTCAACCACTTTGCGCATGGCCGAAGCGAGCGCCGAGCCGAGGCCGAACACCTGCTCACCGCGCGCCGATCCGGCGGCCAGCAACGCGAGGGCCTCGTCGTGATTCAGTCCGGTGAGTTCGGTCCGGAAACCGGGCAACAACGCGAACCCGCCATGTCGGCCGCGCTCGGCGTAGACCGGTACGCCCGCTGCGGACAGTGCGTCGATGTCGCGCAGCACGGTACGGGTGGATACCTCCAGCTCCCGGGCCAGCGTGTCCGCGGTCAGCCGACCGCGCTGACGCAGCAGCAGCACCAGCGAGACCAGCCGATCGGCGCGCATGCGAGAACCGTATCGAATACATGACCAAGGATGTCATGCTTTGTTGGCAGGCTCTGATCACCGACGTCGACGAGAGCGGCTCCCGCGCCGCTGGACGTACGTACGCGAGTGAATCGAATGGAGCTGATGTGGCAGTGGAGCGAACGGCAGTCAACCCGGTGACATGGTCGCTGGAGATGGGATTCAACCAGGGGGAGATCGTCGCCGGGCACACCCGCACCCTGTACTGCTCCGGACAGACCGCGATGAGCGCCGACGGCAAGCCCCAGCACGAAGGCGACATGGCCGCGCAGTTGGCGCTGAGCCTCGACAACCTGGAGGCCGTGCTCGGCGAGGCCGGCATGTCCCTCGCGAACCTCGTCCGGCTCAACGTCTACACCACCGACGTCGATCTGCTGTTCCCGCACTACGGCGTGCTGGCCTCGCGGTTGGGCGCCGCCGGGGTGACACCGACCACCACGATGCTCGGGGTGGTACGGCTGGCGATCCCCGGCCAGCTGGTCGAGCTGGAGGGTACCGCCGTCGCGTGATGCGACCTCGCCGCCTCGGCTGCTGGTGCCGGTTCAACCGGCACCAGCAGCCAAGGCGGCGTCTGCGGCCTCGACGGGGCGAGCCTTTCCCGCAACGACTGCGGCCGGCATCCGCCGTCTGCCCGTCACATACGGGTGCGTCCCACGATGTGGGGCGGGCCACCGAGGTGTGTCTCACGCGGTGACGAGATCCGCGGTGACGGCCGGTCCGTCGACATGCCCGGGGGTGACGATGGTGAGTTCGTAGTCATGACGGGTTCCTGGCTGCCATTGCCCGCCGGCGAGGGCGACGGTGGCGACGTTGGGTACCGGGCCCGTGGTCCAGTCCAGCACTCCGGCCATGGTCCGCAGCCGCGTCCTGCGCAGGGCGGCGGCGACCGCGCCCCGGTCGGTGGGGTCGTCCGCGGTCTTCAGCGCGTGGGCGGCGACTTCGAACAGGGCGTAGGCGAGTCCGAGCGGCTGCAGCCACTGGCGTCCGGTGGTCTGCTCGTAGGTTTCGGCCAGTTCGGCCGCGGTCGTTCCGGTGAGCGATGACCGGTAGGCGTGGGCCGGTGTCCAGTAGGCCAGTGTGCCGACGCCTGCCTGGGCCGGTTGTCCGCCGCCTCGGGTGACTGACGGGGGGTAGGCCAGCCACCGTGAGCAGGTGATCAAGCGGGGCCGCCAGCCGCTCTCGGCGGCCTGGGTGCGGAAGAGGGCGAGGTCCTGGCCTGTGGCGGCGCTGGTGACGAGGTCGATTCCCGCGTCGCGGAACATCTTGACGTGTGTGTCGAGCCGGGTGGCCGGTTCCCGGTAGGGGGCCGGCTCCGCGAGCTGGTGTCCCCGGGCGCGGGCCGCCGGGGCGAATCCGTGCTCGGGGTGGCGTGACCAGGTGCCCTGGGGCCCGTCGTTCCACAGGCAGCCGACCGTCTGCCGCGCTCCGTCCACGCGCTCCCACAGATCGGCGAAGACCTCGGCGATGTCGTCCAGTCCCCAGCAGAAGTGGTACGTCCAGTCGAAGGGGTGTTCGTCGTCGGCGCCACGCCCGTAGTAGTAGACCTGCCAGGGAAAGGTGCTCGACAGGCACGGTACGGCGGCGGCCTCGCAGGCGTCCGCCACCGCCGGCAGGACCTGCGTCCCGGCCAAGGTGACGATGATGGCCGCGTTCTCGTCCCGGACGAGTTCGTCCACCGCCTGGCGGGCGCCTTCGGCGCAGGAACGACTGTCCCGGCCCGCCAGCCTGATCCGCCGTCCGGCAGGCCTCAGTCTGGCCAGCTCGGGTTCCAGCGTGGTCATGGCGAAGTCCAGGGGCTCGCCCAGGTCCGCCAGTCGGCCCGAACGGGCGACGACGACGCCCACCGTGAGGGTGCCCTGTTGCCCCGGGGGTGTCTGGCTCATCATGCTCCCTACAGAGTTTCTGGCCGGTGTGCGTCCATCGGCGCACAGCTAGGCTCCCCGTCGGCAGTAGCGGGCAAGAGGTCCGGTCGGGTGATGTCGAAGGCTGTCCGGCGGCAACACGGACCTCGGTCGCCGTGGTTGGTCACCGTCGGGGCAGCAGCTGCCTCACCCCTCTGCCCGCGGCTTCCGGATCTGAGGTCCGCGCCGCCTGGGAGGCCGACCGCGTACCGGGGCGACCGGCCGATATGGCTCACGGGTCGCCCCGCTCACGGCTCCCCCGCGGGCCGCCCCCGCCACCCTCCTGCCCGCCACCCCTTCTGGTTCATGGCCGGCCGCAGGGCCAAGCCCGTAGCCGTGCTGGGAACGGCGGTGAAGCCCGGTCGGCGCGCGTTCGCCGGTAGCAGGTCCGCGGAATCCTCCGCCTTGTCCTCCTCCTCGTTCCACGGCGGGGCGCAGAAGGCGTCGACGTACACGCGACGCAGGGCGTCGGTCCGGGCGGGCAATGCCTCGTCCTTGAGGACACGGATGCCGGTCACCATCAGGCGGCCACCGCCTCGGTGCCCGCCGGGTGCTGTGCGGCGTACTCCCGCGGAGCCGACGGGGCGGTGGACACGTGCAGCGGTGCCGGTTCGACGCCGGGCCCCACCCCGCCCGTCATCGCAGTGAGTGACCCCGTACAGATCTGTTCGCGCGAACGCCGGTGTACGTCGCCCCCGGCATGCTCGTGCTCGGGCAACTTTCCTACGGGGAACGGAGCTTGCCCCGTGTCCCTCGCGCTGGTCTCCCCGCCCGTGTACGCCCTCACTCTACTTGCCTCGGTCCTAGCCGCGGCCCTTCTCTCACTTCTGATCGCGGTGACCGCGGGGTTGCTCGCGCGCTGGGACGGCACCTCCCTGTCCGGCGCCCTGCTCCGCGCGGGCACGGCCTTCGGAGCCGCCATGAGCCTGCTCTGCGGCCTGATCGCGCTGGACGTGGCCGCGACGACCTGACCCTGCTTCTTCAGCACCCGGTTCCGTCACGTGCTCAGGGGACAAGGCTTGGCGGGCGCAGAGGGCGACGGGGCCTGGGACAGGATGATCCGGCATGCCTGCTCCGAGGCCGCAGGCCGCCGGTCGTGGGGCGGCCGGTCGAAACCGCACCGGGCCAGGTCGTAGACGACTCGGACGTCCGCACCACCAGCTCGCCGGCAGGCCCGGCTGCCGCCGGCAACCGCGCGGAACTCGCTAGCCGTCAAGATCGTTCAAACGGCATGTCACAGCACCAGGACGCCCCTGTCGTCCGTCCCCTCACCGAGGCCGACATCCCCGTCGCGGTCGACACCCTCGCCCGGGCCTTTGCCGACTACCCCTTCACTCGGCACGTGATCGCCGCGGACGCCCACGAGGACCGGATCCGGCGCTTCCAGGAACTCTGCCTGACCCGCATCGGGATGGTGTACGGCCGCGTGTGGGTCGCCGACGAGGGCCGCGCCGTCGCTGTCTGGACCACTCCCGACCAGGACCCCTCGCCCGCCTTCGCCGAGATCGGGCCACTGCTCGGCCATCTCACCGGTGACCGGGCGGCCGCCTACGAGTCCGCGGAGCAGGCCGTCGCCCCGTATCGACCGCAGGAGTCGGCGTGGTTCCTCAATACAGTGGGAGTCATGCCCGAAGTCCAGGGGCGGGGCCTTGGCACCGCGGTGCTGATCCCCGGCGTCGAAGAGGCCGCACGCGCCGGGTGCCCGGCATTCCTGGAGACTTCCAGCGAGAGGAACGTGGCGCTCTACGAGCGGCTCGGCTTCAAGGTCACAGCCGAGGTCCTGCTCCCCGGCGGTGGCCCCCGTACCTGGTGCATGCGCAGAGATCCACGCTAGGGCTCCAGGGCAAAGGCCCTCAGAGCAGATCCGGCCCGGCCCTGTGTGTCGGTACCGGCCAGGCTCGGCTCCGGGACGACTTCCGGCCTGCGGCTCAGCGCCGGACGGGGTCAGCAGGAGCGCCGACAGGGTGACGCCGACGGCGCAGAGGCCCGATGTCAGGCCTGCCGAGGCCTCCCCGCCCTCGCGGACCCCGTCCGCCCGCAGATCGTCGCGGCCGGCACGACAAGCACGTCCCGTACGGCGGGGGGCGCCACCGGCTGGAGCGCCGTGCGGTGCGGGCAGCTCGTGCCGGCCCTGCGCCAGGTGCTGTCCCGTCGCGCCGGGGGATTCACGCACAAGGGGCCCGGCTGGTGCCGAGCCCCTGCTTCTCCTGCGTGCGCAGGATGTGAACCTGCGACCTGTGGATCATGAGCCCAGCGAGTCACCGGGCTGCTCCGCCCCGCGCCGGTGGCATTCCGCTCGGTGGCCCCGGCGCGTGGCGGTGCGCTCTACGACGTCAGCCGCGGACGATGTTCTCGGCCTGCGGTCCCTTCTGCCCTTGGGTCACGTCGAAGGTGACCGACTCGCCCTCTACGAGTTCCCGGTAGCCGTTGCCGGCGATGTTGGAGTAGTGGGCGAAGACGTCCGGTCCGCCGCCGTCCTGGGCGATGAATCCGAAGCCCTTCTCGGCGTTGAACCACTTCACGGTGCCGCTGGCCATACTGCTTTCCTTCGATCTATCGCCGGGAATCCCCGGCTGGTGTGTGGGTGGGGCCGACCGTGACGGGAAGGCACCCAGCGTCCGTTCTACCCCGTCACCGCGCGGTTATCCGACTTTTACGCCGGTCGAAGCATGCCGCGGATCCCGGCGCGCCGGGACTGCGCAGCTGCCGTAAAGCGGCCGGCCGCCGGCACGGCGGCGTCCCGCGGGGCGGGGGACCCGGTCACGGCGTGTCTGACGGGTGGTGGAGCGGGCGCCCGGCGAGGGTGTTCCGCCAGGTCTGGTCCGCGGCGGCCACGCGGGCGGCTCCGGCGCGGCCCGCAAGGCCACCATCGCCGGAGCCGATGATGACGACCTCGTCTCTCTCGCTCACGCCGTGGCCGCCGGCTCCTCCGGTGCGATCTCGGCGATCAGTCCCTCGACCAGCACCTTGATCTCGTCGCGGATCGGGCGGACGGCCTCGACGCCCTGACCGGCGGGGTCCTCCAGCTTCCAGTCCAGGTAGCGCTTGCCGGGGAAGACGGGGCAGGTGTCACCGCAGCCCATGGTGACGCACACGTCGGATTCCTTCACCGCGTCGACGGTGAGGATCTTCGGGGTCTCGGCGGAGATGTCGATGCCGACCTCGGCCATGGCTTCGACGGCGGCCGGGTTGACCTCGGTGCCCGGGGCGGAACCGGCGGAGCGGACCTCGACGCGGTCCCCGGCGAGATGGGTGAGCCAGGCGGCGGCCATCTGGGAGCGGCCGGCGTTGTGGACGCAGACGAACAGGACGGACGGCTTCTTGCCGGGGTTCTCGGGCATGAGGGTTCTCTCCTCGCGGTGGCGCAACCGCCGTGATATCAGCACCCGCTGGTATCAGCGGAAGGTGATGTGACAATATCAGCGCATGCTGACTTCAGTCGAACCTGATGTGATCCGGGCGCTGGGCGATCCGCTCAGGCTGCAGATCGTGACCCTGCTGGCGCGCGAGACGCTGTGCACCACGCACCTGGTGGAGGAGACCGGAGCGAAGCAGACCAATCTGTCCAACCACCTGAAGGTGCTGCGCGAGGCCGGGCTCGTGGAGACCGAGCCGTGCGGCCGCTTCACCTATTACAAGCTCAGACCGGAGGTCCTGGCCGGTCTCTCGGACCAGTTCGCCGAGCTCGCCGCCTCCGCCCGCGCCGCCGCCGAGAACAAGAGGGCCTGCCCGTGACCTCCGCCGAGTCCGTCACGTCCACCCCGGCCGCCGAGGACGCCTCGGTCGTCGCCAAGCTCTCCACACTGGACCGCTTCCTGGCGGTGTGGATCCTTCTCGCCATGGCCCTGGGCCTCGGGCTGGGCCGGCTCATCCCCGGTCTGAACGACGCCCTGGCGAAGGTGGAGATCGGCGGAATCTCCCTGCCGATCGCGCTGGGCCTGCTGATCATGATGTACCCGGTGCTGGCCAAGGTCCGCTATGACAAGCTCGACGCGGTCACCGGCGACAAGAAACTCATGGTGTCGTCCCTGGTCGTCAACTGGGCCCTGGGGCCTGCGGTGATGTTCGCCCTGGCGTGGATCTTCCTGCCGGACCTGCCCGAGTACCGCACCGGCCTGATCATCATCGGCCTGGCCCGCTGCATCGCCATGGTCGTCATCTGGAACGACCTCGCGTGCGGCGACCGCGAGGCCGCCGCCGTCCTCGTCGCACTGAACAGCGTCTTCCAGGTCCTCGCCTTCGGCGTGCTCGGCTGGTTCTACCTCGACCTGCTCCCCGGCCGGCTCGGCCTGGGCGACGGCGAGCACCTGGACATCTCCCCGTGGAAGATCGCGCTGAACGTGGTCGTCTTCCTCGGCATCCCGCTCGTCGCCGGCTTCCTCACCCGCCGGACCGGCGAGAAGCGGCTCGGCCGCGCCGGCTACGAGGCCAGGTTCCTGCCGAAGATCGGACCGTGGGCGCTCTACGGCCTGCTGTTCACGATCGTCGTCCTCTTCGCCCTGCAGGGCAGGACGATCACCTCGCGGCCGCTGGACGTCGCGCGGATCGCCCTGCCGCTGCTGGTGTACTTCGCGGTGATGTGGTTCGGGACCTTCGCCCTGGGCAAGGCGATCGGCCTGGCCTACGACCGCACCGCGACGCTCGCGTTCACGGCGGCGGGCAACAACTTCGAGCTGGCCATCGCGGTCGCCATCGCCACCTTCGGTGTCACGTCCGGCCAGGCCCTCTCCGGTGTCGTCGGCCCGCTCATCGAGGTACCGGTCCTGGTCGCGCTGGTGTACGTCTCCCTGGCCTGGCGCCGGAGATTCACCACCGCCCCGGTGGGGTCATGACCCGCAGCCTGGACGTGCTGGTGGTCGGCGGCGGCCAGGCAGGGCTCGCCGCCGGCTACCATCTGCGCCGCCAGGGCCTGGACTTCACCGTCCTGGACGCCGGTGCGGAGCCGGGCGGGGCCTGGCGGAACATGTGGGACTCACTCCACCTGTTCTCGCCTGCCGAGCACTCCTCCCTGCCCGGGCGCCTGATGCCCACCCGGCCGGGCGAGACCTACCCGGACGCGCGCCACGTGGTGGACTACCTCGCCGACTACGAGAAGCGCTACGACCTGCCCGTCCGGCACGGCACGTCGGTACACGCCGTACGCCACGACGGCGAGCGGCTCCTGGTCGAGGCCGACGAAGGCTCCTGGCGGGCTCGGACCGTCGTCAGCGCGACCGGCACCTGGTCCCGCCCCTTCCTCCCCGCCGTCCCCGGCCGCGCCGTCTTCCGGGGCCGACAGCTGCACACGGTGAACTACCGTCGCCCGGACGACTTCACCGGGCAGCGCGTCCTCGTCGTCGGCGGCGGCAACTCCGGCGCGCAGATCGCCGCCGACCTTGCCCTGCACGGCGGCGCCGAGGTGATCTGGGTGACGCGGCGTCCGCCGCGCTTCCTGGCCGACGACATCGACGGCCGTGCCCTGTTCGATGTCGCCACCGCCCGCCGCCGCGCCCTCGACGAAGGCCGCACCGGCACCGCGGGCGTCGCCGCGCTCGGCGACATCGTCGCCGTGCCGGCGGTCCGCGCGGCCCGGGACGCCGCCCTGCTGACGTCCCGGCCGATGTTCACCCGGCTGACGCCGCAAGGCGTCGAATGGGCCGACGGCGACGGCACCGAAGCGGACGCGGTCATCTGGTGCACTGGCTTCCGTCCCGCTCTTTCCCACCTCACCCCGCTCGCGCTACGGGGCGAGGGCGGCCGTATCGCCACCGAGGGCACCCGCGCGGCCGGTGAACCACGGCTGCACCTGCTCGGCTACGGCGACTGGACCGGACCGGCCTCCGCCACCCTCATCGGCGTCGGCCGTCAGGCGCGCGAGGCGGCCCGCGAGATCTCCGCGTTCCTCCGGAAGTGATCGCTACGGGTGGAAGGCCCGGCTCGGGCGTACCCGTGATCGAACACGTCGTGGCGAGTGGCGCCCGGCAATCCGGTGGCGGTCAGCGGACCCCGACGGGCCAGCGAGCGGTGCCGGGCGGGCGGGGGAGAGGAGGGTGAGGCCGTCGTAGCCCCGCGGCCAGGACCCGGCCGCCCGGTCGGACGCCTCCAGCGCGACCGGGCCGAGGAGCGTGGCGCGGCAGGGGTGTGCGGCGGCGGGGCCGGACTGGCCACCGCCGATCAGGGTGACGTCGACGCGCACCATGAATTCACCCTTGATTAGATATGTGTCTATGTTGACGCCTGTCGATGCAAGTGCCATGCTGAGCTGTGAAGCCATCGACAGATGTCGAAACACGTAAGGAGTCGCCGTGAACGCGCCCGTCACCGAGCTGCCCGTCATCGTGATCGGAGCCGGACCCGCCGGTCTGGCCGCCGCCGCCCACCTCACCGGCCGCGGTATCGACCTCCTGGTCCTGGAAGCCGGACCGGCCGCCGGCGCGGCGGTGCGCGAGTGGTCGCACGTGAAGCTGTTCTCCGCCTGGGGTGAGGTGGTCGACCCGGCCGCCGAAAAGCTCCTCGCCCCGACCGGCTGGACGCGGCCCGACCCGGCGGCCTGTCCCTCCGGCGGCGACTGGGCCGAGCAGTACCTCCAGCCCCTGGCCGACGTCCTCGGTGACAAGGTACGCACCGGCGCCCGCGTCACCGGAGTCTCCCGCGCGGGACGGGACCGGATCGTCGACGCGGACCGTGACACACAGCCGTTCGTCGTGCACGTCGCCTACGCCGACGGCCGCGAGGAACGCCTGTTCGCCCGTGCTGTGATCGACGCCTCCGGCACCTGGACGACTCCTGGCCCGGCCGGCGGCAGCGGCCTGCCCGCCCTCGGTGAGCGCGCGGCGGCCGACCGGATCACCTACCGTGTCCCGGACCTGACGGACCCGGCCGTCCGGCCCCGGTACGCGGGCAAGCGCACCGCCGTCATCGGCTCCGGCGCCTCCGCCTTCACCGCGCTCGCCTACCTCGCCGACCTGGCCAAGGCCGACGACGGGTCCGGGACGAAGGCGGTGTGGATCCTGCGGCGCGGCATCTCCGGCGGCACCTTCGGCGGCGGCAGTGCCGACCAGCTCCCCGCCCGCGGCGCCCTCGGCCTCGCCGCGAAGGCCGCCGTCGACGACGGCTACGCGGACGCGGTCACCGGCTTCCGGACCGAGGCGATCGAGCGGGACGGCGACGGGCGCCTGGTCCTGGTGGGCGAGGACGGCCGCCGCCTCGAGCCGGTGGACGAGGTCGTCGTGCTGACCGGCTTCCGCCCCGACCTGTCCTTCCTCTCCGAGATCCGCCTCGGCCTGGACGAGCGCCTTGAGGCCCCGGTCGAGCTCGCCCCGCTGATCGACCCCAACCAGCACTCCTGCGGCACCGTCTACCCGCACGGTCACCGCGAGCTCTCCCACCCCGAACCCGGCATCTACCTGGTCGGCATGAAGTCCTACGGCCGCGCCCCGACGTTCCTGGCGATGACCGGCTACGAGCAGGTCCGCTCCGTCGTAGCCGCCATCGCCGGCGACCTCGACTCCGCCGACCGCGTCGAACTCACTCTCCCCGAAACGGGCGTGTGCGGCGGCGCCGGCCTCTTCGACGCCCCCGAAGCGGAACAGACCGGGGGTGGCTGCTGCGCACCGGCACCCCAGCTCGTCCAGCTCGGCGCACCGGCCGCGGCATCGCCGGCCGCCGAGGCGCCGACGGGCGGCTGCTGCGGCTGACCACTCGCAGCACCCACACCCGCGGGGCCGCGACCGGAACAGGGGACCGGTCGCGGCCCCGCCGCCACCCTGCCCGCGCTGTGCCTGACGCAGATCACCGACCGGGGCATCGGCCAGTACACGTTCCCCCTGCTGAACCCGGCATCACCCAGGCGACGGGAGGGTCCGCAGCCGGAATGGGTGGCCCCTCTCCGGCCTCCTGGCAGCACCCGCAACCACCGCGGCGCGCTCGCGCCCTTCCCGGCCGACCGCAGGGTCACATGGCGGGGAGGAAGAGCGTCCGTGGCCCGGACCAGCGCTCGCCTCACCTTCACCGTCCACCGTCTGCTGAGCTGCGATCACCAGGGCCGGTCCGCCTGTTTGCCCGCCGGACGACAACAGCCGACCCGTACGCGCCCTGGTGTCTCGCCCGACGGGGCCCTCCCTGACTGTCGAGGCCGCCCCCCCGCGCGTCACCGGGGACCGGCCCGGCCCTCCGAAACGGTCCGCCCGGAACAGACGTGACGCCGTGCCGTACGGGGTGACCCCCCGCCTTTCGGGAAGCGGGAAGACCCGGAGGCATCAGTTTTCCTGCGGGCGCTGAGATGTGTTCGGCGCGGCGGAGAAAAAGGCCGCCGCCGCGTCGTGAGGAAGCGTGCGCCCCGCCCCGTGCGACGTCCAGGAAGCGGGTGTTTTCCCGGCACGGCCGTCAAGGGGCCGGGCGGTCATCGGACCATCTCGACCGGAACTCTGCGTCCCCTCCGTCACAACTCTGGTCCCGTCCGCCCCGTTGGCCCTGCCGATGCCCTGGCGCGACGACCCCACGACTCGGCCCCCACCAGTAAGGACGGCCGGCATCCCGCGGCTCGCCGCCCGCAGGCCGTGTGATCGACATGGGAGATTCCGCAGCAACCAGGGCGTGTTATTCAGTCAAAGACCGTATGTGTGTCTACGGCACCTGGAGTTGGGAAACGCGTAACCCGTACGGCACAGCACAAGGGCATATCGCTTCCCCACAAGTCTCCGTCATCGCTCAATTCCCTGTTTTCTTCCCCCTCTTCGCGGGGCGTCATCCGTGCTGCCAAAAACAAGGAGTAACGTCATGTCCTTAGGGGACGGCCGGACCGAGGAAGTGCCGGCCATCGAACTGCTCGACTGCACGCTGCGCGACGGCTCGTACGCCGTCGACTTCCAGCTCGACGAGGAGTTCGTGACGCAGCTGCTCACCCGGCTGGACAACATCCCGGTCGCCAAGGTGGAGGTGGGCCACGGAATCGGCCTGGAGGCCGAACGCAACGGCATCAAACCGTGCAACATCGGCCACCACCGCTGGGCCGAGATCGCCCGTTCCGCCCTCACCCGCAAGCCGTGGGGCATGTTCGCTCAACCGGAGTTCACCCGCCTCGACACCATCGCGGAGATGAGCGGCCTCGGGATGTCCTTCGTCCGGGTCGGCATGGAGCCCGACCGGGTCCCCGAGAACCTCGACTACCTGCGGCGCGCCACCGAGCTGTGCGGTCAGGTCTACCTGAACCTCATGAAGTCCAGCGCGACGCCGGTACACGAGCTGGTCCGCCTCCTCGACGGGGTGGCCCCCGGCATCGCGGGCGTCTACGTGGTCGACTCCTACGGCGCGATGCTCCCCGCCGACGTGCAGACCTACGTGAGCGCGGTGCGCGAGCACTTCCCGGTCGTCGGCTTCCACGGGCACGACAACCTCGGCATGGCCAACATCAACAGCATCACCGCCCTGCAGGCGGGCGCCACCATCGTCGACGCCACCCTCGACGGCATCGGCCGCGGATCCGGCAACGCCGCCATCGAGTCGCTGGCCGGTGTCATCAAGATCCTCGAAACCGACCTCTTCGACTACCAGGAACTGGCCAAGCTCGCCGAGTACTGCCGGGAGAACATGCGGCCCATCCCCGAGGACCGCACCATGCAGGTCCTCGGCGCGGTGATCGGCATCCACTCGGGCTACTTCCCGCTGGTGGAGAAGCTGGCCGAGGAGTACCACACCGACCCGGCGCGGCTCATGGAGACCGCCGTGAAGATCGCCGACCACAGCCCCCGCAAGGACGACTTCCGCGCCGCCGCCAGCAGGATCGGGGCCTGAAACCCGAGCACGGTCTGCCCCCGGGCACAGTCTGAACCCGATCAGCGCCTGGACCCGCCGTCCGGACCCCGCCGAAGTCGCGGGGACCCAGGAACACCATCCGCGGTGCCGTCACCGGCGCCGGCTCCCCGCGCTCGGCCCGCCCTGGGCGGAGGCATGCCCCCACGCCCACGCCCGGGCGCCCTGAGCCAGCCCGGCCCGGCCAGGAAAAGGCCCCAACCGATCGGCGGACCGCACTCCGACCCGCCCGCCCGCAGAGAGCATCAGGTCCGCCCGCCTACGGAGACCACCATGAGAATCACCAGGACCGGCACGTCCACCACCGGACACGGCATCGCCGTGCACCACCGCGACCAGTGGTTCGACCTGTCGGACGTGCCGGGGTACGCCGACGTGACCCGGATCAGCGACCTCCTCGGCGAGGCGCAGTCGAGAAAGCTGACCGATGCCCTGGAACGGCACGCGGCTGCCCTCACCCCCGTCCGGCCCGACCAGGGCCTCGCCCCCACGGTCGTCGACCCGGGAGCCGACATCTGGGGCGCCGGGCTCAACTACCGGCGCCACTCGCAGGATCTGGAGTCCGAGCAGCCCCGCTCCGGCCCCGGCTCCTACCTGCGCCCGGCCAACTGCCTGATCGGCAACGGCGACCACATCGAGCTGCCCCCACAGTCCCGGCGGGTCACCGCGGAAGCGGAACTGGGCCTGGTCATCGGGACCACCTGCAAGAACGTCGAGCGCGCCGACTGGCGCTCCGTCGTGGGGGGCGTCACCGCCGTCGTCGACATGACGGCCGAGGACGTCATCCGGGAGAACCCCCGCCACATCCCGTGGGCCAAGGGGTTCGACACCTTCTGCAGCGTCGGCCCGGTCCTGGTCACCCTGGACGAGTTCGGCGACGACGACCTCACCGCCCTGCGCATCGCCACCGTCCGCAACGGGGAGACGATCGCCGCCGCCACCCCGGCCGACATGAAATTCGGCCTCGACCGCCTCGTGGAGTACTTCAGTGCCGGACGCACCCTCGAAGCCGGCACCGTCATCTGCACCGGCACTCCCGGAGCGGCGGTCATCCACGCCGGTGACACGGTGCAGGCCGTCGTGCAGGACGTCGGCACGCTGACCCATCCCGTCCGCCAGCGAGGGGCGGGCCGCCACGAGGAACGGCCCTCCGCATTCCACAGCGAAGGAGGCTGACATGCGAGCAGGAGAGGAGTCCGTGCTCGACGGCATAGCCCGCGCCGTCCGGGAAGTCCCGGACAACGAAGCGCTGCGCACCGCGCGGTCCGCCATGACCTACCGGGAATTCGGCGCCCGCACCGACGAGTTCGCGCACCGGTTGCGGCAACTGACCCGTCCCGACGAGTGCGTCGCCCTGCTCGGCACCCGCAGCGCGGCGGCGATCGTCGCCATGATCGGCGCCCTGAAGGCACAGCGGCCGTTCGTCTTCGCCGACGAGCGGGACAGCGACGCGTCCAACGCCGCCAAGACCGGCCTGCTGGGCGTCAAGCTGCTGGCCCGCGGCGCGGGCGACGACGGCCACGTGGAGTTCACCGAGCTTCCGGCCCGCTGGCGCACCACCGACGGCCCGCCCGCACCCCGCCGGCTTCCCTTCGCCGACGGCGAGATCGGCTACGCGATCCACACCTCGGGGTCCACCGGCACCCCCAAGTGCGTTCTCGTCCGGGCCGCCCCGCTCGCCCCCGTCGTCCGCGACCATGTCACCCGCCTGTCCGTCGGACCCGGCAGCCGGACCCTGCAGTTCGCCCGGCTCACCTTCGACGGGTGCCTCACCGAGATCCTGTGGACGCTCACCGCCGGCGCCTGCCTCGTCGTCGTGGACGAGGAGCGTCTCGCGCCGGGCCCCGTCCTCCAGGACACCCTCGAACGGTTCGGGATCACCCACCTCAAGACGACACCGTTCGCCCTGACGGTCACCGAACCCACCGACGGTATGCGCCTGGAACACGTCGTCAACGGAGGCGGCCCGTGCCGCCCGGCCGTGGTCCGCACCTGGTCGAAGGCGGCGAGCTTCCACAACGCCTACGGCCTCACCGAGACCACGGTGTGCAATCTGCTCAGCGACGTCCTCGACCCGGACGAGTGCCGGGACGCGGTGCCGCTGGGCGAACCGGTGGGCGACTGCGCGTACGTGCTGCGCGATGTCGAGACCGGCGCCGTCGGAGCCGGGGTCCGACGCGGCGAACTCGTCGTCACCGGAGCCTCCGTCGCGGCCGGATACCTCACCGAGCACGGGGTCGACCCGTTCCAGGGCCCCGACGGGACCAGCGGCTACGCCACCGGCGACGTCGTGGAAGTGCGCGAAGGACGGCTCTACTACGTGGAACGGCTGGACCGCCAGGTGAAGGTCCGCGGCTACCGGCTCGACCCCGGTGAGATCGAGACCGCGGTGTGCCGTCACCCCGACGTGCGGGAAGCGGTCGTCGTGGCCGAGCCCCACGCCGACGGCGACCCCGCCAACCCGGACACCCTGGTCTGCTACTACCAGGGCACGGCCGACCCGCGCGCCCTGCGGCGCCACCTGGACGGCCTCCTCGACCCGTACAAGATCCCGTCGGTGCTGGAACGCGTCGACGTCTTCCCCAGCACCCCGAACGGGAAGATCGACCGGGACGCCCTGCGCACGCGGCGCCGTGCCCGCACCCCCGCGAACGCCCCCGACAGCCCGGACGAGCAGGTGCTGCACCTGGTGCGGACGCTCACCGGAGTCCGGGACGCACGGCTCGACGACAACTTCTTCGAGCTGGGCGGCGACTCCGCCTCGGCGGTCGCCCTGGTCACCGACTTGAAGAAGCTCGGCTGGACCGACGCCGGCGTCCGCGACGTGCTGCGCGCGGAGAACCTGCGGGTCCTCGCCGACCGGCTGCGGGAACGGAGCGTGTGACACGATGTGCGGCCTGTGCGGGACCTATGCCCCGGACAAAACCTTGGACCGGGCCGTCGCCGCCGCGATGCACGCCCGGCTGGTCCACCGCGGACCGGACGAAACCTACTCCCTGAACACGCCCACCCTCACCGCGAAGCTCGGCCGACTCGGGATGACCGCGCTGAAGGACGGCTGGCAGCCGGCCGAGGACCCGAGCGGCCGGTACACGGCCCTGACCAACGGCGAGATCTACAACGCCGCCGAGCTGCGCGCCCTGCTGGGCGGCGGCCCGCCCGACAACCGGGTCGACGTCGCCGTACTGCCCGAGCTGTTCGCCCGCCACGGGCCCGCGGGCCTGGCGCGCGTCGACGGGCAGTTCGCCACCGTCATCCACGACCGGGCCGACGACAGCCTCTACCTGGGCCGGGACCGCTTCGGCGTCTGCCCCCTGTTCTACGCCGTGCTCGGCACCCACGTGCACTTCTGCTCCGAGCTGAAACCGCTCGTGCGCAGCGTGCCGCACACCTGGCGGCTCGACCTCGGCGCCGTCGACCAGTACCTGGCGCTCGGCAACATCGTCGCGCCGAGGACCCTGGTCGAGGACGTGCGTGCCGTGCCGCCCGGCTGCGTGGTCCGCTTCGGCGACGGCCCTCCCGAGACCGTCCGGTACTGGCGGTACGGGGACTTCCAGGAGAGGGAGCGGCCCGTCACCGGGGAGGAGATCCGCGAGGCCGTGGGACGGTCGGTGACGGCCCGGCTGCGCGCGGACGTCGAGATCGGCGCCTACCTCAGCGGCGGCTTCGACTCCAGCACGCTCGTGCTGGAAGCGGCCCGGGCCCGGGAGAAACCCGCCCGGACGTTCTCCGTGCTCTTCGACGACGTCACCCTCGACGAAGGACGGTTCCAGCGAGAGATCGCCGACACCGTGGGCAGTGAGCACCACCAGATCCGCTGCAGCCCGGCCCACGTCGCCGCCGAGTTCGAGGACATGGTGCGCCACTGCTGCTACCCGCAGCGCGAGACATACAACGTCGCGGCCCTGATGCTCGCCCGCCAGGTCCGGCTCACCGGCCTCAAGGGCGTGATCTCCGGCGAAGGCGCCGACGAGCTGTTCTTCGGCTACGACTCCTACGCGTTCGACGGCGCCCGCCGTACACCGCCCGACCGCCACGCCGAGAACGAGCAGGCGTGGGGCAGGGCCGACTTCGCCTGGGAGACCGACCGCGCCAGGACGGCCCGCCGGCGGGAACTGTGCCTCACCCCGCAGACGCTCGAAGCGCTGCCGGGCAAGGAGTACTGGCGGGACCGGCTGATCCCCTTCGACGAGCGGGAGACCGCCGGCCTGACCCGGATGCAGCTGCGGTCGATCGCCGACGTGTACGTGCAGCTGAGCGGGCACCTGCTCGGCGACCACGGCGACATGATGCTCATGGCGAACTCCGTGGAGGGCCGCTACCCGTTCCTCGGGAACCCGGTCGTCGCCCTGGCGCTCGGCGTCCCCGACGAGCGGAAGATGGCCGACTTCGAGGGCAAGACCTGCCTGAAGGAGGCCTACGCCGGCATCGTCCCCGAACGGATCCTGCACCGGGCCAAACAGGGCTTCACGGCGTACGGGCTCACCGACACGGCCGACGAGCGGGCCCTGTCGCGCTGGCGGGACCTCGTCGCGGCCAGTGGCGTCTTCCGCCCCGACGCGCTGGACGCCCTCGGCGCGGACGCCACGCCCGACAAGTGGGATGTCCGGCTGAGCCTCATCAGCATCAGCGCGATCATCGACGAGTTGGGACTGCGGTCATGACGGACACCTGGCACGAGCTGCTGCACGGCCGGCAGTGGTCCGCACCGGACACCGTGTGGGTCGAGGACGGCACCGAGTACAGCTGGGCGCAGGTCGGACGGCTCGCCGCGGCGGTCGAGGCGAGCGTCCGCGCGCACGGCCCGGCCCGCGTGGTCGTCATCCGGTCCCGGCACAAACTCGGCTGCTTCGCGGGACAGCTGGGCGCCTGGCGGGCCGGCTCCGTGGCCGTCGCCGACGACCACACGCTCACCGAGGGGGAGTTCGACCGCATACGCCCCGACCTCACCCTCACCGTGTCGGCCGGTCCGCACCTGTCGGTCGAGCCCGCCGCGCGGCCGGCCCGCCGGCCGCGCCCGCGGCCGCTCCCCGACGAGGTCGTCGCGGTCAACTACACGTCCGGCAGCACCGGCAGCCGCAAGGCCGTCGCTGTCAGCCGCGGCAACCTGCTGGCACTCTTCGCCTGCCGGGACCTGGACGTGCCCGTGCCCGGCCGGCTCACGGCGGGCAGCTTCGCCACCCCCACCTACGACGGCTGGTGGTTCGACACGTGGCGCACGGTGGCGGCCGGCGGGAGAGTGGTCTGCCTGCCCCACGTCAACGACGACGTCTTCGCCTGGCCCGGCCTCGCCCAGACGTACGGCATCGGCCGCCTGCTGCTGCCGGCCGCGGTCCTCGCCACGGTCGTCGAGGTACTGCCCGAGGCCGTCGCGGACATCCCCTGGCTGTTCAGCGGCGGCGAGCAATTCCGGGTGTCGACGTACCGGCAGGCGCGGCGGGCGGGCCTGCGCCCCACCTTCGTCAACCTGTACGGGCCGACCGAGGCCACCTTCGCCACGCACCACTACCGGCTGCCCGAGGACCTCACCGCACCGGCCGTTCCCATCGGCCGGCCGCTGGAGGGGTGCCGGCAGTTCCTGCGCCGGCCGGACGACGGCCCGCCCGACGCCCGCGAACTGGTCGTCAACGGCCCGTTCGTCTGCCTGGGCTACCTCGACGGCGGCGTCCTCGCGCACCGGTTCCGCGACGAGGCGGACCGGCCGTCGTACCGCACCGGAGACCTGGTGCGCGCCGACGGCGACGGCAACCTCGTGTTCGCCGGGCGACTGGACGGCCAGGTCAAGGTGAACGGGCTGCGGGTCGACACCGCCGCCCTGGAGCAGCGGGTCAGCGCCCTGCCCCGGGTGCGGGACTGCCGGGTGGTCCAGAACGAACGGCACACCGTGGCCTTCGTCCGGACCGACCCGGCCACGCTCGGGGACCCGGCCACCCGGTCACGGATCGAGAACGTCGTCCAGGGCTTCTCGTCCGCGATCGGGGTCAGCCTGGTGGACCGCTACCCGGTCAGGGCCGGCGGCAAGGTCGACGTCCCCACCCTGATGGACCACTACCGAACGACAGACAAGGCCGAGGAGACATGACGGACATCTCGCCAGCTGCCATCACCGACTGCGTGCGCACGGTGCTCAACCGCGACCTCGCCGACGACACGGACATCTTCGCCGCCGGCGTCGACTCCCTGGCCGTCCTGCGGTGCCGCGCCCTGCTGAAGGAACGGACCGGAGTCAAGGTCCCGGGGCACGTCTTCTTCGAGGGCCGCACCCCGGCACGGATAGCCGACCTGATCGGAGGCCCCCATGCTGGTCGTTGAGGACAGTCCGCTGTACTCGCCGGAGTTCTTCGCCGACGACGACCCGTGGGCCTACCTGGCCGGCCTGCGCGCCCACGACCCGGTGTCGGTGCACCGACGTGACGACGGCTACGAGTTCTACGCGCTGACCCGGTACGCCGACATCTACGCGGCCTACGTCGACCACCGCCGGCTCAGCTCGTCGTACGGAACGATGGTCGACGGCTCCTACCTGCCGCAGAAGGACTCGGCCTCCGGTCGCATGCTCATCGTCACCGACCAGCCGGCGCACACCGCCATCCGCAAGCCGATCAAGACGAGCGGGTTCAGCCGGGAGATGCTCGGCAGGGTCGGTCGCACGGTGCGCCGCAACCTCCGGGACGCCCTCGGCGAGCTGTCGGTGGGCGACCGGCTCGACTTCAGCCGGGTCATTGCGCCGGAGCTGCCCAAGGGCGTGCTGGAGGTGCTGTTCGGCATCGGCCCCGCAGACGCCCACCAGTTACTGGAAGCCACCCGCACGATGATCGGCTACCGCGACGAGGTGTACGCCGGCACCTCCCCGCTGGACGCGCTCGTCGACGCGCAGCTGGAGGTGCTCGAGTTCATCGACGAGCTGATCGGGCACCGGCTCGGCTCGGGAGAGGCCGACGACATGATCGGCTTCCTGGCACAGTGCGTGGCCGACGGAACGATGCCCCGCGACGTCGCCGTGCTCAACGGCCTGAACGTCGCCGTCGGCGGCAACGAGACGACCCCGCACACCGCCAGCCTGACCGTTCACACCATCGACGGGGAACGCGAACAGTGGCGCAAGGTGGCCGACGGCGACGTCGGCTGCGACGTGGCCACCCAGGAGTTCCTGCGGTGGACCTCGACCAACAGTTACGTGCAGCGGCTGGCGGTGGAGGACTTCCCGGTCGGCGGGCACGTCATCCCCGCCGGCAGCTTCGTCACGCTGTGGAACATGTCGGCCAACCGGGACCCCGATGTCTTCGAACGCCCTGACGAATTCCTGATCGACCGCAGCGACAACAAGCAGCTCGCCTTCGGAGCCGGTGTGCACCGCTGCGTCGGTGCGCCCGCGGCCACCCTGGAGATTCAGACCTTCATCGAGGAACTCGCCGCCTGGGACAAGGCGTTCGCGGTCCTCGCACCGCCCCGCCGGCTGCGCTCGAACTTCATGCTCGGGCTGACCGAACTCCAGGTCGAGGTGGTCGACGCCAAGGAATTCGGCACGTGAGCGAGACCACCGCCGGTCAGGACCTGTGCGTCTGCTTCCCGGCCGCCGGGGGCGGCGGCGTCACCCTCACCCTGGTGAAGGACGCCGCCGCCCGCCACGGCCTGACCGCGCTCACCCTGCCGAACGCCGACTCCGTGGCCGACCTCGACTCGGGCCGATGGCAGGAACGGACCGTCGAGGAGATCCGGCGTGCCGCGGACCGCGGCGGCGCCCGCCGGATCGTCCTGGCCGGGCATTCCATGGGCGGCCTGTCCGCCGTCCGCCTGCACCCGGCCCTCGGCGCTGACGGCGCCCGGCCGACCGGGGTACTTGTCATCAACACACCCTGCCCCGACTCCTCAGGACGCATACCGACGATGACACAGCTCTCCGACCCCGAGATCGCCCAGGTACTCGCCCACGACGGCTTCCCCCCGGAGTTACTCGACGACAAGGACCTGCTGGCGGAGATCGCGCACGGCCTGCGCGGCGACGCCGCCGTGGCCGACCGCCTCGCCGAAGGGCTCGATCCCACCGGCCGCCTCACCGGTCTCCACGTCCTGTGCGGACGGGACGACCGGTTCATCCCACTCGAACGCTGCGCGGCCTGGGCCGACCGGGTGTCGGGAGAGTTCCACCTGACGGTCGTCCCCGGCGGACACAGCCTGGACGCGACCCGGACCGCCGCCCTCGGCCGTGCCCTCGCCGGCGTACTCGCCGCGACCCTCACCGAGGAGGACGCGGCGTGAGCGGTCTGCAGAAGTCGCTGGGCGGCACCGTCGGCACCTTCCTCGCGCTGTCCACCATCCTCGGCAGCGGCATGATGATCCTGCCCGGCACGAGCTACCAGGACCTGGGCTACTCCGCATGGCTGCCCTGGGCCGTCGCCGCCGTGTCGGTCATCCCGCTGCTGTACTGCTACGCCTGGCTGGGCCGCCGCCACCCGTCGGCGTCCGGCGTCGCCCACTACTCCGAGGTCGCCTTCGGCCGGCCCGCCGGGCGCTCCTCCGGACTGCTGGCCACCCTCGCGCTGGTCGCCGGCATCCCGGCGACCGCCATCACCGGCGGGCGCTACGTCGCCCAGTTCTCCGGCGTGCCGAGTCTGGCCTGGCTCTTCCCGGTCGCCGTCCTGGCCGCCGCCACCCTGATCGGCTGCCTGGGCGCGAACGTCTCCGGGAAGGTCCAGGTCGCCCTGGTGCTCGGCCTGTTCGTCCTGGTCACCTGCACCGCACTCGTCGCGCTCGGCGCGCACGGCGTACGGGCGCCGAGCACCGCGGTTCCGCCGCTGGGGGAGCTGGGCAGCGTCCTCACCGCCGTCTACGTCGCCTTCACCGGCTGGGAGACCGTGGCCTTCACCTTCGAGGAGCACAAACGCCCGGACGCCATCCCGCGCATCTTCGCCGCCTCCTACGTCATCGTGGTGGCCCTGTACGGCCTGGTACTGCTGGGCTTGTTCAGCGCGGTGGCCCCCGGCGACGAGTCCCTGGACGACGCCCCGTTGCTGCGGCTGGCGGAACGCTCGCTCGGGGACCTGGGCATGCCGGTGACGCTCGCACTGGTCGTCGCCGCCATCGCCGCGAACGTGTGCGCCTCCGTGCTGGCCCTGTCCCGGCTGGTGTTCGGCATGGCACGCAGCGGCTACCTGCCCGGCCCGCTGGCCCGGGTCCGCGACCGGGACGGCAACCCGGTGACGTCCGTCCTTGTGGTCGGCGCCGTCCTGACCGTGATCGCGCTGCTGGGCTCGACGGACGTCATGTCGTTCGAGCTGCTCTTCGTGCTGTCCGGCGGCATCTACTTCGTGCTCTACGGCCTGGGCGCGGCCTCCTACGCGAAGCTGGCCGGGCCCGGCTCCACGCCCAGGACGGTCACCGCGCTGTGCGCCCTCACGGTGATCGCCGTGACCGTGCTCGCCGGTCCGCCCATGTGGGCGTGCTGGGCGCTGCTCGCCGCCGTCTGGCTGGCGACCGCCGTCCTCACCCGGCGCCCGCCGACGAGGGAACCCGAGTACGAGAACGCGGACCGGTGAACGCGGCGGCACAGACAGGCGACGAACACGGACCCGAGGAGACCGGCATGAACGACGCCGAGACCACCACCGTCTTCTTCCCCGGTGCCGGTTCCTTCGGAACCGAGTTCCGCCCGCTCACCCAGGCGCTGGGCCGCTCCTCCTGGCCGGTGCGCTATCCGGGCCGGCCCGGCCGCGACTTCGGCACCCCGGCCGCCTCCTTCGACGCGGTGGTGCGGGCTTGCACCGAACAGATCACCCGCCGCATCACCGGCCGCCCGCTGCTGTTCGGGCACAGCTACGGCGCGTACGTCGCCCACGCCACCGCGGCCCGGCTGGGCGAGGCCGGCGTCGAGGTCGCCGCGCTGGTCGCGGTGGGCGCCGCCGGACCCGGCCGGCTGCGGGTGCCGGAGCGGGCCGCCGCCGACCCGGCGGAGGCGGCGGCCTACCTCGACCGGGCCGACCCCGGCGTCCTGGCCGGCGCCCCGTCGGACGAATGGCGTGCCGTCGTCGCCGAGACCACGGCCCAGGACCTGCGCCTGCTGCGCCAGTTCACCCCCGCCGCCGTGCCCGCCCTGCACTGCCCCGTCCTCGCGGCACGCGGCACCGAGGACCCGCTGACCACGGACGACACGATCGCCACGTGGCAGCACACCACGACCGGGCCTTTCACCCGGCGCACCTTCCCGGGCGGCCACTCCGACCTGCTGAGCTCACCCGACTGCGCCTCCTGGCTCCGGCAGGTCCGGGACACGGTGGACGCCTGACGCCGACGGCCTAGGGCAGGGGAACGGTCCGGCCCGTCCGAGCGACTGGCCCGAGAGCGACGGTCGGTTCCGCTCAGGGAATTGTCCGACCGGGTCCGCGCCGGGTACGGGCACGTGGAGCGTCCCGCTTGCGACGCGGGCGTCGGCCGCGCCTGCCGCTCCGCCTCCGGTCACGCCACCGACCACCACCGTGCACGGCGCGACGCCGCCGGACCGCCGCCGTACGAGGAAGGGACGAAGCAGAGGAGTGGACGAAACAGGGGCTCGTCCCGGAGGCCCGACGCGCCGACTGCCAGACCAGGGCCAACCTGACAGGAATGAGCAATCTGTGTTGAAACCACGAGGAATCGACGAGCGGTTGAGATAGGATGGCGGTGAGGTGATCGTGTGCCCAACGATGAACAGGCCCTCTTCAGCGCGGTCGACGCGCTGCTTGAGTGCGTCGCCCAGGACCCCCTGCCGGCGCCCGCCGAGCGGAAGCGGCTCCGGGAGGCTGCCGGACTGAGCCAGGACCAGATCGCGAAGGCCCTGCAGGCCCGGCGCGAGTCAGTCGGGAACTGGGAAGCCGGCCGAAGCGAGCCGCGGCCGCCGAAGCGTGCCGCGTATGCCCGACTCCTGGAGGGCCTCGCCGCGCGCTTCCCCGCCCCCTCCGACACCGCCGCCCCGGACGAGGACACGGCGGCGCCGGGCACGTTCACCGGCCCGGCAGCCCCGGCTCCGGAATCGCGGACATCGTTCACGGCGCAGGCCTCCGGCGCTGCGGCCACGACCACTGCCGAGAACACCGAGTCCCGCCCCGCCACCGTTCCCGCCCCGGCGGCCGCGTCGCACCCGGCGCGCACCGCCCGGCCGGCGCCGACGTCGCGACGCCCGGCCGCGCGGAAGGCGGCCCCGGCCGGCACCCCGGCGGTCGGCACCGACCCGCGCTTCGTGAACGGACCGCTCGCGGTCGTCGACGTCGACGCGGACGGGCAGGTGCTGGCGTACTGCACCGGCGGCCTGGTCCTGGACGTTCCCGCCAAGAGCATCCCGGCCCTGGTGGAGTGGACGCTCAGCGAGGCGAAGCTCGGGCAGCCGAGGCTGTCCGGGCCGGGCAAGGACGCCGACCCGCTGCTCGTACTCACCGAGGCCGCGCTGAGGCGCTACGGCCTGCCGGTCGCCCTGACGGACGAGGAGCGGCTCGCCGGGCGTATCCCGGAGAGTCACAAGCTCATCAGGCAACTGACCCGGGCGGGCTGGCAGCTCACGAAGCGCGGGTTCGGGCCGTGGGCGCGGATCTACCGCCCGGCACAGGGCTCGGAGCGCTCGTGCGTGCAGGTGTGCATCCCGTCCTGGCACGCGCTCGACTCCCGCCACTGGGGCAATGCCGCCCAGCTTCCACCGGCGGACCTCGCCCGCATCCTGGGCGTGTACGCGTCCCGGGTGATGACGCCGCGCGGCTCCACCGCCGTCACCGGCCTGGAACTGCTGACTGCGCTCCACCCGCCGACCCGCGCCTCCGAGCCCGATGAGACGGGGAAGCGGCACTCCGAGCACAACCCCGGCTCGCTGGGCAAGGACCCGGTGGACTGCGCCCCGTGCGAGGCACCCGACGGACACCCGCTCCTGGCGGACCTGCCCCGCTTCCACGTCCGCGGCCCCGCGGAAAAGCTGTTCGAGGAGGCGTACGACTGGGCGCGGCCGATGACGGACGCCGAGTGCACCCTGCGGCACCTGGTCGGCATCGACGTCAACATGGCCTTCGCCGCCGGCGCCAACGGCCTCATCGTCGGCCTCGGCGCACCCACCCACGTCAAGGACCCGGTATTCGACCCGAAACTCCCGGGGAGCTGGCTGGTCGACCTCTCGCACGTCGACCTGTCCCGGATGAAGGTCGGCAAGGAGTGGAGGGAGCTGGACGGCTCCCTGCTGCCGAGCCCGTTCACGCCCACGGGCGAGCGCCCCGAGGGCCCGGCCTGGTACGCGACGCCGACGGTCGCGTACGCGGCGGAGCTGGGCTACGAGGTGCGCCCGATGGAGGCCTACGTCCGCTACGACAACGGCCGCTATCTGGACGGCTGGTACAACCGGCTCCGCGACGCCTACCTCGCCACGATGGCCGACCTCGGCGTGCACGTGGACATGGCGCCGGCCGACTTCCTGGCGGCGATGGGCGGCTACAAGGACCGGGACCCCGAGCTGGCGATCGTCGTCTCGGCGATCAAGGCCACGGTCAAGGGCGGCATCGGCAAGCTGCGCGAGCGCCCACGCGGGGAGGGCTGGCGGCCGGGCCGGCCGTGGCGGGCGCTGTCCCGCCCGACATGGCGGCCGGACATCCGCGCGGCGGTCATCTCCCGCACACGGATCAACCTCCATCGCAAGATCGTCAAGCACGCCGCGTTCACCGGCCAGTACCCCATCGCGATCCTCTCCGACTGCGTCGTCTACGCGACCAACGGCACAACGCCGCTGGAAGTCCTGCCCTACCGGGACGGCAAGCCGCTGCCCGGAGGCTTCAAGCTCGGCGTCAACCCAGGCCTGGTCAAGCACGAGGGCACCCAGACCGTCCTGTGGGGCGAAGAGATCCGCGAGCGGTTCAACGCCCCGGAACTCAACCTCGCCCGCTACATCAAGGACGGCACCGTCACCGACGTCGACAACGGAGAGTAGGAGAAGGCGACGATGAGCGTGTTCGGGGACGGCCTGGAAGCCGCGGTGCAAAGGGCGTTCACCCGCCCGGCGCCCAAGACCGCGCCCGCGCAGATGCGCTACCTGGTCAAACAGCTCAAGACCACGAAGGCGGTCGCCCAGACGCTGCGCATCTCCCAGCGCACCGTCGAGCGGTATGTCAAGGACCAGATCAAGAAGCCGCGCCCCGACCTCGCCGCGCGCCTGGAGCGCGAGGTGAAGAAGCGGTGGCAGCCGCAGATCCGGGCCAGGGCCCGGCAGAGGGCGGCCACCACCGGCGGCATCGTCATCGACACCCAGGCCCGGATCGGCTACACCGCACCCGTCGGCACGACCGACGACGCCCGTGTCCGGCACCTGACCGTCGCCCTGCCGCCGCAGTACGCCGCCCGCCTCTTCGACGCCCAGCAGGCCGGTGCCGGCGACCAGCAACTCCAGCAGATCGCCGCCGAAGGGCTCAAGGAGATCTACTTCCAGGACAACGGCCGCCGGGCCGGCTCCCTGGAGGAGGTCCGCTTCACCGACATCGAGCACCTGGAGTTCGAGCTGTAGCAGCCACGCCCCGAACAGCCCGCGGGCCCGGACCGGTCAGGACCTGTCCGGGCGGTCACATGCGGAGCCGGGTGACGAGAGCTGCGGCGGTTGCGGTGCCGAGGCGGACGTAGCCGCGCCTGCCGTGACGCGTGGCAACGGCTCGGGTGTCCGTGAGCCGGTTGACGGCTCGTTCGACGGTGTCCTGTGTCCTGTACCGCTCTTCGTCGAAGCCGGGCGGCCGTCCGTCGCGTGAGCCTCTGCGGAGACGGGCGGCACGGGTGTGCGGGCCCGTCGGGTCGAGGCGTTGCCGCACGTCTCGCCACGGATCGGGGTGCTTGTGCTGAGTACGCGTACTCATCGAGGGGGCCCCTCTCCATGACGTTCAGGAGATCGGCTGCCGTCTCCTGTCGGGGTCGCCGACCGGGGATCCCGGACGGCGGCCGCCGCGCCGTGCACGGGGCCGGTTACGGACTGCCGCCGTACGACCAGAGAGCTGACCTCGAACGACATCTCGGTCGTCTCGGGCGCAGGCGGCGGGTGATAGCGCCCCGCGCAGATCGAGAGGCTGACGATGAGGTAGGCGTGCCAGGACCGCCCGACGCCACGTTCGTCCGCGAACACGTGCTCGCCGTTCAGCCACCAGATCACCGAGCGGCGTCCGAACTCGGTGCGCAGGTCCACCCAGGCGCCCGGGCGGACGGCGTCGTCCCGGACGTAACGGGTCGCGCCTCGGACGTGGTTGCTCAACTCGAGCAGGTCCGGATTGTCCGGGTGGTATTCGAGGACGTCGATCTCCTGGTCTCCGTCCCGCCAGGTCCAGATGGCCGGCCAGGCGCCGATCTCGCGGGGCAGCCGTACGCGAGTCTCAAGGATGTCTCCCGACCGGACGGTGAACTCCTCCGGGCTGCCTTCGGTGGTGAGCAGCCCCGTGTTCCACCTGCCGTCCGGGCGCCGAGTGGCCCGGAAGACTCCCGAGCGGCTGTACTCGGCGTCGGGCACCAGGTAGTCCAGCTTGTCGTCGCCCGGATTGACCGGGCCGCCGTCGGGATATGCCCAGGAGCGGCCGGCGACCCATTGCGCCTCCGAGGTGAAATCGGCCGTGAACACGATGTCTGACACGTTCGAACGCCGCGGAGCCGGCAGCGAGCCGCCTGGGATCGGTTCGTCCATGACAGAGGTATTTCTGCTGGGGAACCGGCCATGCGTCCAGGCCCCGGCGGGCGGGGAAATTGGTCCGTACGGGTTAAGCACACGGCACCGGCACGCGCCTGCCGGGTTCTCGGCGATCGCCGGCACCGCGCTGCTGCGCACGAAGCCGCCACCTGGCCCACCTGGCCCTGCTCGCTGATGAACCGGCCGAAGCCGTCGCGGCCGAGCGGGCTGCTGTGCACGTTCCAGCGGGTGTGGTGGTGGGCCGTCCTGCAGGCACAGCGGCTTCAGGCGATGGACGCCGAAATGATGGCGGAAACAGCGAGGTTGCAGGACGCCGTCACCCAGACCGCAGGATGAGACTTCGCCTCGACCAGCGTCGCACCCAGGCGCCCCGGCGTGATCAGGTCCACCACGAGGAACGCGACGGCCATCATCACCAGACCAAGCAACCCGAACGCCGCGGTCGAGACCAACCCCTTGCCGAAGTCCTCGTAGGTTGTCCAGATAGATGTGAACACGATGCCACCGATACCGAGCAGTGCGGAGCTGAGCACTATGGCGGCGTTGTGATTGCGCTCTTCCCAGATCTGTCGGCCGAGCTTTCCAGGCGTCAGCACGTCGACCAGGACGATGCCGAGGACCAGCAGGACCAGTCCCAGGCCGCCGTACGCACTGGCCCGCCCGAGTCCGTTGACGATGTCGCTCATGAGGTTGCCGACTCCGTAGCGTGAGTGATCTTGAGTGATCGCGGTCAAAGAGAGGCAAAATGTAGCGCACACGCCTCGCCCGCTGACCGGCGCCCGGCCCTCCGTGGGTGGCTCCGGACGAGGACGCGATGCGCCAGCAGCGCTCGCACTGGGCCCGGCATGTCAGAGGTTGCCAGTAGCCTCAGGCGCCATGGCAATTCACATAGACGTGGTGGCGGGTTACCCGATCAACGACGAGATGGAGAGAGTGCTCGGGCTGGCGGAGGCGGTCGGCGAGCCCGTCACTGTCACGTTCATGTGGGAGGGGCGTGAAGAGGCGGAGCGCGCCGTGCTGGTACCCGCGGCCACGCTGGCGCTCTGGGAGCATTGGGCTCCCGCCGCCTACCCGGCGGGCGAGGCTGCGGACGGGATCAGGGCTGAAACGGAAACGCCGGAACTCGCCCACCCGGCGCAATTCGGCCCGTTCACGCTTTTTCGTCGTCGCGTGGGAGGGCGCACGGCGGTCGCTCGCGGAGGCGTGGTGGTCGCCGAACTCCTGGACCCCGATGAGGCGCACTGGCTCCAAGAGCAGGCCCGCCATGTGCGCCAAGGTTTCATGGATCCGAAGCAGAAGGCGGCGTTCGAGGAGTTCCTCTCCCGGCAGCCACCCCTCGACGAGCAGTGACGCGCCGGCCCACGGGCCATGGTCCGGCGCTGCCGTTCCGTGAACCAGGCTGTGCGGACCGAGGACGCAGGGCACGGTGCCCTTGCGATCACGGTCGTACGGCCGGAGCCGGCGAGCGACCCCACCGCCCGGTTCCCTCAGGTCACCGGTCCCACGGCCGGCGGCTCGGGGTCGTAGGCGGCTTCCCGGGTGAGGTCGCGCAGGCGCAGCGCGGCGGTGAGCAGGTCCCGGTGGCTGGTGAAGAGGGCGTTGACGCCGAAGCGCAGCAGGTCGGGTGCGCGCATGTCGGCGATCACGCCGTGCTCGGCGAGGGCCACGGCCAACCCGCGGGCGTGGGGATGGCGCAGGGTGACCTGGCTGCCGCGCCGGGCGGGGTCGGCCGGGGTGACGGAGGTGAAGCCGAGGGGGGTCAGGAGTACGTCCGCGCAGTCCAGGAAGAACCCCGTCAAGGACAGGCTCTTGGCGCGGACTTCGGCCAGGTCGGCGCCGTCGAAGGCGGTGAGGGCAGCTTCGAGGGCGAGCAGCGACAGGATCGGCGGGGTGCCGATGCGGGCGCGGGCGATGCCGGGGGCGGGCGTGTACTCCCGGGCCAGGCCGAACGGGTCGGCGTGGCCGGTCCAGCCGGGCAACGGCGTCTCCAGCGCGGCGTGGTGGCGCCGCGCCACGTACAGGAAGGCGGGGGCACCGGGGCCGCCGGAGAGGAACTTGTAGCCGCAGCCCACCGCTAGGTCCACGCCGAGGGCGTCGACGTCGAGGGGCAGGGCGCCGGCCGCGTGGCACAGGTCCCACAGGGCGAGGGCACCGGCGTCGTGGGCGGCCCGGGTCAGCGCCCGCATGTCGTACAGCTCGCCGGTGCGGTAATCGACGGGCGAGTAGCTGACGACGGTGACCCGGCGGCCCTCGGCGGCGAGGAAGCGCGGGAGGCCCGCCGGGGGCACCCGCCGTACCTCCAGGTCCCGGCGGCGGGCGACCGCGTCGGCCAGGTAGCGGTCGGTGGGGAAGTGCCCGGGGTCGGTGACCAGCAGCGAACGGTCCGGGCGGAGCGCGGCGGCGGCGTCGAGCGCGGTGAACAGCTGAACGCTGGTGGAGTCGCCCGCGACCGTCTGGCCGGGCGCGGCCCCGATGAGCGCTCCGATGGCGTCCCCCACCCGCAGGGGCGCCTCCCACCAGCCGTTCGCGTTCCAGGAGCCGATGAGGCCGGTGCCCCATTGCCGCCGCACCACGTCGTCCAGGGCCGCGGGGACGGCGGCGGGCAGCGGGCCGAGGGAGTTGCCGTCGAGGTAGACGACGTCCGGCGAGAGCAGGAAGCGGGCGCGGAGGGGCGCTAGGGGGTCGCCGGCGTCGAGCTGTGCGGCCCGCTCGCCCAAGTCGCCCAGGTCGCCCAGGTCGTCCAGGTCGCCCCGGTCGGTCGGTGTGGTCGGTGTGGTCGGTGCGGTGGTCATCGGTGTGCGGCCTCCTCGTCCGCGCGGCCGGAATGCCCAGGGGTGAAGGCGGCCGCCATCTCCCGGAGGGTGTCGGCGACCGCGCGGGCGCCGGGCGCTTCCGGTTCGATGAGGGTGTAGTGGCCGGTGCCGGGCAGGACGACCGTCCTGAGGTCCCGGTGCACGGCCGCGTAGTCGCTGAACTGGGTGAGCGGGACCTCCTCGTCGGCGGCGCCGTGCAGCAGCACGGTGGGGACGCCGGTGGTCCCGGCGTCGCGCAGCAGGGTGAGGGGGTCGACCTCGGGCAGGCGTTCCGCGAAGTGATCCTCGCCGCCGAGGAGTTGCAGGGCGGCGTCGTTGCTGAGGCGGTCGCGGCGCGTGGCGGTGAGGTCGGTGATCGGCGCGAGGGCGAGCACGCTCGTCGGCAGGGCGCGCGTGTGCCAGCGCGAGCCCGGCGGCAGCAGCCCTCGGGCGGCGCACCACAGCGCCAGGTGGCCGCCGGAGCAGTGCCCCGCCAGGACGTACGGCCGCCCCTGGGGCAGGGTGTCCACGATGCGCGCGACGTCGTCGAAGGTCTCGGGGTGGCCGCCCGCGCCGCCGGACCGGCGGAAGCCCGGGAGCAGCACGTCGAAGCCCTGCCGGGACAGCCAGGCCGCGAACGGGGTCAGGTGCATCCGGTCGTAGCGCCAGTAGCCGCCGTGCAGCAGGATCACCAGCGGGGCGTCGGGGGCGTCGGACGGCCAGGCGTCGTAGGACTGGTGGGGGTGGTCGCCGTAGCGGCCGTGCACCGGTGCCAGGACCGGCTTCAGACTCAGGACGCGCTGCTCCTCCTCGGCCGCGAAGGCGGAGATGACCCTAGACGTCACCGCGCACCTCCCACAGTTCGGGGAAGACCGGGCGGGCCGCCCGCTGCTCCAGCCAGGCGAGCCCGGCACTGCCGGCGCTGCCCGGTTTGGCGCCCATGGCGCGGCGGACCACCAGGACGTGGTCGAACCGCCAGCGGGTGACGAGTTCGGCGATGTCGGTGAGCAGTTCGCCCAGCGCCACGTGGGGGTGGTGCTGTGGTCCGGCGTAGACGTGCCGCCACGTCTCCACGACCCCCGGGTCACCGGTGTACGGGCGGGTGACGTCCCGTTCGCGGACGTGGCGGGGGACGGGCAGGCCCTGCCGGTGGAGGTAGGCCAGCACCTCGTCGTACAGGGACGGTTCGCGGTAGGTCTCGGCGAGCGCCTCATGGACGGCCGGGTCGCCGCGGTGGGCGCGCAGCAGCCCGGCGGACTTGTCGCCGAGGAGGAACTCCATGTGCCGGTACATCGCCGACTGGAAGCCCGACGCCTGGCCGAACGCGGCCCGGAAGCCGTTGAACTGGGCGGGTGTCAGGGCGGCGATGGGCGCCCAGGCGCCGTTCAGCGCGGTCAGCGCGCGGCGGCCGCGCGTCAGGGCGTCCATGGCCGCGGGCAGGTCGTCCTTGGCGAAGGCCACCCGGGCCGTGCGCCACTCGTGCACGATCAGGGTGAACCACAGTTCCATCACCTGGGTGGTGACGAGGAAACCCATCTCGTCCGGGGCCTCGGTGAGGGGGTGCTGCAGCGAGTTGAGCACGGAGGCGTGCACGTACGTGTCGTAGGGGCTGGCGCCCGCGAAGGGCCGGGTCAGGGCGTCGTCCGTCACCGGCTCGTCGAGAGCGGCCGTGCGGTCGTTCATCGCATCTCCTAGGGGTGCGTACGGGTCACACACCGAGGTGGGCGCCGCCGGAGGCGTCGATCCACTGGCCGGTCACCCAGCGGGCGTCGTCGCTCGCGACGAAGGAGACGACGTCGGCGATGTCCACCGGGTCGCCGAGCCGGCCGAACGTGGAGGCCTCGGAGTAGCGGCGGCGGATCTCCGGGACGGCGAGGGTGGGGTTGATCTCCGTCTCGGTGTAGCCGGGTGCGACGGCGTTCACGGTGATGCCCCGGGGGCCCAGTTCCTGGGCCAGGGAGAGGGTGAGGTAGTCGAGGGCGGCCTTGGTCATGGTGTACGAGACGATCGCCGGGAAGGCGACGCGGGTCGCGACGGAGGAGATGTTGACGATCCGGCCGCCGTCGCGCAGACGGTCCAGGCCGCGCTGGATGACGAAGAACGGCGCCTTGGTGTTGATCGCGAAGACGCGGTCGTAGTCGGCCTCGGTGACCTCGGCGAGGGGGCGGGGCACGGTGATGCCCGCGTTGTTGACGAGGATGTCCAGGCCCGCCGGCGCGTCCTGCTCGGCCAGGGCCCGGTCGAAGGCGGACCAGAGGGTGTCGGCGTCGCCGGGGACGCCGAGTTCGGCGCGCACGGGGAAGGCGCGGCCGCCGTCGGCCTCGATCTCCTTGACGGTCCGCTCGGCGGCCGTCAGGTCGTGGCCGTAGTGGACCGCCACCAGGGCGCCCTCGCCGGCGAGGCGGCGGCTGATGGCTCTTCCGATGCCCCGGCTGCCTCCGGTGACCAGGGCGGTCTTTCCCTCGTGGCGGGCGGTGGCGGTCATCGTGGGTCTCCTTCGCTGAGTGGTGGCACCCGCGGGTGGGGTGGGGGAGCGGTCAGGTGTCGAAGTCGAGGGTGATCTCGGGAGTGCGCGGCCGGGCCCGGCACACGAGCGTGTAGCCGGCGGCGCGGTCCCGTTCGTCCAGGGCGTGCTGGCGGTCCGCGGTCACCTGTCCCGACAGGACCTTCGCGCGGCAACTGCCGCACACGCCCTCGCGGCAGGCGTACGGCACGTCGGGATGGGCGCGCAGCAACGCGTCGAGGAGGGCCGTGTCCCGCGGCAGGACGCTGGCGACGCGGCGGCGCCCGTCGAGCAGGGCGGTGACCCGGGCCTGCCCCGTCCGGGGTGCGAGTCCGGCCGGCTCCGGTGGTGGCGGTGCCGTCCCGCCGGGTTCCGATGGCCGCTGCGCCGTCCCACCGGTCGTGAACAGCTCCCAGCGGACGAGCGCCGGATCGGCTCCGTCCTCGGCCAGGACCCGCCGTGCGGTGTCGACGAGGCCGGGGGGTCCGCACAGGGCGTACGTGGTGTCCGGGCCGGGACGGGCGTCCACGGCCGCCAGCAGGCGGCGCATCCCGGTCGCGTCGAGCCGCCGCGCGAGCGGGCCGCCCTCGCTCCCCGGGTCCTCGCGGGTCAGCACGTACAGGACGGTGAGGCGGTCGACGAACTCGTCCTTCAGCTCGGCCAGTTCATCGGCCAGCACGGCGTCGGCGGAGGTGCGGACCGAGTGGACGAGGGTGACACGGCAGGCCGGGTCCCGGCGCAGCGCGTGGGCGGCCATCGGGGCCAGGGGAGTGATGCCGGTGCCGCCCGCGAGGAGGACGTGATGGGCGCCGGGCAGCTCGGGCAGGGCGAAGGCGCCGGTGGGCGGGGAGAGTTCGAGGTGGTCGCCGGGGGCGAGGCGGGTGGTGGCGTGGGCGCCGAAGCCGTCGGGGCCGCCCCGCTTGATCACCAGGCGGAGCGACTCGGGGGCGTGCGGGGGCGGGCAGACCGAATAGCCGCGGCGCAGTGCGCCGTCGCCGTGGCGGTGCATGACGACGACGTGCTGGCCGGGACGGTGGGCGAAGACGGCGCGCAGGGCGGCGGGCACGTCCAGAGTGACGGCCACCGTGTCGGCGGTCAGGTGGCGGACCTCGGTGACGCGGAGCGGGTGGAGGCCCGTGCGCGGGGCCGGGCCGGCCGGCGCTTCCCGGGAGGCGGCGGGCGGGGTGGCGGTGTTCACAGGGGGCCTCACAGCGCGGTCAGGTGGGGGAAGGGCTCGCGGCACGCCGTGCACCACAGCACCGACTGGCAGCGGGAGGGCCCGAAGGGGCTGTGCGGCCGGGTGGCCCGTGAGCCGCAGTGCGGGCAGGGCACCTCACCGAGACCGACGGGGACCGGGCCGGGGCCGCCGGGGGCCGGGGAGACGGGCGGGGCGATGCCGTGGGCGGCGAGTGTGCGCCGCCCCTCGGGGGTGATGCGGTCCGTCGTCCAGGGCGGCGCGAGGACCTGCCGGACGCGTCCCTCGGGGTGGCCGCAGGCGGCCAGGACGTCCCGTACCGCGGCGGTGATCTCGGGCAGCGCGGGGCAGCCCAGGTAGGTGGGCGTGATCTCCACCTCCAGCACGCCGTCGGCGCCCGGGGCGACGGAGCCCACCACGCCGAGGTCGCCGAGGCGGATCACCGGCAGTTCCGGGTCCGGGAGCGCCGCCACCCGCTCGCGCACCTCCTGGGGGGAGCGGCGGGACGTGTCCGGTACGAGCCCACTCACCAGGTGCCCCCAGGGAACTGCCGCCTCACCGACTGCAGTTCGGCGATCAGCGGGCCGAACTCCTCGGTGTGCAGCCCCGACCGGCCTCCCGTGGCCGACCAGGTGGGGGCGGGAACGGTGAGCCCGGCCTCGGTGACGACACCGGTGACGCGCCCGAGCCACGTCTCGCGCAGGGGTGCCGGTGAGGGCACCGTGCCGGACGCGGCCAGGCGGCGCAGCGCCTCGTCCTCCTCGAAGAGTTCGCCGGTGTACGGCCACACCCGTTCCAGGCCGTCCCGCATACGGCGGGCGCTCTCCTCGGTGCCGCGTCCCAGCGTCACCGTCCAGCGGTCGGCGTGCAGCCGGTGGAAGGCGACCTCCTTGGCGGCGCGGGCCCCGAACGCGGCGAGTTCGGGGTCGGGGCAGTCGGCGAGGGTCTCGTAGTACAGGACGGCGTAGTGGGTGTAGGCGAGTTGCCGGGCCACGGTCACCGCGAAGTCCCCGTTGGGGAGTTCGGTCAGGAGCACGTTGGTGAACTCGCGTTCCGAGCGGGTGTAGGCGAGGTCGTCCTCGGTGCGGCCGGTTCCGTCGAGCCGTCCGGCGCGGGTGAGCAGGGCGCGGGCGTGGCCGATCAGGTCGAGGGCGATGTTGGACAGGGCCAGGTCCTCGTCGATGGTCGGCGCGCGGGTGATCCACTGGCACAGCCGCTGTCCGAGGACGAGGGCGTCGTCGCCGAGGCGCAGGAGGTGCCGGGCCAGGTCGGGGCCGGCGGCGGACGGCGGCTCACCCGGCAGGGGGCGCGGGCGCACCGCCGGGACGTCAGTCGTGGTGCTCACCTTCAGGGCCTTTCTCGGTCAGCGGCGCGAAGTGCTCGGGGTAGCGGTACGGCTTGTGGCGGGCGCCCGCGAAGTACGGATCGCGTTCGTCCGGAGACGCCGTGTGCACGGCGTCGGAGCGCACCACCCACAGCGACAGCGGTTCTCCCCGGCGCGTGTACAGGTCGCGGGCCGCGGCGAGCGCCGCGTCCGGGCCGGCCGCGCGCACCGACCCCACGTGCTGGTGGGCCAGGCCCCGGCGGGCCCGCACGAACACCTCCCAGGACGCCGGCGCGCCCTCCCGTGCCCCGCTCATACGTCCTCTCCTCCCCGCGCGTCCCGGGCGGCGGCGTACGCGGCGGCGGCCTCGCGGACCCAGGCGCCGTCCTCGTGCGCGGCCCGGCGGTGCGCGATGCGCTGCCGCGCACAGTGGGTGTCGCCGCCCAGTGCCTCGCGGTAGGTGTCCCAGTCGATCGGGGTGAAGTCGTAGTGGCCGCGCCCCTCGTTCCAGCGGATCGCCGGGTCGGGCAGCGTCAGGCCGAGGCGTTCGGCCTGCGGGACGCACTGGTCGACGAAACGCTGCCGCAGTTCGTCGTTGGTGTGGCGCTTGATGCCCCACGCCATCGCCCGGCGGGAGACGGAGGCGCCCAGTGCGGCGGTCCGCGCGTCGGCGCCGCCCGCCTCGGTGTCGGGCGGCCCGAACATCAGTGCCACGGCCGGCAGCCACCAGCGGTTCACCGCGTCCTGCGCCATCTCCTTCTGCTCCGGTGTCCCCTCGCACAGGGCGCGCATCAGGTCGTAGCCCTGCCGGACGTGGAACGCTTCCTCCTGGCAGACGCGGCGCATCGCCCGGGCGTACGGCCCGTAGGACGTGCGGCACAGGGGCGCCTGGTTGATGACGGCGGCGCCGTCCGTCAGCCACGCGACGGCCCCGGTGTCCGCCCAGGTGAGCGCGGGGTGGTTGAAGGTGGCGGAGGCGTGCTGCTGTCCGCGGTGCAGGGCGTCCAGCAGGTCGGCACGGTCCACGCCGAGTGTCTCGGCGGCCGAGTACAGGTACAGGCCGTGGCCGGCCTCGTCCTGGACCTTGGCGATGAGGACCGACTTGCGGTGCAGGGACGGGGCGCGGGTGAGCCAGGCGCCCTCCGGCTGCATGCCGATGATCTCGGAGTGGGCGTGCTGGGCGATCTGGCGGACCAGCATGCGGCGGTATCCGTCGGGCATCCAGTCGCGCGGTTCGATCGTCTCACCGGCGGCGACGAGCGCGTCGAAGTGCGCGAGCAGGTCGCCCTCGTCCACGGCGGTCCGCGCGGTCACCGGGCACCGCCCGGATTTCCGGGGGCCGCCGCGGCGGTGCCGTGCTCGGGGCACCGCCCCGGGGTCCGGACCCGTACCGGCTGCCTGGGCACGCGCATCACTCCTTCGGCTCGGGACCGCCCGCGCAGGGCCGGGCGGAGCGGGTGGCTTCGTTGCGGTAAGAGGCCGGGTGCGCGGCCCGGCTATCCCCGCCGCGCGAGGTTCGGGCGGGTGACAAAGCTCACGGGCCGGACCGGGGAGTGGGACCCGGCCGCGCCCGCCTCTTCAGGGGGTGACAGTCGTACACCGCGCGGCGGCCGACACGCCGAGGCGAAAGGGGAAACCATGAGCACCATCAGGGAGTTGCTGGTCGAACTCACCGGCACGGCCGAATACGCCGGCCAGGTCGGCGACGACGTCGACCTGGCCGCCAGCGGCATCGACTCCGGGGATCTGGTGCGCCTCGTGCTGCTCGTCGAGCAGCGGCTCGGCGTGGAGATCACCGCCGAGGACATGGAGGGGCTGCGCACGATCGCCGACTACGAGCGCTTCGTGGCCGAGCGCACGGTCGCCGGTGCGAGCGGCGGTGCGTGATGTGGCTGACGCAGCTGCTGGAGCGCGGCCGCCAGTGCTGGCCCGAGCGGACCGCCCTGGTCGACGAGGAACGCAGCGTCACGTGGGCCCAGCTCCACGACCGCACGGTGGAACTGGCGCGCGGCCTCGCCGAGTTGGGCATCGAACGGGGTGACCGGGTGGCCGTGCTCTCCAAGGACCGGATCGAGGTCCTGGAGAGCTACTTCGCGCTGGCCCGGCTCGGCGCGCTCTTCGTGCCGCTGAACCACAGCCTCGCCGAGCCGGAGGTCGCCGGGATCGTCGAACGCGTCGGCGCGGTGGCCGTCATCGGTGAGTCGGAGCTGCTGGACCGGCACCCGGAGCTGCCGGCACCGGTGCGGATCAGACTGGCCCTGGACAAGCCCGCCTTCACGGAGCTGGGCACCCTGGCCGACGGGCGGGAGCTGCCGCACGTCGCCGACACCGACCCGATCGCCGTGCTGCACACCTCGGCGACCACCGGGCAGGCCAAGGGGGTCACCGTCGACAGCGGGTCGTTCCGCGCCATCGCCCTCGGCTGGCTGGTGATGGCCCGCCCCACCGACGACATCGTCATGGTCAACTGCTGCCCGCTCTACCACGGCAGCATGGTCGTCTCCCTGACCTACCTGGCGGCCGGCGCCACGGTCGTGCTGATGCCCGGCTTCACCCCGCAGCGGGCACTGTCCGCGGTGGAGCGGCACCGCGCCACGCACATGTGGCTGGTGCCGCAGATGCTGCGCTTCATGCTCCAGGCCAAGGCGTCCGACCGCACCGACCTGTCCTCCCTGCGGGAGATCCTGTACGGCGCCGCGCCCATGCCGCTCGACGTCTACGCCGACGCGGTCCAGCGGCTCGGCTGCGGCTTCCGGCAGGTGTACGGCATGACCGAGGTGGGCGGCCCGTTCGTCACGCTCGGCCCCGACGAGCACCCCGCCCCCGGGGACGTCACCGCCCGCATTCCGTGCGGGCGGGTCGTCCCGGGCATGTCCGCCCGCGCGGTGGACGAGGGCGGCCGGGAGCTGCCGCGCGGCGAGATCGGCGAGATCGTGGTGCGCGGGCCGGGCGTGATGCAGGGCTACTGGAACGACCCGGAGGCCACCCGCGAGATCACCCTCGACGGCTGGACCAGGACCGGTGACCTCGGCTTCGTGGACGACGAGGGCCGCATCAGCCTGGTGGACCGCACCAAGGACGTCATCATCCGGGCGGGCCAGAACGTCTACCCCTCGGAGATCGAGCGCGCCTTGATGACCCACCCGGCGGTCCGGGACGCGGCGGTCGTCGGGATGCCCGACGAGGACTACGGCGAGGTGCCGCTGGCGTACGTCGCCCTGGAGCCGGGAGCGGAACCGGGCGCGGGCGCGCTGCTCGGGCATGTAGCGGGCCTGCTCGCGCCGTACAAGCGTCCGCGGCGGGTGGAGTTCATCGAACAGGTGCCGCGCAACCCCGCCGGGAAGATCGTCAAGAAGCTGCTGCGAGTGTGAGCGCGTACGGCGGGCGGCGATGACCGGGCGCCCCGCGCGGCCCCGGCCGGCGACTACGGAGGCGTGGCCGGTCCAGGGCGGTCGGGAGCCCGCGTGGGCGGCGGAGGGTCCGGAGGGTCACCTGGCCGCGCTGTATCCGCTGCTGGCCGCCGCCGGGCTCGGGCTGGGCGTCGCGGCCGTCTCGGAGCCGTGTCCGGAACCGCCCGGGCCCGCCGAGGAGGCCGCCGCGGCGTCCATGCCGCCGAAGCGCCGCATGGAGTTCCTGGCCGGCCGGCGCGCTGCCCGGCGGGCGCTGCGCGCGGTGGGGCTGGAGTGCGGGGAGATCCCCCGGGCGGGGCGGCTGCCGGTGTTCCCGCCGGGCCGGGCGGCGTCGATCTCGCACAGCACCGGGATCGCCGTCGCCGTGGCCCGCGCCCCGGGCCGGGACCTGCCGCTCGGCTGCGATCTGGAGCTGCGGCCCCTCCCGCGCGGCGCGGCCCGCCTGGTGCTGCGCGCGGACGAGGAGGCGCTGCTCGATGACGCGGAGACGCCGCTCGGTGCGGGCGCGGCCTGGTCGGTGACGGAGCTGTTCTCCGCCAAGGAGGCCGCGTGGAAGGCCCTGGCCGGACCGGACGGCGAGCACCCTGCCGGGCCGGCGGGCAGCCTGCGCGACCTGCGGGCGTGTCCCGCGGGGGACGGCCTGCGCGTCTGCCTGCGCACGGAACCCGCACACGCGGTGCGGGTGCGGGTGGCGCGGGTCGGGGCGGGTGTGTTCAGCTACGTCGTCGGCCGGGCCGCAGCCCGCGGCTGACCAGGCGTTTCCCGTCCCCGGCGCACCGGGGACGGGAAACGTTCGCAGGGGTCAGCGCTCGGGCGTACCGCCGCCGTCCCGGTAGGAACGCCGTACCGCGTCGGCGGCCTTGTCGGTCTTGGCGTCGTACTTGTCGCCCGTCCGCTTGTCGACCATGCGCTCGGCGCCCGACACGCCCTTGTCGGCCTGGTCGGGGTGGCCCTTGGCCATCTGCTTGGCCTTGTTCATCATGTCGCCCAGCTTGCCCATGGCGGGTACCTCCGGGAGTGCGCGTGCGTCGTACCCCGCCGCAGGTACCCCTCTGGCCGTGGCCGAATCACCCCCGGTCGCCCACGCGGGCGGCCATGTTCCCCGCCGGGTGCCGGTTGTCATGGATGAGCTGGTGGGCGAGGCCGATCTCCTCGAAATCGAAGGTCCGGGACAGGCACGGGTCGATGATGCCCTGGCCGATGAGTTTGGTGACCTCCCGTGCCTCGCGGGCGGTGGCGACGTGCGAACCCTGCAGGCGCTTCTGCCGCATCCACAGGAAGCGCAGGTCGACGTCACCGTTGTAGCCGGTGGTGCCGCCGCACAGGACGACCATGCCGCCGTTGTCGCACAGGTACAGCGACGTGGGGATGGTGTCGGCGCCCGAGTGCTCCAGCACGATGCGCGGGCCGCGGCGCTCGCCGAGCACCTCCCAGAAGCGCCGCCCGAAGGCACGGGCCCCCGCCAGCCAGCGTCCCATCGCCTCCTCGTCGGAGGTGTCCGGCAGCCGCCCCCAGTGGTCGAACCGGCGCCGGTCGATCCAGCCCTCCGCGCCGAGCTTGAGGCAGAACTCGCCGCGTTCCTCGCTGGAGACGACCGCGACAGGGATGCCGCCGACGTGCCGGACGAGCTGGATGGCGATGCAGCCGAGGCCACCGGCGCCGCCCCAGATCAGCACCGGGTCGCCCGGGCGCACCGTGTGCGGGGGCCAGCCGAAGAGCTGGCGGTAGGCGGTGGCGGCGGTCGCCATGTAGCACGCCGCCTCCGCCCAGGACAGCCGGGCGGGCTTGGGGTGGCACATGTAGTCGTCGACGACGGCGAACTGGGCGAAGGAGCCGTAGTTCTCCTCGTAGCCCCACACCCGCTGGCTGGTGGACCAGGTCGGGTCGCCGCCGAGGCGGATGTCCTCGGCCTTCTCGTCCCAGCGGTTGGCGAGGACGACGACCTCGTCGCCCAGCCGCACCCCGCGTACGTCCTCGCCGACCGCCCACACGATCCCGGACAGGTCGGAGCCGCCGATGTGGAAGTCCTCGGTGGCGCCCGCCTTCTGCCGGGCGGCGATCACGTCGAGCGGCGAGCCCAGCGCCGCCCAGACGTTGTTGTAGTTGATGCCGGCGGCCATCACCTTCACCAGGACTTGTCCCCGGCCCACGGGCGGGACGTCGACCACCTCGGTCCGGAAGGCGTCGACGGGCTGTCCGTAGCGCTCACGGCGGATCAGCGAGGCGTACATCTTCCGAGGGACGGTGCCGATCTCGGGTGCGTCGCCGAGTTCGTAGAGGTCCTGGGTCGCTCTCACGCTGGCTCTCCTCCACGCGTGCTCAAGGGTGATCAAGGGTGCTCAGGGGCAACCGGAACGGCGGCTCGGTCGTCGCCGTGGCCGCGCAGGGCCTTGGCGACCGCCTCGCCGATGCGGGCGATCGGTTCCGGTTCGGTCATCTCGTAGTGGCCGCAGGGCACGTGGTGGTCGTGCAGGGTGCCGTCGACGTAGGGCCGCCAGCTGTCGGCCTTGCCGGGCAGCACCGCCAGGTCCGCCGGGAAGCCGGTGGGCTGCTCCTCATCCGCGCTGAAGAACAGCACGTCACCGTGGTAGACACCGGGAGCGAACTGCGGTGCGATGCGCAGGTTGTTGCGCATGACGGCGGCGATGGCGGCGGCCTCGGCGCGGGTGACGGGCACGCTCGACGGGTCGGCGGTGACCCGGGCGTCGATCCGGTCCAGGACGGTGTCCACTTCGGCGGGTGCCGTCCCGGGGCCGGCGGCGAGTCCGGCCACCCGGGACAGCAGGGCCGCCACCTGGCGTTCGGCCGCGTCGGGGTCGTGTGCGGTGCCGTGCGGCTGCGGGGCGTCGAGCATGGCGAGGAGTTCGACGCGCTCACCGTCGCGCTGGAGCGCGCAGGCCATGGCGTGGGCGACGAATCCGCCGTAGGACCAGCCCAGCAGCCGGTACGGGCCGTGCGGCTGCACCTGGCGGACCAGGTCGAGGTAGTGGGCGACCATGGCGGCGGCGTCCGGCGCGGGCGGCCGGGTGCCGTCGAGGCCGGCCGCCTGGATGCCGTAGACGGGCTGCTCGCCGCCGAGGTGGGGCAGCAGGCCCGTGTAGCGCCAGGAGACGCCGGCGCCGGGGTGGACGCAGAACAGGGGCGTGGCGGTGCCCTCGGCGCGCAGCGGCAGCAGTGGTCCGAGCGCGGTGGGGGCGGTTTCCGGCATCTTCCCGTCCTGCTCGTCGGCCGCGGCGAGGACCCCGGCCACGGTGGGCGCGGCCAGCAGGGTCGCCGCCGGGACGTCGAGGACGCCGGCCCGGCGCAGCCGGCCCGCCAGCAGTACGGCGCGCATCGAGTCGCCGCCGAGGTCGAAGAAGTTGTCGTGCAGGCCGATGCCGCCGATGCCGAGGGTCTCCTCCCAGATCCGGGTGACCTCCTGTTCGCGGTCGGTTCGGGGCGGTACGTGCTCCGTGGTCAGCCGGGGCCGCGGGGCGAGGCCGGGGCCGGGCTCCGCCGCGGCCGGGGCGTCGTCGGGGGCGGCGGGGCCGGTGCGGGTGCCGGGGGCGTCGATCCAGTGGCGTCGGCGTTCGAAGGCGTACGGGGGCAGCGGGACCCGCCGGGGCGGGCCCGGCACCGGGGGCAGGGCGCTGTCCACGCCCACGCTCCACAACCGCCCCAGCGCCTCGGCGAGGACGAACCCGTCGGACGCCTCGGCCTTGGCGTGCCGCATGGTGGTCACCGTCACCGGTGCCTCGTCGGCGAGCCGGCCGGCGGCCAGCTTGGTCAGGGTGTCGCCCGGCCCGATCTCCACGAGGACGGGGCGCAGGCGGTCCCACACGGCGGTGATGCCGTCGGCGAACCGCACGGTGTTGCGGGTGTGGTCGAGCCAGTGCCGTACCGAGGTGGCCTCGGCGTCGGTGACCCAGGTGCCGGTGACGTTGGTGACGTACGGGATGCGCGGCGGGCGCAGGGTGACCTGGCTCAGGTGGGTCTCGTAGGCCGGCAGGACCGGGTCCAGGACGTGGGAGTGGGCCGCGACGGGGATGCGCAGGCGGCGGAACGGAACGCCCCGGCGGGTCAGTTCGGCCTCGAAGCGGGTGACGGCGTCGAGGTGTCCGGCGACGGTGCAGGCGCCGGGGCCGTTGACGGCGGCCAGGGACAGGTCGTCGTCGAGCAGCGGGCGGATCTCGTCGGCCGGGCCGGCGACGCCGACGGTGGCGCCGCCGGCGGAGCTGATGAGCCGGATGCGTTCGGTGACCAGGGGCAGCATGTCCGCCAGGTCGATGACGCCGGCCAGGCAGGCGGCCGTGTACTCGCCGAGCGAGTGGCCGATCAGCGCGTCGGGGCGGACGCCCGACTCGATGAGCGTGCGGGCCAGGGCGTACTCGGTGACCACGAGCCCGAGGAATGCGGCGGTGTCGTCGGGCCGCTGCTCCTCGAAGAGGGCGGGGCGCAGGTCGGCGCCGAGGACGGGCCGCAGGATGCGGGCGCACTCGTCGACGGTGTCGCGGTAGACGGTGTGGTCGCGGTACAGCTCCGCCCCCATGCCGGGGTACTGGGTGCCGCCGCCCGGCAGCAGGAACGCCACGCGGGCCGGGTCGTCGCAGACCGGCGGGGTGGCGGGGGCGGCGGAGCGCAGCGCGTCCAGGGCCTCCTCGCGGGAGGCCGCCGTGACGGTGAGCCGGTGGCGCAGCGCGGGCCGGTCGGCGCGCAGCGAGTGCGCCACGTCGTCCAGGCGCAGCTCCGGCCGGCGTTCGAGGTGCCGGGCGAGTGCCTCGGCCTGGCCGCGCAGGGCGCCGGCGGTGCGCGCGGACAGGGGCAGCACCAGGCGGCGGCCGTGCTCCGGCGGGCGAGGCGTGACAGGGGCGGCGGGCGGGGCCTCCTCCAGGATCACGTGGGCGTTGGTGCCGCCGATGCCGAAGGCGCTGACGGCCGCCCGGCGGGGATGGACGCCCGCGGGCCAGTCCTCCAGCGCGGTGGGCACGCGGAAGGGGCTCGCCCCGAAGTCGATGAGCGGATTGGCGCGGTCGAAGTGCAGGCTCGGCGGGATCTGCCGGTGTTCCAGGGCCAGCACCGCCTTGATGAGCCCGGCGATGCCGGCGGCGGCGCCGAGGTGACCGATGTTGGTCTTGACCGACCCGAGCGCGCAGAAGCCGGTCCGCCGCGTGCTGTGCCGGAACGCCTCCGTCAGCGCGGACACCTCGATCGGGTCGCCGAGCTTGGTGGCGGTGCCGTGCGCCTCGATCAGGCCGATGGTTCCGGCGTCGACCTCCGCCTGGGCCTGCGCGGCGAGGATCACCTCGGTCTGCCCGGCGGCGCTGGGCGCGCTGAAGCCGACCTTGCGGCGGCCGTCGTTGTTGACGGCGCTGCCCCGGATGACGGCGCGGATCCGGTCGCCGTCGGCGAGGGCGTCCTCCAGGCGTTTGAGCACGACGGCTCCCACGCCGTCGCCGGAGGAGGTACCGGCGGCGTCGGCGGCGAAGGCGCGGCAGTGGCCGTCGGGCGAGAACGGGCCGTCGGGCACGTGGCGGTAGCCGAGCGCGGCCGAGGGGTTGAGGGAGACAGCGGCGGCGAGCGCGGTGTCACAGCGGTGGTCCAGCAGATCCTGGCAGGCGGTGTGCACGGCGACCAGCGCGGTGGAGCAGGCCGTCTGGAGGGACACGCTCGGTCCGGTCAGGCCGAGTTCGTAGGAGACGCGGGTGGCCAGGGTGCCGAGGGAGTTGGCGGTGGCCGCGTGGACCAGCTCCACCGAGCCGGGCTGCCCGGCGAAGCGCGGGTACACGTGGGCCGGGTAGTAGCGGCTGTCGCCGGCGCCCGCGTAGACGCCGAACGCCTCGCCCGTACGGTCGCCGCCGAGGCAGCCGGCGTCCTCCAGGGCGTGGTAGGCCGTCTCCAGCAGCAGCCGCTGCTGCGGGTCGACGACAGCGGCCTCGGCGGGGCTGTAGCCGAAGAAGCCGGAGTCGAAGCGGTCGATGCCCTCGACGGCCGACACCATCCGGATCAGCGTCGGGTCGCCGAGGTCGCGCGGGTCGCCGCCCGCGGCGAGGAACTCCTCGTCGGTGACGGGCCGGATCGCCTCCCGCCCGGCCGCGAGGTTCTCCCAGAAGGCGTCGAGATCGTCGGCGCCGGGGAAACGGCCCGCCATGCCGATGACGGCGACGGCGGGGAACTCGGGGAACTCCCCGTCGTGGGGTGTGCTGGTGTCGTGCACGGCCTGTGCCTCGTCCTCTCCCGGCTCGGCGGTGTGCGGCGTGGTGTTCGCCGTGGTGTCCGTCTGGTCGTCGTCCGGCTCGGTGGTGTGCCGCAGGGCGTTCACCCGGTCACGCATGGCCCCGGCCCTTACCCTGGCGGGCGGATCGGCGGGCGCGGGCCGCTCGTTGGCGCCGGGCCTGTTCCTTGGCGCGGTCCAGTCCGCCGGCTTCCCGCTGTGGCGGCTGTTCGGCGGCCGCCGCCGGGCCCGCGCCGGTGGCCGACAGGCGGCGGGCCAGCTCCCGGACGGTGGGGTGCGCGAACAGGTCGACCACCGAAAGGTCGGTGCCGAAGGCGCGGTTGACGGCGGTCTGGGCGGTGACCAGGAGCAGCGAGTTGCCGCCCAGGTCGAAGAAGTTGTCGCCCCGGCCCACCCGGTCGCGGCCGAGGACGCCGCACCACACCTCGGCGAGCCGGCTCTCCAGCAGCCGCAGTTCCTCCCCCGCCTCCGCCTCCTCCGGGCGTGCGGTGGTGCCCGCCGAGCGCAGCGTCCACGCGTCGGACAGGCCGGCCGCGCGGGCACCGTCGGCCGCCGCGCGGTACAGGGCGCCCAGGTCGGTGCCGTCCTCCAGGCCGACGCGCGCGGCCAGGCGCCGGATCTGCCGCACGGGCGCCACGACGTGGCTGCGGACCCACGGGGCGGTGCGGTCGGCGCCGATCAGCAGGTGCGGCTCGTCGAGCGTGCGGGCCAGGTCGAACGAGCGCAGCGCGGCGGGGGCGTCGAGCAGCCGGTAGCCGCGTGCCTCGGTGAGCGCGGTGAGACCGTAGCCGCGGCTCATGCCGCGCTCGCGCCACATGCTCCAGGCCAGCGACTGCGCGGGCAGGCCGAGGCTCCGGCGGTACAGGGCGAGCGCGTCCAGATAGGCGTTGGCGGCGGCGTAGGCGGCGTTCATGGCGCCGCCGAACCAGCCGTTGACCGAGGAGAAGGTGACGAAGGAGGTGACCGGGTGGTCGGCGGTGAGCCGGTGCAGCGTCCACGCGCCGCGTGTCTTCGCCGCGAGGGCCCGGCGCCAGGTTTCGGTGTCCAGTTCGCCCACGGGGCGTTCCACGAGCGTCCCGGCCAGGTGCAGCACCGACGCCAGGGGTACGCCCCACGCCTCGGTGGCGGCCTCCACCGCGGCCCGCACCTGGCGTTCGTCGGTGACGTCGGCCCGGGCGTAGCGGACGTCGCCCAGCTCACGCAGGCGTGGCAGGACGTGGGCCTCGGATCCCGGTGTGCGGCCCACGATCAGCAGCCGGGTGCCGGGGGTGCGCAGCAGGTGGGCGGCGATCTCGGCACCGACGCCGCCCAGGCCCCCGGTGAGCAGGGTGAAGCCGTCGTGCGCGGGCGGTTCGGCGCGGGGCGCGGTGCCGGGCAGGGGAGCGAGGCGGCGTACGTAGCGGTGTCCGTCGCGGTACGCCACCTCCGCGCCGTCCGCGGTGGCCGTCGCCTCGGCCGTCAGGAGGGGCAGCGGGTCCGTGCCGTCGCCCGGGGGGAGGTCGAGGTGCGTGCCGCGCAGCCGGCCGAACTCCTCGGCCAACGACTTGAGGAGCGCGCCCGCCATGGCGTGGACCGGGGAGGGGCGGTCGCCGGCGCGCACCGCCTGGGCGCCCGCCGTCACGTACACGAGGTCGACGGGGCGCTGCCGCCCGGGCCGGTCGGCGAGGGCGCGGGCGAACGCGAGCAGCCGCTCCGCACCGGCCGTGCCGTCCGGCACCGTCTCCGGGGCGCCGGTGCCGCGCAGCCCGTCGAGGTCGAGGACGGCGTCGACCGGCCGCTGGTCGTCCTCCAACCGCCGAAGCAGCGCGGCGTGGTCGGCTTCCTCGGCGGGCCGTACCCGGTAGTGCGCGGCGTCGAGCCGGGCGTACGACGTCCCCTCACCGACCAGCGTGCACAGGCCCCCGCCGGACCGCAGTGCGTCGGCGAGTCGTGCCGCGAGCTTGTGGCCCCGGGGGTCGCCGCCCGCGAGGACGAGGGTGTGCCGGCCGGGCTGCGTCGTCCGGGTCCCGGGGCGTTCCGCCCGCTGCCACACCGGCCGCAGGAACCAGTCGGGGACGGTGGCCGCGGTGCCCAGCAGCAGCTGGGTCCGGCGAACCTCGTCGTCGAAGGCGCCCGCCTCGAAGCTCTTGCGCAGCTTGGTGCGCTGGATCTTGCCGATCTCGGTCTTGGGGATGGCCTCCGTCGCGACCGGGATCAGGAAGGCGGGGCTGACGCCGGTCTCCCGGGTCACCTTCCCGGCGATCTCGCGCAGGGCGCCGGCGGTGACCTCCGACGCGAGGTGGAAGAAGAGGGCGAGTTCGTCGGTGGGCGACGACGGATCGGAGCGCACCGCGACCGCGGCGGTGAAACTGCGCTCCACGTAAGGCAGTTCCTCGACGCACGCCTCGATCTCGTGGCTGTAGTGGTTGACGCCGTTGACGATGATGACGTCCTTGGCGCGGCCGGTGATGTACAGCTCGCCGTCGCGCAGGAACGCCAGGTCGCCGGTGTCGAACCAGCCGTCGTCGGTGAACGCCTCCGCGTTGGCCGCCGGGTTGTCGTGGTAGCCGCCGGTCACGGAGGTGCCGCGGACCTGGAACCGGCCCGCCTCGCCCTCCGTGAGGACCGTGCCCTGTTCGTCGACGATCCGCATGGCGAACCCGGGGTAGGGCCTGCCGCAGCTGACGAACGTCCCCTCGTCCGGGACGGGTTCGGCGGGCAGGACGGCGTCGGTGACCACGGAGCAGGTCTCGGACATGCCCCAGCCGGGGTGCATCACGTCCTGCGGCAGGCCGAAGGGCTTCAGCGCGTGCAGGAACCGGCGGGCGGCAGAGGCCACGACGACCTCACCGGCGTTCATCACCAGGCGCATCGGCGACAGGTCCCAGGCGCGGTCCGTGAAGCGGTCGGACTGCTCGGCGAGGAGCCCGAAGGCGAAGTTGGGCGCCCAGGTGACGGTGACCCGGTGCCGGTCGGCGAGGTCCATCCAGCGCAGCGGGTCCTGGAGGACGTAGGAGGTGGGGGCGTGGATCTGGCGGCAGCCCAGGTACACGTCCCGCAGGTGGAACATCACCACGCCGGTGACGTGGTCGAGCGGGATCCAGTTCAGGGAGACGTCGTCCGCGCCGAGGCCGTTCATCTGCTCGGTGGCGGCGGAGCGGGTCAGCACGTTGCGGTGGGTGAGGCGCACCGCCTTGGGCAGGCCGGTGCTGCCGGACGTCATCAGCATCAGCATGAGGTCGTCCGGTCCGGCGGGGTGCCAGTCGTGGTCCTCGGGCGCCTCGCGCAGCGCGTCGGCCGTGGTGAGCCGCGGTCCGGGCCAGTCCTGGCGGGCGGCGACCTCGCGCAGTCCGGCTTCGCGGCCCGCGGAGCACACGATCCAGGGCCGGCCGAGCATCCGCCAGATCCCCTCCAGTTTGGTGAGGGCCGCCGAGGGGGTGTCGTAGGAGGCGGGCACGGTCAGCGGGACGGCGACGAAGCCGCCGAGGACGCAGCCCCACAGCACGGCGAGGAAGTCCTCGGTCGCGTCGCACTGGAGGATGACCTGGTCGCCCGGGCGCAGGCCGGCCCGGCGCAGACCGGCGAGCACGCGGGAGGCCTCGGGGATCAGGGAGGCGTAGGTGCGCCGGTGTTCGCTGCCGTCGGCGTGGACGTGGACGATGTCACCCCGGTCGCGTGCGGCGGCGCGGCGCAGGGCGTCGGCCCAGCCCGGCACGGACGGTTCGGTGAGGGCGGGGCCCTCACTGAGGGCCGGTACGGCGGAGGCGCCCCCGGTGCGGGCGGCGGGGGCGGGTTCGGTGGTGCGGTCGGGCAGACCGGTGTGGCGGCGGTCCAGTTCCTCGGGGGTGTTCTCCACCGACACGTCGACCGTGGTGACGCCGGGGACCTGAGCCAGGACCTGCCGCCAGGTCCCGGCCGCGGCGCGGTCGACGGCGGGCAGGGCGTCCAGCGCCGCGGTGTCGACGGTGCCGTCCTCGGCGCGGGGCAGCGCGTTGACCGCCGTGACGCGGACGGTGCCGTGGCCCGCGCGGTCCAGGAGTTCCTCGACGCGTTCGGCGGCGTCCGCCCGTCCGGGCACCACGTACAGGCGCGGCGGGGCGTCGACGGTGCCGGGCAGCGCGTGGGCGTCACGGATGCCGGGCACGGACAGGGCCGCGTCCTCCAGTTCCGCGGGGCCGGTCGCGGCCGGGGCGGGGGAGCGCTCGGGGAGCGCGGGCAGCTCGCCGACGCGGGTGCCGGGGTCGGCGCTCACCGCGCGCAGGACGTCGTGCAGGGCGAGAGCGAACGCCTCGGCGGTGCCGGTGTCGTACAGGTCGGTGGCGTACTCGACGTGGAGCGTCAGGCCGTCGGGAGCGCCCTCGGGGGTGTGGCGTTCCAGGACGTCCACGAAGAGGTCGAACTTGGCGGTGCCCGTGGCGGTGGGCCGCAACTCGGCGCGGCTGCCGTCCACGTCGAGGACGGCGGGTTCGTTGTTCTGGAGGGCCAGCATCACCTGGAACAGGGGGTGCCGGCCGGGCGTGCGGGGCGGGTTGAGGTCGTCCACCAGCCGGTCGAAGGGCAGGTCCTGATGGTCCAGGGCGGCCAGGTCGGCGATGCGCAGCCGGGCGAGGAGGTCCCGGAAGGCGGGGTCGCCGGAGGTGTCGGCGCGCAGCACCAGGGTGTTGGCGATCAGACCGATCAGGTGGTCGAGGGCGGGTTCGGTGCGGCCCGCGACGGGGGTGCCGAGGACGATGTCCTCGCCGGCCCCGCAGCGGGTGAGCAGGGCACTGAGGGCGGCGTGCAGCACCATGAACAGGCTGGCGCCCTCGTGGTCGGCGAGGCGCAGCAGGGCGCGGTGCAGGGCGGCGTCGAGGGTCGCTTCGACGTGCGCGCCGCCGCCGCGCGGTGCGGTGCGACGCGGCCGGTCGCCGGGCAGGGTGCACTCCTCGGGCAGGCCGTCCAGGGCCGTGCGCCAGTGGGCGGTGAGCCGTTCCAGCCGCCCGGGGCCGTCCGGTCCGGGGGCCAGCAGGGCGCGCTGCCACAGTGCGTAGTCGGCGTACTGCACCGGCAGCGGGGACCAGTCGGGTGCCCGGCCGGCCCGGCGGGCCGCGTAGGCGGTGCTCAGGTCGGCGGCGAAGGGACGCAGCGACCAGCCGTCGGCGGCGCTGTGATGCAGGACGAACAACAGGGTGGAGCCCAGCAGCCAGACGGCGAGGGGGCTTTCGGCGGTCAGGTCGAAGCGGTGCCGCAGCGCGGCGGTGACGTGGGCGGCGGTCTCCGTGGCGGGGCAGTCGACGCGGCGCAGGACCGGGCGCAGCTCTCCCGGCGGCAGGATCCGCTGGTACGGCACTCCGTCGTGCTCGGCGATCACCGTCCGCAGGATCTCGTGCCGGTCGGCGAGGTCGCCGAGGGCCGCCCGGAGCGCGTCGGTGTCGAGGTCGGCGTCGAGCGTCACGAGGAGCGGGATGTTGTAGGTGGCCGCTCCGTCGTCGAGCCGGTTCAGGAACCACATGCGTTCCTGGGCGAAGGACAGCGGCACCCGCGGCGGGCGTACGGCGGCACCCAGGGCCGGCCGGGGGAGGGCACCGCCGGTGTGTGCGGCGAGCCGCTGGGCGAGGGCGGCCGGGGCCGGTGTCTCGAACAGGGCGGTGATGGGGATCTCGGCGCCGGTCTCGTGCCGCAGGCGGGCCAGCAGACGGGTGGCGAGCAGGGAGTCGCCGCCGAGGTCGAAGAAGTTCACGTCGGTGCCCACGGTGTCCCGGGGCAGCTTCAGCACGTCCTCGAACAGGCGGCACACGAGGACCTGTTCGGGTGTCCCGGGGCGGGTGCCGGACGCGGCGGCGGTGAAGTCCGGTGCGGGCAGGGCCTGCACGTCGAGCTTGCCGTTGGCGGTCAGCGGCAGTGTGTCCACCGGGACGCAGGCGGCCGGGACCATGTGCTCGGGCAGGTGCGCGGCGGCGTGGGCGCGCAGCTCGGCGGGGCTCACCGGCGCGTCGCCGGAGGGGACGGTGTAGGCGACGAGATGCAGGGCGCCGTTGCCGGCGCGGCGGGGCACGACGGCGGCGCGGGTGACGCCCGGGTGGGCGGCGAGAACGGCCTCGATCTCGCCGGGTTCGACACGGAAGCCGCGCAGCTGTATCTGGGCGTCGGCGCGGCCGAGGTAGTCGAGCGTGCCGTCGGCGCGGCGCCGGGCCAGGTCGCCCGAGCGGTACATGCGGGTGCCGGGCGGACCGTAGGGGTCGTCGAGGAAACGGTCGGCGGTCAGGTCGGGCCGGTTCAGGTATCCGGCGGCGACGCCTGCGCCGGAGACGTACATCTCGCCGGTCGCGCCGGGCGGCACCGGGTGTCCCTCGGCGTCCAGCAGGTGCACCCGGAGGTCGGCGAGCGGGGTGCCGACGACGCTGCCGCGGCGCGGGTCGTCGAGGTCGGCACGGGTGAGGCGGTGGTGGGTGACGTGCACGGTGGTCTCGGTGATGCCGTACATGTTCACCAGCGCCGGGCGGTCCAGGCCGTGCCGGTCGGCCCAGGGGCGCAGCCGCGCCGGGCGCAGGGCCTCGCCGCCGAAGACGACGTAGCGCAACGCCCCCGTGTCGCCGCCGCGTTCGAGGTCGGCGTCGATGAGCTGCTCGAACGCGGACGGCGTCTGGTTGAGGACGGTCACGCCCTCGCGGTGCACCAGCTCCAGGAACTCGCGTGGCGAGCGGCTGACGGCGTACGGGACGACGACGACCCGGCCGCCGTGCAGCAGGGGGCCCCAGATCTCCCAGACGGAGAAGTCGAAGGCGTAGGAGTGGAACAGCGTCCACACGTCGTCGGCACGGAAGTCGACGTGCTCGGCCGCCGCGGCGAAGAGGCGCACGACGTTGGCGTGCGGGACGGGCACGCCCTTGGGGCGGCCGGTGGAGCCTGAGGTGTGGATGATGTACGCGATGTCGGCGGGACTCGTCCGCCCATGCCGGTCGGCGTCGGTGAGGTCGGCGGCGGAGCGGCGGGCCAGGTCCGCCGTGACCTCCTCGTCGTCCAGGCGGACGACGGGAAGCGCGTCCTCGGCCAGGCCGGCGTGGGCGTGCTCGGTGACGAGGACGACAGGGGCCGCGTCCTCCACGACCAGCCGCAGCCGCTCGGCCGGGTGACCGGGGTCCAGGGGCAGGTAGGCGGCGCCGGTCTTGAGGACGGCCAGCAGGGCGGGCAGCAGCCGCACACCGCGCTCCAGGGCCAGCGCCACCACCCGGCCCGGGCCCGCGCCGTGTTCGGTGAGCAGCCGGGCCAGGCGGTTGGCCTCGGCGTTGAGCTCGCCGTACGTGAGCCGTTCGTCCCCGCAGGTGACGGCGGTCCGCTCGGGCACGGCAGCCGCCCGCTCCTCGAACAGCTCGGTGAGGGTCCGCTCGACCGGATACGTGCGGACGGGAGCGTCGCGGGGGTGCTCGCCCGGCAGCAGGACGTCCAGGCCGCCCAGCGGTGTCGTCGGGTCGGTCTCGGCCAGTCGGCGCAGCACCGTGAGGAACCGGTCGCGGTGCAGGGCGAGTTCGTCCTCCTCGTACAGGGCGGGGTTGGCGTCGAAGGCCAGCCACAGTCCGCCGGACCGGGTTCCGGGCCGCACCGAGATCTGCAGGTCGTCGACGGCTCCGCCGGACAGGTGGTGCCAGGTGGTGGGGTGCCCGCCGAAGACCGGCGACTCGTCGAACGGGACGATGTTGAGCACCGGCCCGTACAGCCGGCGTCCGGTGCCCAGCAGGCCCAGATCACGGCGGAGGAACTCGCCCCGGTACCGCTGGTGGCGGCGCAGCGCCTTCAGCTCCTCCGCGACGGTCCGCGCCAGCTCCGCGACGGGCGTGTCCGGGGCGGCGGCCACGCGCAGCGGGAGGACGTCGGAGGCGGTGCCGGGGGTGCGCAGGGCGGCGCTGCCGAGGCGGCTCATGGTGGCGAGGCCGAGCACCAGGTCACGGGCGCCGGTCATCCGGTGCAGGTAGGCGGCGGTGGCGGCGGTCAGCAGGTCGGTGCGCCGGACGCCGAGACGGGCCGCGGCGGCGTCGAGGGCGCCGGTCTCGGCGGGCGTCAGATCGGCGGTGCGGCGCAGGAACGGCGCGGTGGGGGCGGCCGTACGGGAGGTGAGCCGGGCGGGCTCGGGCAGACCGGCCAGGCGCCGCGCCCAGTGGTCGCGGTCGCGGGCGTACGCCTCGGAGGCGCGGTAGGCCGCCTCCTCCTCCTGGAGCCGGCTCACCGGCGCGAAACCGGCGGGGGCCGGTTCGCGTCCCTCGGCCAGCGCGTTGTACGTGTCGGCCAGGCGTCGCCCGAGGAGCTTGTAGCTGTAGCCGTCGAGCAGGAGGTGGTGGGCCCTCAGCAGCCAGAGGTGGCGGTCAGGGGCGAGGGCCAGCAGAGTGTGCGCGAACAGCGGGCCCTTCTCCAGGTCCACGGGTGTCGCGAGGTCGGCGCGGACATGGGCCCACGCGGCGGCCGCGGGATCCTCGGCACCGCTGACGTCGACCCGGTGCAGAGGCCAGTCGTCGGCGTCCGCGGCGGGGTGGCTGCGGGGGCCGTCGTCGGTGTCGGCGAATCGCAGGGCGAAGGTGTCGGCCTCACCGACGGTGCGCCGCAGCGCCGTCTCGAACAGGGCGGTGTCGAGGGGGCCGTGGATCTCCACCGCCTCCGCCGTGTTGTACGCGGCGCTGTCCGGTGCGAGCCGTCCGGCGTACCAGAGTCCCTCCTGGGCCCCGGACAGCGGTCGACGTTCGTCCTCCTGGAGTGACATAGCACAACCCTCACGTGGCAAGCCGTAATGTCCCGGACGGCGAAGGCCCGGCCGGATCGGGCGGGGGCGGCCACCGCTCCGTGCCTCCCGCGCGTGTCCGTACGCGCCGGGCCGGGCCACGGGTGAAAAGGGAGGTGGCACGCCGAGGGCGCGGGAATCACGTCACCCGGCCCCGGTCTCCCGGCACAGCACGCTGGGGCACCGGAACGGGCCGGGTCAAGCGGGACCGGGCCCTCGGGACGCCGATTCAGGGGTTTCCCTGAAGAATGCGCTGCCGGGGAGTGCGCGCCGCCCTCTTCACCTTCCCGGACCTCAACTTCTAGGGAAATCACGCGACTTCCCCTCACGCCGGGTTCTCCGCTGGATTCGGCCGCGTTCCGCCGTGCACTCTCGAAAGGCCCCCGCCCCCCGCGGACAGCCGCGGCGGCAGACCGATCCCGGGCCGTGGGACCCCCGGAACGAACGACGGAAAGAAGGCTGACGGCATGCACCGTGCGCTGTGTCCGGTCGAGACGCTCTACGTGGGCCAGAGAAGCAGGGCCGTCCTGTCCTGCACCCTGCGCGGACCCGTGGACGTCGCCGCGCTGTCGGCCGCCTACGACGCCATGACGGAGGCCAACCCGGCGCTGCGGTCGCGCATCCGACAGGACGGCGCGGGCCACGTCCTGAGCCTCCTGGACGAGGAGGAACGGCCCCGCCTGATCACCCGGACCGGCGACGAGGAGGAGGCCTACGCGGCGGAGCTGAACAGGCCGCTGCCCGTCGGGGGCCCGCTGAGCCGTGCCGCCCTGATCAGCGCGCCGGACGCCGGGAGCCACCTGTTCGTGCTGGTGGTCGACCACACCGTCACGGACGGCCACAGCAGCATCGCGCTGCACAACGCGCTGTGGGACCGCTACCGGGCCCTGGTCGACGGGGAGCCGGCCGACGAGGCAACCCCCTCCGGCGGGCCGCGCTGGCCCGAGCCCGTCAGCCGGCTGCTGCCCCCGGCCGACGAGGCCGACACGGCGAAGTACCTCGACGGCCGCCTGGAGGAGACGCGGCGGCACCCCGTGGCGCTGGTGCCCTACGACGTACCGCGCCCGACCGCCACCGGCCAACAGGCGGGCCCGGACGGGCACATCGAGGTCCGCCGGCTGACCCTGGACCCGGAACTCACCTCGCGACTGCGCCGGACGGCACGCGGCTCAGGCGTCTCCGTGCACGCGTTGATCGCCGCGACGCTGCTGGCCACGGCCCGGCGACGCCTGGACGGCGACGGCCCCCGCACCCTCGGCTGCCTCTCCCCGGTCGACCTGCGCTCCCGGCTGTCCCCGCCGCTGCCCGCCGCCGCCCTGGTGCCCGCGGTCACCACCCACCTGCAGACGCTGGACGTCTCCGAGGCGTCCGAGCCGCTGGAGCTGGCGCGTGCCGTCCACGCCCGCCTGAGCGACTTCCTCTCCCGCGGTGACCACTTCCACGAGATGCGCATCACGCCGGAGATCCCCCGCGATCCCGCGCTGCAACTGGCCACGGTGATCGCCACCAACATGGGCGTCGTCCCCGGCCCACGGCTGCCGAGCGGGCTGCGGGCGGTCGACGTGCGCCTGGTGCCGGCCCGCGAGCACTACTTCCCGCAGGCCGGGCGCAGCCCCGTCATGGCGTGCGTCGTCTCCTTCGAAGGCCGGCTCTCCATCGAGTTCCCGCACTCCACCGCCTGTTTCAGCCCGTCCTTCATGCGGGCCTTCCGCGACGACGTCCGCGCCGGACTCCTCCGCTTCGCGACCGAGGCGGAACCCGGGCACGCCGACGCGGCCACGGGCTGAACACCGCCCCTCCGCCTCCACGCACCCCCGCCCGCCCGGCTGCCGTAAGGAGCCTCTGCCCGACATGACCACCGTCAGCGAACTCCCCTCTCCCTTGACGCTGCTCTCCCGAGCCCAAGCGGGCGACGAGTACGCGATGAACCACCTGCTGACCGGCATCGCGCCCTACGTCGCCCGCATCTGCCGGTCCATCACCCACGACGACGGCGCCGACGCCACGCAGGAGGCGCTGCTCGCCATCTACCGCGGCCTGGGCTCCCTGCGCGAACCGGCGGCGTTCTACGGCTGGGTACGCTCGGTGACGGTCCGCGAGGCCGTCCGCACCGCCAAGCGCTACGGCGAGGAACACAGCTGCTCCCAGCTGGAGTCGCGGCAGGAGGCGAACCCCCTGGACGCCGTGCACATCAGCGACGTCCTGGAGCGTCTGTCCCAGGCACACCGGCAGGTCCTCACCCTGCGTGCCTACGGGCTCAACGAGGAGGAGATGGCCGAGGTGCTCGCCCTGCCCGTGGGCACCGTCCGCTCCCGTCTGTTCCGGGCCCGCCGCCGGTTCCAGGAGGCGTGGCAGCCCGCGGCGGCGTGAGGCGGACGCCGGGCGCCCCGGAAGCCGGCTCCATGACGAAGGCGGCCGTGGCGGTGACGCACCGCCACGGCCGCCGCCAGGGCTCCGGTGAGCCCCGTGCCGCGCTACCGCACGTGTTCCGGGAGGACGCGCGGGGGCCACTGGCCGGCGGCGAACATCCCGAGCGCGTGCGCGCGCGCCACCAGGGCGGGGCGGTTGGGCGCGTCGAACCTCCGCAGCATCTGCCCGACGCGGTACTCGATTCCCTGACGGCTCAGATAGAGGCGGGAGGCCAACTGCACCGTGGACTGGCCACTCGCCACACCTTCCAGGACCTGCGCGTCGAGGGCACTGAGCACCGGCCCGCCGGAGACCGCGTCCGAGGCCCGGCGCAGGAAGACGACGACGCCGACCAGGTCACCCGAAGGATTCCTGACGGCGACCCCCGTGACCTCCGCACAGAAACTCCCGCCGGCGCCGTCCCGGCCCGTCACACTTTCCGTGAATCGTCGACAGCGCCCCGAGGAAAGGGCGGTGAACTGTCCCCGCAGCCGGGCGGGAACCGGTGAACGGAGAAGGTCGAGAAGGCCGTACCCGCATATCTCGTCGGCGCTCAGGCCGAATTGGCGGGCGAATTCGGGTTCCGCGGCCGTGACGACCAGGTCTCCGGGAGACGCGTGGGCCGTGCAGGCGCTCGCCGACGTGGCACCGCGGGGCGCGCCGCTCCCGGCGAGGTCGGGATGGGCGGGAGGAGCCGGGGTGGCGGCATGCTTCTTGTGAGGCGAGGCGTCGGGGAAACTCGTGGTCGCCACGGACGTACCGTCCTTCTTCCTGCGCGTGGGGGCTGGGAAGGGTGAACGAACGCGGAGCGGGCCGATGCGCTGTGCCTGGGTGTCGACGAGCGCCCGGTGACGGCGCGTGCCACCTCGCCGGTGGCCGCGGCCGGGTGTCCGCGTCGTCCCGGGCGGGCCGGCGGCGGGCGCCGGGCTCCCGGGTCGGGTCAGAATGAGCAGAGGAAGCGGCGCCGAGGCGGCCGGCACCTGAATAATATGGATAACGTTGTCATGGCCATTCGATCTCGTTGTCCCAGAGGGGATCGCATCAGGGGAACGCTTTCGAGGCTAAGGCTCGGCAACCCCTCTGGCAAGGGTTTGCAAGGTGATCTCGGTAACCTGTCAACTCATTTTGATTCGGGCCCATTTCGGGCAGCCTGAACCCCCGAACCAAACACCCTCCGCAGAGCCGGACACCGTCTCCGGAACGGACCGTTGACCTGTGCTCGACGGCTTGTCGCCCGTGCCCTCTTCATTCAGCGCTGACAATTTCGCGCGCCCGATCGGGCATGCCGGAATTCGAGAGGCCCTGCCGGGCGCACCGCACCCTCTCTCACCTGTGCGCCACCAGCACAATCCCCAGGGCCCTGCATCCCCAGGCAACTGCTCCAGGTGCAGCTGCGGGAGCTGTTGCAGCGTGTGCTGCCGGAGGCGCCGATCCGGCTTCAAGGCGGTGGCCGGCGCCGACGCGGCGATCGGGAAGTACCGGCCGCGATCGTGTTCGTGGCGACGCCGGACTGTGCAGGGTGGCAGTTGCCGTCCGCGTCGTTCGGGCCGTCGGGAGCCGCAGCCCACCGGCGCTTCGCCGACGACGGCCGGCGGAAGGCCGGGCCGCCGCAGGAGAGACGGACCTTGGTGGTCAGGCCGCCTCGGACCGGCCGGGTGCCTGGCCGGCCGTCACGCCCCCCGGCGCGGTCCCGGACGATCGCGCCCGCGCGCAAGTGCGCCAGGTAGCCGGCCACGAGCCGTAGCGATCCGGCAGGTCACGCCGCGGGCCCCGGCCCGCAACCGCGACAACACCTAGCCGGCCAGCCGTCGTTCCGTGGCCGCCAGGTACTCGCGCAGTGTCTCGCGGGACTGGACGAGCGTGTCGATCTGCTCGTCCAGCCCGGCGATGCGCGCCCGTAGGAGGTCCAGGGTCTCCGGGCAGGGCTTCAGATCGGGGGCCGCGCCGGTGACGCACGGTTGGAGATACCCGATCTCCTGAGTCGACAGCCCGGCGTCGAGCAATCTCCTGATCTGGGCGACGGTGATCACGGCGTCATCACCGTACGTGCGATAGCCGTTGCCGCCGCGATCGGGCACCAGCAGGCCCCGCGCCTCGTAGTACCGCAGCTGGTGCGGGTGGACACCGGTCCTCCGGCTCAGCTCTCCGATCAGCATGCGAAGCACCCCTTGACCTTCATACCGGTGTGAACGTTGACGATTGTGCCCCCGAACGGAGAAGGAGCACATGATGCACACCGGCACACCCGTCACAGTCCTGGGTCTCGGCCTGATGGGCGGCGCCCTTGCCGGGGCGTTCCTGAGCGCGGGACACCCGACGACCGTGTGGAACCGCACGACGGCCAAGGCGGACGACATCGTCGCGCGGGGCGCGGTGCTCGCCGAGTCTCCGGCGGCCGCGATCGCGGCCGCCCCGCTCGTGGTGGTCTGCGTGTCGAACTACGACGCCGTGGCCGACGTCCTCGACGGGCCGCTTGACGGCCGGGTCGTGGTGAATCTGACATCAGGTACGCCCTCGCGTGCCCGAGCACTCGCCGAGGAGGTGGCGCGCCGCGGCGGCGGCTACCTCGACGGTGGGATCATGGCCGTCCCGGAGGCCGTCGGCACGGCCGACGCCGTGGTCGCCTACAGCGGGCCGCGACCGCTGTACGAAGCTCACGCGTCCACGCTGAACAGTCTCGGTACGGGTCTCCACCTCGGAGATGATCCCGGACTGGCGACCATGCACGAGATGGCCACGCTCGTCCTCATGTGGGGCATGCTCGACGGTTTCCTCAACGGCGCCGCGATCCTCGGCACGGCTGGTGTGTCCGCCACGGCCTACCTCCCCCTCGCACTGACGGCAATCGACACGGTGGCCGGCTGGCTGCCCGACTACGCCCGGCAGGCCGACCACGGCGTCTACTCGTCCGACGACGGCACTGTCGGCACCCACCTGGCGGCGATGGCGCACGTGGTCGAGGAGAGCGAGATGCTCGGCGTCAACGCCGAACTGCCGCGGCTCGTCAAAGCGCTGGCCGAGCGGGCGGCGGCCGCCGGACACGGCGCCAGCGGGTACGTGGCGCTGGTGGAGCAGTTCCGCAAGCCATGAGTCGCGAAGGACTCCGGCAGCCATGCGGTACAGGCTGGGAAAGGACCGCGAACTGGACCGGGCGGCGGGAGGCGGACGCCTTCCACCGGGCGGATGCCGGCCTGCGTGGACGGGCTGTGACTGCGGCGTGATCACCCCGCCGGTTGCGCCCGCTGCCGGCCGAGCAGTCCGCGGGCCTCACGTGCGGCGTCGGGGGAGCTGGTCAGAGAAATGGGTCGACCGGACGCCGGCGTGGCGACTGCGACGGCTGACGGGACTCACCGCGGGGGCGAGGGAAGGATCGGGTCCGTGCCACCCGAATAGAGCGTGGGGGCGTGCGTGCACGCGGCGTCTCCGCACGCCTCGCAGACCTCGGGATCCGGCACGGGAAACCGGCCCGTGCCCAGGGACCGGATGCGCTCCTCAAGTCCGGGCCTCTTCGGCACGTCGTTCCGCATCGCGCATGACTCCTTCCATCAGGAGTTTCCTGCTGTTGCGGCAGAAATGGGTCTCGGTGGCATCCAGCCGGCCGGTCTCGAAGTACTTGTTGGCGGCCTGCCCGCCACGGCAGTACGCGAACAGGTCACATACGGCGCGACAGGCTTCGACCCCGTCGAGTGCCTCTGCGACCCAGGGCGTCTCCTCCGCGCGGGCCAGGCAGCCGGCCAGCCCCAGCTCCCGTACATCGCCGACAGTGAACGGGCCGTGGCGGGGGGAGGAGAAACCCGCGAGGTCCGGACTCAGTGCCACCACCTGACCATCCCAGGTCACCATGGGGAGCGGATCGGCCGGCTGGTCGGCCCATCGCCCGGCCACTCCGGCCAGCTCCGCCCTGACGTACCGCCAGGCGTGCTCCACGTCACGCAGGGACATGCGCCGGTCGGCGCGTCCGCGGGCGGCCAGCGTGGCCCAGAAGTCCGCGACATTCTCGTCGTCGCGAACGGTCCAGGCGTTCACGCCCTTGCGTTCCACCAGGTTCACTCCCAGAACGCCGCAGCCGAGAGCGGCGAACCACTGATGCAGCTCGGCCGCCTTGCGCGGGGACGGATCGGCCACAACAGCGATGGCGCCGAACGCGATTCCGTGTTCTCTGAGCAGCCCGATACCGCGCAGCGCGCGGTCGGTGGCGTCCCGGCCACCGCGGTCCAGACGGTCGGAGCCGGGGCCCGGACCATCGAGACTGACGGAGACCTTGATCCGCCGCTCCGTGAAGAGCCGGCACCACGCCTCGTCGATGAGCGAGGCGTTGGTCTGAACGGCGTGCCGTACGGGGTGCTCGCGGCCCGGGGGAAACCGGTCCAGCAGCCCCCGCAGACGGGACACTCCCGCGGTGAGCGGCTCGCCGCCGTGCCACAGCACCGTGACCGGGTGGTGCTCCGACCAGGCGCCGACGGTTTGTGCGACGGCATCGGCGACCTCGTGGGACATGAAGCGGGCGAGCCCCCGAGCGGGCAGGTAGCAGTAGCGGCAGTCGAGGTTGCACAGCGGGGTCGGCTGGAGCAGTAGCAGGGAACTTGTCCTCGCCAGTCGAGGCCGGAGCGGCGGCTGCTTCATCCCCTCCCCGCTTCCCCGAGCTGTTCGATTCGCTCCGCGGCGGCGAGGTGTTCGAGCGTCTCGCTCTCACCGTGGGGGTCGGCGAGCTCCCGGAAGAGGCGCAGGGCCTGGAGATGTGCGTCGCGGGCCGCGTCCCGGCGACCCGCGCGCCGGAGCGTGACCCCGAGGTCGTTGCCCGCGACCGCTTGCCGGTGCCGGTCGCCCAGGTCCTGGTACTCCCGTACAGCGAGCAGATGCGCATCGACGGCTTCGTCGAGCCGGCCCAGCGCGGACAGGGCGGCACCGAAGTCGTTCCATGCCGTGGCGTGGCGTTCGCGGGCGCCCAGCTCCTCGAAGACATCCCGAGCGGCGGTGTGCGCCGCCAGAGCCTCCTCCAGGCGCCCGGTCTCCCGGAAGGCACGCCCCAGATTGTTCGTCGCGGTGGCCTCACGGAATCGGTCACCGACCGAGCGGAACATCTCCCGGGCCCGGGTGAGCGCGACGAGCGACTCGTCGAACCGGCCCAGCTTGAACAGGGCGCGCCCGAGGTTGTTCCAGGTCGATGCCTCGGCCTGGCGTTCTCCGCACGCGTGCACCAGCTCACGGGCGCGTTCATGCGCCGCGATCGCCTCGTCGAATCTGCGCACTTCCGTCAAGGAGACCCCCAGCATGTCCCAGGACATTCCCTCCTCGAGCCGGTCGCCACGCTCCCGGTGGATCTCGCACGCCCGGTTGTGCGCCGCGACGGCCTCCTCGATCCTGCGGTTGTTACGCAGAGCCAGTCCGAGACGGTTCCATGCCTTGCCCGCGTTCAAGCCTTCGCCCAACGCGCCTGCCGTCTCCGCGGCGCACCGGAAGACGGACACGGCGTCGTCGAAGTACCGTCGCCAGCTGAGATAACCGTGAAGGCGCAGTGCCAGTCCCAGTCCGGCCCGGGCGTGGGCGGGGTCGGCTGCCCACAGCGCTGCGGAGACGAGGCTGGTGCGCTCGCGGTCGAACCAGCTCAGCGCGTCCTCCCGGCCGCTGAAGTCGGCCGTCGGTGGCCGGCCGGGACGGGACTGCAGAGAGCGGTCGGCCGCCTCGGCCCGCCGCTGGTAGTGGGCGAGGAGCCGGGCCCGTGCCTGCGTGCCCTCCTGCCGCAGCGCCTCCTGCCGGGACACCTGGTCCAGCGCGTAGGCTCGCACCAGGTCGTGCAGCGTCCAGCAGCCCCGCATGCTGCCGGGTGCGACCAGGTGGGCGCGGATCAGTATGTTGAGCTCCCGCCGCGGCAGAGCCTCCGCTCCGCAGAGCACGGTGATCGCCTCGTCGCTCGTCTCCGCTCCCGGCGCGAGCGCCAGCAGGCGGAACAGCCGCGCGGCTCCTGGAGCGAGGCGGCGGTACGACAGGTCGAAGGCGGCCCGCACGCCTCGTTCACCGTCGTCCAGGTGATCGAGAAGCGTGGCGGAATCGGACAGCTCCGACACGAGTTCCGCCACCGGCTTCTCCGGATCGGAGATCAGCAGAGCAGCCGCGATCTGCAGCGCCAGCGGCAGCCGCCCGCACAGCTCGCACAGCCGTCCGGTCGCCCCAGGGTCGTCCTGGACACGCCGGTCGGCGGAGGCCGCCGTGCGCAGCGCGCTGTGCAGCACGTCCCGCGCCACCTCCGGCCGGAGGATGTCCAGACGGAGCAGGTGGGAACCGAGCTGCGGCATGGTGTCACGCGAGGTGACGAGCACCCGGTGCGCGGTATGGCCAGGCAGCAGTGGCCTGACCTGTCCGGGATGCGAGGCGTTGTCCACCAGGATCAGCACACGGCCGCTCGTGCGGGCCCGCTCAGCCAGGACCGAGCGGTAGAGCCCGGCACGCTCGTCCAGCGTGCCCGGCACGTGCGCGGCCGCCACGCCCAAGGCGCGCAGCAGGGCCGCCAGGAGTTGTTCCGGTCCGGCGGGTGTCTCGTCGTAGCCGTGGCAGTCGACGAACAGCGCGCCGCCGGGGAACCAGCCGCGTTCTCTGGCCGCGTGAGCGGCCCGTACGGCCAGAGCGGTCTTGCCCACGCCGCCCAGCCCGGCCACCGCGGTGACCGGGACCGGAGTGTGGCCGGTGTCAACGGGGGCCAAGGCCGTCAGCAGCGAGCCGAGTTCCTCCTCGCGCCCGGTGAACTCGGCTGCCGGTGGGGGGAGCGAGTCTTCTACGTGTGGCATGGGTCCGTAGTGGTGATGGTGGTCTACCTTCGTCCCGATCGCTTCGGCCCAGAACGTCCCGTTCCTGAAGTCGATCCGGTCCCCGCCATAAGTGTCCCCGCTCACATGGCCATACTGCCCTTAAAAGGAAGACCCCGACAGATTGCGGGACATGTTCGGGCCGGGTGCCGTCGGCCGCCCAGGGCTCGGGCGACTTTCCTTCCAAGGTGCCGGCGCAGCGTCTTCATTTGTGGTCGCGCAGGAAGGCAGGGATCTCGTCGCGGGTCGGGTGGTTCGGCAGGGGGGCGGGCTTGCCCTGAAGGAACGCGGTGATGACGGCGGCAGCTCGGTCGGTGTTGCCGTCCAGGCCGTTCCACATGTGGTTTCCGACTCCGGGCATGTACTGCGTCCGCTGGACGGCGGGGTCGTTGGCGAGGATGGTGGTGGCCCATTGACGGAGCTGGGAGGAGCACTCGGCGATCATCAGCATCGCGGGGGTCCGGGACTGCCTCAGTCGCGGGGCGATGGAGGGCGAGTCCTTGACCGTCCGCTGGACGCGGAGGCTGGCGGCGGGGCTGAAGGAGAAGTTGTGTGCGGTGTCCTCGGCGGGGATGCGGTGCGCGTCGCGCGCGCAGTAGGCGGATGCGGTGTCGCTGCCGAGGTCCGCGGCGGTGAACGCGTTGTCGCCTTCGGCCTGCCCGATCAGTCCGGTGTCGGGGGTGAGGAGTCCGAGTCGCATGAGGCCGAATGCAACGGCGTACCGGGGGACGGACGTCGAACGCGGTCCGGTCATGGCCGGCGCGAGGCCCCGTGCGGACTTTCGCCCCTTGTGCCCGGTGATGTGAGCGGTGGGGCCGTCCATGGGGCCGGGCTCGGCGATGATCGCCCGGTGCAAGCGTGCGGCGACGTTCGGGTCGGCCAGGGCTCGGGTGAGCACGACGCCGCCTGAGGAGAACCCGAGGACGTCGACCTTGCCCTTGTCCAGGCGGTCGACGAAGGCGGCGAGGTCGCGGACCGACCTGGAGATCGTGTACTGGCCCATGGGGAGAAGGTCGCTCCGTCCGCCACCGGCCTGTTCATAGGCGTAGACGTCGTAGCCCTGGCGTGCCAGGAGTTGAAGGAACCGGTGGTCGAGCACCGAGATGCCGCGGACCGGTCCGCCGTTGAGGTACACGAACGGGATGGGATGCCGGGTGCCGGGGTTCGCGGGCGGGTAGTGGTAGACCGCGACCCGGCTGCCGGTGGCCAGGCTCCAGTGCTGCGTGGCTACGAACGGCAGGGCAGGCGGATACCGGCGGGCCGTCGGCACGGTCGGGACGCAGACCGCCGCCGTCAGTGCTGCCGTGACAACCACCGGCAGGAACGGCACGAGCCGCTTCGGCCAAGTGCGGCGCCTCCCCCGCCACATGGCGAGGGCGGTCCCGGCTCCCAGGGTCATCGACCATGCGGCGAGCCCCGAGCCTGCCCCGTCTGTGAGGGCGATCAGTGCGAGAAAGACGACGACGAGGGCCGCAACGGCGGCCAGGGCCAGCAGTAAGCGTCCGGTGAAGCGGCCGAGACGTATGGCGGACGTGAGCACGGTGGACCTCCGGCAGTTTCAGAACGCTGTTTCAAAACGACGTTATCAGAGAGGGTAGGCTGCTGGTCGTGGGTAGGCCGAGAACAAACGACGAGGCGGTCAAAGAGCGGCTCGTGGTGTGCGCGACCGAGATGCTCGCCACCCGTCCGCGGGAGGCGGTCACGGTCCGCGCCGTGGCCGCTGCTGCCGAGGCGTCGACGACGGCGGTGTACTCCTTGTTCGGCGGCAAGGACGGGCTGATCAGTGCGGTGCGCGACAGAGCCGTCGACGGCCTGTTCCAGGAACTGTCGACGGTGCGAACCTCCGCGGACCCGCTCGCCGACCTCTACGCGCTCGCCGTCGCCTACCGCCGTTGGGGGCGCGGACACAGCCACCTGTACACGGTGCTGTTCGGTGGGGTGCAGTCCTTCAACCCGTCGGGGGAGGTGGGTGCCGGTGACCCCGTCCGTCCGCTTCTCGCGGCGATCGATCGCGGCTTGACGGCGTCCGTCCTCGCCGGCGAGGCAACGTCGATCGCCCTGTCGATCTGGGCCACCCTGCACGGGCTCGTCACTCTCGAACTGGCCGGGGCCCTCGACTCCGCCACGGCCGAAGCCGCGTTCCGCTCGACGATTCAGGCCACGTTGCAGGGCTGGACGACCCCGGCGGTGTTCCGCAGCCTTCGCCAAGCCGAGCCAGCTCCTTGACGGGGTCAGGGCCGGTGTCCGGGCTCTCCCGGTCCCAGCCGGGGAGGTGGGCGTGGTCGATGGTGCGCACGGCGGCGGCGATGACCACGCGGCCGGTGTGTTCGCCGTCGTGAGGGCGGCCTTTGTTCCGCCAGTTCGGGTTGCTACTACTCTTCGTCTGCCGACGGCTGACCTGCTGTTGTGTCTGGCATCGAGGCAACAGCACCGTTGCAACCGCTTGACCCCGTTGCGGTGAAGTCTTCCGCTGCGAGGATGTGCTTCATGGTGAGCGTGGAGGAGAGGATCCAGGCCCGGAAAGGCCTGCGGTTGGGACAGAGGCTTTCAGGGACGGTTGCCGCGGTCCCGAATCCGGGCGCGACGGGGATCTTCGTTGACATCGGCCTTCCGGTGGGAGGGTTCGTCGACGTGCTGTTGCTTCCGTCCGCCGCGGAGCGCTGGCCCGCGGTGGGGACCGTGACGGAGTTCCAGGTCTGGTGGGCCGATGAACGGCCGCAGGTGCGACTCAGGCCCGTAGAGCGCCAGTTCCTGCGCGAGGACTTCGACGAGTGGCTGGCCCGGTGGCGGCCGAGCTGGCCGGAGAACGTACCCGTGGATCAGGCGTGGGTTGAGGCGGAAGCGGCGGCCCGGCGGGATGCCGGTGAGGTTTGAGGAGACGCTGCGTGGGGCCGGATGGCGGCCGGGGCGACGCGTCCCGGTTCAGCAGTGGCGCGAGATGCTGGAGGCAACCGGGCTGGTCCGGATGCATGAGGCCGCCGAACGCTGGATCGCCCGAGCAGGTCGCGGGCATGGCGCTCTTTGGTGAGGACGCGGCCGGCGAACTCGCGGTCGGCGGCTGTGATGCGGTGTCGGTAGGTGTCGGCGGCGGGCCCACTGACATGGTCACCGTTGGTAAGGGCTTGTTCGTCGTCGCTCTCAGGCACTCGATGCGGTAGAGCCAGTCCTCGCGCGTACTCATCGGGCATACCAGCGAACGAGCTCGGTCCGCGAACTCCTGCACTGCTGTCAGGGACAGCGCGCTGTGCGGTGGACATGGTCCACCGCGTGTGGTCACGCGCCCAACGCGACTGTTGATGTTGGCGGCTGAAACAGTTTCACTCAACACGGCGTGCGCATTCGCACGCCGTACCGAGCGACGAAGGAGTGGACCGTGGATCGACGAAAGCTGCTGGGCACCGCGGCGGCCGCGGGCGGTGTGGCGCTGATACCGGGCAAGGTCATGGCGGCCGGGGACGGTCTGGCCGCGCAGGTGCGGCCCTACCTCGACCGCGCGCTGGCCGCCGGTGCCCCGAGCGTGGTGTTCGGCGTCGTCCGCGGTGGCCGGCGGTATGTGGCCGGTGCCGGCCAGGACGGCCCCGCCCCCGACGGCAAGACCGTGTTCCAGCTCGGCTCGATCGGCAAGACGCTCACCGCCACCGCCCTGGCGCGCGCGGTGGGTGCGGGTACGGTGCGCCTGGACACGCCGCTCAGCCTGCCGCCCGGGTTCACCGTCCCGCGCGGGGACACCCGGCGGATCACCCTGCGCGACCTGGCGACCCACTCCTCCGGCCTGCCCCGGCTCCCCGCCAACCTCCTGGCCGGCGCGGACCCGTACAACCCGTACGCGCACTACACGCTGGCGGACCTGGCCGCCGGTCTGCCCCAGACCCCTCTGGACAACGAGCCAGGCAGCGCGTACGCCTACTCGAACCTGGGTTTCGGACTGCTCGGCCAGGCGCTGGCCTTCAACGGCGTGGACGCGATGCTGCAGCGCCGGGTGGCCGCACCGCTGGGCCTGTCGGACACGACCACGACCCTGCGGCCGGACATGGCCTCCCGCAAGGCCGTCGGCCACATGGCCGGGGAGGCGGTACCCGACTGGCGCGACCGCGTCCTCAGCGGTGCGGGCACCTCGATGTACAGCACCGCCGACGACATGCTCCGGTACCTGGATGCCCAGCTGCGCCCGGAGCGCTCGCCCCTGCGGGACGCGATCGAGCTGACGCAGCGACACCACTTCACCGACCCCGCCACGGGCCTGCGGCTGGGGCTCGGCTGGCACTTCGGAACGCTGTCCGACGGCCGGACCGTGACCTGGCACAACGGCGGCACCTACGGCTTCAGCACCTGTGCGGCGTTCGACCGGAAGAGCGGAACGGCGGTGGTGATGATGGTGAACACGTACAGCGAGGCCTCACATACGTTCGACGCGTTGGTCTTTGCTCTGCTGGGCGAGCTCGTGGGTTCCTGAGCCCATCCCACCGCCGGGGCGCCGGGTGCCTGGCCACGGAGGACATGCTGTCGAGCCCGGCCCCGCACCGGCGGGTTCGTCGAGGACGCCGTCCCGGAGATGCCTGACGCCAGCAGGGTCCCCACCCATAGTCACACCAACAGGCCGGGCCGGGCGGTGCTTCTTATCGGACGTCGACCTGACAGTCAGCGCCGTGTGCAGGTCGTGACCGAGTGGACCGGTGACCACGCCTGCCCGGTGCACTCCGGGCCGACGGGGCAGGGCATCAGGACGGCGAAGCCGAAGCCGAAGCCGCCCGCGCCGTCGCGGCGTCCTCGGGCACGCGCCGGTCGGCCGGGGCGGGCCCTGCCGCTCCAGGCACACCGACGGCAACGTGGAGACGAGGACCGCGACGGTCGGCGTGCCGTGGCGCTTGACGGCCATCACCAGCTCCACCCGCACGGGCTGTTCGACGTCGGCCGCGTCGATGACGGTGTTTGTGACCAGGTGACGGCCTCGTCGCAGAGGTTGTTGGTCCGGGGTATCCGTGGAGGTTGCCGACAAGGCGGTTGCCCGCTGGCCACCTGCCGCCGGAGGCCGTCGTCGTATCGTGCGCCGCGCGGGTGACGGCACGTTTGGGCCGGCCTGCCGTACGCGGCAGGCCGCGGAACGGGATGAGGTTTCACCCGGACGGCCCGTGGACTTCGACGGCGCTCTCGGAACACTTAACCGACATCGCTCGTCAGGCAGTACTCCTGAGTGGGAAGAGGTTCCCCGGTGGCCGCATTCACCATCGACATCGCCAGCCCCCTACAAGCGTCGGCGTTCACGGGAGACCTCCGTGGCCCGGGCATCGGCACGCATGCGGAGGGTGACTGGTACAACCGCTTCGGTATGGATCTGGGGGCGAACCCCGGCACGGAGGTCCGCGCCGCGTTCGACGGCCACATCACCCGCTACAACCATCACAACCCGTCCACCGATACCGCCGAGAAGTACGGTGCGCAGATCTTCGTGAGGGCACACAACAACAGGATGGGCGGCGCGTACATGCACCTCACCGCCGTGCCGTCCAAGCTGGCGGAAGGCGTCTTCGTCAGCAGGGGTGAGCGACTTGGCGAGGTCATGGCCTTCGGCCAGACCTCCTCGCACCTCCACTGGGCCTTGGTCGAGATCATCGGCGGTCTGCCGGGCGGCACCTACAAGGGCGTGGACCTGCACAAGCACCTGGTGGCGGCGACCCGCTCCGACAGCACGCTGACCGTGCAATTCCACCAGAACGGGGCGGCCCCGACCGTCATCTGATCCGTACCGCCTGGCTCGAACCGCCCGGCTGCCGCCGCCAGCCCAGCTCAGGCGCTGCCCGACGTCGGCGGTGATCAGGGCGGCGGCGGCCTCGTCAAAGTGGCGGGAGGGATCGCCGTTGCGATCGGGGTTCGATCTGGTCCGCCTTGCGGGCGACGGTGCTGCCCAGCTGCGCGAGCGCGGGGGAGAGGCCACCGAAGACGTCGATGTCCTGGATCCCGCACACGATCGCAGCGAACGCACAGGCGTCAATGTCGTCGGCGGTCAGGTCACCCTCGGTCTGCTGGGGGCAGCTGGGCGATGCCGAGCGAGGCACGGACGACGGTCCAGGCGGGTGCGGGTGCGGGCGCGGCCGGTCACCGGGTGGTCGCCTTGGTGGTGGCGACCAGGCCGGCAATGACCCGCGCGTGCTTCAAACGGATCTTGCCCAGAGCAAGAACGACGCGAGTGTGACCGCTGTTTCGTAGGAAGTGGCGGTCTTCTCGTGCCTCGCTGCGGTGCCGCAGAAGGTCTTGAGCCGGTTGAAGGAGCGTTCGACGGTGTTGCGCCGACGGTAGGTCTCCCGGTCGAACGCCGGGAGCCGGCCGCCGTGACTGCCGCGATGCCGCCGGTGCCGTTGCTGATCGGACTTTTCGGGGATCGTGTGCCCGATTCCGCGTCGTCGCAGGTAGCCGCCCGATCCACGAGAGCTGTATGCCTTGTCCTCGATCACATGCTCGGGCACGGCGTCAAGGCCGGCCAGGACCCGTGCGCGGGACGCGGATCCGCTCCAGGAGAGCCGACGCACAGATGCTGCCGTGACGCTGGCCGGGTGTCACGAGGACGGCGAGAACGAGGACCAGTACACCCCTCTGCCCGTCGGGCTCGCCCTCGTCGGCAGCGGCAAGGACTTCACCCGCTACGGAGTCCTCCTCGCTGGAGGGGGCGGGTGACCGTACGGGGAACGGTCACAGTGACCGTTCCCCGTACGGTTCCTCCTCGCGCCCCTTGCGTCGCACGGCGTCGACCTGCCCGCGCGAGTTGGGGACGAGTCACTCATCGCACTGTTCGACGAGCGACACCGAATCACTCCGGTCGCGCTTCGGCGGCTCACCGTGCTTCCAGCCGCTCGGCATCACGGCTGGTCGGGCTGCGACCTTTTCTCGATCACTCATTGACGATGCGGTAGGCGCTGACCCACGCTCCGATGCTGCTGTAGCCGGAACCGTCGATGACGATCGAACCCCCGGTGCAATTGGAGTGGTCCCACAACTCCACCCGGCGATGGTCAACCTCGGTGCGGGCGGATCGGACCCTGTCGTTCCAGCTGTCGCCGACGTACTTGCACTCCCCTACGTTTCCGTCGAACCACCGATCCGGACCTGTGAAGCCCGTCGAGGAGTAGGCGTGCCAGCTGGCGGCCGCCGCACGGGCAGGGCCGGTGAGGGAGTCGGCGGATGAGGATGTGCGGGATTGGGCGGGTGACGCGTCGGCGACTGCTGTGTTGGCGCCGGCTGACAGCAGTCCAGCCGTGGCGAGCGCGGCGGCGACTGCGACCAGCCGCTTGATCGGGACTGTCCTTTTCATGAGTTCTCCTAGTCGATGGTGTCGGTCACAAGCGAGCACGTCCGGTAGGACGGCGATCTCACCAAAGTTTTCAGCTCTGTTTCGAATGTCCGTGCCCCGTGGCTTGCCGCTTCCCTGGACAATGCGTGTTCTCCTTCGGGTGGGCCGAAAGAGTCACCTTTGCCGGCCAGGCATGAGGGATGGCGCACGGCGCAGACGACTGCACAACTGCCGGACGTCGGCTTTCTCGCGGAGAGCGAGGGCTCCCACATCCCGGCACGGGTCTGAGTGAGCACGGTGGCAAGGTGGTGGCGGTGGCCTCGTCCGCGGCAGCGGGAGGGGCACCGACGGGCGTCAGGAGGGCAAGGCCTTCCCTTGCTGTCTGCACAGTTTTCCGCGGGCCTGACGGGGACTCGGTCGCGGGTGCCGTCCGACTCTCACTGTGCCGGTGCCCCGGTTTCTCGTCTCCCCGCACCGGCGTGGGCTGCCAGGAGCGAGACAGGAGAACAGCGTGGAAGAACCTGACATCGTGTCAGTCGCAGTAGTAGTACAGGTACTGGGCCGAGGCCCAGCCGTCCACGTTCGTCGTGCGATCGAGAATATGGACGAAGCCGTTCTGGATCTGACCGCAGTACCAGCTTACGAAGTGGCTGCGGTAACCGAGCCCCAGCACGGTGCAGTCGATGCTGGGGCAGGACCGGATGCGGACGCCGTCGGCATTGAACTGCGCGCCGCCGGCGGGATCGTCGGCCATGACCGCCCGAACTGTCGTCGCCTGGCCGGCGGACTGGGTCACGCCGGCCGCTGTGGCGGTGGCGGTGGCGGTGAAAGGCAGCAGCGTCAGCGCAGCGGTGGTGGCGGCGAGGCCGAGCGCTCGGGACATGGTCTTCACAGTGGCGGTCTCCGATTCGGGCGTGCGCACGTGGACAGGTCTGTTTCCGATACTGGCTGTCGCCACGTCCCGTCCGGGCAGGCGTCACGCCTGCCCGGACGGGACGCGCGGAGTGCTGTCTCGTGGGCCTGACTGGTCGATCACTTCGAGGCGTAAGGCGAGCCGACCGAGGACCGCCGAATGCCGCTCCATGCCAACCGGTGACTTCTCCCTGTGAAAGGGTGCACGTCCGCAGCGGATCCTGTCGTTACCGGTGAGCGCACTGACCTTTAGTCTGCGCGCACTCCTCGCGGAACTGGCGCGGCGAAAGCCCGTAAGCGTGACGAAACGCCTGGCTGAAGTGCGCGGGGTTGGCAAAACCCCAACGAGCCGCGATCGCACTGATCGGGCGAGCCGCCGCCCGGGGGTCGGCCAGGTCGCGTCGACACTGTTCCAGACGGCGCTCGCGGATCCAGCCGGCAACGGTGCGCCCCTCCTGCTGGAACAGCTTGTGCAGGTAACGCAGGGAGATGTGGTGCGCCGCAGCGATCGCGTCCGGAGTCAAGCGCGTGTCATTCAGATTGTCCCGGATGAAGGCGTGGATCTGAGCCATCAGCGCTCGCCTCCGCGTGTGGGCCGGCACTGCCCTTTGCGTGTCCAGCGCGGTGGCCAGGGCGGTGGTCAGCACGTCGAGCGTAAGGGTGGACAACCGGGCGGTGTCGGACGGACTGAGTTCGTCCATGTGGCGGGCGAGTTGCATCAAGAACTGCGAAGACAGCGCACCGACACCGCGAGTGCCCGGAATCCTGAGGGCACTCAGGCGCCGCAGCTCTTGGGGAGGCAGCGGGAGCAGCGAGCGCGGAAAGCGCAGGAGGAGCAGCTGGCTCGCTGAGACATCCGGCGCGAACTCGGCCTGGTAGGGACGTGAGGTGTCGTACAGCACCAGATCCCCGGCTACGAAATCCGCGCGCCGGCCGTCTTGCGTGATCGCCCCGCCGCCGTGCACGAAGCAACCCAGCTTGAATACATCGGGATCGGCCTGGCGAATGAGCTTGGGTGTGCGGTGGACCGAGTGAGGCGTCGTGGTTATCAGCGCCGCCTGCACGGAACCGAACTCAGTGACACGGACCTGGGCTTGGAAGGACTTCTCCGACCGTGGTGCATAGCGTAATTCGTAGGGTACCCACAGCTTCGAGTTCATCTCGCGCCAGAAGGTGAACCGTTCCCTGGGTGAAACCTCGGCGGTGCTGATCACGTCCATGATCCACCATTTCGTCGTCTCCACGAGAGGGGCCCGGCAGAGCACGCTTCGTGCCACCGATGCCTCCCCGCCCCCTCTCCTGTTCGCCGGGCGGTCGACCTCTGGGAAAGCTCCGTCCGCCGTCCTCGAATACTTCCTGACGCCGGGCCTTCCGGTAAACCCTTTCGATCCTGCTCCGAAAGGCAGGGCTGATGCAATGTTCTATCGATCATGTGATGTCGCTGGCCAAGGCAGTCCGATCAAGTCCAGCGGGCGGGTGAAGGGTCTTCGCGGCGTCCTCGCCGACTGTGGTGTCTCTGACATGGAGCACGGCCTCGATGCCCCATGGTGCGCGAGCCGCAGGCGGCCTTGCTTCCACGGCCAGGTGCCGGGCGCCGGGCGCCCGCCGGGTCGCATCCGAGCAGGTCGGCAAGCCCGCCGGGACATACCAGGGTCAGGAGGAGCGGATCGTCGAACTCGATGGTGCGCGGCGCACGCCCAGCGGACCGGCGGGGCGCACGCCGAGACGGGCGAGCACATCCGAAGGCGCGTGGCGGGCGCCCTGGCCCACGGCCTGATAGGAGTGAGCCCCGGCCAGCACCGCGCAGCAGGCGGTGAGCAGGACCGATACCGACCCGGCCGACAGCGCCCACCACAGCGGGCTGCGCACCGCCGCCCTCCACGTCGCCATCCTGCGTGCCATCGCCGACCACGACGGTGCACCGCGACCCGGACCTGTGGGAACCTCATCCACGATGATCAGGCCCAACCGGGAAGGCCGGTCCTGTGGGCGCGCTCCAGGGTGCCCAGCCCGAGCGAAGCGCAGGTGGCGAAGACGGTGACCTTGTCGAACGGGCGCACCCAGTCGACCAGCTCTCCCACGTCCGTGGTGTTGGGGAAGGACACATCCTCCCCGCGCGGGGACGAAACCCCGATCGTCGGGCCAGTACGGCCTCCCTCCCGCCAGATTGCACCCGCGACAAGGAGGTCGGGGCGGCAGTTACGGGGTCAGGAACTCCAGCACGGGCCGGTCCCACGCCACCGCGGGCGGGTTCGCGGAGGCGGTCCCGGTACGCAGCGCGCCCACGCTGCGGTAAAAACCCTCGGCCGGGGGATGCGACACCACCCGGACACGGTCCAGCCCCGCCGCGCGCGCCTCGGACTTCATGTGCTCGACGAGCAGCCGCCCGATGCCGCGGCCCTGCGCCCCGTCCTCGACGAAGAGCAGGTCCAGCTCCGGCGGCACGAGGACCAGCGAGTAGAAACCGAGCACCCGGCCCGCGGAATCTTCGGTGTCGACGGCCACGAAGACCCGATGAGTTTCGATGTAGTCGGGCCCGACGCGGTAGTCCGCGACCATCGCCGCGTACTGACCCTCGTAGGCACGCGACCCGCGCACGAGTCGCGTAAGCCGCTTGGCGTCCCGGGCGACGGCCCGTCGTATGACGATCTCACCACGCACGGACGTAACACTCGACTTCATATGGAGCATATTACGCATCCGGAAAGAGGCCGGGCCCTCCCCGCTCCGCGCCGGGCAGCCCGGCGCACCAGGAGAGCCGGCCACCGGCCAGCGCTGCGGCACAACAGGGCTCAGGAACAGTTCGTGCAGCCCCTCGGCCTGGCCCTGCTGCTCTTGGTCGTCCTGGCTGCACGGCTGCCGGCGACTGCGCACCCGCTGGGAGAGACGCCACGACATCCGCGAAGCG
>NZ_DASQNH010000016.1:0-132101 GCF_035645055.1 Streptomyces sp. | reverse complement strand
TACACCGGCTTGTGCGGTTCGATCTGGTTGACCCAGCCGATGACGCCGCCGCCGACGTGGACGGCGTCGGAGAAGCCGGCGGACTTGAGGACCGCCAGGACTTCCGCACTGCGGACACCCGTCTTGCAATGCAGGACGATCTTCTTGTCCTGCGGGAGGCCCTCCAGCGCGGAGCCCATGAGGAACTCGTTCTTCGGGACCAGGCGGGCGCCCGGGATCGAGACGATCTCGTACTCGTTCTGCTCGCGGACGTCGATGATCTCGATGTTCTCGCCGTCGTCGATCCACTCCTTGAGCTGCTTGGGAGTGATCGTCGAGTCGGCGGCCGCCGCCTGGGCCTCCTCGGAGACGACGCCGCAGAAGGCCTCGTAGTCGATGAGCTCGGTGACGGTCGGGTTCTCGCCGCAGACCGCGCAGTTCGGGTCCTTGCGGACCTTCACCTGGCGGTACTGCATCTCCAGGGCGTCGTAGATCATCAGCCGGCCGACCAGGGGCTCACCGATGCCGGCGAGGAGCTTGATGGCTTCGTTGACCTGGATGGAGCCGATGGACGCGCACAGTACGCCCAGAACGCCGCCCTCGGCGCAGGAGGGGACCATGCCGGGGGGCGGGGGCTCCGGGTAGAGGCAGCGGTAGCAGGGACCGTGCTCGGACCAGAACACGGAGGCCTGACCGTCGAAACGGTAGATCGAGCCCCACACGTACGGCTTGTTGAGGAGCACGCAGGCGTCGTTGACCAGGTAACGGGTCGCGAAGTTGTCCGTGCCGTCGACGATCAGGTCGTACTGGCTGAAGATGTCCATCACGTTGTCGGCCTCGAGCCGCTCCTCGTGAAGGACCACGTTCACGTACGGGTTGATGCCCTGGACGCTGTCCCGCGCGGACTCGGCCTTGGAGCGGCCGATGTCGGACTGGCTGTGGATGATCTGGCGCTGCAGGTTCGACTCGTCGACCTCGTCGAACTCCACGATGCCGAGCGTGCCCACGCCCGCCGCGGCCAGGTACATCAGGGCCGGCGAGCCCAGGCCGCCGGCGCCCACACAGAGCACCTTCGCGTTCTTCAGCCGCTTCTGCCCGTCCATCCCCACATCGGGGATGATCAGGTGGCGGGAGTACCTGCGGACCTCGTCTACGGTGAGCTCAGCAGCCGGCTCAACCAGGGGTGGCAGCGACACGGGGACTCCGTTGGTCGGTCAGTCAATACGGTTGTTCTTCGCGTAACACTGCCACGGCCTTTTTCATTCCGAGACACCTGTTCCGATCCGCGAGACGATTTCGTCCCAGTAGCCGGGCATCCCCTCCCAGGGATCGCCGCGCCCGGCACGGTCCGAGTGGTCCGTGAACCAGATGGTGGCGACACCCTGCCAGCGGGCGATGCGCAGCGCTTCGTCCAGGTGGCGGCGGGGAACGCCGTGCACCAGGTGGCAGAAGCGCTCAGGCGGATGGTCGGCGGTCCACTCCGCCGCCTGCGACCAGCGGTAGTCGCTCCACGGCCCGGAGAAGGTCACCAGCTGGTCGGCGATCTCGGCGTAGTCGGGGCAGGGGTGGGTGCCGTGGCCGAGGACGATGTGGGGCTCGTCATGCAGCGTGCGGAGCGTGGTGACGGTCCGGAGGGTCTCGGGGAGCGAGACGCGGTCGGACGGACAGCGGTCGAGCAGGAAGCCGTCCACCCGGTACCAGTCCAGATAGCGCTGGGCGTCGGAGATCACCTCACCGAACGCACGGGCGCCATCGGTGAGGTCCGCCTGCCCGAGGACGCGGACGCCCGCGTCGCGCAGCCGGGCGACCGTCTCCAGGCAGTGCGGGTCGGGGCGGCTGCCGGGGCCCTGGGCGACGTTGAGGACCGCCCAGTGGACCGGGGTGCCCGGGCGGGCCAGCTCACCCCACTCGGCCGGGGCGAGCAAGGGGTGGGCGTAGCCGGGAACACCGAGGCCGGTGCGGACGTCGGTGCTCGCCGCGGAGGCCGTCCGGCTGGTCAGATGCGGCATGCCGCCTCCATCCAGATGTCGGCGAGGGACTCTTCGAGGTTGATCCGGGGCCGCCAGCCGAGCCGGTCGCGGGCGGTGCGGACGTCGGCCTGCTGCCAGCTGCCGCACCCGTCCGGGTAGGGGTAGGCGACCGGGGCGGGGTGGGTCGGGTGGTCCCCGTCGCCACGGTGGTGACCGAGGGCTTCCGCGCGGTGGTGGCTGAGGACCTCGGGGCGGTGGTGGCCGAGGAGTTCCGGGCGCGGCTGCCCGATGCCGGGGCGCAGCGGGCCGGGCGGGCCGTCGAGTTCGTGCAGGGCACCGCCGTAGCCGGCCACGCGGGCGAGCGTCGCGGCGGCGTCCCGCAGCCGTACGGCACGGCCGGAGCCGATGTTGATGATCCCCTGGGCGGCGGAGAGCGAGGCGGCGTGCACCGCGCGGGCCACGTCGCGGACGTCGACGAAGTCGCGCTGGACGCCGAGGCCGCCGAGCTTGAGTTCACCGTCGCCGGTCTGCATCGCCCGGCGCATCGCCTCGGCGAGACGGCCGAGCGGTGAACCGGCGGGGGTGCCCGGACCGGCCGGGGAGAAGACCCGCAGCACCACCGCGTCCAGGCCGGAGCCGAGGACGAGTTCGGTGGCGGCGAGCTTGCTGACGCCGTACGGGCCGCCGGGGCGCGGCACGGCGTCCTCGGCGGTGGAGGAGCCGGGCTGGCTGGGTCCGTACTCGGCGGAGCAGCCGATCTGCACCAGGCGGGCCCCGCAGCCGCTGCGCCGCAGCGCCTCGCAGACGGTGGCGACGGCGACGGTGTTGTGGCGGGTGAGTTCGCGGGCGCCGCCCCGGGTGGCGCCGGCGCAGTTGATCACGACACCGGGGTGGACCGCGTCGAGGAAGCGGGTGAGCGCGCCGGGGCTGCCGGACGCGAGGTCGAAGCGGACGTCGGCGTCGTCACCGCGGCCGAGGGCGGTGAGCTGGACGGCGGGGTCGGCGAGCAGGCGGTCGGCGACGAAGCGGCCGATGTAGCCGTTGGCTCCGATCAGCAGAACCCTCATCGGGTGCCTCCCGGGGTGTGCGCACGGGTGCCCGGCGCGGGCGTGACGGCCCCAGGCGTCCCGAACCCGCCCGGGGCTCCGCCGGCTCCAGCAAGTGCGCTCGCTCCGGAGGGAATGCCGAACGCGCCGGTGGCTCCGGGCACTCCGGGATGTCCGGGTCGGGAGGTGGTCATCTGGTGTTCTCCTTCACGGGGGTGGTGCGGATGCCTCCGGCGGCCTGGCCGGCGCCTGCGGCGGACGGTGGTTTCGAGGGGGGCGGCACGGTTCCGTGGCCGAGGGTGCGCCGGGTGCGGGACGGCGTTCGGCATCAGTCGTCCCCTCGGGTGCGGGTCACTGTGCGGTGAGGTGCGCGGTTCGGTACGCAGGCCGGCGTCCGGGGCAACGCATGGGCCGAGGCGCGGGTGAGCGTGCGGCCCGCGTGGATGAGCAGGGCCAGGGCACCGGCTCCGCAGACGAGGACCGGGACGCTGCCGGGCCCCCAGTCGTCCAGGAGGATCTGGACGGGCGTGGCGAGGAACCCGCAGCCCGGCAGCCGGGCTGCGAGCAGAGCGGACACGGCCGTGGCCTCGGCGGCCGCCGCGACGCCCAGGACCAGCGCGGGAGCGCGGCGGAAGCCGTGCGTGGCGAGGAGTCGGGCGAGCAGCAGCAGGGCGCCCAGGGTCAGGGTCCGGGCGTAGGCGGCGGGCTCGTCGAGGACGGCGGCCGAGAGGGCGTGCAGACCGGCGAGGGCCGCCAGGTACAGGGCGAAGGCGCCGAGCAGCAGGGGCCGCACGGCGGCGGTGAACTCCTTCAGGTCACGGCTGGCCGTCAGTCTGCGGCGCGCGCCGGCGGCGAGCAGCTGGGCGCTCAAGGCGGCGGGGGCACAGGAGAGGACGAGGGCCGCCGGGACGGCCGTGTCGACCGGCCAGGCGGAATCCGCGGTGCCGGTCGGCAGGGCGTCGGGGCCACCGGCGGCGACGGCCGTCAGCAGGCCGTCGCCCAGGACGGCGTAGGCGAGGAGCCAGCAGGCCCACACGCGCACGCCGGTGGCCGGGGGCGCGGACGCCGGGCCGGTGCGGCGCGCGCTCAGCGGACCGCGGATCAGGGCGGCCCGTACGGCGAGTACCAGGGCGACCAGGCCCACCGCGGCCACGGCGAGGCGGGTCTGGCCGTGGGTGACGCGCAGGCCGGCCAGCGTGGCGGCGCACACGGCGCCGGGCAGCAGGCCGCGGACGATCCACTCGGCGTGCGCGGGCGGGGCCGTGGGCGGCGGTGCCAGGCTCGGCGAGGTGTCCGCGCCGCGCGGGACGCGCGCGAACATCTCCTCCGCGAGGGAGAAGACGTCCCGGTGGCGGAAGCGGGCGGCGGTCCGGTCGGTGATGTCGTGCGCCTCCAGGGCGGCGGCGATCTCCAGCGGGTCGACGGCCCGTTCGCACAGCTCGCGGTGCCGGTGCATCAGGGCTTTCACGGGGTCCGCGGCCCCCCGGCGGGGAGTTACGGCGGGCTTGCGGCCGCGGGTGGCCTCGCCCCCGCGCGCGTCGGGCTCGGCCACGTCACCGACACGCGAGCCCGCCCCACCGCCCGAGCCGTCCCCGGTGTCCCGGCCCGCCCATGTGCCCGAGCCGTCCCCGCTGCCCCGGCCCGCCCAGACACCCGAGCCGTCCCTGGTGTCCCGGCCCGCCCAGACGCCCGAGCCGTCCCCGCTGCCCCGGCCCGCCCAGACGCCCGAGCCCGCCCCGCCGCCCGAGCCGTCCCCGGTGTCCTGGCCCGCCCATGTGCCCGAGCCCGCCCCGGCCCTCAGGCCCTTTGCCGCGCCCAGGCCTCCCCCGAGGCCCAACCCCGCATCCCCCTTGTCCCCCGCCACATCCGGCCCGTCCCCGGCGTCCGGCCTCACCCCCGCGTCCAGCCCTTCCCAAGTGCCTACGCCCCGTCCCACGCCCCAGGGATCGCACGCGCCCAAGCCCTCACCCGTGAGCCCCCGATCACCCGCATCCAGGCTCTGGAGGTCGCTCTCAGGACCGCCCGGATCATGGGTCCCCGCCGTGTCCAGCCCTTCCCACGCGCCCCCGCCCGCAGCCGTCAGCCACTCCTCGGACCGCGCGTCCCGGGCCTCCGGGCTGCCGGGCGTCCCAGGCCGGTCCAGGCCGAGATCGCTCATCGGATCCCCTCCACACCGGGCACGGCGGCCGCCGCCACGGTGGCCCGCACCGGCGCTCGTTGCCCCGCCCAGCCGGGCTCGCGCCGCGCCACGCCCCGCAGCGCCGGGTCGGTCCACCGTCCGGGCACCCGGGCCTCGGCGGGCACGGCGAACGGCAGTGGCTCGCCGTCGGCGCCGAGGACGGTCCGGCGGACCGGGCACCGCGAGACGATATCCAGGTAAATGCCGTGAAATGCCGCGACGTTCTGCTCGACGGTGAACAGTTCGAGTGCCCGGGCGCGCGCCGCGGCCCCCAGGCGCGCACGGCGCCCGGGGTCGCGCAGCAACGCCACGCACGCTTCCGCGAGCGCCCGCGGATTGCGCGGCGGCACCACGAGCCCGGTGCCGCCGATCGCCTCGACCACGGCACCGACATCGGTGGACACGGTCGCCCGGGCACAGAACATGGCCTCGACGAGGCTGATCGGAAAGCCCTCGACGACGCTGGACAGCACGGTCACCGCACCGGAGGCGTACGCCTCGGCGGGGGTCGGGGTCTCCGGTCCGCCGATCTCCTCGAAGGAGACCGGGTTGTCGCCGACGGCGTGCGGGCCATCGGCCTCGTCGGGGAAGAGCTGGGCGGCGAGCGCCCGGCAGTGGGCGAGGTAGGCGGCGCCCTCCGCGCCGACGGGGGCGCCGATGATCCTCAGCCGGGTCTTCGGCTCCTCCTTGCGGACCTGCGCGAAGGCGTGCAGCAGCGAGATCAGGTCCTTGGCCGGTTGGATCCGCCCGACCCAGACCAGCGTGTCGGGGTCCGCGCTCTCCGGCGCCTCGCCCACCTCCGCGAAGGGGTCGGCGTCCATCCCGGGGTAGACGGTGCGCAGCTTGGCCCGGTCCGCGCCGCACCGCTCCTGCCAGCGGCGGGCGTGTGCGTTGCCGGGGGTGATCCGCTCGGCCCGCCGGTAGATCTCGGCGGCGAGCCGGCCATGGAAGGCGGTGACCAGGGCGCGGACGGCGGGCGTGGCGTGGGTGGCGGTGTCGGTGGTGGCGTCGGTGGTGGCGTCGGTGGTGGCGTCGGTGGCGCCCAGGTAGTGCGTCCGCAGCCGCACGCCGTACTCGGTCACGAGCAGCGGTACGCCGTGAAAGTGCCGGGCGAGCAGCCCGGGCAGGGCCGCCACGCCGCCGGAGGCCGCGTGGCAGAGGTCGGCCGAGCCGAGCCCGTCGTCCTCGTGCCAGTCGAGCGAGAGGGGGCGCAGGGCGCGTTCGAGGTGTGCGGCGACGGTGAGCAGATCCCGCACGCGCGCCTCGCGCGCCGTGCGCGGGGCGCGAGGCGCACGGCAGGCGCGCTCCAGGGCGCGGACGGCGGTCTCGGACCGGAGCGCGCCCACCAGCCCGCCCTCCTCCCGGGCCAGCTCGGCGAGCCCGTAGAGGGCGTTGGCGAAACGGTCCGCCTCAGTGGCGGACGGGTCCTCCGCCCGGCCGGCACCTGCCCCGGAGGGCAGTCCCACGGCCTCCGCGGACCCGGCGCACAGGGCGGCGGCCAGTTCTCCGTACGCCTCCGTGAAACGCCGGCGCGCGCGCCGCCCGTATCCGGACCCGTCGTCCTCCGCCATCCACAGCGGTGCCGTACGGACCCTGCGGACCTGGGGCGGCAGCGGAATCCAGCCCTCGCCCTCCTGGCGCTCGCTGCGGCTGAGCGCGTAGACGTCGAACTCGTGCTGCCCGAGCCCGCGCACCAGCCGGTCGCACCAGATCCTGGCGTCACCGCTCACATACGGATAGCCACCCTCGGTAAGCAGTCCGATGCGCACGTGTACACCCCCGATCTCCCGTGTGGGGAGCCGCCGTTGGCCGACGGCTCGCAGCGGGACGAACGTATGCGGACAAGCCGGTGGCGCGACGGACGGTTGTCCATCGCGCCACCAAAAGGGGTGAACGGTCGTAACTTTCCCGTGCGGCCCGCGTTCCGCCGCGCTAGAAGCTCGCTGGGTACGGCCAGGGGTTCGGTCGGCAGCGGATCCCGTCGTGCTCCAGGAACTTGGTCTGCTGCTGCATCACCGGAGCGAGGTCGCCGTCCTTGTCGCAGGTCACGTGCGAGTAGCCGAGCCGGTGCCCGACCTCGTGGTTGATCAGCATCTGGCGGTAGGCGTGGATCTCGTTGCCGTACGTCTCCGACCCCTGCGCCCAGCGGTACGCGTTGATCATCACGCGCTCGGTGGCCGCGGAGTCGCAGGAGACGTTGTCGATCGTCGTGTCCAGGCCGGACTTCGCACACCAGTCCGCGGTCGTGCCGGGGCTGGCGAGGGTGATCACGAAGTCGGGCTCGCCGGAGTAGATGCGCTCGAACGTACGGCCGCCGTTGTGCGCCCAGCTGCGGTCGTCGTTGAGGGTGCGCTGCACGGCCTGTGCGAACAGCTCGCCGTCCAGGCCGAGCCCCTGCTCCACGTCCACCCGGTAGGTGTACTTCTGGCCCGTCCCCGGTGCCTTGTCGATCCCGGGGATCGCGTCGAAGATCCCGGGACCTTCGAGCGACGCGCTCAGCGGGTACTTCTTCGCCATCTTCTGGTCGTACGTCAGCGGCACCACGCTCGGCGACCCGCTGGGCGTCGGCCGGCCGTCCCCGCGCGAGGCGGGGCCATGCGCGCCCCGCGCCTGGCCGGTGGCGGCCTGCGACGCCACGGAGCCGTTGTCCCGCCCCTCGCCGACCTGCCCGGCGACCACCACGGCCAGCACGGTGGTCACCGCGGCGGCGGCGACACCGGCGAACGCACGCCCCTTGCCGCCCTTGCCGCGCGCGGGCTCGCCGGAGGGCGGGCCGCCGTCGACCGGGGTGCCGCCCGCTGGGCCGTCACCGGCCGGGGCGTCGCCCCGGCGGCCTGCGGAGGCGTACGGATCGGTCCCGGCCGCGCGGGAGGCGAAGCCGTCACCGGCCGCGCCGTCCGCGTCGAAGGCGTCGAGGTAGTCCTGTCGCGGGGCCCCGGGACGTCCCCGGCGGCCCGGGGTCGGCCGCGGTCGCGGTATCCCGGCGCCGCCGGGCGAGGCCACTCCATCCCGCAACTCACCCCAGCCGCCCCCGGCCTCCCGCTGCTCGGGGTGCCCACCACGAACCTGGCGCGCACCGCGCGCGGGAGCGCCGTCGGAGAACCGGGGCGTACCGTGCGGCGGAGTGCCGTCGGCATACCGCGGAACACCCTGCGGAGGCGTCCCGTCGGCGACCCGAGGGACACCCCGCGCGGGCGTCCCATCCGGCGAGCGCGGCACCCCGCGCGGAGGCGTCCCCTCCCCGAACCGGGGCACGTCATGTGCAGGTGTCCCCTCCGGGAACCGAGGCCCTCCGTGCGCGGGCGTCCCGTCCGCGACCCGGGGGACACCCCGCGCGGGCGTCCCATCGGCGAATCCAGGCATCCGGGGAGCCACCCCCCGCGCTCCCTCCTCGTCCCCCGCGGGCCCGGTCCCCGAGGCCCTTCGTCGTCCCGTCGGGCTGGCGCCCTCGGTCTCACCCTCATCCTTCGGTGCCGGACCGCGGCGGCTGTGGCGTCCCACGTCGTCTCTCAGCTCCCCGCGCTCGCGGACTCGGCGGTACCACGCGCGGCCGGTTCGGCCAGCAGGTCCCGGAACGCCCCGGCCACCGTCTCCGGGTACTCCATCATCGCGACGTGTCCGGCGTCCGGCAGGGTCACCAGGCGCGAGTCGCGGAAAGTGCGGGCCGCCTTCCGGGCCATCCGGAAGCCGATGAGCTGGTCCCGCCCGCCGTACACCAGCAGGGTCGGCGCCAGCACCCGTTCGGCCTGGCGCCACAGCGCGTGCTGCCCGCCGAGGGTGTACGCGTTCACGATCCCGCGCGCGGAGCGCGCCATCGCGTCCCAGAAGTACGGCAGCCGCAGCCGCCGCTCCATCTCCTCGACCGCGTTGCGGAAGCCCTCCGGCGTCACCCGCGTGGGATCGCCGTAGCAGAGCGCCGTGACCCCGCGGACCCGCTGCTCCGCCGTCCATCCCTTGGTATAGCGGGTGAACAGCGCGGCCACTCCGGGCAGCGCCAGCAGCGCCGTCGGGACGGCGGTGCGCTGGACTCGCAGTTCGGGCAGCGCCGGCGAGATCAGGGTCAGCGTGCGCACGAGGTCGGGCCGCACCGCGGCGACCCGGGTGGTGATCGCGCCGCCGAGGGAGTTGCCGACGAGGTGCACGGGGCCGCGGCCGGACGCGTCGAGGTAGCGGATCACCGCGCGCGCGTGGCCGGTGACCGAGTAGTCGCCGTCGTCGGGCGGCGGCGAGTCGCCGAAGCCCGGCAGATCGACGGCCTCGTTGTCGACGATGTCGTCGACCAGTGGCATCAGCGCCGACCAGTTCCGCGAGGAACCGCCGAGGCCGTGGACGTAGAGCGCGGGCGGCAGCCCTTCGCGGGCGGGCGGCCGGGAGCGGACCGTGAGCGTCATCCCCTGGAGCCGGACCGACCTGAGCCGTTCGCCCTCCGCGACCCGGACGGGCGTCACCTTCGGGAGCACGTTGGCGGGCGGCGCGAAGGCGGGCTCGGTCGAAGACATGCGGCAATGTTACGAGGTGATCACGCCGTGGATCGTGTGTTCGCCATCACAGAAGCAGAGTCGTTTCGGCAGAGCCACTCCGGAGGAGGCGGCCCGGTTCCGGTGCGCACCGAGTGACGATCCGGACGCGGATCGCATAGCGTCGGGATCGGGTGTCTCCTAGGCTCGTACAGAGGGCACCCGCGTGTGGCCCCTGCTTTTCCCAGGGACGTTCGTAGGAAGGGAGCCCACCATGGCAGTAGACCCCACCGACCCCGAGACCTTCGAGAACGGTGACGGCGAGGAAGTCCAGGAGTTCGGCGTCGAGGCGCCGGAGGTCGACGCGGCGGAGCAGCACGCGGAGGTGAAGCCGGACCGCGACGACCCGCTGACCGGGGTGAACCCCGACCGGGCGAACGAGGCCGATCTCGTCGAGCAGGCCCGCGTGGTCTCCCTCGACGAGGACGATTACCGGTAACGCCCGCGCGGGCGGCGAGGGCGAGCCGCGGACACCACTGAGCGGGAACGGGGCCGCTTTTTGCCCGCTCCGCATTTGTTCGAAACCTTTTGCGCGGCTATCGCCACCGTCCGGTCCGTGAAATTCTGCGCTCGCACCGCGCACGACACGGTTACCGAAAAGTACGATGGCGGCGCGGCGCACACCGCATGTGGACGATTTTGGGAGGCGGCGTGACAGCCATCGAGCAGACAGAGGCGGCACGCCCGCGGGGCACGCGCCTGCCGCGCCGTGCCCGACGGAACCAGCTGCTGGGCGCCGCTCAGGAAGTCTTCGTGGCACAGGGCTACCACGCGGCCGCGATGGACGACATCGCCGAGCGCGCCGGTGTCAGCAAGCCGGTGCTCTACCAGCACTTCCCGGGCAAGCTCGACCTCTATCTCGCACTGCTGGACCAGCACTGCGAGTCCCTGATCCAGTCCGTGCGCAACGCCCTGGCGTCGACCACCGACAACAAGCAACGCGTACGGGCGACGATGGACGCGTACTTCGCGTACGTCGAGGACGACGGCGGCGCCTTCCGCCTGGTCTTCGAGTCGGACCTCACGAACGAGCCCGCCGTGCGCGAGCGCGTCGACAAGGTCACCAACGAGTGCGCCGAGGCGATCTGCGACGTCATCGCCGAGGACACCGGACTCTCCCGCGCGGAGTCGATGCTGCTCGCCTCCGGCCTGGGCGGCCTCGCCCAGGTGGTGGCGCGTTCCTGGCTGCACAGCGACCGCAGCGTCCCGCGCGACCAGGCGGTGCAGTTGCTGGCGTCGCTCGCCTGGCGGGGCATCGCGGGCTTCCCGCTGCACCACAGCGAGCAGCAGCACTGACGTCGCGGGCCGGGGCGCCTTTGTTCCCGCCGGCTGTTCGCTCATGGCGTTCTCGCGCGGAGCGTGCGCGTCCCCTCACCGGGCTAATGTGTGCTGGTACGGCGCGGAGGCCCGCGCAACACTGACCGTTCGGAGGGACATAGCCGTGGAGGTCAAGATCGGCGTGCAGCACGCGCCGCGCGAGATCGTTCTGGAGAGCGGTCAGAGTGCCGAGGAGGTCGAGCGGGTGGTGGCCGAGGCACTGGCCGGCAAGTCGCAGCTGCTGAGCCTCGTGGACGAGCACGGCCGCAAGGTCCTGATCCCGGCCGACCGCCTCGCCTATGTCGAGCTGGGCGAGCCGGCGCCGCGCAAGGTGGGCTTCGGCGCGCTCTAGGCGGCGAACCGAGCAGTGGACGAAGGCCCGCCGGGTGGGAGACACCCGGCGGGCCTTCGTGTGTGTGCGCCACTGTGTGCACCGCGCACAGGAAGAACACAAGTCGCCCCAGGAGGAGGATTGCATTCCGCAGGTCAGGGGTAAGACGGGCTGTGACCGTTAGGGCAGGACGGCCATGTGGGAGGACCCCTTCATGCTCTTGGAAGCCTTCAGCTCCGCGATCCTCGGCCTGGTCCTGGCGTGTGCGTACGCCCACCGGCTGCCGCACCGTCTCCCGGCGCGCCCCCTGGTGCTGTCGACCGGTGTCGCCGGTGCGCTCTTCGGCGCCTTCGTCGCCCGCAGCGCCCTGGACGCCGGGGGCTTCCTGCTGGCGCTGGCCGGAGCCGCCGTGGTGTGTGTCGCCTCGCTGTCGCTGCTGCTGCGCCCGGCGGGAAGACTCCGCCGGCACTCGGCGACGGCCTGAGCCGCCGCCGGGCCCGAGCCGGCCCCCGACGACGGCACCGGCGCGAGCACGGGCGGGACGGGCAGGACGGGGAGAGCGATGAGGGGCGTCGCCCCTAGGGGTGTCCCGGCGATCGGGCCGGAGCAGGGAGACTCCGCGAGCCCGGCATGATCGACGAGACGCCCCCGGTAGCGGACATCCCGCTAGGCGGCGAGCCCCAGCGCCGCCATCCGCTTGGTGTGTGCCTCGGTGATCCGGGAGAACATCCGGCCGACCTCGGCCAGGTCGAACCCGTCCGCGACGCCGCCCACGAGCATCGTCGACAGCGCGTCGCGCTCCGCGACCACCCGCTGCGACTGCGACAGGGCCTCGCCCATCAGCCGCCGCGCCCACAGCGCGAGCCGCCCGCCCACGCGCGGGTCCGCGTCGATCGCGGCCCGCACCTTCTCGACGGCGAACCCGGCGTGCCCGGTGTCGTCGAGCACGGCCAGCACCAGCTCCCGGGTGTCGGAGTCCAGCCGGGCCGCGACCTCCCGGTAGAAGTCGCTGGCGATCGAGTCGCCGACGTAGGCCTTGACGAGACCCTCCAGCCAGTCGGAGGGCGCGGTCTGCTTGTGGAAGCCGTCCAGCGCGGCGACGAACGGCTCCATGGCCGCGGTCGGCTCCTCGCCGATCTCCGTGAGCCGGCCGCGCAGCCGCTCGAAGTGGTGGAACTCGGCCGACGCCATCTTCGCCAGCTCCGCCTTGTCCTCCAGGGTCGGCGCCAGCTTGGCGTCCTCCGCGAGCCGTTCGAACGCGGCGAGCTCCCCGTACGCGAGCGCGCCCAGCAGGTCCACGACCGCGGCCCGGTACTGCGGGTCGGCGGAGGCCGTCGCCCAGTCCTGGGCGGCGACGCCGGTGTGGGCGGCGGCTTCGGGGGTCTCGGCGTCGTGCGCGGGGTTGTCAGAGCTCGTCATGAAGCGCACAATAGCCCGCCCGCAGCACTGGGGAAGTCCCTGGTCATTCACTGTGACCACGACGACGCGCGGGACCACCTGACCGACCGCGCGTCGACCGGGCCGCTGACTGTGACGACGACTACGTGACCGAATCGGCCATCGCATGTGCGCGAATCCGGGGTATGGTGGTAATGCGCCTGCTGGTACGTCGGCTGATTTCGCCGTACCTCGACAGGCCGCACGTATGAGGATGCCCGGTCGGTGGCCCGATCGGCTCCGACCCGACAGCCCTCCCTGACCGTACGGCACAACGCGTACGACGATCGGAGGGAACCCTCAGCGGTACGAGCGCTAGAGCGTCGGCGCGGTCCCGTGCCCCACGGCCCGCCCGTAGGCAGCCGACGTCCCCGGCACGGTCTGACACGACCCCCGCGCTCGCCTCGCACCGCCCACACAGAAGAGGCAGCACCCTGACTACGACGTTCCGAGAGCTCGGGATCCTTCCCGAGACCGCCGAGGCCCTGGAGGCCGTCGGCATCGTCACCCCGTTCCCCATCCAGGAGATGACCCTCCCCGTCGCCCTCGCCGGCACGGATGTCATCGGCCAGGCCAAGACCGGCACCGGCAAGACGCTGGGCTTCGGCCTTCCGCTCCTCGAGCGCGTCACCGTCCCCGCCGACGTGGAGGCCGGGCGCGCCGAGCCCGAGGCCCTGACGAACGCCCCGCAGGCGCTCGTGGTCGTCCCGACCCGAGAGCTGTGCACCCAGGTCACCAACGACCTGCTGACCGCGGGCAAGGTGCGCAACGTGCGTGTCCTCGCGATCTACGGCGGCCGGGCCTACGAGCCCCAGGTGGAGGCCCTGAAGAAGGGCGTCGACGTGATCGTCGGCACCCCCGGCCGACTGCTCGACCTGGCGGGCCAGAAGAAGCTCGACCTGAGTCACGTCAGGGCCCTCGTGCTCGACGAGGCCGACGAGATGCTCGACCTGGGCTTCCTGCCCGACGTCGAGAAGATCATCAACATGCTCCCGGCCAAGCGCCAGACCATGCTGTTCTCGGCGACCATGCCGGGCGCGGTCATCGGCCTGGCCCGCCGGTACATGAACCGGCCCACGCACATCCGTGCCACGGCGCCGGACGACGAGGGCTTCACGGTCGCGAACATCAAGCAGTTCGTCTACCGCGGGCACTCCATGGACAAGCCGGAGATGATCGCCCGCATCCTCCAGGCCGAGGGCCGCGGTCTGGCGATGATCTTCTGCCGGACCAAGCGCACGGCCGCCGACATCGCCGAGCAGCTCCAGAGCCGCGGCTTCGCGGCCGGCGCGGTCCACGGCGACCTGGGCCAGGGCGCCCGTGAGCAGGCGCTGCGCGCCTTCCGCAACGGCAAGGTGGACGTGCTGGTCTGCACCGACGTCGCCGCGCGCGGCATCGACGTCGAGGGCGTCACCCACGTCATCAACTACCAGTCGCCCGAGGACGAGAAGACGTACCTGCACCGCGTCGGCCGCACCGGCCGGGCGGGCGCCAAGGGTACGGCGATCACGTTCGTCGACTGGGACGACATCCCGCGCTGGCAGCTGATCAACAAGGCGCTGGAGCTGAACTTCCCCGACCCGGTGGAGACCTACTCCACCTCCCCGCACCTCTTCGAGGACCTCGGCATCCCGGCCGGCACCAAGGGTGTCCTGCCGCGCGCCGAGCGCACCCGCGCCGGGCTCCACGCGGAGGAGCTGGAGGACCTGGGCGAGCCGGGTGGCGGCCGCAACCGCGAGCGCGGTGGCAGCCGGGGCGGCCGCCGGGACGGCCGCGAGGAGTCCCGCCCGGCCGGCAGCGAGCGCACGGACCGTACGGACCGCACGCCGCGCCGCCGCCGTCGTACGCGCGGCGGTGCCCCCCTCGACCCGGCCGTGCAGACGCCGTCCGGCACCACCGTGGCGGAGACCCCGGCGGCCGACTCCGCGGAGTCGGTGACCGCGCCGCGCACCCCGCGCCGCCGTCGCCGCACCCGAGGCGGCGCCCCGGCGGAGCAGGCGGCCACGGCCGCGACGGTCGAGGTGACGGCCCCCGCCGCCGAGGCCGCGGCGACCACGGCGGAGGGCCCGAGCACGCTCGACGCGCCCGAGACCCCGGCGAAGCCGCGCCGCCGCCGCACCCGCAGGTCCGCCGAGACGGCGACGACTGCTGAGACGACGACGCCCGCGCCGACGGCTGAGACGGCGACGCCGACCGAGGCCGTGACGGCCCCGGAGGTGGTGGCGACCGCCGAGCCGGCGGCCGTCGTGTCGGAGCCGGTGCCGCAGGCTGCGCCCGCGGAGGCCGCGGAGCCGGCTGCCAAGCCCCGGCGCACACGCACCCGCAAGGCCGCCGCCGCGGCCGAGACGGCGGTCGACACCGCCGAGGCCGCGGAGGCGAAGCCGCGCACGCGCCGTGCCCGCAAGGCCGTCGAGCCCGTCGGGGCTTCCGAGGTCACCGCCGTGGAGACGGCGGAGGCCACCGAGGCCGTCGAGGCCAAGCCGAAGACGCGCCGGACCCGCAAGGCGGCCGAGCCCGTCGAAGCGCCGGTCGCGACGGAGGCGGCGGAGACCGCCGAGGCCAAGCCGAAGCGCACCCGCAAGACGGCGGCCACGGCGGAAGCCGCGGCCGACACCGCCGAGGGCACCGAGGCAAAGCCGAAGACCCGCCGCACCCGCAAGACCGCCGCGAGCACGGCGAGCGCCACCGCCGAGATCCCGGCGCAGGCCGCGCAGGAGCCGGAGGCCAAGCCGAAGCGCACCCGCAAGGCCACGGCGGCCAAGGCCACGGAGCCCGCCGAGAGCTGACGGGCACCGCACGACGGCCCGGTCCCACCTGACCCAGGGGGGACCGGGCCGTCGGCGTTCCCCGCTACTCTCCCCCCGTGACCACCCCCACCCCCCTCGCCCCGCCCCCCGGCGCCCGCGCCTACCCCCTGCGGACCGGTCGCGGGGACTTCGCCGTCGTGGACGTGCCCGTGGCCCCGGGTGCCGAGCAGCGCGGTGTCGCCCTGCTGCTGCCCGGGTTCACCGGCAGCAAGGAGGACTTTCACCTCCTGCATGAGCCGCTGGCCGCGCGCGGGTACCGGACGGTCGCCGTGGACGGGCGCGGGCAGTTCGAGTCGAAGGGCCCGCGGAACGACGAAACCGCGTATGCCCAGGGCGAGTTGGCGCGGGACGTGCTGGCGCAGACGGCGGCGCTCGACGCGGGCGCCCCGGTGCATCTCCTCGGGCACTCCCTCGGCGGGCAGATCGCCCGCGCGGCCGTGCTCCTCGATCCCTCCCCCTTCGCCTCCCTCACCCTCGTCTGCTCGGGCCCGGCGGAGATCTCCATGGCGCAGCAGTCCCGGGTGAAGCTGCTGCGGGACGCGCTGGCCGTGATGTCGATGGCCCAGGTGTGGGAGGCGATCCTGGCGATGGGCGCCCCGGAGGACGTCGGCGGGCCGGCCCGGGGTCTGGGCGGGCCGGAGCAGCTGCGCCGCCGCTGGCTGGGTCATTCGCCGGCGCAGCTGGCCGCCACGGGACACCAGTTGTGCACGGAACCGGACCGGGTCGACGAGCTGGCCGCCGTACCGCTGCCGTTTCATGTGCTGTCCGGCGTACGGGACGGGACCTGGCCGGTGCCGCTGCTGGACGAGATGGCCTCGCGGCTGGGTGCGCACCGTACGGTCGTGGCGGGCGCCGAGCACTCGCCGAACCTGGACCGGCCGCTGGTGACCGCCCGCGCGGTGGCCGACTTCTGGGACCGCCACCGGGCGTTCCGGTCCGGAACCGGGATCTGACCGGCGGCTGGTACTGCCCCTGGCGGTCCGGTACTGCCCCTGAGGGTCTAGTACTGCCCCTGGAGGTGCTCCCAGAACCCGTCCCGCAGGGCCCGCCGCAGATCGGCCTGGCCGCGCAGGGAGTACTGGAGGATGCTCTCCGCCTCCACGAGCAGGTCCTGGTCGACCGAGCCGGGCAGGTAAGGGTGGCCGGGCAGCAGCTCGACCAGCGCCTCCCGGCCCCGCGCGGACAGCCATTTCGCCGCGATCTGCGCGCCGACGAAGCGGACGTCCTCCCGGGCGGGCCGGACGGCGGTGGTGGCGTCGTAGGCGGGCGCGGTGCGCCGGGAGACGTACGGCTTGAAGAAGTCGAGGTCGAGGGTGCGCTGGCTGTCGACCTCCCAGAGCAGCGGTTCGGCCTGGTTGCGCCCTTCGGGTGCCTCGATGCCCCACAGGTGCACCCGCGCGCCGTACCCCTGCGCCGCCTCCACGGCCGACACCAGGTCCTCGTCGCCGCCGAGCAGGGCCGCGTCGCTGATGGCGCGGTGCCGGGCCAGGGACTCCAGGTCGGTCCTGATCAGGGAGTCGACACCCTTCTGCTGGTTGTTGGCGTTGAGGTTGCCGAGGCGGACCTTCACGTCGGGCAGCTCCGCGATGGTCTGCTGCTCGGCGGTGTGGATCCGGCGCCGGGCGCCGTCGTACCAGTAGACGCGCAGCAGCCGGCTGTCGGCGAAGACGGTGCGGGCCCGGTCGATCAGGGCGTCGATCAGCCCTTCGGCGTCCAGGTCGAAGGCCCGCCGGTCCTCGGTACCGGCGACGAGGCGTCCCGCCGCCGCGTAGAGGTACCCGGCGTCGACGAAGATCGCGTGGGTGGAGGGCGTCTTCGCCACCTCGGCGAGCATCCGCTGGAGCAGCTCGTTTGTTCGATCGAGGCGGGCGGCCAGCGCCGCAAGGTCGTCGTTCATCGCTTCCATTGTCCAGGTCGTCACAGTGCGAACACAACCGGTCCCAGTCAGTCTCGAAGCGTCACTCAAGCGAACGCTTACCCGTCAGTAATTAGTTGTTCGAAAAATTTCTTTAGCGTAGGGAATGTTTGTAACAGGCACCGCGTTGCATCCGTAGGGAACACGGGGCACCGTCGCTTCGTGGGCCATCTCACCCAGTAGTTCTCCCCAGGGAGGATGACCAGACGAAGGGAGAAGCCATGCGCTTCGAGATTCTGCGACTCGACGACGTCGACGGTACGCCCGTGGACACCACCGTCGTGGACGCCGCCTCCGTCAACCGGATCGTTCAGCAGGCCGCCGCGATCGGCCAGCGCCTGTGGATCCGCCCGGCCGAGACTCCGGCTTCATAACACACATGCTTGAGAGCCCCGTACGGCATGACGGCCGTACGGGGCTCTGTTGCTGTGCGCGGAGCACCGCGCCCTTCGCGGCGCTCAGCTCCCCTGGATCACCTGGGTGACGCCGTTGATGATCTGCTGCACGGCGATCGCGGACAGCATCATGCCCGCGAGCCGGGTCACCAGCACCACACCGCCGTCCTTGATGACCCGGATGATCAGCAGCGAGTGGCGCATCACCAGCCACAGCACGACATGGATGGCGAGGATCGCCGACCACACCGACACCTGCGTGCCGACGCTGTCGGCCTTCTGCACGGCGAGGATGACCGACACGATCGCGCCCGGACCGGCCAGCAGCGGCATGCCCAGCGGCACGAGGGCGACGTTGACGTCCTTGGTCTGCTTGGGCTCGTCGGTCTTGCCGGTGAGCAGGTCGAGCGCGATCAGCAGGAGCAGCAGCCCGCCCGCGATCATCAGCGCCGGCACCGACACATGCAGGTAGGCGAGGATCTGGTGGCCGAGGACACCGAAGACGGTGATCACTCCGCCGGCCACGCAGACGGCCTGGAAGGCCATCCGCTTCTGCACCTTGGCGGGCCGCCCGGCGGTCAGGGCGAGGAAGATCGGGGTGATCCCGGGGGGATCCATGATGACGAAAAGGGTCAGGAACAGGGAGCCGAAGACGGCGATGTCGAACATGGGAGTGCTACAGGCCTTGCGCTGAAAGGGAGAAAGGGGGGCGAACGTGCGGGTGGAGCGGAGCGGCGAACCGCGTCCTCAGACCGCTCCGCCGGTCCCCGGCACGGGGAACGCCCCGGTCGCCCGGCGGGTGATCTCCCCGTACACCTCGGGGTCGGTCGTGTACTCGCCGAGCACACAGGTCTTCCGGCTGCCGTGGTAGTCGCTGGAGCCGGTGACGAGCAGCCCCAGCTCCTTGGCCAGGCCGCGCAGCCGCGCCCGGGTGTCCGGGTCGTGGTCCATGTGGTCGACCTCGATGCCGTCCAGGCCGGCGGCGGCCATCTCGGCGATCGCGGACTCCGGCACCGTACGGCCCCGCTTGGCGGCCGCGGGGTGGGCGAAGACCGTCACCCCGCCCGCGCCCTTCACCAGCCGGATGGCCTCGAAGGGATCGGTCTCGTGCTTCCCGACGAAGGCCCGGCCGCCGTCGGCCAGCCAGTCCTGGGTGAACGCGTCGCTCACGGTGGCCACGACGCCCAGCTCGACGAGCGCGGAGGCGACATGCGGCCGCCCCACGGAGCCGTCCCCGGCGATCCGCGCGACCTGCTCCCAGGTGACCGGCACACCCAGCTCGTTGAGCTTGGCGATCATGCCCTTGGCCCGCGGCACCCGGTCGTCGCGCACCAGCTCCCGCTCGGCGAGCAGGGCGGGCTCCTCCGGATCGAAGAGGTAGGCCAGCATGTGCATGCTGACCCCGTCGATACGGCAGGACAGCTCGGCCCCGGTCACCAGGGTCAGCCCCGGCGGCAGGGCGGCGATCGCCTCGGCGTGCCCCCGGGTCGTGTCGTGGTCGGTCAGCGCGACCACGTCCAGACCGGCCGCGGCGGCGTTGCGCACCAGCTCGGCAGGGGTGTCCGTGCCGTCGGACGCGGTGGAGTGGCTGTGCAGGTCTATGCGCACGAGCGAACTCCAGGCGGTCACGGGACGGGTGGGGACACCCAAGGATAACGGGGAACGTGGCCCCCATGTCACACCCGCAACCGGGATGCGCCCTTTACAGGCCAGTGAGTCCGGTCACGACGAGGACATCTTTTGACCCCTTCCTCAGGAGCACGCGGAGCCGCGCCATCGGCCCACGGCAACCTGCTCGCCGCCGACGGCAACCCCTACGGCGAAAGCAGCCGCGGCGACAGCGCCCCGCAGGGCACCAGTTCCATCTCCGCGCCCGCGTCCCGTACGTCCGTCAGCACCAGCTCGTCGTACATCAGCAGCCCCGACTGCTCCGGCCAGACCACGGCCCACAGCCACAGTCCCCGCGCCTCCCCGGCGAACACCGCGCGGTCGTCCGGCGTGCCGGAGACATGCCAGAGCGGGGTGGGCCGGCCGGCGGCGAGCACCTTGGCCTGCGGCGGCTTCTCGACGTCCACGTACGGCCCGGGATCCGGTCCGTCGATGCCCGCGTACCGCGCGCCGAGCCCCACGCCCAGCTCCTCGGCCACCAGGACCAGCTCGCCGACGCCCCCCAGCGGGCTGGGCCCCGAGCAGGCCAGGGCCGTGGCGCGCCCGCCGCTGCGGTCGTCACCCGCGCAGAGCACGCCCGTGTAGAGCCAGCCGATCGGCAGGGGCCACGGCATCCACACCGGCACCTGCGCGCGACGCACCACGACGGCGAGGGCCTCGACACTGGGCGGGACCACGGGCTGCAGCGGGTACACCGCGCCATGCACATCGCACTGCCAGGAGTCGGCGAAGAGTCCGGGCGCCCTGACCCGGCCACCGCACTTCGGGCAACTGGGTTCGCCCCTCATAGAGCCCCACGGTCCTACCCCTGCCGCGCCACGTCAAGGACGATCACCCGTCCGGGCGGAAACCCGGGTCCCCCCCTCAGTCAGACGTGTCCATCACCGAGGGCCGAGGAGCGGGCCGGCGCAGGGCCGCGTCTCGGTGTCCGCCAACTGATCGACGGCGGGCCGTGGTTGGTGAGTTCGGTCACCCGAGCGGGACGGTCGTGCGCAGCGGATCGCGCAGGTCCGTCCCGTGGTTCAGCCAGCGTTCCCGGAGGGCCTGGGCGCCGTGCACCCGCTTCCAGGCCGCCTCGTTGGGGGTCATCGGCAGCAGCGGCAGGAACCGCACGGGGTCCATCGGCGCGTCCAGTTCCAGGTCCTCCACCAGACCGCCCGGCTCGGCGACCAGCACCGAGGTGAAGGGGGCGCCGGGCCACAGCGGCTCGCCCACGTCCAGCGAGGCACCCGGGGCCACGACCACCCCCTCGACCTGCGGGGACGCGGCGAGCACGGCGAGCGGGCGGAGCACCTTGTCGGTGTCGGCGAGCCCGGCGCGCACCGACAGCACCAGCTCGACGCGGGGGCCCTTGACGGGATCGGCGAGCATCGCCGTGGGGTCGGTCATGGGCTGGGCGGACATGCCGAGGGTGGCGTAGCGGACGATGTCCCCCTCCTGGAAGCGCAGTACCTCGATGCGGTCCGTGCCGAGGAAGGTGACCGCGGCGCGGGCGTCCGGCTCGCCGAGCGCGGTACGCAACCGGGCCTCGACCAAAGGAAGAACATCAGCCATGCGGCGAGCATAGAACTCGTCAGTACCAGGCAAAGCAGCGCCTTGACACTTCTGTCGGCTGATACTCTTGGCCGGTGGCCGGGCAGCATGCGGCAAGCGTGCGAGTCAAGTCCCGACGCCACGGGAACCCTCTAGGGGGTTGGGATCGTCCCTCAGCAGGGACCGGCCGGAGGAGGTGGGGCTGTCATGGATCGAAGTCGACCGTGCAGTACCACCCGCTCTTCCGGCCATTGATGTAGCTGCTCTGGCTCTGGCTGGCTGCCGCCTCTCGCATGCGCGTCTTCATCCGGGTCACCCGGAAGAGCACTTCGTTTCGCTGTACCTGATCTGTCTGTTCTGTCTGGTCTGCATCAGCAGCTGACTCAGTAGCGAAGCTCGCCACCGCGACGGTGCGGTGCTCCCCGCTTTGTGGACGTGCCAAACCTCCGCACGCAGGACGTCCCCATTCCGGGTAGTTCCACCCGTCGTCGGCGGTCTTTCGCTGCCCGATGCGAAGGAGCCTGCCCATGTCGATGATTCGCGACCTGCGCGCCGCCGTCCGCCCGTCCCGCCCCGCGCTGCGCAAGGACACCGGCGGCTACGACACCACCCGCGACCCCGCGACCTCCTCCGCCGTCGTCGACTGCGCCGTCTACCGCGACGGTGCCCGGCTCCAGACGCCCGCGCCGCTCACGCCGCAGGAGGCGATGCGCCTGGTGCGCCGCGACGGAGGCTTCGTCTGGATCGGGCTGCACGAGCCGACCGAGTCCGAATTCGCCGGGATCGCCGGGGAGTTCGGGCTGCACCCGCTGGCCGTGGAGGACGCCGTCCAGGCCCACCAGCGGCCCAAGCTGGAGCGCTACGACGACTCCCTCTTCACCGTCTTCAAGACCATCCACTACGTCGAGCACGACGAGCTGACCGCCAACAGCCAGGTGGTGGAGACCGGCGAGGTGATGTGCTTCACCGGCCAGGACTTCTTCATCACCGTCCGGCACGGCGGCCAGGGCTCGCTGCGCGGGCTCCGGCACCGGCTCCAGGACGACCCGGAACTGCTGTCCAAGGGCCCCTCGGCGGTGCTGCACGCCATCGCCGACCATGTCGTCGACGGGTACATCGCCGTCGCCGACGCGGTGCAGGACGACATCGACGAGGTGGAGACCGAGGTCTTCTCGCCGGGCCGCAAGGGCACCCCGCGCGGCACCGACGCCGGGCAGATCTACCAACTCAAGCGCGAGGTACTGGAGTTCAAGCGCGCGGTGTCCCCGCTGGTGCGGCCGTTGCAGCTGCTGAGCGAGCGGCCGATGCGGCTGATCGACCCGGACATCCAGAAGTACTTCCGGGACGTCGCCGACCACCTGGCCCGGGTGCAGGAGCAGGTCATGGGCTTCGACGAGCTGCTGAACTCCATCCTCCAGGCCAACCTCGCCCAGGCGTCCGTGGCGCAGAACGAGGACATGCGGAAGATCACCTCGTGGGCCGCGATCATCGCCGTACCGACGATGGTGTGCGGTGTGTACGGGATGAACTTCGACTACATGCCGGAGCTGCGGTGGAGGTTCGGCTACCCGATGGTGCTCGGCATCACCGCGATGATCTGCTTCGGCATCCACCGCACGCTGAAGCGGAACGGCTGGCTCTGAGCCGCCCGGAGCGCGACGGCCGGTCCTGACCCGGCCTGGATAGGCTGGGCCCATGACAACCGAGCTGCTCGACCGGGCCCTCGTCGAGGAGGCCACGAAGAAGTCCGGCCTCATCTGGGTGAAGGGACCGGGTGTGCCCGCCCGCGCGCTGTGGCACGCCTGGCACGAGGGTGCCGCCTGCGTGGTCGGTGACGGGCCGGGCGAGCAGCCGCTGCCGGGGCTGGCCGACGGGGCCGCGGCCGAGGTGACGGTGCGCAGCAAGGACAAGGGCGGCCGGGTGGTGGCCTGGACGGCGACCGTCGTGGAGCTGGCGCCGCGGTCCGAGGCGTGGGAGGCCGCGGTCGCCGAGCTGAAGGGCAAGCGGCTCAACGCGCCCGACGGCGAGGCGATGACCGAGCGCTGGCGCCGCGAGTGCCGGGTGCTCCGCCTGGAGCCGACGGGCGTGACGCTGCCGCTGCCCGACGGCTCACTGGCCGACGCGCCGCTGCCCAGCCCGGCGACGACCCGCCGGCCGATCCCCGCCGCACTGCCGCGGCTGCTGCTGAAGCGGCGCAAGCGGACGTAGTCCCGCGGGGGCCGCCGGGCCCGTCACGACGTCGGCAGCTGCGGGCCGTAGTCCACCGTCTCGCTCTTCTCCGGCTCGGTGAGGGCGAAGTCCTTGCCCCAGGCGGAGAACGTCAGGGTGCCCGCGCCGCCGCCGCGGACCAGCCGCAGGGGGTACGGCGTGCCCTCCAGGGAGACGTCGAGGGTGCCGCCGGAGCCCTGGTCGCCGGTGATGCGGATGGTGCGCACCCCGGACCGCTCGTGGCGGCCGTCGGTCTTCAGGGTGCCGTGCAGGGTGAGCAGGCTGTCGAGGAGGACGTCCTTGTCGGTGAAGCCGCTGAACCGCTGGTAGGAGGGGTCGCCCTCGGGCACCTTGACGTACTTGCCGCCGAGCTTGTCCGCGGCGGCCTCACCGGCCCCGCCCGTGCCGCCCTCCGGGTTCCAGAACGCCGTGTCCGCCTTCAGATACAGCTGCTCCCCGATCCGCAGCAGCTCGAAGGCCGCGCCCTCCGCGGTGACCGACCCACTGCCGCCGTCGTCCTTCAGCCGCATGTCGAGTGTGTAGGTGCGCCCGCTGGTGACCACGGTCCCGGACAGCCGTACCGCCCCGGCCGCCTCCGCGGCCGCCCGCGTCCTGGCCTGAATCTTCTCGGGGGGCAGCTTGCCCACCCCGTTGGTGCCCGCGTCCGGGTCCTCACTGCTGCATCCCGTCAGCCCCACTCCCGCCACCACCAGTGCGCACAGTGCGCTCACCAGCGTGGCCCGGCGGGTACGGCCCTGGGGAATCGCGGTCACAGGTGGCGCTGCCTTTCTCACGGTGGTTCCGGTCGGCGTACCGCAGGGTACCGGGGCCCGGAGGCCCGAACGGAGCCAGACCGTCCGGACCGCTCACCAGGGCGTATCCGATCCGGACGGGCTAGCCTGAAGCCCACCCGAACGGGCAACCCGGACACACCGGGGCGGGACGGAAGCGGAGGTGCGGAACATGGCAGCGGGCGCCCCCCGGATCTTCGTCTCGCATCTCGCCGGCATCGCCGTCTTCGACCCGACCGGCGACCAGGTGGGCCGGGTGCGGGACCTCGTCGTCATGCTGCGGGTCGCCCGGCGGCCCCCGCGGCTGCTCGGCCTGGTCGTCGAGCTCGCCACCCGCCGCCGCATCTTCCTGCCCATGACCCGGGTCACCGGCATCGAGTCCGGTCAGGTCATCACCACCGGCGTGCTCAATGTCCGCCGCTTCGAGCAGCGCCCCACCGAACGGCTGGTCTTCGGTGAGCTGCTGGACCGGCGCGTCACCCTCGTCGAGACCGGCGAGGAGGTCACCGTCCTCGATCTGTCGGTGCAGCAGCTCCCGGCCCGCCGCGACTGGGAGATCGACCGGGTGTTCGTCCGCAAGGGACGCAAGGGCGGCGCCTTCCGCCGGGCCAAGGGCGAGACCCTGACCGTCGAGTGGTCGGCGGTCACCGGCTTCTCCCTGGAGGAGCACGGGCAGGGCGCCGAGAACCTGCTCGCCACCTTCGAGCAGCTGCGCCCCGCCGACCTGGCGAACGTGCTGCACCACCTCTCCCCCAAGCGCCGCGCCGAGGTCGCCGCCGCCCTCGACGACGACCGGCTCGCCGACGTCCTGGAGGAGCTGCCGGAGGACGACCAGATCGAGATCCTCGGCAAGCTGAAGGGCGAGCGCGCCGCCGACGTCCTGGAGGCCATGGACCCGGACGACGCGGCCGACCTGCTGGCCGAGCTGCCGAAGGAGGAGCAGGAGCGGCTGCTGAGCCTGATGCAGCCGTCCGACGCGGCCGACATGCGCCGGCTGATGTCGTACGAGGAGCACACGGCCGGCGGTCTGATGACCACCGAGCCGATCGTGCTGCGCCCGGACGCCACCGTCGCCGACGCGCTGGCCCGGGTCCGCAACCCCGACCTCTCCCCCGCGCTCGCCGCCCAGGTCTACGTCTGCCGCCCGCCCGACGAGACCCCGACGGGCAAGTATTTGGGCACCGTGCACTTCCAGCGGCTGCTGCGCGACCCGCCGTACACCCTGGTCAGCTCACTCGTCGACGACGACCTGCTGTCGCTCGCGCCCGACGCCGCGCTGCCGGTCGTCGCCGGGTTCTTCGCCACCTACGACATGGTCGCGGCGCCCGTGGTGGACGAGTCCGGGTCGCTGCTCGGCGTGGTCACCGTGGACGACGTCCTGGACCACATGCTGCCGGAGGACTGGCGGGAGACCGAGTTCCACCTGGACGAAGGGACGGCCGCCCATGGCTCCTGAGCGGGAGACGACCCGGGAGACCCGCGAGCGCGATCGCATGCCCGCCGGGGCCACCGCGACGACCCGCCCACGGGCCCGGCTGGACCTGCCGCTCCCGCCCCGCCCCCGGATCCTGCCCGAGTGGGACCCGGAGGCCTTCGGACGGCTCTCGGAGCGGATCGCGCGGTTCATCGGCACCGGCCGGTTCCTCGTCTGGATGACCGTCGTCATCATCGTGTGGGTGCTGTGGAACGTCTCCGCGCCGTCCGGTGTGCGCTTCGACGAGTATCCGTTCATCTTCCTGACGCTGGTGCTGTCCCTCCAGGCCTCCTACGCCGCCCCGCTGATCCTGCTCGCGCAGAACCGGCAGGACGACCGCGACCGGGTCAACCTGGAGCAGGACCGCAAGCAGAACGAGCGGTCGATCGCGGACACCGAGTACCTGACCCGGGAGATCGCGGCCCTGCGGATCGGCCTCGGCGAGGTCGCGACCCGCGACTGGATCCGCTCGGAGCTGCAGGACCTGATGAGGGAGCTGGAGGAGCGCACCGACGGCCACCACGGGAAGGACGACCGGCACGGGCGCGGGGACGGCGCGGGGACGGATACCGCGTATTCCCGGCAGACCGGTCGGCGGGACGTGACGTAGCCGACCGCTGACGGGCTTTCCGCAGCCCCTGTGCGGCGCCGTACCATCGTCTCTATGGCTACGGAAGACGCGGTGCGCGAGGCACTGGCGACGGTGAACGACCCCGAGATCAACCGACCCATCACCGAACTCGGGATGGTCAAGTCGGTGGACATCGGGGCGGACGGAACGGTCGCCGTCACCGTGTACCTGACGGTCTCGGGCTGCCCCATGCGCGACACGATCACCCAGCGCGTGACCGAGGCGGTCTCCCGCGTCGAGGGTGTCACCCACGTCGACGTCACCCTGGACGTGATGAGCGACGAGCAGCGCAAGGAGCTGGCGGCGGCGCTGCGCGGCGGCCAGACCGAGCGCGAGGTCCCCTTCGCCAAGCCCGGCTCGCTGACCCGCGTCTACGCGGTCGCCTCCGGCAAGGGCGGCGTCGGCAAGTCCTCCGTGACGGTCAACCTGGCCGCGGCGATGGCGGCCGACGGCCTGAAGGTGGGCGTGGTCGACGCCGACATCTACGGCCACTCCGTGCCCCGCATGCTGGGCGCCGACGGACGGCCCACCCAGGTCGAGAACATGATCATGCCGCCGTCCGCGCACGGTGTGAAGGTCATCTCCATCGGCATGTTCACCCCGGGCAACGCCCCCGTCGTCTGGCGCGGCCCGATGCTCCACCGCGCCCTCCAGCAGTTCCTCGCGGACGTCTACTGGGGTGACCTGGACGTCCTGCTCCTGGACCTGCCGCCCGGCACCGGTGACATCGCGATCTCCGTCGCCCAGCTGGTCCCGAACGCCGAGATCCTGGTCGTGACGACCCCGCAGCAGGCCGCCGCCGAGGTGGCCGAGCGGGCGGGCTCCATCGCCGTGCAGACCCACCAGAAGATCGTCGGCGTGGTCGAAAACATGTCCGGCCTGCCCTGCCCGCACTGCGACGAGATGGTCGACGTCTTCGGCACCGGCGGCGGCCAGCTGGTCGCCGACGGCCTGACCCGCACGACGGGCACGAACGTCCCCGTCCTCGGCTCCATCCCCATCGACGTCCGCCTGCGCGAGGGCGGCGACGAGGGCAAGCCGGTCGTCCTGACCGACCCCGAGTCCCCGGCGGGCGCGGCCCTGCGCGCCATCGCGGGCAAGCTGGGCGGCCGCCAGCGGGGCCTGTCGGGCCTGTCGCTGGGGATCACGCCGAAGAACAAGTTCTGAGCCTCTTCAGTCCCCGCGGGAAAGGGGCGCCGATGGTCTTCGGCGCCCCTTTCCCCTTGCGCGGCCCAGCTCTGCGGGGCCCAGCTCTGCGCGGCCCAGCTGCGCGGCCCAGCTCTGCGGGGCCCAGCTCTGCGTGGCCCTACTCGTACTCGGCGATGTCCTTGATCGCGGCGAAGCCGAGCCCGTACGCGCTCATGCCCCGGCCGTACGCCCCGACGTGCACACCCTGCCGGGTGGACCCGGCCAGCACCCAGCCGAACTCGGACTCCCGGTAGTGGAACGGCGTCGGAACCCCGTCCACCGGAAGGCTCAGCGTCGACCACTCCGGCCCGTCGAGATCGTCGGCGAGCGCCCACGCGGTCTCGGTCTGCTGCTCCAGCCAGTCGTCACGCAGGCTGTGGTCCATCTGCCCGGGCCAGGTGAAGGACAGCAGCCCCACACCGGCCAGCCAGGCCGCCGAGGAGACCGAGGTGGCCTCCAGCAGCCCCGTGCCGTCCGGGCTGCGCCGCACCGGGTTCGCCGCGACGGTCACCACGACCGCGAACCGCTCGCGGTCCTCGCCCGTCGCGTCCGCCCGTACCGAGGGCTCGTGCCCGTGCCCGATCGAACCGTGTTCCACGGCCCCGTCGGCCGCCGTACCGACCTGCATCAGCCAACGCGGCCCCGTGAAGGCCTCGTCGAGGCCGTACCACGGGAAGGACGCTCGCAGGTAGCCGTCGACCGCCCGCCGGGCGGAGGGGACCTGCTGTCCGCCCTCCGCGGCCGGCGTCTGCGCGACTGACCGACTCGTCGTCTCCATGTACCCGGACGCCTCCTCGCTCTCGTCGGACCGCTCCGCCCGCCCCCCTTCGGGCGGCGTTGCTTATTTGCGTACGGTCCGCACAACAACTCGGCAGCATATCCACACCGCTCCGGGCAGCCGGGAACGCGCCCGGCGCGTGGGGCGCCCGAAGGCGTGTTCAAGCCGTGCGAGGGGGCGCGAGGTGGTGCGCGCGGGACTCAGGTGGCGTCGGCGTCGAAGGGCGGACGGTGGTCCGCGGGCTCCGGCTTCTTGCTCATGTCGACGCGGTCACCGGCCGGGGAGGAGGACACCGCGGGAGAGGACGAGGAGGACGACTCGGAGTCGCGGCCGTGGACCGCGTCCGTCACCTCGGCCATCTCCTTCTTCAGGTCGAAGCCGTTGCGGATCTCCTTGATCCCCAGGTCGTCGTTGTCCAGCTGCTTGCGGATGAACGTCTTGGGGTTCAGGTCCTCGAACTCGAAGTCCTTGAACTCGGGCCCGAGTTCCTGCCGGATGTCCTGTTTGGCGCTCTCCGAGAACTCACGGATCTTCCGGACCGTGCGCATCACGTCCTGGATGACCTTCGGGAGCTTGTCCGGTCCGAACACGAGCACGGCGAGGACGATGATCGTCACCAGCTCAAGCGCGCCTATGTCATTGAACACCTGAAGCTCCTTGCGATGTCCTCCCGTGGTCCGGGCCGCATCCACGGTACCCGTCGATCCTGTCCGACCGGTACCGCCCCGTGACCTCCGAGTGTGTGTATGTGAGCGGTTTCCCGGTCGCTGCCCTCGCGGGCGAGGACAACCTGTCCGATCCGTGAGGTCGCTGTCACGTTCTGACGGATGCTCGGCTCAGTCCTCCGACGATCCGAGCACCAGGGAGATCGCGCGCTCGTCGCCGTCGCGGACGACGGTCAGCTCCAGGCGGTCGCCGGGGCGGTGGGCGCGGGTCTTGACGATCAGCTCCTCGCCGGAATGCACCCGCTGGCCGTCGACCTCGGTGATGACATCGCCGGGCTCGATCCCGGCCCGGTCGCCGGGGCCGCCCCGGGTCACGGCGGAGCCACCGTCGCTGCCCTTGACGCCGACCCGGGCCCCGTCCCCCGTGTAGTTCATGTCGAGGGTGACGCCGATCACCGGATGGGTCGCCTTGCCGGTGTTGATCAGCTCCTCGGCGACCCGCTTGGCCTGGTTGACCGGGATCGCGAAACCGAGGCCGATGGAACCGGCCTGGCCGCCGTCCAGGCCGCCGCCGCCGGCGGAACGGATCGCGGAGTTGACGCCGATGACCCGGGCCTCGGCGTCGAGCAGCGGGCCTCCGGAGTTGCCCGGGTTGATGGGCGCGTCGGTCTGCAGGGCGTCGACGTACGACACATCGCTGCCGTCGCCCTTCTCGCCGCCGGCCGTGATGGGCCGCTCCTTGGCGGAGATGATCCCCGAGGTGACGGTGCCCGCCAGGTCGAAGGGCGCGCCGATGGCCACGACCGGGTCACCGACCTGGACGTTGTCGGAGTTGCCCAGCGGCAGCGGCTTCAGCCCGCTGACGCCGCGGACCCGGACGACGGCGAGGTCGTATCCGCCGTCCCGGCCGACGACCTCCGCCTGCGCGGTGTCGCCGCTGTGGAAGGTGACCGTTATCTCACCGTCCGCGCCGGCGGGCTCGACGACATGGTTGTTGGTGAGGATGTGACCGCGGTCGTCGAGCACGAACCCGGTGCCGGTGCCGGACTCGTCGCTGCCGGAGACATGCAGGGTGACGACGCTGGGCAGCGCCCGGCCGGCGATCCCCGCGACGCTGGCCGGGTCCCGGTCCGCGGACTCCCGCCCGGCCTGCGGCAGCTCCACCTGCCCGACGCCGCCGTTGCGCTCCAGATACGCGCCCACGACACCGCCGATCCCGCCGGACACCAGGGCCAGCAGCGCGGCCATGCTCACCAGCGTCTTCCTGGCCCGTGCGCGGCGCTGCCCGCGCGTGGGCACCGCCGCGCCGTTCTGCTGGAGCGGCGCGACCGCGGTGGCCGGCCCCGCCCAGGGGTCGTAGCGCTGCCAGGGACCTGCGGGAGGCGTGGAAGCGGGACCACCGGGCGCGGGCGCGGAGCCACCAGGGGCGCCCGCCGCAGCCATCCCGGCGGCTCCGAGCGCCGGGGTGTCACCGTGCGGGGGCGGAACCAGGGTTGGCGAAGGGTGGTGGTGGGTCACGGGCGGGGCCGGGGTGGGCGCGGGGTGGTGGGTCGCGGGCGGGGCCGGGGTGGGCGCCGGGTGGTGGGCCACAGGCGGGGCCGGGGCGAGGGCGGGGTGGGGCGCCGTCGGGTCCACGGCGGGCGGCGGGGGTGCGGGTATCGCCGTGCCCTGCGCGGGTGTCGCCGCCGGGTGCTGCACGGGCGGAGCGGGCGCCCAGGGACCCGGCTCGCCATAGGGCGGGGTGCTGTAGGGGTCGGGATCGTGGAGGGGCTTGAGGGCGTCGGCAGGGGACCCCACGGCACCCGGGGGCACGGCGGAGCCTGACTCCCCGCCGAACGAGCCGGAGGCGGCCGGTGCCCCGGCGGAGCCGGCCTCCCCACCGCCGGGGGCGCCCTCCGCGCCGTCGGAACTGGCGCCGGCACCGGCCGTTTCGTCCCGACCGCCCTCCGGACGCTCGGGACGCCTCAGCTCGAAATCTTCCTGAATGGAGGCCACGTCGTCGCCCGCCCCGGCACCGTCCTCGGCGGCGGACCCGACTCCCGGCACCCCCGCGGGAGCGCCCAGCTCGAAATCCCCCTGGGCGGAAGCCACGTCGTCACCCACCCCCGCGCCGTCCTCGGCGGCGGACCCGGCACCCGGCGCCCGCACGGGAGCGCCCAGGTCGAAGTCGCCGTCGTTCAGGGCCCCCTGGGGGGAAGTGCCCGGCCGTGGCGGTGCGGGGCGTTCCGGTTCGAAGTCGCCGTCGGGCCGGGCCGTGTCGTCCGGCCGGCCCGAAGGGCTCTGCGTGGGCTTCCCCTCGTTCATGCTCTCCCCACAGCTGGGCGCGGCTCGGCTCGTCGATGGTGGCCGCGGTTCGTCGACTCCGCGCCCCGGGCTGGGCCGGGGGCGCGGGTCCTCCCCGGGATTCAACCAGGTTCGCGAGCCGATCCGCAGAGACCGGTCAGCGAGCGGGGTGGGTACCGCCCGGGTCGGGGCGGGGAGACGCGGCGAGCAGGCCGGGGGGGCCGGCCTCGGGTGCCATGGACCAGGCGGTCAGGCTGATCGGCGGGGGCGCGCCCAGCGGGCGTATCAACGGGGACATGGCCGCCGCGCCGGCCACCACGGGTGCGGTGAGCGGATGTACGGAGCCGTGCTGCTGTCCGGCGACGGGGACCGTCACCCCGGGCAGCAGCGGTGCCGAGAGCTGTGTCGGGGCCGCCGGGGTCTCGCCCAGCACCCGTCCGCCCAGGCCCTGCGCCAGCAGGGGGCCGACCGTGCGCCGCCGCTGGTTCTCCGGTGCCGGGCTGGTGCCCGCGCCCGGGGAGCGCAGCGGCGTCACATTGCTGCCGGCGCCGCCTCGCGCCTCGGGGTCGCCGGGGGCGCCGATGGTGACACCGCCCAGCGCGATGGCGGCCAGCGACACCGCCCCGGCGGCGACGAACGCGAACCGGCGCCCGCGCGAGGCCCGCTCGCCGTCGGAGTGGGTGACGTCGTGGACGCGGAAGCCGCGCTGTGCGGCGACCGGCGGGACGGAGGTGTGCGGGCGGGCCGGGACGTAGTCGAACTGGAAGCGCTCGCCGCCCCGTCTCAGCCCGAAGACGCCCCCGGCGCCGGGCCGTGCGGAGAAGGTGCCGGCCGGTCCGGCCCCGCCGAGCGGCGGGTCGCCGCCGTCCGGGTCGCCTCCCCCGGGGAGTCCCTGGAGCCGGGCCAGGAAGCTCTCGGAGGGCGGCGGCGGGGCCGCTTCCGCGAACACGTTCTTCAGCCGGCGCTGGGCGTCGACCTCCGTTTTGCACTTGGGGCAGGTCGCCACATGTGCCAGTACGCGCTCGCGCGCGTCATGACCGAGCTCTCCGTCGACGAGGGCGGCGAGCCGGTCTCCCAGGTGCTGCTCTGCGAGGTGTCCCTCCGCAGGTTTCGGCCGTGATCCACTCACGCGGACGCGCCCCCTCCGCCCAGGGCGGGAACACGGGCGAGGAAGGAACGGCGCTCGGCGCGGGCCTCCGGCGAGCGGTGCGCGAGGGCCTTGCGCAGCTGGGAGCGGCCGCGGTGGATCCGGGAGCGGACGGTGCCGAGCTTCACGCCGAGGGTCGCGGCGATCTCCTCGTACGACAGCCCTTCGATGTCGCAGAGGACGACCGCGGCGCGGAACTCGGGCGCCAGGGTGTCGAGGGCCTGCTGGACGTCGGCGTCGAAGTGCGCGTCGTTGAGGACCTGCTGCGGGGACGGCTCGCGGCTCGGCAGGCGCTCGGCCGCGTCCTCGCCGAGGGCGTCGAACCGGATGCGCTGCTTGCGGCGGACCATGTCCAGGAAGAGGTTGGTGGTGATGCGGTGCAGCCAGCCCTCGAACGTGCCCGGGGTGTACGTCGACAGGGAGCGGAAGACCCGGACGAAGACTTCCTGGGTCAGGTCCTCGGCGTCGTGCTGGTTGCCGGTGAGACGGTACGCCAGGCGGTAGACGCGGCCACTGTGCGTGCTGACGATCTCCTCCCAGGTGGGCGGAGTCCACGCCTGCCCGTCCGCGTCGGTGGAGAAGGTCGCGGTCTGGGCATAGCCGTCGGCGTGGCTGTGGTCAGCGGTGTCGTTCACGGATTTCGGCCTGCCCGCCGACTCGAGGAAGCGCCGCAGCACTCCTCCCCGGTCCACAGGTGCGGCCGCACCTCCCCTGTCGGCTCTGGTGGTGTCCAGTGGAGCCCCTACCATAGCCACCTCGTCCGTTAGCTCCGGATAAGCGGTTTTGCGAGAATTTGATCTGGGCTGCCACGGCTCATACGGCTGCGTCAGCACTTGCTCGGCGCCCCGCTCGTCATCGTGATCCAACTGTGTCCCCCGCTGTCGTCTCCCACCTCTCTAAACGCCTGGTCCCATCTGCGGGTTCCCGGCGCCAACGGATACAGTCACGCCGAGGCAACCGTGGGGACAGGAGAGGGTCATTACCGGCAACCGGCAGACGAGCTGGGCGTTCGCCGACGCCTATGTCGCCGAGGACGAAGCGCTGCACTGGGCCCGCGACCGGGCGCGTGAGGCGGGGCTGCGCCCGGTGTCGCCCGGTACGGGCGCCGCGCTGCGGATGCTGGCCGCCTCCGTGGACGCCAAGGCGGTCGCGGAGATCGGCACCGGCACCGGCGTCTCCGGGATCCATCTGCTGCACGGCATGCGCCCCGACGGTGTGCTGACCACCGTGGACCCCGAGCCGGAGCACCAGCAGTCCGCCCGGCAGGCGTTCCGCGCCTCCGGGTTCGCCAGCAACCGGGCCCGGTTCATCCCCGGCCGGGCGCTGGAGGTGCTGCCCCGGCTGGCGGACGCGGGCTACGACCTCGTCTTCTGCGACGGTGACCGGTTGGAGGTGCTGGACTACCTCGCTGAATCGTTGCGCCTGCTCCGACCGGGGGGCCTGGTGGTCTTCGAGGGCGTCTTCGCGCACGGCCGCACGGTGGACTCGGGACCGCAGCCCACCGAGGTGGTGCGGCTGCGCGAGCTGCTGCGCGGGGTGCGCGAGAGCCAGGAACTGGTGCCGTCGCTGCTGCCGGTGGGGGACGGGCTCCTGTGCGCGGTCAAGCGCGAGTCCGGGCGCCCGTAGCGCCGAAACCGCAGGTCAGAACCTGGACACACAGCCGCCCCGGCACCGTGTGGGTGCCGGGGCGGCCGAAAGGGTGTGGTCGCTTGCGCGCGTTCAGCCCACGACCTTCTTGAGGGCGTCGCCGAGCGCGTCGGCCTCGTCCGGGGTCAGCTCGACGACGAGCCGACCGCCGCCTTCGAGCGGAACGCGCATGACGATGCCCCGCCCCTCCTTGGTCACCTCGAGCGGGCCGTCACCCGTTCGCGGCTTCATGGCCGCCATGCTCGTTCCCCTTCCTGAAACCAGCTCATCGTCAAAGCCGACGGCCCACTGGGGGGCACGCGGTCCGTGAGTGGGACACGCGACACCGGCATCGAACACATTGCTTCCAGGCCATTATCCCGCATCTCACGACCCGATGACCAACATCGGTCCGCATCGCTTGGGCAACGCGCGCGAGCAAAACCACTCAATTCGGCGATGTGACTGCGATACTGCGCGACCGCGCGTCCCCACGCCGAGCGGAAACCGGCCCGCTTTCTTTGACGGAGGTCACACGGACGTCGCCGGTGATCTCCGCCATGCTGTCCTTCGTACACGGGACCCGACACAGGACCCGGACACAGGATCCGTACCGGAGGGGATACGCCATGGCCGACACCGTGCTCTACGAGGTGACCGACGGGCTCGCGACGATCACGCTGAACCGCCCCGAGGCGATGAACGCGCTGAACATCGCGACCAAGGTCGCCCTCCGGGAAGCGGTGCGGTCGGCGGCGGCCGACGACGCCGTCCGCGCGGTGCTGCTGACCGCCGCCGGGGACCGGGCGTTCTGTGTGGGCCAGGACCTCAAGGAGCACATCGGCCTGCTCGCCGCCGACCGGGAGACGGGCGACGGACGGACCATGAGCACCGTGCGGGAGCACTACAACCCGATCGCGCGGGCACTGGCCGGTATGCGCAAGCCGGTAATCGCGGGCGTGAACGGGGTCGCGGCCGGGGCCGGTTTCGGGTTCGCGCTCGCCGCCGACTACCGGGTGGTGGCGGACACCGCGTCCTTCACCACCGCGTTCGCGGGGATCGCGCTCACCGCGGACTCCGGCATCTCCTGGACCCTGCCTCGGCTCATCGGCGCCGGCCGCGCCGCCGACCTGCTGCTCTTCCCGCGCAGCGTGAAGGCGCAGGAGGCGTACGAGCTCGGCATCGCCAACCGGGTGGTGCCGGCCGCCGAGCTGCGCGCCGAGGCGGAGAAGGTGGCCCGCGAGCTGGCCGAGGGTCCGACGGTGGCCTACGCGGCGCTGAAGGAGTCCATGGCGTACGCGCTCACGCACACCTTCGAGGAGGCGCTGGAGAAGGAGGACGAGCTCCAGCGGCGGGCCGGGTCCTCCGAGGACCACGCGATCGCGGTGCGGGCTTTCGTGAACAAGGAGAAGCCCAGGTATCTGGGCCGGTGAGCCCGGAGAGGTCAGGGCGCGCTTCTGGCGACGCAGGTCTCCAAGTGATCGTCGACCAGACCGCACGCCTGCATCAGGGCGTACGCCGTCGTGGGGCCGACGAAGCGCAGGCCCCGCTTCTTCAGCGCCTTGGACAGGGCCGTCGACTCCGGGGTGATCGCCGGGACGTCGGCGAGGACCTTGGGGACCGGGCGGGCGGACCGGTCCGGGGCGTGGGACCAGATCAGCTCGTCCAGCTCGCCGGGGGCCCAGTCGGCCAGTACGCGCGCGTTGGCGAGCGTGGCGTCGATCTTGGCGCGGTTGCGGATGATGCCGGGGTCGGCGAGCAGGCGCTCGCGGTCGGCGTCGGTGAAGGTGGCGACCTCGGCGATCCGGAAGCCGGCGAAGGCGGTGCGGAAGCCCGGGCGGCGGCGCAGGATGGTGATCCAGGACAGTCCGGACTGGAAGGCCTCCAGGCAGAGGCGTTCGAAGAGCGCGTCGTCGCCGTGGACCGGGCGGCCCCACTCCTGGTCGTGGTAGGCGAGGTAGTCGGGGGCGGAGAGCGCCCAGGGGCAGCGGGGCGCGCCGTCCGGGCCGGGCAGGGGCGTGCCGTCGGTCACTGCTCGGCGCCCTGTCCCGGCTGCTCCGGCTGCTCCGGCTGCTCCGGCCGGTTCGGCCGGTTCGGCCGGTTCGGCCGGTCCATGGGGGCGCGGCCGGCGGCGGTGCGCGCGCCGGTCAGGGCGGACTCCAGGTCGGCGATCCGGGCGTCGCGTTCGGCGAGTTCGGCGGCGAGGCGGTTCAGGGCGTCGTCGACGTCGCTCATCCGGTAGCCGCGGGCGGCGAGCGGGAAGCGCAGGGCGTCGACATCCGCGCGGTTGACCGGCCGGTCCGGCGGCAGCGGGTCGTACAGCCGCTCGGGCGCCGCCTCCGGCAGGGGCGCCTGCTCGCCGCCGCCGACCACGGCGAGGGTCACCGCGGCGACGACCACGGCGAGCGCGACGACCAGGAACAGAAACATCACCATCGCTGTGGCCCCCACGGTCGGGTGAGTCGGGTCGGACGTGTCAGGGTCCGATCGTGCCATGCGAGTCTGACAGCTAAGGTCGCAGGCGGCCGAAAAGCCGACTGGCCGTACGACGCGCAAGGAGAGGTCACAGGGGATGCTCAGGCTGGGCAGGCGTGAATTCGACGCGCACGAGCCGGTGATCATGGCGATCGTGAACCGGACCCCGGACTCCTTCTACGACCAGGGGGCGACGTTCCGCGACGAGCCCGCCCTCGCCCGGGTGGAGCAGGCCGTCGCCGAGGGCGCCGCGATCATCGACATCGGCGGGGTCAAGGCCGGGCCGGGCGAAGAGGTCACCGCCGAGGAGGAGGCGCGGCGCACGGTCGGGTTCGTGGCCGAGGTGCGGCGGCGCTTCCCCGACGTCGTGATCAGCGTGGACACCTGGCGGGCCGAGGTCGGCGAGGCCGTCTGCGAGGCGGGCGCGGATCTGCTGAACGACGCGTGGGGCGGGGTGGACCCCCGCCTCGCGGAGGTCGCGGCCCGCCACGGGGTGGGCCTGGTGTGCACCCACGCGGGCGGCGCGGAGCCCCGGACCCGCCCGCACCGGGTGACGTACGACGACGTCATGGCCGACATCCTGCGGGTGACCGTGGGGCTGGCCGAGCGGGCGGTGGCGCTGGGGGTGCCGAGGGAGTCGGTGCTGATCGACCCCGGGCACGACTTCGGCAAGAACACCCGGCACAGCCTGGAGGCGACCCGGCGGCTCGGCGAGATGGTGGAGACCGGGTGGCCGGTGCTGGTGTCGCTGTCCAACAAGGACTTCGTCGGGGAGACGCTGGACCGCCCGGTCAAGGAGCGGGTGATCGGCACGCTCGCGACGACCGCGGTGTCGGCGTGGCTGGGCGCCCAGGTGTACCGCGTCCACGAGGTCGCCGAGACCCGTCAGGTGCTGGACATGGTCGCGTCGATCGCCGGCCGTCGCCCGCCGGCGGTGGCCCGCCGCGGCCTGGCGTGACACCAGGCCGGGCGGGGCGGGAGGCTAGCGGCCCGCCTCCTTCGAGACGAGGGCGACCGCCTCGTCCACGTCGTCGGTGAGGTGGAAGAGGGTGAGGTCCTTCTCCGCGGCCTTGCCCTCGGCGATCAGCGTGTTCCTCAGCCAGTCGACGAGGCCGCCCCAGTACTCGGTGCCGAACAGCACGATCGGGAACTGGGTGACCTTCTGGGTCTGGACGAGGGTCAGCGCCTCGAAGAGTTCGTCGAGCGTGCCGAGGCCGCCGGGAAGGACCACGAACCCCTGCGCGTACTTCACGAACATCATCTTCCGCACGAAGAAGTAGCGGAAGTTAAGGCCGATGTCGACGTACGGGTTGAGCCCCTGCTCGAAGGGCAGCTCGATGCCGAGGCCGACCGAGATCCCGCCCGCCTCGCAGGCGCCCTTGTTGGCGGCCTCCATCGCGCCCGGCCCGCCGCCGGTGATGACGGCGAACCCGGCCTCGACCAGGCCCCGGCCCAGCCGCACCCCCGCCTCGTACTCGGGCGAGTCCGCCGGTGTCCGCGCCGAGCCGAAGACGCTGATCGCGGGCGGGAGTTCGGCGAGGGTGCCGAAGCCCTCGATGAACTCCGACTGGATGCGCAGCACCCGCCAGGGGTCGGTGTGCACCCAGTCGGACGGAGCGCGCTCGTCCAGCAGCCGCTGGTCCGTGGTGCTCGTCTGCACCTGGTCCCGCCTCCGGAGGACCGGTCCGAGGCGCTGCTCCTCCGGCGGCTGCTTGCTGCCCTCAGGGTTGCCGGTAGCCATGTGCGCTCCCTCCGGTTGCCATGTCTTTCGGTCTCAGCGTAGATCTACGCGGGTTACGGAGGGGGGACGCGCGCGTGTCCGCCACGAAGCGCCCGGCCCACGGAGCGCGGGGCGCGCTCAGGCCGTCAGCCAGGAGCGCAGCCGCTCCTCCGCCGCGAGGATCTTCGTTGTCTCTACCCGCTCGTCCCGCTTGTGTGCCAAGTGCGGGTTGCCGGGGCCGTAGTTGACCGCCGGGATGCCGAGCGCGGAGAAGCGGGAGACGTCCGTCCAGCCGTACTTGGGCATCGGGGTGCCGCCGACCGCCTCGATGAACGCCGCGGCGGCCGGGTGGGAGAGGCCGGGCAGCGCGCCGGGGCTGTGGTCGTCGACCACGAACTCCGTCACCCCGCAGTCCGCGAACACCTCGCGCACATGGGCGATCGCCTCCTCCGGCGTACGGTCGGGCGCGTAGCGGAAGTTCACGGTCACCACGCACTCGTCGGGGATCACGTTCCCGGCGACCCCGCCCGAGACGAAGACCGCGTTCAGGCCCTCCCGGTACTCCAGCCCGTCGATCACCGGCCACCGGGGCTCGTACGCGGCCAGGCGCTCCAGGATCGGCGCCGCCGCGTGGATGGCGTTGGAGCCCATCCAGCCGCGCGCCGAGTGGGCCCGCTCGCCCGTGGTCTTCAGCAGCACCCGGAGCGTGCCCTGGCAGCCGCCCTCGACCTGGCCGTCGGACGGCTCCAGGAGCACCGCGAAGTCGCCCTCCAGCCACTCGGGGCGGGCCTCGCAGACGTGCTTGAGGCCGTTGAGGTCGGCCGCGACCTCCTCGTTGTCGTAGAAGACGAAGGTCAGGTCGCGGTTGGGGGCGGGGACCGTGGCGGCGATCCGCAGCTGGACGGCCACGCCCGACTTCATGTCGCAGGTGCCGCAGCCCCACAGCACGCCGTCCTCGTCGAGGCGGGACGGCACGTTCTCCGCGATCGGGACGGTGTCGATGTGCCCGGCGAGGATCACGCGCTCCGGCCGGCCCAGGTTCGTGCGCGCCACGACGTTGTTGCCGAAGCGGTCGACGGTGAGGTGCGGCAGGGCGCGCAGGGCGGTCTCGACGGCGTCCGCGAGCGGCTTCTCACCGCCGCTCACCGAGGGGAAGTCGACGAGCCGCGCGGTCAGCCGCGCGGCGTCCAGCGTGAGATCAAGCGGGGTATCGGCCATGCCGTCGACCCTAACGCCGCCGCACATCGGGCCCGGCGCCCACCCGGCTCCGGGTGTCGCGGCAGCTCCAGTACCTTGGACGCGTGCCAGAGCCGTCCCCTTCTCCCAAGCGTCACGGCCGTCTCCTGCGTTGCGGGGCGGCCTTCGTGGTCCTGCTCGCGGTCGCGGGGTACCTCGCGGTGCAGTACGTCACCGGCGGGGCCGGCGGTCCGGGCTGCAAGGTGGTCTCCGGCAAGGGCGACGGGGCGACGTACGAGTTCTCCCCCGAGCAGGCGGTGAACGCGGCGACGATCACGGCCGTCGGCACCGCGCGCGGGCTGCCCGAGCGGGCGGTGACGATCGCGCTGGCGACCGCGCTCCAGGAGTCGGCGCTGCGCAACATCGACCACGGCGACCGCGACTCGCTCGGCCTGTTCCAGCAGCGCCCGTCGCAGGGCTGGGGCACCGAGCGGCAGATCATGGACCCGATCTACTCGGCGGGCATGTTCTACGACCATCTGGTCGAGGTGCCGGGCTACACCCGGCTGCCGCTCACCGTGGCCGCCCAGCGGGTGCAGCGCAGCGGCTTCCCGCAGGCGTACGCCAAGCACGAGCCGGACGCCACGCTGCTCGCCGCCGCCCTCACCGGCCGCGCGGAGGCCACCCTGACCTGTGAGGGCCGCCCGGACGCGACCCGCGTCTCCGGTCCGGACGGGGTGCGCTCGGCGCTGGTGCGGGACTTCGGCCGGGACGCGATGGAGGAGACCGGCGCGGAGGTCGGCGCCGAGGCGGCGCCGCGGCCGACGGTGAGCGCCGAGACGAGCGGGCGGACCGTGACGGTCCCGGTCGCGGAGCAGCCGGGCGCCGGGGACGGGCGGGCCGAGCGCGAGCGGGGCTGGCAGCTGGCCCACTGGGCGGTGGCCAACGCCTCCGCACTGCACATCGAGCGGGTCTCGTACGCGGGCCGGGAGTGGGTGGGCGGCACCACGGAGGGCCGCTGGCGCACGTCGGAGGCGGGGGCCGACGCGAAGAACGGCGAGGGCGCCGACGCGGTGCGGATCGTCACTGCGCAGTAGTTCGGACGCTCACCCGGACGGGTTATGCCGACCGTGCGCGGGCGACGGTGTGCGCGGGTTTTCGCGCGGTCACCGAGCCCCCGGAAAATCCCTTGGGGACGCAGGGCTGTAAGGATTCGGCAGACTTTCGCACAGGCAGCCCTTTGTCCCTTTTTATCCACAGCCGATAATGCGACGCATTGCCAACTCTTTACGTTTGGTGTGCGCAACCTCGGCGGGGGGTCGAGCGGTAGTCACGGCGCACGTTCTCTTTACGTTCTTCTCCCGTCGAAGGAGCATCATGTCCCTCCCCCTGACCCGCCGGATCGCCCGTGCCGCGCTGCTGACCGCAGCGGGAGCGGCCTCCGTGGTCGGTGCGGCCGGTGCCGCCTCCGCGGCTCCCGAACTGCCGGCCGCCCCGAACCTCGGCGGGCTGACCGCCCTGGACGGCGCGAACGCCGGCAGCACCGTCGACGGCGCCGCCCAGAACGTCACCGAGCTGGCGGGCGACACCGGCGGCAAGACCGTCAAGCAGTCCGGCAAGACCACCGGCAATGCGGCGAAGAAGGCGACCCCTGCCGCGCAGAAGGCCGCCGGGGAGGTGGCCGGTTCCGCCGGAGACATCGTCGGCGACACCGCCAAGGCCGCCGGCAAGGGCGGACTGCCCACCGACTCCCTGACGAAGGGCGGACTCCCCACCCAGCAGCTGCCCACCGAGGGCCTCCCCCTCGGCTGACGCGCCGCGGTAGGCGAAGGGGTCCAGGGAGCGCGTCCCTGGACCCCTTCGCCGTGTCCGCGACCCGCCGGACGGCTACCGCGCCAGCCGCTCCACCGCGGCCCGCACCCGCTCGTCCGTGGCGGTCAGCGCCACTCGCACGAACCGGTTGCCCGCCGGGCCGTAGAAGTCGCCCGGCGCGACGAGGATGCCGCGCTCGGCGAGGTGCGCCACGGTGTCCCAGCAGGACTCGTCGCGGGTGGCCCACAGGTAGAGGCCGGCCTCGCTGTGCTCGATGCGCAAGCCGTGGCCGAGCAGGGCCCCGCGCAGGGCGGTACGCCGGGCGGCGTACCGCTCGCGCTGCGCGCGCACGTGCTCGTCGTCACCCAGGGCGGCCACGACGGCCGCCTGGGTGGGCGCGGAGGTCATCATCCCGCCGTGCTTGCGGATCTCCAGCAGGGGGCCCAGGACGGCCGGGTCGCCGGCGATGAAGGCCGCGCGGTAGCCCGCCAGGTTGGAGCGCTTGGAGAGGGAGTGGACGGCGACGATGCCCTCGTGGGAGCCGCCGTTGACGTCCGGGTGCAGCACCGAGACCGGGTCGGCCTCCCAGCCCAGTTCGAGGTAGCACTCGTCGGAGACGAGGAGCACGCCGTGCTCGCGGGCCCAGGCCACGATCCGGGTCAGCTCGTCCTTCGGGATGACCTTGCCGGTCGGGTTGGACGGCGAGTTCAGCCAGAGCAGTTTCAGGCCCGCGGGGTCCAGCTCGGTCGGGTCGTCGTAGACCTCGTACCCGGCGCGCGCGAGCCGGGCGCCGACCTCGTAGGTCGGGTAGGCCAGGCGCGGGTAGGCGACCCGGTCGCCGGGGCCGAGGCCGAGCTGGGTGGGGAGCCAGGCGACGAGTTCCTTGGAGCCGACGACCGGCAGCACGTGGCGGTGGGTGACGCCGCGGGCGCCGAGGCGGCGCTCCAGCCAGCCGGTGATCGCGTCCCGCAGCTCCGGCGTGCCCCACACCGTCGGGTAGCCCGGCGAGTCGGCCGCGGCGACCAGCGCCTTCTGGATCAGCTCGGGCACCGGGTCGACGGGCGTGCCCACGGACAGGTCCACGATGCCGTCGGGGTGCTCGGCGGCCGTCTTCTTGTACGGCGCGAGCTTGTCCCAGGGAAAGGTGGGCAGGCGGTCGGAGACTGCGGACACGGTTCGCTCACTCTCAACGGTTGGGCAAACGCCTCGGTCCCGCACGGCGATCAGGGGCGATCAAGACCGTACGGGACCGAGGCGGCGCGGATTGCGGGCCGCTGACGCGGACGCGGGGTATTACTCGCCCTGCGGCGGCAGACCGGCGACGAACGGGTGGTCGCGCTCGATCAGACCGAGCTTGCTGGCACCGCCGGGCGAACCCAGCTCGTCGAAGAACTCGACGTTCGCCTTGTAGTAGTCCTTCCACTCCTCCGGCACGTCGTCCTCGTAGAAGATCGCCTCGACCGGGCAGACCGGCTCACAGGCACCGCAGTCGACGCATTCGTCCGGGTGGATGTACAAGGACCGCTGGCCCTCGTAGATGCAGTCGACCGGGCACTCCTCGATGCACGCCTTGTCCTTGACGTCGACACAAGGCTGCGCGATGACGTAGGTCACGCTGTCGTTCCTCCTCGATAGGGCGCTGGCGGGCCTCCTCAGGCTCCGCCGCCTGGCGCGCGGGAGCGCGGCGTCGTCGATGCCCGCCCCTAGTATCTCCGTTCTTGGGCAAGATCCGAACAGGAGGGGTGAACCGACCTGTGGAAATCTCCGCGGCAGGGCGCCTTGAGGTCCGTATCACCGCTGCTGACGTGGGCAAACGCGTCTCCGTGCGGCGCTTGGGCAACCCTAGCGGCAGCACAGGGACGCAAAAGAAATTCACCGACACCGTGGGTGTTCTCGCATCCTGGGACAACGGTGTGCTGCTGATCACACGGCGGGACGGCGAACTCGTCCGCATCCCGGAAACCTCGCTGGTCGCGGGCAAAGTGGTGCCCGCCGCCCCGGCGCGCCGCCGCGGCCCCGCCGCCTCCTATCCGGAACTCGCGCGGATCTCCGCCCGGGCGTGGCGGCCCGTGGAGAGCGAACCGCTGGGCGACTGGGAGCTGAGGGCCGCCGGAGGGTTCACCCGGCGGGCCAACTCGGTGCTGGCGCTGGGCGACCCGGGGCTGCCGCTCGACGACGCCCTGTCCGTCGTACGCCGCTGGTACGGCGAGCGCGGCCTGCCCGCGTACATCCAGGCCGCCACCGGCGCCGAGGGCACCCAGGAGCTGCTGTGCGCGGAGCTGGCCGAGCGCGGCTGGGTGCGGGAGGTGACCGCCGAGGTGTGGATCGGCGCCCTCGCGCCGGTCGCGGACCGGGACACGCCCGTGCAGGTGCGGCTGTCCCGCGAGGCCGACGAGGCGTGGCTGGCCCGTTACCAGCGCAAGGGGCTGAGCGAGATCGCCCTGCGGGTGCTGGGATGGGGATCCCCCCGCACGGGCGAGGCCGAGCGGGGAGGAGCACAGTCCGTGTGGTTCGCGGCCGTGCCCGGTGAGGAGGCGGGGGCGCCGCCCGCCGCGATCGGGCGGTGCGTGGTCGACGGGCGGTGGGCCGGATTCGCCGCCGTGGAGGTCGATCCGGCGCTCCGGCGGCGGGGGCTGGCCACCGCGGTGATGACCGCGCTCGCCGGGCGGGCCCTGGAGGAGGGCGCGTCGGCCGGCTGGCTCCAGGTCGAGACGGACAACGCGGGGGCGCGGGCGCTGTACGGGGAGCTGGGGTTCGCCCCGCACCACGCGTACCACCACTTCCGCGAGCCGGGGGCGGGGGACGACTCCGGTGGCTCCCGTGCCGGGCAGGGCTGAGGGGTGCCGGTCGTGACGCGTCCTCCGTTTCCTCCGCCGCCCGAGCGGGCCGCCGCGCTGCGGCTGCGGTTCGCCGAGGAGGCGCGGGCCGAGCGGCCCGACCTGTCCGCGCTGTGCCTGCTGCTGGCGGCGGCGGGGGACGCCGCCCTGGACGATGCGGGCATCGACGCCGCGCAGATGGAGCTGGACCGGCTGGCCGGGCTGCTGCCGTACCGGCCCGGAGGGCCGCGCGCGTGGGCCGAGGCGACTCGGGAACTGCTGGGCGAACGACTCGGGTTCCGGGGCACGGCCGGGGACTACCGGCGGCTGGAGTCGTCACTGCTGCACGAGGTGCTGCGGCGGCGCCGGGGGCTGCCGATCCTGCTGTCCGTGGTGTGGATGGAGGTGGCGCGGCGGGCCGGGGCACCGGTGTACGGGGTCGCGCTGCCCGGGCACTTCGCCGTGGGGTTCGGCAGCGCCGGGGAGCGGGTGCTCGCGGATCCGTTCGACGGGGGGCGGGTGCTGAGCGGGATGGATGCGGAGCTGCTCGTGGTCGGCGCCACGGGGGCGCCGCTCGACCCTTCGGCGCTGACGCCCGCCGCGCCGGCGGAGGTCGTGCTGCGGATCCTGAACAACATCCGGGCGTGGGCCGCCGCGCGGCCGGAGCGGTCGGATGTCGCGCTGTGGGCGGTGGAGTTGTCGCTGCTGCTGCCGTCGCATCCGGCGCGGTTGCGGTACGAGCGGGCTCGGCTGCTGGTGCGGCGGGGGGAGTTCGTCGCCGGGGCGGAGGAGCTGGAGGCGTATGCGGAGGTGGTGTCCGCGGTGGACGCGGGGGCGGGGGAACGGTTGCTGGGGGAGGCTCGGGCTGCTCGGGCGATGCTGAACTAGCGGTTCGCCGTGGGCGTCCGGTGCGTCGCGGGTGCGGGATGTCCGTGGCTTGTCGCGCCCGCCGCGGCGGAGCCGCAGCCCGATACGGCCCCGCGCCCCTGAGCCGGTCGCCCGTGCCCGGCGTGAAAAGAGGCCCCCGGCGTTGTCGGGGGCCTCTTCTCGTGGTGTCAGCTCGTTTCGATGACCGCTGTGCGGTTGGTCTTGCTCAGCAGGGCCGTGCGGAGGGCGCCGTAGACGTCCTGGGGGGTCACCGGGGTCTTCTCTCCGGTGCCGCGGGTGATGAGGACGCCGTCGAAGGTGCTGCCGTAGAGCTGCTCGAGGGCTTGCAGGTCCGGGCTGTCGACCAGCTTGCCGTTGACCGCCTTGACGCGGAGAAACTTCCAGAGGGAGTTCTCCGGGCTCAAGGGGAGGGAGTGCGCCGCGTCGGTCTGGACCCTGACGATGTCGGACATCGCGGGCTCCGCGAACTCCTTCATCATCCGGTCGACCTCGGCGTTCGAGACCGTCGGCTGCTTGGTGGTGGTCGGCAGCGGGACCGGCGTCGCGGTGCCGGTCTCCACCTGGGTGCGGTAGGCCTCGGCGACGGCCTCGGTGGCGCCGTCGGCGTCGATGCCCTTGCCCGGCTTGCCGTAGACGGCGACGGCCTTTCCGGACTCGAAGCGGATCGTGCCGTCGGTGGCCGTGCCGGCACCGCCCGCCGCCTCCTCGAGCGCGACGTGCAGCTTCTCCTCGTCCACCGGCATGACGGGCTCGACGACCCGCTGCTCGCCGAAGAGCGAGCCGATCACGGAGACCGGGTTGTAGTCGCTGGTCGCGGCCTCGCGGACGGTGGCCTGGGCGTCGAACGCGAGGCCCGCCTGGTCCGGCTTGAGGGTGACGGTGTCACCGTCGACGGTGAGTTTGATCGGGTCGTCGATCCGGTCGCCCAGCGCGTCGTCCAGCTTCTTCACGGCGTCGTCGCGGGTGCCCCCGCCGATGTCCACGCCGAGCACGGTGGTGCCCTTGGGGACGTCGGAGTGGTTCATCAGCAGCCCGGCTCCGTAGGCGACACCGGCGAGGACGATCACGCCGCCGCCGAGCAGCACCAGCTTGTTGCGGCCCTTCTTCTTGCGGGGCGCGGCGGCCGGGGTGCGCTGGCCGCCGGGCGCGGGCGGCGCCGGGGGCGTGGGTGCCGAGGGGGCCGTGCCGGGGCCGGCCGGCGGGAATCCGGCGTCGCGGTCGGGGCCGGGGACGACCGGGATGCCGCTGGTGACGGTGTGCCCGGAGACGTTGTCGTGCGGCGGGGTGCGGAAGTCGGTGCCGGCCGGGGGTTCGGGGACCTGCTTCTGCGGGGTGAGGATGGCGGTGTCGTCGCTGAGGCCGCCACCCGGGCCCGTCATGCCCGGAACGCCGGGTGCGGTGCCGGGTGCCGTACCGGGGCCCGCGAGGGCGCCGGGGGCGGACGGGGCCAGGGGGCCGTCGCCGGTGACGGGGCCGCCGGTCGGCCCGGCGGGGCCGCCATGGCCGTTGCGGCCGCCGGGACCCGCGTAGGGGCTCTGACCGCTCTGACCGGTCTGACCCGTCCGGCCCGTCGGACCCGTCCGGCCCTTCTCCGGGGCGTACGGCAGGTCGTCGTGGCGCGGTTCGCCGGGGGTCGGGCGGGTGCCGTTGCCCAGCGGGCCCGCCGCGAGGGCCTCGGTGACGTCGAAGGAGCCGGTGCCGCCGCCGTGGCCGGGCGCCACGGGGCCGCCGGTGGCGCCGGGCAGCCCGGAGCCGGTGCCGCCGGGCTTGCTCATGGCGCCGACGACGCCGCCGGGCCGTCCGGATCCGGGCGCGGGCCGCGCGCCGCCGGACGGGGCCGCGGGCGGTGCGGCGGGTGCCGAACCGCCGGGCGCGCCGGTGCCGTTGGCGGGACCACCGCCCGGACCGCCCTTGGGCGCCCCGGACTTGCGGGGGGCGAACCAGTCGCTGGTCTTGTCCTCGCCCTGCGGCGCCGGTTCGGCGGGGGCGGGAGGTTCGACGGTGCCCGTGGTCGTGGCGGCGCCCGGAGCCGGAGCCTCGGCTTCGGGCGCGTCGGCGGACTCGCCGTCCCCGACGGGTTTGCGCACGACGACCGGCGGGATGGGCCGCGACCCGGGGATGTTGATCCGGATCCGGGTGGTCAGCGTGGTCTCGGTCTTGCGTTCCTCCGGCGGTGCGGCCGAACGGCCCGCACCCGCGCCGCCGTCGGAAGCCGTGGGGGTACCGTACGGCGGCGTGCCCGAGGGGTATGCGGCTCCGCCGCGCCCGTGGGGCCCGGAGGACGGACTGTCAGTTTCACGACTCAAGGCAGGTTCTCCCGGTTGGCTCCGCCGCCCGCGTACGACCTCACTTTGTTCGGGCGGCTCGGCGGCGCGCACAACCATACTGTCCGCTTCCGGCGCTTATCCCATGACCACTGGGGAAACCCACACGGGACTCGCACGAGCATGGGACGGCGAAGTGGTACGTCACTTGCCAAGTCGGACGGCCGGGCCCCCGGGTTGCCGTACCGGACCAAGGGTGGCGCAGATCACAGCCACGGCCATGCCGCCGAGCAGGAAGAGATACGAGCCGGTGCCCGCGGCGAAGACGAAGTCGCCCTCGGGGCGGCTGGTGGTGAGCAGGACGACGGCGACCAGCCAGCCCGCGGCGGGCGCGAGGGCCCCGCCCCGGCCGCCGGTGGCCTGCGCCCCGCCGAGGAACAGCCCGGCGGCGCCCGCGAGGGCGAGCAGCAGCCCGCCGGGGAACCAGGCGCCCTGCACCAGGGCGCCGGCGCCGGCGACCACCGCACCGAGCAGGAAGAGCCCCACAAGGGCGGCCGTCCGGCCCGGGGACGGGCGGGTCAGGGGCTGGGCCAGCAGGGAACCGCGGTCCGTCATGACGCCTCCTCGGTGATCCCGGCGAACAGGTCGGTCTCCCGCCCGGCCGCCCGTTCCCCGCCTACCAACTCGTAGTACTCGGTACGGAAGACCGGCTGGGCCAGTTCATTGGAGAGCACGAAGAAGTCGCCGTCGACCTCGATCTGGGTGGCGTGCGCGGCCATCGCGGCGGTCTTGGCGGCGGTGTGGGCGTCGCCGCCGTCGATCTCGGTGGTGATCCGCTCGTCGTCGACCACGCCGGGGACGTCGTCGAGGGCGGCGGCCTTGGTGAAGGACAGCCGGGGCAGCTCCTGATGGAGCCGGGCGAAGGCGGCCTCGCCGGCGGTGCGCGGGACACGGTTCCAGTAGACCTTGGCGGGGGCGCACCCGGCCTCGGCGGCCAGCTCGACGGCGCGCATGGCGACGCGGTGGGCCTGGATGTGGTCGGGGTGGCCGTAGCCGCCGTCGGGGTCGTAGGTGACGAGGACCTGGGGGCGTACCTCCCGGATCACCCGGAGGAGGTGTCCGGCGGCCTCGTCGACGTCCGCCTGCCAGAAGCAGGCCGGGTCGTCGTTGTCGGGGAGGCCCATCATCCCGGAGTCGGCGTAGCGGCCGTCGCCGCCGAGCCGGCGGAAGTCGGTGACGCCCAGCTCGGCCATGGCGGCGGTCAGCTCGCGCAGGCGGTGCGCGCCGAGGGCGGCGCCGGTGAGATGCGCGAGCGCCGGCGGGATGACCTCGCCGCGCTCGCCGAGGGTGCAGGTGACCAGGGTCACCTGGGCACCCTCGGCCGCGTACCGGGCCATGGTGGCGCCGTTGTTGATCGACTCGTCGTCCGGGTGCGCGTGCACCAGCAGCAGACGCCGGGAGGGCAGGTCCGTCATGGGACCCACCCTAAAGGCGTCAGAACTTGATGCTGCCGATCATCCCCGCGATGTTCGACGTCACCTCGCTGATCGTCGGCGCGACCGTCGAGGAGGCGAGGTAGAAGCCCAGGAGCATGCAGATCACCGCATGCCCGGCCTTCAGCCCTGACTTCTTGACGAGCAGGAAGACGATGATCGCCAGCAGCACCACCGCCGAAATCGAGAGTGCCACGGCGGCTCACCTCCAAGGACCCGGGGACGTGGGGACACAGAGCAGGGGAACGTGTGAATCCATACAGCAGGCAGGTTCATACCCACACAGCGCTAGTGATCATAACTATCCGTGCGCGCGCATCGGTCGGCGCACAGCCGCACAAGGGGGCGCATGGCCAATATGGTCAGGGCATGACGACCGAGCCTGATTCCTTCCCCCGGCGGCACGCGCGGACCCAGCGGTTCACGCTCGGCGCGCCGCGTTCGTTCAGCGTGGCGCCCGACGCGTCGCGTGTCGTGTTCCTGCGCTCGAGTACCGGTACGGACCGGGCGAACGCGCTGTGGGTGCTCGACCTGGCGGACGGCACCGAGCGGGTGGCCGCCGACCCGGGTGTGCTGCTGGGCGGTGCCGCGGAGGACCTGTCGCCCGAGGAGCGGGCGCGCCGCGAGCGCAGCCGGGAGGGCGGGGCCGGCATCGTCGGCTACGCCACCGACACAGCGGTCGAGTTGGCCTCTTTCGCCTTGTCAGGGCGGCTTTTCACGGCCGAGCTGCGGGCCGGTACGGCGCGTGAACTCGCCGTCCCCGGGCCGGTGATCGACCCGCGCCCCTCCCCCGACGGCCGGCTGGTGGCCTACGTGGCGGGGGGTGCGCTGCGGGTGGTCGGCGCCGAGGGCGAGGGTGACCGGGCGCTCGCGGAACCGGAATCGGACGGGGTGACCTACGGCCTGGCCGAGTTCGTCGCGGCCGAGGAGATGGGGCGTTCGCGCGGCTTCTGCTGGTCGCCGGAGTCGGACCGGCTGCTGATGGCGCGGGTGGACGACACGCCGGTGGAGCGATGGTGGATCTCCGATCCTGCGCAGCCGAAACGTGACCCACAACACGTCCCTTATCCGGCAGCCGGGACGCCGAACGCGGACGTCCGGCTGTTCGTCGTCGACCTCGGCGGGACCCGCACGGAGGTCGTCTGGGACCGGGCGCGCTACCCGTATCTGGCGCGTGTGCACTGGTCAGCGGCGGGTGCGCCGCTGCTTCTCGTCCAGGCTCGGGATCAGCGCAGCCAGCTGTACCTGGCCGTGGACCCGGACACCGGGGCGACCCGGATGGTGCACGCCGACGAAGATCCGATTTGGCTGGATCTTTTCCCTGGAGTGCCGTGCTGGTCGCCCTCCGGGCAGCTGGTGCGGATCGCCGACGAGGGCGGCGCACGCGTGCTGGCAGTGGGCGAACGACCTCTGACGGGGGCGCACTTGCACATCCGTGCGGTGCTCGACGTCTCGCCCGGCGACGTGCTCGTCTCGGCCTCCGCCGGCGCGGAAGCGGAACGGCCGGAGACCGGTGAGGTGCATGTCTACCGGGTCAACGAGCTGGGCGTCGAGCGCCTGTCGGAGGAGCCCGGGGTGCACTCGGCGGTGCGGTCCGGCGACGTGACCGTCCTGGTGTCGGCGACCCTGGAGCGGCCGGGGGCGGTGGTGCGGGTGCTGCGGGAGGGGAAGCAAGCGGCCATCATCCCGTCGTACGCCGAAGACCCCGGTATGTCCCCGCGCGTCACGCTCACCGAGGGGGGCGCACGACGAATTCCGTGCGCCCTGCTTATGCCACGGGACTACCCCGGTGACACGCCCCTGCCGGTGCTCCTCGACCCCTACGGCGGCCCCCATGGCCCGCGCGTCGTCGCCGCCCACAACGCCCATCTGACCTCGCAGTGGTTCGCCGACCAGGGCTTCGCCGTGGTGGTCGCGGACGGGCGGGGCACGCCGGGCCGCTCGCCCGGCTGGGAGAAGGCGATCCACCAGGACTTCACGAGGTCCCTCGACGACCAGATCGAGGCACTCCAGGATTTGGCTCGGAATCACCCGCTGGATTTGAGCCGGGTGGCCATCCGTGGCTGGTCCTACGGCGGCTGGCTCGCGGCACTCGCGGTCCTGCGCCGCCCGGACGTCTTCCACGCGGGCGTCGCGGGGGCACCGGTGACGGACTGGCGCCTCTACGACACCCACTACACCGAGCGCTACCTGGGCGACCCGGCCGTCTCACCGCAGGCGTACGCGCACAGCTCCCTGGTGACCGACGAGGGCCTGTCCGCCCCCGCCGAGCCGCACCGGCCGCTGATGATCGTGCACGGCACGGCCGACGACAACGTGGTCTTCGCGCACGCCCTGCGCCTGTCCTCGGCCCTCCTCGCCGCCGGCCGCCCGCACGAGGTCCTGCCCCTGTCCGGCGTCACCCACATGACCCCCCAGGAGCAGGTCGCCGAGAACCTGCTGCTGCTCCAGGTGGACTTCCTCAAGCGGTCCCTGGGCCTGGCGTAGAACGGGCAACGGGCCGGGATGACATGGCGCATCCCGGCCCGTTCACGGCACCCGCACGGCCGTACGGTGTTCAGCCTGGCGCGTCCGTATATCGGAACAGGGTCGGGCGAGTTGCCACTGTGTTACTCCGGCCGGTCCGACGGGACGACGTGCTTCTCCTCCGCGAAGTGGCAGGCGCTGGGGTGGGCGGCGGGGCCCGTGGTGCGGTGGAAGGCCTCGGGGACAGCCAGGGCCGGGACCTCCAGGGCGCAGCGTTCGCGGGCCTTCCAGCAGCGGGTGCGGAAACGGCAGCCGGACGGGATGTTCATGGGGGACGGGACGTCGCCGTACAGGATGATGCGCTCGCGGTGCTCGCGGGCCTCGGGGTCGGGCACGGGCACGGCGGAGAGCAGGGCCTGGGTGTAGGGGTGGGTGGGGTGGTCGTAGATCTCGGCGTCGCGGCCGGTCTCGACGATCCGGCCCAGGTACATGACCCCGACGCGGTCGGAGATGTGCCGGACGATCGACAGGTCGTGGGCGATGAAGACGCAGGACAGGTCGAACTCGTTCTGGAGGCGTTCCATCAGGTTGATGACCTGGGCCTGGACCGAGACGTCCAGGGCCGAGACCGGTTCGTCCGCCACGATGATCTCGGGGCGCAGGGCCAGGCCGCGGGCGATGCCGATGCGCTGGCGCTGGCCGCCGGAGAACTGGTGCGGGTAGCGGTTGACGTACTCGGGGTTCAGGCCGACGACGTCCAGGAGTTCCCGGACCCTGCGCCGACGGTCGCCCTTGGGAGCCACCTCGGGGTGGATGTCGAAGGGCTCGCCGATGATGTCGCCCACCGTCATCCGGGGGTTGAGCGAGGTGTACGGGTCCTGGAAGACCATCTGGATGTTGCGGCGTACGGCCCGCAGGGCGCGGCCGGAGAGCCGGGTGACGTCCTCGCCCTTGTACCGGATCTCCCCGGATGTCGGCCGCTCCAGGCTGACCAGCATCTTGGCGACCGTCGACTTGCCGCAGCCGGACTCGCCGACGATGCCCAGGGTCTCGCCCCGGTCCAGGGTGAAGTCCACCCCGTCGACAGCCTTGACGGCGCCGACCTGCTTCTTGAACAGGACCCCCCGCGTCAGCGGGTAGTGCTTGACCAGCCCGCGCACTTCCAGGATCGGCTCAGCCATGCAGGCACTCCCTCCAGAAGTGGCAGGCGCTGCCCCGCTCCTCGTCCACCGCGTAGAGGGGTGGCACGTCGGTGCGGCACACGTCCTGGACCATCGGGCAGCGGGGGTGGAAGGGGCACCCGGACGGGATGTCCAGCAGGCTGGGCGGCAGGCCCTTGATGGCGTACAGCTCCTGGCCCTTCTGGTCCAGGCGCGGGATGGAGTCGAGCAGGCCGCGGGTGTAGGGGTGGGCGGGGGCCTTGTAGAGGTCATGGACCGGGGCCGACTCGACGATCTTCCCCGCGTACATGACGGCGATCCGGTCCGCCACGTCCGCGACCACCCCGAGGTCGTGGGTGATGAGGATCAGGCCCATGTGGAACTCGCGCCGGAGTTCCGCGAGCAGGTCCATGACCTGGGCCTGGACCGTCACGTCCAGTGCCGTCGTCGGTTCGTCGGCGATGATCAGGGCCGGCTCCAGGGCCATCGCCATGGCGATCATGATGCGCTGGCGCATGCCGCCGGAGAACTGGTGCGGGTACTGCCGCACCCGCTCCCTGGCCGCCGGGATGCGCACCCGGTCCATCAGCTCCACGGCCTTGGCGCGGGCGTCCTTCTTCGACATGCCGCGGTGGACGACGAACATCTCGCCCAGCTGGTCGCCCACGGTCAGCACCGGGTTCAGCGAGGACAGCGCGTCCTGGAAGATCATCGCCATCCCGGCGCCGCGCACCTCGCGCCGCTCGGCCTCCTTCAGCTTCAGCAGGTCCCGGCCCTGGAAGAGGATCTCGCCGCCGGTGATCCGGCCCGGCGGCATGTCGAGGATGCCCATGACGGCCTGCGCGGTGACGGACTTGCCGGAGCCCGACTCGCCGAGCACGGCCAGGGTCTCCCCCGCGTCCACGCGGTAGGTGACGCCGTTGACGGCCCGGGCGATCCCGTCCCGGGTGCGGAACTCCACGTGCAGGTCGCGCACTTCGAGGAGCACGTCTCACCTCAGCTTCGGGTCGAGGGCGTCGCGTACCGCGTCGCCGAGCATGATGAAGGCCAGGACGGTGAGCGCGAGGGCGCCGGAGGGCCAGAGGAGGGCGTGGGGGGCGTTGCGGATGTACGGGGAGGCGGCGGAGATGTCGATGCCCCAGGAGACGCTGGGCGGCTTCAGGCCGACGCCGAGGTAGGACAGGGTGGCCTCCAGGGCGATGTAGGTGCCGAGCGCGATGGTCGCGACGACGATCACCGGGGCGACGGCGTTGGGCGCGATGTGCCGCAGCAGCATCCGGGAGTTGGAGGCGCCGAGGGCGCGGGCCGCCTGGACGTAGTCGTTCTGCTTGGCGGTGATGACCGAGCCGCGGGCGATCCGGGAGATCTGCGGCCAGCCCAGCAGCACCATGAAGCCGATGACCGGCCAGATGCTGTTGCTGGTGACCACGGAGAGCAGGACCAGGCCGCCGAGGACGACCGGGATGGCGAAGAAGACGTCGGTGACGCGGGAGAGGATCGAGTCCCACACGCCGCCGAAGAACCCGGCGAGCCCGCCCAGCACGCTGCCCAGGACCGCCACCCCGAGCGTCGCGCAGACGCCGACCGCGACGGAGGTGCGGGCGCCGTAGACGGTGCGGGTGTACACGTCGCAGCCCTGGCCGTTGAAGCCGAAGGGGTGGCCGGGCCCGGAACCCTCCTGTGCCTTGGCGAGATCGCAGTGCAGGGGGTTGCCGGAGGCGATCAGGGACGGCCACAGGGAGATCACGGCCAGGAAGAGGATGACCAGCCCGGAGACGATGAAGACGGGGTTGCGGCGCAGGTCGTGCCAGGCGTCGGACCACAGGGAGCGGGGCTTGCCGGCGGGGCCGCCCGCGCCGTCCGGGCCGCGGAGCGGCTTCTCCAGGGTCACCGCCTCGCTCGCCGCGAGGTCCATCTGGCCGCCCATGCCGGTGCCGGCCATGGCGCGCTCGGGCTCGTAGGGCTCGTCAGGCATAGCGGATCCTCGGGTCGAGTACGGCGTACAGGAGGTCGACGAGGAGGTTGGCGACCAGGAAGACCAGGACCAGGACGGTGACGAAGCCGACCACGGTCTGGGTGTTCTGGCGGAGGATGCCCTGGTAGAGCTGGTAGCCGACGCCGTGGATGTTGAAGATCCGCTCGGTGACGATCGCGCCGCCCATCAGCGCGCCCACGTCGGTGCCGATGAAGGTGACGACCGGGATGAGGGAGTTGCGCAGCAGGTGCCGGGTGACCACCCGGTGCCGGGGCAGGCCCTTGGCGATCGCGGTGCGGACGTAGTCGGAGCGCTTGTTCTCGGCGAGGGAGGTGCGGGTCAGCCGGGTGACGTAGGCGAGGGAGACGGAGGCGAGGACCAGGCCGGGGACGATCAGCTCGCCGAAGCCGGCCTCCGGGGACACCGAGGGTTTGATCCAGGCCCACTCGACGCCGAGCAGCAGCTGGAGCAGCAGGCCGGTGACGAAGGTGGGGACGGAGATGACGACGAGGGTGACCAGCAGGACGGTGGTGTCGACGGGGCGGCCGCGGCGCAGGCCGGTGACGACGCCGAGGGTGACGCCGATGACGATCTCGAAGAGGATCGCCACGATGGTGAGCCGGATGGTGACCGGGAAGGCGGAACCCATCAGCTCGGTGACCGGCTGGCCGTTGAAGGCGGTGCCGAAGTCGCCGGTGAAGACGTTGCCCATGTAGGTCAGGTATTGCTGCCACACCGGCTTGTCGAGGCCGAACTCCTTCCTGAGCTGGGCGGCCGTGGCCGGGTCGCACCGCCGGTCGCCGCACAGGCCCGCGATGGGGTCGCCCATCACGTTCACCATGAGGAAGATCAGCAGCGTGGCCCCGACGAAGACCGGGATCATCTGGAGCAGCCGCCGGACGACGTACCGTCCCATGGCGCCGCCTCAGCCGACCTTGATCTGGTCGTACACCGGGACGCTGAACGGGTTGAGCTTGACGTCGGACAGCCGCTCCGAGTAGCTGGCGCTGCCGTTCTGGTACCAGAGCGGGATGGCTGCCATGTTGTCCCGGACGACCTCCTCCGCCTGCTGGAACTTCTCGACGGCCCTGGCGGTGTCGTCCTCGGCGTTGGCCTCGTCGACGAGTCTGTCGAACTCGGCGTTGGACCACTTGCCGTCGTTGGAGGAGCCGTTGGTGTAGTACAGCGGCTGGAGGAAGTTCTGGATGAGCGGGTAGTCCATCTGCCAGCCGGCCCGGAACGGCCCGGTCATCTTGTTCTCGGTGATCTGCTTGCGGAAGTCGGCGAAGGTGCCGACGGGGTTGCCGACGCAGGCCCGGTCGTTGTCGAGGGCGTTGTTGATGGAGTTGCAGACCGCGTCGACCCAGTCCTTGTGGGAGCCGGTGTCCGCGTTGTAGCCGATCCTGACCTGGCCGCCGGGGAGCCCGCCGGCCTCCTGGATGAGCTTCTTCGCCTCGTCAGGCTTGTACTCGCAGGCCTCTCCGCACAGCCCCGCCTTGTAGCCGCCGTCCTCGCCCAGCACCGGGGAGGTCCAGTCGGTGGCGGGGGTGCGGGTCTTCTGGAAGATCGTCTCGGTGATCTGCTCGCGGTCGATGGCCATGGACAGGCCCTTGCGGACCTTCTCGATGCCGTCTTTGCCCCAGTTCTCGTCGTAGTACGGGAAGGCCAGGGTCTGGAGGATGCCGGCGGGGGTGTTGAGGTAGCGGTCGCCGAGGTCGCTTCTGACGTTGCGGAGCTGGGCGGCGGGGACGTCGTCGGCCAGGTCGAGGTTGCCGGCCATGAGGTCGGTGTAGGCGGTGTTGTTGTCGGTGTAGACCTTGAGGTCGACACCGCCGTTCCGCGCCTTGTCCGGGCCGGGGTACTCCTCCCACGCACGCAGGGACATCTGGGAGCCCCGGGTGTACGACTGCACGGTGTACGGGCCGTTCCCCACGGGTTTGGCCAGCCAGGCGTCGTGATCGTCGAAGAAGACGCGGGGCAGCGGGGCGTAGGCGTTGTAGCCGAGGGTGTCGGGGAAGGTGGACCACTTCTGGGTGAGGGCGACGGTGAAGGTGCGCTCACCGGTGACCTTCAGGCCGGAGAGGGTGTCGGCGCTCTGCTCGCCCTTGTCGGGGTGGACCTTGTCGTACCCCTGGATGTAGCTGAAGAAGTACGCGTTGCGCTGGTTGTTCCTCAGGCTCGCGCCGTAGTTCCAGGCGTCGACGAAGGACTTGGCCGTCACTTTCTCGCCATTGCTGAAGGTCCAGCCGTCCTTGACGGTGATGGTGAAGTGCTGCTGGTCGGTGGTCTCGATCCTCTCGGCGAGCATGTCCTCGGCCTCGCCGGTCTCCGGGTCGTACCGCTTGAGCCCGCGGAAGACCATGTCGAGCACCTTGCCGCCCTGCACCTCGTTGGTGTTGGCCGGCTCCAGCGGGTTCTGCGGGTCACCCCAGGAGGAGCTGAGCACCGCGCCGCCCGCACCATTGCCGCCGCCCCCGCAGGCGGTCGCCGCGAGGGCGGCCGCCGCCGCGCATGCGACCCACTTGGCGTGCGTGGCTCCGCGCATGGTGTGCCTCCTCAGACCCAGCCGGCCGGTGCCCGGACCGAGCTGATGCGTTGTCGGGAAATGCCTCGTCGTTATCGGCAAATATCGACCCGTACCGCGCACAGCGCACACGCACTCGGCCCTTTGGGGGGATCTCACCCCCGGACCGGCCGGCCGCTGACGTGGATCTTCGAAATCCGCGCAACAGATCGACGGGATCCGATGCCGAACCGTTGAAAAGTGACGCCGGGATGTACGCATTTCGACACCCTGGCGTCCGTATATCGAACACATCGCCCGTTTCACCGGATTGGCCCCATGTAAGACACGGGTTGATCACGGAAGCGCTACCCGCGTAGCTACGGAATGATCAACCGACGGCAAAGAAGGTAAAGAGAAACCCAAGCCGGACCAGAATTTGTTGACCTTGAATGAATTACGTTGAAAAAGTCCCGCGTAGCCCGTAGGGGAGCGCCCTGCGGAGTCACTCAGACCCTCCCTTGGGCCAGGAGCACCATGACCCCCCCAACTCCATCCGCGGCTGCCCCGCTTGAGGTGACCGACGAGAGCGTCGAGAAGTCGACCACTTCTCCCGCCCCGAAACCCAACGAGAGCCGCTCCCCCGGTCAGCTGGCGTGGCGTCGCTTCAAGCGCGACCGCACGGGCGTCATATCCGCCTGCATCGTGATCTTCTTCTTCGTGATCGCCCTGTGCGCGCCGCTGATCGCCAAGCTGTACGGGAAGGACCCGTACACGACGTACGGCCTGAACCAGTACGGCCTGCTGGGCGACAACGGCTACCCCGTGCTCCCCAACGGCGGCATCAGCAGCGAGTTCTGGTTCGGCATCGAGCCGGGCCTCGGGCGCGACGTCTTCACCTTCCTGCTCTACGCGATCCGCAACTCCCTGCTGATCTCCGCCGCCATCACGCTGCTCGTCGTGCTCATCGGTGTCACGCTCGGCGTCACGGCGGGTTACCTGGGCGGCAAGACGGACTGGTTCATCGGCCGGGTCATCGACACCCTGCTGTCGTTCCCCTCCCAGCTGTTCTTCGTGGCCTTCACCCCCGTGGTGCTCGCCCTGTTCGTGTCGCCCGAGGAGAACACCCCGACCTGGCTGACGGTGGCCTGCCTCATCGGCCTGCTCACCGCCTTCGGCTGGGCCTCCATCGCCCGTCTGCTGCGCGGCCAGGTGCTGGCCCTGCGCGAGCGCGAGTTCGTCGAGGCGGCCAAGGTCACGGGGGCGTCCCCGGCGCGCATCATCTTCAAGGAACTGCTTCCCAACCTGTGGACGCCGATCCTCATCCAGGCGACTCTCAACCTGCCGTTGATGGTCACCACGGAAGCCGGCCTCGCCTTCCTCGGCGTCGGCATCCAGGACCCGACCCCGGACTGGGGCGTCATGATCGGCCGGGCCGCCCAGGTCTACCAGGAAGACATCACCTACCTGCTCTTCCCGGGCCTGGCGATGGTGATCTTCGTCCTGGCGTTCAACCTTCTCGGCGACTCGGTCCGCGACGCGCTCGACCCGAAGACCAAGCGCTGACCCCGGCCCTCTTCAGGACCACGGCAAAGACGCCGGGGTGCCGGGCTTCCCTCACCACTCTCATTCTCGAAGGCAGGTTGCGATGTCCTTCTCGCGCAGGAACTTCCTCATAGCCACCGGTGTCGTGGCCGCGTCCAGCTCCGTGCTGTCCGCGTGCAGCGGCGGCGACACCACGAACAACGCCGGCGCCGGTGGCAAGGCGAACGCCGCCAAGGCCGACGCGACCGTGGTCAAGATCGGCACCGCCGCCGACTCCACGGGCCCGGCCCCGGAGGTCTCCGGCGCGAAGAAGGGCGGCACCGTCTACCTGCTGAACGACGACGACTTCTCGCACCTGGACCCGCAGCGCATCTACTACGCCTGGAACTCGCTCGCGGCGATCGTCCTCTCCCGCACCCTGACCGGTTACAAGGTCGCCGACGACGGCTCCATGACCCTGGTCGGCGACCTCGCCACCGACACGGGCACCATGAAGGACAACGGCAAGACCTGGACCTTCACCCTGAAGGACGGCATCAAGTGGGAGGACGGCTCCGACGTCACCGTCGATGACGTCCGCCACGGCATCGAGCGCTGCTTCGCCAACTTCGTCACCGAGGGCGCCTTCTACGTCCAGACCTGGCTGACCGGCTCCGCGGAGTACCGCAAGTCCTACCCGGGCCCGTACGGCGGCAAGCACCTGAAGTCGATCGAGACCAGCGGGAAGACGATCACCTTCCACCTCTCCGAGGCACGTCCCGACTTCAACTACGTGCTCGCGATGCACTCCTACGCGCCGACCCCGGTGAAGAAGGACACCAAGGAGAAGTACGACAAGAAGCCCTTCTCCAACGGTCCCTACCGCGTCGAGTCGCACACCACCGACAAGTCGATGGTCATGGTCCGCAACGAGCACTGGGACCCGAAGACCGACCCGATCCGCAACGCCTACCCGGACCGCTTCGAGTTCACCTTCGGCATCGAGCCGCTGAACGCGGCCGACCGTCTGCTGGCCGACTCCGGCAAGGACCAGTACGCCGTCTCCTGGCGCACCATCCCGCAGGAGCGCGTCCAGAAGGCGAAGGCCGAGGCCAAGGACCGCGTCTTCGAGACGCTCGGCAACGGCGTCAGCTGCTACTGGATCAACACCTCCCGGGTCAAGGACAAGGCCGTCCGCGAGGCCCTCATCAGGGCATGGCCGACCGCCCAGATCCGCCAGCTCCAGGGCGGCGAGTCGCGCGGTGACTACGCGACCGGCATCATGAGCCCGCTGGTCGCGGGTTACGAGTCGCAGGACGTGTGGGGCAAGCTCGCCAACCCCGCGGGCGACCCGAAGGCCGCGAAGAAGGTCCTGGAGAAGGCCGGCAAGTCCGGTTACAAGGTCGTCTACGCGTACATGCAGGACGAGGTCAACGCCAAGATCAAGGTCGTCGTCGAGAACGCCCTGAAGCAGGCCGGCTTCGAGGTCGTCACCAAGGGCATCGACTCCACCACCTGGTACGACCAGATCGGCAAGCTGGACAACCCGTACGACGTGTACTGGGGTGGCTGGTCCTCCGACTGGCCGACCGGCTACTCCGTGTTCCAGCCGCTGTTCGACAGCGCCAACGTCGTCGACCAGGGCCAGAACTACTCGCACCTGAAGGACCCGAAGATCGACGCGGCCATCAAGGCGGCCACGGCCGAGACGGACCAGGACAAGGCCAACAAGATGTGGGCGGCCCTGGACAAGCAGGTCACCGAGACCGGCGCGTTCATCCCCGACGTCTACATGCGCCGTATCTACCTGCACGGCTCCAAGCTCGGCAACGTGAAGATGGACCCGAACTTCGACGGCTGCATGCTCTACAAGCTGTACGTCAAGTCCTGATCCATCCCTGAGAGGTGGGGCGGCCCCGTGCCGCCCCGCCCTCGGCTCGTCCACCGCGGCCCCCGGTCACCCCGGCCAGGCCCGATCCGCACGACGGCCCTCCCAGGAAAGCCAACCCCCATGCTTCGCTTCCTCGCCCGCCGGCTCCTCGGCGCCGCGGTCACGCTGTTGATCATCAGCGCGGTCACGTTCATGCTCTTCTACGCGGTGCCACGCGACCCCGCCCGGCTGGCCTGCGGCAAGCTGTGCACCCCGGAGACGCTGGAGTTGATCCGCCACAACATGGGGATCACCGACTCGCTCCCGGTGCAGTACTGGCACTGGCTTTCGGGCATCTTCGTGGGCCGCGACTTCGCCTCCTTCGGGAGCTGCGACGCCCCGTGCCTGGGCTACTCCTTCGTCAACCGCGAGCCCGTCCTGGAGACCATCCTGGACCGGTTCCCGGCGACGTTCTCCCTGGCCATCGGCGCCTCGGTGGTCTTCCTGATCTTCGGTGTCGGCATGGGCATGCTGGCCGCCCTGAAGCAGGGCAAGGCAGTCGACAAGATCGCCAGCAGCGCCTCGCTGGTCGCCTCCTCCATGCAGATCTACTTCGTGGGCACGCTGGCGCTCTACGTCCTCGTCTATCAGACGCACATCCTGGAACAGCCGTCGTACACCGAGTTCACGGAGAACCCGGGCGGGTGGTTCAGCGGACTGCTGCTGCCCTGGCTGGTCCTGGCACTGATCTTCACCGCGAACTACACCCGTATGACGCGCTCCCAGATGGTGGAGCAGCTCAACGAGGACTACGTCCGCACGGCCCGGGCCAAGGGCCTCAACGGCTCGAGCGTGTTCTTCCGGTTCGCCTGGCGCGGCGCCATGGGCCCGATCGTCACCATCTTCGGCATCGACCTGGGCGTCCTGCTCGGCGGCGCGATGATCACCGAGAAGACCTTCAGCATCCAGGGCATCGGCCTGCTCGCCGTGAAGTCCGTGTCCACCAGTGACCTGCCCATGCTGCTCGGCGTCATGGTGCTCACCGCTGCCTTCGTCGTGGTCTCCAACATCGTGGTCGACGCCGTGTACGCGACGATCGACCCGCGGATCCGGCTCGCCTGACCCGCCCCGCCCCCACCTGCTACCCCGCATCACCCCCCTCTGGAGCGTCCCCGTGACGAGCACCGATCAGCAGCCCTTCCTGTCCATCAAGGACCTGAAGGTGCACTTCTCGACCGAGGACGGCATCGTCAAGGCCGTCGACGGCCTGTCCTTCGACCTCGAACGCGGCAAGACGCTGGGCATCGTGGGTGAGTCGGGGTCCGGCAAGTCGGTCACCAACCTGACCATCCTGGGCCTGCACAACCCCGACAGCACCACGGTCGAGGGCTCCATCCGCCTGGACGGCGAGGAGCTGAACGGCGCCTCGGAGAGGACCCTGGCCAAGCTGCGCGGCAACAAGATGGCCATGATCTTCCAGGACGCCCTGACGTCGCTGTCGCCGTACCACACCATCGGCCGGCAGATCGGCGAGACGTACCGCAAGCACACCGGCTGCTCCAAGCAGCAGGCGCGGGCGCGGGCGATCGAGATGCTCACCCGGGTGGGCATCCCGCAGCCCGACGTCCGGGTGGACGACTACCCGCACCAGTTCTCCGGCGGTATGCGCCAGCGCGCCATGATCGCGATGGCGCTGGTCTGCGACCCGGAGCTGCTGATCGCCGACGAGCCGACCACGGCCCTCGACGTCACCGTGCAGGCCCAGATCATGGACCTGCTCAAGGACCTCCAGCGGGAGTTCGGCACCTCGATCATCTTCATCACGCACGACCTCGGGGTCATCGCCGACATCGCGGACGACGTCCTGGTGATGTACGGCGGCCGGTGCGTGGAGCGCGGCACCAAGAAGGAGGTGCTGCGCAACCCGCGGCACCCCTACACCTGGGGTCTGCTGGGCTCCATGCCGAGCCTGGATCACCCGGTCGACGTGCCGCTGAACCCGATCCCGGGCTCGCCGCCGTCGCTGCTCAACCCGCCGTCGGGCTGCCGCTTCCACCCGCGGTGCGCCTTCGCCGACAAGGTCGAGGACGGGCGCTGCTCGTCGGAGCGTCCGCTCCTGGAGATCACCGACGGACGCGGGTCCGCCTGCCACCTGACCTCCGACCAGCGCCGCGAGTACCTCGCCGGGCTCGCCGGCAGCGCGGCCAACTGACGTACGAGAGACGGGACTTCACCACCATGAGCAGCACCACTCCCCTCCTGGACGTCTCCGGGCTGACCAAGCACTTCCCGATCAAGGGCGGCTTCCCGATCCGGCGCACCGTCGGCCATGTGCAGGCCGTCGACGGCCTCGACTTCCAGGTCAACGAGGGTGAGAGCCTGGGCCTGGTCGGCGAGTCGGGCTGCGGCAAGTCGACGACGGGCCGCCTGATCACCCGGCTGCTGGAACCGACCGCGGGCACGATCTCGTACCAGGGCAAGGACATCACCCACGCCGGCCGCAAGGAGCTGGCGCCGGTCCGCTCCGAGATCCAGATGATCTTCCAGGACCCGTATGCGTCGCTGAACCCGCGGCACACGGTCGGCAAGATCATCTCCGGCCCGATGGAGATCAACGGGATCGAACCGGAGGGGGGCCGGGAGAAACGGGTCCGCGAACTCCTGGAGATCGTCGGCCTCAACCCCGAGCACTACAACCGCTTCCCGCACGAGTTCTCCGGCGGTCAGCGCCAGCGGATCGGGGTGGCGCGGGCGCTGGCCCTGAACCCGAAGCTGATCGTGGCGGACGAGCCGGTGTCCGCGCTGGACGTGTCGATCCAGGCGCAGGTGGTCAACCTGCTCCAGCAGGTGCAGCGGGACCTGGGCATCGCGTTCGTCTTCATCGCCCACGACCTGGCCGTCGTACGACACTTCTCGCAGCGTGTGGCGGTCATGTACCTGGGGAAGATCATCGAGGTCGGCGACCGCGAGTCCATCTACACCCGGCCCCGGCACCCCTACACTCACGCCCTGCTCTCCGCGGTGCCCGAGGTGAGTGTGGCCGGCGAGTCGGCGGGCCCGCGCGAACGCATCCGCCTGGCCGGCGACGTGCCCTCCCCGATCTCCCCGCCCTCCGGCTGCCGCTTCCGCACCCGCTGCTGGAAGGCGCAGGAGAGGTGCGCGACCGAGGAGCCCCCGCTGGTCCGGCTGCCGGGCAACCACGAGGGCCATCTGTCGGCCTGCCACTTCCCCGAGGACCCGACGATCGAGGCCCGCGCGGAGGACATCGTGCTGGACCCGGCCCTGGCGGCACTGGAGGAGGGCGGCGCCGGAGGACGGCGTTAATTGGCTCGACGGGGGAGTGACGGTGCGTCATGCTCTCCCGGATGACACGCACCGACACGCCTCCCGCCTGGGACGAGCGCACCCAGCTGACCACCTTCCTCGACTACACCCGGGACACGGCCCGCGCCAAGTGCGAGGGCGTCTCGGCGGAGGGCGCCCGTACGGCGCCCCTGCCGGGCTCGCCCCTGATGACGATCTCGGGCCTGATCAACCACCTGCGGTGGGTCGAGTACTACTGGTTCCAGGTGATCTTCCTCGGCGAGGAGGACGAGGGTCCGTGGACCGAGGAGGACCCGGACCGCGAGATGCGGATCGCGGTCGACGTCCCGCTGCCGGAGCTGCTGCGCGAGTACGCCGAGCAGTCCGCCCGCTACCGGGAGCTGGTCGCCGCCCATGACCTGGACACCCGGGCCAAGGCCACCGTCCGCTCCGGCCTCACGGTCGACCTGCGCTGGATCCTGCACCACCTCATAGAGGAGACGGCCCGCCACAACGGCCACCTGGACATCCTCCGGGAGCTGATCGACGGCACGACCGGCGTCTGACGACCCGGGTACAGCGAAGGCCCGCGCCTGGGGAGGCGCGGGCCTTCTGCCCCGGGAGCGGACGTTCGCGGGCTCGGGTCAATGGGCCGGTGAAGGTCCGTTCCGTGGCGGCGGCTGACGGAAAAGGGGTGTTGTCAGGCCGCCGTCTGGGGGTCCTTGGAGAGCCGGGGTGCCGGTACGGTGCCCTCCGTCTCGGGGTAGTGGCAGGCGGTCAGGTGGCCGGGCTTGTTGCCCTCGACCTGCACCAGCGGCGGCGCCTCCGACGCGCACGTGTCGGTCGCCTTCCAGCAGCGCGTGCGGAAGCGGCAACCCGACGGCGGGTTGATCGGAGACGGCACGTCACCGGTGAGCCGAATGCGCTCACGAGCCGGGCCGTCGTCGTCGACCGTGGCTTCCGGCACGGCGGACAGCAGCGCCCGGGTGTACGGGTGCCGCGGGTTGCCGTACAGGTCCTCGCGGTCGGCGATCTCCACGATCTTACCGAGGTACATCACTGCCACGCGCTGTGAGAAATGCCGTACGACGGCCAGGTCGTGGGCGATGAAGACGAACGCGATGCCCAGGTCCCGCTGCACCTGCTGGAGCAGGTTGACCACCTGCGCCTGGATCGACACGTCCAGCGCGGAGACCGGCTCGTCCGCCACGATCAGCTTCGGGTTCAGGGCCAGCGCGCGGGCCACGCCGATGCGCTGGCGCTGACCGCCGGAGAACTCGTGCGGGAAGCGGTTGTAGTGCTCGGGGTTGAGGCCGACGATCTCCAGGAGTTCGCGGACCCGCTTCTCCCGGCCCCCCTCCGGTTCGATCCCGTTGACCTCCATCGGACCGGAGATGATCTTGCCGACCGTCTGGCGCGGGTTGAGCGAGGAGTACGGGTCCTGGAAGATCATCTGGATCTCGGAGCGGACCGACGCCAGCTCCTTGCGGCCGGCGTGGGTGATGTCCCGGCCCCGGTACGAGATCCGGCCCGCGGTCGGTTCCAGCAGCCGGGTGATCAGGCGGCCCGTCGTCGACTTGCCGCAGCCCGACTCCCCCACCAGCCCGAAGCTCTCTCCGGCCCGCACGGTCAGGTCGATGCCGTCCACCGCCTGGACCTGGCCGACGGTGCGCCGGACGGGAAAGCCGCCCTTGACCGGGAAGTGCTTGGTGAGGCCTTCCACCACGAGCAGCGGTTCCCCCTCCGGGCCGGCGGCGGCCTCGCGCGGGGCGGGGAGGACGAGGTCTTCCTTCATTGACTCCTCTTTCTCCTCTGTCAGCCCAGCCGGGGCTTGATCTCTTCGATGAAGACGGTCCGTTTCTGCTCCGCCGTCAGGTGGCAGGCGGCGGCCCGGCCCGGGGCCAGCAGCGGGCGCTCGGTGACACACCGGGCGCCGCCCACCCGGTCCTGGAAGGTGCAGCGCGGATGGAAACGGCACCCGGACGGCGGGCTGAGCAGCGACGGCGGGGTGCCGGGGATGGGGGCGAGCGGGGTGGCGACGTCCGAGTCCAGGCGGGGCATCGAATTCAGCAGGCCCCAGGTGTAGGGGTGCTGGGGCGCCCGCAGCACCTCGTCGACGGTGCCGCTTTCCACCGCGTTGCCCGCATACATCACCATGATGTCGTCGGCCATGTCGGCGATGACCCCGAGGTCGTGGGTGATGAAGATGATCGCCGAGCCGAACTCCCGCTGGAGGTCCTTGAGCAGGTCGAGAATCTGCGCCTGGACCGTCACGTCCAGAGCGGTGGTCGGCTCGTCGGCGATCAGCAGATCGGGGTCGCAGACCAGCGCCATCGCGATCATCGCCCGCTGGCGCATACCGCCGGAGAACTGATGCGGATAGTCCTTGGCACGCTGCGCCGGGTTGGGGATGCCGACCTTGCCGAGCATCTCCACCGCGCGGTCCCAGGCCTCCCGCTTGGAGGCACCGGTGTGCTTGCGGAACGGCTCGGCGATCTGCCGGCCGACCGTGTAGTAGGGGGAGAGCGCGGTGAGCGGGTCCTGGAAGATCATGGCGACCTTGTTGCCGCGCAGCTTCTCCAGCTCCGGCTCGCGGGCGGTGGTCAGCTCCTTGCCGTCGAGCAGGATCTCGCCCTCGACGGTGGTGAACATCGGGTTGTGCAGGCCGAGGACGGTCAGGTTGGTGACGGACTTGCCGGAGCCGGACTCGCCGACGATGCCCAGGGTGCGGCCGCGTTCGAGGTCGAAGGAGAGCCCGTCGACGGCGCGGACGATCCCGTCCTCGGTCTTGAAGCTGACGTGCAGGTCCCGCACCGAGAGGAACGCCTCCCCCTCGGCGGGGCGCGGCGCACCGGCTTCCTTGGTCAGAGTGCTCACGACAGTGCTCCTAGGACAGCCGGACGCGGGGGTCGATGAAGGCGTAGGCGGCGTCGACGACGATGTTGAACAGCAGGATCATCGTGGCCGCGAAGAGCATCACGCCGAGCAGCAGCGGCAGGTCGCTGAAGGAGACGGCCTCCACCGCGAGCCGCCCGAGCCCGGGCAGGCCGAAGGTGTACTCGGTGATGATGGCCCCGCCGAGCAGGGAGCCCAGGTCGATGCCGAAGATGGTGACGATCGGGATCAGCGAGCCGCGCCAGGCGTAGCGGAAGAAGACGTACCGCCGGGACATGCCCTTGGCGCGGGCGGTGCGCACATGGTCTTCCTGAAGCTGTTCGATCATCGCCGAGCGGGCCATACGCGTGTACTGCGCGGCGAAGATCGTCGACAGGATGACCCAGGGGATGATCAGCCCGCCGAACCAGGCGACGGGGTCCTCGGTGAACTCGTGGTACGTCGGTTTGTCGAACAGCTGCGTCTGGTAGACGAGGATCGCCAGCGCCAGCGGGCCGAGGAAGTAGATCTGCATCGAGCTGACGACCATCGCGGTGGCCGTGGCCGCCTTGTCGATCAGGGTGCCGCGGCGCCAGGCGGCGAGCAGGCCGGTGCCCAGGCCGAAGACCAGGAAGCAGACGGCTCCGCCGATGGTGAGGGAGATGGTGATGGGCAGCCGGTCGAGGAGGGTGCCCCAGACGGCTTCACCGGTGTGGAAGGAGTAGCCGAAGCAGGGCGCCGGGCAGGGGCCTTGCAGGTAGTCGTCGCTGCCCAGGACCAGGTTGTGCAGGAAGAGCCAGTACTGCTCGGGGATCGACTTGTCGAGGCCGAGCACATGCCGGATGTTCTCCAGGTTGGCCGGCGTGCACGACTTGCCGCAGATCAGCAGCGCCGGGTCGCGTGGTATTCCGAAGAAGATCAGGAACGCCACGATGCTGAGCAGGAAGAGGATGACGGTGGCGCCGAGGGTGCGGCGGACGAGGAAGCGCAGCATGACAGGGGCAGCTCTCAGACGTCAGCGGGCCGGGGGTGCCCGGTGCCCCGCCGCCGGGCAGCGGACGGAGGCACCGGGTACCGGTCGGGCGGGGGTTACTTGACGTACAGGCGGCGCGGGTCGACGCCGCTGATCACGTCGTCGTAGACGAGTCCGCCGATCCTGGAGCCGGCGATCTGGACCTGCTTGTAGTACGCGGTCGGGACGACGTTGACGACGTCCTTGACGATGTACTCGTTGAGCTTGCCCCACTCGGCCGCGGCCTTCGCCGGGTCGGTGATCTTGCTGATCCGGTCGATCTCGCTGTTGATCTTCGGGTCGTTGACCTGCGAGTAGTTCTGCGCCCCCTCGGCGATCGCGCGGCCGTCGTACAGCGGCGGGATCACGGTCGAGGCGGACGGCCAGTCGGCGCCCCACGCGGTGTGGAAGATGTCGTAGTTGTTGTCGAGCTGGCTGACCTGGTCGTAGAAGGTCTCGGCCGGGATCTCCTGGCGCTGCACGTCGAAGCCGGCCTTCTCCAGGCCCGCCGCCATGGCGGTGGAGTACTGCTGGCCCTCGGGGGTGTTGATGTAGCCGAAGGTCAGCTTCATGCCGACCTTGCCGGCCTCCTCCAGCAGCTTCCTGGCCTTCGCCGGGTCACCGGCGGGCTTCTTCTTCTTGCCCCACGGGTCGAGGTTCGGGGCGTAGCCGCTGACCGTCGGGCTGAGGATGCCGCCGGCGACCTCCATCGCGTCGGTGCCGCCGAAGGCGCGGACGAACGGCGTGACGGGCAGGGCGTGCGCGATGGCCTGCCGGATCTTGATGTCCTTCAGCTCCGGGTGGCTGAGGTTGATGTTCATCTGGCCGACGTACGGCTGGTAGCCGGAGACCGTGCGGTCCTTCAGCTTCGGGTCGTTCAGGACCTTGGAGAGGTTGCCCGCGTCGACCGCGTTGCTGAAGCTGACGGCGGTCTTGTCCTTGCCGCTGTCGGCGAGCATCGCCTTGGTGGACTGCTCGTACTGGTGGTTGAAAGTGATGTCGAACCGGTCGACGTACTGGTGGCGCAGCGGGTCCGTCTTCGGGTCCCAGTTCTCGTTGCGCACCAGCGTCATCGACTTGCCGGACTTGAACTCCTGGATCTTGTACGGTCCGGCCGCCACCGGGTCCCTGTCGTACTTGGTCTTGGTGTCACCCTTCTGGGAGACGATGGCGTACCCGGCCATGGCCAGGGCGTACGGCAGGTCGGGGCGGGCGGTCTTGAACCTGAAGACGATCGTCTTGTCGTCCGGGGTCTCCAGCAGGGTGTCCGGGAGGTGCTTGCCCTCGTAGGGGCCGTCCGGCAGGAGCTTGCGGTAGTCGGCGCCCGGGGTGTCGGCCAGCCACTGCTGGAGGTACGGCGGGCCCTGGTTGATGAACGGCGCGAACAGGCGCTCGACGCTGTGGCGGACGTCCTTGGCCGTGATCGGGGAGCCGTCCTCCCACTTGATGCCGTCCTTGAGCGTGAACTTCCAGGTCTTGCCGCCGTCGGTGGTGGTCCCCGGGTCGGTGGCGAGGTCACCGACGACCTCGTGCTTCCTGCCGTCGTTGCTGGTGGCCTTGTAACCGGTGAGGCCTCTGTGGATCAGCTGGGAGACCGCCATCTCGTCCTGGACGTAGATCTGCCCGGGGTCGAGGTGGGCGTAGCTGTCGCGGGCGAGTACCGAGATGGTGCCGCCGCTCTTGCCGCCGGGCACTTCGGGCGCGGGGCCCTGACTGTCCTTCGCGTCGCCGAACGGGATGGAACTCTGCTGCCGCGCGGCGTTCTCCTGCTGTTCCTTGTCGTTCTTGTCGTTCCCGGTCTTGCTGCCGCCCTCGCTGCAACCGGTGAGCACGAGAGCTCCGGCCGCGAGCACTGAGATTGCGGCGTGTATGTGGCGTCCGCCCCTACTCATCACTCAGATTCCACCCATCTGTGTTGCACCAGTTGCACACGGAATGGTCAGCGCGCTGTCTTGGGATCGAAGGCGTCCCTGACCGAGTCCCCGAGCAGGTTGAAAGCCACGATGAAGATGATCATCGAGACGCCGGGGAAGAACATGTAGGTGATGTCGTTCTGCATCACGAGTTCGGTGGACGCCTTGGAGAACATCTGTCCCCAGTCCGGCGTCGGTTCGACGATGCCCACCCCGAGGAAGGACAGACCGGCCTCGGCGGTCACGAAGTTGGGCAGCAGATACGTGGACTGGACGAGCAGCGGGGTGACCACGTTCGGCAGGATCTCCTTGCGGATGATCCGCCACGGCGGGGCCCCGCTGACCTTCGCCGCCTCGATGAACTCCCGTTCCCGCAGCGCGAGTGTGGTGCCTCTGAGGATGCGCCCGAGGCTCATCCAGCCCAGGAACCACTGCACGATGATCAGGGCCAGTACCCGCACATAGGTCGGGGTCTCGTCCCGGGGGTGGACGAAGAGGGCGACCACCACCGGCATGCTGGCGATGAAGAACAGCTGCGCCGGGAAGGCGAGCAGGAAGTCGATGATCCGGCTGATCCAGTAGTCGGTCTTTCCGCCCAGGTAGCCGGCGGTGACGCCGAGCAGGATGCCGGTCAGGACGACCGTGACCGTCACCGCGACGGAGATCATCAGCGAGGTGCGGATGCCGTAGAGGAGTTTGGTGAAGACGTCGTAGCCGTTGCCGGGTTCGAGGCCGAACCAGAATTCGGCGCTGATGCCGCCGTTGGGCTGCACCGGCACGCCCGCGCTGTCGAACAGCTCGGGCCGCTCGTCGGCGTAGACGGTGTACGGGTTCTTGCCGTACAGCTTCGCGATCACCGGTGCGAGCAGGGCGATCAGGAAGTAGAACCCGACGACGCAGGCGGCGATCACGCCGGTGCGGTCGCGCCGGAAACGCAGCCACATCAACTGGCCGGGTGAGCGGCCGACGAGCCCCGGGGCCTCGGCTTTCTTCTCCGCTCCCGGTCCGCCGTCGGTGACGGCCGCTGTTCCGCCGCCCTCAAGGTCGATAGGACTTGTCACAGTTCGCCCATTTCACAGGTGTGGGTGTGCCGAACCGCCGGCCCGCGGGGATGTGCGAGCACGGTCCGGTGCATGAAGAGGCGTCAGGGCGCCCTGAACCGAGGGGAGAACGCGCAGCCGGACGCGCGTAGTCGCGCGGCAGCGGCGGCCCCCGGGCCGGGGCTCAGTGCGGATCGGCGCAGGGCGAGGGACCGTGGACGACGGCCGACGACGGTGTGGCCCACCTCGCGCTTGTGACACCGCGCATGGGACTCCTCCTCATGACTCCACGTGTTCACCAACAGGAGGGGGCGCTCGTCTGATCCTCCGACACCCCTGACGGAGGGTCAGACACCCCCTGGTGCTCGTGAGTCGGGCGCTGTCCCCACAGCGCGAGACCCATTGACCCGAGCGCTACGCGGCTAACTATCTGCCATGAGCCAACTACCGACCACCGTTCTTAAATCTCAATTCAGTCACAGCTCACGCGAAGATCTTCCAAAATCTGGGCAAACTGTTCGGGCGAAGAAGGCCGCGAAACGGACGTGTTACATGGCTATCGGGCGTCGGTCTCCGCCTTTCGGACAGCGGAGGGCCAGACGGCGCGAAAAAATGGGTTGAAAAAGGCCCGGGCGCCCCCACGATGGGGACGCCCGGGCCTTCGGGGATCGGTCGTCAGCTGTGCTTGGCGCGGCTCGCGGCGCGCGCCCGCTCCCGCTGGTCGAGGTTGACCTTGCGGATGCGAACGGCCTCCGGAGTCACCTCGACGCACTCGTCGTCACGGCAGAACTCCAGCGACTGCTCCAGCGACAGCTTGCGCGGCGGAACGATCGACTCGGTCACATCGGCCGTGGACGACCGCATGTTGGTGAGCTTCTTCTCCTTGGTGATGTTGACGTCCATGTCGTCGGAGCGGGAGTTCTCACCGACGATCATGCCCTCGTACACCTCGGTGCCCGGCTCCACGAAGAGCACGCCGCGCTCCTGGAGGTTCGTCATCGCGAACGCGGTGACGGCGCCGGCCCGGTCGGCCACCAGGGAGCCGTTGTTCCGGGTCTGGAGCGGGCCGAACCACGGCTCGTGGCCCTCGTGGATGGAGTGGGCGATGCCCGTGCCACGCGTCTGGGTCAGGAACTCGGTGCGGAAGCCGATCAGACCACGGGACGGCACCACGAACTCCATGCGGACCCAGCCCGAGCCGTGGTTGGACATGTTGTCCATACGGCCCTTGCGGACGCCCATGAGCTGGGTGACGGCACCCATGTGCTCCTCGGGCACGTCGATGGTCATGCGCTCGACCGGCTCGTAGACCTTGCCGTCGACGTCCTTGGTGACCACCTGCGGCTTGCCGACGGTCAGCTCGTAACCCTCCCGGCGCATGGTCTCGACCAGGATGGCCAGCGCCAGCTCACCGCGGCCCTGCACCTCCCAGGCGTCGGGGCGCTCGGTCTCCAGCACGCGCAGCGAGACGTTACCGATCAGCTCGCGGTCCAGGCGGTCCTTCACCTGGCGGGCGGTGACCTTGCGGTCCTTCACGGCCGTCTTGGCGTCCGCGCCCTTGCCGGTGCCGCCCCGGCCGACCAGCGGCGAGGTGTTCGTACCGATGACCATCGAGATCGCCGGCTCGTCGACCGTGATCAGCGGCAGCGCGATCGGGTTCTCCGGGTCGGCCAGGGTCTCGCCGATCATGATCTCCGGGATGCCGGCGACCGCGCAGATGTCACCCGGGCCCGCCTTCTCGGCCGGCTTGCGGGTCAGCGCCTCGGTCATCATCAGCTCGGAGATGCGGACGTTGCTGACCGAACCGTCGCGCTTCATCCACGCGACCGTCTGGCCCTTCTTCAGCTCGCCCTGCTGAACGCGCAGCAGCGCGATACGGCCGAGGAAGTTGTCGGCGTCCAGGTTGGTGACGTGCGCCTGGAGCGGGGCGGTCTCGTCGTAGGTCGGGGCCGGGATGTGCTCCAGGATCGTGGAGAAGAACGGCTCCAGGCTGGTGGAGTCGGCCGGAACCGTGCCGTCCTCCGGCTTCGTCAGCGAGGCGATGCCGTCCCGGCCGCAGGCGTAGACGATCGGGAACTCGATCTGGTCCTCGTCGGCGTCCAGGTCCAGGAACAGGTCGTACGTCTCGTTGACGACCTCGTCGATCCGGGAGTCGGGGCGGTCCGTCTTGTTGATACAGAGAATGACGGGCAGCCGCTGCTGGAGCGCCTTGCGCAGCACGAAGCGGGTCTGCGGCAGCGGACCCTCGGAGGCGTCGACGAGCAGCACGACGCCGTCGACCATCGACAGGCCGCGCTCGACCTCGCCACCGAAGTCGGCGTGGCCCGGGGTGTCGATGATGTTGATCGTGATCGGGTCCCCGCCGTCCTTGGGGTGATACTTCACCGCCGTGTTCTTGGCGAGGATCGTGATGCCCTTCTCACGCTCCAGGTCGTTCGAGTCCATCATGCGGTCGTCGACGGAGTCGAGCTGGTGGGCGGCGAAGGCGCCGGCCTGCTTGAGCATGGCGTCGACGATGGTGGTCTTGCCGTGGTCGACGTGGGCGACGATGGCGACGTTGCGGATGTCGTGACGTGTTGCGGACAGGGGCATAGTGCGGCGTACTCCCGGAGTATGGAATCGGCTGCGCGTCGCTCGCGCTGGCCCGCCGGGCTGCTGACGCCTCGGCCTACCCCCCATGGTACGGGGGCGCCGGGAATGCGGCTTCGCCGGGCGTCCGGGGACCCTCTACCTCGACGCGCTGGGCGACACCCGCACGCCCTTCTTCAGGAAGCCCATGTCCTCGTATACAGGGGTTCGGAAGCCGAAGGCGCCGGCGTTGGCGAGGTTCTTGCGGGCCGCGACCAGCTGGGGGCGCTGGTAGAGCGGGATGGAGCCGGCGGCGGCCCAGATGCGGGCGTCGGCCTTGCGGATCAGGGAGCGGGACTCGGACTCGTCGAGGGTGCCGATGGCCTGTTCGAAGAGCTGGTCCACCTGGTCGGTGCCGACCCGGGTCCAGTTCTGCTCGACCGAGAGGGAGCCGTCGGCGGCCGGGACGGGCTTGGCGTAGATCGGGCGGGCGTCGGTGGCGGGGAAGGCCGAGGCGGGCCAGGAGTACAGCGCGAGGTCGTACTGGCCGGACGCGATGTGGTCCTTGAAGTAGCTCTCGTCGCTGACCTTGGTCGTCTCGGTGCGGATGCCGATCCGGTCCAGCATGCGGGTGATCCGGTCCGCGACCGCGCGCAGGCTGTCCGAGCCGGGGCCGGAGGGGAGCACGAAGCGGAGGGTGAGCGGCTTGCCGTCCTTGGTCAGGACGCCGCTCTTCGCGCCCGCCGGCGCGGCGGTGCCCTGGGGGGCGTACGCGCCCGGGGCGCCGCCCTGCTTCAGGTGCTGCGCGCCGTCCTGGGCGAGGTGGCGCGGGCCGTGACCGTCCTTCCCGGAGGAGCCGTCCTTCCCGGAGTCCCCGGATCCGTCGGAGTCAGCCGGTCCGTCGGAGTCACCCGATCCGTCGGAGTCCCCGGCCTTGTCGTCCCGGCCGACGATGTACACCCCGTCGTCGTCGCCCTCGGACCGGCCCTGCGTGTCGTCCTTGCCGTCCTCCTTGTCCCCGCCTGCCTTCTCGCCCCGCGAGCCGGCCGCCTTCTCGCCCTTCTCGGCCTCCGTGGGCGGTCCCCCGGGCACCCATCCGGCGTCCGCGAGCAGGGCCTGTGCCTCGGCGGTGTCCTGGTCGCCGAGGGCGCCGCTGTTGTCGGCGTAGGCGAACTGGCCGGCGAGGGCGAGGTGGCTGCCGACGGGGACGGCGGGCAGGCCCAGCGGCTTGAGGACGGCCGCCGCCAGGGCCTCGCGGTCGAGGGCGCGGGCGACGGCACGGCGGACCCGTTCGTCGGCGAGCGGCCCCGCGGCGCCGTTGAGGGCGAGCTGGGTGTAGGCGGGCTCCAGGGACTTGCGGACCTCGAAGGCGCTCAGCTGCTGCTGGCGGCGGGTCTGCTTCGCCGTGCGCCGGTGCGCGTCGGTGCCGGCCTTGCCGTCGCCGCCGTGGCTCGGGGAAGCGGAGTCGCCCCCGTCCGGCGAGGCCGAGGTGCCCCCGCTCGGCGAGGCCGAGGTGCCCCCGCCCGGGGAGGCCGAGGTGCCCTTGGGTCCGGCAGCGGCGGCGGTGATCCGGCGGGCCGCGGCCGGATCGATCTCGGCCAGGTCGATCTTCCCGGCGGCCAGCGCGGCGGCCCGCTTCTCGCGGGGCACGGCGGTGAGCACGATCCGGGAGAGCTTGGCCGGGCCGCCCCACCAGCGGGGGTTGCGGGCGAGGGTGACCTCGTCGTCCTTGCGGTCGACCTTCTTCACGGTGAACGGCCCGGCGGTGATCTTCAGTTTTCTGCGGGCGCCGTCGTTGAAGGAGTCCGGGGTGCCCATGACCTCCTTCGGGTACAGCGGCGAGAACAGCGACCGCCAGTCCGCGTAGGGCCGGCTGAAGGTGACCCGGACCTCCAGGTCGTTGGCGCCGCGCTCGATGCGCTCGATCCGGTCGTAGCCGGCGTTGCGGGCGGTCCAGTAGGCGCTGTCCTTGCCGGACAGGGCCCGCCACTGGGCGGCGAAGTCGGCGGCGCCGATCTCCCGGCCGTCGCTCCAGACGGCCTGCTGGTTGAGCTTGTAGAGGACGACCTGGCGGGGTTCGGTCTCGACGATCTCGGCCGACTCCAGGTAGTCCGGGTTGATCTCCGGGCGGCCGGTGTGGTCCAGCCGGTACATCGACGGCAGCACCGCCTGGGCGATCCGGGTGGTGGCGGCGTCGGCGTCCGCCTGGAAGGTGTTCAGCGTCTCCGGTACGGCGTCCACGGCCCAGCGCAGGGTGCCGCCGTCGGCGACCTGGGCCCGGGCGGCCGGGGCGATGTCCTGCCCGGCCAGCGGCTTGCCGGCGGGGTCCTCGGAGCCACAGCCGGCGAGTGCGGGGACCGCGAGGGCGCCCGCGGTGAGGAAGGCCACCGAGCGCATGACCGAGCGCGGTGTGACGCCGTCGTGGGACATCTCTGGTTACCTCCGGGAGCCGCGGGCGTTATGATCACTTTTGGCGGTATATGGAGCTGATCACATGTATGCGATGTATGCGGCCACTGAAGAGGAAAGGATTCGGCAACGGACGGCGACACGGCGGTGACCGCCGGGAAGCCACTCGTGCGGCGCAACGCACCACGGGACGCACCCACCCGCCCTCGGCCAATCGGTGCACGTCCCTTCCCAGCGACAGGTGTGACGCGCAACACTCGCAGGCGCATGACCGTTGCCGCCCACGGCCCCCGGCCGACGGAAGTGAGGTCACGTCATGTCCGTGTACGAGGAACTGGGCACCGTCCAGCGGTGCCTCGACGACCTGAACCGGGCCGTCAACCGACTGGAACAGCAGATGGGCGGCGGACTCGACATCCGCCGCGTCCGCGCCGACTGCGACCATCTGCGCGCGAGCGTCGCGCTGCTGCGCGAGGCGGCCTCCGGGCCCGTCTCCGACCGGCGGCACGAGCAGCTCGTCACCATCTCCGACACCCCGTACGACGTCGCGCTGTGGACGGACTCGGACGACGAGGGTCTCGGCGCCCGCGACCGTCGCGCACCCTGAGCCACCCGAGCCGACCGGGAGTCACGCCTTGGCCACTGGTACGGAACCCCCGACAACCGAACCGCAACCCCGCGCCGGCGGCGTCCGCGCCGCCGGCCGCGCCGCGATCGCCGCCCCCCATCTGCGGACCGACCGCTGGTGGCTGGCGCCGGCCGCCACCGCCGCCGGGCTGCTCGCCTTCGTCGTCTACTCGACCTGGCGGGCCTTCGCGAACGCCGACTACTACGCGGCGCCGTACGTCTCGCCGTTCTACTCGCCCTGCCTGGCGGAGAACTGCGAGCCGATGAAGGCCGGGCCGAACTGGGAGATCTTCGGCAGCTGGTGGGGCATCTCCCCCGCGATCATCATCCTGATCTTCCCGCTGGGCTTCCGCCTGACCTGCTACTACTACCGCAAGGCCTACTACCGGGGCTTCTGGGCCTCCCCGCCGGCCTGCGCGGTCGCCGAGCCGCACAAGAAGTACACCGGCGAGACCCGCTTCCCGCTGATCCTGCAGAACATCCACCGCTACTTCTTCTACGCGGCGATCCCCGTCGCGGGCATCCTCACCTACGACACCGTGCTCGCCTTCCGCGACGAGCGCTACGACTGGGGCCACATGGGCCTCGGCACCCTGGTGTTCGTCGTCAACATCGCCCTGATCTGGGCGTACACCCTGTCCTGCCACTCCTGCCGGCACATCGTCGGCGGCAAGCTCAAGCACTTCTCCAAGCACCCCGTGCGCTACCGCATGTGGCAGCTCGTGGGGAAGCTCAACGCCCGGCACATGCTGCTCGCCTGGACATCGCTGGCGAGCGTGGCGCTCGCCGACTTCTACGTCTATCTGGTCGCTTCCGGTGTCTTCGAGGATCCGAGGTTCTTCTGATGTCCGTGGTCGAGCGACAGGAGTGGGACGTCGTCGTGGTCGGGGCCGGCGGGGCGGGGCTGCGCGCCGCCATCGAGGCCCGGGAGCGCGGTGCCCGTACGGCGGTGATCTGCAAGTCGCTGTTCGGCAAGGCGCACACGGTGATGGCCGAGGGCGGCATCGCCGCGGCCATGGCCAACGCCAACGAGAACGACACCTGGCAGGTCCACTTCCGCGACACCATGCGCGGCGGCAAGTTCCTCAACCAGTGGCGGATGGCCGAGCTGCACGCCCAGGAGGCGCCCGACCGGGTGTGGGAGCTGGAGACCTGGGGCGCCCTGTTCGACCGTACGAAGGACGGGCGGATCTCGCAGCGCAACTTCGGCGGCCACGAGTACCCGCGTCTCGCCCACGTCGGCGACCGCACGGGGCTGGAACTGATCCGCACCCTCCAGCAGAAGATCGTCGCCCTCCAGCAGGAGGACTTCCGGGAGACCGGGGACTACGAGGCGCGGCTGAAGGTCTTCCAGGAGTGCACGGTCACCCGGGTGCTCAAGGACACGGCACCGAACAGCGGCTCCGCCGCCGCGGGGCGGGTCTCGGGAGTCTTCGCCTACGAACGCGAGACCGGTCGCTTCTTCGTCCTGGAGGCGCCCGCCGTGGTGATCGCCACGGGCGGCATCGGCAAGTCCTTCAAGGTGACGTCGAACTCGTGGGAGTACACCGGCGACGGCCACGCGCTGGCCCTGCTCGCGGGGGCGCCGCTGCTGAACATGGAGTTCGTGCAGTTCCACCCGACCGGCATGGTCTGGCCGCCGTCGGTGAAGGGCATCCTGGTCACCGAGTCGGTGCGCGGCGACGGCGGGGTGCTCAGGAACTCCGACGGCAAGCGGTTCATGTTCGATTACATCCCGGACGTCTTCAAGGAGAAGTACGCCGAGACCGAGGACGAGGCCGACCGCTGGTACGAGGATCCGGACCACAACCGGCGCCCGCCCGAGCTGCTCCCCCGCGACGAGGTCGCCCGCGCGATCAACACCGAGGTGAAGGAGGGCCGGGGCTCCCCGCATGGCGGGGTCTTCCTGGACGTGTCGACCCGGATGCCCGCCGAGGTGATCAAGCGGCGGCTGCCGTCGATGTACCACCAGTTCAAGGAGCTGGCCGACGTCGACATCACCGCGGAGGCGATGGAGGTCGGACCGACCTGCCACTACGTGATGGGCGGCATCGCCGTCGACTCCGACACGGCGGCGGCGCGCGGGGTGCCAGGGCTGTACGCGGCCGGTGAGGTGGCGGGCGGAATGCACGGCTCAAACCGGCTCGGCGGCAACTCGCTCTCCGACCTGCTGGTGTTCGGCCGCCGCGCGGGCCGGCACGCGGCGGAGTACGCGCGTGGAACGGCCGCCCCCCGTCCGGCCGTGGACGACACCCAGGTGGACGCGGCGGCCGAGGAGGCGCTGCGGCCCTTCTCGGTGACCGGCGAGAACCCGTACACCCTGCACCAGGAACTCCAGCGCACGATGAACGACCTGGTCGGCATCATCCGCCGCCAGAGTGAGATGGAGCAGGCCCTGGAGACCCTCGCCGAACTGCGGATCCGGGCCGCGCGGGCCGGGGTGGAAGGCCACCGCCAGTTCAATCCGGGCTGGCACCTGGCCCTGGACCTGCGGAACATGCTGCTGGTCAGCGAGTGCGTGGCCCGGGCGGCGCTGGAACGCACCGAGTCGCGCGGCGGCCACACCCGGGAGGACTTCCCCGGGATGGACCGGGCGTGGCGGTCGGTGAACCTGCTGTGCGCGCTCGCCGGGGACGCCATCACCCTGTCCCGGGAGACCACCGAGCCCATCCGCCCGGACCTGCTCGCCCTGTTCGAGAAGGAAGAGCTGGTCAAGTACCTCGCCGAAGAGGAGCTGTACGAATGAGCGGCTACGAGGCCCGCTTCAAGGTGTGGCGGGGTGACGCGCACGGCGGCGGCCTGGAGGACTTCCGGGTCGAGGTGAACGAGGGCGAGGTGGTCCTGGACATCATCCACCGCCTCCAGGCGACGCAGGCGCCCGATCTGGCCGTGCGGTGGAACTGCAAGGCCGGCAAGTGCGGTTCGTGCTCGGCGGAGATCAACGGACGGCCGCGGCTGCTGTGCATGACCCGGATGTCGGTGTTCGCCCGCGAGGAGACGGTCACCGTCACTCCGCTGCGGGCCTTCCCGGTGGTCCGGGACCTGGTGACGGACGTCGGCTTCAACTACCGCAAGGCCAGGGAGGTGCCCGCCTTCGTGCCGCCCGCCGGGGTCGGTCCGGGCGAGTACCGGATGATGCAGGAGGACGTGGACCGCTCGCAGGAGTTCCGCAAGTGCATCGAGTGCTTCCTGTGCCAGGACACCTGCCACGTGGTGCGCGACCACGAGGAGAACAAGGCCGCGTTCGCCGGTCCCCGCTTCCTGATGCGGATCGCCGAGCTGGACATGCACCCGCTGGACGCCGCCGCCGGGTCGGGCGTGGACCGCAAGCGGTCCGCCCAGGAGGAACACGGCCTCGGCTACTGCAACATCACCAAGTGCTGCACCGAGGTCTGCCCCGAGGGCATCAAGATCACCGACAACGCCCTGATCCCGCTGAAGGAACGGGCGGTGGACCGCAAGTACGACCCGCTGGTGTGGCTGGGCTCGAAGATCAGGAGGCGCTCCTCAGCAGGCTGAGCGTCTGCCCGATGTGGTGTTCCGCGATGGCCCGCATCCCCTCCGGGTGCGGGAAGTCGCCCTCCAGCAGACGCAGCGGGCCGGACACCAGGGACGGCAGTGGAGCCGTCATCGCGGGTCAGCCGGTAGACGCCCTTCCGGCTGCCGCCGCGCGGCCGGGTCACGGAGGCGAGCCCCGGCCCGGCGCGCGGTGCACCGCGCGCCGGGCCCCACCGGGGACGCCCCCCGCTAGCGGTGCCGCATTCCTGCTCATACGCTCCGGAATGTGATGCCCTCCTTGACCCGGGCCCGCCCCCGGCGCGCGACCTCGCACATATCCGCCCGGGTGGCGCATGCCGTGCTGGGCGCGGTGCTCGCCGTGCTGTGGCTGGTCCTGCCGGGGTTGACGACCGCCCCGGACGCCCGGGCGCCCGCCGGGCCCGGGCCGAGCGCCTCGGCGCAGCGGGAGGAGGTCGAGGAGACCACCACCGCGGATCTCGTGCTGCCGCTGCTCGCGCTGAGTGCGGCGGTCGTCCTCGGCGCGTACGGATACGTCCGGCGCGGCCGGCGCGCCCGCACCGGGCCGGGTGGGCCGCCCGCGGGCCCGGTGACCGGCGCGCCGCTCGCCGACCTGGACGAGCGGGCGCGGACGGCGCTGGTCGCGGCGGACGACTGGGTGCGCACCAGCCGTGAGGAACTGGACTTCGCCGAGCTGCGCCTCGGCACCGGCGCCGTGGCGCCGTACGCCCGGACGCTGGCCGCCGCGCGCGCCGAGCTGACGGAGGCCTTCCGGATGCGCCGGCGGTACGACGAGGGGGTGCCCGGCGAGCAGGCGGCGCGGCGGCAGGCGCTCGCCGGGATCGTGGGGCGGTGCGCGGAGGCGGGCAGGCTGCTGGACGAGCAGGCCGCCGGGTTGGACCGGCTGCGGGATCTGGAGGGCGGGATCGGCGGGGCGCTGGAGATCGCGGAGGCCCGGTTCCGGGAGCTGACCGGGCGGACCGGGGCGGCCGAAGCGGCGCTCGCGGAACTCGCCGGGCGGTACCCGCCCGCCGCGCGGGCCCCGGTCGCCGGATACGCCGAACAGGCCAAGGACCGCCTGGTCTTCGCCACCGCCCGGCTCAACCGCGCCCGCCAGTGCGCGGACCGGGGCGAGCACGGCCGGGCCGTCGCCCATCTGCGGGCCGCCGAGGGCGCCGTCGCCCAGGCGGACCTCCTGGTGACCGCCGTCGGCCGGCTGGCCGCCGAGCTGGCCGAGGCCACCGCGCTGGTTCCGGCCGCGCTGACCGGGGCGGAGGCCGAGCTGGCGGGGGCGCGGGAGCGGGCGGGCGCGGCGGCCGACCCCGGCGGGGAACCTCGGGCGCGGATCCTGCACGCCGACGCGGTCCTGGCCGCCGTACGGGAGGAGCTGACCGCCGGGCCGTACGACCCCCTCGATCTGCTGCACCGGATCGTGCGGGCGACCGCGCCGGTCGCCACCGGGCGGGCGGGGGTGCTGCCGGCCGCCGCGGCGCTGGTCGCCCGGAGTGCCGTCGCCGCGGCGGAGGACTTCGTCGCCACGCACCGGGGCGCGGCCGGCGCCGAGGCCCGGACCAGGCTGGTCGCGGCCCGGGACGCGGAGCGGGCGGAACCCCTGGCCGCGGAGGCGCTGGCCCGCCAGGCCCGGCAGCTCGCCGAACGGGACGTCCGCGCACACGGCCACCCGGACGCCGTCCCCGGCACCGGAACCGCCGGTGCCCTGCTCGGCGGCATCCTGCTGGGCCCGGACCCCGCCGCCGCCCCGGCCGCGAGCTTCGGCGGGCCGGGGACACGGGCCCGCCGGAGCCCGGAGCCGTCGTAGCGGCGGGGCCGTGCCTCAGAACAGGCTCAGCAGTGCCTCCGCCGGGTCCGCCACGCCGTTCTCCCCGTCCGGCAGGGGCAGTTCGAACCACACCGTCTTGCCCCGGTGGGTGCGGCGGGAGCCCCAGGCGGCGGAGAGCAGGCCGACGAGCTGGAGGCCCCGGCCGCCCTCGTCGGTGTCGCGGGCCCGGCGGCGCCGCGGCTGGACCAGGCCGGAGTCCCACACCTCGCAGACCAGGGTGCGGTCCAGCAGGAGGCGGAGCCTGATCTCGCCCTCGCCGTACCGCAGGGCGTTGGTGACCAGTTCGCTGACCAGGAGTTCCGTGGTGTCGACCAGCGGCTCCAGGTCCCAGGACAGCAGCTGGCCGCGGGCGTACTCGCGGGCCCGGCCCACACTGCGCGGCTCGCGCGGCAGCGTCCAGTCGCCGACGGACTCGGCCGGCAGGCCCTGGACGCGGGCCATCAGCAGGGCGATGTCGTCCTCACCGTGATGGGTGTCGAGGGTGTTGAGGACGTGGTCGCAGACGTCCTCCAGGGGGCTGGCCGGGTCGGTGAGCGCGCCGACGAAGGCCTGGAGTCCCTCGTCCAAGGGGTGATCGCGGGATTCGACCAGGCCGTCCGTGTAGAGGGCCAGCAGCGCCCCCTCGGGGAGTTCGACCTCCACTTCCTCGAACGGCTCCCCGCCCACACCGAGCGGCAGCCCCGGCGGCACGTCCAGCATCAGAGCCGGCTCGCCGGGTTCCACCAGCACCGGCGGCAGATGGCCCGCGTTGGCGAAGGTGCAGCGCCGGGTGACGCTGTCGTACACCGCGTACACGCAGGTCGCGAGGTACACCTCGGACAGGTCGGCCTCGCGGGGGCGGCGTGCGGCCCGGGTGGCCTGCTGGATGCCTCCCCCGGGGCCGAAGGCCTGGGCGGGCCCCCCGGGTGTGCCGAGGCCGCGCGCGATCTCGTCCAACTGGGAGAGCACTTCCGCGGGTTCCAGGTCGAGCTGTGCCAGCGTCCGCACGGCCGTGCGCAGTTCGCCCATGGCGACCGCGGCGCGCAGGCCGCGCCCCATCACGTCGCCGACGACCAGCGCGGTGCGGTGGCCGGGCAGTTCGATGACGTCGAACCAGTCGCCGCCGACCTCGCTGGGCCGCCCGGTGGAGACGTTGCCGGGCAGATAGCGGCAGGCGATGTCGAGGCCCGCGGCCACCGGGTCGCCGGGTGGGAGCAGGGACCGTTGCAGTATCAACGCGCGTTCGTGCTCACGCCGGTAGAGCCGGGCGTTGTCGATGCAGACGGCGGCGCGCGCGGCCAGCTCCACGGCGAGGTCGCGGTCCCGGTCGCCGAACGGCTCGCTGCCCTTCGCCCGGGAGAACTGGGCGAGTCCCACGACGGTGTCGTGGGCGACCATCGGCACCGCGAGGGTGGACTGCACGAGCCCGCCCTCCTCCGGTGGGACGAGCCGCGGGCGGGCGGTGCGCAGGGCGTCCGCGCAGGGCGAGTTGAAGGGGTAGTGGTGGACCGCGCCGACCTTGACCGGCTTGCCCGTGCCGGCGAAGGGGGCGTCGGAGACGGCGCTGGCGAAGGCGACCCGGCGCAGTTCGGCGCTGCCGTCGGGCAGGCCGGGCGGGGTCTCGTCGCCGACGAGGAGACCCTGGTAGAGGTCGACGGTCGCCAGATCGCAGAAGCCGGGGACGACGACGTCGAGGAGTTCCCGGGCGGTGGTCTCCAGGTCGAGGGAGTTGCCGATGCGGGCGCCGGCCTCGTTGAGCAGGGCGAGATTGCGCCGCGCGGCGGCGGCTTCCCGGGCGGCGGCCCGGCGAGCGGTGATGTCGGTTCCCAGCCAGGCGACGCCGATGGGCCGGCCGGTGCCGCTGTGCACCCGGTAGAGGTTGACGGACCAGTGCCGTCGCTCGTCGGAGCCCGGCACGAAGCCGGTGACGTGCATGTCCGTGATGGAGTCGCCGGTCTCCAGGACCCGGCGCAGGGTCGCGGAGACCCGCTCGGCCTCGGCGCGCGGCAGGTAGTCGTGGACGCCCTTGCCGCGGTGGTCGTCGGGTGTGCCGCCGAAGGTGGAGGCGAACCGCTGGTTGGCGCGGCGCACCCGCAGATCGGTGTCGATCAGCAGGAACCCGAACGGGGATTGGCCGAAAATCGCCTGCGAGGCGGCGAGATCGGTCTCGATGCTGCGCAGCACCCGGACGTCCACGACGATGCAGACCGCGGCCCTCTCGCCGTCCTCGGTCCGGGTCGGCATCACATAGACCTCGGCGAGCCCGTCCGTGCCACGCCCGCCGTCCGGGTCCGGGGTGCGGAAGGGGACGACGCCGGTCCACTCCCGCCCGTCCAGGATCTCGGCCATCTTCCGCTCGCCGCGCTCGCGCAGGTCGGGGTCGATGAACGCCTCGATGGGGTCCATGCCGACAGCCCGCCCGGCCGGAATGCCGAACAGCTGCTCGGCGCGCAGGCTCCACTGGTCCACCAGCCCGTCGGGGCCGATGGAGAAGGAGGCGACCTTTATGTAGTCGTAGATCGAGCCGGGTGGGCTGCTCTGCCACAGGGCGTCGCCGGGCGCCGGTGAGGAGCCGCCCGCGGCAGCCGCGGCCCCTGACCTCGCGCCGCCCGACGGGTCCTCGGACTCCGTGGCCTTCGCTGGTATCCCGCTCACGCGAACCGTCCCCTCCAGCTCACCGCGTCCGGCACCGGTCACCGGGGGCGGCTGCCCGCAGTATCCAGCACTACGGCGCCGCGCAACACGGTGTTCACGATCACAGCACAGTCCAGGTGCTTTTCGGACCGGGCTGCGAGAACACTTCCAGTCTTCTAACCAGCGGACACTCCCCCGAATCACCCGCGCGGGCACGGGCTGGCGGCCTGATCCGCACGCGTGGACAGCCGCACGACGACGGCGGTGCCGTTCGCGCGCTCGTACGGCCTCAGGTCGGCACCGCCAGCTCGAACCAGACCGTCTTGCCGGTGCCGCCCGGGCGGCTGCCCCAGCGGCGCGAGGAGGAGGCGACCAGTTGCAGTCCGCGACCGCTCTCGTCGTCGGGGCGGGCGGCGCGCTCGCGGGGCAGGTCCGGCAGCGGGTCGGAGACCTCCACGAGCAGCACGGCGGGCAGCCCGGCGGGGCGGATCAGGCGCACGCCGATGGGGCCGGTGGCATGCCGCAGGGAGTTGGTCACGAGTTCGCTGACCAGGAGAACCGCCAGGTCACCGAGGCTGTCCAGGCCCCAGCCGCGCAGCTGGCCGCGGACGGCGGCCCGGGCGGTGCGCACGGCTCCCGGGTCCGCGGGAAAGGTCCACTCGGCGCAGTCGCCTTCGGTGTCGAACACGCCGATCACATCCCAGGCAAACAAGCCCACCCATGTCCGGTTTCATGGGGTTAGTGGGCACATACCCGATATACCGGGGGCAGTACCGCGCGAGAGGGCGCGCTGTGGGACGAACGGCGTACGGAGCGGCGGGTGGCGCTCGGTACGGCGTACGGAGCGGCGGGTGGCGCTCGGCCGACGCCCTCCCCTTCGCGGAACTCGGCTAGCGCTCCGCCTTGCCGAGGCGGGCGGCGATCTCGCGCACCGCCGGGACGTCCTGGTCCAGCCAGTCCACGTCCCAGATCTCGGCCGGGGTCAGCCAGCGCAGCGCGTCGTGGTCCTGGAGGGGCTTGGGCGCGGCGGAGCCGGGGCGCAGCCGCGCGGTCCACACGTGCAGGACGTACGGGCTCCTCAGGGGCCACTCCCCCGGCACCCGCTCGACGGCCTCGCTGTCGACGCCCAGCTCCTCGCGCAGCTCGCGCACGAGGGCGGCGTCCGGGGACTCGCCGGGTTCCACCTTGCCACCGGGCAGCTCCCACCGGCCGGCCAGCTCCGGGGGCGCGCTGCGGCGCGCGGCGAGCAGGCGGCCGCCGTCGAGCAGGGCGGCTCCGGCCACCACGGTCCGTTGCGTCATGCACCGGAGCCTATCCAGGGGCGGTCAGCCGAGGGCATCCTCCCCGCCCGGGCCGATCTGGTCGATCCGCTGGACCCAGTAGAGCTGCTTGTGCCCGCGACTGCCGAGGCTGTCCGCGATCTTCTGCGCCTCGGCGCGGGTCGCGTACCGGCCGACGCTGTAGCGATTGCCGTTGTCGTCCTGGCGTATGACGAGCCAGGGAAGAGTGACCGTGCTGTCGTTCATCGCGCCCCTCCGCTGCCCGTCCTGGCCCCGCCCGGTAAGGAAACCGCAATCCGCATATGCCTGAGCCTACGCCTAACCTTCACTCAGCGAATACGGCTTTTCACGAAGAGGTACGCAACAAGCCAGCGTTCAGGGGGCGCACGCATCGAACGCGCCGTCGGCCCCTACCACCGCATCCGGTCAGCGGCATCTCCGCCATGGCCGGGACGACCTGCTAAAACGTCCGGATATAACCCGGCGGGCACCGCCCGCCCGACGCGCGGATGCCGCAGGCAACTGCCGCGAGGTCGTGCGCCGTCGGACCCGAGTGCGCTCCTGCGGCGCACGGGGCGATCGGGGCCCGGGTCCGCGCGGGTTACTTGACCGGGAGGTGGTAGGCCACGCGATAGCGGTCCGCCGGGATGACCACGTCGGCGGTTTCCACGGGGCGGCCGGAGGCGTAGAAGGTGCGCTGGACGACGAGGACGACGTGGCCGGGGACGCCGCCGAGGGCGTGCAGTTCCTCGGCGAGGCCGGGGCGGGCACCGACCTCCTCGGTGACGTTGTCCACGATCACGTCGATGGCGGCCATGCGCTCGACGACGCCCATGCCGCCGAGCGGCCCTTCCTCGGGCAGCATCACGGGTGTGCGGCCGGTGACGGCGAGGGGCTCCCACGAGGTCGACAGCATCATCGGCTCCCCGGCCTCCCGGTAGAGGTACTTGGTGCGCATCACGCGGTCGCCGGGCTTGAGGCACAGCCGCTCCGCGATGGGCCCGCTCGCCTCGGCCTGCTCGCTGCTGGACTCCCAGGTGCCGCGCGCCGAGGCGTCGGCCTGCTCCTGGCGGAAGGGGGTGGCGGTGTCGGCGGGGCGGTACCCGGAGCGGGCGATCCGGCGGGGCACGGGCCGCTCCCGCACATAGGTGCCGGACCCGGAACGGCCCTCGACCAGCCCTTCGGCCATCAGCACCTTGCGCGCCTCCAGCGCCACCGTGTCGGAGACGCCGTACTCCTCGCGGATGCGTGCCTGGGACGGCAGCCGGGTGTGCGGTGGCAGCAGACCGTCGACGATCTTCTTGCGGAGATCACCCGCGACACGCAGGTACGCCGGCTGCTCACCGAATGTCACTGGCCGCTCCCATCAGGTTGTACAGACAGCAACAGCGTGGCAACCGCGGGTTGTCCCGGGCAAGCAAAGGCCAGAGAATCACTCGATGTGATGACATGTGCCCAGGGGGGCCTTTACGCGGGCACTTTCTCCCGCTATAGCCGGTCTCACACCTCCCGCCGGCCGGCCCCTCTACACATCGAGGTCGCTGCCGCCCCCGTCGCCGCCGCCCCCGTCGCCGCCACCCACGCCGCTGTCGTCCTCGTAGTCGTACTCCGGCGGGCTGGTGTCCAGGCCCAGCGCCTCGCGCACATCGATGGTCTTCGCGCCGTCGTAGAACGCGTACCCGGCGTCGTAGTGCTCGTAGAAGGTGTCCGCGTCGGTCGCGGTCGCCGCCTTCGCCCAGTGACCCCGGGCCGTCTCCAGCTCCGTCATCAGGGCGGTGACGGGCCGCTCGGCGCCGGCGGGCCAGGTGTGCCCGCGCAGTGCCTCGGTCTGGGCGGCGAGTCCGTCGCGGACCTCGGCCGCCCACTCCGTGTTGGCGTCGAGGTCGTCCTCGGCGTAGGCCTCGGGCTCGCCCTCCAGCACCGCGTCGAGGTCGCACACCGTCTCCAGGTAGGCCAGCTGGTCGGCGTCCAGGGTGGTCGCGTCGTTGCGCAGGGACCCGGTCAGGGTGCCCTTCCCGTCGGTGTTGCCGAAGATGCAGGTGATCTCGCGGTCGCCGAGCCGCCAGCTCTGCCCGGTCGGAGTGAGGTAGTAGACATCGACGTGCTCGGGCACGGCCCAGGCGTCCAGGGCGTAGCCGCTCTGCAGCGTGTAGCACTTGTCCTCGGCCATGTCCGTGAGGTGGTCGTCACCGGGGAAGGAGCCGTCGGGCACGGTGACCGTGGCGAACACCTCGCCGTCGTGCTCGCCGGCGCACGGGACGACGTCGAGGTCGTACGTCACGCCTTCCAGGGAGCCGCCGGGCGCGTCGAAGCACTGGCCTTTCCTGACGGAGAGGGTCTCCCCGGCGGCGCTCTCCTTGAAGCCCTCCCAGAAGTCGGCCACCGCGCCGGTGGGCACGGCCACCGCCCACAGCGCCAGTCCGACGGACGACAGCACGGAACCGGCGATCGCCATGCCCTTGCCGCGCTCGCCCTTCTTCTTGATCTGCCGCAGCGCCACCAGTCCCAGTACGAGCCCGACGGCCGGCAGGAAGCACAGCACGCCGAGGACGAGCGCGGCGATGGCGAAGCCGTTGACGGGGGGTTCCGGCTGGTGGGGGTACGGATTCCAGCCGCCGTAGGGCGCGGGGCCGTACGGGCCCTGGTACGGGCCGTGCTGGTAGGGACCCTGCTGGTACGGGCCGGGCGGCTGGGGAGCGGGGTACTGGCCCTGGGGGTCCTGGGGCTGACCGGGCCCGGCGGGCGGCGGTGTGGACACGGGTACCGTGCTCCTGACTCGGATCATGAGGAACTGGCGTACGACTTCGCGCATGGTAAGCGGGAACGGACGGGGGCCAGGGGGGTACCCCCTGATCGAGCGGGGCCGAGGGGTGACGACTCCGGCGTACGCCGTCTCCGCGAGCCACGGACTGCCGGGGCGGCGCGCCCCGTTCGGCCCCACCGTCGCGCGGGACGACCGAGCCGTTCCGTTTCCCCGGCGTCAGCGTCCCTCCGCTCGCCAGCGGCTCCGCCGAGCAGGCCGTCATGGCTTCCTCGCCGCGCACCGGCACACGCGCCTCGTCCTCGCGGCGGGCCGGGTCACCGGCCCGGAGCCCTTCCGCGAGGACGAGGTGGATCACTGAGGGACGGCCCTCCCGGGGATCAGAACTGGAGGGCCCAGGTGTCGATCCGTCCGGTGTCGTAGGCCGCGTTGTCGCTCACCCGGAGCTTCCAGGTGCCGTTGGCGGTCTCCGCGGAGGCGTTGACCGAGTAGGTGGTGTCGATGTTGTCCGAGCTGCCGCCGGTGCCGTAGCCCTTGAGGGTGTAGGCGGTGCCGTCGGGGGCGATCAGCTGGACCTGGAGGTCGCCGATGTAGGTGTGGACGATGCCGACCTGGACGGCCAGCGTGGCGGGCGCGTTGCCGGAGACGCCGGAGACGGTGATCGGGGACTCGACGGTGGCGTTGTCGTTGATCGCGTAGTCACCGGTGTTCTCGAACCGCGGTCCGGGCGGGGTCGTGGTGCCGCCGCCGACGTACAGCAGCCGGTTGGGCGAACCGGTGCCCGGGCTGGTGACCACGTTGGGGGTCGCCGCGGTGGTCAGTGCCGAGGACACCTGGGCGGGCGTGGCCGTCGGGTTGTCGGCCAGGTGGAGCGCCGCCGCTCCGGCGACATGCGGGGTCGCCATCGACGTGCCGGAGATGGTGTTGGTGGCGGTGTCGCCGGAGTTCCAGGCGGAGGTGATGGACGAGCCCGGGGCGAACAGGTCGAGGACCGTGCCGTAGTTGGAGTAGCTGGCGCGGGCGTCGGAGGAGGTGGTCGCGCCGACCGTGATCGCCTCGGTGACGCGGGCGGGCGAGCGGGTCGAGGCGTTGGTGTTCTCGTTGCCGGCCGCGACGGCGAAGGTGACGCCGGAGGCGATGGCGTTGCGTACGGCGGTGTCGAGCGCGGTGTCGGCGCCGCCGCCGAGGGACATGTTGGCGACGGCCGGCTTGACGGCGTTCCGGGCGACCCAGTCGATACCGGCGACGACCTGGGCGGTGGTGCCGGAGCCGGAGTTGTTCAGCACCCGGACGCCGACGATCTTCGCCTTCTTGGCGACGCCGTACGCGTTGCCCGCGACGGTGCCGGCGACGTGGGTGCCGTGGCCGTGGCCGTCCTGGGCGACGTTGTCGTTGTCGATGGCGTCGTAGCCGTTGAGGGCGCGGCCGCCGAAGTCGCTGTGGCTGATGCGGACGCCGGTGTCGATGACGTACGCCGTCACGCCCTGCCCGGCGGAGTCCGGGTAGGTGTAGGAGTTGTTCAGCGGGAGGGCGCGCTGGTCGACGCGGTCCAGGCCCCAGGAGGGCGGGCTGGGCTGGGTGGCGTCGATGCTGAAGGTGCGGTTCTGCACCACGGAGGCGACGGCCGGGTCGGCGGCGAGCCGCTTGGCCTCGGTCTCGGAGGCCTCGATCGCGTAGCCGTTGAGGGCCTTGGTGTAGGTGCGCTCGATGGTCGCACCGTACTTCTCGGCCAGGGCGCGGCCCTCGGCCGAGCCGGAACGGGCCTCGCCCGCCCTCAGGGTCACGATGTAGCTGCCGGCCACGGCGTTCGCCGCGTCCTCGTACTGGATGCGCCCTTCGGCGGCCGGTGCGGCGCCTGCGGGCAGTGCGGAGACCAGGCCCGCGGCGAGTGCCGCGGTGCTCGCGACGGCGATCGCGGCCAGTCTTCGCCGGGTGGTGCGGTGGGGAGTACGCATCACTGCCATCTGAGGGGTCCTCCTCGATCGGTGGTGCGCCGGTGGGGGGCGCGCATGGCAGGGTCATGTCAACCACTCGCCATACAGGTGCGTCAGCCGAAAGATTGAGCCCTCCACAGGAATTGCACAAGGGCCCTGCACCGACGTAACGGTCCCGCCGCACACCTCAGATGATGGACCGTCACCGCCGCCGAGGACGCATCGCACTCCCGGCGGCGGGCCCTCATCAGGCGTCGAAGCCGGTGTTCCGGGTGCGCTTCTCCCACTCGGTCACGTCGCCTCGCACCTGGTCCAGGTGGTCGAGGACGGCCGTGACCGCGTCATCGCCGAGCGGCAGGTGCAGTGGCGTCTCCTCCGCCTCCAGAGCGGCCAGGATCAGCGCCGCCGCCTTCGCCGGGTCACCGGCCTGGGTGCCGTCGCCCCCGGCCACATACGCACGGGTCCGTGTGACCTTGGGGTAGGCCCCGCCGTCCGGGCTGAAGCCCGCCCGGTTGCCCTCGAACAGCGAGGTGCGGAAGGCTCCCGGCTCGACGACGAGCACCTTGATGCCGAACTCGGCCACCTCGTCGGCGAGCGCCTCGGACATCCCCTCCAGCGCGAACTTCGTACCGCTGTACGCCGCGAACCCGGCGAAGGACAGCTGCCCGCCCACGCTGCTCATCTGCACGATCGCACCCGACCGCCGCTCCCGCATGGACGGCAGCACCGCCCGGGTCAGCGCGGCCGGGCCGAGGACATGCAGATCGAACAGGGCCCGCAGCTCGTCGTCCGTGGTCTCCTCGAAAGCGCCGACGTGCGTGCGGCCCGCGTTGTTGACCAGGACGTCGATCCGCCCGTACCGGTCCACCACATCCCGCACGGCCGCCTCGGCCGCGCCGATGTCGGTGACGTCCAGCCGCAGCGCCTCCATCCGCTCGGGGTGCGCGGCCACCAGAGCCTCCAGGGCCTCGGTACGCCGGGCGGCCCCCACCACCACATCCCCGGCGGCCAGTGCCGCCTCGGCGATCGCCCGCCCGAAACCGCTGGTCGCGCCCGTGATCAGCCAGACCTTGCTCATGATCCCCTCCATACATGGCAGTTGTGTCGCCAACCACCTTGCGGGAAAAGGATGTTGCCCGCGCGAGTTTTCCCCATGGTGAGACAGCCGTCCCGTTCGCACGGAGCCCCGTTCGCCGGCTCAGCAACAGCGCGGGACGCGCGGGGCATCGGGACGGACTGGCGGTCCAGCCGGAACCGTCGTGGCGCAGCACCTTCGGCCCGGTGCCGTGCTCGCCGACCACCCACGCCGCCCCCGGTACCGCGGTGAAGGCCTGGTACGTCCACAGGGTCTGCGGCAGCGGGACGGTCTCCACCCGCCGGCCGGCGCGTAATCTCCTCCACGCCCACGCCCACGCCCACGCGGTCGCGGAAGACCCGCACCTCCTCGCCGCCGCACCGCACCTCGCCGAGCCGACCCGCCAAACGGCCAAGGGCCCGGCTCCGAGGAGCCGGTCCCTTCCACCGCGGGACTCAGTCCCCGATCACCGGATTGCACGGCGAGAGAAACGGGTCCAGGCGCTCCTCGACGATCCCCCTGCGCATGACGCGCACCCGGAACGCGTCCCTCGCGACATGGCTCTGCGTATCTTGGCCAGGCTGACCGAGCCGGAGAGCGCCCCCCCCCCGGCTTCGGCACCACCGCGCTCGTGTCACAGCCAGAACGCCGTCGACCGCGGGTCGGCGACTACCGGGTCGTCTACACGATCGACAGCGGAGAGCTTGTGGTGTGGGTCGTACACGTCGGACATCGCTCGACTGTTTACGGCACCTGATCCCGACCCTGGATCCCTTCCAGCGCCGAGGATCCAGCACCGAACAGCACGGGATGGACGATGGGGCCGACCCCTGAAGGAGCCGACCCCATCCGACCTGTATGTTCGCCGAGTCAGTGACGTGGTGTTATGTCATCCGCTCACACGTTGAAGCGGAACCTGTAGTGCAGAGCTCCCACCTGCGGAAACACGGGTTTCGCAGTGGGCTTCCCAGCACCATCCCAGCACGGGCGTTCTATCCCAGCACCGCGCAGGCCAGCCAGCCCTCGTACGCCTAGACAGCCTGGTTGCAGGCGCTCGAGCTCGCCTCCTCTGACGGCAGGGACGTCACGTCCGGGGGCAGTGGCCGCATGGAGCGCTGCAAGACCCCGGCAGCGCTCCCACGCGCCGGGCAGCAGATGCCTGTAGATATCGACCGTCGTCTTGACCGAACGGTGCCCCAGCCAGCGCGACACTTCATGGATCGGCACACCGTTTGCCAGGGCAGTGGAGGCGAAGAAGTGCCGCAGGCTGCGAGGCGTGTACTTGGCCTTGCCGTCCAGATCGACCAGGCCGGCCAGGCCGGCCAGGAGGCACGCCTTCTTTGCCCGAGATGGTTACGGATGAACCCTTCGTAGTTGCGGCGCGTGGACTCACCTACAACCTGTCGCTCCAGCCACTCCTGAGCCCAGGCTCGCAACGCCACAAGCCCTCGCCCGGGATCAAAGCGAATGCCGGCCCTCTTGTCGTTCTCGACCTTGTCGGCGAAAGCGTCCGCACCATCCGCGCCCACGCGACGGGGAAACGACCTCTCCCGCTGACGCCCGCGCCTACCGCCCGGCTCCCGTTACCGCACCGTCCACCCATGCCGACACCGCGGACGATCACAGGGAAAGTTCCGGTCCCGGACGTCCCTCTTGCACTTCTGAAAGACGCTCGCCACCTCAAGCCCCGCGATCCTCCGCCCGACCCGTGTTCGAAACCGTGCACCGACACCTCACGGACGGGCAAGGGCTTCATCGGCAAACCCCTCTTTCCGGCGAATGCGGACACCAGCCCCCACGGTCCCACAGGCCATCGGGTCGGCGAGACCCTCCTCGCTGGATGGGCTCACGCCCTCCACGCTTGTCGGCACGTGATCCGTGCACCAGCACCGAAGGCCATACCGCACTATGGTTGATGTATGGCTACCAAGAAGGTGACTATCACTCTCGACGAATCTCTGGTCGAAGCCCTGGCCGGAGCCGCCGAGGAAGAAGGCATCCCGCTCTCCCGCCTCGTCGCCGGAGCAGCCGAACGCGAGCTGCGCCTGCGGGCCGGCCGGGCCGTCATCCAGGAGTGGCAGGCAGAACACGGCGCCTTCACCCCCGAAGAGCTCGCCGCCGCCCGCGCGGACCTCGCCGCCGCCGATGCCGAGTACCTCAGCGGCCCGGGAGCCTCGGCCGCGTGAACATCCCCTACCTGTACGACGCCGGGGCGCTCATCGCCATCGACAACGACAACCGACGCATGTGGGCCCGCCACAGCCTGGCCCTCGACGACGGCCGGGACATCCACGTTCCGTCCGTCGTCGTAAGCCAGGCATGGCGGGACTCCCGCCGCCAGGTCAGACTCGGCAGATTCCTCGCCGGGTGCCACGTCGTACCCGTCGGCATCGAAACCGCCAAAGCCGCAGGCATCCTTTGCGGCAAGGCCGGCACCTCCGACATCGTCGACGCCACCGTCGTGACCATGGCAGCCAGCCTCGGCGCCATCATCTGGACCTCAGACCCGAACGGCATCCGCACCCTCATCGACGCCCAAGACATCAAACCCGCCCCTGTCATCCGCACCGTCTAGTAGTCCAGCCGCGGGACCGTAAATCGTTCGACTCTGGCTCACATCCGGTGGTGACGCACGGCGACGATAGTCACGCGCAGCGATGCGCCCATTCGACTCGTCGTTCAGGGCTCCGCGACTCTGGGCGTGTGGGTGGAGAGGCAGCCGGCCTGGGTAGGCATCCACCGGCTCCAGCACTCTCGGTCGCCACCGAATGCAGGCCAGAGCCAGTTCGGTTGACAGACCCGACCTGATCGCCCGCCTGAGCAGCAACGGCTCCACCGTCCGGGAATGGGCGGCAATGGCCCTGGCGAGCCTGGAGATCGAAGGCGCGGCCGAGCCGCCTACCGTGCCTGCCTGGAACGGGCGACACCGCCGGACTGGAGCGAGCCCGCCCGACATCCGCTGGGCCCTGACCGAACTCGGCGCACGCAGCCCTGTCGCCCCTCCGCTCACACGGACAACATCTTCGTCGCCCCCGCCTGAATCGACCGTACCGACCTGTCCCCGGCGAGGTGGCCGATGCCGTTCCGGCACCCGCGGAGACCAGCTGCGGCTACGTAATCGAGCACTGCGACTTCGTGAAGGACGGGACCCCGCCCATGGCCCCGTCACTCTCGAACACGTTGTTCCGATCATGGTCAATCCCGGTCACTCCGAGGAACGGGCGGGGAACAGCGAAGAACGAAAGAGGCAACGGGCAACACCGCCGAACCCCGATTCTCCAGACAAGGGTCGTGCCCGACTCAGTCTCGGACGCGAAGCGAAACGACGCCGTTACAGCAGGTGTTCACCGTTGAGCTTCGCGTCGACCGGTGATCGCCTGATGACGGCTCCCGTGAGGTCGAACGGCTCTCGCGGTCACTGTTCAAAGGGAGGCTGAGTAATGAGCACGACTTTATGTTTCGGCCCGGAACTTCGCCGTTTACGAGTGGAAGCGGGGCTGACTCTTACCGAGTTCTCCGTGGCGCTCAACTACGACAAGGGACACCTCAGCAAGGTCGAACGCGGAGAGCGTTCCCCGTCCCCCGAACTGGCCCGGCGGTGTGACGCCTTCCTCGGCGCGGACGGCGAGCTGCAGCGCCTGGCCACCCGCCCTGAAGCGGACTCGGACTCGGGCTCCGCCGAATCCCCAGCCGGTCCGAGCCGCTGGCTCATCGGGCGACGGGCAGTCCTCTCGGCGGGTACAGGAGTGCTGATCGATCTTGGCCTGAAACTCGGCGGTCAAGCGTTGTCCTCCGCCGACGACCCCCTCCTGGGCTCCTACCGCATGCAGTTCGACCAGCTGCGGAAGCTCGGTCAGTCCACCGCCCCCAAGATCCTGCTGCCCCTGCTGGAGACGCAGACTCGCATGGTCGCCGGGCTCGCCTCCGATGCCAGGTCCGCCTCCCGGGCCTCCGCGCTCCTGCTCGCCTCACGGTTCGCGGAGTTCACCGGCTGGATGGCCCAGGAGGCCGGGGACAGCGACGCGGCACTCGGCTGGACGGGCGAGGCCGTCGAACTGGCGCGCGCCGGAGGTGACCCGTACCTCGGTTCCTACGCACTGGTGCGGCGCGCCCTGGTCTCGATGTACGGCGGGGACGCCGCTGGCACCGTCGCCCTGGCCCGCCGAGCCCAGGGCAGCGAACTCCCACCGCGCATCAGAGGACTCGCTGCCCAACGAGAGGCCCAAGGGCACGCGCTCGTCGGCAACGAAGTCGACTGCCTCCGCAGCCTCGACAGGGCGCGGGAACTGCTCTCCGACGACGCCCTCAACGGCGCCGAGCCCGTGATCGGAACCTCACACGTGAGCGATCCGGCGGCGATGTCGACCGGCTGGTGTCTGCACGACCTCGGGCGCACCAAGGCCGCTGCCGAGGTGCTCGACCGAGGCCGGTCCCCCCGTCCTCCGCGAACACGACGAAGGGCCTGACTTGTAGTTACGCTGCGATCACACGTTGAAGCGGAACGTCAGCCACAGCGCTGCGACCTGCGAAAACACACCTTTCCGAGGTCGCATCCAGCACAGATCCAGCACGGTGACGGTTTACCCAGCACCCCAGAGCAGACATGAGCCGTTGTGTACACATGAGACATTCGGTACTCTTGGGCGCATGACGCAGCCACTGCCCATAGAGTCCATTCGCGATGTCCGGGCGCACCTGGCCGAGGTCGTGGAGCGAGCCGACCGGGATGACGTACCCACCGTGATCACCCGACGCGGCAAGCAGGTAGCCGCCGTCGTCTCCATCGAGGTGCTGCGCAAGTACCAGGAATGGGAAGAGCGCGAGATCAATCGGATCATCGACGAGCGCATGGCCAATCCGGCCCCCGGCATCCCGATCGAGGACATCATGAGGGAGACGCTGGCGCGCAGTGAGTGAGTACCGCACCGTCTTCCGGCCCGAGGCTCAGGCCGAACTCCGCAAGGTCCCGCGAGACATGGCCCTGCGCATTCTGGCGAAGCTGACCGAGCTGGAGAACGACCCCTTGGGGTTCAACACCACCGCCCTCGTCTCCCAACCCGACCGCCGCCGCCTACGTGTGGGCGACTACCGCGTGATCTACACGATCGACAACGGCGAACTGGTGGTGTGGGTCGTGCACGTCGGGCATCGCTCCACTGTCTACGACACCTGAGCACGCCTGACGTCGGGTCAGAAGATCCAGCACCGATCCAGCACGGGATGGACGGAGGGGCCGGACTCTCACGAGTCCGGCCCCTCCTGACCTGCATGTTTGCCATGCCGAGCGACGTGGTGTTATTTCACCCGCTCACACGTTGAAGCGGAACTCCACCACGTCGCCGTCCTGCATGACGTAGTCCTTGCCCTCCATGCGGGCCTTGCCCTTCGCGCGGGCCTCGGTGACCGAGCCGGTCTCGACCAGGTCGTCGAAGGAGATGACCTCGGCCTTGATGAAGCCCTTCTGGAAGTCGGTGTGGATGACACCGGCGGCCTCGGGGGCGGTGGCGCCCTTCTTGATGGTCCAGGCGCGGGACTCCTTGGGGCCGGCCGTCAGGTACGTCTGGAGGCCCAGGGTGTCGAAGCCGACGCGGGCGAGGGTGGCGAGCCCGGGCTCGGTCGCGCCGACCGACTCCAGCAGCTCCATGGCGTCCGCCTCGTCCAGCTCGGCGAGGTCCGCCTCCAGCTTGGCGTTCAGGAAGATCGCCTCCGCCGGGGCGACCAGGGCGCGCTGCTCGTTCTTGAAGTCCTCGTCGGTCAGCTCGTCCTCGTCGACGTTGAAGACGTAGAGGAACGGCTTGGTGGTGAGCAGGTGCAGGTCGTGCAGCGGCTCCGCGCGCTCGCTGCCCTGGACGATGCCGTGCCCGAAGAGCGTGTCGCCCTTCTCCAGGATCTCCTTGGCCTCCTCGACCGCCTTGACCTTGGGCGCGATGTCCTTCTTGATCCGCGACTCCTTCTGGAGCCGGGGCAGGACCTTCTCGATGGTCTGCAGGTCCGCGAGGATCAGCTCGGTGTTGATCGTCTCGATGTCGTCCTTCGGCGAGACCTTGCCGTCGACGTGGACGACGTTCTCGTCCTTGAAGGCGCGGATGACCTGGCAGATCGCGTCCGACTCACGGATGTTCGCGAGGAACTTGTTGCCCAGGCCCTCGCCCTCGGAGGCGCCGCGCACGATGCCCGCGATGTCGACGAAGTCGACCGTCGCCGGCAGGACGCGCTCCGACTTGAAGATCTCCGCCAGCTTCGCCAGGCGGGGGTCGGGGACACCGACCACGCCGACGTTGGGCTCGATCGTGGCGAACGGGTAGTTGGCCGCCAGCACGTCGTTCTTGGTCAGGGCGTTGAACAGGGTCGACTTGCCGACATTCGGCAGACCGACGATTCCGATCGTGAGCGACACGTTGCGACTTCCCGTACGTGAGATGAGGACTGGCGGAGTGGGCCGATCCACCAGTCTACGGGGTGCCCGCCCCGGCCCGGCGATGCCTCGAACGCTTGGCCAAGCGGGGACACACGGCGTGTCGGACGGGCTATTCGGCACATAAACCGACCTAAGTTGGGTCAGTGGAGCAACACAGGACACGCCCCCCGCAGCACGGACCGCGCCGCGGCGTCCCACCGCCCCTGCCACCGCAGGCGACCCGCGATGGCGTCCGCACGCCGCGGCAGCCCCCGCAGGGCAGTCAGAGTCCGCAGCCCCGCCAGGCGCGGCAGGTCCCGCCGGCCCGGCCGGTCCGGCAGGGGCGAGCCCGTCCGGAACGGCCCCGCCGGCCCGGCCCGCAGCGCGGCACCGCGCCCGCCCGGCGGCCCGCCACCGCACCCGCCCAAAAGATCCGCCGGCTGCCCAATCCACGACTGACCGGACTGGGCTGCGGACTGTTCTGCGCCGCCCTGATGCTGGGGCTGGCCTTCCTGGACCGGCTGCTGTTCGGAGCCTCGCAGCTGGTGTACGGCGTGCTGTTCCTGCCGGTGTGCGTGCTGACCGCGCTCTGGGTGCGCCGGGGCGACCTGGTGAGCGCGCCGGTCGTGGTGCCGATCGCCTTCATGCTGGGGCTGCTCCCGCTCGCCGAGAGCGACGGGCTCGGCGCCCGGGTGATGGCCCTGTTCACGGCACTGGCGACGCAGGCCGGATGGCTGTACGGCGGAACGCTGATCGCCGGTTCCATCGTGACCGTCCGCAAGCTGCGGTTGATGGCCCAGCGAGCCGCCGCCACCCGCCCCCGCCCACCCGCCGACGCGTAACTGCGGGCGCCCGAGCGTGGGTGCATGGCTGTGGGCGCATGCCCCTGGACACCTGACCGTCGGCGCCTCACCGTCGAGGCCCGCCCGTCGCTGCCTGACCCGCGGCACCCACCCGTCGATCGCCTGCTGTCAGCACCTCTCCCGTCAGCGCCTCACCCGTCAGCGCCTCACCCGTCGGCACCGGCCGTCAACGCCTGACCCGCGGCGCCCACCGTCGGTCGCCTGCCGTCAGCGCCTCACCCGTCGACGCCGGCCGTCGACACCGGCCGTCGGCGCCCCGCCGGGGGCAGGGCCCGGACACCGCCGGACACCGCCGCCCCCTACCGACGGCGCCCAGCCGTCGGTAGGGGGCCGGCGGCGCCCGCCCGTCGGCGCCTCACCCGTCGAACGCGGCCGCCGTCACACCGCCGCGCGTGGCTCCACCGCATCCCGACGGCGCTCAGCCGTCGCATCCGCCCGCCGACGGCTTCACCATCGGCGCTGAGGCGTCGCCTCCCACTCGCAGAGCGACCGGCGGCGCCTCCCCCGGCTGGGCGCCGGGCCCCCGCGCGTCACGGTGCACCCGCGTGCGCCCAACCCGGCGGGCTCAGCCCGCCTCGGTCCGGCCCTCGGCCGGGCCATCCGTCGCCGCGTGCATCGCCGCGCCCACGATGCCCGCGTTGTTCTGGAGCTGGGCGGGGACGATCTCGGCCTTGATGCCCTCGATGAAGTGGAGAAACTTGTGGGCCTTGCGGCTCACGCCGCCGCCGATGATGAACAGCTCCGGGGAGAAGAGCATCTCCACGTGGGCCAGGTACCCCTGGACGCGTTCGGCCCACTCCTGCCAGGACAGGTCGTGGTCCTCCTTCGCCTTGCTGGAGGCCCGCTTCTCCGCGTCGTGCCCGTGCAGTTCCAGATGACCCAGCTCCGTGTTGGGCAGGAGGGTGCCGTCGACGAAGACGGCGCTGCCGATGCCGGTGCCGAAGGTGAGCAGGATGACCGGGCCCCTGCGGTCGCGTCCGGCACCGAAGGACATCTCGGCGACGCCCGCCGCGTCCGCGTCGTTCACCACCGTCACCGGGAGCCCGCCGAGGCGGTCGGAGAACAGCGCGCGGGCGTCGGTGTCGATCCAGCTCTTGTCGACGTTGGCCGCCGTACGCACCGTGGATCCGCCGGTGACCACGCCCGGGAAGGTCAGCCCGACGGGTCCGGTCCAGCCGAAGTGGTCGATGACCTGCTTGACGCCGTCGGCCACGCCGTCGGGTGTCGCCGGGTGAGGGGTGAGCACCTTGTGGCGCTCGGCCGCCAGGTCACCTCTGTCGAGGTCCACAGGGGCACCCTTGATTCCGGATCCGCCGATGTCCACGCCGAAGATCTGCATGGCTCCACGTTACGACGGACGACTGACGGTCACGCCTCCGCGGCGCCCGCGCCACCCCGCTCCGCGACCAGTGCCGCCGCTTCCTCGCGCAGGTCCCGGCGCAGCTCCTTCGGCAGCGAGAAGGTGATGGACTCCTCGGCCGCCTTGACGATCTCCACGTCCTCGAAGCCGCGCTGGGCGAGCCACTCCAGCACCTGCTCGACCAGCACCTCCGGCACGGAGGCGCCCGAGGTGACGCCGACCGTGGTCACGCCCTCCAGCCAGGCCTCGTCGATCTCGTCGGCGAAGTCGACCAGGTAGGAGGCGCGGGCGCCGGCGAGCTTGGCGACCTCGACGAGCCGCTTGGAGTTGGAGGAGTTCCGGGAGCCGACGACGATCACCAGGTCGGCCTCGGCGCCCATCTGCTTCACGGCGAGCTGGCGGTTCTGGGTGGCATAGCAGATGTCGTCGCTGGGCGGGGAGATCAGCTGCGGGAACTTCTCCTTGAGCGCGTCGACGGTCTCCATGGTCTCGTCGACGGAGAGGGTGGTCTGGGAGAGCCAGACGACCTTGGAGGGGTCGCGCACCTCGACCTTGGCGACGTCGCCCGGGCCGTCGACGAGCTGGATGTGGTCGGGGGCCTCGCCGGAGGTGCCGATGACCTCCTCGTGGCCCTCGTGGCCGATCAGCAGGATGTCGTAGTCCTCGTCGGCGAAGCGGACGGCTTCCTTGTGGACCTTGGTGACCAGCGGGCACGTGGCGTCGATGGTGGCGAGGCGGCCCTGCCTGGCCTCCTCGTGGACGACGGGGGCGACGCCGTGCGCGGAGAACATGACGATGTTCCCCGGGGGGACCTCCTCGGTCCGCTCGACGAAGATCGCGCCTTTCTTCTCCAGGGTCTGCACGACGTACTTGTTGTGGACGATCTCGTGCCGGACGTACACCGGGGCCCCGTACTGCTCCAGGGCTTTCTCGACGGCGATCACTGCGCGGTCCACACCCGCGCAGTAGCCACGGGGGGCGGCGAGCAGGACACGGCGGCCAGGCGAAGCAGTCATGGCACCCATCGTAAGGCCGCGTTCGGGGGGTCAAAGATCGCGTCCTCGTCGCATCGCCGGGGAGACTGGCCCTGAGCTGGGAGGTGCGGGACGGAACGGGACGAACGCGACGCGCGGAGGAACTGATGTCCGACACCGGGACGGAGACCCCCCGGGCCGACGACCACCATGGCCTGCGCCGCAGCCTGGGCTTCCGGGACCTGGTGGTCTACGGGCTGCTGTTCATCGCCCCCATGGCCCCGGTGGGCGTGTTCGGCACCCTGGACGCGCGGTCGCACGGCGCGGTGGCGCTGGTCCACCTGGTCGCCGCGGTCGCCATGGCGTTCACCGCGTTCAGCTACGCCCAGATGGTGCGGGTCGTCCCCCAGGCGGGCTCGGTGTTCGCCTACGCGCGTGTGGCGCTCGGCAACGGGGCCGGTTTCGTCGCGGGCTGGATGGCGATGCTGGACTGTCTGCTCATCCCGGCGGTCGCCTACCTGTTCTCCGGGATCGAGATGGAGGCGCTGGTTCCGGAGGTCTCGCGGTGGGTGTGGACGGCGCTCGCGGTCGTCGTCACCACCTTGCTGAACCTGTGGGGCGTACGGGCCGCCGCGCGCGTGGGCTTCCTCGTGCCGGCGATGGAGATCGTGGTCCTGCTGGTGTTCGTGGTCAGCGCGATCCTGGCCGTGCAGCGGGGCCGCCGCCGGGACCCGGTGGAGGCCGGCTGATGCGGCGCTCCGCGCCCGGCGCCGACCGCACCGGATTGTCGGTGGGTGCCGTTACGCTCACGAGCATGGCTGTGAACACGTCCCCGGAATCCCCGCTCCCCGTCGGTGAGGTGTCGCGGCTCATCGGGGGGTGGATCGACCGGCTCGGCGCGGTGTGGGTCGAGGGTCAGATCACCCAGTTGTCCCGGCGGCCGGGCGCGGGCGTGGTCTTCCTGACGCTGCGGGACCCGTCGTACGACGTCTCGGTGAGCGTGACCTGCTACCGGCAGGTGTTCGACGCGGTGGCCGACGTGGTGAGTGAGGGCGCGCGGGTGATCGTGCTGGCGAAACCCGAGTGGTACGCGCCGCGGGGGCAGCTGTCCCTGCGGGCGGCCGAGATAAGGCCCGTGGGCGTCGGCGAGCTGCTGGCGCGTCTTGAGCAGCTGAAGAAGTCGCTGGCGGGCGAGGGGCTGTTCGCGCCGGAGCGCAAGAAGCCGCTGCCTTTCCTGCCCCAGCTGATCGGCCTGGTCTGCGGTCGCGCCTCGGCGGCGGAGCGGGACGTGCTGGAGAACGCCCGGCACCGCTGGCCGCACGTCCGCTTCGAGGTGCGCAACGTCGCGGTGCAGGGCGTCCACGCGGTGCCGCAGGTCGTGCAGGCGGTGAAGGAGCTGGACGAGATCGACGACGTGGACGTGATCATCGTCGCCCGGGGCGGCGGCAGCGTGGAGGATCTGCTGCCGTTCTCCGACGAGCAGCTGGTGCGGGCGGTCGCGGCCTGCCGTACGCCGGTGGTGTCGGCCATCGGCCACGAGCCCGACAATCCGCTGCTCGACCATGTGGCCGATCTGCGCGCCTCCACCCCGACCGACGCCGCCAAGAAGGTGGTGCCGGACGTCGGCGAGGAGGCCGAGCGGGTGCGGCACCTGCGCGACCGGGCGCGGCGCTGCGTGGAGGCGTTCGTCGACCGGGAGGAGCGCGGGCTGGCGCACGCGCTGGCGCGTCCGGCGATGGAGAATCCGCACCGGATGATCGACGAGCGCTCCGACCTGGTGGACTCGCTGACCCGGCGGGGCCGCCGTTGCCTGGGCCATCTCCTGGACCGCGCCGAGTCGGAGCTGACCCACACCCACGCGCGCGTGGTGGCCCTCTCGCCCGCGGCCACGCTCCAGCGGGGGTACGCCGTGCTCCAGAAGGCCGACGGGCATGTGATCCGCGATCCGGGCGAGGTCTCGCCGGACGAGGCGCTGCGCGCGCGGGTGGCCGAGGGCGAGTTCTCCGTACGAGTCGAACCTAGGGTGGGTGGATGACCAGCAAGGTGGAAGAGGCGCTCGGGTACGAGCAGGCCCGGGACGAGTTGATCGAGGTCGTACGACGGCTGGAGGCCGGCGGGACGACCCTCGAGGAGTCCCTGGCGCTCTGGGAGCGCGGCGAGGAGCTGGCCAAGGTGTGCCGGCGCTGGCTGGAGGGCGCGCGGGCCCGGCTGGACGCGGCGCTGGCCGAGGAGGCCGCGGCGGAGGAGGCCGAGGCGGCGGAGGCGGAGTCCGAGGCCGGGCGGCGGTAGTCCGGCGGCGGGCCGAGGTCGAGGCGCGGGCTGTGAAGCGGATCACCACGGACCCGTTTTGGTTGAACGTTGAACTTCGCTTCCGTAAGGTCGAAGACGTTCACCACCCCGTCGAAAAGGTTCAGCCATGTCCCTCGTTCTTGACCCCGCCGCCCAGGACCTGCTCTTCCGCGAGGCCCGCACCGCGAACACGTTCACCGACGAGCCGGTGACCGACGAGCAGGTCCAGGCGATCTACGACCTGGTCAAGTACGGCCCTACCGCGTTCAACCAGTCCCCGCTGCGCATCACCCTGGTCCGCTCCGCCGGGGCCCGTGAGCGCCTGGTGAAGCACATGGCCGAGGGCAACCAGCCGAAGACGGCCACCGCCCCGCTGGTCGCCATCCTCTCCGCGGACAACGAGTTCCACGAGGAGCTGCCGGACCTCTTCCCGCACTTCCCGCAGGCCAAGGACGCCTTCTTCGCCGACCGCCCCGTCCGCGAGAACTCCGCGCTGCTCAACGCCGCCCTCCAGGCCGCGTACTTCATCGTCGGCGTCCGCGCCGCCGGTCTGGCCGCCGGCCCGATGACCGGTGTGGACTTCGAGGGTGTCCGCAAGGAGTTCCTGGACGACGACCACACCCCGCTGATGGTGGTCAACATCGGCAAGCCGGGCCCCGACGCCTGGTTCCCGCGCTCGCCGCGTCTGGCGTTCGAGCAGGTCGTCACGACCGTCTGAGGTCCATGACCGTCTGAGGTCCACACCTCGCCCGCGCGAAAGGGCCCCGGCATCCGCCGGGGCCCTTTCGCGTCCCGCCGACGGGTCAGCCCAGCTTCAGGGCCGCCGCCATCTGCTTCAGCTGCGCGTACGAGCCCGTACCGGCCACCACGGTCGTCGCGCCCTTGGCGCCCGTGGCACCCGCGCCGCCCGCGCCCTCCCCCTCACCCGCGCCGTTCGCCGGCAGCACCAGCGCGTCGTACCGTCCGCCGGTGTAGCGCGTCCAGGTACGGCCGCCGATCTCCTCGGTCGCCTTCGTCGCGTGAGCGCCGTCGGTCGTCTCCTCGATGAACCTGGACGGCTTCTCCGTGGACTGCTTGATCTGGACGTACTCGCCGTCGGGGGCGTGGAAGCCCAGGTGCCAGGTGTCGTTCTCGGCGCCCTGGTACCGCACGGACGTCGCCTTCCAGGCGGCCGGCAGCCCCTCGGGCGCGGCCACCGGGTACGGCGCGGCCCGGCGGGCCGTGAGCAGCTCGACGCGGTAGTCGACCGGCCTGAGGTCCGGCTCACCGTCCTCGTGCGGGATGAAGAGGTACATGACCCCGCCCGCGAGCAAGGTCACGCCCAGGGAGAGCATCATGCTCCGGGCCGTCTTCTGCTTGCCGTTCGTACCTGCCACGCCTCTATGGTCGCAGGTGCCCCGGTCCGCTCATCCGTGGGGTTCCGTGCTCATTCTGTCGCTCTGACGATAGAGTCATGGCCAACACCCTCATCCGGCCGTCGTCGTATCAGAAAGGTGCGCTCCGATGACCGAGCATCATCTGCCGTCCGAACTCGATGTCCCCTCCGAGGCCCCCGACCGCAACCTCGCCCTCGAACTCGTCCGCGTGACCGAGGCGGCGGCGATGGCCGCCGGCCGCTGGGTGGGACGCGGCGACAAGAACGGCGCCGACGGTGCCGCGGTGCGCGCCATGCGGACCCTTGTCTCCACCGTCTCCATGAACGGCGTCGTCGTCATCGGCGAGGGCGAGAAGGACGAAGCCCCGATGCTCTTCAACGGGGAGCGCGTCGGCGACGGGACCGGGCCCGAGTGCGACATCGCCGTCGACCCGATCGACGGCACCACCCTCACGGCCAAGGGCATGCCGAACGCCATCGCCGTGCTCGCGGCGGCGGAGCGCGGATCCATGTTCGACCCGTCCGCCGTGTTCTACATGGACAAGCTGGTCACCGGACCCGAGGCGGCCGACTTCGTGGACATCGACGCCCCGGTGGCGGTGAACATCCGCCGGGTCGCCAAGGCCAAGCGGGCCACGCCCGAGGACGTCACCGTCGTCATCCTGGACCGGCCCCGGCACGAGGGGATCATCCAGGAGATCCGGGAGACCGGGGCGCGCATCAAGCTCATCTCGGACGGCGATGTCGCCGGGTCGATCCTGGCGCTGCGCGAGGGCACCGGCGTCGACCTGCTGCTCGGCGTCGGCGGTACGCCCGAGGGCATCATCTCGGCCTGTGCGGTGAAGTGCCTCGGCGGCACCATCCAGGGCAAGCTGTGGCCGAAGGACGAGGAGGAGAAGCAGCGGGCGATCGACGCGGGGCACGACCTCGACCGGGTACTGACCACGGAGGACCTGGTCACCGGCGAGAACGTGTTCTTCGTGGCGACCGGTATCACCGACGGTGAACTGCTGCGGGGTGTGCGGTACCGGTCGGAGACGGCGACGACCGACTCGATCGTCATGCGGTCGAAGTCGGGGACGGTGCGGCGGATCGACTCGGAGCACCGGCTGAGCAAGCTGCGGGCGTACAGCGCGATCGATTTCGACCGGGCGAAGTAACCCCCTTTTGAGCGCCTGCCGAGGGGAACGGCTCGGGCCGTCGGCGACTGCGGGCTGGGGTGGGTTGATCGCGCAGTTGCCCGCGCCCCTGTGCTGAGTCGGCCTGCCCGGTATGCAAAAGGGCGCCCCCTGTGCGGAGGGGGCGCCTTTCGCGTGCTCGGGCGGTCAGCCCGCTGCCGCTATGGGGTTGGCCGTCCTCGCCGCCTTCTTCAGCTCCATGTCGCGGCGGCGGCGCCGGGCCAGGACGACACGGCGTTCGGCGGCGGTGAGGCCGCCCCAGACGCCGTACGGCTCGGGCTGGAGCAGGGCGTGCTCGCGGCACTCGACCATCACCGGGCAGCGGGCGCAGACCCGCTTGGCCGCCTCCTCGCGCGAGAGGCGTGCGGCGGTGGGCTCCTTGGAGGGGGCGAAGAACAGGCCCGCTTCGTCGCGTCGGCACACCGCCTCGGTGTGCCAGGGAGCGTCTTGATCCCTGTCCCGCGCTGGCACCCGCGGGGCCGGAACGGCAGCTACCTGCAGGGACGAATGCGGCGGTTGCAGCACGGTCTACTCCTGACGACGGCTTCGCGAGCGAGAGACGATGCAGCAAGGTCTACCCGCTGTACGCGCGCCTATGCAGGGAGTCCCCGACCGCCGGGCCGGTGGCGGCGGACGCGGTCGAGGATGTCGGCTACGCGCCTGCCCCGCTTGGGGCGGGCCTCCACCCCGCCGAGGACCGCCCAGCCGTCGACGTAGACCACGGGCGCGTTCGGATCGTCCGCGTCCAGCGGCTCCACGTCGAAGCCGCCGAGGACGGCGCCGCCGGTGCCGCGCAGCGACACATTCTCCGGCACGGTGATCTCGACGCCGCCGAAGACCGCGAAGGCCTTCACCACGACCTGCTGGTACTCGAACAGCGCCTCGCTGAGGTCGATCTCCACTCCGCCGAAGATCGCGTATGCGTGGATCCGGCGCCCCGCCCGCCAGCGGCCCTTGCGTATCGCGCCGCTGAACACCGCGACCACGTTGTCGTCCGGGTCCACCGGTATGGCACCGGCCGTGGGGCGGCCGGGCGCGTGCCCGTACGCCGGGCTCGCCCGATGGTGGTGCGCGCCGGGCAGGTCGCGGACGAGGGGTTCCAGCTCGCCGGCCGTCCGGGCCCGGTAGACCTCCTCGATCCGCTCGGCGTGCTCCTCGGCGGTCAGGCGGCCCTCGGCGAGGGCATGCCCGAGGAGGTCCGCGACGCGGTCGCGGTCGGCGTCCGAGGCGCGGAGTTCGGAGGCCCGGAGGCCGGTGGCACGGGACTCCGAGGCGGCGGGCGCGGTCTGCTTCTGAAGGTCCACGACAGCAGCGTACCCAAACACGATAGATCGCGACAGCCCCGTCGAGCCCCAACTGAGCCTTACCTCACAGACTCGCCGTCACAGCCAGGTTCTACGCTGGTGGACGCTGCCAATGGATGCCAGCCGCTGTCTGTCGTGAGTGAGGAATGGGCGAGATGCCTGAGTTCGCGTACACCGATCTGCTCCCCATGGGAGAGGACACCACCCCGTACCGGCTGGTGACCTCCGAGGGTGTCTCCACGGTCGAGGGACCGGACGGGCGGACGTTCCTGAAGGTGGAGCCGGAGGCGCTGCGGAAGCTGGCCGAGGAGGCGATCCACGACATCCAGCACTATCTGCGCCCGGCCCACCTCGCGCAGCTGCGGCGGATCATCGACGACCCCGAGGCGTCGGGCAACGACAAGTTCGTCGCCCTGGACCTGCTGAAGAACGCGAACATCGCGGCGGCGGGCGTGCTGCCGATGTGCCAGGACACCGGCACGGCGATCGTCATGGGCAAGCGCGGGCAGAACGTGCTGACCGAGGGCCGTGACGAGGAGGCCCTGTCCCGGGGCGTCTACGACGCCTACACCAAGCTCAACCTGCGGTACTCGCAGATGGCTCCGCTCACCATGTGGGAGGAGAAGAACACCGGGTCGAACCTGCCGGCGCAGATCGAGCTGTACGCCACGGACGGCGGGGCGTACAAGTTCCTGTTCATGGCGAAGGGCGGCGGCTCCGCCAACAAGTCCTTCCTCTACCAGGAGACCAAGGCGGTCCTGAACGAGGCCTCCATGATGAAGTTCCTGGAGGAGAAGATCCGCTCCCTGGGGACGGCCGCCTGCCCGCCGTACCACCTGGCGATCGTCGTCGGCGGTACGTCTGCGGAGTACGCGCTGAAGACCGCGAAGTACGCCTCCGCGCACTACCTCGACGAGATCCCCGCCGAGGGCTCGCCGCTCGGCCATGGCTTCCGGGACAAGGAGCTGGAGGAGAAGGTCTTCGAGCTGACGCAGAAGATCGGCATCGGCGCGCAGTTCGGCGGCAAGTACTTCTGCCACGACGTGCGCGTGGTGCGCCTGCCCCGGCACGGCGCCTCCTGCCCCGTCGCGATCGCCGTGTCCTGCTCCGCCGACCGGCAGGCCGTCGCGAAGATCACCGCCGAGGGCGTCTTCCTGGAGCAGCTGGAGACCGACCCGGCGCGGTTCCTGCCGGAGACCACGGACGAGCACCTGGACGAGTCCTCCGACGTCGTCGAGATCGACCTGAACCAGCCGATGGACACGATCCTCGCCGAGCTGACGAAGTACCCCGTCAAGACGCGGCTGTCGCTGACCGGGCCGCTGGTCGTGGCCCGTGACATCGCGCACGCCAAGATCAAGGAGCGGCTGGACGCGGGCGAGGAGATGCCGCAGTACCTGAAGGACCACCCGGTGTACTACGCGGGCCCGGCGAAGACGCCCGAGGGTTACGCGTCCGGCTCCTTCGGCCCGACCACGGCCGGCCGGATGGACTCCTACGTCGAGCAGTTCCAGGCGGCGGGCGGCTCCAAGGTGATGCTGGCGAAGGGCAACCGGAGCAAGCAGGTCACCGACGCGTGCGCCGCGCACGGCGGGTTCTACCTGGGCTCCATCGGCGGCCCGGCGGCCCGGCTCGCCCAGGACTGCATCAAGAAGGTCGAGGTCGTCGAGTACGAGGAGCTGGGGATGGAGGCGGTCTGGAAGATCGAGGTCGAGGACTTCCCGGCCTTCATCGTCGTCGACGACAAGGGCAACGACTTCTTCCAGAACCCGGCGCCCGAGCCGACGTTCACGCACATTCCGGTGCGGGGACCGGGTCTGGTGTAGTTGGTCCCTCCGGGGGGCGGCCTCCGCCCCCCGGAACATCACGCCGTCCCCGATCGCTGTAGCCGGTATGAGCGAATACCGCATCGAGCACGACTCCATGGGCGAGGTCCGGGTCCCCGCGGACGCCAAGTGGCGGGCGCAGACGCAGCGGGCGGTGGAGAACTTCCCGATCTCCGGGCAGCGGATCGAGCGGGCGCACATCGAGGCGCTGGCGCGGATCAAGGCGGCGGCGGCGAAGGTGAACGCCCGGCTGGGGGTCGTCGGCAAGGAGGTCGCGGAGGCCATTCAGGAGGCCGCCGCGGAGGTCGCCGAGGGACGCTGGGACGAGCACTTCCCGGTGGACGTGTTCCAGACGGGGTCGGGGACCTCGTCCAACATGAACGCCAACGAGGTGATCGCGACGCTGGCCAGTGAGCGGCTGGGGACGGCCGTTCACCCCAACGACCACGTCAACGCCTCGCAGTCCTCCAACGACGTCTTCCCGTCCTCCATCCACATCGCCGCCACCGCCGCCGTCACCCGTGATCTGATCCCCGCCCTGGAGCATCTGGCCGCCTCCCTCTCCCGCAAGGCCGAGGAGTTCGCGGACGTCGTGAAGTCGGGCCGGACGCATCTGATGGACGCCACCCCGGTGACGCTGGGCCAGGAGTTCGCGGGGTACGCCGCGCAGGTGCGGTACGGGATCGAGCGGCTCCAGGCGTCCCTTCCCCGCCTGGCCGAGCTGCCGCTGGGCGGGACCGCCGTCGGCACCGGCATCAACACACCGCCCGGTTTCTCCGCCGCCGTCATCGAGGAGGTGGCCCGCGCGACCGGGCTGCCGCTCACCGAGGCGCGCGACCACTTCGAGGCGCAGGGCGCCCGGGACGGGATCGTGGAGACCAGCGGCCAGTTGCGGACCATCGCGGTGTCGCTGACGAAGATCGCGAACGATCTGCGGTGGATGTCCTCCGGGCCGCGCACCGGTCTCGCCGAGATCTCGCTGCCCGACCTCCAGCCGGGTTCCTCGATCATGCCGGGCAAGGTGAACCCGGTCATCCCCGAGGCCACGCTGATGGTCGCCGCTCAGGTCATGGGGAACGACGCGACCATCGCCGCCGCGGGCGCGGCAGGCAACTTCGAGCTGAACGTGATGCTGCCGGTCATCGGGAAGAACGTGCTGGAGTCCGTCCGGCTGCTGGCCAACGCGTCGCGGCTGCTCGCCGACCGGACCGTGGACGGGATCGTCGCGCACCGCGAACGTGCCCGCGAGTACGCCGAGTCGTCGCCCTCGGTGGTCACGCCGCTGAACAAGTACATCGGCTACGAGGAGGCCGCGAAGGTCGCCAAGAAGGCGCTCGCGGAGCGGAAGACCATCCGCCAGGTGATGCTGGAGAGCGGGTACGTCGAGCGGGGGGATCTGACGGCGGAGCAGCTGGACGAGGCGCTGGACGTCCTGCGGATGACGCGTCCGTGACCCGCGGTCGCGCGCGTGTGTGAACCGTGACGCGCACCGCAGCGTCGTATGCCGGTGACACCTAATATCTGTTCATGGCAGACGACGGAGCGGTGAGAGAAGTGGAAGCGGGCGAAGCGACGGCCTTCTGGACGCCCGGGAGTCAGATCCTGTGGCGGTACCGGGAGAACGCCGGCGACCGCTTCCACATCGTGCGCCCCGTCACCGTCGTGCGCGACGACGAGGAGGTGCTCGCCGTCTGGCTGGCGCCCGGCACCGAGTGTGTGAAGCCGGTGCTCGCGGACGGCACTCCGGTGCATCTGGAGCCGTTGGAGAGCCGCTACACCAAGCCGCGCACCGTGCAGCGCGACCGGTGGTTCGGCACCGGGGTGCTGAAGCTGGCGCGGCCCGGTGAGCCGTGGTCGGTGTGGTTGTTCTGGGAGCCGGGCTGGCAGTTCAAGAACTGGTACGTGAATCTGGAGGAGCCGCTGGCCCGCTGGGACGGCGGAGTGGACTCCGAGGACCATTTCCTGGACATCTCGGTCCACCCGGACCGCAGTTGGCACTGGCGTGACGAGGACGAGTTCGCCCAGGCGCAGCGGGACGGACTGGTGGACGCCCGGCTCGCCGAGCGGGTGCGGGCGGCGGGGCGGGACGCGGTGGAGGTGATCCGCGCCTGGGGCCCGCCGTTCCCGGACGGCTGGCAGCACTGGCGCCCGGATCCGTCCTGGTCCGTCCCCGCCCTGCCGGACGACTGGGATCGCATGCCCGCGCCCGTGTCCTCGTGAGACCCTTGATGTGCCCCCGGGCAAGAAACGTAGGATCGTCCTCCGCAAGGGCGCGCGGCGGCAACCCCCGGGGCGCGCAACGGGCCTGACCACATGTCACCGAGGGGCGGCAGGACGTGAGCGAGGGGTACGAGCGCATCACCCGTGCGGGCCGCGACCGGTCCGCGAGTGGCACAGACACAACCTCTGACCACGCGGGAAATCCGTTCCCTGGGCACGTATTCGGGGTATCGGCCTACCTGCGGGACGAACTGCAACGGCGCCCGCGGTACGCGCGGCGCGCAGCCCCGGACGGATGGATTCGACACGCGTGACGGAGCAGCCGACCTCCTTCGAGCGCCCCCAGGCGGGCGCCACCCCCGCGGATCCCCGCGGGGCGCTCCTGCGTACCCCGGGGCCGCAGCGCAGCAGCACGCCCGGCGGTTCCGGGTTACCCCAGGCCCAGGCCCGCGGCGCCGGTGAGACGCCCCCGGGCCCCCCGGTGACGCCCACCCCCGGCGGCACCGGCCCCGAGCACTCCCAGCCGGCCGCCGCCGAGCAGATGGGGGCGCCTCCCGTGCGAGCCAAGCCGAGCGTGGGGGACCACCGCCCGCGCCCGGCTCCGGAGGGCATTCCGGCCCAGCCGGGCCTGGAGCCGGAGCGCCGCAGCGGCCAGGGCCTGCCGCCCGGCCGGCCCACACCCATGCGCCGCGACGGCGACCGGCTGCGCTTCGTGGGCGCCGCGACCCGCCGCATCGCCCGCGGCATCGACCTGGACGAGATCGTGATGGGGCTGTGCCGGGCGACCGTGCCGACCTTCTCCGACGCGATCCTGGTCTATCTGCGCGACCCGCTGCCGGTCGGCGACGAGCGGCCCACCGGCCCGGTGGTGCTGCGGCTGCGCCGCACCGACCGGATCCCGGAGGACCGGGACACGGACGGCGGCTTCCTGCCCGTCTTCCAGCCGGAGCCGTCCGAACTGTCCGCGCTCACCGCCGAGCTGTGCGAGGTACGGCCCGGCGGCGCCCTCAACGAGGTGCTGCGCGGCGTCCGTCCGGTGTTCGCCGACGCGCCCGCCGCCCGCGCCGCGCTGCCCGAACTCCTGGGCGAGGAAGGCGAATCGATCATTCCCGGCGGCCAGCGGGCCATCCTGGCGCCGCTGCGCGGCCGGCGCCGGGTGATCGGCGCGGCGGTCTTCCTGCGCCGCCCTGAGCGGATCGCCTTCGAGGCCGACGACCTCCTCGTCGCCGCCCAGCTCGCCACGCACAGCGCGCTCGGCATCGACAAGGCGGTGCTGTACGGCCGTGAGGCGTACATCGCCGACGAGTTGCAGCGCACGATGCTGCCGGAGACGCTTCCGCAGCCGACCGGAGTGCGGCTTGCCTCCCGCTATCTCCCGGCCGCGGAGACCGCGCGGGTCGGCGGCGACTGGTACGACGCGATCCCGCTGCCGGGCAGCCGGGTCGCCCTGGTCGTCGGTGACGTCATGGGCCACTCCATGACCTCCGCCGCGATCATGGGCCAGCTGCGGACCACCGCGCAGACCCTCGCCGGGCTGGATCTGCCGCCCCAGGAGGTGCTGCACCACCTCGACGAACAGGCCCAGCGGCTGGGCACCGACCGCATGGCGACCTGCCTGTACGCGGTCTACGACCCGGTCTCGCACCGCATCACCATCGCCAACGCCGGCCATCCTCCGCCCGTGCTGCTGCATCTGGGCGGCCGGGCCGAGGTGCTGCGGGTGCCCGCGGGGGCGCCGATCGGCGTCGGCGGTGTCGACTTCGAGGCCGTGGAGCTGGACGCGCCCGCCGGGGCGACCCTGCTGCTGTACACGGACGGGCTGGTGGAGTCCCGGCTGCGGGACGTGTGGACCGGCATAGAGCAGCTGCGCGAGAAGCTCGCCGCGACCGCGCAGCTGACCGGGCCGGACCATCCGCCGCCGCTGGAGGCGCTGTGCGACGAGGTGCTGGACATGCTCGGGCCGGGCGACCGGGACGACGACATCGCGCTGCTGGCCGCCCGCTTCGACGGGATCGCGCCGAGTGACGTGGCGTACTGGTTCCTGGAGCCGGAGGACGCCGCCCCGGGCCGGGCCCGGCGGCTGGCCCGGCGGGCGCTCGCCCGGTGGGGCCTGGAGGAGCTGACCGACTCGGTGGAGCTGCTGGTCAGCGAGGTCGTCACCAACGCGGTGCGGTATGCCTCGCGGCCGATCACGCTGCGGCTGCTGCGGACCGATGTGCTGCGGTGCGAGGTCGGTGACGACGTGCCGCAGCTGCCGCGGCTGCGGCAGGCCCGGGCCACCGATGAGGGTGGGCGTGGGTTGTATCTGGTGAATCGGATGGCCCGGAGGTGGGGAGCGACCCGGCTCAGCACGGGGAAGGTCGTCTGGTTCGAGTTGAACCGGATATAGCGCGCACCCGCCGTAGGGGTTCTTCCGTACGGCGGGTGCGGGTCCGTGGGTGGTACTCGCGCAGTTCCCCGCGCCCCTCTCGGGGGTCCCGTTACTCGTCTTGTTCCGGGTCGAAGGGGTTGTCCGGGAGGCCGCCGCCGTCCGGCGGGGCGGTCGTGGTCGGTGGCGTCGTCGTCGGAGTCTGGGACGGGGTCTGCGACGGCGTCTGGGTCGGGGTCCGCGTGGGGGTCTGGCTCGGGCTCTGCGACGTGGGCGGGGCCGATGACGTCGGAGGCTCGCTCGTCGGGGTCCGCGACGGCGTCCGGCTCGGGGTCTGCGACGGGGTCCGGGTCGGCTCCACCGCCGCGCCCTGGGCGGTCTCCAGGTCGAACGCCGTGACCCTGCCCATCGCGCCGAAGGTGTACTGGGCCCAGATCTGCGCCGGGAAACCACCGCCGTTGATGCGGTCCTCGCCGAGCGCGTCGTACATCGGGACCTGGCGGTGCGGGGGCTTGTCGTCCTCGCCGAACAGGCCGACCGAGGTGACCAGGGTGGGCGTGTAGCCGGTGAACCAGGCCGACTTGTTGTCGTCGGAGGTACCGGTCTTGCCGGCGACCTGCTGGCCGTCGCGCATCGGGTTGTCGCGGACCGAGCGGCGGGCCGTGCCGTCGTCGACCACGCCGGTGAGCACCGAGGTGACCGTGTCGGCGGCCTCCCGGCTGATGACCTGCTCGCCGACCGGGTCGGGCAGCTCGACGGTGGTGTCCTTGTGCTCGGCGGAGGCGAGCAGCGTCGGGGTGACCTTCTTGCCGTGGTTGGCGAGGGTGGCGTAGGCGCCGGCCATCTCCAGCGGGCTCGCGCCCATCGAGCCGAGCGTCTGGGCGGGGACCGCCTCCAGGCCCTCGGTGTCCATGCCGAGCCGGCCGGCGGTGTCCAGCACCCTCTGCATGCCGACGTCCACGCCCATCTGCGCGAAGACGGAGTTGACGGACTGGTTCATCGCCTGCTGCACGGTGATGTCGCCGTAGTCGACGTGGTCCTCGTTCTCCGGGGCGAAGCCGACCCGGACGCCGTTGTCCACGACCGGGCGCTCGCTGTCGCCGTCGTAGAGGGTGTTGGCCCTGATGGGGGTGCCGTCCTGGGTGGTGGCGCCCTCTTCCAGGGCGGCGGCCAGGATCATCGGCTTGAAGGTGGAGGCGGGCTGGTAGTCGTCGCGGGTGGCGTTGTTCGTGAAGTGCTCGACGTAGTCCACGCCGCCGTACATGGCGAGGATCCTGCCGGTCCTCGGGTCGACGGAGGCGGCGCCCGCCTGGACGTCCGCGTCGACTTTCCGCTTCTTCGGGTCGAGCTTGCCGGTGAGCTGGTCCTTGACGGCCTTCTCCAGCTGCTTCTGCTTCTTGCTGTCGATGTTGACCGTGATGGTCCAGCCGCCGCGCTTGATCTTGGTCAGCGCCTCCTCCATGTCGGCGGCGGCGCCCTGCGCGACGAGCTGCCGGGCGAGTTCCCGGTTGGCCTCCTCGACGATGTAGCCGTTCTGGCCCTCCATACCGGGCGCGGCCTTGGGTTCCTTCGGCACGGGGAACGTCATCCCGGCGCGCTTGCCGGCGTCGAGCCAGCCCTCCTCGACCATGTTGTCCAGGACGTAGTCCCAGCGTTCCCGGACCAGCTTCTTGCCGGTCGGGGAGGCGATCGACCAGTCGTAGGAGTTGGGCGCCTGGAGCAGCGCGGCGAGGTAGGCGCCCTGTTCGAGGGTGAGGTCGTCGACGTCGACGCGGTAGTAGGACTGGGCTGCGGCCTGGATGCCGTAGGCGTCGCGGCCGTAGAAGCTGGTGTTCATGTAGCCCGCGAGGATGTCGTCCTTCGACATCCGGCGGTCCACCTTCAGGGAGATGATCAGCTCCTTGAGCTTGCGGCTGACCGTCTGTTCCTGGGTGAGGTAGTAGTTCTTGACGTACTGCTGGGTGATGGTCGAGCCGCCCTGCTTGCCCTTGCCGGACAGGGTGTTGAGGACGCCGCGGGCGGTGCCCTTCAGGTCGACGCCCGAGTCGCTGTAGAAGGACTTGTTCTCGGCGGCGACGAAGGCCCGCTGGACGGGCTTGGGCACCTCGGCGAGGTCGACGACCTCACGGTTGAGGCCCTTGCGGGCGAGGGTGGTGCCGTCGCTGTACTTGTAGACGTTGCCCTGCTCCTTGGCGAGGGCGTTCCCCTTGGGGATGTCGATCAACAGGTACAGGACGACGAACGCGCCGATCCCGAGCAGGCACACCCCGAGGAACGTGCCGAGGATCTTCTTCCAGGTGAACAGCCGGCGTATGCCGGTCTTGCCGGCCGCGCCCGACGAACGGCGGCGCCGGGGCGCCGCGCGGCGGCCACCGCGCTGTCGCGCTCGTCTCTCTTCCGCTCGTCCCATGAGTCCGTCTGCTCCGCTTCGTTCTCGGTTGTCACACAAGTGCGCATGGCTCAGGTCAGCTCTGAAAGCTAACACCGCTCTATGCGACCAAGTCGGTTGGATCCGGTCTTTTACGGACGTGACAATCAGCACCCGTCCCACCGGAACCGACGCCTGAGAGGGGTTGGAGGTTGCCACGAGAGGGTAAAGTGCTATCACTTAGCTAGATTGAAGCTAAGCAGCTACCACCCATGCAGTACGAGAACGGGGGACCACCCATGTCCACACACGACGCCGCGGCGACCGCCGACCTGCCCGAGATGCCCGAACCCCGCGTCCGCGAGTTCACCGCGCACAGCATCGGCGGCGGGCTCGCGCTCCTGCTGGGACTGCTCGGGCTGCTGGCGGGCGTCGGGACGGTCGTCGCCGCCACCGCCGTCTCCGCGACCGGCGCCAAGGCCGCGCTGATCGTCCTCGGCATCCTCGTCGGGGTCGCGGCGTTCGTCGCCATGTGCGGGCTGAACATGGTGGCGCCGGGCGAGGCCCGGGTCGTCCAGCTCTTCGGGCGGTACCGGGGCACGATCCGGCAGGACGGACTGCGCTGGGTGAACCCGCTCACGTCCCGGACGAAGATCTCGACGCGGGTGCGCAACCACGAGACGGCCGTCCTGAAGGTCAACGACGCCTATGGCAACCCGATCGAGCTGGCCGCGGTCGTGGTCTGGAGGGTCGAGGACACCGCGCAGGCCACCTTCGAGGTGGACGACTACATCGAGTTCGTCTCCACCCAGACCGAGGCGGCCGTCCGGCACATAGCCATCGAGTACCCGTACGACGCCCACGACGAGGACGCCCTCTCGCTGCGCGGCAACGCCGAGGAGATCACCGAGAAGCTGGCCGTCGAACTGCACGCGCGCGTGGAGGCGGCCGGTGTGCAGATCATCGAGTCCCGTTTCACCCACCTCGCCTACGCGCCGGAGATCGCCTCCGCGATGCTCCAGCGGCAGCAGGCCGGTGCGGTGGTCGCGGCGCGGCGGCAGATCGTGGACGGCGCCGTCGGCATGGTCGAGGCGGCCCTGGACCGGATCGCCGAGCGGGACATCGTGGAACTCGACTCCGAACGGAAGGCGGCGATGGTGTCCAACCTGATGGTGGTCCTGTGCGGGGACCGCTCCGCGCAGCCGGTCCTCAACACCGGGACGCTCTACCAGTGACGGACTCTCCGGAGGGACCCGCTCCGCGGCGGCGGCCGCAGCAGCGCAAGCAGGTGCTGCTGCGGCTCGACCCGCTGGTGTACGAGGCACTGGCCCGCTGGGCCGGTGACGAGCTGCGCTCGGCCAACGCACAGATCGAGTTCCTGCTGCGCCGGGCGCTGGCCGAGGCGGGCCGGCTGCCCGGGGAGGCCGGCCCGATCCCGCGCCGGGGCCGGCCGCCGAGAGGATCCGCGAGCGACCAGGACAACTGAACACCGCGTGTATACCCGGGGCGTATACACGCGACGTATACATGGTGTGTAGAGTGGCCGCCATGTCCATCGGTCACACCCTTCTCGGTCTCCTGGAGTCCGGCCCCCGCCATGGCTACGACCTCAAGCGGGCCTTCGACGCGAAGTTCGGTCAGGACCGGCCGCTCCACTACGGCCAGGTCTACTCGACGATGTCCCGCCTGCTGAAGAACGGGCTCGTCGAAGTCGACGGCATCGAGCCCGGCGGCGGGCCCGAGCGCAAGCGGTACGCGATCACCGACGCCGGGATCACCGACGTCGCGCAGTGGCTCGCCACCCCGGAGAAGCCCGAGCCGTACCTCCAGTCGACCCTCTACACCAAGGTCGTCCTCGCCCTGCTCACCCATCGCGACGCGGCCGGGATCCTCGACACCCAGCGCGCCGAGCACCTGCGCATGATGCGGATCCTCACCGACCGCAAGCGCCAGGGCGACCTCGCCGACCAGCTGATCTGCGACCACGCCCTGTTCCACCTGGAGGCCGACTTGCGCTGGCTCGAACTGACCGCCGCCCGTCTCGACAAGCTGGCCCAGACGGTGGTGACCGCATGACCGCCCCCGCCGGTGCCCTGCTCGTGGCCGAAGGGCTGCGCAAGACGTACGGGCCGACGACGGCGCTCGACGGCGCCGCGTTCTCCATCCACCCGGGCGAGGTCGTCGCCGTCATGGGCCCCTCCGGGTCCGGCAAGTCGACACTGCTGCACTGCCTCGCCGGCATCGTCACCCCCGACGCCGGGTCGATCGTCTACGCCGGACGCGAGATGGCGACCATGAGCGACGCCGAACGCAGCGCGCTGCGGCGCAGCGAGTTCGGGTTCGTCTTCCAGTTCGGGCAGCTGGTGCCGGAGCTGAGCTGTGTCGAGAACGTGGCACTGCCGCTGCGGCTGAACGGCGCGCCCCGCAAGGCCGCCGAGCGCGCGGCCCGCGAGTGGATGTCCCGCCTGGAGGTCGACGACATCGCGGGCAAGCGGCCCGGTGAGGTCTCCGGCGGCCAGGGCCAGCGGGTCGCCGTGGCGCGGGCGCTGGTCACCAGCCCCCGGGTGCTGTTCGCCGACGAGCCGACCGGCGCGCTCGACTCGCTCAACGGCGAGCGCGTGATGGAGCTGCTCACGGACGCGGCCCGGTCCACCAACGCGGCCGTCGTCCTCGTCACGCACGAGGCGCGGGTCGCCGCCTACTCCGACCGCGAGATCGTCGTACGGGACGGCAGGTCACGGGACATGGAGCGCGCCGTATGAGCGTGCGTCAGTGGTCCAGGGACCTGGGCCTGGGGTTCCGGTTCGCGTTCGCCGGCGGGCGGGAGGGGTGGATCCGCACCCTGCTGACCGCCGTCGGCGTCGGGCTCGGGGTGGCGTTGCTGCTGCTCACGACCGCGATCCCGAACGCGCTGGCGGTGCGGCACGACCGGGAGAGCGCCCGCTCGGACCTCCTCTTCAACCAGACGGAGCCGAAGAAGGGCGACGACACCCTCCTGATCGCCGACGTCGGTACGACCTTCCGCGAGCTGGACGTACGCGGGCGGGTGCTGGAGCCCGAGGGGCCGCACGCTCCCGTACCGCCCGGCCTCGACAAGCTCCCCGGCGTGGACGAGATGGTGGTCTCCCCGGCGCTGAAGCGGCTGCTGGAGTCGGACGAGGGGAAGCTGCTGCGCGACCGGCTGCCGCAGCGGATCGTCGGCACCATCGGGGAGAGCGGGCTGGTCGGCTCGCAGGAACTCTCCTTCTACCGGGGCGGGGAAGGGCTTGCCGCCCGGCTCGACGACGGGGTCTCCCGGCTCGAGCGGTTCGGTGATCCGCTGCCGTCGTCGGAGCGGATGGACCCGGTGCTGCTCCTGCTGGTCCTGGTCGTCTTCGTGGTGCTGCTGATGCCGGTCGGTGTCTTCGTCGCCACGGCCGTGCGGTTCGGCGGCGAGCGCCGCGACCGGCGCCTCGCGGCGTTGCGGCTGGTCGGCTCCGACAGCCGGATGACCCGGCGGGTGGCCGCGGGCGAGGCGATGGCCGGGGCGCTGCTCGGACTGGTCTTCGGCACCGGGTTCTTCCTGATCGGCCGCCAGTGGGCGGGGTCGGTGGAGGTGTTCCGGTTCAGCGCGTTCCCGAGCTATCTCAACCCCTCGCCGCTGCTGGCGCTGCTCGTCGCCGTGGCGGTGCCGGTCGCCGCCGTGCTGGTCACCCAGGTCGCGCTGCGCGGAGTGGTGATCGAACCCCTCGGTGTGGTGCGCGCCTCGCGGCCCGCGCGGCGCCGGCTGTGGTGGCGCCTGCTGCTGCCGCTCGCGGGCCTCGCGATGCTCTCCCCGATGATCGGCAACGGCCGGAACGAGGGCGAGTTCAACCAGTACCTCGTCACCGGCAGCGTGCTGCTGCTCCTCGTCGGTGTGACCGCGTTGCTGCCGTGGATCGTCGAGGCGGTCGTCGCCCGGCTCGGCGCGGGCGCGGTCTCCTGGCAGCTCGCCGTACGCCGGCTCCAGCTGAGCAGCGGCTCCGCGGCCCGCATGGTCAACGGCATCGCCGTGGCGGTGGCCGGGGCGATAGCGCTCCAGATGCTGTTCGCGGGCGTCGAGGACGACTACACGGAGAGCACCGGCAAGGACCTCAGCCGCGCCCAGATGCAGGTCGGCGTCCCGGCGGGCCTCTCACTCGACGCGGCCCGCGCCCGCTTGGAGGCGACCGAGGGAGTACGGCAGGTCCACGGCTTCTCCGAGGGCGTGTTCGACAACCGGCCCACCGACCCGGACCGGTTCACACAGGTCGCCGTCGGCGACTGCGGATCCCTGCGGGAGCTGGCCGCGCTGCCCTCCTGCCGGGACGGCGACGTGTTCGTCCTGGAGGGCGGCGACTACGACACCGAGGGGCCCGCGCTGGCCCGGCCGGGCAACACGCTCTACTTCGACCCCGCACCGGCGGGTGACGAGTCGAAGCCGGTCGCCTGGCCCGTGCCGAAGGACATCAAGCGGGCCCGCTCGATCCCGGACCCCACCGGTACCCGGCGCGGCGGCATCCTGCTCACCCCGAGCGCCCTGCCCCGCGAGGCGGCGACGGCCGTGCCCGGCCAGCTCTATGTGCGGCTGGACGAGTCCGTGCCGGACGCCCGCGAGTACGTGCGCAACACCGCCGCGGACATCGACCCGTTCGTCGAGCCGATGACCTGGGTGGCCAGCCAGCAGAGCAACCGGTTCACCGCCATCCGCACCGGCCTGTTCGTCGGCGCCACCTGTGTCCTGTTGCTGATCGGGGCGAGCCTGCTCGTCTCCCAGCTGGAGCAGCTGCGCGAACGCCGCAAACTGCTGTCGTCGCTGGTCGCCTTCGGCACCCGGCGCCGCACCCTGAGCCTGTCGGTGCTGTGGCAGACGGCGGTCCCGATCGCGCTCGGCCTCGCGCTGGCCTGCGCGGTGGGGCTGACGCTGGGCACGGTGCTGCTGAAGATGACGAACACCGCGGTCCGCGTGGACTGGACGAGCGTGCTGGCGATGACCGGCATGGGCGCGGCCGTGGTCCTCGCCGTCACCCTGCTCAGCCTGCCGCCCCTGCTCCGTCTGATGCGCCCGGACGGGCTTCGCACGGAGTAGGACCGAGGGGCCGGTCCGCCGTGGGCCCGCCGGGGCACGGCGGGCGGGCCCCGCTCAGTCCTGGCCCTCCAGCACCCGCACGGGCAGCGGTCGCAGTGCCCCCCGCAGCGCGGCCGCCAGCTCCGTGTACTCCGCCTCCCGCGCCGCCCCCGCCCGCATCGCCAGCGCGATCCGGCGGGTCGGGGCGGGATCGGCGAAGTAGCCGGTGAGGAGCTGGTTGCTGCGGCTGGTCTCGACCTTGAGGGCGGTGCGCGGCAGCAGGGTGCAGCCGAGGCCGCCGGCGACCAGCTGGACGAGCGTGGACAGGCCGGCGGCCGTGGTGGTCACGGGGGCGTCCTCGCGGCCGGCCTCGCGGCAGATGTCCAGGGCCTGGTCGCGCAGGCAGTGCCCCTCGTCGAGGAGCAGCAGGTTCAGTTCCTTCAGCGCCTCGCGGGGGATGCCCTCGCGTCCGCCGAGCCCGTGGTCGAGGGGGGTGACGAGGACGAAGTCCTCGTCGAACAGCGGCAGTTCCACCACCCCCGGCACGCCCAGCGGGACCGCGAGCAGCAGCAGGTCGAGGCGGCCGGTGGTGAGGCCGTCGAGGAGGTTGGCGGTCTGCTCCTCGTGGACCTGGAGGTCGAGGTCGGGGTAGCGCTCGTGCACCAGCCGCAGCACGGTCGGCAGCAGGTAGGGCGCGACCGTCGGGATCACCCCGAGCCGCAGCGCCCCGGTGAAGGGCGCACGCACCGCCTCGGCCTCCTCCATCAGCGCGCCCACCTCCGCCAGCACCGCCTTGGCCCGGACGGCCAGCCGCTCACCGGCGGGCGAGAGCAGCACCTTGCGGGTCGTACGCTCGAGGAGGGTCACCCCCAGCACCTCCTCCAGCGCGGAGACGGCGCCGGAGAGGGCGGGCTGGCTCATGCCGATCGCCGCGGCGGCGTCCCGGAAGTGCAGATGCTCGGCGACGGCGGCGAAGGCCCGGAGCTGGGCGAGACTGGGCTGGCGTCGCTTGCCGGGATGGCCCACATTACTGACAGTCACTGATAACTACCTCCGATCAACACGACCTAGTGTAGCTATTTCACTAATCAATGCGCGCTGTGCCACCATCAGCCACGTCCAACCCATGGGAAACACCTGTCAAAAGCGGGTGTTTCTTCGCTGCGCTGCAAGGAGAGCTAGTGCTCACTGTCGGTGACAAGTTCCCCGAGTTCGAACTGACCGCCTGCGTCTCGCTGGAGAAGGGCAAGGAGTTCGAGAAGATCAACCACAAGACCTACGAGGGCAAGTGGAAGGTGATCTTCGCTTGGCCCAAGGACTTCACCTTCGTGTGCCCGACCGAGATCGCGGCCTTCGGCAAGCTGAACGACGAGTTCGCCGACCGTGACGCCCAGGTCCTCGGCTTCTCCGGCGACTCCGAGTTCGTCCACCACGCCTGGCGCAAGGACCACGAGGACCTGCGCGACCTGCCGTTCCCGATGATGGCCGACTCCAAGCACGAGCTGATGCGCGAGCTGGGCATCGAGGACGAGGACGGCTTCGCCAAGCGCGCGGTCTTCATCGTGGACCAGAACAATGAGATCCAGTTCACCATGGTGACCGCCGGCTCCGTCGGCCGTAACCCCAAGGAGGTCCTGCGGGTCCTCGACGCCCTGCAGACGGACGAGCTGTGCCCCTGCAACTGGAGCAAGGGCGACGAGACCCTGGACCCGGTCGCGCTGCTGGCCGGTGAGTGACCCATGTCGCTCGACTCCCTGAAGTCCCGCATACCGGACTACGCCAAGGACCTGAAGCTCAACCTGGGCTCGGTCATCGGCAACTCCGACCTGCCCGCCCAGCAGCTCTGGGGCACCGTGCTGGCGACCGCCATCGCCTCGCGCTCCCCGATCGTGCTGCGTGAGCTGGAGCCGGAGGCGAAGGCGAACCTCACGCCGGAGGCCTACACCGCGGCCAAGTCCGCGGCGGCCATCATGGCGATGAACAACGTCTTCTACCGCACCCGCCACCTGCTGTCCGACCACGAGTACGGCACCCTGCGCGCCGGCCTGCGGATGAACGTCATCGGCAACCCCGGTGTCGACAAGGTCGACTTCGAGCTGTGGTCCTTCGCCGTGTCCGCCATCAACGGCTGCGGCATGTGCCTGGACTCGCACGAGCAGGTGCTGCGCAAGGCGGGCCTCGACCGCGACGTGATCCAGGAGGCGTTCAAGATCGCCTCCGTGGTGCAGGCGGTCGGCGTCACCCTCGACGCCGAGGCGGTCCTCGCCGAGTGATCCGCTGAGCACACCGGCAAGGCCCCGTCCACCCAGCGGTGGACGGGGCCTTCGTCGCGCTTCGGCCGGCCGGGCCTTCGTCGTGCTCAGCCGGCCGGGTCCACCGGCGGCTCGGCCGGGGACACGTCCGTCGACGTGGCGCCGTGCGGCGCCGGCGAGTGCCTGAGCGCGGCCTCCTGCGAGTACGTCCGCAGATACCCGACGACCGTGTTCGTCACCGCCACCAGGGGTACGGCGACCACCGCACCGCCGATCCCGGCCACCATGCCGCCCGTCGCGACGGACAGCACCACGGCGAGCGGATGCACCCGCACCGCCCGGCCCAGGATGAACGGCTGGAGGATGTGCCCCTCGATCTGCTGCACGGCGAGCACCACGGCCAGCGTCATCACCGCGGTGAACACCCCCTGGGTGACCAGCGCCACGACCACCGCCAGCGCCCCGGACATCACGGCGCCGACCAGCGGGATGAAGGCGAACAGGAAGATGAAGACCGCCAGCGGCACGGCCATGGGCACATCGAGGAAGTAGATGCCGAGGCCGATGAAGATCGCGTCGATCAGGGCCACTATCACCGTGCCGCGCACGTACGCGGTCAGCGTCCGCCAGGCCCGCGGCCCCGCGCCCGCGACCCCCGGCCGGGCGGCGGCCGGGACCAGCTTCAGCGTCCACTCCCAGATGCGCCGGCCGTCGTAGAGCAGGAAGAGCGTGGAGAAGACGGCGAGCAGGATGCCGGTCAGCGTCTCGACGACGACCGTCACGCCTTCCAGACCCGCCGAGGTGATCTGGTCGGTGTTGGCGCCGATCGCCTCGCGCAGGTTCTCCGCGATGTCGTTGATCTGCTTGTCGGTGACGTGGAAGGGGCTGTCCAGCAGCCAGCGGCGCAGTTCGTCGATGCCGTCCTGGACCTGGTCGGAGAGGTTGTCGATGTTCTCCATGACCTGCCAGCTCACGAACCAGCCGACCAGGCCCATCACCACGAACCCGAGGAGCGCGGTCAGCGCGGTCGCGAGCCCGCGCGGCACCCCCAGCCGCCGCAGCCGCCCCACCGTCGGCTGGAGCAGCGCCGTCATCAGCAGCGCGGCGACGAACGCCAGCACCACCAGCTGGACGGCGCTGATGACCCGCATCAGCACCCAGAGGGTGCCGGCCAGCACCAGCAGCCGCCAGCCGGCCTCGGCGGCGACCCGGACCCCCCACGGCACGGCGTGCGCCGGGTCGGGGCGGGGCGCGACGGCCGGGGCGTACCCGGGAGGCGGCGGCACGTATCCGGGCGCGCCGGCCGCGTCGTACTCGGCGTCCGCGTGCTCCCGCTCCGCCTCGGCGCGGCGTTCCTCCCACTGCCTGCCCATACGGTTCAGGCCGGCGCCCAGCCGGCCGAGCCACCCTGGCACTCGCGACATGTTCCGTCCCTCTCCCCCGTCGGTCCCCACCACTCCCCCCTGGAGTCGTCCCGTCAGACCGTACATGGCGAAAGCCCCTCACCGTAGAACGGCGAGGGGCTTCACGTAGTCGAGCGGAGTACGGTCCGCGGGCGTTCGCGGCCTAGTACCAGTGGTTGGCCTGCCAGAACGACCAGGCGCCGCAGGGGCTGCCGTAGCGCTCGTTCATGTAGTTCAGGCCCCACTTGATCTGGGTGGCCGGGTTGGTCTGCCAGTCGGCGCCGGCGGACGCCATCTTGGTCCCGGGCAGCGCCTGGAAGAGACCGTAGGCACCGGAGGAGGGGTTCACGGCGCGGTAGTTCCAGTCGGACTCGTGGTCCACGATGTTGCTGAAGCACTGGAACTGGTCGCCCGGCACCATCTGCGCGGCCATCGACTGGATCTGCGCGATGGAGTACGAGCTCTGGACGGCGAAGGTCGAGGCGTCGGCCCGGGCGGCGTCGCGGCTGGCCTTCTCCTCGGCCTCCTGGCGCTCCTTGGCCTCCTGGGCGGCCTTCGCGGCCTTCTCGGCCTGCTCCTTCTTCGCGATCGCGGTCTCGGCGGCCTTCTTGCGGGCCGCTTCCTCGGCGTCCTTCTTCGCGGTCGCGTCCGCGGCGATGGCCTGGACGTCGGCCTGTTGCGTCAGGGACGCGGTCTGCACCTCGGCCTGCTGGCCCGCGGGGATGTCCGCGAGGAGCGTCAGGTCGGTTGCCGCCGCCTCGGCGTCGTTGTTCTGCGCGGTGCTGCCCGAGGCAACGCCGACGACGCTTCCGACTGCGGTGACCGCGGTGGCCGAGGCCACTGCGAATCCCCGGACCGAAATCCGGCTCACACGGTTTCCTTCCAGCATCGCCCGCTTCGGTGACCCTGGCGGACGCAATCGTGCCCCTGACACTGGCCTCCCCAACTGCGGGGTCACGGGAGGCGCGGGCCCGGTGGGCAACTCCCTCGCGGGGAGCGCCGCGTGGTGCACGGGCGGCATACGACGGTCGTTATGCAGTTGACGGGGCCTTCAAGTGGTGCCGTACCTCCCCCACGGAAGTGTGGGGATACCCCTGGGGGTACAGGTGTGTCGTATGCGGGGCCTGACAGGAGTGAGACTCTGCCGCACGGCGACGCCGCTAGGCAATTCCGAGTTGCGTGTGAAAGCTCACATCCCGTTTGCGCCCGGCGATTTCCTCGTTCCCGTACAAGCGAGGGCGCCGCCCGGCTAGGCTCTTGGCCTTTCCGGACGGCGCCAACTCACCTGCAACCGCCCCGAGGCGGGGCGAGTCGATCAGAGGATCAGAAGCGGCTCAGATCTGCCCGTCCTCCAGCATTTCGGTCACAAGCGCCGCGATCTGGGACCTCTCGGATCGGGTCAGGGTGACATGCGCGAACAGCGGATGCCCCTTCAGCTTCTCCACGACGGCGACGACACCGTCGTAGCGCCCGACCCGCAAGTTGTCCCGTTGCGCCACGTCATGGGTCAGAACTACCCGCGAATTGGCGCCGATCCGGGACAGAACGGTCAGCAGGACGTTCCGCTCCAGCGACTGCGCCTCGTCCACGATCACGAACGCGTCGTGCAGCGACCGGCCGCGGATGTGGGTGAGCGGCAGCACCTCCAGCATGCCGCGCGCGGTGACCTCCTCGATGACCTCACGGCTGGTGACCGCGGAGAGGGTGTCGAAGACGGCCTGCGCCCACGGGCTCATCTTCTCCGCCTCGGTGCCGGGCAGATAGCCCAGCTCCTGCCCGCCGACCGCGTACAGCGGACGGAAGACCATCACCTTCTCGTGCTGACGGCGCTCCAGCACCGCCTCCAGCCCCGCGCACAGCGCCAGCGCCGACTTTCCGGTGCCGGCCCGGCCGCCCATCGACACGATCCCGACGTCCGGGTCGAGCAGCAGATCCAGCGCGATGCGCTGCTCGGCGCTGCGCCCCTTGATGCCGAACGCCTCCCGGTCGCCGCGCACCAGCCGGACGTTCCCCTCCGGGGTCACCCGGCCGAGTGCCCGGCCGCGCTCGGAGTGGATGGTCAGGCCCGTGTGGACGGGCAGCTCCGCCGCCTCGGGAACGTGGATGTGCCCTTCCTCGAAGAGGATGTCCACCTGTTCGGCGGGCAGCGTCAGCTCGGACATCCCGGTCCAGCCGGAGGAATCCGTGATCGCGAGCTCCGCGCGGTACTCCTCGGCCAGGAGCCCCACGGAGGAGGCCTTGATCCTGAGCGGCAGGTCCTTCGAGACGACGGTGACGTCGAACCCCTCGGCCTGCAGGTTGCGGGCGACCGCGAGGATGCGGGAGTCGTTGTCCCCCAGGCGGTAGCCGGTGGGCAGCACGCTGGGGTCCGAGTGGTTGAGCTCGACACGGACGGTTCCGCCCAGTTCCCCGATCGGGATGGGGGCGTCGAGACGGCCGTACCGCACCCGGTAGTCGTCGAGCAGGCGCAGGGCCTGCCGGGCGAAGTAGCCGAGTTCGGGATGGTGCCGCTTGGCCTCCAGCTCCGTGACCACGACGATGGGGAGCACGACCTCGTGCTCGTCGAAGCGGCTCAGAGCGTTCGGGTCGGACAGCAGGACGCTGGTGTCGAGAACATAGGTGCGCCGGTCTGGCTTGTGGCGCTGTGCGCTGGTCACCACGGAAGGACGTACCCCCTCGGATGAGGTCGGGGAGCGACGGAGTGGAAGCAGGGCCGGGAGGGCGGGAAATTCCGGCCGGTCGACGGCCGCCCTGCACGGGCCGAAAACCGGCCCTCCGCCGCTTCGTCCGCGCCGTGGGCGCACGATCGGGCTGGTGCAAAGGGCCTCCCGGGCGGACGGCCCCGTGCCGCCCGCTAAGATCCGACACCCGTGGTTCGGGTGTCGACCTGTCTGGTCTATGCCCTCGAACAAGCGATGCCATGCCACGGCATATGACGGCGCGCCGGTGAACTCCACGTGACATGCGCCGTCTTGCCGCCGTTTGCCCTACGCCGAAAGGGCTACACGTACGCCCGCTCAGGGGGCGGGTGTGGGTCAGCCGCCGTAACGGCGGTGGCGTGCCGCGTAGTCACGCAGGGCACGCAGGAAGTCGACCTTGCGGAAGGCCGGCCAGAAGACGTCGCAGAAGTAGTACTCCGAATGGGCGGTCTGCCAGAGCATGAATCCGGACAGCCGCTGTTCGCCGCTGGTGCGGATCACCAGGTCGGGGTCCGGCTGGTCACCCGTGTAGAGGTGCCGGCCGATCATGTCGATGTCGACGGCTTCGGCCAGTTCCTGGACGGAGGTGCCCTTCCCGGCCGCCTCGTGCAGCATCGAGCGCACCGCGTCGGCGATCTCCTGCCGGCCGCCGTAGCCGATGGCGACGTTGACCAGTATCCCGTCGACGTGGGCGGTGGCCTCCTCGGCCTCCTTCAGAGTGGCCTGCATGCCCGCCGGCAGCAGATCCATCGTGCCCACGTGGTGCACCCGCCAGCGGCCGTCGGCGGCGAGGGTGCGCACGACGTCCTCGATGATGCCGAGGAGCGGGCCCAGCTCCTCCTGCGGCCGGTCGAAGTTGTCCGTGGACAGCAGCCAGAGGGTGACGACCTCGACATCCGTCTCGGTGCACCAGCCGAGGAACTCCTCGATCTTCTCGGCCCCGGCCCGGTGGCCGTGCACGGTACTGGAGCCCGCGGCCTTGGCCCAGCGGCGGTTGCCGTCCATGATCACGCCGATGTGCTTGGGCACCTGAGCGTGGTCCAGGTGGCCTTCCACCCGGCGTGCGTAGAGCCTGACCAGCAGGCCGCGCAGCTTGTCGCGCAGGTTCACGTGATTGTCAGCCCCTCCGGTGCGGATCGGACAGGGGACGGGCACGGCGCGCCGACGGCGGCTGGTCCGAGAGCGGGTTCGGGTGCGTCCCTGTCCGTATGGCGGTCCCCCGGGGCGAAGCCTACCCCCGCGGCGGCGCAGCGCCGTTCCTGGGCCCGGGCCCGCCCGGGGCAAGAGAGCCGGGGGCCTGCCCGGGACAGAGAAACGGGCCGGTCCGTGGGGGGGAGACGGACCGGCCCGAGGGGGGGTTTCCACCATAACCCTTCGTAAGGGCCGCTGCGCACATCGGCGCGCCACAACTACTCTCCGAAGTCGCCCGGCAACGGCACGCCGACCCTGGAAAGTGCGGCTCCACCGGGGCTTCCGGGCCGATTCACAGGGGGCTGCGGGCCTGCCCGGGGGCGGCCGGGGTCCCCCGCGCGGGCGACCCCGGCGCGTCGGCGCCCGCTTGACGGCCGCCGGCAGCGGCCTTGGGCGCGCCGGGCAAGGGGCGGAGTGCGCCGCGCAGCCCCCTCCACTGCGCGGTGCCACCGCGCAGCTTTGCTCGCGCGAATTCGCTTGGTCTGAACTTACGCGAGCCAGTGCCCGGGAGGCGAGTCGGCGGCGATAACGATGTGGAAACACGCGACGCCTGAACCCCGCTCCGGGTGGCACCGGCCTCGCGATGACACCGGTATCCAGTCGCAAGCTCCCATCCGCCAACGGGCGCCCCGCGAGGGCTCGTTGGCACCGCTCACCACGGCTTCCGCGCGTCGAACAGATGCCGGGTGCTGTGGGCGACGAACGGCCCCTCGCTTCCGATGCGCTCGTGCAGCGCCCGCAGTTGCGGCTCGTACGCCTCCACGGTGAAGCCCGGCACCATCCACACCACCTTGCGCAGGAAGTGGACGACGGCGGCGATGTCGTGGAACTCCATCCGCAGCCGCTCCGCCCGCAGCTCCACGACCTCCAGGCCCGCCGCCTCGGCGTCCGCCCGCTCCCGCTCCGGGTCCCGGCCCCGGCGGACCTCCTCCGGCTGGGGCCCCAGGAAGTACTCGACGAGTTCGAAGACGCTGCTCGGTCCGACGTGCTGGGCGAAGTACGCGCCGCCGGGCCGGAGCACCCGGGCGATCTCGCCCCAGTGCGGCACCACGGGATGCCGGCTGACGACCAGGTCGAAGCCGCCGTCGGCGAACGGCAGCGGCGCGTCCTGCGGCGCCGCCACGACCGCGACACCGCGCGGGCGCAGCAGCTCCGTGGCCTTGGCGACGTTCGGCGGCCAGCCCTCGGTGGCCACGGTGAGCGCGGGGGCGGTCGCCGCCCGGCCCAGCGCGAAGTCCAGGACCTCCCCGCCCCCGGTCTGGATGTCCAGGACGGCACTCGCCGCGCCCAGCCGCCCGGCCAGCGATTCGGCGTACCGCCACGAGGGCCGCGCCTCGGTGGCCCGCCCCTCGAACCAGGAGAAGTCCCAGCCCTCGGTGGGCACCGAGGCACCCTCGGCGATCAGTTCCTCGAAGGAGGGCGTGTGCCGGCGTTCCATGGGTGCTCGTCTCGATTCTGTTGCGCGTGCGCTTTCGGGCGTCTCCAGGCGTCTCAGGGTACGAGCGGCCGTACCCGCTCCGCCGCGAACCGTACGAACCCCTCCGGGTCGGGCTCATCGGCGGTCGGTTGCAGGACGACCGTGCCGGCACCGGCCTCGACGAGCCGCCCGACGGCCTTCGCGACATCCGCCGCGTCACCCGCGACCCCCAGCTCGGGCACGTCCGCGAGACCCTCGGCGGCCAGCTCGGCCCGCAGCCGGGCGGAGGCGTCGGGACCTGTGGCGGTCAGCAGATAGACGACGATCCGGTGCGGCTCGTTCCGCCCCGCCGAGGCCCGCCCCTCGTCGATGAGCCGCCGCGCCCGGCGTACGCCGTCCGGAGGCGTGGCCGCGGTGAGAATCGTCCCGTCGGCGGCCTCCCCCGACAGCCGCAGCGAGCGCGGACCGGTGACCCCGGCCAGCACCTCCACCGGCTCGAAAGGCGGCCAGTCCAGGGCCACGTCGTCCAGCCGCACATACCGGCCCTCGGTGCTGACCCGCTCCCCGCGCAGCAGGGCCCGCAGCGCTGCCAGATACTCCCGCAGCAACGTCACCGGCGACTCGGCCCGCGCCCCGACCTGCCCCATCCAGTCCTGCACCCCGTGCCCCACGCCCACCACCGCGCGGCCCGGGAACATGCGGTGCAGGGACGCCGCCTCCATCGCCGTGATCGCCACATTGCGCAACGGCACGGGCAGGAGACCCACCCCCACCCTCACTCGCTCGGTCCAGGCGAGCGCGGCGGCGGCCGTGGAGATCCCGCCCTCCAGGAAACAGTCCTCCCACAGCCACAACTCGTCGAGCCCGGTGTCGTCGGCGAGACGCGCGAGGGCGCGCAGTCGCTCGGGCGGAAGTTGCGGACGGAACACAGCGCCGAGACCAGTCATGGGACCACCTAACGGCGCAGCGGGTTCAGGGGACAACCGGTTTATCCGACTACCCGGGTGGCCGTCGGCCGTTCACCGCACTTCGTGCCGGAGCAGGACCACCCCGTTGCCGAAGGTACGGCTCTCCAGGAGCCGCAGGTCGGTCATCGTGGAGGCCTCGGGGAACATGGGCGTACCGCGCCCGACGAGAACCGGATGGACGTAGACCCGGAACTCGTCGACCAGCCCGTGCCGGAGGAACGCCTCCGCGATCCGCGCCCCGCTGAGCACCAGATCGCCGCCGGGCCGGGCCTTCAGCGCGCGGACCTCCTCCGGCACCACCTCCCGTACGACCGACGTGTTCCACCCGACGTCCGCCTCCCGCAGCGTGCGCGAGTACACGATCTTCGGCATGTCCCGCCAGATCCCGGCGAACTCCGCCATGGTCGCGCCGACGCCGGGGTCCTGATCGGCCGTCGGCCAGAACCCGGCCATCAGCTCGTACACGACCCGCCCGCTCAGGAAGCCGCCCATGTCGCGGAGGGTGTCGTTCATATGGCGGTGCAGCTCGTCGTCGACGCGGTGCCAGCTGATATCGCGGCCGGGACCCTCCATGTACCCGTCCAGGGACACCGACATCTGAAACAGGATCCTGCGCATGGTGACAGTCTGGTCCACCGGAACGTGCCGATACGGGAGGTGGCCGCGATGGGGCGGCGGTGGCGTGACGGGCGGGGGACGCTGGTGGTGCACGGGGCCGGGGGTGAGACGCGCGTCCCCCTGGAGATCGCGACGTCCTACCGGGCCCGCACCAAGGGCCTGCTGGGGCGGGACACGGTCGAGGGCGCGCTCCTCCTCTCCCCCGCCGGCAGCATCCACACCTTCGGCATGCGCGTCCCCATCGACGTGGCCTACCTGGACCGGAGGCTCCAGGTCATCGCCGTGCGCACGATGCGCCCGGGCCGGCTCGGACTGCCCCGGCTGCGGGCTCGGCATGTGGTGGAGGCGGGGGCGGGGGCGATGGCGGGGTGGGGGATGGGGGCGGGGACGCGGGTCTCTGTGGTCTCCGTGCGTACGGACTGACGACTGCCCTGCCGGCCGCGGGTCAGCTCTCCCCCCGCGGGAACGACACCTCCACCCTGCGGTTCTTCTTGCGGCCCTCCTCCGAGGAGTTCGAGGCGATCGGGTAGTCCTCGCCGTATCCGCGGACCTCGAAGGTGACACCGGGGTCGTTCAGCTCCGCGTCCAGGATCTCGTGGACGGCGTTCGCCCGCCGCTTCGACAGGACGTCGCCGTGGGCCGAGGAGCCGAGGTCGTCCGTGAAGCCGAACACCCGGATCCGTGTCGCGTTCTGCGCCTTGATCTCCTGCGCGATCGTCCCGATCCGTGCCTTCGCCTGCGCGCTGAGCCTGGCGCTGTCCTTGGGGAACAGCACCTCCGCCTGGAGGGCGAACTTCACGTCCGCGTTCGTGTCCTCCCGGCGCTCCTCGCCGCTCTCGTCCTCCACGACCTGCTTGATGTCGAGCACCTTCGGCTCGGCCAGCGTGGCGCCTTCCGGCAGCTTCAGATCCGGGTCGTTGACGTCCAGCTCGACCGGCGCGACGGCGGTGGCCTCCGTACCGGGGGGAACGCTGGGGCTGTCGTCGGCGTGGGCCGTCGTGGCGGTGTAGAGGGTGGTGGTGAGGAGGACGGTGGTGGTGAGGGTTGCGGTGAGTCGTGAGGTCATGGGGGCCTCACCCGGAGATCGAGAGGGGAGCGCTGGCGAAGGTGGGGAGTTGGAACGTGACCTCCGTGGTTTCGGAGGGGGGGGCGGGGAACTGCATGAAGACGGGGA
>NZ_DASQNH010000015.1:0-26001 GCF_035645055.1 Streptomyces sp. | reverse complement strand
CCGCCATCGCGCCGTTGGCCGGCGCCGGGGCCTGGCGACCGCCGCCCCCGCCGCCCGCGCGACCGCCCTGCCGCTGCTGCGGCGGCCGTCCGCCGCGCTGCTGACGGCGCTCGCCGGCCGGCTGCCCGCCCTGCGGGGCGGCCTCGTCGTCCAGGCGCAGCGTCAGCGAGATCCGCTTGCGCGGGATGTCGACGTCGAGCACCTTCACCTTGACGATGTCGCCCGGCTTCACCACGTCGCGCGGGTCCTTGACGAACGTCTTCGACATCGCGGACACGTGGACCAGCCCGTCCTGGTGGACACCGACGTCGACGAACGCGCCGAACGCGGCCACGTTGGTGACCACGCCTTCCAGGACCATGCCCGGCTCCAGGTCGGAGATCTTCTCCACGCCCTCCTTGAAGGAGGCCGTCCTGAACGCCGGCCGCGGGTCGCGGCCCGGCTTCTCCAGCTCCTTCAGGATGTCGGTCACGGTGGGCAGACCGAACGTCTCGTCCACGAAGTCCTGGGGCCTGAGCGAGCGCAGCACACCGGTGTTGCCGATCAGCGCGGCCACCTCCTGGCCGGTGGTCTTCACCATGCGCCGCACCACGGGGTACGCCTCGGGGTGCACGCTGGAGGCGTCCAGCGGGTCGTCGCCGCCGCGGATCCGCAGGAAGCCCGCACACTGCTCGTACGCCTTCGGGCCGAGCCGCGGCACCTTCTTCAGCTGCGCGCGGGAGGTGAAGGGGCCGTTGGCGTCGCGGTGCGCCACGATGTTCTCGGCCAGCCCGGAGGAGATGCCGGAGACCCGCGCGAGCAGCGGCGCGGAGGCGGTGTTCACGTCCACGCCGACGCCGTTCACACAGTCCTCGACCACCGCGTCGAGCGAGCGCGAGAGCTTCACCTCGGACAGGTCGTGCTGGTACTGCCCGACGCCGATCGACTTCGGGTCGATCTTCACCAGCTCGGCCAGCGGGTCCTGGAGGCGGCGCGCGATGGACACGGCGCCGCGCAGCGACACGTCCATGTCGGGCAGTTCCTGCGAGGCGAACGCCGACGCCGAGTACACCGACGCCCCCGCCTCGGACACCACCACCTTGGTGAGCTTCAACTCGGGGTGCTTGGCGATGAGTTCCCCGGCGAGCTTGTCGGTCTCCCGGGACGCGGTGCCGTTGCCGATGGCGATCAGTTCGACCGCGTGCTCCTTCGCCAGCCGGGCCAGCCTGGCGATCGCCTCGTCCCACCTGTTGGCCGGGACGTGCGGGTGGATCACGTCCGTGGCGACGACCTTGCCGGTCGCGTCGACCACGGCCACCTTCACGCCCGTACGGAAGCCGGGGTCGAGGCCCAGCGTCGCGCGGGTGCCCGCCGGGGCGGCCAGCAGCAGGTCCCGCAGGTTCGCCGCGAACACCCTGACGGCCTCGTCCTCCGCGGCCGTGCGCAGCCGCAGCCGCAGATCGATGCCGAGGTGGACGAGGAGGCGGGTGCGCCAGGCCCAGCGGACCGTGTCCGTCAGCCACTTGTCGCCGGGGCGGCCCCGGTCGGCGATGCCGAAGCGGTGGGCGACGATCCCCTCGTACGACGAGGGGCCGTCGGTCGGTTCCTCCGGCTCCAGGACGAGGTCGAGGACCTCCTCCTTCTCGCCGCGCAGCATCGCCAGGATCCGGTGCGAGGGCAGCTCGGTGAAGGGCTCGGCGAAGTCGAAGTAGTCCGCGAACTTGGCGCCCTCCTCCTCCTTGCCCTCCCGCACCTTGGCCGCGAGCCGCCCGCGCACCCACATGCGCTCGCGCAGCTCGCCGATCAGGTCGGCGTCTTCCGAGAACCGCTCGGTGAGAATGGCGCGTGCGCCGTCCAGCGCGGCCTGCGGATCGGCGACGCCCTTGTCGGCGTCGACGAACGCGGCGGCGGCGGCCAGCGGCTCGACCGCGGGGTCACCGAGCAGCCCGTCGGCCAGCGGCTCCAGACCGGCCTCGCGGGCGATCTGCGCCTTGGTGCGCCGCTTGGGCTTGAACGGCAGATAGATGTCCTCCAGGCGCGCCTTGGTCTCGGCGCCCAGGATGCGGGCCTCCAGCTCCTCGGTGAGCTTGCCCTGCTCGCGCACCGAGTCCAGGATCGCGGTCCGCCGTTCCTCCAGCTCCCGCAGATAGCGCAGCCGCTCCTCGATCGTGCGCAGCTGCGCGTCGTCGAGCATCTCGGTCGCTTCCTTGCGGTAGCGCGCGATGAAGGGCACCGTCGAACCGCCGTCGAGCAGCTCCACGGCAGCCTTCACCTGCCGCTCCCGTACGCCGAGCTCCTCGGCGATCCTGCCTTCGATGGACCCTGCTCCGAGGGACCCCGGTGTCGTCACGATGCCGTACCGCCTTCTCCGCTTCGGGTTGCGCGGCAATTGTGGCAGGTGGCACCGACAACCGGGGATCAGGGCGGGTCATGGGCGCGGCAGGCCGTCACGCCCGGCGGCCGGAGGCGGAGGCTCCGCCGAAGAGCCGGGCCAGCGCCCGGAAGGGCAGCGTCACGACCGTGGCGATGGCGCCGCCGATCTGCCGCAGGACATCCGCGATGGCACGGAACACGTCGATCTCTCCTTCGTCGCCCTGTTTCGCATTGATTCGAACTTTCGCGCACCCTGCGGGTACCTCGCCGGAGCCCCGGCATGCATGGCAGGAAAGGTGGGCTGCTCGTCATTGCGGCCACCGTCCCGGCCCCGAAGAATCGACGCATGCCGCAGCGAACCGTGCTCGTCGTGGTCTTCGACGAGGTGCAGAGTCTCGATGTCACCGGCCCCCTGGAGGTCTTCACGGGCGCCGAGCAGCACACTCCGGGCTCCTACCGTGTCCGTACGGCCTCCGTGGACGGCGGCCCCGTGCGCACCTCCAGCGGGCTGACCCTCGTACCCGACCGGGCCCTCGCCGGCACCGCCGACCCGCACACCCTGGTGGTCCCCGGCGGGCGGGGCACCCGGCACCCGGATCCGCGGCTGGTCGAGTGGCTGCGCCGGCACGGGCCGCGCGCCGAGCGGCTGGTGTCGGTGTGCACGGGCGCGGTGCTGCTCGCCGCCGCGGGCCTGCTGGACGGGCGTCGCGCCACCACCCACTGGGCGTACTGCGACACCCTCGCCCGCAACCACCCGGCCGTCGAGGTGGACCCCGAGCCGATCTACGTCCGCGACGGCCATGTCGCCACCTCCGCCGGGGTCACCTCCGGCATCGACCTGGCGCTCGCGCTGGTCGAGGAGGACCTGGGCCGGGACACCGCCCTCTCCGTCGCCCGCCACCTGGTGGTCTTCCTGCGCCGGCCGGGCAACCAGGCCCAGTTCAGCGCCCAGCTCGCCGCCCAGACCGCCCGGCGCGAGCCGCTGCGCGACGTCCAGCAGTGGATCTCCGAGCATCCGGCCGCCGATCTGAGCGTGGAGGCGCTGGCCGCCCGCGCGCGGCTCTCCCCGCGCCACTTCGCCCGTGCCTTCCGCGCGGAGACCGGCATGACCCCCGGCCGCTACGTCGACCGGGTCCGCCTCGAACACGCCCGCCGTCTGCTGGAGGACACCACCGACGGCGTCGAGGAGATCTCCCGCGCCGGCGGCTACGGCACCCCCGAGGCGATGCGCCGGGCCTTCGTCCGCGCGCTGGGAGTGTCCCCGGCGGAGTACCGCCGACGGTTCCGCCCGGCCCTCGCCCCCTGACCGCGCCCGCTTCCCCGTCCACCACCGAAGGGACCCCGATGCAGATCGCCATCGTCCTCTACGACCGTTTCACCGCCCTGGACGCCGTCGGACCGTACGAGACCCTCGGCCGCCTGCCCGACGCCGAGACCGTGTTCGTCGCCGAGCGGACCGGCCCGGTCCGCACCGACACCGGCACCCTCGCGCTCACCGCCGACAAGACCCTCGCCGAGGTGCCGAGCCCGGACATCGTGGTCGTCCCGGGCGGCCCCGGGCAGACCCCGCAGATGGAGAACCGGGCCCTGCTGGACTGGCTGCGGGCCGCCGACGCGACCAGCACCTGGACGACCTCGGTGTGCACCGGCTCCCTGCTGCTGGCCGCCGCCGGGCTGCTGACGGGCCGCCGGGCCACCTCCCACTGGCTGGCCCTGGACTTCCTCGGGGGCCTCGGCGCCGAGCCCACCGGTGAGCGGGTCGTCTTCGACGGCAAGTACGTCACCGCCGCCGGGGTCTCCTCCGGCATCGACATGGGCCTCGCCCTGCTGGGCCGGATCGCGGGCGACGAGCACGCCCAGGCCGTGCAGCTGCTCACCGAGTACGACCCGCAGCCGCCCTACGACGCCGGATCGCCGCACAAGGCCCCGGCGCACCTGGTCGAGGAGTTCCGCTCCAGGAGCCGGTTCATCCTGACGTAGTCCATGTGAAGCGGGGTGAGCGGCGCTCCAGGAACGCGGCGACGCCCTCCGCGGGGTCGCCGCTCTCCCGCGCCCGCGCCGCCCAGTGCCCGTCCCGGTCGGCCCGGCCGTTCGCGAACTCCTTGGCCGCCGCCTGCGTCAGCTGCGAGCGCGCGGCGAGGGTCCGGGTGAACTCGGCGACCCGCTCGGCGAGTTCGCCCTCCGGCAGCACCTCGTCCACCAGCCCCGTGCGCAGCGCCCGCTCCGCCTCGATCAGCTCGCCCGAGAACAGCAGGTACTTGGCGGTGGCGGGCCCCGCCAGCGACACCAGCCGCCGGGTGGAGGACGCCGGATAGACGATGCCGAGCTTCGCCGGGGTCACCCCGAACAGCGCGCCCTGCTCCGCGAACCGCAGATCGCAGGCGGCCGCGAGCTGCGACCCGCCGCCCACGCAGTGCCCCCGGATCGCCGCGAGCGTCGGCTTCGGGAACGCGGCCAGCGCCTCCTCGGCGGCCACGGCCAGCGCCTGTGCCCGCTCCGGCGACCCCTGGAGGGTGGAGATGTCGGCGCCCGCGCAGAAGGTGCCGCCCGCGCCGGTGAGCACCAGCGCGCGCACCTCCGGATCGGCGGCCAGGGTCTCCAGCAGCGGCGGCAGCGCCTCCCACATCGCGGCGGTCATGGCGTTGCGTTTGGCCGGGTGGTGGATGACGACGGTGGCGACGGAGTCGGCGACGTGGTGCAGCAGCTGGGGCTCCATGCGCGGGATGCTAGCCGCCTGGGCGTACTGAACCTCGCCGCGGGTGCGGTGGTCATCCGCCCCCGGACGCGGAGGTTGCCGCGCTCACCCTGTGCGTCGCGCTGCTCTTCCTCACCGGAGCTCTGTTCCGGCTGGTCGGCAGCCTGGGGGTGCGCGGCCCGCAGTTCGGCCGGACGCTGCTGCCGGACGCCGGACCGTCGGCCTGGTCTCCGGGAGCCTCTCCGACCGGCCGGACGGTGCCGACAAACCCGTACAACCCGAATAGTTCGCAAGTCGGCACCGGTGGGGCAGGAGTAGTCCCACAACTGGCCATGTCATACGCCATCGGTCAAATGCGCTCGATAATCGCTGACTTGCGTTCAGCTCGTCGGCATCGCCGGGCTCGTTGTCACCATTCGACATGTGGTGACAATCGAGCGCGAGGGTGGCGACCGGACGATGGCAGGCGGCGCAGAGGCACCCCTTGAGGAGAAGACGCCCGATCCGCTGCCGTACGAGGGCGTCTGGAGGTTCACCGCCCCCGCCCTCGACGCCTCGGTCCCTCAGGCCCGGCACGCCGTCCGGGACCTGCTGCGGCGTCAGGGCGTACCGGTCTCCGACGACGTGACGCAGGGCCTGCTGCTGATCGTGTCGGAGCTGGTCACGAACGCCGTCCGGCACGCGGCGCTGCTGTCGCCGATGCTCGCCGTGGAGATCGCCGTGGGCGCCGAGTGGGTGCGGGTCTCGGTGGAGGACGACCACCCCTACCGCCCCACCGCCCTGGAGACCGACCACGCGCAGACCGGCGGGCGCGGGCTGCTCCTGGTGCGGGAGATCACCCGGGAGGCGGGCGGGGTGTGCGACGTCGAGCACACGACGACGGGCGGCAAGGTGATCTGGGCCGTCCTGCCGCTCGCTCCCGCGCGTCCGGTGTGAGTGCCGGGATCCCGGCCGGGGCTCCTACCAGCCCGCCGACGGTCCGGTCAGCTCCCGGATCGCCGGACGGGCGGCGTCCAGGACCGTCATGAACCACGCGGAGAACGGGTCCTTGGCATGGCGCTCCGCCAGCTCGGCCGCGGTCACGAACGCGGTGGCGCCGACCTCCTCCGCATCCGGGGCGAGCGGCGACTGCACCAGGCCCACGAACAGGTGGTTGTACTCCTGCTCCACCAGGCCCGAGGCCGGGTCCGGGTGGTGGTAACGGACCGTGCCGGCCTCCGCGAGCAGCGACGGCGAGACGCCCAGCTCCTCATGGGTGCGCCGGGCCGCCGCCGCGAAGGGCGCCTCACCGGGGTACGGATGGCCGCAGCAGGTGTTCGACCACACACCGGGGGAGTGGTACTTGCCCGGCGCCCGCTGCTGGAGCAGCAGCCGGCCGTGCTCGTCGAAGAGGAAGACCGAGAACGCCCGGTGCAGCTGCCCGGGTGGCTGATGGGCCGCCAGCTTCTCCGCGGTGCCGATGGTGACGCCGTTCTCGTCGACCAGTTCCAGCAGGATCGCGTCCGTGGTGCCGTTCGACGCGCTGTGCGTCGCGGTGGCAGGTGAAATCGGCATACCCATCCTTCGCCTCGTTCGTCGCGTCTCAAGTCTGCCGTACGAACCCGGCAGTCCCGGCACTTCCCGGCACAACCGCATGTCCGTTACGGGCCACGCCGGGAAGGGAGCCCGATAGGTGAGCGTGCCCGGCGCACCGGACGAGGAACCGCCCGCACTGGTGTGCGCCTCCCCATCCGCTCAGGGGCGCCGCTGCCTCAGTGGCACAGCCGCGCCTCGTGCTCGGCGTGCCCGCTCGGCTCCAGCTGGAAGGTGCAGTGCTCCACGTCGAAGTGGTCGCCGAGGCAGCTCTGCAGCTCGTGCAGCATCTTCTCGTTGCCGATCGCGTTCAGTACGTCCGAGCGGACGACGACGTGCGCGGACAGCACCGGCATGCCCGAGGTGATCGTCCAGGCGTGCAGATCGTGCACGTCCTCCACCCCGTCCAAGGCCAGTATGTGGGCCCGCACCTCCGCCATGTCGACGCCCTTGGGCGCCGACTCCAGCAGCACGTCCAGCGTCTCGCGCAGCAGCTTCAGGGTGCGCGGCACGATCATCAGGCCGATCACCAGCGAGGCGATCGGGTCGGCGGCCTGCCAGCCGGTGGTGAGGATCACCACCGCCGAGATCAGCACCGCGACCGAGCCCAGCGCGTCCGCCGCCACCTCCAGAAAGGCGCCCCGCACATTCAGGCTCTCCCGCTGCCCGCGCATCAGCAGGGTGAGCGAGACCATGTTCGCGACCAGGCCGATTCCGCCGAAGACGATGGTCAGCCCGCCCTCGGTGCCGGCCGGGGTGACGAACCGCTGGATCGCCTCGTAGAGCACGTACCCGCCGACGCCGAGCAGCAGCAGGCAGTTGGCGAGCGCCGCGAGGATCTCGGCGCGGGCGTAGCCGAAGGTGCGCTTCTCGGTCGGGGGCAGATTGGCGAAGTGGATGGCGAGCAGGGCCATACCCAGTCCCAGCGCGTCCGTGGCCATGTGGGCCGCGTCGGCGATCAGCGCCAGCGAGTCGGCGAGCAGTCCGCCGACGATCTCGACCACCATCACGGTGAGCGTGATCGACAGCGCGATCCGCAGCCGGCCGCGGTACGCCGCGGCGGCCGTCCCCGTGACCGGCGCGCCGTGCGCGTGTCCGTGGTCGTGCCCAGCCCCCATGAGAGCCGCCCTCCTGTGATCGGATCGGTCCGGGACCACAGTGAACTACGGGTGGGGGGTATGTGGCAACGCGGCACTGAACACCGTTGTCATATGCTCTGACCTGCGAAAACGACCGACGGTGAAACGCGTGGACGAACCGCAGGTCAGCGCCTCGCCGCGGTCAGCGGCCGTGGTGCAGCCGCCAGCCCCGCCACGCCGACTCGACCATCTCGCGTACCCCGCGGCGGGCGGTCCAGCCCAGTTCGGCGGCGGCCCGCTCGGCCGAGGCGACGGCCCGCGGGGCGTCCCCGGGGCGGCGCGGCTCGACGACCGCCGGACGGCGGTCACCGGTCACCTCGCCGATCAGCGTGACCAGTTCGCGCACGGAGACGCCCTCGCCGCGGCCGATGTTCACGGTCAGATCGCCCGCCGCGCCCGCCGCGTCCCCGGCGGACAGCCGCCGCACCGCCGCGAGATGCGCCTCGGCGAGGTCGGCGACATGGATGTAGTCGCGCACGCAGGTGCCGTCCGGGGTCGGATAGTCGTCGCCGAAGATCCGCGGGGCCTCCCCCCGGGTGAGCCGGTCGAAGACCATCGGCACGACGTTGAAGACGCCGGTGTCGGCCAGCTCCGGCGCGGCCGCCCCGGCCACGTTGAAGTACCGCAGGCAGACGGTGGCGATGCCGTGCGCCCGGCCCGCGGCGCGCACCAGCCATTCACCGGCGAGCTTGGTCTCGCCGTAGGGGTTCACCGGGGCGCACGGGGTGTCCTCCGTGATGAGGTCCACGTCGGGATTGCCGTAGACGGCGGCCGACGAGGAGAACAGGAATCGCCGGATCCCGGCCCCGGCGACCGCGTCCAGCAGGGTCGCCAGCCCGCCGACGTTCTCCTGGTAGTACCGCGTCGGCTGGGCCACCGACTCGCCGACCTGCTTGCGCGCGGCGAGATGCACCACACCGGTCACCTCGTGCTCGGCGAAGACCCGCTTCAGCAGCTCCCCGTCCAGCGACGAGCCCCGTACCAGCGGAAGGTCGGCCGGCAGCCGCGCGGGCACGCCCGCGGACAGGTCGTCCAGCGCCACGACCCGCTCCCCGGCCCCGGTCATGGCCCGCGCCACATGGGCCCCGATGTACCCGGCACCGCCGGTGATCAGCCACGTCATGGTCGCCCACCCTAATCCCGGGGCCCGCCGCGGGCCGAGTCCGGCCGCTGCCGCCGGTGCGGTGCCCACGCTCAGGAACCGCGCCCTCACCGCCGTATGCCGGGTACGCCGGACGCCGGACGCCAGGTGCCGGGTGCCGGGGCGTGTCGGGTATGTCCGGTGTGGATCGGTCGTTTTGTGCCCCGGCCCCCGCAGCCTCCATGATGATCACGGCGAGGCGGCCCGCGGTACGGGGCATCGGGCCCGTGAACAGGCGGTGAACACGGGTCTCCGATCATCCGATAGCCTCTGCCGACATGCCGCCGCCTGGCGCAGCCGATGCGTAGCCACGGGGCGCCCCACCATGTTCAGGCCCGGCGCCACCGCGCCGGCACGCAGGGAGTGAGTTCGGTTGCCGACCGCCATCCTCACCGGTCAGCCGGTCCCCGGATCGCCGATCGAGGGCGATCTGCGGTCCCTCGGCTTCGAGGTGCGCACCGCCGCCGACGCCGCCGACGCCGAGACGCTGCTCGCCCAGGTACCCGGCGACCAGCGGGTCGCGGTCGTCGACGCCCGGTTCGTCGGCCATCTGCACGCCCTGCGCCTCGGCCTGACCGACCCCCGCTTCCCGCTCGCCGCCGTCCCCGGCGCCGTCACCGCGCAGCCGGCCGGCCGCCAGGCCCTGACCCGGGCGATGGCCCGCGAGAACTCCTCCGGGGGCGGCACCGCCGTAGCCGTCGGCAACCTCGCCGACCGCGTGGCCACCGCCCTGGACGCCGACGGCGCCGGCGTGTACCGCCCCGAGCTGGGCAGCCTGGTCGCCACCGTTCCCGGCGACCCCCAGGCCCGCAACGAGGCCCGCCAGGCCGTCGCCGCCGTGGACGACGAGGCGGTCCGCCTGAAGTCGGCCGTGAAGGCCCGTGACGGCTTCTTCACCACCTTCTTCATCAGCCCGTACTCCCGGTACATCGCGCGCTGGTGCGCCCGCCGCGGCCTGACCCCCAACCAGGTCACCACCGCCTCGCTGCTGACCGCGCTGATCGCGGCGGGCTGCGCGGCCACCGGCACCCGCGGCGGCTTCGTCGCGGCCGGCGTCCTGCTGATCGCCTCCTTCGTGCTGGACTGCACCGACGGCCAGCTCGCCCGCTATTCGCTGCAGTACTCCACCCTCGGCGCCTGGCTCGACGCCACCTTCGACCGGGCCAAGGAGTACGCCTACTACGCCGGTCTCGCGCTCGGTGCCGCCCGCGGCGGCGACGACGTCTGGGCCCTCGCCCTCGGCGCGATGGTCCTCCAGAGCTGCCGGCACGTCGTGGACTTCTCCTTCAACGAGGCCAACCACGACGCCACCGCCAACACCAGCCCCACCGCCGCCCTCTCGGACAAGCTCGACAGCGTCGGCTGGACGGTCTGGGTGCGCCGCATGATCGTCCTGCCGATCGGCGAGCGGTGGGCGATGATCGCGGTCCTGACGGCCGTCGCCACCCCGCGCGTCACCTTCTACGCCCTGCTCATCGGCTGCGCCTTCGCCGCGGCCTACACCACCGCCGGCCGCGTCCTGCGCTCGCTGACCCGCAAGGCGAACCGCACCGACCGCGCGGCGACCGCGCTCGCCGACCTCGCCGACTCCGGCGCGCTCGCCGAGGGCTTCGCGGCGGCGTTCCGCGACCCCGCCCGACGGCTGCCCGGCTTCGCCGTCCCGGCGCTCGCCCTGCTCGGCGGCGCCGCCGTCGTCGCCACCGCCGTGTTCACCGAGTTCGGCAGCCCCTGGCCGGTGGTCGCCGCCTTCGGCTACGCCCTGGCCTCGGGCCTCGCCGTCGCCCGCCCCCTCAAGGGCGCCCTCGACTGGCTCGTCCCGCCCTTCTTCCGCGCCGCCGAGTACGGCACCGTCCTCGCGCTGGCGGTCGACGCGGGGGTGAACGGGGCGCTTCCGGCGGCCTTCGGGCTGGTGGCGGCTGTCGCCTACCATCACTACGACACGGTGTACCGCATCCGCGGCAACGCCGGCGCGCCCCCGTCCTGGCTGACCCGGACCATCGGGGGGCACGAAGGGCGCACGCTGCTCGTCACCGTCCTGGCCGCGGTGCTCGCCGCCGCGCAGTTCAAGGCGGCGCTCACGGCCCTGGCCGTGGCCGTCGCCCTGGTGGTGCTCGTCGAGAGCATCCGCTTCTGGGTGTCCGCCCACAAGGGCGGCGCGCCCGCCGTACACGATGAAGGAGAACCCGCATGATCGGCCTCGTGCTGGCGGCCGGCGCCGGACGGCGTCTGCGCCCCTACACCGACAGCCTGCCCAAGGCGCTGGTGCCGGTGGGGCCCGCGGGCATAGAGGGCGAACCCACGGTTCTCGACCTCACCCTCGGCAACTTCGCCGAGATCGGCCTGACCGAGGTCGCGGTCATCGTCGGCTACCGCAAGGAGGCCGTGTACGAGCGCAAGGCGGCCCTGGAGGCGAAGTACGGCCTCAAGCTGACCCTCATCGACAACGACAAGGCCGAGGAGTGGAACAACGCCTACTCCCTGTGGTGCGGCCGTGACGCCCTCAAGGACGGCGTGATCCTTGCCAACGGCGACACCGTCCACCCGGTCTCCGTCGAGAAGACGCTGCTCGCCGCCCGTGGCGAGGGCAAGAAGATCATCCTCGCGCTGGACACGGTGAAGAACCTGGCCGACGAGGAGATGAAGGTCGTCGTCGACCCCGCCAAGGGCATGACGAAGATCACCAAGCTGATGGACCCGGCCGAGGCGACCGGCGAGTACATCGGCGTCACCCTGATCGAGGGCGACGCCGCCCCGGAGCTGGCCGACGCGCTGAAGGCGGTCTGGGAGACCGACCCGCAGCAGTTCTACGAGCACGGCTACCAGGAGCTGGTCAACCGCGGCTTCCGGATCGACGTCGCGCCGATCGGGGAGGTCGACTGGGTCGAGATCGACAACCACGACGACCTCGCCCGGGGACGGGAGATCGCGTGCCGGTACTGACCAGGCTGATCCCCTCGCCGCTCGTCGTCGACATCCGCCCGGGTGCCCTCGACGACCTGGCCTGTGTCCTCGCCGACGAGCGCATCTCGCACTCCGGCCGGCTCGCCGTCGCGGTCAGCGGCGGCTCCGGCGCGAAGCTGCGCGAGCGGGTCGCCCCGCAGCTGCCCGGCGCCACCTGGTACGAGGTCGGCGGCGGCACCCTCGACGACGCGGTCCGGCTGGCGAGCGACATAAAGGCCGGCCACTACGACGCGGTCGTGGGCCTCGGCGGCGGCAAGATCATCGACTGCGCCAAGTTCGCCGCGGCCCGGGTCGGCCTGCCGCTGGTCGCCGTGCCCACGAACCTCGCGCACGACGGCCTGTGCTCGCCGGTCGCCACCCTCGACAACGACGCCGGGCGCGGCTCCTACGGCGTGCCCAACCCGATCGCCGTCGTCATCGACCTGGACGTGATCCGCGAGGCCCCGGTCCGTTACGTCCGGGCCGGGATCGGCGACGCCGTCTCCAACGTGTCCGCGATCGCGGACTGGGAGCTGGCCAACCGGGTCAAGGGCGAGAAGATCGACGGTCTCGCCGCGGCCATGGCACGCCAGGCCGGCGAGGCGGTGCTGCGGCACCCCGGCGGCATCGGGGACAACGACTTCCTCCAGGTGCTCGCCGAGGCGCTGGTGCTCAGCGGTATCGCCATGTCGGTGTCGGGCGACTCCCGCCCGTCCTCCGGGGCCTGCCACGAGATCAACCACGCCTTCGACCTGCTGTTCCCCAAGCGGGCGGCGGCCCACGGCGAGCAGTGCGGACTGGGCGCGGCCTTCGCGATGTATCTGCGCGGAGCCCACGAGCAGTCGGCGTACATGGCCGAGGTGCTGCGCCGGCACGGGCTGCCGGTGCTGCCTGAGGAGATCGGCTTCACCCCCGAGGAGTTCGTCAGGGTGGTGGAGTTCGCCCCCGAGACCCGGCCCGGCCGCTACACGATCCTCGAGCACCTCGACCTGAAAACCCACCAGATCAAGGACATCTACGCCGACTATGTCAAGGCCATCGGTAGCTGAACTCCGCCCGGTCGTCCACCCCCCGGGGGTGAAGGACCGGCGCAGCGGTGAGCACTGGATGGGACGCCTCTACATGCGTGAGGTGTCCCTGCGGGTCGACCGCTACCTGGTGAACACCAGGGTCACGCCCAACCAGCTCACGTATCTGATGACCGTCTGCGGCGTCCTCGCGGCCCCGGCACTCCTGGTGCCGGGGATCCCGGGGGCCGTGCTCGGCGTGGTCATGGTCCAGCTGTATCTGCTGCTCGACTGCGTCGACGGCGAGATCGCCCGCTGGAAGAAGCAGTACTCGCTCGGCGGGGTCTACCTCGACCGCGTCGGCGCCTACCTCACCGACGCCGCCGTCCTGGTCGGCCTCGGCCTGCGCGCCGCCGACCTGTGGGGCGAGGGCCGGATCGACTGGCTCTGGGCCTTCCTCGGCACCCTGGCCGCGCTCGGCGCCATCCTGATCAAGGCCGAGACCGACCTGGTCGGCGTCGCCCGCCACCAGGCCGGGAAGCCGCCCGTGCAGGAGTCCGCGGCCGAGCCGCGCTCCTCCGGCATGGCGCTGGCCCGCCGGGCCGCCGCCGCGCTGAAGTTCCACCGGCTGATCCTCGGCATCGAGGCGTCCCTGCTGATCCTGGTCCTCGCCATCGCCGACCAGGCGCGCGGCGACCTGTTCTTCACCCGGCTCGGCACCGCCGTCCTCGCCGGGATCGCACTGCTCCAGACGGTGCTGCACCTCGTGTCCATCCTCGCGTCGAGCCGGTTGCGGTGAGCGTGATGGAGACATCGGAGACTTCCCTGAAGGTCGGCGCGGTGATCATCACCATGGGCAACCGCCCGGAGGAGCTGCGCGCGCTCATCGACTCGGTCGCCAAGCAGGACGGCGACCCGGTCGAGGTGGTGGTGGTCGGCAACGGCTCGCCCGTCCCGGACGTCCCCCAGGGCGTGCGCACCGTCGAACTGCCCGAGAACCTGGGCATCCCCGGCGGCCGCAACGTCGGCATCGAGGCCTTCGGGCCCGGCGGCCGGGACGTCGACATCCTGCTGTTCCTCGACGACGACGGCCTGCTCGCCCGCACCGACACCGCGGAGCTGTGCCGCCGGGCGTTCGCCGCCGACGACAGGCTGGGCATCATCAGCTTCCGCATCGCCGACCCCGAGACCGGCGTCACCCAGCGCCGCCACGTGCCCCGGCTGCGCGCCTCGGACCCGATGCGCTCCTCGCGGGTCACCACCTTCCTGGGCGGCGCCAACGCCGTCCGTACGAAGGTCTTCGCCGAGGTCGGCGGGCTGCCGGACGAGTTCTTCTACGCGCACGAGGAGACCGACCTCGCCTGGCGGGCCCTCGACGCGGGCTGGATGATCGACTACCGGTCGGACATGGTGCTGTACCACCCGACCACCGCCCCCTCCCGGCACGCGGTCTATCACCGGATGGTGGCCCGCAACCGGGTCTGGCTGGCCCGCCGCAACCTGCCCTTCCCGCTCGTCCCCGTGTATCTGGGCGTCTGGCTGCTGCTCACCCTGGCGCGCCGCCCCTCGCGGCCCGCGCTCAGGGCGTGGTTCGGCGGATTCCGGGAAGGCTGGACGGCGCCGTGCGGTCCCCGCCGGCCCATGAAGTGGCGTACCGTGTGGCGGCTGACCCGGCTGGGCCGGCCCCCCGTGATCTGACAAGCTCGTCCCCGCGGGGTCCGGGTCACCGGCACACCGGCCCCCGCCCAGCCGCACCGGCCGCGCATTTCTCGAAGACGAAAGTTTCCCGCAGTGAGTGAGACAACGCACGACGGCGGAGTCGCCGTGACCGAGCCTCCGTCGCCCGACGAGCATCTGACGGCGGCCGAGCTCGCCGCGAAGTACGGCCTGACCGTGAGCGGCGCCCGGCCCTCGCTCGTCGACTACGTCCGCCGGCTCTGGGGACGGCGCCACTTCATCGTCGCCTTCTCCCAGGCCAAGCTGACCGCCCAGTACAGCCAGGCGAAGCTCGGCCAGCTGTGGCAGGTCGCGACTCCGCTGCTCAACGCGCTCGTCTACTACCTGATCTTCGGGCTGATCCTGAACGCGGGCCGCGGCATGACCAAGGACGTGTACATCCCGTTCCTGGTCACCGGGGTCTTCGTCTTCACCTTCACCCAGTCCTCGGTGATGGCCGGCGTCCGCGCGATCTCCGGCAACCTCGGCCTGGTGCGCGCCCTGCACTTCCCGCGGGCCTCCCTCCCGGTCTCCTTCGCGCTCCAGCAGCTCCAGCAGCTGCTGTTCTCGATGATCGTGCTGGTCGCGGTCGCCTGCGCCTTCGGCAGCTACCCGGACCTGTCCTGGCTGCTGATCCTGCCGGTGCTGGTCCTGCAGTTCCTGTTCAACACCGGGCTCGCCCTGGCGGTGGCGCGGATGGGCGCGAAGACCCCGGACCTCGCCCAGCTGATGCCGTTCGTGATGCGCACCTGGATGTACGCCTCCGGGGTGATGTTCTCCATCCCGATCATGCTTCAGGACAAGCCGGCCTGGATCGCCGACGTGCTCCAGTGGAACCCTGCCGCCATCTACATGGACCTGATGCGCTTCGCGCTGATCGACGGCTACGGCTCCGAGAACCTGCCCCCGCACGTCTGGGCGGTCGCGGCCGGCTGGGCGCTGCTCGTCGCCGTCGGCGGCTTCGTGTACTTCTGGAAGGCGGAGGAGAGGTACGGCCGTGGCTGAGGCACGCGTTCCCACCGTCATCGCGGACGATCTGCACATCGTCTACCGCGTCAATGGCGCCAAGACCGGCAAGGGCAGCGCCACCGCCGCCCTGAGCCGCATCCTGCGGCGGGGCTCCGGCGACACGCAGCGGGGCGTGCGCAAGGTGCACGCCGTGCGCGGCGTCTCCTTCGTCGCCTACCGGGGCGAGGCCATCGGCCTGATCGGCTCCAACGGCTCCGGCAAGTCCACTCTGCTGCGCGCCATCGCCGGGCTGCTTCCCGCCGAGCAGGGCAGGGTCTACACCGACGGCCAGCCCTCACTGCTCGGTGTCAACGCGGCACTGATGAACGACCTGACCGGCGAGCGCAACGTCATATTGGGCGGGCTGGCGATGGGCATGTCGCGCGAGGAGATCAGGGAGCGCTACCAGGAGATCGTCGACTTCTCCGGCATCAACGAGAAGGGCGATTTCATCACCCTGCCGATGCGCACCTACTCCTCCGGTATGGCCGCGCGGCTGCGGTTCTCCATCGCCGCCGCCAAGGACCACGACGTCCTCATGATCGACGAGGCGCTGGCCACCGGCGACCGCAAGTTCCAGAAGCGCTCCGAGGAGCGCATCCGCGAGCTGCGCAAGGAGGCCGGCACGGTCTTCCTGGTCAGCCACAACAACAAGTCCATCCGCGACACCTGCAACCGCGTGCTCTGGCTGGAGCGCGGCGAACTGCGCATGGACGGCCCGACGGACGAGGTCCTGAAGGAGTACGAGAAGTTCACGGGCAAGTGACCCGATCCGCCCAGGGCCCCGCCGGAACTGCTCCGGCGGGGCCCGGCGTCTGCAAAGGAAGCGTCAACTCCGGTCAGGCGCAGGAATCTTGACGCCAATCGGTGTGTTCTTGTGATGCGCGGGACACCCCCAGGGATCCCCCTGCGTTGTACAACGTAAGCTGTACCGGTGCCGAATCGCGGCAAGTGTGGCGATAATGCGCGGCACCCTCCACCGGAACGGCCGTGCGAACGCCGAGCGGCGTGTCCGAAATAGTGTGAATTGGGTCGGCAGTGTAGAACGGGAGATGTGACGGCAATGGCTACGGAAACTCCCCGGCTCCCCGAAGCATGTGCCGTCCCCGCCCGAGGCAGCACACGGTGACGGGAACCCACACCGCGCACCGGGACGACCCGGAGCGCGCCACGCTCGACAAGGCCGCGGCCGAGAACTTCCCCGTGGCCCCCTTCTTCCTGCCCCGGGCCTGGCGCACCGACCTGATGGCCGTCTACGGCTTCGCCCGCCTCGTCGACGACATCGGCGACGGTGACCTCGCCCCCGGCGGCGCCGACGCCCGCCTGCTCGGCGTCCCCGCGCGCGAGGCCGAGGACCGGCTGGCCCTGCTCGACGCCTTCGAGGCCGACCTGCGCCGCGTCTTCGACGGCGAGCCCCGCCACCCCCTGCTGCGCCGCCTCCAGGAGACCGTCCGCCGCCGCTCGCTCACCCCCGAGCCGTTTCTCGGGCTGATCGCCGCCAATCGCCAGGACCAGCTGGTCGGCCGGTACGAGACCTACGACGACCTGCTCGCCTACTGCGAGCTGTCCGCCAACCCGGTCGGCCGCCTGGTCCTCGCCGTCACCGGCACCACCACCCCCGAGCGGGTGCGCCACTCCGACGCGATCTGCACCGCCCTCCAGATCGTCGAGCACCTCCAGGACGTCGCCGAGGACCTCCGCCGCGACCGGATCTATCTGCCCGCCGAGGACATGAAGCGCTTCCAGGTCCAGGAGGCGGATCTCGCCGCCCCTTCGGCGGGGGCGTCGGTGCGCGCACTGGTCGCGTACGAGGCGCAGCGCGCCCGCGATCTGCTAGATGAAGGCGCCCCCCTCGTGGGCAGCGTGCCCGGCAGGCTCAGGCTGCTGCTCGCGGGGTTCGTGGCGGGGGGAAGGGCGGCCGTCGACGCCGTCGCCGCCGCCGACTACGACGTACTTCCCGGCCCGCCCAAGCCCGGCAAGCTCCGGTTGCTGCGCCAGGTGGGCGTGACTCTGCGAGGAGAGGGGTGATCCGGACCGTGGAGTCGGAACCACACGTGTCCGCACCGGTACTCGCCGCCTACCGCTACTGCGAGGCCGTCACCGGACAGCAGGCCCGTAACTTCGCCTACGGCATCCGGCTGCTGCCGACGCCCAAGCGCCGGGCGATGTCCGCGCTGTACGCGTTCTCCCGGCGCGTCGACGACATCGGCGACGGCGCGCTCGGTGACGAGGTGAAGGCCGCCCGCCTGGACGACACCCGGGCGCTGCTCACCCGGATCCGCGAGGACGCGATCGACGAGGACGACACCGACCCGGTCGGCGTCGCCCTCGCCCATGCCGCCCGCACCTTCCCGATCCCGCTCGCCGGCCTGGACGAGCTGATCGACGGCGTCCTCATGGACGTCCGCGGCGAGACCTACGAGACCTGGGACGACCTCAAGCAGTACTGCCGCTGTGTGGCGGGCGCCATCGGGCGCCTCTCCCTCGGTGTGTTCGGCACGGAACCGGGGGCGCGCGGTGCCGAACGCGCGCCCGAGTACGCCGACACGCTCGGGCTGGCGCTCCAGCTCACCAACATCCTGCGCGACGTCCGCGAGGACGCCGAGGGCGGACGTACCTATCTGCCCGCCGACGACCTCGCCAAGTTCGGCTGCTCGGCCGGTTTCGCCGGGCCGACCCCGCCGCACGGCTCCGACTTCGCGGGTCTCGTCCACTTCGAGGTGCGCCGGGCTCGCGCCCTGTTCGCCGAGGGTTACCAGTTGCTGCCCATGCTCGACCGGCGCAGCGGCGCCTGCGTCGCCGCCATGGCGGGCATCTACCGCCGCCTGCTGGACCGCATCGAGCGCGACCCGGAGGCCGTACTGCGCGGCCGGGTCGCGCTGCCCGGCCGCGAGAAGGCCTATGTCGCCGTGCGCGGGCTGTCCGGCCTGGACACCCGGCACGTGAGCCGACGCACCGTCAGGAGGCGCGTCTGATGGAGAGGCCCGGACCGGACGAGACCACCGGCGCGGATCCCGGCGCCGCCGGCGGCCGAACCAACACCGCCGCCGACGGCGCCCCCCATGCCCCCGACGTCGGGCACCGCCGCGCTGCCGGCGGCCGGTGTGGTGGTGCCGTCGCCCGCCGGCCGAGACGTGGTGCCGCCGGCCGGCCCGGTCGTGATGCCGCTGCTCGTCCGGGTGGTCGTGACGTCGGGTCCGCGTGGGGCGTCCGCGGCCGGGCCGGGGGAGTCGCGGGTGCCGGGAGCCTCGATGCCACGGACGGCGTATCCGGTTCCCCCTCCGCCCACACCCGCGGAGGGAAGCGGCAGGCAACCCTCCGACGGGCGGTCGCGTCCCTGTCGGCAGCGGCCTGCCCCGGCCTCGTCCCGCGGCGCGGCGCACGCGCGGGGGAGGGCGCACGATGACCGACGGCACGAGGAGCGGGCACGTGACGACCGACGTTCCCACGGGGCACGGCCGGGAGGCGGTGGTGGTCGGCGGCGGGCTCGCCGGGGTCACCGCCGCGCTGGCGCTCGCCGACGCGGGCGTCCGCGTCACCCTGCTCGAAGGCCGTCCCCGGCTGGGTGGCCTCGCCTTCTCCTTCCAGCGCGGCGAACTGACCGTCGACAACGGCCAGCACGTCTACCTGCGCTGCTGTACCGCCTACCGCTGGTTCCTGGACCGGATCGACGGCGCGGCGCTGGCTCCGCTGCAGGATCGTCTCGACGTGCCCGTGCTCGACCTCGCCAAGCCCGAGGGCCGGCGGCTCGGCAGGCTGCGGCGCGACGCGCTGCCCGTCCCGCTGCACCTGGGGCGCAGTCTCGCCACGTATCCGCATCTCCCGCTCGCCGAGCGGGCGAAGGCCGGCCGGGCCGCGCTCGCGCTCAAGGGGCTCGACCTCGCCGATCCGGCCCTGGACGACCAGGACTTCGGCAGCTGGCTGGCCGCGCACGGCCAGTCGGCGCGCGCCGTCGAGGCACTGTGGGACCTGGTCGGCGTCGCGACCCTCAACGCGGTCGCGGACGACAGCTCCCTGGGGCTCGCCGCGATGGTGTTCAAGACCGGTCTGCTGTCCGACCCGGGTGCGGCCGACATCGGCTGGGCCCGGGTGCCGCTGGGCGACCTGCACGACCGGCTGGCCCGCAGGGCGCTCGACTCCGCGGGCGTCCGCACCGTACTGCGCTCACGCGTCAGCTCCATCTCCCGCAACAGCGACGGGCGTTGGGGCGTTCAGGTGCCCGGCGAGCACATCGAGACGGACGCCGTGGTGCTCGCCGTACCGCAGCGCGAGACCCACGACCTGCTGCCGGACGGCGCGCTCGACGAGCCCGAGCGCCTGTTGCGGATCGGCACCGCGCCGATCCTCAACGTCCACGTCGTCTACGACCGCAAGGTGCTGAACACGCCGTTCCTCACCGCGCTCGGCACCCCGGTGCAGTGGGTCTTCGACCGCACCGAGTCGTCCGGTCTGCCGGACGGCCAGTACCTGGCACTGTCCCAGTCGGCCGCCCAGGACGAGATCGACACCCCGGTGGCCGAGCTGCGCGCGCGGTACCTGCCCGAGCTGGAGCGGCTGCTGCCGCGCACCCGGGGCGCCGAAGTGAGGGACTTCTTCGTCACCCGGGAGCGCACCGCGACCTTCGCTCCCACCCCCGGCGTCGGGCGACTGCGGCCCGGCGCCCGCACCAAGGCACCCGGCCTGTACCTGGCCGGAGCGTGGACCGCCACCGGGTGGCCCGCGACCATGGAGAGTGCGGTCCGCAGTGGCATCAGCGCGGCCGACGCCGCGCTGCGCGCCCTGGGCCGGCCCCGCCCCCGCCATCTCTTCGACGTCGAGGAGGCGGCCTGATGCCCCGGCAGCGCGGCGCGGCAGGTCCCCGCACCCCCGGTACCGCAACAAGAGGAGAGACTGTGCCCCCTGTGCCCCCGGCCTCGACGGCCGCTCGTGAGACCGCGGTGGACGTGACCGCGCTCCTGGAGCGCGGCCGGACCCTGGCCACCCCGGTACTGCGGGCGGCCATCGACCGCCTGGCGCCTCCGATGGACACGGTTGCCGCCTACCACTTCGGCTGGATCGACGCCCAGGGCAACCCCACCTCCGGCGACGGCGGCAAGGCCGTGCGCCCCGCGCTGGCCGTGCTGTCCGCCGAGGTCACCGGCGCGGCCCCGGAGACGGGCGTGCCCGGCGCCGTCGCCGTCGAGCTGGTCCACAACTTCTCTCTGCTGCACGACGACCTGATGGACGGCGACGAACAGCGCCGCCACCGCGACACCGTCTGGAAGGTGCACGGTCCCGCCCAGGCGATCCTGGTCGGCGACGCCCTGTTCGCCCTCGCCAACGAGGTGCTCCTGGAGCTGGGCACCGTCGACGCCGGGCGCGCCACCCGCCGGCTCACCACCGCCTCCCGCGCCCTCATCGACGGCCAGGCGCAGGACATCTCCTACGAGCACCGCGACCGGGTCAGTGTCGAGGAGTGCCTGGAGATGGAGGGCAACAAGACCGGCGCGCTGCTCGCCTGCGCCAGCTCCATCGGCGCGGTGCTCGGCGGCGCGGACGACCGTACCGCCGACGCCCTGGAGCGGTACGGCTACCACCTCGGCCTCGCCTTCCAGGCCGTGGACGACCTGCTCGGCATCTGGGGAGACCCGGAGGCCACCGGCAAGCAGACCTGGAGCGATCTGCGCCAGCGCAAGAAGTCCCTGCCGGTGGTGGCCGCGCTCGCGGCGGGCGGCAGCGCCTCCGACCGGCTCGGCGACATCCTCGCCGCCGACGCCAGGAGCAGCGACTTCGTCACCTTCTCCGAGGAGGAGTTCGCCGCCCGCGCCGCCCTCATCGAGGAGGCGGGCGGCCGGGAGTGGACCGCCGAAGAGGCGCGGCGTCAGCACACCATCGCCATCGAAGCCCTCGACGCCGTGGACATGCCCGACCGGGTGCGGGCGCAGTTCACGGCGCTCGCCGACTTCGTCGTCGTACGAAAGAGATGATCACCATCGGCCGAATAGCCCTCGCGTAGTCGCCGGCCGGTGTGCGAGGGAACGCGCACCGGCCGACGGCGGACCCACAGCAGGCAGCACTCGCAGGACTGCAGGAAGGGGAAGCCATGACAGCGACGACCGACGGAAGCACCGGGGCCCCGCCGCCCCGGGCAGCCGCGGCCAGCGAAACCTACATCGAGACCCCCGCGGCGGCCGGAGTCCACGAAGCCGCCGTCCGCGCCACCTTGCGCGCCACCGACTTCCTGCTCTCCCGGCAGGACCCGGAGGGCTGGTGGAAGGGCGACCTGGAGACCAACGTCACCATGGACGCCGAGGATCTGCTGCTCCGCCAGTTCCTGGGCATCCGCGACGAGCGGACCACCCGCGCCGCCGCCCTGTTCATCAGAGGCGAGCAGCGCGAGGACGGCACCTGGGCCACGTTCCACGGCGGTCCCGGTGAACTCTCCACCACCGTCGAGGCGTACGTCGCCCTGCGCCTGGCCGGGGACGCGCCGGACGCGCCGCACATGGCGAAGGCCTCCGCGTGGATCCGAGCGCAGGGCGGGGTCGCCGCCGCCCGGGTCTTCACCCGGATCTGGCTGGCCCTGTTCGGCTGGTGGAAGTGGGAGGACCTGCCCGAACTCCCGCCGGAACTGATCTGGTTCCCGTCCTGGATGCCGCTCAACATCTACGACTTCGGGTGCTGGGCCCGGCAGACGATCGTCCCGCTGACCATCGTCTCAGCGAAGCGCCCGGTGCGCCCCGCGCCCTTCCCGCTGGACGAGCTGCACACCGACCCCGCCCGCCCCAACCCGCCGAAGCCCCTGGCTCCGGCGGCCAGTTGGGACGGTGCCTTCCAGCGGCTCGACAAGGGGCTGCACGCCCTGCGCAAGGCGGTGCCGAGGCGGCTGCGCAGAGCGGCGATGAACACCGCGGCCCGCTGGATCATCGAGCGCCAGGAGAACGACGGCTGCTGGGGCGGCATCCAGCCGCCGGCCGTCTACTCGATCATCGCGCTGCACCTGCTCGGCTACGACCTCCAGCACCCGGTGATGCGTGAGGGCCTGGCCTCGCTGGACCGTTTCGTCGTCTGGCGCGAGGACGGCGCCCGGATGATCGAGGCCTGCCAGTCCCCGGTGTGGGACACCTGCCTCGCCACCATCGCCCTGGTCGACGCCGGGCTCCCCGCGGACCATCCGCGGCTGGTGAAGGCCGTCGACTGGATGCTGGGCGAGGAGATCCTCCGGCGCGGCGACTGGGCCGTACGTCGGCCGCAACTGCCGCCCGGGGGATGGGCGTTCGAGTTCCACAACGACAACTACCCCGACATCGACGACACCGCCGAGGTGGTCCTCGCCCTGCGTCGGGTCCGGCATCCCGAACCGTCGCGGGTGGAGCGGGCGATCGGGCGCGGAGTGCGCTGGACCCTCGGCATGCAGTCGAAGAACGGCGCGTGGGGCGCCTTCGACGTCGACAACACCAGTACCCTCCCCAACCGGTTGCCGTTCTGCGACTTCGGCGAGGTCATCGACCCGCCGTCCGCCGACGTCACCGCGCATGTCGTGGAGATGCTGGCCGTGGAGGGCCTGGCACACGATCCGCGCACCCGGCGCGGCATCGAGTGGCTGCTCGCCGAACAGGAGCCGGACGGCTCGTGGTTCGGCCGCTGGGGCGTCAACTACGTCTACGGCACCGGCTCGGTGGTCCCCGCCCTCGTCGCGGCCGGGATCCCGGCCGCGCACCCGGCGATCCGGCGGGCCGTGGCCTGGCTGGAGTCGGTGCAGAACGACGACGGCGGCTGGGGTGAGGATCTGCGCTCGTACAAGCACGTCAAGGAGTGGAGCGGCCGGGGCGCCTCGACCGCCTCGCAGACGGCGTGGGCCCTGATGGCCCTGCTGGCGGCGGGGGAGCGGGAGTCCCAGGCCGTCGAGCGCGGTGTCGCCTGGCTCGCCGCGACCCAGCGGGAGGACGGTTCCTGGGACGAGCCGTACTTCACCGGCACCGGCTTCCCCTGGGACTTCTCCATCAACTACCACCTCTACCGGCAGGTCTTCCCGCTCACCGCGCTCGGCCGGTACCTGGACGGCGAGCCGTTCTCGGGCAAGCGGCCGGGGAAGCGGCTCGCCGAGGTCAAGGGGAGCTGATGACCGCACCGTCCGCCCCGGCACCGCTGCTGATCGCCTGCGCGCTCGGCATCGAGCACCTGGCCCTGCGCCTGGGGGACAGGGGCGGCGCAGGCGGACCCGTCACCGTGCTGCGCACCGGAATGGGCCCGAAGGCGGCCGAGCGCTCGGTCGCCCGGGTGCTCGCCGACCCGGCGCTGGCCGGCGCCGCCGTGCTCGCCACCGGTTTCTGCGCGGGGCTCGCCCCCGGGATGCATCCCGGCGACCTGGTCGTCGCCGAGGAGACCCGCGAGCCGCGCGGCGGCACGCCGTGCGTGGGCACCGAGCTGCTCGTCGAGGAACTGCTGCGGGCCGCGCCCGGCCGCACCGTCCACACCGGCCCGCTCACCGGCTCCGATCACGTGGTCCGCGGTCCGGAACGCGCCGATCTGCTGGCCACCGGGGCGATCGCGGTCGACATGGAATCGGCGGCCACGCTTCTGAGCGCCGTGCGCGCGGGCGCGCGCCCGGTTGCGGCCGTCCGGGTGGTCGTGGACGCTCCAGAACATGAACTCGTCCGGATCGGCACGGTACGCGGTGGAATATCGGCTTTCCGCGTCCTACGTTCCATCCTTCCCGCTTTCTTCGAATGGCACCGCAATGTGCTGCTCCCCAGGAGGTGAGCCCGATGGCCATGCCGCTGCGCCAGTCCATCAAGGTCGCTACATATCTGGCTGAACAAAAGCTCCGCCGACGCGACAAGTTCCCGCTCATCGTCGAACTGGAGCCGCTGTTCGCCTGCAATCTGAAGTGCGAGGGCTGCGGAAAGATCCAGCACCCCGCGGGTGTCCTCAAGCAGCGCATGCCCGTCGCGCAGGCCGTGGGGGCGGTGCTCGAATCCGGTGCGCCGATGGTGTCCATCGCCGGCGGCGAACCGCTGATGCACCCTCAGATCGACGAGATCGTCCGCCAGTTGGTGGCCAGGCGGAAATACGTGTTCCTGTGCACCAATGCCATGCTGCTGCGCAAGAAGATGGACAAGTTCACCCCCTCGCCCTACTTCGCGTTCGCCGTGCACATCGACGGGCTGCGCGAGCGGCACGACGAGTCCGTCGCCAAGGAGGGTGTGTTCGACGAGGCCGTGGAGGCGATCAAGGAGGCCAAGCGGCGCGGCTTCCGGGTCACCACCAATTCGACCTTCTTCAACACCGACACCCCGCAGACCGTCGTCGAGGTGTTGAACTTCCTCAACGACGACCTGGAGGTCGACGAGATGATGATCTCGCCGGCCTACGCCTACGAGAAGGCGCCCGACCAGGAACACTTCCTCGGCGTGGAGCAGACCCGCGAGCTGTTCAAGAAGGCCTTCGCGGGCGGCAACCGGCGCCGCTGGCGGCTCAACCACTCGCCGCTCTTCCTGGACTTCCTGGAGGGCAAGGTCGACTTCCCGTGCACCGCGTGGGCGATCCCCAACTACTCGCTCTTCGGCTGGCAGCGTCCCTGCTACCTGATGAGCGACGGCTATGTGCCGACCTACCGCGAGCTGATCGAGAACACCGACTGGGACCAGTACGGCCGCGGAAAGGACCCGCGGTGCGCCAACTGCATGGCCCACTGCGGCTACGAGCCCACCGCCGTCCTCGCCACCATGGGGTCCCTCAAGGAGTCCCTGCGGGCCATGCGCGAGACGGTCTCCGGAAACCGGGAGTGACCTCATGACCGCCGTTCCCCTGGGCATCCCCGGGATGCCGGCCCGGCAGATCGCCGAGCGGCGCCCGTCGCGGCGGATCGACGTCGGGCCGGTGCCGGTCGGAGGCGGGGCGCCCGTGTCGGTGCAGTCGATGACGACGACCCGCACGTCGGACATCGGCGCCACCCTCCAGCAGATCGCCGAGCTGACCGCGACCGGCTGCCAGATCGTCCGGGTCGCCTGCCCCACGCAGGACGACGCGGACGCGCTGCCGGTCATCGCCCGCAAGTCGCAGATCCCGGTGATCGCGGACATCCACTTCCAGCCGAAGTACGTGTTCGCGGCGATCGAGGCGGGCTGCGCGGCCGTCCGCGTCAACCCCGGCAACATCAAGCAGTTCGACGACAGGGTCAAGGAGATCGCGGTCGCCGCGAAGGAGCACGGCACGCCGATCCGGATCGGCGTCAACGCGGGCTCCCTCGACCGGCGGCTGCTCCAGAAGTACGGCAAGGCGACCCCCGAAGCGCTCGTGGAGTCCGCCCTGTGGGAGGCCTCCCTCTTCGAGGAGCACGACTTCCGGGACATCAAGATCTCGGTCAAGCACAACGACCCGGTCGTCATGATCGAGGCCTACCGGCAGCTCGCCGAGCAGTGCGACTACCCGCTCCACCTCGGCGTCACC
>NZ_DASQNH010000014.1:0-1992 GCF_035645055.1 Streptomyces sp. | reverse complement strand
GGACAGTTAAGGCCAAGCTGCCAGTCAGGAGGCGCGGCGGAAGACGGCGGCTGGTCCGATGGCGTGGGGGCCGAACTTGTCGCGGATGCGGTCCATGGCCTGCTCGGTCCGGAGCCGGTCCTCGCGGGTGTCGTCGAGGCTGATCTGCTGGGCGACCCGGTCGGCGTCGATGAGGTCCTCGCCCCGCAGGGCGATGCCGGTGAGGCGGCCGCGCTGCAGGCCGGCGGCGTCCATCAGCTGGTAGGCGAGCTGGCGGAGGTCGTCGTCGTGGGCGGACGGCTCGGTCAGGCGACGGGTCTTCTCCCACGAGGGGCCACCCGCGAACTTCAGCGTGAGCGTCAGGGCGCGGGCGGCCTGGCCGCGGCGGCGCAGCCGCACCCCGAGGCGGACGACCAGGTCGAGGAGGGCGGCGCGGACAGCCGCGCCGTCCAGGGCCTGCCGGTCGAAGGAGCAGCGCACCGAGGCGGAGGCGGGCAAGGCACGGGGGACAACGGGGCGCGGGTCGATCCCGCGGGCGTGGTCGACGGTCAGGCGGCCCGCGCGCCCGCCGATGAGGCGCTGCACGGTTGAGGGCGGGACGGCGGTGAGCAGGCCGACGCTGTGGATGCCGTAATCGCGTAGCACGGCCGCTTGGCGGGGGCCGAGGCCGTGCAGGGCATCGACCGGGAGCTGGGCGAGCCAGTCCACGGTCTGCTCGGGCGTGATGGTAAGAACGCCTCCTGGCGAAGGGACCTGCGCGGAGGCGGTGGCGGCGACGGTGATGGACGGACCGATGCCCACCCGGACGTCGACACCGAGCCGGGAGATCGTACGGATTCGCAGTACCTCGCCGAGCCTGTGCGGGGTCGTGCCGTGGTAGCGCAGGGCACCGGTCAGGTCGACCAGGGCGGCTGTGGGCGGCAGCGCCTGCACCACCGGCGACAGACCGGCCAGCTCCTCCAGGATCTGGCGGTAGGTCTCCTCCGGCAGGCGGTCGGGGCAGCGCACATGCATCACCACCGCGGGCCGCTGCGATCGCGTCTCCGGGCTCATCACCGCCCACCTCCTCCCCCACCCACGTTATCGAACGGAAAATCGAACACGCGAGGCCAGTAAGGCGATCTTGGGGCTAGAATCAAAAATGTGTTTGATGACCTGCCTCCCGACCTGGAGCGCCTGCTCACCCTGCGGGTGTGGCACGCGATGTGGCTGGAGCGCATCGACCGCAAGATCGCAGCAGTCGAGCAGCGCCAGGCCGAGGAAGAGCGGGGCCGCCGGCTGCGGCCCGCGCCGCCCGACTGGGTCGCCGCCTTCGTCATCGGCGCCGGCCGCGAGCCCGCCGAGGTCCACGCCGGAGGCTGCCACATGACCGGGCCGCGCTGGCGAGCTGTCGACCGGGACGAAGCCCGCCGCCTGCTGAGTTCCGGGGTGCGCTCGTGCGGCCACTGCCGGCCCGACGTCCAGCTGCACATCCTCGACTTAGCCGTCACAGCGGCTGTGTGAGCGGAACGCGCGACGGCCTCGGCCGGCGAGGGCGCCGGCCGAGGCCGTGACGTGTGCGTGGTCGTGAAGGGCGGTCGCCTACGCGGCGAGAGGCTCCATGAGGCTTCAGCCGAACGATCGTCCTCATGGGCAATAGGTGAGGCCCGGGGACACTGTCCCCTCCACAACCACGCCCTCCATAACCAGCGCCGGTAGCCGGGCATTCCCGCGCTGTCGCCGCCGTTCCGGTGGCCGCCTCATCATGATCGAACGTGCGTGCGGCAGTGGCCGTATTCTGATGGCCGGTGGCTGATACTCGCCCCACTCGGAACAGGAACCGCACGATGACACCCGCACCACCCCCTGTCACAGAGCCCGATCCCTCCGCGCTGACCAGCCCCGGCGACCTCGTCGGCCCCTGCGCCACCTGCCAGCGCAAGACCCACAAGTACGGCCGCGGCGGTACGCCGCTGTGCCAGTGGTGCATGAAGCCCGTCATGGAGAAGTGGGGCCCGCAGGTACGCCACGTCA
>NZ_DASQNH010000013.1:0-113826 GCF_035645055.1 Streptomyces sp. | reverse complement strand
GGACTCCCACCCACTTGATGGGGTAAGGCTCCCAGTAGACGACTGGGTTGATAGGCCGGATATGGAAGCACGGTAACGTGTGGAGTTGACCGGTACTAATAGGCCGAGGGCTTGTCCTCAGTTGCTCGCGTCCACTGTGTTGGTTCTGAAACCACGAACAACCCCACGTCCACAGCGTGGTGCGGTTGACAGTTTCATAGTGTTTCGGTGGTCATAGCGTGAGGGAAACGCCCGGTTACATTCCGAACCCGGAAGCTAAGCCTTACAGCGCCGATGGTACTGCAGGGGGGACCCTGTGGGAGAGTAGGACACCGCCGAACTCCTTTTAGAGCTCTGGCTCTTGGGCATACAGCCCGAGAGCCAGAGCTTTTTTGCGTTGAGGTAAGGTCAGGGGGCATCGTTGGTACGTTTCCCACAGGAGGCCCCCGGGTGGAGGTCCAGGAGACCCGTGTTCAGACAGACCGGGTGCTCACCATCCCGAACATCCTCAGCATGGCGCGTCTCGTCGGCGTGCCGCTCTTCCTGTGGCTGATCCTCAGGCCGGAGTTCGGCGGTCCGAAGAGTGACGGCTGGGCGCTGCTGGTGCTGGCTCTCAGCGGCGTCAGCGACTATCTGGACGGCAAGCTGGCGAGGCGCTGGAACCAGATCAGCAGCCTCGGCCGGCTTCTCGACCCCGCGGCTGACCGGCTGTACATTCTCTCGACCCTGATCGGCCTCACCTGGCGGGAGATTCTGCCGCTCTGGTTGACGGCTCTCCTGCTGGCGCGGGAGCTGGTTCTGCTGGTGATGGTGGGCATCCTCCGACGGCACGGCTATCCGCCGCCGCAGGTGAACTTCCTTGGCAAGGCTGCCACCTTCAACCTCATGTACGCCTTCCCGCTGCTGTTGCTCAGTGACGGAACTGGCTGGATCTCGTCACTCGCTGCTATTTTCGGATGGGCGTTCGCCGGATGGGGTACAACCCTCTATTGGTGGGCAGGAGTCCTCTACGTGGTCCAGGTCCGCCGTCTCGTTCGTGCGGACACCGTGGCCGATTGAACTCGCCGATTGGTGCGGTCGCAACGGCGCGATGGCCCGCACGGGAAAAGTGCGGGACAATTCGGACGGGTGAAGTCGGCGAGACCGTCGTCTCTTCTAGGAGGACGCTTCCGACATGAAGGCCGTCGTGATGGCCGGCGGCGAAGGCACGCGCCTTCGCCCTATGACCTCAAGCATGCCCAAGCCGCTCCTGCCGGTGGCCAACCGGCCGATCATGGAGCACGTTCTGCGGCTGCTCAAAAGGCATGGTCTCAACGAGACCGTCGTCACTGTGCAGTTCCTTGCCTCGCTGGTCAAGAACTACTTCGGTGACGGTGAAGAGCTCGGAATGGAGCTCACCTATGCCAACGAGGAGAAGCCCCTCGGTACTGCGGGAAGCGTCAAGAACGCCGAAGAGGCGCTGAAGGACGACACCTTCCTCGTCATCTCTGGTGACGCTCTGACCGACTTCGACCTCACAGACCTGATCAACTTCCACAAGGAAAAGGGTGCGCTGGTCACGGTCTGTCTGACGCGGGTGCCGAATCCTCTGGAGTTCGGCATCACCATCGTGGACGAAGAGGGCAAGGTCGAGCGCTTCCTGGAGAAGCCGACCTGGGGCCAGGTTTTCTCGGACACCGTGAACACCGGTATCTATGTGATGGAGCCCGAGGTCTTCGACTATGTCGAGGCCGATGTGCCCGTCGACTGGTCCGGCGATGTCTTCCCGCAGTTGATGAAGGAGGGCAAGCCGATCTACGGCTATGTCGCCGAAGGCTACTGGGAGGACGTCGGTACCCACGAGAGCTATGTGAAGGCGCAGGCCGATGTCCTGGAGGGCAAGGTCGACGTCGAGATCGACGGCTTCGAGATCTCCCCGGGTGTGTGGGTGGCCGAGGGAGCGGAGGTCCATCCCGATGCCGTTCTGCGGGGCCCGCTCTACATCGGCGACTACGCCAAGGTGGAGGCCGATGCCGAAATCCGCGAGCACACCGTGGTGGGCTCGAACGTCGTCGTCAAGAGCGGCGCCTTCCTGCACAAGGCCGTGGTGCACGACAACGTGTACGTCGGGCCGCACAGCAATCTGCGGGGCTGCGTGGTCGGGAAGAACACCGACATCATGCGGGCCGCGCGGATCGAGGACGGCGCGGTCATCGGTGATGAGTGCCTGATCGGTGAAGAATCGATCGTGCAGGGCAATGTGCGGGTCTATCCGTTCAAGACGATCGAGGCCGGCGCCTTCGTCAACACCTCGGTCATCTGGGAGTCCCGGGGCCAGGCGCACCTCTTCGGCGCTCGTGGCGTCTCCGGCATCCTCAACGTGGAGATCACGCCCGAACTCGCCGTGCGGCTGGCCGGGGCGTATGCCACCACGCTCAAGAAGGGCGCGACGGTCACCACGGCGCGTGACCACTCCCGCGGCGCGCGTGCGCTGAAGCGGGCGGTGATCTCCGCGCTGCAGGCCAGCGCCATCGACGTACGGGACCTGGAGAACGTACCGCTGCCCGTGGCGCGGCAGCAGACCGCGCGGGGGAGTGCCGGCGGGATCATGATCCGGACCACGCCCGGGGTGCCTGATTCGGTGGACATCATGTTCTTCGACGGGCAGGGCGCGGATCTGTCGCAGGCCAGTCAGCGCAAGCTCGACCGGGTGTTCGCGCGGCAGGAGTACCGGCGGGCGTTCCCGGGTGAGATCGGGGACCTGCACTTCCCGGCGAGCGTGTTCGACTCGTACACCGGGTCGCTGCTGCGGAACGTCGACACGACGGGGATCGCCGAGTCCGGTCTGAAGGTCGTCGTCGACGCCTCGAACGGCAGCGCGGGGTTGTTGCTGCCGAGTCTGCTCGGCAAGCTCGGGGTGGACTCCCTGACCATCAACCCCGGTCTGGACGAGTCCCGGCCGACCGAGTCGGCGGAGGCGCGACGCAAGGGCCTGGTGCGGCTCGGTGAGATCGTCGCGTCCGCGCGGGCGGCGTTCGGGGTGCGGTTCGACCCGGTCGGCGAGCGGCTGTCGCTGGTCGACGAGAAGGGACGGATCGTCGAGGACGACCGGGCGCTGCTGGTGATGCTCGACCTGGTGGCCGCCGAGCGGCGCAGCGGGCGGGTGGCACTGCCCGTCACCACCACGCGGATCGCCGAGCAGGTGGCGGCGTATCACGGGACGCAGGTGGAGTGGACCACCACCTCGCCCGACGACCTCACGCGGGTCGGGGCCGAGGAGTCGACGATCTTCGGCGGTGACGGCAAGGGCGGCTTCATCGTTCCGGAGTTCAGCAGTGTCTTCGACGGCACGGCGGCCTTCGTGCGGCTGATCGGGCTGGTGGCGCGGACTCAGCTCACCCTCAGCCAGATCGACGCGCGGATTCCGCGGGCCCACGTCCTCAAGCGGGACCTGGCGACTCCGTGGGCCGTCAAGGGGCTGGTCATGCGGCGGGTCGTCGAGGCGGCCGGTGACCGCTTCGTGGACACCACCGACGGAGTGCGGGTGGTGGAGGCCGACGGGCGCTGGGTGATGGTGCTGCCCGACCCGGCGGAGGCGGTCACGCACCTGTGGGCCGAGGGGCCGGACGACGCGTCGGCGCAGGCCCTGCTCGACGAGTGGTCGGCGGTCGTGGACAGCGCCGGACGGTAAAACGCCCTGCACGCGCGCGTGCCGGACAAGTGTCCCCCAAGGGGGCCTGTCCGGCACGCCGGTGGGGCCATTCGGAGGTACTGGCCGCGACGTGCGACGATGTGCGGCATGCCGCAGGAGCCCCCCGTTCGGAGCACGTCCCCGCGTCCCTACGCGCGTCCGGACGCGTCCATGTCGCTGCTCACCAACGTCATGGACCACAGCCTCGACGACGGCTACGCCGAGGCGGCGGCGCGGAAGAAGGCCGCGGGGGGCGGGGGGATGCCCAGGACCCTCCGGGCCCGGCTGGGTCTCGCCGCCGGCCTGGTCCTGGCCGCCCTCGTGGTCACCGTCGGTGCCGCGCAGGCCCGGGTGGCCGCTCCCGCTCTGGCCAAGGAGCGCGAGGAGCTGATCGACCGCATCGACCGGGAGACCGAGGCGGCCGATGAACTGGAGAGCGACGTCGAGGAGCTGCGGGGCGAGGTCGACGCGCGTCGGCGGGCGGCGCTCAAGCAGAGCGGTGGCGGCGAGCGCATGGAGCTGATGGGCATCCTGTCGGGCGCCACCGAGGTGCAGGGCCCCGGGGTCAGGCTCGTCGTCGACGACGCCAAGGACTCCCGCGCCGGCGGTGACGCGGACCCGCGCGGGACCTCCGGTTTCTCCGACACCGGGCGGGTGCGCGACCGGGACATGCAGCGGGTGGTCAACGGTCTGTGGGAGTCCGGCGCGGAGGCCGTCTCGATCAACGGGCAGCGGCTGACCGCGCTGTCGGCGATCAGGGCCGCGGGCGACGCCATACTGGTCGACAACCGGCCACTGGTACCGCCGTACACGGTCCTCGCGGTGGGCGACGGGAAGAACCTGAGCGCCCGGTTCCAGAACAGTGCGGACGGGCTGTATCTGCATGCGCTGCAGGAGAACTTCGGCATCCGGACCGCCATCTCCGTGGAGGACGATCTCCGGCTGCCCGCCGCGCCGAGCGTGACCGTGCGCACCGCGCGGCCGAGCACTGAGTCAGCACAGCCGAGAACTGAGAAAGGCACATCGTGATCGCCGTACTGGGCCTCGTCGTGGGAGTCGTGGCCGGCCTGTTGGTCCGGCCCGAGGTTCCGGCGGTCGTCGAGCCTTATCTGCCGATCGCCGTGGTGGCGGCACTCGACGCCGTCTTCGGTGGTCTGCGGGCCATGCTCGACGGCATCTTCGACGACAAGGTCTTCGTGGTCTCGTTCCTGTCGAACGTGGTCGTCGCCGCGCTGATCGTGTTCCTGGGCGACAAGTTGGGTGTGGGCGCCCAGCTGTCCACCGGTGTCGTGGTCGTGCTCGGCATCCGGATCTTCTCCAACGCCGCGGCGATCCGCCGGCACGTGTTCCGGGCGTGAGGCCGATGAGCAACCTCGACGAAACGGGTGAGAACCGGCTGCGCAGGGAGCTGCCAGAGGAGGTGCCGGCGGCGGTACCGCAGGCGGGCGAGCCGGAGGGTGTCGCCGAGCCGGAGGGTGCGGCCGCGCCGGCGCTGACCGGCCGGCAGCGGCTGGTGAAGGGGCTGTGGCCGCCGAGGGTGACCCGGGCCCAACTCATCGTGGCCGTGCTGCTGTTCGGGCTCGGTTTCGGGCTGGCCGTGCAGGTCGCGTCGAACAGCGAGGGCGACGACGCCCTGCGCGGGGCGCGGCAGGAGGATCTGGTCCGCATCCTCGATGAACTCGATGACCGCACGCAGCGTCTTGAAGACGAGAAGCAGGGGCTCGAGAAGCAGCGGGACGAGCTGGAGAACAGCTCGAACCAGGCCGAGGAGGCCCGTCGGCAGACGATCGAGAAGGAGAGACAACTCGGCGTCCTGGCGGGCACGGTGGCCGCGGAGGGCCCCGGCATCACCATGACCATCGAGGACACCAAGGGGACGGTCGAGGCGGACATGCTGCTCGACGCCATCCAGGAGCTGCGCGCCGCCGGCGCGGAGGCGATCCAGGTGAACGGCGTGCGGGTGGTCGCCGGAACCTACCTCACGGATTCCGGCGAAAGTGTGAGCGTCGATGGGAACAAGATCAACGCGCCCTATCGTTTCAAGGTCATCGGCAAGCCGCAGGACCTCGAACCGGCGCTGAACATCCCTGGAGGCGTGGTGCAGACGCTTGAGAAGGAGCAGGCCACCGTGACCGTCGAGCGGTCCGACAAGATCGTCGTGGACGCCTTGCGGGCCGCGAAGCGACCTGACTACGCTCGGTCGTCCTCCCAGTGAACCGCCGGTGCATGGCGGACTTCCGGCGAGGGCATGAGGTTGCGGGGGGTCGGCGCACCGATTGGGTGGTGCGTGGTGGAAACTGTCTGGTGGACACGGACGTTGTGAGGATGTCCGGCTCGACCAGTGTGTGCAATCAGGGTTCGTCCTGCCCCACGGGCGGGTCTGTTTCGGTCAAGGGGAATCGCCCGTGAAGTTGTTTGCGAAGTTGTTCGGCAAGAGCGCACGAGAGGGCCGCGACAGCAACGCGACCGCTCGCCATCGTGCACAGCCTGACGCGGAGGGCCAGCGCCCACTGTTCCGGGACCAGGTGGCTGGTCCGGGCGGTGACATTTCGGGAGGTCAGGGCGTGGCGTCTGTTGACCCTGGCCAGTCCGGCGGCATAGGTTTCGGGCAACCGTCAACCTCAAGTACGGGTGGAGGGTTCTCCTCTGGTCCGTACGCGTCCAATGCCCCGGCGGGGCAGCCGCGGCAGGAGGATCCGTCCATGTCGGTCCTGGTGTGTACGAGGTGCGGTAACCGCAACGCGGAGAGCAGCCGCTTCTGTTCCAACTGCGGCGCGCCGCTGCGGGCGGGCGCGACGCCGGAGCGTCCGTCGGAGACGACCTCCACCATCTCCATCAGCGGTCTGGAGGCCTACGACGCCGAGGCCACCGGTCAGACGCCGATGCCGACGCTCTCCCCGGAGGCGCAGGCCGCCGTCGACGCGCTGCCGCTGGGCTCCGCGCTGCTGGTGGTGCGCCGCGGGCCCAACTCGGGGAGCCGGTTCCTGCTGGACAGCGACCTGACCACGGCGGGGCGCCATCCGCAGAGCGACATCTTCCTGGACGACGTCACCGTCTCCAGGCGGCATGTGGAGTTCCGGCGCAGCCCGGACGGCTCGTTCACGGTGACCGACGTGGGCAGTCTGAACGGCACGTACGTCAACCGCGAGCGGATCGACCAGGTCGCTCTGTCGAACGGTGACGAGGTGCAGATCGGCAAGTACCGGCTGGTGTTCTACGCCAGTCGGCAGGGCATCTGACCCTCCCCCCGGACGCAGTCCGGGGGGAACCCCAGGGAAGGTCCATGCTTCAAACACCGAGCGGCGGTGCCGGCCACGGTACCGCCGCCGCGGACAGTGGGCTGATGAGCATCGGCACGGTGCTGAACGTGCTGCGCGAGGAGTTCCCCGAGGTCACGATCTCCAAGATCCGTTTCCTGGAGTCGGAGGGGCTGATCGAGCCGCAACGGACTCCGTCGGGGTATCGCAAGTTCAGCGCCGGTGACGTCGAGCGTCTCGGTCACGTCCTGAGAATGCAGCGGGACCACTACCTGCCCCTCAAGGTGATCCGTGAGTACCTCGACGCGATGGAGCGCGGCGAGGACGTACGGCTTCCCACGCTCGGCAGGCAGCGTGACGGCGAGGCCCCGGAGCCGGCCGAGGGGCCCACGGCGGCCCGGATCGGGCGGGCCCAGCTGCTCGCCGCTGCCGGGATCGACGAGCGACAGCTGGCCGAGTGGGAGGCGTACGGCCTGATCACGGCCCTGTCCGACGGGGTGTACGACGCGGAGACCGTCACCGTGGCGACCCTGGTGGCGGAGCTGGGGCGGTTCGGGATCGAGCCGCGCCATCTGCGTTTGATGAAGGCCGCCGCCGACCGGGAGGCCGGGCTGGTGGACCAGGTGGTGGCTCCGCTGAAGCGCCACCGCAATCCCCAGACCAGGGCGCTCGCCGAGGCGCGGAGCAAGGAGCTGGCGGGACTCACGGTGAAGCTGCACGCGGCGCTGGTGCAGACCGCCCTCGGGGTGCGGCTGCCCTGAGCCGGGCATGCCGCCGCGAGGGGCCGTGCGGGCGGGCCCGTCGGCGTCTGGCCGAGAGGGCCCGGACGGCCGGATCGGACGCCTGATACCGGCCCGACTACCCAAACATCCCGAGCACGGCCTAGGGTTGCTGTGTGAACGAGCTCGATGTCGTAGGTGTCCGGGTGGAAATGCCCTCCAACCAACCGATCGTGCTCCTGCGTGAAGTGGGAGGCGACCGTTACCTCCCCATCTGGATCGGGCCGGGGGAGGCGACGGCGATCGCTTTTGCCCAGCAGGGCATGGCCCCCGCGCGGCCGCTGACCCACGACCTGTTCAAGGACGTGCTGGAGGCCGTCGGCCAGGAGCTCACCGAAGTGCGCATCACGGACCTGCGTGAAGGCGTCTTCTACGCGGAGCTGGTCTTCGCCAGTGGGGTCGAGGTGAGCGCCCGTCCTTCCGATGCCATAGCGCTGGCCCTGCGCACCGGCACGCCGATCTACGGCAGTGACGGGGTGCTGGACGACGCCGGTATCGCGATTCCGGACGAGCAGGAGGACGAGGTGGAGAAATTCCGCGAGTTCCTCGACCAGATCTCCCCCGAGGACTTCGGCACCAGCAGCCAGTGAGGCGGGCGCGGTCCAGCGGCTCTCGGGTCTGCGGGGCCGCGCGCCCGTGACAGCACTCCGTCGGCACGTGCCTGCGGCGAGTGAGAGCGTCCTGCGGCTCCCGCCGAGAGCATTCGGCTAGCCTTTCCCCGCGGTGGGGTACGGGAAACCACTCTTAGGGTGATTATCACTCGGCGTGCCGAGTGTGGCGATCGTTGACGCACCCTTGGTGACTGCCTACCGTCGAGAAGGCAGGTCAAGGACGGAGGTCGGCGTGAGAAGCAGCGGCGACGGTACGGCTGGGGGTGTCCCCGGACGCGGTCTCGGGGAGCGCGGTCCGTATCCGCTTCACGGCAGGGCGGCCGATCACGCTCCGCAGCGGCCAACGGCGGTGCCCGACGGCGAGGGGGCGGCGTCCCAGGCGGCCGAGGAGGTCGGCTACCGCGGTCCGACGGCCTGCGCGGCCGCCGGCATCACCTATCGGCAACTGGACTACTGGGCGCGTACGGGTTTGGTGGAGCCGAGCGTGCGGCCCGCCTACGGGTCCGGGACCCAGCGGCTGTACAGCTTCCGGGACGTCGTCGTGCTGAAGATCGTCAAGCGGTTCCTCGACACCGGGGTGTCCCTGCAGAACATCCGCACCGCGGTTCAGCATCTCAGGGAACGCGGTTTCCGTGATCTTGAGCGTATGACGCTGATGAGCGACGGCGCGACGGTGTACGAGTGCACCTCCCCCGACGAGGTCCACGCGCTGCTCCAGGGCGGTCAGGGAATCTTCGGGATCGCGGTCGGCGTGGTGTGGCGGGACGTCGAGAACGCGCTGTCCCAGCTGCATGGAGAGCGCATCGACACGGGGGAGACGCTGGTCGGGCAGAACCCGGCCGACGAGCTGGCACGGCGGCGCAACCGCGCGGTCTGAGCCGGTCGCCGAGGCGGTCGCAGGCGGCGTGCCGGGGGATCCGCCGGTGTGTTGCGGGGGCAGTGGAGTGAGCGGTTCTCAAGCGCTTACTGGGGCGTGGGGCCGCATTGTCAGTGGTGTGGTGCAGCATCGGAGATGTGAGAACCGCGCCCACGATCCTGCATCTCGACATGGATGCCTTCTTCGCCTCGGTGGAGCAGGCGTCGAAGCCGAGTCTGCGCGGGAAGGCCGTCATCGTGGGCGGCCTGGGGCCCAGGGGTGTGGTCGCCACCTGCTCGTACGAGGCACGGGTCTTCGGGGTGCACTCGGCGATGCCGATGGCGCAGGCGCGGCGGCTGGCGCCGAACGCCGCGTATCTGGTGCCGCGCTTCGGTCTGTACCGGTCGATCAGCGAGCAGGTGATGGAGCTGCTCAGATCGCTGTCGCCGCTGGTGGAGCCGTTGAGCCTCGATGAGGCGTTCGTGGATCTGGAGGCCGGGGGTACGGCCTGGGACGAGGAGTCGGCGCGGCTGGCGGGGACGAAGCTGCGGGCGGACATCCGCGCGGTGACCGGGCTGACCGGGTCGGTGGGGCTGGCGGCCTCCAAGATGCTCGCGAAGATCGCGTCCGAGCAGGCCAAGCCGGACGGGCTGGTGCTGATCGAGCCGGGGACGGAGCGGGCGCTGCTCGGGCCGATGCCGGTGCGGACGCTGCCCGGCGTGGGCCCGGCGACGGGGGATCACCTGCGGCGCGCAGGGATCACCACGGTCGAGGAACTCGCCGAGGCGGGGGAGGACGAGCTGGTGCGTCTGCTCGGCAAGGCGCACGGGCACGCGCTCCACGCCATGGCGCTGGCCAGGGACGAGCGGCCCGTGGTCGCCGAGCGGGAGGCGAAGTCGGTGTCGGTGGAGGACACCTACGACGTGGACATCCACGACCGGGTCCGGGTGGGTCTGGAGGTGCAGCGGCTGGCGGACCGGTGTGTGCGGCGGCTGCGGGGCGCGGGGCTGTCGGGGCGGACCATCGTGCTGAAGGTGCGCCGGTACGACTTCTCCACGCTGACCCGCTCCGAGACGCTGCGCGGCCCCACGGACGACCCGGCGGTGGTGCGGGAGGCCGCGGCGCGGCTGCTGGATTCGGTGGACACCACGGGCGGGGTCCGGCTGCTCGGGGTCGGTGTCACCGGCCTCGCGGACTACACACAGGAGGACCTGTTCGCGCAGGCGGCGGGGGAGCGGGAGGACGGGCCTTTCGAGGCCGGGGTCGAGGAGCGGGGGCCGGTGGGGGACGAGCCGGCCGAGCGGCACTGGTCGGCGGGGCATGACGTGGTGCACGCCGAGTACGGGCACGGCTGGGTGCAGGGCAGCGGGTTGGGGAGGGTGACCGTGCGGTTCGAGACCCCGGATTCGGAGCCGGGCCGGGTGCGGACGTTCCGGATCGATGATCCGGCGCTGGAGGCGGCTGAGCCGTTGCCGCTGGTGCGGCGAAGAGTCGGGGGGCCCGTGGGGCCAGCGGGCCCTGGTGATCCCGGCGGTGTCGCGGTGTGAGTGGTTCCGGCAGAGCGGTTCGGGCGGCCACGGCAGTCCGGGCGGCTTCGGTCATCCGGGCATTACCGGCGGTCTTGGCGGCCCCGCAGGTCATGGTGGCCTCGGGCGGGCCTGGCCGTCTCGGCAGCCCAATGGGTCCCGGCGGGCCGGGCGGGTCCGGGGGTTCTGGGCCCGCGGGTCCTGGTGGGGCTGGAGGTCCCGGGGAAGGGGAGGTGTCGGACCGTGGTGTCGGGGTGGGACCCGGGGTGAGCGGCTGGGCGGTCGCGGCCGGACGGGCTCGGTGGGTGAAGCCGGTGGGTGCTCGCCCGGCCCCGCCGGTGGCCGCTCACCCCGGGGGCTCAGGTCTCGTCCGTCCCCGCCAGCTTGCCGAACTCGTGGTCCGGGAGCGCGGGCGGGGGCGCGATGTCGAGGCCGTAGTGGTGGTAGAGCTGGAGTTCCTGGTCGGGGGAGAGGTGCCGGCCCACGCCGAAGTCGGGGGCGTCCTTGATCAGGGCGCGGTCGAAGGGCACGTGGAGGCTGCCCTCGATCAGCTCGCTGGGTTCGAGGGGGACGAAGGCGTCCCTGCTGAACAGGCCCGTGCGTATGGCGGCCCACTCCGGGACGCCGGTCGCGTCGTCGAGGTAGACCTCGTCGATGGTGCCGATCTTGGTGCCGTTGCGGTCGAACGCCTTGCGGCCGATCAGGTTGCGCGGATCGATGTCGGTCTGCACCGGGCCCTCCACGTGGTCGCAACTCATCCGTAAGCACTACGAAAGAGCACATTGGAGCAGGCGGCCACTCGAACGCCTGGGCGTTGACCGCGCTGGTAGGCTGGCAACGGCTGCTGACCCCGTGCGGGAGAGTCCTCCGGAGACGACCGGAGGCGCCGAAGGAGCAAATCCTCCCCGGAATCTCTCAGGCCCACGTACCGCACGGACGAGGTCACTCTGGAAAGCAGAGCGGGTGTCGACGGCTTCCGCTCTCACCGACGGTGAAAGCCGGATCCCTCGGGTGATCCGGTGAAGCTCTCAGGTTGAGATGACAGAGGGGGAGGCCGTCCGGGCACCCGCGCCGTGGTGCCCCTCGCAGGTCGCGTCAGACCAGGAGGCCTCCGCAATGACCGCCCCTCGCATTCCGCTCTCCGAACTCGAACAGGGCATTCCGTTCGAGCAGCGCCACATCGGGCCCGACCAGGAGGCTCGGGCCAAGATGCTCGCGCAGATCGGCTACGGCTCGCTGGACGAGCTGACCGCCGCCGCGGTCCCGGATGTGATCAAGAACGCCGACGCCCTGGACCTGCCGGGTGCGCGCTCCGAGGCCGAGGTGCTGGCCGAGCTGCGGGCGCTGGCCGACCGCAACCAGGTCCTGGGCTCCATGATCGGTCTCGGCTACTACGGCACCTTCACGCCGCCCGTGATCCTGCGGAACGTGATGGAGAACCCCGCCTGGTACACGGCCTACACGCCGTACCAGCCGGAGATCTCCCAGGGTCGTCTGGAAGCGCTGCTGAACTTCCAGACCATGGTCGCCGACCTCACCGGCCTGCCGACCTCCGGTGCCTCGCTGCTCGACGAGGGCACGGCCGCCGCCGAGGCGATGGCGCTGTCCCGGCGCATGGGCAAGAACAAGAAGGGGCTGTTCCTGGTCGACGCGGACGCGCTGCCGCAGACCATCGCCGTCATCCAGACCCGCGCCGAGCCGACCGGTGTCGAGGTGGTCGTCGCCGACCTGAGCGACGGCATCCCGGCGGAGGTCGCCGGGCGCGAGATCAACGGCGTGCTGATCCAGTACCCGGGCGCCTCCGGTGCCGTGCGGGACATCAAGCCGGTCATCGACCAGGCGCACGAGCTGGGCGCCCTCGTCACCGTCGCCGCCGACCTGCTCGCGCTGACGCTGCTGAAGTCGCCCGGCGAGCTGGGCGCGGACATCGCCGTCGGCACGACCCAGCGGTTCGGTGTGCCGATGGGCTTCGGCGGGCCCCACGCCGGTTACATGGCGGTGCAGGACAAGATGGCGCGCAGCCTGCCCGGACGGCTGGTCGGCGTGTCGGTCGACGCCGACGGCAACCGGGCCTACCGGCTCGCGCTCCAGACCCGTGAGCAGCACATCCGCCGCGAGAAGGCGACCAGCAACATCTGCACCGCGCAGGTGCTGCTCGCCGTGATGGCCGGGATGTACGCCGTCTACCACGGCCCGGAGGGCCTGAAGGGCATCGCCCGGCGCACCCACCGCTACGCGTCGATCCTGGCCGCGGGCCTGGCCAACGGTGGGGTCGAGGTCGTCCACGGCGCGTTCTTCGACACGGTGACCGCGCGGGTGCCCGGCCGGGCCGCCGAGGTCGTCGCCGCGGCCCGCGAGAACGGTGTCAACCTGCGGCTCGTCGACGCCGATCAGGTGTCGATCGCCTGCGACGAGACCACCACGCGGGCTCAGCTGAGCGCCGTATGGACCGCCTTCGGGGTCGAGGGCGACGTCGAGGCGCTGGACGCGGCCACCGGGGACGTGCTCCCCGGTGACCTGCTGCGCACCGACGACTTCCTCACCCACCCGGTCTTCCACCAGCACCGGTCCGAGACCGCGATGCTGCGCTACCTGCGCCGGCTCGCCGACCGGGACTACGCGCTCGACCGCGGCATGATCCCGCTGGGCTCCTGCACCATGAAGCTCAACGCGACCACGGAGATGGAGCCGGTCACCTGGCCGGAGTTCGGCCAGCTGCACCCGTTCGCGCCCGCCGAGCAGGCGGAGGGCTACCTCACGCTCATCCGCGAGCTGGAGGACCGGCTGGCCGAGGTCACCGGTTACGACAAGGTGTCGCTCCAGCCGAACGCCGGTTCGCAGGGCGAGCTGGCCGGTCTGCTCGCCGTACGCGGCTACCACCGGGCCAACGGCGACGAGCAGCGCACCGTCTGCCTGATCCCGTCCTCCGCGCACGGGACGAACGCCGCGAGCGCCGTCATGGCCGGGATGAAGGTCGTGGTCGTCAAGACCGCCGAGGACGGCGAGATCGACGTCGACGACCTGCGGGCCAAGATCGAGCAGTACCGCGACGAGCTGGCCGTTCTCATGATCACGTACCCCTCGACGCACGGTGTGTTCGAGGAGCACGTCTCCGAGATCTGCGCCCGGGTGCACGAGGCGGGCGGCCAGGTGTACGTCGACGGCGCCAACCTGAACGCGCTGGTCGGGCTGGCCAAGCCGGGCCACTTCGGCGGTGACGTCTCCCACCTGAACCTGCACAAGACTTTCTGCATCCCGCACGGCGGCGGCGGTCCCGGTGTCGGCCCGGTGGCCGTCCGCGAGCACCTGGCGCCGTACCTGCCGAACCACCCGCTCCAGCCCGCCGCCGGTCCGGAGACGGGCGTCGGCCCGATCTCGGCCGCGCCGTGGGGCTCCGCGGGCATCCTGCCGATCTCGTGGGCGTACGTCCGGCTGATGGGCGGCGAGGGGCTGAAGCGGGCCACGCAGGTGGCGGTGCTCAGCGCCAACTACGTCGCCAAGCGCCTAGAGCCGCACTACCCAGTGCTCTACACGGGTCCCGGCGGGCTGGTCGCGCACGAGTGCATCATCGACCTGCGTCCGATCACCAAGGCGACCGGTGTGAGCGTCGACGACGTCGCCAAGCGGCTCATCGATTTCGGCTTCCACGCGCCGACGATGTCGTTCCCGGTGGCCGGCACGCTGATGATCGAGCCGACCGAGTCCGAGGACCTGGCCGAGCTGGACCGGTTCTGCGACGCGATGATCGCCATCCGCGCGGAGATCGAGAAGGTCGGCACGGGTGAGTGGCCCGCCGACGACAACCCGCTGCGCAACGCGCCGCACACCGCGGGCGCGGTCGGCGGCGAGTGGGAACACGCGTACAGCCGCGACGAGGCCGTCTTCCCGGGCGGGGTCTCCGCCGCCGACAAGTACTGGCCGCCGGTGCGCCGGATCGACCAGGCGTTCGGTGACCGGAACCTGGTGTGCTCGTGCCCGCCCCTGGACGCGTACGAGGACTGATCCCGCGCGATCCCTCGCGGATCCCTCGCGGGCGGGGCTCCGCTTCGGCCTGGACGGCCGGAGCGGGGCCCTTTCCGCGTTCGGGGACGCCCCTCAGGCGCGTGCGTTCCGGGGGCGCCCCTCAGGCGGGGTACGCGTGCGTCTGGGTGGCCTTCACCGTGGCCCAGACCTCCGCGCCGGGGTGCAGGTCCAGCTCGGCGGCGGCGACCGTGGTGAGGTCCGCGGCGAGCGGGAGCTCACCGGTGAGGGCGGTGCGGATCTGGTCGCCGTGGGTCTCCAGGCCGGTGACCGAGCAGCGCCAGAGGTTGCGGGCGCTGGAGCCGGCGGGGCGCTCGCGGTAGAGGGTCACCGCGCCCGGCGGGAACGCGACGAACACCGGGCCGACGAGGTCCTCGGTGGTGGTGATGGCCGGGCCCGCGTCCAGGCGGACCGTGTGGCCCTCGGCGCGGCCCTTGTAGAGGTTCAGGCCGACCAGCTGGGCGACGTAGTCGGTGCGCGGGCGGCGGGCGATCTCGGCGGGCGTCCCCTCCTGCACGACCCGCCCGTCCTCGACCACCACCAGCCGGTCGGCCAGCACCATGGCGTCCAGCGGGTCATGGGTCACCAGCACGGCCACGGCCTCGAAGTCGGCCAGGTGGTGGCGGAGCCGGGCGCGCACCTCCAGGCGGGTGCGGGCGTCCAGGGCGGCCAGCGGCTCGTCCAGGAGCAGCAGCCGGGGGCGGGTGGCCAGGGCGCGGGCGAGGGCGACCCGCTGGGCCTGGCCGCCGGAGAGGCGGCGCGGCTTGGCGCCGGCGTGCTCGGCGAGGCCCATGCGGTCCAGCCAGGTGGCGGCATGCGCGCGGGCCGCCGCCTTGGTCGCGCCCTGACAGCGCGGTCCGAACGCCACGTTGTCCAGGGCGGTGAGGTGCGGGAAGAGCAGATAGTCCTGGAAGACGACCCCGACCGGGCGGGACTCGGGCGGCGTACGGTCCAGCGTGACGCCGTCCAGCCGCAGATGCCCGCCGGTGAGCGGGGTGAGCCCGGCGAGGGCGCGCAGCGCGGTGGTCTTGCCGGCGCCGTTCGGGCCGAGGAGGGCGACGACGTCGCCGGGGGCGGCGGAGAGGGCGACGTCCAGGCGGAAGGTCCCTCGGTCGACGATCAGACGGGCGTCCAGGCCGCCGTTCTGTGCGGGGGCCTTGCTCGGAGTGCTGTTCGCGGGTGGGCCGTTCTCGGTCATGTGGCTCTCATCCAGCGGTCGCGCAGGCCTGCCAGGACCGCGATGGAGACGGCCAGGAGGACCAGGCTGAGGGCGATCGCGGCGGCGGGGTCGTTCTGGAGGGCCAGGTAGACGGCGAGCGGCATGGTCTGGGTGCGGCCGGGGAAGTTGCCCGCGAACGTGATCGTCGCGCCGAACTCGCCCAGCGCGCGGGCCCAGGCCAGGACGGCGCCCGCCGCGATGCCGGGGGCGATCAGGGGCAGGGTGACCCGGCGGAAGGCGGTGAAGCGGGAGGCGCCGAGGGTGGTGGCGGCCTCCTCGTAGCGCGGGTCTGCGGCGCGCAGGGTGCCCTCCACGCTGATGACCAGGAACGGCATCGCGACGAACGTCTCCGCGAGGACGACGCCCGCGGTGGTGAACGGCAGCGTGATGCCGAACCACGCGTCGAGCCACCGCCCGACGACGCCGTTGCGGCCGAGGGCCAGCAGCAGCGCGACACCGCCCACCACCGGCGGCAGGACGAGCGGCAGGGTCACCAGCGCGCGGACCAGGCCGCGCCCGGGGAACTCGGTGCGGGCCAGCAGCCAGGCCAGCGGGACGCCGAGGACCAGGCTGAGCGCGGTCGCGGCCGTGGCGCAGATGAGGGACAGCCGGAGCGCCTCCCACACCCCGGGGCTGGTGAGCTGCACCGGCAGGCCGCGCCAGGGGGTGCGGACGAGGAGGGCGATCAGCGGCACCAGCAGGAAGGCCAGTCCGAGGAGCGCGGGGGCCAGGAGAGGCAGCGGCACTGCGCGCGAGCCCTTGAGGCGCCGGGGCGGTCCGCCCGCCGGGCTCTCGGGGCTCATGGCTTGAGGAACCCGGCGTCGGTGAGCACCTTCTGGCCCTCGGCGGACCGGACCAGCGCGATGAACGCCTTGGCGGCCTGGGCGTGGGGGGCGTCCTTGAGCAGGGCGATCGGGTAGTCGTTGACGGCGTCGGCCGACTCGGGGAAGTCCACGCCCTCCACCTTGTCACCCGCGGCCCGCACATCCGTCCGGTACACGACGGCGGCGTCGGCCTCCTTCAGTTCCACCTTGGTCAGGGCGCCCCTGACGTCCTGCTCGTACGACACGGGTTCGAGGTCGAGTCCGGCGGCGTCGAGGGCCCTCTGGGCGGCCGCACCGCAGGGCACCTCCGTGTCGCACAGCACGACCTTCAGGCCCGGCTCGGTGAGGTCCTCGAGGGCGGAGATCTTCTCCGGGTTGCCCGGCAGGGTGGCGATCTGGAGCTGGTTGCGGACGAAGGTGACCGGCCGGCCGGCCGTGCCGTCCCGGTCGGTGACGACGGCCATGGTCTTCGGGCTCGCGGCGGCGAAGACGTCGGCGGGCGCGCCGTTGGTGATGCCCGCGGCGAGGCTGTCGCTGCCGCCGAAGTTGAAGGACACCTCGGTGCCGGGGTGCTGCCGCTCGAACTCCGCGCCCAGGGTTTGGAAGCTCTCCTCGAGGGAGGCGGCGGCGAAGACGGTGACCGTGCCGGAGAGCTTCGGGGACCTTGAGTTCTCGGTGGCGTCGTCGTCGGAGGAGGACGAGCAGGCGCTCAGGGTGAGCAGCGCCGCGACGCCCGCGCCGGCGATGCGCAGGGTCCTGCGGGCAGTGGTACGGGTCATCACTGGCCACTCTCTCTGTCGTCCACGGGTGTCTCGCGCACTTCGTCCGCGGCGCGTCCCGCGCGGTGACGCGTACGGGGTCCCGGGTGTCCCTTACGCCGATCATAGTGACGCAGATGCGAGCTGAAAGTCTGCTGGAGCATCGCATGAGCGAGCTTTGGGCAGTCGGAGGCGCGCATGTACGTTCCTACGGAGAGAGTCGGCCCTCAGCTGCGGTCGACATGGACATTCGTCGACTTGACGCGTGCCGTGGCCTCCATGCCCACCTCCAGGCCCAGTTCCTCCACGGCCTCACGGGTGAGCAGGGAGACCAGGCGGTGGGGACCCGCCTGGATCTCGACCTGGGCCGCGACATCGCCGAGCTTGATCGCGGTCACGATGCCGGGGAAGGCGTTGCGGGCGGAGGTGTGGGGGGTCTCCTCCTCGGAGCTGCCGGCCTTGGCGAGTTCGACCGAGAACGCGGCCAGGTCCCGGCCGTCGATGAGCCGGCGCCCGGTCTCGTCGCGGTGTGTCGCCACTCGGCCCGCGTCCGCCCAGCGGCGTGCGGTGTCGGGGCTGACGCCGAGCAGTCGTGCGGCCTGGCCGATGGTGTAGGAGTGCATGCCCGTCACGATAGGGCCGGCCGGCTCACGGCTCCTCCAGCCCCGACGCCCGGAACACCGCCGGAGCGGTCTGCTCGTCGACGCGCAGGCGGCGTTCGACCGGTTCGCCCGGGTGCCGGAGGCTTGACCGGCGGCGGACACGCAGCGGGGCCGGTCCGTGGGCCGGCCCCTCGGTACGGGTGGTGCTCAGGCGGCGGTCATCACCCGGCTGGTGTCCACAGGACGGTGCGGGGCGATGATCTGGCCGTCCGGCAGGAGCTCACCGGTGTCCTCGAAGAGCACGACGCCGTTGCACAGCAGGCTCCATCCCTGCTCCGGGTGGTGCGCCACGAGACGGGCGGATTCCCGGTCGGCGGAGTCGGCGGTCGGGCACGGTGGCTGGTGCTGGCACATTGTCGGGATCTTTCGCTCTGTCGTGTTCATGGCCGCCCCCGTTGGATAAGTCGGTCGGAACCCCAGTGTTGCCCCACGGGCGTCGATCCGCAGGGATTTCACAGCACCGCTTCTCATAGGTTCATGACGCGTCACCCACGCGGACGGTTCATCCCAACTGCACTGTCCCTTTGGGTGGTTTCCGATGGCCGGAAGGGGCTAGTCCAGCCGGGGGACGCGGCGAACGGCCGTACCCCGCCACGGATCTCGTGGCGGGGTAGGCGTTGTGCTCGGGGGCCGGTCGGTTCTCAGGCGGGCGAGCCGAGCAGGGGTGTCGGGGGCGTCGGCGACGCCGGGGCCGCCCTGACGGTCAGCACCGGCAGCAGCTCGGCGACGCGGTGCGGGCGGTGGGCGGCGATGCCGGGCGGTGCGGGTGCCAGTGGCACCAGCAGATCGGTGGCCGCGGGGCTGCCCGTCGCCCCGTCCGCGGCGCAGTCGCCGTGCAGCCAGAGCGTGAGCATGTACAGGCTCGGCACGGACAGCAGGCGCGGCTGATAGGGCTGGGTCAGCGTCCCGGCCTGGTGCAGCGCCTGCTCGGTGGACCGGATGTACGGCCCCTCGAAGAAGTGCGAGAACGCCCAGCCGTCCGGGGTCAGTCTGGTCTCGGCGGCGGCCACGGCACGGTCGCCGGAGCGGATCAGGAAACGCCAGCCGGCCAGCCGGGTGGCGGGCACGCCGTCCGCGCCGACGCTGTCGAGAACGTGCACCGGCAGCGGCAGCTCGGGGGTGACGGGCCCCGGGGCGGTGAGCAGCGAGGGAGTTCGGGCCTCGCGGACAGCGGTGGGGGAACCGAGTGCCGTGAGGACGGAGCGAAGTGCGGGCGCGGGAGCCTGGGGGACATGCAGCGGCATGGTGGGTCGCCTCTCATTCGACAGGCACAGTGAAGCGAGGGGGCTGGGGGCGGACGACGCTGTCAGCTCACGAGGTCAGAGAGGCGGGGGCCGGGGTCTGTGCCCGAAAGATGCGGGTGAGGGCTTGCCGCGGAGTGCCGACGGCAGGCTCCTGAGACCGGGCGCCAACCTTCTCTGCCTTGTGCGCGGAGTTTATACGACAGTTGTTCACCCGGTGTTTCGTCTAGCTGATCCGGGGCACTTCGGCAAGAAGTCATTCAGCCGGTGGGAGGTCGATGATACGCGGGGAATCCTCCCGATTCCAGACCGATCGCGCGCCGCTGACCTCGCACAAAGGGCGAGCCGCGGTCGGCTGTTTCTTGTCGGCGTTTTTCACGAGTGGGCGGCCCGCGGAAAATGCTTCCGGCGCCATGCCCGGGGAATGTGCCGTCGATCGATCTGGACAGGTGTGACCAGAGTAGCCGTCCGAGGCGCAGGCCGGGGACGTTATGGATCGCAACGGCTGGGCATCATCCACCCTGACCCGCACATCGGCGGCCGGGCCGCCCGGACCGCCCACCGAAGGAGGGACGCTTCGATGGGGGAGAAGGTCGAGGCAGGCGCGTTCGACCTGTCCGATCGGCAGCGCTACCGCGACAAGCTCCAGAAGTGCCTGAAGGGTCTGGAGCGGCTCCTGGAGGAGAAGCGCTTCGACCGGCCGAGGAATCTGATGGGCCTGGAGATCGAACTGAATCTCGCGGGCGCCGACGGCATGCCGAGAATGCTGAACGGTCAAGTTCTCGAAAGGATCGCCAGCCGTGATTTCCAAACAGAACTTGCCATGTTCAATCTGGAGGTCAACGTAGCCCCACACCCGCTGGGCGGGCGGGTATTCGATCGACTGGCCGAGGAACTCCGCACCTCGTTGGCGTATGCTCACCGGAAAGCCGGAGAGGTCGACGCGGGAATCGTGATGATCGGCATTCTGCCGACGCTGGAGCGAGACGACCTGGTCTCCTCGAACCTCTCCGACGTCGACCGGTACACCCTGCTCAACGATCAGATCGTGGCCGCGCGCGGCGAGGACTTCACGCTCGACATCGACGGGGTGGAACACCTCGTCTGCACCGCCCGGTCCATCACGCCCGAGGCCGCCTGCACCTCGGTGCAGCTGCACCTCCAGGTCACGCCGGGCCGGTTCGCCGATGTGTGGAACGCGGCGCAGGCGGCGTCGGCCGCGCAGATAGCCGTCGGCGCGAACTCGCCCTTCCTGTTCGGCCGAGAGCTCTGGCGGGAGTCCCGGCCGCCGCTGTTCCAGCAGTCCACCGACACCCGGCCGCCCGAACTCCAGGCGCAGGGCGTGCGGCCGCGGACCTGGTTCGGGGAGCGGTGGATCTCCTCGGCGTACGACCTGTTCGAGGAGAACCTGCGCTACTTCCCGGCACTGCTGCCGATCTGCGACGACGAGGAACCGCTGGCCGTGCTCGACGCGGGCGGGGTTCCCAAGCTCGGCGAGCTGGTGCTGCACAACGGCACCGTCTACCGCTGGAACCGGCCGGTGTACGACGTCGCCGACGGGGTTCCGCATCTGCGAGTGGAGAACCGGGTGCTGCCGGCCGGGCCCACGGTGACGGATGTCGTGGCCAACGCGGCGTTCTACTACGGCCTGGTCCGGGCGCTGGCCGAGGAGTCGCGGCCCGTGTGGACCCGGATGCCGTTCGAGACGGCGGCCGCCAACTTCGACGCGGCGTGCCGGTACGGCATCGAGGCACGGCTCACCTGGCCGCGGCGCGGACGGCACGGCGGACTCACCGAGACGGACGCGGTGACCCTGGTCCGCGACGAGCTGCTGCCGCTGGCCGAGGCGGGGCTGGACGCCTGGGGGGTGGAACCGGCGGACCGGGACTTCTACCTCGGAGTCATCGAAGAGCGTTGCCGACGGCGGGCGAACGGGGCGTCCTGGCAGGTCGCGACGTTCCATCGGGCCCTGGAGGCCGGCCTGCCCAGGGACGCGGCACTGGCCGCGACGACTCGGCGGTACGCGGAGCTGATGCGATCGGACGAGCCGGTGCATCTGTGGCCCGTAGGGGTGCCGGAAAAGGTGGGGATGGGGTGATGTGAGGGCACGCCCGCACCCGCCGACAGGGGCGTCGGGCCTCACGGTCAGGGGAGTTCGTAAGCTCTGTCCCGGGTTTGTCGTGAGGCAGTGGGAGGCAGAGTGCGCGGCGAGGCGGGTGCGGTGGCAGGGACCTCGCCGGGGGAGCGGCCCGGGCGGCGGGTGCTGCGGGACGAGACGGTGCTGGTGCTGGCGCTGTCGCTCGGTGCCAGCGGCGTCTCCGCCCTGATCAGTTTCGTCGGCTCGGTGACCAGGCCGGGCGGGCTCAAGGACCAGGCCGCCACGCTGAACTCCTCGGCCGCGCCGGGCCGCCCCTGGCTCGACCTCGCCTGGCAGCTCTTCGGGATCACGACGGCGCTGGTGCCGGTCGCCCTCGTCGCGCACTTCCTGCTGCGCGAGGGGCAGAGCCTGCGCACCCTCGGCTTCGACCGCACCCGGCCCTGGCCCGATCTGGGACGCGGCGCCGCGATCGCCGCCGTGATCGGCAGCACCGGCATCGCCTTCTATCTCGCCGCCCGCGGCCTGGGCTTCAACCTCACCGTGGTACCCGAGGCGTTGCCCGACGTGTGGTGGAAGTTCCCGGTGCTGATCCTCTCGGCGCTGCAGAACGCCGTGCTCGAAGAGGTCATCGTCGTCGGCTACCTGCTGCACCGGCTCGGCCGGCTGGGCTGGTCGCCCGGCAGCGCGCTGATGGCCAGCTCGGTCCTGCGCGGTTCGTACCACCTCTACCAGGGCATCGGGGGTTTCATCGGCAACCTGGTGATGGGTGTCGTCTTCGTCCACCTCTACCGCCGCTGGGGGCGGGTGGGGCCGCTGGTGGTGGCGCACTCGCTGCTCGACATCGGGGCGTTCGTGGGCTACGCGCTGCTGGCGGGCAAGGTCGGCTGGCTGCCGACGGCGTGACCGGCAGAGGGGCCGTACGACACTGTCGTACGGCCCCTTTCGGTGTGATCACGCGTGCAGTTCGCCCTCGATCACCGTCACCGCGTTCCCGCTGAGCAGCGTGCGCTCGCCGCGCAGTTCGACATGGACGCGCCCGGAGCGCGGCGATGCCTGCAGGCCGGTCAGGGCGGTACGGCCCAGGCGCTCGGACCAGAACGGGGCGAGCGCGGTGTGGGCGCTGCCGGTCACCGGGTCCTCGTCGATGCCGACGTTCGGGAAGAAGCAGCGGGAGACGAAGTCGTATCCGCGCGCCGGATCCTCGGCGCGGGCGGTGGCGATGACGCCGCGCCGGGAGAACGCGGCGAGCGCCTTGTGGTCCGGCGCCAGGGCGTGGACCGTCTTCTCGTCGGCGAGTTCGAGCAGCAGGTCGCCGACGTGGGGGCCGGTGTCGAAGACCGCGTGCGGCACCGCGCCCAAGGCGTCGGCGACCCCGGCGGGGACGTCGACGCGGGTGAGCGGGGCGGTGGGGAAGTCCAGGGTGATCGAGCCGTCCCCGCGCGGCGTCGCGATCAGGACGCCACTGCGGGTGGCGAAGCGTACGGGGCCTTCGTGGGCGCCGGTGGCGCGCAGGACGTGGGCGGTGGCCAGGGTGGCGTGGCCGCACATGTCGACCTCGGTGACCGGGGTGAACCAGCGCAGTGCCCAGTCGGCCTCGCCGCCCTCGGGCAGCCGGTGCGCGAAGGCGGTCTCGGCGTGGTTGACCTCCATGGCCACGTTCTGGAGCCAGGCGTCGTCCGGGAAGGCGTCGAGAAGCAGGACGCCGGCGGGGTTGCCGGTGAAGGGGCGGTCGGTGAAGGCGTCGACGATTCGAATCCGCATGGCTTGACGCTAGGGGCCCGGCAAAGCCGCAGGCCAAGGCCAATTCACGAGTGCTGGACCGATTTCGCGGGCGGCCGGCCGCGGCCGGGGCTGTCGGCAGGGCCTTGCCGTACGGACTCTTCCGATATATCGTTGAAGCATCGCGAACGATACGCGACAGTTCAATGACTGAACGAATATCGACTGAAGGAGTGGAGTGATCGCCATGCGTTCCCACGGATTCGAGCGTGGACACGGTGGTTCCGGCCGGCACGGCCGGGGTGGTTTCGGCGGTGGTACCGGTGACGGCTTCGAGGGGCGGCGTGCCGCCTTCGGCCCCTTCGGGCCGGGTGGCCCCGGCTTCGGCGGGCCCGGCTTCGGGGGCGGCCCCTGGGGTCCGCGGGGAGGCCGCGGCGGGCCGCGCGGCAGGGCGCGGCGCGGTGACGTACGGGCCTCGATCCTGGCCCTGCTGAAGGACCGGCCGATGCACGGCTACGAGATGATCCAGGAGATCGCCGGGCGCAGCGGCGGCGCGTGGAAGCCCAGCCCCGGCTCGGTCTACCCCACCCTCCAGCTGCTGGAGGACGAGGGTCTGATCTCCAGCGAGAGCGAGGGCGGCAAGAAGCTGTTCTCGCTCACCGAGGCGGGCCGTGCGGCGGCCGAGGAGGGCCCGGACGCTCCCTGGGAGGAGGCCTCGCGGGGCGTCGACTGGGAGGCGCTGAACGACATCCGCCAGGCCGGGTTCGGTCTGATGGAGGCCTTCGGCCAGGTCTGGAAGACCGGTACCGCCGAACAGCGCGAGAAGGCGCTGGCGGTCATCAACGACGCCCGCAAGAAGCTGTATCTGATCCTCGCCGACGAGGACTGATCCGCGGCGAGGGCCGATCTGCGGCGGCGAGGACGCCCCGCGGGATGTCCGCGGGGCGTCCTCGCGCGCCCGCCCGCGGAAGACGGCGGTGGACCCGCCGCCGCCAGGGCTGACGGACCGTCAGCTTTTTTGCGGCGGGCGGGACGGGCTGACGTCGGCCCACTCGCTGTGTCACCGCGGCGTCGAACAGGTTCCACACGCGCGGGAACGGCCCTCGTCGTGCAGTGCCAGGCGTCCCGGAACGGGTCGGCGGGCAGCGCGTCCTGCGGGGCGTACACCCGGCACACGTACTGCCGTCCGTCGACCGCCGGCAGGGCGACCAGCCGACACCCGCTGTCCATCGCCCTGTGGGCCGTGCGGCGGGGCACCATGGTCGCCCTCCAGGCGCACGGCAAGGCGGCGCGCGCCTCGGGAGGAGATACGGCTTGATCTCCTCCCTGAGGAGGAGATCCGGGCCGGGGACGTCCGCTCTGTGTGGGACGCAAAAATGCATCTCGCCGGGGATGCCCCGATCCGCAGGGGCTGATGGGGTAGGGGTGTGCACCCCCCCATCCCCCGGCAGTCGGTCCATGACCGGGCCGCCCGCCGCGTGGACGACGATGCCGGGCTCGACGCCGGGACGGCATCCGCGCTCGCCGCCGCCCGCCGCCGGGCCGTGCGGGACGGGGACCCGCAGATCGACACCGCCCATCTCCTCCACTCGCTGCTGGAGTACGACCCCGAGGTCCGGGCGGTCCTCGACGGCGGACCGCGGCTCGCCCGGCTGCTCGGGTATCTGGTGCAGCGCAGCATCGGCTACGGCCTGCGCTGGCAGGGCAGTGTCGAGGACTCCGGCGCCCTCCCGGTGGTGCCCGGCGCGGAGGGCTGTTCGCCGGTGGCCGCGGCAGCGCTGTCGTACGCCCGCGAGCGGGCCGGGCGGCGCGGGGAGGCCCGGGCGCGCGGGGTGGATCTGCTGGCCGGGATCCTCGTGGACCCCGAGGCGCGGGCGGTCGAGGTGCTGGGCCGGGCCGGGATCGATGTGACCGGGCTGCGGGCGCGGATCGACGGCCCGGCGCTCGACGTCCGGCTGCTCGAGGAGACCTCGCCTCCGCCGCGGTCTTCACCGCTTGCGCGGCCCGCGCGGGAACACGCCGCGGGGGACGAGGCGGGGTTCTGAGGTCCAGCCGGTGAGACAGGTGTCATCGGGGGTGAAGCTCATGTCAACGCCTGTCATCATGTGCCGGTGCATACGTCTGAAAGCAGTCAGGGCAGCCGTGGGAAGGGCTTCGGGCTCGGTCTCGCACTCGCGTCGGCCGTCGCGTTCGGCGGCTCCGGAGTCGCGGCCAAGCCGCTGATCGAGGCCGGTCTCGACCCCCTGCACGTGGTGTGGCTGCGGGTCGCCGGGGCCGCCCTGGTGATGCTTCCGCTCGCCGTGCGGCACCGCGCCCTGCTGCGCCGCCGCCCCGCGCTGCTCGCCGGGTTCGGACTGCTCGCCGTCGCCGGTGTGCAGGCCTGCTACTTCGCCGCGATCTCCCGGATCCCCGTCGGGGTCGCGCTGCTCGTCGAGTACCTGGCGCCCGCGCTCGTCCTCGGCTGGGTGCGCTTCGTGCAGCGGCGGCGGGTGACCCGGGCCGCCGCGCTCGGCGTGGTGCTCGCCGTCGGCGGGCTCGCCTGTGTGGTCGAGGTGTGGTCGGGGCTCGGTTTCGACGCGCTCGGCCTGCTGCTCGCGCTCGGCGCCGCCTGCTGCCAGGTCGGCTACTTCGTCCTGTCCGACCAGGGCAGCGAGTCCGGCGAGGACGCCCCCGACCCGCTCGGCGTGATCGCGTACGGCCTGCTCGTCGGCGCCGCCGTGCTGACCGTCGTCGCCCGCCCCTGGGGGATGGACTGGTCGGTGCTCACCGGCACCGCGCGCATGGACGGCACCCCGGTCGCGGCCTGGCTGCTGCTCGGCTGGATCGTGCTCGTCGCCACGGTCGTCGCCTATGTCACCGGCGTGCTGGCGGTACGCCGGCTCTCGCCGCAGGTCGCCGGTGTCGTGGCCTGCCTGGAAGCGGTGATCGCGACCGTCCTGGCCTGGGTGCTGCTCGGCGAACACCTGTCGCTGCCGCAGATCGCGGGCGGTGCGGTGGTACTGGTCGGCGCGTTCATCGCGCAGTCCTCGGCACCCGCGAAGAGCGGCTCGGAGCCGATGGAGGGCGGCGGCGCGGAGCGGGAGCTGTCCGCGCGGGGCACGGGTGCGTGAGGCCGCGGCTGCGTGGCGGCGCGGCCGCCCGGCCGGGAGGTCCGGCGGCTCGGCGGCCGTGCGTGGACATGGCCGCTCCGTGTGACGCCGGGTCGGCACGGCGATCAGATCGACGGCGAGCCGGGGCGGTGTGAGCAGTGCCGAGGGCGTGGCTCTACGGCCGTCGACCGGCCCGCGCCGGTCGCCTCGCCGCCCGTGCCGCCGGGCCCGTCGGCGGTGCGCCGCGTCAGCTGCCGCGCGGGCGCGGTGCGCCTGGCCCGCCGGTGCGGGAGGGGCCCGGCGGTGACGTAGGGGCCTGGCGGTGTGGAAGGGCCCACCGATGCCGGGGTCCAACGGTGTTGGGCGGGCCCGGCGGTGTGGGAGGGACACGGCGGTGCCGGGGGCCCGCCGGTTTCGGGAGGCCCGCCGGTTTCGGAAGCCCGCCGGGTCGGAAGTCCCGCCGGTTTCGTAGGGCTCCCGGTTTCCTGAGGGCCCACGGTTCTGTGCCGGTTTGGCGGGGCCCCCGGTTTGGCGGGGCCCCCGGTTTGACAGGGCCCCCGGTTTCGTAGGCCTCGGTGACCGGGAACCGCAGTGCCGCGGCTGAGGGCGCAGGGGCTGGGAGGGCCGGGGTCAGAGGGCCGTGAGGTAGTCCGGGACCGGCGTGCCGGGGGCCAGGTCGGCGTCGGCCACCGGGGCCTCGTAGCCCTTGCGCAGCGGGACGAGACCGGCCCAGTGGGGGAGGGCCAGGTCCCGGGGCTCGTCGTTCACCCCGCCGGTGCGCAGCTTGGCGGAGACCTCGTTCAGGTCGAGCCGGATGACGGCCGTGGCGGCGAGTTCCTTCTTGTCGGCGGGGCGGGAGTCCGCGGCGCGGCCCGGCACCACGTGGTCCACCAGGGCGTCCAGGGCCTCGCGCTTCTCGTCGGGGTCCGTGACGTCGTAGGCCAGTCCGTGCACCACCACCGAGCGGTAGTTGATCGAGTGGTGGAACGCCGAGCGGGCCAGGACGAGCGCGTCGACGTGGGTGACCGTGAGGCAGACCTCCAGGCCCGGGTCGGCCTTGCCGGTCATGCGCAGCGGGCGGGAACCCGTCGAGCCGTGCACGTAGAGCCGCTCGCCCACCCGGCCGTAGAGCGTGGGCAGTACGACCGGGGCGCCGTCACGGACGAAGCCGAGGTGGCAGACGTAGCCCTCGTCGAGTATCGCGTGCACCAGTTCCCTGTCGTACGAGGCGCGGTCGGCGGAGCGCGTGGGAACGGTGCGGTCGGTCGGGGTGTAGGCGGCGGGCTGCGACGACGTCTGCTCGGTTCCCTGCATGGCGCTCTCCATTGCACTAGTGCATAATTGGCTTTGTGCTAGGAGAATATCCGATCAGTGGGCGGCGTGCGGCGGAGATTTCGGCGAGCGTGGAGGAGGCGGTGGCGAGCGGCGATCTCGAACCGGGCCAAGTGCTGCCGCCCATGCGGGAGTTGGCCGCACGGCTCGGAGTGAACCCGAACACCGTCGCGGCCGCGTATCGCGTCCTGCGCGAGCGCGGGGTCATCGAGACCGACGGGCGCCGGGGCAGCCGGGTGCGTGCCAGACCGGCCACCACCGGGCGCGAGCACATCCGGGTGGAGGTGCCGGAGGGCGTACGCGACGTGGCCGCCGGCAATCCGGATCCGGCACTGCTGCCCCCGCTGGCGGCGGCTTTCGCGGCGGCGGCCGGACAGGGCGACCGGCGGCCGGTGCTGTACGGCGAGACGGCGGTGGAGCCTGAGCTGGAGCGGATCGCCCGTGCCGACCTCGACGCCGACGGAGTGCCGGACGGGCCCGTCGCGGTCACCTCCGGCTCGCTGGACGCGATCGAGCGGGTCCTCGCCGCCCATCTCAAGCCCGGTGACGCGGTCGGCGTCGAGGACCCCGGCTGGGGCAGCCTGCTCGACCTCGTCCCGGCGCTCGGACTGCGCACGGTCCCCGTCGGCGTCGACGACGACGGCCCGCTCCCCGACGACGTCCGCGCCGCCCTCGCCGCCGGGGCCCGTGCCCTGATCGTCACCGACCGGGCCCAGAATCCGACCGGCGCCGTGGTGACCGCCACGCGCGCGCGTGCCCTGCGGTCCGTTCTGCGGCAGCACCCGAAGACGCTGCTCATCGAGGACGACCACGGCCACCGGATCGTCGACCTGCCGCTGCACCCGCTGGCCGGAACCACCCGTCACTGGGCCCTGGTGCGCTCGGTCGCCAAGGCGTACGGGCCCGATCTGCGGCTCGCCGTCCTCACCGGGGACGCGGTCACCGTGGACCGGGTGCGCGGCCGGCAGCAGCTCGGGCCCGGCTGGGTCAGCCGGATCACCCAGCGGGCCGTGGTCCGGCTCTGGACGGACGGTGCGGTGGACGCGCGGGCGGTGGCGGCAGCGTACGGACGGCGCCGGAACGCGCTCATCGGGGCACTGGCGGAGCGCGGGGTCGCCGCGCACGGGCGCAGCGGGATGAACGTGTGGATCCCGGTGCCCGACGAGACGGGGGCCGTCGCACGGCTGCTGCACGCGGGCTGGGCCGTCGCCCCCGGTGCCCGCTTCCGGATGAGCGCGCCGCCCGGCATCCGGGTCACCGTCTCCGCGCTGGCCGAGGCCGAGACGGAACCGCTGGCGGACGCGATCGCGGCGGCGGTGGGTCCCGCGCCGGTGCGCGGTTACGCCTGAGGCGCCGTCCTGGGGCGGATCTGCGTCAGCGCCGCCCCCGCCAGCACGATCACCGCGCCGACCGGGGTCGACCAGGCCAGGGACTCGCCGAGGAGGGCGACGCCCGCGGCGGTGGCGATGACCGGGATGAAGTAGGTGACCATCTGCGCGGTGGTCGGGCCGACCTCGGCGACCAGGCCGTACTGGAGCAGCACGGCGAACCCGGTGCCGAGCGCGCCCAGCGCGGCGACCGCCAGCAGGGGAAGGACCGGGAAGGCGGTCGGCAGGCTGGTGAACAGCGGGGTGACGACGGCCAGTTGCACGGTGGCCAGCAGCAACTGGGCGCCGGTCAGGGACAGATTCGAGTGGGAGGACCCGGCGAGCGTGCGGCGGACGTAGATCCAGCCGATCGGATAGCTGAGCGAGGCCAGCAGGGCCATCGCCGTGCCGCCCGCGTCCAGTCCCGCGAAGCCCTGCCAGGCGCCGAGCACCGTGAGGACGCCGAGGAAGCCGAGGCCGAGCCCGGCGACGCGCAGGCGGGTCGGCCGGTCCTCGGAGAGCGCGACCAGGGACAGGGCCATGCCCCACAGTGGCGAGGTGGCGTTGCAGATGCCGGCCAGTGTGGAGGGGATGGTCAGCTCGGCGTAGGCGAACAGGGAGAACGGCAGCGCGTTCAGCAGGAAGGCGGCGACCGTCAGATGCGCCCAGGTGCGGGCGCCGCGCGGCAGCCGCTCCCGCTTCACCGCCATCGCCGCCGCCAGCACCGCCGTACCGAACACCAGCCGCCCGAGCGTGACCTGGAAGGGCGCGTAGCTCTCGGTGCCCACCTTGATGAGCAGGAAGCTGAAGCCCCAGATCAGCGACAGCACGGTGAAACGGACGCGCCAGTCGAGGGCGCGGCGGAGCCGGGGACGGGCGGCGGACGGGGTCCGGGCGGTGGAGGCGACGGTGGTCATGGAGGCAACGATGCTGGAGTGGATCTCGTAGCACAATCGAGATTTCGCACGCGATATCTCGTAGCGTTGCTTAAGCGTAGGGTCGTAGCATCACCGCATGCTGAACCTCGACCGACTGCGCACCCTCGACGCCCTCGCCCGGCACGGCTCGGTCAGCGGCGCCGCCGAGGGGCTGCACATCACCACCTCGGCCGTCTCCCAGCAGCTGGCCAAGCTGGAGCGGGAGGTCGGGCAGCAACTGCTGGCCAAGCACGGGCGGGGGGTCCGCCTCACCGATGCCGGGCGGCTGCTCGCCGAACACGCCGCGCGGATCCTGTCGCAGGTCGCGCTCGCCCAGTCCGACCTGGAGGCGCAGCGCGGCCGGGTGGTCGGTGAGCTGCGCCTGTCGGCGTTCCCGACCGCCGCGCGCGGTCTGTTCCCCACCGCGCTCGCCGCGCTGCGCGCCGAGCATCCGGCGCTGCGGCTGCGCTCCTGCGAGCTGGAGCCCGAGCGCGGGATCCGGGGCGTGGTGCGCGGCGACCTCGACCTCGCGGTGGTCCTCGACTGGTACAACAAGCCGATGCCGCTGCCCGACGGCCTGGTGAAGGCGGCGATCCTCGACGACCCGGCCGACGTCGCCCTGCCGGCCGGCCATCCCCTGGCCGGGCGGCAGGAGGTGGACCTCGCGGAGTTCGCCGAGGACGAGTGGATCACCTGGGCCGAGGGGGAGTTCTGCCACGAGTGGCTGCTGTTCACCCTGCGCTCCAAGGGCATCGAGCCGCACCTCGGCCATCGCGCCGCCGAGACGCACACCCAGCTGGGGCTGGTCGCCGCCGGGCTCGGGGTGTGCGTGGTGCCGCTGCTGGGCCGCCATCCGATGCCGCCCGGCGTGGTGACCGTCCCGCTGCGGCAGCGGGTGCGGCGGCATGTCTACGTCGTCTGGCGCGCGGACGCCGACCGCCGGCCGTCGATCCGGGCGGCGGTGCGGGCGCTGCGGACGGCGGGGGAGCGGATCACCGGACAGGCGGAGACGCCTGCGGCGGGCCCGGCTTCCGGAAGTCCCACGACCTGACCGCGTCCGGTGCCAGCCGCAGCCAGGCGTGGCGGCCGTCGTGCGGCAGGGCGTCGAGGCCGAAGTACTTGTGCGCGAAGAGCCGCTCCACGTGTTCCAGCTCGGGGTGCGGCTCGCCGGTGCGCGGGACCTCGCCCACGAACGCGGCGGTCCCGGACAGCTCGGCGCCCCGCAGCTCGTCGTACTCCCGCCCGGCGTCGATCACCACGGCGAGGCGGGCGTCGCGGCGCAGATGGGCCCAGCGCTTGCTGCGGGTGATCGAGTACAGCCAGAGCGCGTCGCCGTCCCAGACGAACCAGAGCGGGCTCACATGCGGGGTGCCGTCGGCCGAGACGGTGGCGACGCGGCAGGTGCGTTCGGTGGCCAGGAACTCGTCCAGCTCGCCGGGTGTCATCATGAGCTTCCGGCCCCGGCGCTGAGTGGCGGTCATGCGAAGTTCCTTGCCGGATACGGCATCTGACGGTCGTTCAGCCAAGGGTGGGGCGGCGCGCCCCCGACGGCAAGCGCAACGACACACCCAGGCCGACGGCAACGTACGGCGGCCGCACGGCCCGTCGCCCCTCCAGGGCGCCGAGGCCGGCGCCCCGCTGCGCGACCTGGCCGTCGCGGGATCCGGCACCCCCTCGCCCCGGTCGCCGCTGAGCCCGGCCGCGCTGCTCAGGCCAGCTTGATCTCGTCGCCCTCGACGGTGATCTGTGCGGCCGGCAGCGGCTTGGTCGCCGGGCCCTTCTTGACGCTGCCGTCGGTGGCCGAGAAGTGACTGTCATGGCAAGGGCAGATGATCAGCCCGTCCCGGACGTCCTTCACCGCGCAGCCCTGGTGGGTGCACGTCGACGAGAACGCCTTGAACTCGCCCGCCGTCGGCTGGGTGACCACCACGCCCTCGTCGGCGAAGACCTTGCCGCCGCCCTCGGGGACCTCCGAGACCGGGCCGAGCACGGTGCCCGACGAGGCGCCGTCGTCCGACCCGCAGCCGGCGAGCGCGACGGCGAGCCCCGCCGCTCCGGCCGCCGCCATGACGGTACGACGGGCCGGGCCCGACCCGGGGTGAAGCGATTCCGTGGGCATCCTGGGTTTTCCTTCCGCTGACTTGGTGTCCGGTCGGCCTGCTGTGGTGCGACGTCCAGCAGTACGGCCGGGACGCGGGTTCGGTTCAGCCGCCACGCGGTTCTTCACCCGATCGGGACGCGGGCCGCTCCGGGCCGCGGCCGGCCGCCCCGAACGCCCCAGTAACCTGGGGCGATGCTCAAGGAAGTCACCGCGACCCGCTACATCACACCGCTGCGTGAGGGCGGCTCACTGCCGGGACTCGTCGAGACCGACGACTTCGGGACCTACGTCCTCAAGTTCACCGGAGCCGGGCAGGGACGCAAGACCCTCGTGGCGGAGGTGGTCTGCGGGGAACTCGCCCGCCGCCTCGGCTTCCGTACGCCCCGGCTGGTCACCGTCGACCTCGATCCCGACCTCGGGCTCGGCGAGCCCGACCAGCAGGTGCAGGAGCTGCTGAAGTCCAGCGGCGGGACCAACCTCGGCATGGACTTCCTCTCCGGCGCCCTCGGCTTCGACCCGCTCGCCTTCCCGGTGAGCCCCGAGGAGGCCGGGCGGATCGTCTGGTTCGACGCGCTGGTCAACAACGTGGACCGGTCCTGGCGCAACCCCAACCTGCTGATGTGGCGCGGCGAGCTGTGGCTGATCGACCACGGCGCCACGATGATCTGGCACCACAACTGGCCGTCCGCCGAGGCCTCCGCCGCCCGCCCCTACGACGCCTCCGACCACGCTCTGCGGACCTTCGCGCCGGACGTCCGGGCCGCCGCCGCGGAACTCGCGCCGCGCGTCACCGAGGAGCTGCTCGCCGAGGTGACCGCCGAGATCCCGGACGCCTGGCTGGCGGACGAGCCCGGCTTCGACTCGCCGGACGACCTGAGAAGGGCGTACGCGCGGCCCTTGCTCGCCCGCGCCGCCGCCGTCCACGACCGCATCCATGGGACGGAGAGCGCCTCATGACCGAGCGCCACATCATCAAGGGCACCCGGCGCAGCGACCGGGACGTCTTCGAGTACGCGCTGCTACGGGTCGTACCGCGGATCGAGCGCGGGGAGTGCGTCAACGCCGGGGTGCTCGTCTACTGCCGGGCCAAGGCGTACGTCGGCGCCCGCACCCACCTCGACGAGGCACGGCTGCTGGCCCTGGACCCGCGGGCCGACGTGGCCGGCGTACGGGCCGCGCTGCGCGCCGTCGAGGGCGTCTGCGCCGGCGGCGACGCGGCGGGCCAGGCGGCGGGCGACGACGCCGGGCGGCGCTTCCGCTGGCTGATCGCGCCCCGCTCGACGATCGTGCAGCCGGGGCCGGTGCACACCGGGCTGACCGCCGATCCGGCGGCCGAGACGGAGCGATTGCTGGACCTGCTCGTGCGCTGACCGGGCCAGAGGCGCGCCCGCACCCCTGGGCCGGTCAGCGGCTGCGGCGTCGCACGACGTAGCCGGTGGTGAGCACGGCGCCCGCGACGAACGTGGCGCCGAGGGCGAGGTCCCAGGCGCCCGGCCCGGTGCCGGTCGCGCCGCCCAGCCCGCCCCGCACGCCGCGCGTCGGGGCGCCGGTCGCCGTGGCGGTGGCCGGGGCCGTGGCGGCGGCTGAGACCGTGGCGGTCGACGTGCCGGGGACCGCAGGGGTCGGGGAAGCCGTGTGCCGCCTGGGCCGGGAGGTGGAGGAGGTGAGGCCGTCACCGCCGTCGCCGCCCCGGACGGGCAGCATGTCGCAGGCGGCACCGTCGTCCGGTCCCTGGTCCTCGTCGAGGCGATGGGGATCACTCCGGTCGGCGTCGAAGACGGCCCGCGCGTCCTCCCGGTGGCTGACGTGGGTGCAGTCGAGATCCTGTGCGTGAGCGGGGCCGGCCAACGGCACTGTCGCGATGATCGCGAAGAGCGTGCCTGCGGCACCGGTGCGACGGCGCATGGAGCGCCTCCTTTCCGGCCACGAAGGGCTCGCCCCTCGACGCTAGGCGCCGCATGGCGCGGGGGCGCGCGGCGCTAGGCCGTTCAGGTAATCGATCACACGCACCCGATCGGGCGTTGACACCGGGTGCCAGGGCTTCTAGCGTCACGTCTGCTGAAGGTACTAAGCGGTCGCTCACCGGATGGGCGGCCGTGAGAGCCGCATCCCAAGGGCGAGGAGAAGCAGCAATGTCCACCACTGAGCAGCGGGTCGCGGTCGTCACCGGCGCCGCGCGCGGTATCGGCGCCGCCACCGCCGTACGACTGGCGGCCGAGGGCCGGGCCGTCGCCGTGATCGACCTCGACGAGGCCGCCTGCAAGGACACCGTGGAGAAGATCACCGCGGCCGGCGGCAAGGCCCTCGCGGTCGGCTGCGACGTCTCGGACGAGGCGCAGGTCGAGGCGGCGGTCGCGCGGATCGCCCAGGAGCTGGGCGCGCCGACCATCCTCGTCAACAACGCGGGCGTGCTCCGCGACAACCTGCTGTTCAAGATGAGCGTCGCCGACTGGGACACCGTCATGAACGTGCACCTGCGCGGCGCCTTCCTGATGTCGAAGGCCTGCCAGAAGCACATGGTCGACGCGGGCTTCGGCCGGATCGTCAACCTCTCCTCGTCCTCCGCGCTCGGCAACCGCGGCCAGGTCAACTACTCGGCCGCCAAGGCGGGTCTGCAGGGCTTCACCAAGACCCTCGCCAAGGAGCTCGGCAAGTTCGGCATCACCGCCAACGCCGTCGCCCCCGGCTTCATCGCCACCGACATGACCGCCGCCACCGCCGAGCGCGTCGGCATGGGCTTCGAGGACTTCAAGGCCGCCGCCGCCTCGATGATCCCCGTGCAGCGCGTCGGCGAGCCGGACGACATCGCCAACGCCATCGCCTTCTTCACCGGTGAGGCGGCCGGCTTCGTCTCCGGCCAGGTGCTGTACGTCGCCGGCGGACCGCTCGACTAGGGACCACATCACCATGACTGAACTCTCGGGCAAGGTCGCGCTCGTCACGGGCGCCAGCCGCGGCATCGGGTACGGCGTCGCCGAGGCCCTGGTCGCCCGCGGCGACCGGGTCTGCATCACCGGCCGCAATGAGGACGCCCTCAAGGAGGCCGTCGAGAAACTCGGCGCCGACCGGGCGATCGGCGTGGCCGGCAAGGCCCACGACGAGGCCCACCAGGCGCTCGCCGTCGAACGCACCATGGAGGCCTTCGGCCGGGTCGACTACCTGGTCAACAACGCGGGCACCAACCCGGTCTTCGGGCCGATCGCGGATCTCGACCTGAACGTGGCCCGCAAGGTGTTCGAGACCAACGTGGTCTCGGCACTCGGCTTCGCCCAGCGCACCTGGCACGCCTGGCAGAAGGACAACGGCGGCGCGATCGTCAACATCGCCTCCGTCGCGGGCCTCGCTCCCTCGCCCTTCATCGGCGCGTACGGGGTCAGCAAGGCCGCTCTGATCAACCTGACCGTGCAGCTGGCGCACGAGTTCGCGCCCAAGGTGCGGGTCAACGCGATCGCCCCGGCCGTGGTCAAGACCAAGTTCGCCCAGGCCCTGTACGAGGGCCGCGAGGAGGAGGCGGCCGCCGCCTACCCGCTGAAGCGGCTCGGGGTGCCGTCGGACATCGGCGGCGCCGCCGCGTTCCTCACCTCCGAGCAGGCCGACTGGGTCACCGGCCAGACGCTGGTGGTGGACGGCGGCATCTTCCTCAACGCGGGCGTCGCCTGACGCCGGCGCTGTCCGGGCGCCGTTCTCCGTCGACCCGCGTCGAGATGGTTTCGTGCTCCGCACGTGACGTGATCGATGTTGACGGAAGCGGCGCCCGTGTCGACGTAGGACCGCTCACCGGAGCCTGACAACGTCGTCATCCAAAAGGTGATCAACTACCTCCCGCAAGGACGGTCCGCACGGCGTGTTGCTGCGGTAGTGTCTGCCGACATTTGGTATGGCAGATCGAGGAGCGTGCGCGTGTTCAACCGGAACCGATGCCTGCGGCAAGTGGCGGCGATCGCTTCCATATCCCTGGTGGCGGGCTGCGGCCTGTTCTCCGACAGCGGCGAGGCCGACGAAGGCCCGATCGTCGTCGGGACCACCAGCGCGCCCACCACCCTGGATCCCGCCGCGTCCTGGGACGGCTCCTGGGAGCTGTTCCGGAACATCTACCAGACCCTCCTGAGCTACCCCAACGGCTCGACCACGCCGCAGCCCGACGCGGCCGAGAGCTGCGAGTTCACCGACACCGCCAACCGCACCTACCGGTGCGAGCTGCGCAAGGGACTGAAGTTCTCCGACGGCAGCCCGCTGGACGCCCGGGCCGTCAAGCACTCGATCGACCGGATCCTGAGCATCAAGGCGCCCGGCGGGCCCGCGGGCCTGCTCGGCAGCCTGAACCGGGTGGAGGCGCGCGGCGACCGGGAGGTCGTCTTCCACCTCAAGACCTCCGACGCCACCTTCCCGTTCGTGCTCGCCACCCCCGCCATGTCCATCGTCGAGCCCGGCAGCTACCCGGCCGACGCGCTGCGCCAGGGCGACGAGGTCACCGGCTCCGGGCCGTACAAGCTCGAGGCCTACGAGGAGAACGACCGGGCCGAACTGGTCACCAACGACCACTACGACGGCTACGCCGAGCGCCGCAACGACGCGGTGACCATCCGCTACTTCCAGGACTCCGGGGCCATGGTGGAGGCCCTGAAGAGCCAGGAGATCGACCTCACCTACCGCGGTCTCGCCGCCGACGACATCGTCGACCTCCAGACCAGGGACGCCGAGCGGACCATCCAGCTCGTCGAGGGTGCCGGCATCGACATCAGCTACCTGGTGTTCAACCCCAGCGATCCGTGGGCCGGGAAGGCCGCCGTGCGCAAGGCCGTCGCGCAGCTCGTGGACCGGCCGACCATCGCCCACAAGATCTACAAGGACACCGTGGACCCGCTGTACTCCATGGTCCCCAACGGCATCAACGGGCACACCACCGGCTTCTTCGACGACTACGGCGACCCCGACGCCGGCAAGGCCCGCGCGATCCTCACCGAGGCCGGCATCACCGAGCCCGTCCCGCTGACCTTCTGGTACACCAGCGACCGCTACGGCTCCGAGACCGCCGTCCTGTTCAAGGAGCTGAAGCGGCAGCTGGAGGCGTCCGGCCTGTTCGAGATCACCCTGAAGAGCCGGCCCTGGAAGACGTACGTCGAGGGTTACCAGAAGGGCGAGTACGCGGTCTTCGGGCGCGGCTGGTTCCCCGACTTCCCCGACGCCGACAACTACATCGCGCCGTTCGTCGGCAAGGAGAACGCCCTCGGCACGCCCTACCCGGCGCCCGAGATCACCCAGGACCTGCTGCCCCGCTCCCGCCGGGAGAGCGACCGCGCCCAGGTGGAGCGGGAGTTCGAGGAGGCCCAGCAGATCCTCGTCGACGACGCGCGGCTGCTGCCGCTGTGGCAGGGCAAGCAGTACATCGCGGCGAGCGAGGAGATCTCCGGCGGGGAGCGGGCCCTGGACCCGTCGACGATCATGATGATGTGGGAGCTGGACCGCAAGACCAGCTGGTGAGGCCGGGCCGAGACGGTCCGCGCGGCCGGTTGTCAGTGGTCGCCTGTAGGTTCTGAGACCTGGAAGCGACCGCACACCGTAAGGAAGTTGATGTGACCGACATCGCCATGCTGCCCGAGTCCTGGCGCGGGGTCCTGGGCGACGAACTGCAGAAGCCCTACTTCAAGGAGCTGACGGAGTTCGTGGAGGAGGAGCGGGCGAAGGGTCCCGTCTACCCGCCGCGCGAGGAGGTCTTCGCCGCCCTCGACGCGACGCCGTACGAGCAGGTGAAGGTGCTGGTCCTCGGCCAGGACCCGTATCACGGCGAGGGCCAGGGCCACGGCCTGTGCTTCTCGGTGCGCCCCGGGGTGAGGACCCCGCCGTCGCTGCGCAACATCTACAAGGAGATGCAGGAGGAGCTGGGCCTGCCGGTCCCGGACAACGGCTACCTCATGCCGTGGGCCCGGCAGGGCGTCCTGCTGCTCAACGCGGTCCTCACCGTCCGCGCGGGCGAGGCCAACTCGCACAAGGGCAAGGGCTGGGAGAAGTTCACCGACGCGGTGATCCGCGCGGTGGCCGAGCGCCCCGACCCGGCGGTCTTCGTCCTGTGGGGCAACTACGCCCAGAAGAAGCTGCCCCTGATCGACGAGGACCGCCACGTGGTGGTGAAGGGCGCCCACCCCTCCCCGCTCTCCGCCAAGAAGTTCTTCGGATCCCGCCCCTTCACCCAGATCAACGAGGCGATCGCCCGCCAGGGCCACGAGCCGATCGACTGGCGCATCCCGAACCTGGGCTGACCCGGTCCGCCGCCGGGCACGGCTCCGCTTCGCCCACCGGGGCGGGGCCCTGCCCCCGCCCCGGCTCCCTTGCTTCCCGCCGCGCGGAGCCGCCTCGGACGGAATGTCCGTGGGGGCCGTTAGCGTCGGGAGGGACGGGATCGACGGCGAGCGGGCGGAGGGATGTGGTCGTGGAGCGGCAGGGGCAGGCGGTGCCGGACGCGGTGATGGGGCGGATCGGGCAGGTCGTGATGCTGCATCACGCGGGGGACCGGGAAGAGGCCCGGCAGAGGTTCCTCCAGCTGTGGGCGGAGATCGGCGAGGACGGAGCACCGCTGCACCGCTGCACCCTGGCGCACTATCTGGCCGACACCCAGGACGACCCCTCCGATGAGCTGGCCTGGGACCTGCGGGCTCTGACGGCCGCGGAGGAACTGAGCGACGACCGGCTCGCCGAGCACGAGGGCACCCTCGCCGTGCGCGCCCTCTACCCTTCCCTCCACCTCAACCTGGCCGCCGACTACGCCAGGCTCGGCCGCTCCGACGCCGCCCGCGCGCATCTGCGCCTGGCCCGCGGCGCGGCCGACGCCCTCGGCGACGACGGGTACGGCGACGGGGTGCGCGCGGCGATCGGCAGGCTGGAGCTGACCCTGGGAGACGGGGGTTCCGGGGGTTCCGGGGGCTCCGGGGGTTCAGGGGGTGACTCCCCGGGCGGCGGGAGCTGGGGGCCGCCCCCGCAGCACCGTCCCTGAGCCCCGGCGTCCCGCCCGCCCGGCCTGAGCGACGGCCCTCGTAACGGCCCTCGTCCCGCCTCCCCGGTTCAGCGACCGTACGTCTCGTCGCAGATCGCCGACTCCGGACTGCCGGAGCGCCAGCCGCCGTACTTCCTGCCGAGGGCGCAGACGTCCGCCCGGCGCTGCGGGACCTGCCGGGTCACTTCCCCGCGGGTGGACTCCGCGATGTCGGGGACGCCGGATGGCTGCTTCGAGTACCGGGGTTCCGGGCGCTGTGGGCGCTGTGGCGGGCGGGGCCGGGCGGGGGGAGCGGGCGGGGCTGCGGGCGCGGAGGTGGTCGCGGGCGGCGTGGAGGGCTCGGGCACGGAGCGCTCCCGCTGCCGTGGAGGTCCGACGAGTCCCAGGGCCTCCTGGGCCGGCGCCTGCACGATCTGCGGTTCGGTCCGCACGCTCGGAGCCGGAGCCGGTGCCGCGGGCGGTGACGGCGCGGCGGACGGTTCGGGCCCGGGCGGGCGGGGGACCGTCGTACAGCCGGAGAGGGCCGAGACGGCCACGGTGACCAGAAGCGTTGCGGTGGTCGTCGTTCGATGCACCCGGCAACAATGATGGCTCCGGCTTCCCCGGGCACCACGGACCAGCGGACGTTACGCCGTACGGGTGATCTCCGGCCCCGTGCGAAGGGTTCACGTCTCGTGCGGCTGACGCGGGTCGTTCAGTGCCGGGGGCCGCCCAGCATCCCGTGCAGCAGCTCCCGCAGGTCCGACCTGATGTCGTCCAGGCTGGGCGCCAGGGTGCTGAACGAGCCCGCGACACAGCTGAACATCAGCCCGTCCGCCCAGGCGGCGAGCGACAGCACGTGCCGGTCGGGGGCGGTGGAGCCCATCCCGGTGAGGAGGGCGTGCAACTGGTCGCGGAAACGGGCACCCGTGGCGTCGAAGTAGGTCCGCAGCTCCGGGCGCCGGGTCGCCTCCAGGGCCAGCTCGTAGCGGGCGAGGGTCAGCTCGCGGTTGCCGGTGAGCGCGCGGTGGGTCGCGAGGGCGAGCCCGTCCGCCAGTGCGTCGAGGCCGCCGCGGGGGTCCGGCATCTCGTGCAGCGCCAGCACCCGCGCCTCCCGGTCGGCGAGCCGCCGCACGGCCAGCTCCAGCAGGGCCTGCCGGGTGCGGGCCAGATTGGACGTGGAGCCCTGGGGCAGCCCGGCCGCCTCGTCGACCGCCCGGTGGGTCAGCCCGCGCATGCCGCGTTCGGCGAGCAGGGCGAGGGCGGTGTCGGCGACGAGGCCGGCGCGGGAGGCGCCGCTGGCGGAGCGTTCGGACATGGAGGCCAACCCTATCGGCAGGCTTCTCCCTGCACTACGCCTGTAGTACGCTCGGGATGAGCCGACACTACATCCGTAGTTCCCGGCTGACGAGGAAGCCGTGTGACGAGGAGGAGCCATGGCACAGCCCACGCGGGCGGTCGTGATCGGCGGTGGCATCGGAGGCCTGACCGCGGCCGTCGCCCTGCACCAGCGGGGCGCGCGGGTCACCGTCCTGGAACGGGCCCCCTCGCTGGCGCCCGTCGGCGCGGCCATCTCCCTGGCCCCCAACTCCCTGCGCGCCCTCGACGTCATCGGTCTCGGCGCCACCATCCGCGACCTGGCCGCCTGGCAGGGCGACGGAGGACTGCGCACGCCCAGCGGCCGCTGGCTCTCCCGCACCAGCGCCGCCACGGCCCAGGAGCGCTTCGGCGGCCCCCTGGTCCTGCTGCACCGCGCCACCCTCATCGACCACCTGGCCGCGCTGCTCCCCGAGGGCACCGTCCGCACGGCCGCCGGGGCCACCCTCGCCGACCCGGGCGACACCCGCCGCCCGGCCCGAGTGACCACGCCCGACGGCGAGCTGGAGGCCGACCTGGTGGTGGCCGCCGACGGCATCCGCTCCGCCGTACGCCGCACCCTGTTCCCCGGGCATCCGGGGGCCGTCTACGCCGGCTTCACCACCTGGCGGGTGCTGATCCCGCTGCCCGGCGCGGAGTTCGCCTCGCACGAGACCTGGGGCCGGGGCCGCATCTGGGGCACACATCCGCTGAAGGACGGCCGGGTGTACGCGTACGCCGCCGCCGTCACCCCCGAGGGCGGACGCTGCGACGACGAACGCGCCGAACTGCTGCGCCGCTTCGGCGACTGGCACGACCCGATCCCCGCCGTGCTCGCCGCGGCCCGCCCCGAGGACGTGCTGCGCCACGACGTACGCCATCTCGCCCAGCCACTGCCCTCCTACCACCGCGGCCGCGTCGCCCTGCTCGGTGACGCCGCGCACGCCATGCCGCCGACCCTCGGGCAGGGCGGCAACCAGGCCATCGAGGACGCGGTCGTGCTGGCCCATCACTGCGACGACCTCGCCGCCTACACCGCGACCCGCCTCCCGCGAACCACCGCCGTCGCCCGCCGGGCCGTCAGGGTCGCCCGGCTGAACATGCTGCGCAACCGCGCGGGCATGGCCCTCCGCGACACGGCGCTCGCCGCCCTCTCCAAGGCCGGGCCCGCCCTCTTCCTGCGCGGTTTCGACAGCATCGCCGACTGGCGGCCCCCGCAGCCCCCGTATGCTTCCGTCGAGACGCACGAGACCGGCAAGACGCACGAGACACACACGGGTAAGCGGTAGTCACGGGGCGGAGGAGAGCACGTGAAGGTCGGCTGCATCGGACTCGGGGACATCGCTCAGAAGGCGTATCTGCCGGTGCTCGGCGTCCTGCCCGGGGTCGAGCTGCACCTGCAGACCCGGACCCCCGCGACGCTCGCCCGCGTCGCCGACGGCCTGCACCTGCCCGCCGGGCAGCGCCACGCCGACCTGGACTCGCTCATCGCCCAGGGCCTGGACGCCGCCTTCGTGCACGCGCCGACGGCCGTCCACCCGGAAATCGTCACCCGGCTGCTGGAGGCGGGCGTACCGACCTACGTCGACAAGCCGCTCGCCTACGAACTCGCGGACTCCGAGCGGCTGGTGGCGCTCGCCGAGGAGCGGGGGGTGAGTCTCGCCGTCGGCTTCAACCGGCGGCTCGCGCCCTCCTACGCGCAGTGCGCCGACCACCCGCGCGAGCTGATCCTCATGCAGAAGAACCGGGTTGGGCTGCCGGAAGAGCCGCGGTCGATGATCCTCGACGACTTCATCCACGTCGTGGACACCCTGCGGTTCCTGGTGCCGGGGCCGGTGGACGACGTGACCGTGCGCGGCCGGATCCAGGACGGGCTGCTGCACCACGTCGTGCTCCAGCTCGCCGGGGACGGCTTCACCGCGCTCGGCGTGATGAACCGGCTCAGCGGTTCCACCGAGGAGATCCTGGAGGTGTCCGGGCAGGACACCAAGCGGCAGGTGGTCAACCTCGCCGAGGTGATCGACCACAAGGGCCAGCCGACCGTGCGGCGGCGCGGCGACTGGGTGCCGGTGGCCCGGCAGCGCGGCATCGAACAGGCCGCCCTCGGCTTCCTCGACGCCGTCCGCGCGGGCCGGGTGCTCAGCGCCCGGGACGCGCTGGCGACGCACGAACTGTGCGAACGGGTGGTGCGGGCGGTTCTGGAGCGTTCCGGACCGGCCGCCTGACCGCCCGCGCCCCCTCGGCGACGGCGAACCCGGCGAGCACCAGCAGCGCCGCGTACACCGGCCAGTCGCCGAACCGGACGTACGGCGTCGTCCCGGCGGCCACCGGCACCTCGTACACCTCGGCGGCGCTCTGGTCCGTGCCGAGCCAGGAACCGATCCGCTGCCCCTCGGGGCCGTGGACGGCGGAAATGCCGGTCAGGGTCGCGTGCACCATCGGCCGGCCGGTCTCCGCGGCGCGCAGCGCGGCCAGCGAGGCGTGCTGCGCGGGCGCCCAGCTCTGCTGGAAGGTCGAGGTCGCCGACTGGGCGATCAGTACATCGGCGCCCGCCCCGGCGAGTTTGCGGCTCATGTCCGGGAACGCCGACTCGAAGCACACCATCGGGCCGATCCGCAGGCCGCCGCCGAGGTCCATCACCACCTGCCGGGTGCCGCGCCGCCGGTCCTCGCCGGCCGCCTCGCCGACCGAGGTGGCCCAGCCGAGCAGCGAACGCGCCGGGACGTACTCGCCGAACGGGACCAGCCGCATCTTGTCGTACCGGTCGCCGGTCACGCCGCCCGGCCCGACCAGGACCGAACTCTTGTAGATACCGGGCCGGTCCGAGCGCCGGGCGTCCACGTTGACCAGTACCGGCGTGTCCGTCAGCCGGGACAGAGCCGCGACCCGCTCGGCCAGGTCGGGCCGGGCCAGCAGATCGAACCCGATGCTGCTCTCGCCCCACACGATCAGATCCAGGTCCTGCCCGGCCAGCCGCCGGGTCAGCTCCTCCTCGCGGTCGAACCGCTGGCCGGGGCCGTGCACCACACCGGGCTGCACGACCGCGATCCGCACCTCGCCGCGCACCTCGGGGCGCGGCGCCCACGCCCAGGCCGCCGCGCCGGCCGCCGCCGCGGCGAGCAGCCCGGCCACCGCCGGCACCCGCGCCGCACGCACCGCGACCAGCACGGCGACGGCGACGTTCACGGCCACCAGCAGGAAGCTCAGCAGCCACACGCCGCCCACCGAGGCAAGCCGCAGCGCCGGCGCCACCTGCCACTGGCCGGCGCCCAGCATCCCCCAGGGCCCGCCCAGGCCCTGCCAGGAGCGGACCAGCTCCACCGCCAGCCAACCCGAGGGCAGCACCAGCAGGGCGCCCGCCACCCGGCCCGGCCCCGGCGTACCGCCCAGGAGACGCCGCACCAGCCAGCCCCAGGGCGCCCACAGCGCGCCGAGCAGCGCCCCGATGACGAACGTGAACACATGCAGGTTCGGCAGCAGCCAGTGGTGCACGGCCAGCATGTACCCGAACCCGCCCCACCAGCCGTCGTACAGCGCCCGCCGCCCGGTCGGCGCCGTGCGGACCAGCAGGATCCACGGCACCAGCGCGACGTGGGCGAACCACCACAGGGACGGGCCGGGGAAGGTGAGCATCGGCAGCGCGCCCGCCGCCGCGGCGAGGACGGAGCGCCGCCACGGGATGCCGAGCCACCGTCCGAGCGTGTTCATACGCGCCTCCCTACCCGTGGCTTCCAGTCTGCGCGCTGTGGACGATCTCGAAACAGGGGGCGCGGGATCAGTCGAGCACAGCGGCACCCGTGCCCTCGGGCAGCCGGCGCCACTTCTCCCGCACGACCACCTCGCGCAGCCGCCAGCCGTCCGCCGTCCGCAGCAGCCCGAACGAGTACCTGCCGCCGCACACCAGATGGGGCGCCGCCGAGTCGCCGTCGGCGGCGGCGAACCCCATCGGACTGACGTAGTCGGCCTGGACCCGGGCCGTGTCACCGGTGTCCTGCTCCAGGATCCCGAACCGCACCCGGCGGTTGACGATCAGGTGCTGCCGCATCGGATACGCCCGCAGACTCTCGGCGAGCCACGCCGCGACGCTCCGCGCCTCGCCCTCGACCCCACCGGCCGAGCGGTAGTCCGCCCGGCCGTCCGGGGTGAACAGTTCTCGGAACGCCTCCCAGTCGCCGTCGTCGACGGCCACGGCGTAGTCGGTGACCAGCCCGTCCACGGCCAGCCGGTCCATCACGGTCGCAAGCTCCACGCGCTGCGTCATCGGCTCAGTGTTGGGTACCGGACCCCTCCCGCCAAGAGGGCGTGCGGTGCGCGATATGCGGTGGCTCCGAGCGGGTGGTGCGGGCGAGGGCGGGCGGGTGAACGATCCGAAGCGTCAGTACGCCGCGCGCGGCTTCTCGGAGGGGGCCGGGCAAGGCCGTGCGGGAAGGAAATCCCTGATCCGGCGGGCGCACTCGGCGGCGCCGGTGTCGGCCAAGTCGTACGGCCGGTGCGCGTGCACTCGCCGCGGCCGGCGTACGGCGAGACCGGCCGGCCGGTCGCCGCCCGCGCGCTCCCGGCGTTCCAGCTCTCCGGGGGACAGCGCACAGCGACCAGGACGACGGGGCCGCGGCGCGGCGGAACGTCCGTCAGGTGCCGGATACCGCCGTTCTCAGGCCGCCGCGACGACCTCGCCCCGCATGGCGGCGGCCCATTCGACCACCAGCAGTTCGTACTCCGCTCGCTCCTGCGCCGACAGGGTGCCGCCCGCGCGCAGCCACAGCGCGCGGATCTGCTCGTTCACCTCGGCCGCAGAGCGCACGGAACCAGGGGCAACGGAATCACGGGACATGCGGGCAAGCCTAGGCGGTCGCACTGACACTGCGCTACCGCACGGCTACTCGATTCGTATGGAGTTGGTCACGAGCCGTGATCGCGCCACCTCGCCCCGCTCATGGCCGAAACGCGCGGCGCCGGTCAGTGTGCCGATTCGGCCGCGTGCGGGCTGAGGACGCCGAAGGTGACCAGGGCGATGAGGATGACGCCGAGGGCGATGCGGTACCAGACGAAGGGCATGAAGCTCTTGGTCGAGATGAACTTCATGAACCAGGCGATGACCGCGTATCCGGTGACGAAGGCGATGACGGTCGCGAAGATCGTCGGCCCCCAGGTCACATGGCCGCCCTCCATCGCGTCCTTCAGCTCGAACAAGCCGGAGGCGAGTACCGCAGGGATGGCGAGCAGGAAGGAGTAGCGGGCCGCGGCCTCGCGCTGGTAGCCCATGAACAGGCCACCGCTGATCGTCGCGCCCGAGCGGGAGACGCCCGGGATGAGGGCGGCGGCCTGACACAGGCCGAAGATCAGGCCGTCCTTGGCCCTGAGGTCCTGAAGGCCCTTGCGCTCCTTGACCGCGCGGTGCCGGCCGCCCGTCTCGTCGCGCGCCGCCAGCCGGTCGGCGATCCCGATGATCACGCCGACCACGATCAGCATCGTCGCGGTGATCCGCAGATCGCGGAACGGCCCCTCGATCTGGTCCTTGAGCGTCACGCCCAGCACGCCGATCGGGATGGAGCCGACGATCACCAGCCAGCCCATCTGGGCGTCGTGGTCCTTGCGCCACGCCTTGTCGTACAGCGAGCGGAACCACGCCGAGACGATCCGCCCGATGTCCTCGCGGAAGTAGATCAGCACGGCGGCCTCGGTGCCGATCTGGGTGATCGCCGTGAAGGCGGCGCCCGGGTCGTCCCAGCCGGAGAAGGCCGCGGTCAGCCGCAGGTGCGCGCTGGAGGACACGGGGAGGAACTCGGTCAGCCCCTGGACGAGTCCGAGGATGAGTGATTCGAACCAAGACATGGAAGTTACGGAGTCCAAGTGCCGATCGTGGAACGGACGACGGGAGACGTTCTTGCCGCCGCGCGCGGTGATGAGCGGTGATGACAGGCACACCGGGCCCCACGCGCGCGGTGATCAGATGTGTCGAGGGGCAGCGTAGCGTCCCCGGATGACAAGCCCGACACAGGGGTTTCAAGGAGATCGCGGGTGATCGCTTCGGGGTGTTGACCGGGCGGCGCGCGGGAGCCTACGTTGCCAGCCGAGGGAAAGCGCTTGCTGCGGCCGGTGCTGTCCTGGCTCGCCACCCCGAGGAGTGCTGATCAGCCCTATGCCCACGTCGTCCGCTTCCCTCGCCGGCCGCCCGGTCCGCGCCGCCGTCATCGGCACCGGCGCCATCGCCCGCGGTGAGCATCTGCCCGCCCTGGCCGCGCTCGCCGAGGAGGGCGAGACGGAGGTGGTCGCGGCGGTCGACATCGACGCGGGCGCCGTCGAGGCGTTCTGTGCGGAAGGCGGCATTCCGAACCCCTACACCGACCTGGCGCGGATGCTCCGCGAACAGCGCCCCGACCTGGTCTGCGTCTGCACCCCGCCCACCCTGCACCGCGAGCAGACCGTCGCCGCGCTGCGCGCCGGGGCCTGGGTGTGGTGCGAGAAGCCGCCCGTGCCCTCGCTCGCCGACTTCGACGCCGTCGAGGCCGAGGAGGGCGCCGACGGCGGACCGTACGCCGCGATCGTCTTCCAGCACCGCTTCGGCTCCGGCGCCGCCCATGTGCGGCGGCTGCTCGCCGAAGGCGCCCTCGGCCGCCCGCTGGTCGCCCACTGCCAGACCACCTGGTACCGCGACACCGCCTACTACGCCGTGCCCTGGCGCGGACGCTGGCGGACCGAGGGCGGCGGCCCGGCCATGGGGCACGGCATCCACCAGACCGACCTGCTGCTCGACGTGCTCGGCCCGTGGAGCGAGCTGCGCGCGATGGCCGGCCGGCTGGTGCACGACGTGGAGACCGAGGACGTCTCCACGGCCCTCGTGCGGTTCGAGAACGGTGCGCTGGCGACCGTCGTCAACAGCGTGCTCAGCCCCGACGAGGTCAGCCGGATCCGGATCGACTGCGAGCGCGCCACCATCGAGCTGACCCACCTGTACGGCTACAGCAACGCCTCCTGGCGGATCACGCCCGCGCGCGACGTGCCCGAGGCGGAGGCCGCCACCTGGCGGGACTTCGGCGCGGACGTGCCCAGCTCCCACCTGGCGCAGCTGCGCGAACTGGTCGCCAGCATGCGCGCGGGGGAACGGCCGCGCAGCAGCGGGCCGGACGGACGCAAGAGCCTGGAGCTGGTCACCGCGCTGTACAAGTCGGCGTTCACGGACGCCACCGTGCGCCGGGGCGAGATCGGCCCCGGTGACCCCTATTACACCGAGCTGCACGGAGGCGCCCCCGGCTGGGCGCCCGGCGCCGCCCCCGCAGCGTCCGCCGGCAGCCAGGAGGTGCCCGCGTGACCGGCGGCCCGCGCATCACGCACACGCACGGGGACCGCATCACCGTGACCGATCCGCGGACCGGCGTCGAACTGCTCGCCTACGTCTACCGGCCCGAGGCGGCCTGGGAGGCCCCGAAGCCCTATCTCCACCCGCTGCGCACCCTGTCCGGCGCGGTCGTCACCGGCTACCGGCCCAACGACCACCGCTGGCACAAGGGCCTTCAGCTGACCGCCTCCCATCTGTCCGGGGCCAACCTGTGGGGCGGCAACTCCTACGTCCACGGCGAGGGTTACCTGGCGCTGCCCGAGCGGATCGGCTCGATGGCCCACGCAGGCTTCGAGGAGGTCGCCGGTGACGGGGACCGGGTGGTCGTCGCCGAGCGGCTGACCTGGCACCCGCACAGCGGCGAGCTGTGGGCCGAGGAGCGGCGGCGCATCGAGGTCCACGACGTCGATCCGGCGGGCGGCTCATGGGCGCTGACCTGGACGAGCGCCATCACCAACCGGCGTGCCGAGCCGCTGCTGTTCGGCAGTCCGACCACCGCCGGGCGGGAGCTGGCCGGCTACACCGGCCTGTTCTGGCGCGGCCCGCGCGCCTTCCGGGGCGGGCGGATCACCGGCCCGGAAGGTGAGGGGCCCGGCCTGATGGGCACGCAGGCGCCCTGGCTCGCGTACTGCGGCGAGCACGACGGCGTGGACGGCCACGCCACCCTGGTCTTCGCACACGCCCCGGAGAACGACCACACCGGGAAGCACGGGGCCCACCCCGCCCACTGGTTCGTACGCGACGAGCCGTTCGCGGCCGTCGCGCCGTCCTGGGCGTTCTTCGAGGAACTGGAGCTGGCACCCGGCGACACCCTCACCCGCCGCTACCGGGTCGTGGTGGCAGACGGGGCGTGGCAGCGGAAGGAGATCGCCGAGTACCTGGAGACGCACCCGTGGTGAGGGCCGCCGCCTTCGAGGGCCTGCCCGGCGGCGTGGGAGTCTCCGGGCTGACGGTGTACGACTGGCCGGCCGCGGACGGCGTCCGCGGCGGCACGCCGCACATGCACGTGGTCTGTTCGGAGGGGTACGTCGTCACCGGCGGGCGCGGGGCCGTGCAGACGCTCACCGCCTCCGGGTACGAGGTCACGCGGCTGGCGCCGGGGACGGTCGTCTGGTTCACGCCCGGCACCGTCCACCGGCTCGTCAACGAGGGCGAGCTGCGCATCACCGTCCTGATGCAGAACAGCGGGCTGCCCGAAGCGGGGGACGCGGTGCTCACACTGCCCCCGCGCCACCTCGCCGACCCGGAGACCTACGCCGCCGCGACCGCGATCCCGGCGGACGCCCCGGAGGCGGAGCGGGAGCGGATCGCCCGCGCCCGGCGGGATCTGGCGCTGGAGGGTTACCGGGAGCTGCGCGAGGGCGGCCCCGAGGCGCTGGCCGCCTTCCACCGGGCCGCCGCCGCGCTGGCAGGGCCCCGGCTCGCCGAGTGGCGGGACCGCTGGCAGCGCGGTGCGGCGGCCGCCGCCGCGGCGACGGGGGCCCAGCTCGACCGGCTAGAGCAGGGCGACGCCTCCCACCTGGCCGAAGCCGTCGTCCACGCGGAACAGCCCTACGCGCGGGGACGCTTGGGGATGTGCGGGCGCCTGGACGTCTACCGGCGGGGAGTCATGGACCGGCTTTGATCTTCTTCAGGGCCGAGTGCGTCAGTAGGGCCAGCGGTACGGATCCGGCGCGCCGCTGTCTCCGGCGGTCGCCGCGAGCCGGGCGACGCCCTCCGCGACCGCGCGCGGGTCGTCGTCCGGCAGGCCGTCCCCGTACGTGGTCGGGAGCGTTCGGCCCGGGAGGGCGGCGCAGGTGTCCAGCTCGTCGGGGGCGCCGCCGGCGAGTGCGCGGGTGAGTGTCGCCGCGACGGTGAACACGCCGGTGCCGTCGCCGACGGTCGGCGCCCCGTAACGGGGCCGGTCACGGGCATGGAACCGGCCGAGCGGGAGCAGGCGCTCGGCCGGGGCGCCGAAGTACGCCTCCCGCTCCAGGACGGCTTCGGCAGCGATCTCGATGCCCGTCCCGGAGGCGCTGTCACGCCGCCGTCGGGCCCGCCACCGTCCAGCCCGGGGACTGCGGGTGGGGCGTCAGGTCCTGGTGGTGGACGGACTCGCCGCAGCTCTGGCAGGTGACCACCGGGACCAGCTCGTTGCCGCAGCTGTGCTCGTGGACCATGGGCCGGTCGCCGTCGGGGCGCAGATGGCGGTTGCCCCATTCCATGAGAGTGAGCAGCACCGGGACCAGTTCGAGGCCCGCCTGCGTCGGGCGGTACTCGAACCGCTGCGGGCGTTCGCTGTAGGCCCGCTTGGTGAGGATCCCGGCGTCGACGAGCCGGCGCAGCCGTGTGGCCAGGATGTCGCGCGGGGCGCCGATGTTGCGCACCAGCTGGTCGAAGCGGCCGTTGCCGAGACACACCTCCCGTACGACGAGCAGGGAGTACTTCTCGCCGACGAGCGCCAGGGCGTCGGCGATCGAGCAGGGGCGGGGGTCCTTGGGGGCGGCCATGAGCGCCAGTCTAGGTGAGGGTTTGATTTTCCAACTCGTAGGGCTATGGTGAGTTCGGATTTCCTACTCACTGGTAATGGAGCCGGTGGGCCGGCCGGCGCGTCCGCCGGCCCCCGCCACGGCGGCCAAGGAGGCCCGCAGCATGCGCGACGCAGTCATCGTCGAAGCCGTACGCACCCCCATCGGCAAGGGCAAGCCAGGCGGCTCCCTCGCCCACGTCCACCCCGTCGAACTCCTCGCCCACACCCTGCGCGCCCTCGTCGAGCGCTCCGGCGTCGACCCCGCGCTCATCGACGACGTCATCGGCGGCACCGTCGACCAGGTCGGCGAGCAGGCCATGAACACCACCCGCTACGCCGTGCTGTCGGCGGGCTTCCCCGAGTCCGTCCCCGCGACCACCGTCGACCGCCAGTGCGGCTCCTCCCAGCAGGCCGTGCACTTCGCCGCCCAGGGCGTCCTCTCCGGCGCCTACGACCTCGTCGTCGCCTGCGGCGTCGAGTCGATGAGCCGGGTGCCGATGTGGTCCAACGTGCCGCCCGGCAAGGACCCCTTCGGCCCCGGTGTCGCCGAGCGCTACCCCGAAGGCCTCGTCCCCCAGGGCATCAGCGCCGAACTGATCGCCGCCAAGTGGTCGATCACCCGCGAGCAGATGGACGCGTTCGCCGTCTCCTCGCACCGCAAGGCGGCCGCCGCCTGGGAGCAGGGCCTGTTCGACGCCGAGGTGGCACCCCTGGACGGGGCGGCGCGCGACGAGTGCGTACGGCCGTCCAGCACCCCCGAGATCCTGGCCGGCCTCAAGCCCGCCTACCACGACCCGGGGTTCGCCGAGCGCTTCCCGCAGATCGAGTGGAACGTCACCGCGGGCAACGCCAGCCCGATCAACGACGGCGCCTCCGCCGTGCTCATCACGTCGAGCGAGACCGCGGCCCGCCTCGGCCTGCGCCCGCTGGCCCGGCTGCGCAGCTTCGCCGTCACCGGGTCCGACCCGCTGCTGATGCTCACCGGCGTCATCCCGGCAACCGAGAAGGTGCTGCGCAGGGCCGGCCTCACCCTCGACGACATCGACCTCTTCGAGGTCAACGAGGCCTTCGCCAGCGTGGTGCTCGCCTGGCAGCAGGAGACCGGTGCCGACCCCGCCAAGGTCAACGCGCACGGCGGCGCGATCGCCCTCGGGCACCCGCTCGGCGCCAGCGGAACCCGCCTGACCACCACCCTCGTGCACGCCATGCGCGCGCGTGGCGCCCGCTACGCCCTGCAGACCATGTGCGAGGCGGGCGGACTCGCCAACGCGATGATCCTGGAAGGAGTCTGACGGATCAGCGGCCCCGCAGGTGGTGGCGCTTGCGCCAGGCCACCACCGCACCGGCCAGCGCCGGTACCGCGATACAGCCCATCGCGATCAGGAAGGCCGGCGACGTGGGCGTCGAGGCACGGGCACCGGCCACGACGTACGCGGCGGTGTTCGGCACCGAACCGAGCGCCGTCGCGAACAGGAACGGCAGCCAGCCCATCCGGGACACGGCGGCGCAGTAGTTCGCCGCCGAGAACGGCACCCCCGGGAACAGCCGCACCGCCAGCATCGAGCGGAACCCGTGCCGGCTCAGCTGCCCGTCCACGGCCGTGAGCACCCGGCCCCGCAGCAGTGGACGCAGCGCGTCCTGCCCCAGCATCCGGCCCAGCCCGAAGGCGAGCCCCGCGCCGAGCACCGTGCCCCCCACCGCCGCGCCGAGCCCCAGCTGCGAGCCGAACAACGCGCCCGCCGCCAGGTTCAGCAGCGGCCGGGGCACGAACGCCACCGTGCACAGGCCGTACGCGAGGGCGAACACCAGCACCGCCGCGGCGCCGCCCAGCTGCGGCGGCCAGCCGTGCGCGAGCAGCCGCTGCGGCTCGAACAGCAGCACCGAGGCGGCGGCGGCCATGAGCAGCGCGACGAGCAGCGAGAAACGGGCCCAGGGAGAGAGCAGTACGCGCGCGCAGCGCGCCGGGAGACCGGCGGGCGCGGGAACGGCGACGGCGAGTTCCGAGGCGGCGGCCAGGGGAGTGGCCGTGGCGGTGCCCCCAGAGCGGGTGGTGGCATCGAGCATTCGGTGACATTAACCGACGACGACGCGTGATCGCCGCAACCGCTCCCGCCCGCCGCCCGGTCCCGCACCCCGGAAAACCATTCGACGTGGGACAACGCGTCGGCAATGATCTGCGTCATGTTCCGGTACGCCTTCCTCCTCGCAGCATCCGCGGTCGCGGATGCCCCGAAGGCTGCCGTGCCCGTCTTCCCGGCCGCCGTCGACGGCGCCCGACGCTGACCCTCTCCGGATCGTCCGGCGGACCCCGCAGGGGGAGGGTCGGCACATCCTTGGGGTCCCCCTCTCCGGCGCGGAGCCCTCTCCGCAGAGACTTCGAGGTACAGCCATGTCCAAGACGGCGTACGTCCGCACCAAACCGCATCTCAACATCGGCACCATGGGCCATGTCGACCACGGCAAGACCACCCTGACCGCCGCCATCACCAAGGTCCTCGCCGAGCGCGGGACCGGCACCTTCGTGCCGTTCGACCGCATCGACCGCGCCCCGGAGGAGGCCGCCCGGGGCATCACCATCAACATCGCGCACGTCGAGTACGAGACCGACACCCGGCACTACGCGCACGTGGACATGCCCGGCCACGCCGACTACGTGAAGAACATGGTCACCGGCGCGGCGCAGCTCGACGGGGCGATCCTCGTCGTCTCCGCGCTCGACGGGATCATGCCGCAGACCGCGGAGCACGTGCTGCTCGCCCGGCAGGTGGGCGTCGACCACGTCGTCGTCGCGCTCAACAAGGCCGACGCGGGCGACGAGGAACTGATCGACCTGGTCGAGCTGGAGGTCCGCGACCTGCTCACCGCGCACGGCTACGGCGGCGACTCCGTCCCCGTCGTCCGCGTCTCCGGGCTCAGGGCCCTGGAGGGCGACCCGCGCTGGACGGCGTCCATCGAGGCGCTGCTCGACGCCGTGGACACCTATGTGCCCCTGCCCGAGCGGTATCTGGACGCGCCGTTCCTGCTGCCGGTGGAGAACGTGCTGACCATCACCGGCCGCGGCACCGTCGTCACCGGTGCCGTCGAGCGGGGCACGGTCCGGCTCGGCGACCGCGTCGAGGTGCTGGGCGCCGGGGTGGAGCCGGTCGTCACCGGCCTGGAGACGTTCGGCAAGCCGATGGAGGAGGCGCAGGCGGGGGACAACGTGGCCCTGCTGCTGCGCGGCGTGCCCCGCGACGCGGTCCGGCGCGGGCACGTCGTCGCCGCGCCCGGCAGTGTCGCGCCCAGCCGGCGCTTCACCGCCCGGGTGTACGTCCTGTCGGCCCGCGAGGGCGGCCGTACGACACCGGTGGCCACCGGTTACCGGCCGCAGTTCTACGTCCGCACCGCCGACGTGGTCGGCGCCGTCGACCTCGGCGAGACCGCGGTCGCCCGCCCCGGCGACACCGTCACCATGACGGTCGAGCTGGGCCGCGAGGTGCCGCTGGAGCCGGGCCTCGGCTTCGCCATCCGCGAGGGCGGGCGCACGGTCGGCGCGGGCACGGTGACGACCGTCGGCTGAAACGGGTGGGGTCCGCCTCGGCACCGTGCCGAGAGGCGGGCCCCGCTTGCCCGTTGCGGCGTGTCCCTGCTCGACGCGCGCACCGTGAGCTGCGCGGTGCCGGCATCCGGCCGCCGGCCGCGCCCGACGGCCGGCGCCGGACGTGAAGTGCTGAAGGGGGAGAAGAGGCGGAGGCCGGAGCGGCGCGTGCCGCGGGAGCCGTTACCGGAGCGGGCTTCCCGGAGGGAGGCTCCCCCAAGGGAGGCGGCGTGACCGGGCGCGGCGGGGCGGGGTCGCCGCCACCGGCACAATGGACCCGTGAACGAGCCCATACCCGTCAGCCGGTCCGTCGATCAGGGGACGGCCAAGCTGATGCCCGACGTGGACCGGGAACGGGCCTGGCTGCTCACCGTCGAGGGAGCGCCGCAGTCGTACGTCGACCTCGACGAGCCGACGCATCTGGAGTTCGAGTACGCCCGGCGGCTGGGGCATGTGCTGGACACCGTCGCCGAGCCGGAGCGGGCGCTGGACGTGCTCCACCTCGGGGGCGGGGCGCTGACGCTGCCCCGGTACGTGGCGGCGACCCGTCCCGGCTCCCGGCAGGACGTCGTCGAGGCCGACCGGGCGCTGCTGGACCTGGTCGTCGAGCAGCTGCCCCTCCCGGCCGGCGCCCGGATCGCGCTGCACGCGGCCGACGCCCGGGCCTGGCTGGCGGAGGCCCCCGACGACAGCGCGGACGTCCTCGTCGCCGATGTGTTCGGCGGCTCGCGGGTGCCCGCGCATCTGACCTCCCTCGCCTACGCCCGGGAGACACAGCGGGTGCTGCGCGCGGGCGGTGTCTATCTGGCGAACCTCGCCGACGCCGCGCCCTTCGCCTTCCTCCGCTCCCAGCTGGCCACCTTCGCGGCCGTCTTCGAGGAGCTGGCGCTGATCGCCGAACCGGCCGTGCTGCGCGGCCGCCGGTTCGGCAACGCGGTACTGGTCGCCGCGCACCACCCGGTCGACATCGCCGCCCTGACCCGGCTCACCGCCGCCGACGTCTTCCCCGCCAGGGTCGAACACGGGCGCGCGCTGCGGGCGTTCATCGGCGACGCCCGGCCGGTCCGGGACGAGGACGCCGTACCGTCACCCGAGCCCCCCGACGGGGCGTTCGGCATCGGCTGACCCGCTCTCGGCGCCGGGTACGGCCGGCGCGCCCGCCACCGCGACCTCCTTGGTCCGCCGCCGCAGATTGCGCACGTCCGGCACGCACAGCACCGCCGCCGTGGCCACCACGACCAGCGTCGCGCACCCCCACAGCGCCGGGGTGCGCCCGAACGCCTGCTCCGCGGGCCCGGCCAGCGCCGTCGCCAGCGGCATCAGCGCCACCGAGCCGAACCAGTCGTAGGCCGAGACCCGGGAGAGCTTGTCCTCGGGAATCTCCTGGTGCAGGGCGGTCATCCAGGACACGCCGAACACCTCCAGCGTCACCCCGGTCACGAACATCACCGCGCACAGCGCCGCCGCCGGCACCGGTACGGCGAGCGCCGCGGAGGGCAGGGCCAGGGGGAAGACGCACAGCGTGCCCGCGAGCAGCAGCCGGCGCGGCTTCCAGCGGGTCATCAGCAGCGCGCCGACGACCGTGCCCGCCCCGAAGAAGCCGAGCGCCAGGCCCCAGGGCGCGGGCCCGCCGAGGTGGTCGCGGGCGACCAGCGGTCCGTAGACCGCGTCGGCGGCGCCGACCACCGCGTTGGCGAGGGAGAACTGCACGACGATGCCCCACAGCCAGGGCCGTCCGGCGACCTCCCGCCAGCCCTCGCGCAGATCGGCGAGCAAGCCGCCGCCCGGCGCGCGCGACGGGACACCGCTGACGTCGAGGAAGGAGCGCAGCCCGGCGGCGACGGCGAAGGCCGCCGCGTCCGCCGCGAGCACCCAGCCCGGTCCGATCGCGGCGACCATGGCGCCGCCGAGGGCCGCGCCGCCCAGCGCCGCGCCCTGCATCGCCATCCGGAACACCGCGAAGGCCCGCCCGGCCTGTTCGCCCTGCACGGAGGAGAGCAGCATGCCCTCGGCGGCCGGGCTGAAGAACGCCTGGCCGGTGCCGTTGAGGGCGGTGAGCAGCATCATCTGCCACAGCTGCGGGTCGCCGGTGAGCACCAGCAGGGCGAACAGGCCCTGCGAGACGCAGTTGAGGACGTTCGCCGCGACCATCACCCGGTGCCGCGGCAGCCGGTCCGCGAGCGCGCCGCCGATCAGCAGGAAGAGCACCAGCGGCAGGGTGCGGGCGGCGGCGACCAGGCCCACGTCGCCGCCGTCGCCACCGGCGTCGAGCACGGCGAACGCGGCGGCGATGAGAGCGCCGTGGCTGCCGAGGTGGGTGACGCCCGCGGCGGCGGTCAGCAGGCTGTAGTTGCGGCCCGCCCAGGCGGGTCTGCGCGGGGCGGGTCTGCGCGGGCGGCGCCCGGGGGCGGCGGGACAGGCGGCGGAGTTCACCGGCTGACTATCACCGCCCCGGGGCCGACTTGCCAAACCGGCTTCCCGCCGCCCGTCGGCGCAGGTCAGCTCTCCGTGGGCTCACCGTGCAGGCGGACCGTTCCGGCGATCTTCAGGATCGTCTCCTTCGGGACCTCCTTCTGCACGCCCTTGGCGCCGAAGAAGTTCCAGGACACGTAGTTGCCCGAGGAGTTCTTGAAGCCGAACGTCATCGCCTTGCCGTCGGTCGCGCACTTGCCCTTCTTGGGCGTGTTCTTCGACTCGGCCCAGGCGATGCTGCCCTCGATGCCGGAGGTGGTCGTGAAGGGCTCGGCCTTCTCCTCGAAGACCATGCTCTTCTTGTCCGGCTGGGTGTAGCCGCCGTAGACCCACCAGGCGACCGTGTTGATCGCCACCTCGTCGGTGTCCTTGGCGCCGTCGGCGCCCTTGGTGCCGACCGCGGCCAGCGAGGTGTCGTCGGACCGGCCGTCCTTGTCGTCGTCCGACGTGCACCACTTGGACTGGTAGACGGCGGTACCGGTCATGGTGACGAGGGGCTTGAGCTCGTCCGCGTTCTCCTCCTCGAACGCGATGAGGGTGCCCGGGTCCTGCACCTCCCAGTCGGCCGGCACGTCGAACGCGACGCCCCACCTGGGGTTCACGACGACCTTCCAGCCCGCGATCGTCGGCTTCTCGGCCTCGCCGTCGCGCGGGTTGTCGTCGCTCCCGGAGGAGGTGGCGGTGGGTTCGGCCGTCGGTGTGGGCGACTGGCTGGTCTGCGTCCCGGATCCGCCGTCGGCCTGGTCGTCCTTGTCGCCGCCGAGGACCAGGAACCCGGTCACGCCGGCCGTGACGACCACGGCCGCGGCCGCCACGATCGCGACCAGCTTGGTCCGGTTGCCGCCACCGCCATTGCCGCCGCCGGCCGCCGGCTGCGGAGCGCCCACGGGCGCGGGGGTGTTCCACTGCGGCTGCGCCTGCTGCTGGTACGGGTCGGGGTGCTGGTAGCCGGGCTGCTGGTAAGGATTCGGCTGCTGGTACCCCGGCTGCTGGTACGGGTTGTTCTGCCCCTGCGGGTTCTGCTCGCCCCCGGGCTGCTGCTGTCCTGGCCACATGAGCGGTAACCCTAGTGGTGTCCACGCCACGATTCGGTCACCACCCCTCGTCAGGGCCGTAGCGAAACCGTGCGCGCGGTCAGGACGCGGACGGCGCGGTGTACAGCCGGACCGTGCGGGCGATCTCCCGCACCGTCGCGTCCGGGACCTCGTCGGCCACGCCGTCGGCGCCGACGAACGACCACGACACCACGTCACCGTCCGGGTTCTCGAAGGCGAACGTGGTGGCCTTGCCGCCCGAGTCGCAGGTGCCGCGCCGCTCGATGCCGGAGGAGGTCGAGGTGGCGAGGCTGCCGGTGAGTCCGGAGGCGGTGGTGAACGAGCTGACCGGTCCCGTGCCGACCTTCTGCCGGTCCGGCTGGGTGTAGAGGCCGTAGACCCAGTTCGCGGAGTCGGCGCGGGCGGCGTCCGCGGAGTTGCGGGCCCCGTTGTTGCCGCGGGTGCCCGCGCTCGCCAGTGGGGTGTCGTCGACGGTGCCGTCGCGGTCGCCGTCGGACGAGCACCACTTCTCCTTCAGCACGGCCGGCGCCTTCATCGCGACCAGCGGCTGCTCCAGCGGATCGTCGTCCTCGGCGACATAGCTGACCCAGTTCGTCGACTGGAGCGTCCAGTCGGCCGGGACGTCGAAGGCGATCCCCAGGTCCGGGTTGACCACGACCTTCCAGCCCGCGACGGTCGGCCGCGGGCCGTCCCCGGCGCGCGGGTCGCCGGTCGCGGCCGGCGCCGCCGACGAGGTGACCGGCGCGGGAGCGGGCGCCGCCTCCTCGCCGTCACCGCCGAGCAGCACGGTCCCGGTCACGGCCGCGGCCACCACCACGGCCGCCGCCGCGCCGATCGCGACCGTCTTCGTCCGCCGTCCGTCGCGCCCGCCGCCGCCCGGTGCCGGGGCGGGGAGGGCCGGGGTGTTCCAGGACGCCGGACCCTGGAGGGCGTGCGGGGCCGTGGGGGCCTGCGGGGTCCGGGGCCCGTAGGGGCCGGGCTGCTGACGGCCGGGCTGCCGGTAAGGGGTCCCCTGCGGGCCGCCGCCTGGATCCCGCGGGTTCGGACCGCCCGTCGGCGGCTGCTCTCCATGCCACATGGGCCGCAAGAGTACGGCGATCATCACACCGGTCTGGCCAGTCGAGGCTACTCGTGGGTAACCTTCGGTCATGAGCGCAGACCAGATGTCGATCGGCGAATTGCTCGCCGCCACGGTGCCGATGGTTCGGACCCTGAACCTGGAGTACCTGGAGACCACTCCGGAGAAGGCCGTGCTGGCCCTCCCGGACCAGAGCGAGTACCGCAACCACGTCGGCGGACCGCACGCGGGGGCCATGTTCACCCTCGGCGAGTCGGCCAGCGGTGCGATCGTCCTGGCCGCGTTCGGGGACCAGCTCGCGCGCGCGGTGCCGCTCCCGGTGCACGCCGAGATCGCCTTCAAGAAGATCGCCCTGGGTCCGGTGAAGGCCACGGCTACCCTCGGCCGCCCGATCGCGGACGTCATCGCCGAACTCGACGCGGGCGAACGCCCGGAGTTCCCGGTGAGCGTCGCGATCCAGCGCGAGGACGGTGCCGTGACAAGCGAGATGACCGTGGTGTGGACACTGCGTCCGAACGGCTGAGTCGTAGGTCGGAACAAGGGCCCTGGTCGTCGCGGCCGGGGCCCTCGTCGTGTGCGCGTCACCGGGAACGTGGGTGCGGGGCACCGGGGTCGTGTGCGCAAGTCACCTGGAAAAGGGCGGTAATTCCGCATGCCGGTGCGGATACTGGCGGTAACGCCCTCGTATTTCCCGGCGCTTGAATCCGGATTACTCGAACTCCTTGTTTCCTGCGGCGCGTCTGTGCGAAGGTATGCCCCCCGCGGGAAGGAAAGGCCAGCCACATGTAAGTGCGGAAGGAAATGGTTTTCCGTGCAACCTCCTTACCCCCCACGTCCGCCCTGCCCGCCCCACCCCGGATCCGGTCCCGGGCTCTCCGACCGCGACCTCGTCGCCCGCCTCTGCGGCCCGGGCGCCGACCCCCGCGCCCTCGCGCTGCTGCTCGCCCGGCACTGGCGCGCGGCGCACGAGTACGCCGCCATCTGCCTCGCGTCCCCGTCGAGTTCGGCGGCGATGGTCACCACCGCCGCGTTCCGGCAGGTCCTCGGCGACCGGGCGGCCGACGGCGCCCTGCGGCCACGGCTGCTCGCGACCGTGCGGGAGACGGTCGCCGGGTGGGCCGCCGACGCCGAACTGACGGCGCTCCTGCCGGAACTGGGCAAACCCACCGGAGGGCGCGGACTGCGCGCCACCCGGTCCCTCACCCCGGAGCGCCGGCGCCTCGCCGAGCGCGCGTTCCACGCCCTCCCCGGCGCCTACCGATGCCTTCTCTGGCATACCGAGGTGGAGGCCGAGCCGATAACCGTACCGGCCGGTCTGCTGGGAGTGGACTCGCTCACCGCCGCGACCGCGCTGGAACAGGCCAGGGAGCAATTCCGGGCGAATTGTGTACGCGCCCACCGGGAACTCGCGCCCACCAAGGAATGCCGGTTCCACAACCGGCTCCTCGACATTCCGATGCGCCGCGGCGGAGCCCTGCTGCCCGATGTGCAACGCCATCTCCAGGAATGCCGGTACTGCCGGCACGCCGCCGAACAACTCGCCTCTTTCGACGGCTCGCTCGCGCCGCTGCTCGCGGAGACCGTGCTCGGCTGGGGTGCCCGCCGCTACCTCGAATCCCGCCCCGGCCGCACCGCCGCACCCGCCGCGCCCGGCCGCACCGGCACGCGCGCTCGCACCCGCACCGGCCCCACCGCCGTCGGCCGGCACCGCACCGCTGCGCCCCGTGGCGGCCGCGCGCTCCTCACCCCACCCCGACGGCCCGTCGCCGTCCTCCTCCTCGGTGTCGGCGTCACCTCGCTCGCTCTGCTCGCGACCCTGCTCGCCGCCACGGGCCACTCCGGTGACAACGGTGTCACCCCCGGCCCGGACGCCACCTGGGGCGCCCCCGGCAGTCACACGGTCCGCCCGAGCCCGGCCCCCTCGCGTCCCGGGGCCGCCCCGGCGGACCACGCGGGCGAGGCCGCCCGGGGCCGGCTCCGCAATCGGCTCGCCGACCGGTGCCTCGACACCGGCGGCGCGCCCCGGGCCGGAGTGCGGGCGGGCCTGGCGCACTGCTCCTCCGCCGCGCAGTGGTCCTACCGCGAGGACGGCCTGCTGCGCAGCGCCGCCGACCCGGCGCTGTGTCTCGACGCCGGTGACCGGACGGCCGTACTCGCCGACTGCGCCACCCCCGCCGGGCGGACGGGCTACGACCTCACCGCGCACGGCGAACTGCTGCCCAGGCGGCAGCCGGGACGGGCCGTCGCCGCCGGGCCCGGGACAGACGTGGTCGTCACCGGCCGGGACGGTTCGGCCGGGCAGCGCTGGGAGTTCGAAGCGGCGGACGACGGCGCTCCGGAGAGCCGGCCGAAGCGCGGGTGCGACAACGCCTCCGGGCGGCAGCCGCCGCCCGAGCCGGTCGCGCGGGCCGTCGCGGACCTCCTCCCGGCGGCGGCTCCGGTGGGGGCGGCCGAGGCGGAGCCCGTCGTGCCGACCGCCCCGGGAAGTGCCCTCCTGGCCCTTGCCGCACGCGCCGGCTGAACCGGCGCCACGGGGACCGGTACCGCCGTGGCCCGCGGGAGGGGCGGCATCACCGTGACCCGGTAGGCTGCACCGGCACGCGCCCGCCCGGGCGCGTGCCGGCCACGCGACGAGAGGGAAGCTGCGGTGCACGTCCAGGAATGGCTCGAGACCGTACCCGCGGTCAGCATCTACGCGCTGGTGGGAGTGGTCATCGGTCTGGAGAGCCTGGGCATCCCGCTGCCGGGCGAGATCATCCTGGTCTCCTCCGCGCTGCTCGCCTCCCAGCACGGCGACATCGACCCGGTGATCCTCGGCGCCTGCGCCACCGCCGGCGCGATCATCGGCGACTCCATCGGTTACGCCATCGGCCGCAAGGGCGGACGCCCGCTGCTGGCCTGGCTCGGCGGCAAGTTCCCCCGGCACTTCAGCGAGGGGCACATCGCCACCGCCGAGCGGTCCTTCGAGAAGTGGGGCATGTGGGCCGTCTTCTTCGGCCGGTTCATCGCCCTGCTCCGGATCTTCGCCGGCCCGCTCGCGGGCGTACTGCGGATGCCGTACTGGAAGTTCCTGATCGCCAACGTGCTCGGCGGCATCGTCTGGGCCGGCGGCACCACCGCGGTCATCTACTCCGTCGGTGTGGTGGCCGAGGCCTGGCTCAAGCGCTTCTCCTGGGTCGGCCTGGTGCTGGCCGTGTGCGTCGGCCTCGCCTCGATGCTGATCATCAAGCGCAAGGCGAAGCAGGCGACGGAACAGCAGGCGACGCGGCAGCGGGCGGCCGAGCCGGAGCCGGTCCCGGCCGCCGACTGACCGCCGCCCTACGACCGGGAGGCGTGCGCGTCGCGGTGCGCCTTCGCCAGCTCCGCGTACATCGTTCCGTTCAGCGTGACGCCCTCGCGCTCCTCGGCGGTCAGCTCCCGCTTGACCTTGGCCGGTACCCCGGCGACGAGCGAGCCCGGGGGCACCCGCATGCCCTGCGGCACCAGCGCCTGGGCGGCGACCAGCGAACCCGCGCCGACGACCGCGCCGTTGAGCACCGTGGCGCCCATGCCGATCAGGCAGTCGTCCTCGACGGTCGCGCCGTGCACGACGGCGTTGTGCCCGATGGAGACGCGCTCGCCGACGGTGACGGGGAAGCCGGGGTCGGCGTGGAGGGTGCAGTTGTCCTGCACATTGCTGCTCGCGCCCACCGAGATCCGCTCGACGTCGCCCCGCAGCACCGCCCCGTACCAGACACTCGCGCCCGCCCCCAGCGTCACGTCCCCGATCACGGTGGACCCCGGCGCCACGAACGCCTCCGGGTGCACCGCCGGTTCCTTGCCGCCGATTCCCGTGATCAGGGCCTGGTGAGCCATCGTCGCCTCCTGGTCGTCGAGTGTCCCCGCACGGTACGCCACCCGGTTGGGGTGAAGATCACAGGCCTCCCGGCTCATGGGTCCCCCGCGCCCTGAGTACGGTGAGCGGGTGCCGAAGCCCAAGAACACGTTCTCCTCATGGCGCCGCCGCCTGGCCCAGCGGGCGGTCCACGCGGGCTGGGCCTGGGTACAGCGCACCGGCTCGGTCACCGCGGAGCACCCGGGACGGTTCCGCTTCGGCTCGATGGGCACCGGCACCCGGCTGGCCTTCCCGCTCGGCACGGTCTTCGGTGAACCGTGGATCCACCTGGGCGCGCACTGCATCGTCGGCGAGCAGGTCACCCTGACGGCCGGTCTGATGCCCGATCTCGACCTGGGCCCCGAGCCGATCCTGCGCATCGGCGACGGCGTGGTCCTCGGCCGCGGCAGCCATGTCATCGCCGACACGACGGTCACCGTCGGCAGCGACTGCTACTTCGGCCCGTACGTCTACGTCACCTCCACGAACCACTCGTACGACGATCCGCACCAGCCGATCGGCAAGCAGTGGCCGCGCATGGAGCCGGTGGAGATCGGGCCCGGCTGCTGGGTCGGCACCGGTGCGGTGATCCTGCCGGGGGCCCGGATCGGGCGGAACGTGGTGGTGGCGGCCGGGGCCGTGGTGCGCGGCACGGTGCCCGACCACGCCGTGGTGGCCGGGGCGCCCGCCAAGGTCGTACGGCGCTGGACGCCCGCCGAGGGCTGGCAGCCGCCGCTGCGCACCCCGGCGCCGGTGCCGATACCCGAGGGCGTGACCTCCCATCAGCTGCTGAAGCTGTCAGGGCTGGACGAGGAGGCGGTGGCCCGCCTCGCGGAGCTGGACGAGGCCGACGCGGAGCCCTGAGTCAGCCGGCCGCCGGCGGCAGCGAGCCGGCGAGGGCCAGTCCGGCGCCCGCCGCTGCACACCGCGCGCAGCCCGTTCGCTGATTCAGCAGACCGCCGCCGAAGTCGGCCAGGCCCCACAGGAGGCTGGTGGCCAGGGCGAAGAGTGCTGTCACGGGTCGCCTCGCAGTACAGTTCGGTGAACGATCGGGTGCACCCCACCGTAGTTCAGTGAACTGCACCCTGTCATTCAACATACTGAACCACGGTCTCTTGGACGGAATGTGTCGGACCTCGACCTGCTGACGCAGTCCCTGGCGCGCAGCGTCAAGCACTGGCGTGCGGTGCGCGGCTTCACCCTGGACGTGCTCGCCGCCCGGGCCGGCGTCAGCCGCGGCATGCTCATCCAGATCGAGCAGGCGCGCACCAATCCCAGCCTCGGCACCGTCGTCAAGATCGGCGACGCGCTGGGCGTCAGCATCACCACCCTGCTCGACTACGCGCAGGGCCCCAGGGTCCGGGTCGTCCCCGCCGAGCAGGCCGTACGGCTGTGGCGCACCGACGCGGGCAGCTACAACCTCCTCCTCGCCGGCGCCGAGGCGCCCGGTCCGCTGGAGATGTGGCAGTGGCGGCTGATGCCGGGCGAGCACAGCGACTCCGACCCGCACCCCGCCGGAACGGTCGAGCTGCTGCACGTGACCGAAGGGGAGCTGACGCTCACGGTGGACGGCGCGGAGTACCGCGTCTCGGCGGGCGCCAGTGCCTCCTTCGAGGCCAACACTCCGCACACGTACGGCAACACGGGCGACACGCCGATGCGGATGATCATGGCCGTCTCGGTGCCGCCCGTCCGCTGAGACACCCGGCCGCCCGGCACCGAACGGCTGTTACGGTGCGGCCCATGCGCGCACCCATCGGAGACTTCGACCAGGCCACCCCCGCCCCCGACTGCCTCGACGAACTGACCCGCCCGGTCGCCGACGCCGTACGCCGGTGGACCGGCGCCGTCCCCGCCGAGCAGATCCTCTACGTCGACACCGACCCGCGGTGGGCCGACACCGCCGTCTTCGTGGAGCACTACGGCCGGGAACTGCTGGAGCGGTCCGCGAACTGCGTGGTCGTCGCCGGGAAGCGGGGCGGCGAGAGCACGCTCGCCGCCTGTGTGGTGCTCTCCACCACCCGCGTCGACGTCAACGGAGTCGTCCGCCGTCAGCTCGGCGCCCGCAAGGCCTCCTTCGCGTCCATGGACACCGCGACCGGGGAGACCGGCATGGAGTACGGCGGCATCACGCCGATCGGGCTGCCCGCCGACTGGCCGGTGCTGGTGGACGCGGCGGTCGTCGACCTGCCGTACGTCCTGGTCGGCAGCGGGCGGCGGCGCGGCAAGCTGCTCGTGCCCGGCAAGGCGTTCGGCGAACTGCCCGGCGCCGTGGTGCTGGAGGGGCTGGGCGTGGCCGTCTGAGCCCGTCCCCCGGCGCGCGCCCGGCCGGGGGTCAGGCCCGCGCGTGGTGGGCCAGTGCCAGATGCGGGTCCGGCTCGCCCGGCACCGGCGCCGGATCGGCGTGCACCAGGGCGGCCGTCAGCCGCGGCACGGCGTGCAGCAGGGCGTGCTCGGCGGCCACCGCGATCGCGTGGGCCCGGCGGACCGTCGTCTCGCCGTCCACCACCACCGCCACCTCGGCCCGCAGCCGGTGCCCGATCCAGCGCAGCCGCAGTTCGCCGACCTCGCGCACGCCAGGCACCTCGCGCAGCGCCCGCTCGGCCCGGTCCACCAGGGCCGGGTCGACGGCGTCCATCACCCGCCGGACCACCTCGCGGGCCGCGTCCCGCAGCACCAGCGCGATCGCCACGGTGATCGCCAGCCCGACGACCGGGTCGGCCAGGTGCCAGCCGATCGCCGAGCCGCCCGCGCCCAGCAGCACCGCCAGTGAGGTGAAGCCGTCGGTACGGGCGTGCAGTCCGTCGGCGACCAGCGCGGCCGAACCGATCTCCCGGCCGACGCGGATCCGGTACCGGGCCACCCACTCGTTCCCCACGAAGCCGGCCAGCGCGGCGACCGCCACCGCCGGCACATGCGCCACCGGACGCGGATCGAGCAGCCGCTCGACCGCCGTCCACCCGGCGAACGCCGCCGACGCGGCGATGGTCAGCACGATCACGATCCCCGCCAGGTCCTCGGCGCGGCCGTAGCCGTAGGTGAAGCGGCGCGTCGCCGCGCGGCGGCCGAGCACGAACGCGATGCCCAGCGGTACGGCGGTCAGCGCGTCGGCGGCGTTGTGCACCGTGTCGCCGAGCAGCGCGACCGACCCGGAGACCGCCACCACGACCGCCTGCGCCAGCGCCGTCGCCCCCAGCACCGCCAGTGAGACCCAGAGGGCGCGCATGCCGCGGGCCGAGGACTCCAGGGCGGAGTCGACCTTGTCGGCGCTGTCGTGGGAGTGGGGGGTGAGGAGGTGGGTGAGGCGGTGGCGGATGCCGGGACGGGGTGAGGGGGAGTGAGGGCGGGGGTGGGAGTGCTCGTGGGGGTGGTCGCTCACGGGGTGCTCCTTCCGGTGCGCGGCGGAGGGCGGGTGCGCGCCCTCCGCCATTATGTGCGCAAGCGCGCACGCATGCACCTGTCACTTGCGCATGCCGCGCAACCGCGCACCGCGCGCGATCCGTCACCAGGAGGCGAGCGTGGAAACGCCCAGGTACTGCTCCGCGAAGGCCCTCGCCGCGCCGGGGGAGTCGAACAGGCGGCGCAGCCGGGCCCGCGTCGTGCCCGCGCGGAACGGATCACCCGAGGCCGTCCCGTGGAACACCTCGGACAGCCACTGCGAGAACTCCTGGTAGTCCCAGACCCGCCCCAGGCAGGCCGCCGAATACCCGGCCAGCCCGGCGCCGTCGCCCCGGGTGAGCTGCGCGACGAGCGCGTCACCGAGCAGGAAGGCGTCGTGCAGGGCGAGGTTCATGCCCTTGGCGGCGATCGGCGCGGTGAGATGCGCCGCGTCGCCGGCCAGGAACAGCCGCCCGTGCGCCATGGGCTCCACGACGTGGTTGTGCATGTCCAGCACCCGCTTCTCGATCAGCCGCCCCTCCGTCGGCGGCGGGGCGCCCGCAGCGCCGAGCCGCTGCCGCAACTCGGCCCAGACCCGCTCGTGCGGCCAGTTCGCCGGGTCGTCGCCGGGCGGGCACTGGAGGTAGTAGCGGGTGACCTCGGGGCTGCGCGCCATGTGCCCGGCGAACCCGTGCGGATGGACGCCGAAGACCACACAGTCGGAGGACGGCGGCGCCTCGGCGAGCAGCGCCAGCCAGCCGATGCCGTAGTCGTGCCGGGCGATCCGCGTCCGGTGCGGCGGCAGCGCGGTGCGCGTCACTCCCCGCGCCCCGTCGCAGCCCGCGACGAAGTCACAGCGGATCACGTGCGGTTCGCCGCTCTCCGGGCAGCGGTACGACACCGACGGGCGGTCCGTGTCCAGGTCGTGCAGCCGGACGTCCCGCACCCCGAACCGGATGTCGCCGCCCCGCACGTCCGCGTACTCCCGGACCAGGTCCGTCACGAGCAACGGCTGCGGGTAGACGAAATGGTGATGCCCCGTCAGCTCGGTGTACGCCAGCCTGTGCCGCTCCCCGCCGAAGCGGAACTCGCACTCGGTGTGCCGCTGCGCCCGCCCCAGCAGGTTCCCGGCCAGCCCGCGCCGCTCGAGACCGCGTACGGCCCACTCCTCCAGCACACCGGCCCGGGGCCGCCGCTCGATGAACTCCCTGCTCTCCACCTCCAGCACCACACAGTCCACGGAGGCGGCCCGCAGAATGTTGCCGAGAGCGAGACCGGCCGGTCCGGCGCCGACGATGACGACCTGACGCCGTTGCGGAGCACGGGAGTTGAAGTGGGGTGAAGCGGTGGACATCCGAGCATTATGGCGGTGCCCCGAGGGGTGGGGGAGGGCGGGGTGAGCGGCTAGGGGATGTCTCGTCGCCCTGCCGGGCTGGCCGACGAGACGCCCCCTAGCCCAGCCGCGGAATCTCGATCGCCGGGCAGCGGTCCATGACCATGTCGAGACCGGCGGCACGAGTGCGGTCGTACGCCTGCTCGTCGATGACGTCCAGCTGGAACCAGACCGCCTTGGCGCCCTTCGCGACGGCCTCGTCGGCGACGGCCCCGGCGAGGTCGCTGTTGACGAAGACGTCCACCACGTCCACGTCGAAAGGGATGTCCGCGAGCGAGGCGTAGCCCTTCTCCCCGTGGACCGTCTCCGCCTTCGGGTGGACGGGCACGATGCGCTTGCCGAAGCGCTGGAGCACGCGGGCGACGCCGTGGGCCGCGCGCCGCTCGTTGTTCGACAGGCCCACCACGGCCCAGGTGTCGCCGCTCTCGGTGAGGATCTTTCGAACGGTGGCTGCGTCGCCGTACACGGGGCCTCCCGGGCCTTGTGGACTTCTCGTGGTGCTTCGAGTTTTCGAGCTTCTTCGAGCAGGGGAACGGCGTGCGGCGGGCGAAGATTCCCGGCCCGCGCACCTGCGCCCGGGCGAACCCGGGCCTACGCTCGCACCGTGCTGCGCATCATCGACGCCGGAACCGGCGAAATCGTCGAGGCCGCCCCCGCCCGCCGCGGTCTCACCCGGGTCGAGGCCCACGCGCCGGGCCTCGACCCCACCGCCCTGCGCGTGCTGCTGGTCGCCGACGTGCTCGTCCGGGCCCTGGAACTCGGCGGGACGCCGGTCTGGGGACTGCTCTGCGCGGAGCGCCGATGGACGGAGCTGCGCGCGGCGGCCGCCACGCTGGGCATCCGCCCCCTGGAGGACCGGGCACAGGCGGGGCCGGTGCCGGGGGATCGACGGGTGCTGCATGTGACCGCGGAGGGGGCCGCGGCGCCCGACGGGGTGCGGGTGGGGGTCGCGGCGGTCGAATCGGCGGTGCCGGTGCGAGTGCCGGGGGAGTGGGCGCGGGAGCGGGGGGAGCCGGCGCAGGGGCGTGCGTCCGGGGAACCGGCGCGGGCGCCGGGAGGGCCGGGAGGGCCGGGAGGGCCGGGTGGGCCGGGGCGAGCCTCTGGGGAGCCGGACGGGGCGTCGGCGGAGCCCGAGGTCGCCTCGCGGCAGTCGCCGGGGACGCCGGGCGGGCCGGGGAGGCCGCCGGGTGAGCGGGGAGGGGCGTGGCGGGGGCCGGGGAGGCCGCCGGGTGAGCGGGACGGGTCGTCGCGGGAGGCGGGGCGGGTGCCGGGGCGGCCCGGGTCGGTGCCGGGGGAGTCGGCAAGGTCGTCGCGCGAGGCGCGGAGGCTGCCGGGCGGGCCGCGGGCGCTGTCGGGCGGTTCGGAGTGCGCGACGGGCGGGCCGGGAAGGCCGCCGGGGGAGCTGGAGGAGGCCGGGCGGGTGCCGGGGCGGTCCGGAACGGGGCCGGGGGAGACGGGAGGCGCGGGCGTGGGTGCGCTGCTGGACGGCGATCCGGCGGTGCTGCGGCTCGCGCTGCTGGACCGGTGCCGGAGGGAGCCTGTCCGGCTGGATGCCGAGGCTCTGGCCGAGGCCCGGCGGACGCTGGGACGCTGGCGGCGGGCCGTCGCCGGGTGGGCGCGGGAGCCGTCGCGGCCGGTCCCCGACGAGGTGCGCGAACGGCTGCGAGCCGCCTGGGAGGACGATCTGGACATGCCCGGCGTGCTGCGGGTCCTGCGGTGGGTGGAGAGCGAGCCGGAGCTGCCGGACGGCGCCCGTTTCGAGACGTACGTCCACGCCGACCGGCTCCTGGGGCTCGACCTCGCCCGCGACCTGGGGGTTCTCACGTGATCACCCGCGCGGGGGCCGGTCCGCTGCGCCGTCTGGTGGTGCTGCGGCACGCCAAGTCCGCCTGGCCGCCCGACGGGCCCGGCGTACCCGACCACGACCGTCCGCTCGCCCCGCGCGGCCGCCGGGACGCCCCGGCCGCCGGACGGGCCCTCGCCGCGGCCGACTGCCTGCCGGATCTCGCCCTGTGCTCCACCGCCCTGCGCGCCCGGCAGACCTGGGAGCTGGCCGCCGCCCAGTGGGGCACCCCGCCGCCGGTCCGGCACGACCCGCGGCTGTACGCGGCCGATGTGCCCGGGCTGCTCGCCGTCGTGGGCGAGGTGCCGCCCGAGGTGCGCACCCTGCTGCTCGTCGGGCACAACCCCGGACTGGAAAACCTGGTCCTCGACCTGGCCGGGGACGGCCTGGACGACACCCTGGACCGGGTCCGGACGAAGTTCCCCACCTCCGCGATCGCCGTCCTCGCCTGGCGCGGCGCGGAGTGGCGGGCGCTCGCCCCCGGCACGGCCCTGCTGACCTGGGTGACGGTGCCGAGGGGGAGGAAGAAGTAGCCGCCGCATAGGCTGGCCGGATGCAGGACGAGTACCGCACGGTCGCCCGCGCGGGCGTGCACGAGACCGAGGTCAACCGCTCCCGCTTCCTGTGCGCCCTCGCGCCGGCGGCCACCGAGCAGGAGGCGCAGGACTTCGTCGCACGCGTGCGCAAGGAGCACGCCGACGCCACCCACAACTGCTGGGCGTACGTCGTCGGTGCCGACGCCGGGATCCAGAAGGCCAGCGACGACGGCGAGCCCGGCGGCACCGCCGGGGTCCCCATGCTCCAGATGCTGCTGCGCCGTGACATGCGGTACGTCGTCGCCGTCGTCACCCGCTACTACGGCGGCGTGAAGCTCGGCGCGGGCGGGCTCATCCGGGCGTACGGGGGCGCGGTCGGGGAGGCCCTGGACGCGCTCGGCACGATCACCCGGCGCCGGTTCCGGCTGGCCACGGTGACCGTCGACCACCAGCGCGCGGGCAAGGTGCAGAACGATCTGCGCGCGACCGGCCGCGAGGTGCGGGACGTGCGCTACGGCGAGGCGGTCACCATAGAGATCGGCCTGCCGGACGCCGATGTGGACGCCTTCCGGTCCTGGCTCGCGGACGCCACCGCCGGGACGGCCGGGTTCGAACTGGGCGGGGAGGCGTACGGGGACGCGTGAAACCGCCGGGGACGGGCCGAGCGGGACGGCGGAGGGTCCTGCCGGTCGATCGGATGTCCGTGCCGAGCGCCGGTCGCGCGGCCCGCTACGTCTCCTCCCGGGCCAGGGTCTCGCCGACCGCCTGCGCGAACGCGCGGGCCTGCGGGGTGGAGTTGTCGCGGCGCAGGACCAGGCCCAGCAGGGAGTCCGGCAGGCCCTCGACCGGGACGAACGCGATGGAGCTGCGGCGGCCGTGATACTCGGCCGTCGAGCGGCAGAGCAGCATCGCCCCCCGGTCCGCCGCCGTGAGCGAGAGGCCCTCCTGGAGCGTGTTGACCAGGGGCCCGGCAGGGATCGGCAGTCCGCCCGGCGTCTCGCGGGGGGCCTGCTCCCGGCGCCAGTACTCGGGCGCGGAGTCCTGGATGCCGATCAGCCGGCAGTTCGCCAGTTCCTCCGCCGAGACCGACTCCCGCGCCGCCAGCGGATGCCGGGCGGAGAGCGCCAGGGTCTGCGGCTGCCGCGAGAACACCGGCCCGAGCACCAGGTCGTCCTCCGCCACCGGCAGCAGCACCACCGCGCAGTCCACCTCCTTGCGGCGCACCGGCCCGAACGGGTCGGACAGCGCGATCTCCGCCACCTCGATCGCGCACGTCGGGTAACGCTCCTCGAACAGGGCGATGGCCTGGGCGAGATAGTCGTCCACCGTCCCCTGGAAGCCGATCCGCAGCACCCCGCCGACATTGCGGGCGGCGGCCCGCGCCTCGTCGACGGTCGCCCGCAGCGCCTCGTACGCCGGGCGCAGCGAGGACAGGAAGGACTCGCCGAGCGGCGTCAGGCTCACGCGGCGGCTCGTGCGCTCCACCAGCGGGGCGCCGATCCGGCCCTCCAGTGACCGGAGCAGCTGGCTGACCCGGCTCTGGGACACGTACAGCCGCTCGCCCGTGCGGCCGAAGTGCAACTCCTCCGCGAGCACGAGGAAGGCCTCCAGCTCGCGGATCTCCAGACTGCTCATGGTCTCTCTCTCCGTGCGCGTCGATCCAGTAGCCCAGCTCATCGAACCATGAGGGATTGGCCGTTGTTCCCGCAGGTCGCGGAGGGTTGGCTGAACTCATGGCACAGACAGAGGAAATCGCAGGTGTGACCCCGGACCGTCCGCGTCCGCGGGGTGGCGGCTGGCCCGCCGTGGTCGCCGTCGCGGGCGCGACGTTCACGGTGGTCACGTCCGAGATGCTGCCGGTGGGCCTGCTCACGCCCATCGGTGAGGCACTGCGGGTGTCGGAGGGCACGGCCGGTCTGACGCTGACCATCACGGGTCTGGTGGGCGCGGTGTCCGCGCCGCTGCTCACCCCGGCGCTGGGCCGCTTCGACCGCCGCCTGGTGCTGTGCGGTCTGATGGCGGTGCTGATCGTCGGCAATCTGCTGGCCGCCTGGTCCCCGAACTTCGCGGTCATGGTGGTGGCCCGGGTCCTGGTCGGCATCGGCATGGGCGGGGTGTGGGCGATCGCGGCCGGCCTCGCGGTACGGCTGGTCCCGGGGAAGTCCGTGGCCCCGGCCACCTCGCTGGTCTTCAGCGGCATCGCGGTGGCCTCGGTGCTCGGCGTTCCGGCCGGTACGTACATCGGCGAACTGGCCGACTGGCGCACGGCGTTCCTCACCATCGCCGGTCTCGCGCTGGTCGTGCTGATCGCGCTCGCGGTGCTGCTGCCGAAGCTGCCGGCCGATCAGGAGGTCCGGCTCGGCGGCGTGCTGCGGCTCGTCGGCAACCCTCGGGTGGCGACCGGGCTCGGTGTGGTGGCGCTCCTGGTCACCGGTCACTTCGCCGCCTACACGTATGTGCGGCCCGCCCTGGAGGAGATCTCGGGGGCGAGCGCGTCCGTGATCGGCACGCTGCTGCTGGTGTACGGCGTCGCCGGCGTGCTCGGCAACTTCGCCGCGGGCGCCGGCGCTTCGCGCTCCCCGCGCGGCGTCCTCCTGGCGATCAGCCTAGTCCTGGCCGCCACGGTCTGCCTGATGCCCTTGATCGGCGGCTCGGTGATCACGGCGACGGTGCTGCTGGCGGTCTGGGGCGTCTCTTACGGCGGGGTCTCGGTCTCCACCCAGACGTGGCTGCTCGCGGCGGCCCCCGACGCGCGCGAGGCGGCGTCGGCGCTGTTCGTCGGCGTGTTCAACGGCTCGATCGCGCTGGGGGCGTTCGTCGGAGGCCTCGCCGCGGACGGTGCGGGCATCGAGGCCGTGATGTACCTGGGCGCGGTCCTCGCCGTGGGCGCCCTGGCGGTGACGGCCGTGGGCCGCGCACCGGCCAGTGGCCGCCTCTGACCGGCGCGCCGCGCCCCGCGAACGGGCGGCGCTCCGGGGGTGAATCCCCCGGCCCTCGGAGCGCCGTCACCGGTGGCAGGCCTGACGCACCCGACAGGCCCCAGGGGGCGTCTCGCCGATCACGCCGGGCTCGCGGTCTCCGGCACCGCTCCCTGATCCGGCCTGATCGACGAGACACCCCTTAGCCGCCGACGCTGTCGAGGAACTCCCGGATCAGGGCCGCCCAGGCGGCCGGCCGCTCGGCGGCGATGGCGTGACCGCACTCCAGGACCGCCAGCCTCGCCCCCGGGATCCCGTCCGCGAGTTCGCGGGAGTGAACGGGAGTGGTGAACGCGTCGCGGGAGCCGGAGACGACGAGGGTGGGCACCCGGACCTGGGCCAGATCCCGCCGTACGTCGATGTGGCCGAACAGGGCCAGCTGGGCGTCCGCGCCGGGCGGCATCCCCGCGGCGAACAGCCGGAGCTGCTTCTCGATCTGCGCGCCGGAGCGCTCGTCCAGCCAGTCGGTGCCGCCGACCATCAGCGACAGGAACGCGGCGAGGTCCCGGCCGGCGGGATCCCGGCGGGCCAGTGACCGCCAGGTGTCGATGACCAGCCGCAGCCGCGGATTGGGAAAGGCGAATCCGGCGGAAAGCACGAGAGCGGTCACCCGCTCCGGGTGCCGGACCGCGGCCCGCACCGCCACCGTCGTTCCCATCGAGAAACCGGAGACGGCGAAAGTGTTCGCACCTGATTGGACGGCGCTTTCCACAATTCCGTCGGCCAGCATGTCCAGGCTCAGTGGGCCGTCCGCGAGAGGGGTGGAACCGGATCCCGGGAAATCGGGACCGAGCACGGTACGGGATTGGGCGAGGGATTCGATGACGGGGCCGAAACTGTCCTGCACGTCACTGCCCGCACCGTGCGCGAGCAGCAACCCAGGGCCACTGCCCCACACAGAACAGGAAAACGGAGAAGGGAGTGAGGAGGTCATGGCGGTGATGCTAGCCAAACATTCGGACCGTTTTATGAATTCCCCGTGATTTTACGCCGATCCCGTCGATGACTACTTGATCGAGTGGGTGTCGGCTACTCGATCAAGTAGTGGTGGAACGGTTCACGCGAAACGTAGGCTCACGAGCATCGGGCAACGACAATTCCCAGCGCCTGAATTATCGAAGGAAGGCCGATGCTCACTTCACGTCAGCTCCCGCTGTCCGCTTACCAGCGCGATATCTGGGCTGCCGAATCAGCCACCGCCGCCGACCCCCAGTTCAACGTCCTGCTCCACGAACGGCTGGACGGGGAACTGGACACCGACGCGCTCCGGGAGTCCCTCCAGCGCGTGCTGCAGGCCCACGACGCGTTCTCCCTGCGCTTCGACGACGCCGACGGCGTCCCCTACCAGTGGCTCGCGACCGAGGACACCGCGCCCTGGGTGGAGTACGTCGACCACTCCGACGCGCCCGCCCCCGCCGCGGCCTGCGCCACGTGGCAGCGGGACTCCTTCAACCGCCCCTTCACGCTGCGCCGTTCGCGGATGTTCACGGCCGCCGTGCTGCGCGAGAGCGAGCGCGTGGTCCACCTGCACCTGAACGTCCACCATCTGATCGCGGACGCCTGGGCGCTGAACCTCGTCCTGCGGCAGGTCCACGACGAGTACCTCCGCCGCACCGGCGCGGCCCCCGCCGCCGCGGATGCCCCCGCGGCCGCCGTGCCCTCCGTGACGACGCTGCTGGACGCCGAGGCCGCCTACCGCGCCTCCGCCGCCCACGCGGAGGACCGCGCCCACCACCGCGAGGCCCTCGCCGGTGTCACCCCGGCGCTCTTCCCCCGCGCGGTCGCCGCACAGGACGCGCCCGTGCTCCGCGGCCGCCACACCTTCACCGTCGACGCCGCGCTGGTCCGCCGGATCCGCGGCCGCGGCAGCTCGCCCTTCGCCTTCGTCGCCGCGGCCTTCGCCACGTACCTCGCGCGCGTCCACAACGCCGACGAGGCGGTGCTCGGCGTGCCGTTCCTCAACCGCCGCTCCGACGCCGAGAAGTCCGCCGTCGGCCAGGTCGCCAACAGCCTCCCGGTCCGCGTGGCCGTCGACGCGGATGCCACCCTGCCGGAGCTGGCCGCCCGTGTCCGCACCGGCACCGACACCCTGCGCGCCCACGAACGGCTGGCCCTCGGCGACGCGGTGCGCGAACTCCCCGCCGACGGGTCCGGATCCCGCCGCCTCTTCGACGTCACCCTCTCCTACCTGCGCTTCCCGCGCCCCGCGGCCCTGCCCGGCGTCGAGACGGAGACCGTCGTCCAGGCACCCGTCCACGCGCAGGACGCGCTGTCGGTGATGATCCACGCCTTCGACGACGACGCGGACCTGCGCGTCGACCTCAACTACGCGCTCGACGTCTTCGACGACGACCTGCCCATCACCGCCGTCGCGGACCAGCTGCTGACCCTCATGAGGGAGGGTGCCGAGCAGCCCGAGCGGCCGGCCGTCACCCTGCCGCTGCTCGACCGGGCCGGCTACGCGGAACTCGTCCGAGGCTCCCGGGGCCCGAGCGTCCCGTACGCCGACGACACCACCGTGCACGCGCTGATCGCCGCACAGGCCGCCCGCACCCCGGACCGCACCGCCGTCACCGGTGCCGACGGCACCGGGACCCTGACGTTCGCCGAACTCGACGCCCGCTCCAACCAGGTGGCCCGCGGGCTGCGCGCGCACGGCGTCGCCACCGGCGACCGGGTCGCGGTCCTCATGGAGCGCTCGCCCCGGCTGCTCGTCGCCCTGCTCGGCGTCCTGAAGGCGGGCGCCGCGTACGTGCCCGTCGACCCCGGCTACCCGGCCGAGCGCATCGGCCTGCTGCTGGAGGACAGCCGTGCCGCGGCCGTCCTCGCCGACCCCGGCACCGGCCTGCCCGAGGCGGCGGCGGGCGCACGGCCGCTGACCGTGGAGGAGCTGCTCACCGGCCCCGACGGCCCGCTCGCACCGCACGCCGGCCCCCGCGACCTGGCGTACGTCATCTACACCTCCGGCTCCACCGGCCGCCCCAAGGGCGTCATGGTCGAACACCACTCCGTGATCAACCGGCTGGCCTGGATGCAGCGGGCCTACCCGGTGGGCGCGGACGACGTGCTGCTCCAGAAGACGCCGATATCGTTCGACGTCTCCGTCTGGGAGCTGTTCTGGTGGGCCGTCGAGGGTGCGGGCCTCGCGCTGCTCCCCGTGGGCGGCCAGAAGGACCCGCGGCAGATCCTCACGACCGTCGAGGACCGCCGGGTGACCGTCATGCACTTCGTGCCGTCCATGCTCGGGCCGTTCCTCGACCTGCTGGAGATCGCGCCGGAGCTGCGCGCCCGGGCCGGCTCGCTGCGCACCGTCTTCTGCAGCGGGGAGGCGCTGCCCGCGGCGCGCGTCGAGCAGTTCAACCGGGTCTTCGGCACCGGCCCGGACGCCCCGCGCCTGGTCAACCTGTACGGGCCCACCGAGGCCACCGTCGACGTGTCGTACCACGACTGCCCGCGGGAGGAGGGCCGGCCGGTCCGCCGGGTGCCCATCGGCCGCCCCATCGACAACACCGTGCTCTACGTGACGGACGCGCACGGCGGCCTCCAGCCGCCCGGCGTCCCCGGCGAACTGTGCATCGGCGGCGTGGGCGTGGCCCGCGGCTATCTGGACCGGCCGGAGCTGACTTCGGAGAAGTTCGTCCAGGACCCGTTCCCCGCGCGGTACACCCCGGGGGAGGAGCCCTTCACCCCGGAGAGCCGGATCTACCGGACCGGGGACCTCGCCCGCCGGCTGGCCGACGGCAGCATCGAGTACCTCGGCCGGATCGACGGCCAGGTCAAGATCCGCGGCAACCGCGTGGAACTCGGCGAGGTGCAGAACCGGCTCGCCTCCATCGCCGGCGTCCGCGACGCCGTCGTCGTCGACCGCGACACGGCGACCCGCGGCACCGTCCTGGTCGGCTACTACGTCGCCGACGAGGCCCGTGATCCGGCATGGCTGCGCGCCGAACTGGCCGACCGGTTACCCGAGTTCATGATCCCGTCGTACTTCGTGCGGATCGACCGAATACCCCTCACCCCCAACGGCAAGGCCGACCGGCGCGCCCTGCCCGCTCCGGCCACCGCCTCCGGCGCCGAGGGCGCCCCCGAGCCGCCCCGGAACGCCACCGAGGAGACACTCGTCCGCATCTGGTCCCAGGTCCTGGAGACCGAGCCCGGCCGGCTCGGCGTCCACGACGACTACTACGCCCTCGGCGGCGACTCCATCACGATGCTGCGCATCCACGCGCAGGCCGAGAAGGCCGGCATCCGCTTCTCGCTGTCCGACCTCATGAACCACCCGACCGTGGCGCAGCTGGCCGCCCGGACGACCACCGGCGCCCCGTCCGAGGGCCCCGAGCAGCTCGCGCCCTTCGCGCTGGTGTCCCAGGTGGACCGGGCCCGGCTCGAAGGCCGCGCCGACGCCTGGCCGATCACCCGCCTCCAGCTCGGCCTGCTCTACCACAGCCGGGCGGAGGAGCACTCGGCCGTCTACCACGACGTCTTCCAGTACAGCCTGGTCCTCGACTGGGACGAGGACCGCTTCCGGGAGGCCTTCGGCCGGCTCGTGGAACGCCACCCGGTGCTGCGCTCCTCCTTCGACCTCGGCTCGTTCTCCGAGCCGCTGCAGATCGTGGACCACGCCGTCGACGGCGGCCTGGAGATCGTGGACCTGCGCGGCCGCGCGGAGCCCGAGGCCCGCGCCGAGATCGCCGCCCATGTCGAGGAACGCCGCTTCCACCGCTACGAGTTCGAGTGCGCCCCGCTCTACCTGTTCCGGGCGCACGTCCTGGACGACACGGTCGAGCTGGTGCTCAGCTTCCATCACGCGATCCTCGACGGCGGCAGCGTCGCCACCCTCCTGCGCGAACTCCTCCAGGACTACCTGCACCGCCTCGGCCACCCCATCGAGGCCGTCCCGGACACCCCGCTGCCCTCCGGCGCCCACCACGTGCGGGACGAGCGCCGGGCCCTGGAGTCCACGGACACCCGGCGCTTCTGGCAGGACAAGCTGGCGGACGCCCCGCTGCTGCACCTGGAGGCCTTCCGCCCGCACGAGGCGCCCCGCAGCGCCGAGCAGCTCACCCGGCTGGTCGACCTGCCGAGGGAACTCACCGACGCGGCCCGGGAGTTCGCCGCAGAGCGGCGACTCCCGCTGAAGTCGGTGCTGTTCGCGGCCCACTGCGTCACCCTGCGGCTGTTTTCCGGCTCCGCCGACGTCACCACGGGTCTCGTCACCCATGGCCGGCCCGAGATCGAGGGCGCCGACCGCATTGCCGGCCTCTTCCTCAACACCATGCCCGTGCGGCTGGACACCGGCGCCGCCGCCGACTGGGCGGGCGTGGTCCGCGCGGCCTTCGAGGAGGAGCGGCTCAGCCACGAGCACCGCCGCTACCCGCTCAGCGCCATCCAGGAGGACCGCGGCGAACCCGTTCTGGAGACGGCGTTCAACTACATCCACTTCCGCCAGCTCGCGGCCGTCCTCGAACTGCCCGGCGTCCGCATGCTCGACTTCCGCACCTGGGAGGAGACCAACTTCCAGCTGCTCGTCAACGCCATGACCGACCCGGTCGAGCACACCGTGCGGCTGCGCATGGACTTCCACGGCCAGACCTTCACCCCCGCCCAGGCGGAGCTGTACGCCGGCACCTTCACGGCCGTGCTCGACCGCCTCGTCCGGCACGCCGACGAAGCCCCGGACCTCGGCTTCCTCGCCCCGGTGCCCCTCGCCGCCGCCTCCGGCCGCCCCGAGACCCCGTTCCGGGACGTTGCCCGGGCCGTCGCCGAGCAGACCGAGCTGACCCCGGACGCGGTGGCCGTCGCCTTCGGCTCCCGCAGCTGGACGTACGCCGAACTCGGCCGCGCCGCCGACCGGGTGGCCGCCCGGCTGCTGGCCCTCGGCGCGCGTCCCGGCGACCGGGTGGGCGTCGCGATGCCCCGCTCCCTGGAGACCATCGCCGTCATCCTGGGCGTCATGCGGGCCGGAGCGGCGACGGTGCCCCTCGACGTCGGCTATCCGGCCGAGCGCCTCACCTCGATGGTGGAACAGGCCCGGCCCTTCCGGATCGTCGCGGGGGCCGAACAGGCCGGCGTGTTCGGCGAACTGGCCCCGGTGCTGGCCGCCGAGGACCTCTTCGACGCACCCGGCGAGGCACCCGGCGACGAGGCCGGGACGACCCGGTCGCCCCTCGCCGGGGCGCCCCGGATCGAGCCCGCGGACATCGCGTACATCCTCTTCACCTCCGGCTCCACCGGCGCCCCCAAGGGCGTCGCCATGCCGCACCGCTCACTGGCGAACCTCGTCACCTGGCAGAACTCCGTACCCAGCGGCGTCGTCGGCGGCACCACCGCCCAGTACGCCCCGCTGAGCTTCGACGTCTCGTTCCAGGAGATCTTCTCGACGCTGTGCGGAGGCGGCACGCTGCACGTGCTGTCCGAGGACGAGCGCCGCGACATGCCCGGTCTGCTGCGCCTGCTGGACCGCGAGCGCGTCGAGCGCCTCTGCCTGCCGTACGTCGCCCTCCAGCAGCTCGCCGAGGCCGCCGCCGCGCTCGACCTGGCGCCGCGGAGCCTGAAGGCGCTGCTCTCCTCCGGCGAACAGCTGCGCGTCACCGACGAGATACGACGCCTGTGCGCTGCCCTGCCCGGGGTGATACTGGAGAACCAGTACGGGCCCACCGAGTCGCATGTGGTCACCGCGTACACCATGCAGGGCGACCCCGGCCGGTTCCCGGCGCTGCCGCCCATCGGCCGCCCCGTCCACCGGTCCCGCGTCCACGTCCTGGACGCGGGGATGCGCCCGGTGCCGGACGGCGTCAAGGGCGAGCTGTACCTGGCGGGAGACTGCCTCGCCGAGGGATACGTGGGCCGCCCCGACCTGACCGCGGAACGGTTCGTGACCCACCCCGTCACCGGCGAACGCCTCTACCGCAGCGGCGACCTGGGCATGCGGCTGCCGGACGGCGAGATCGTGTGCCTGGGACGGGCGGACGCGCAGGTCAAGGTGCGCGGCTACCGGGTGGAGCCGGCCGAGGTGGAACTGGCCGTGAGCCGCTTCGCCGCCGCCCACCCCGGCATCCAGGAGGCCGCCGTCGTCGCCCGCCGGCGCGAGGGCAACGACTCCTTCCTGGCCGTCTTCCTGACCGGCGACCCGGACGGCGCGGACCTGGCCCTGCTCCGCAAGCAGCTGCGCACCGTCCTGCCCGATTACATGATGCCCTCGCACTTCGAGTGGCTGGCCGCCCTGCCCCTCACCCCGAGCGGCAAGCGGGACGACGCCGCGCTGCGCCGGACGGCGCTGACCGCCGGCGCCGAGTCGGACACCGCCGAGCCGGCCGACGCCTACGAGCGGACGCTGACCGCGATGCTGGCGGACCTGCTCCAGCTGTCCGCGGTGGGACCGCACCAGAACATCTTCGACCTCGGCGCCACCTCGCTCACCGCGATGCGGCTGGTCGTCCAGATCGAGCAGCGGTACGGCACGAACATCCCGCTCTCGGAGTTCGTCGCCGCCCCCACCGCGGCGGCCCTCGCGGCGCGACTGCGTTCCGGGGCGGCCCGTACCGCCTTCGACCCCCTGGTGCCCATCCGCCCCGACGGCGACAGGCGCCCGATGTTCTTCGTGCACCCCATGGGCGGCAACGTCCTGTGCTATGTCCGCTTCGCCAAGCACCTGCCGGACGACCGGCCCTTCTACGCCCTTCAGGCGGCGGGCGCCGACCCGGGAACCGAGCCGCTGCGCAGCGTGGAGGAGATCGCGGCCGGCTACGTCGAGGCGATCCGCCGGGTGCAGCCCAGCGGCCCCTACGTGATCGGCGGCTGGTCCTTCGGCGGCTTCGTCGCCTTCGAGATGGCCCGCCAGCTGCGCGCCGCGGGCGAGGAGATCGCCCGGCTGGTGCTCCTCGACACCACCGCGCTCAACCCCGGGCGGCGGCTGAACACCGGGGACGAGGCGCTGCTCGGCTGGTTCTTCTGGGAACTGCTGTGGCTGCGCCGCGGCGGGGACTCGCCGCTGGAGCTGATCCCGGCCGAACTGGCCACGCTGGAGGAGAAGTTCGACTTCATCGCCCAGCTGGCCGTCGACGAGGGCGTGCTGCCGGCCGGCAGCACCGGGGCGGTCGTACGGCGGCTGTTCCACGTCTACGAGGCCAACTGGAAGGCGGCCTTCGCCTACCGCCCGGAGGTGGTGGACCAGGACATGGTCCTCATCCACGCCTCGGAGCCGCTGCCGGAGGTCCTCAACTCGATGCACACCGCGATCGAGAGCATGCACAAGGACCCGACGAACGGCTGGCGCGAGCGCACCAGCGGAGTCCTCGACGTGGTCGACGTCCCCGGCGACCACCTCACGATCATGGAGGAGCCGCACGTGGGCCACATGGTGAAGACCGTCGTCGACCTGATCGGCGACTGACATGACGACCCCACACACACGCGACGAACGACCCGCGCGGAGCGGAAAGAACACGGACGGCACGATGAAGCGAAGCGGCAGCACGGCACGGAAGGCCCTCGTCCTCGGCGCGGGCATCGGCGGCCTCACCGCCGCCGTCGCCCTGCGCGAGGCGGGGCTCGACGTCGAGGTGTACGAGCGGGCGGGCGAACTGCGCGCCGCGGGCTCCGGGCTCTCGGTGATGAGCAACGCCGTGGGCGCCCTGGACTCCCTGGGGGTCGGCATCGACCTGGAGAAGCGGGGCACGGCACTGGAGTCGTACCACGTCAGGACCGCGCGGGGCCGGCTGATCCGGGAGTTCCCCTTCCCGGAGATCATCGGCCGGCTCGGCGTGCCCAGCGTGCTGATCACCCGCGCCGACCTCCAGGCGGCCCTGCTGGAGGCGGCGGAGGGCGTTCCCCTCCATCTCGGCGCCACCGCCACCGGCTTCGAGACCGGCGAGGACCCGCGCGACGGGGTCCGGGTGCGCTTCGCGGACGGGCGTGAGGCCCACGGGGACGTGCTGATCGGCGCCGACGGCTTCCACTCCGTGGTCCGCAGGCAACTGGTCGGGCCGGAGGACTCCCAGGACAGCGGGTACATCTGCTGGCTGGCCGTGGTGCCCTTCTCGCACCCGCGGTTCGCCCCCGGCTCGGTCACCCACTACTGGGGCAGCGGCAAGCGTTTCGGCATGGTCGACATGGGCGGCGGACGGCTCTACTGGTGGGGCACGAAGAACATGCCCGCCGAACGCTCCGCGAACTGGCGGGGCGGCAAGGCGGAGATCCTCGCCGCCTACGCCGGATGGGCGGACGAGGTCCAGGAGGCCGTACGGATCACCCCCGAGGAGTCGATCATCGCGGTGCCCTCCCGGGACCGGGTGTTCCTGGAGCGCTGGGGCCGCGGCCCGGTCACCCTCCTCGGCGACGCCGCCCACCCGATGCTCACCAGCCTCGGCCAGGGCTCGGGCATGGCCATCGAGGACGCCGTCGTTCTGGGCAGGGCCCTGCGGGGCGCCGCCGACCTCCCGCGCGCCCTGCGCCGTTACGAGGACGAACGCCGGGAGCGGACCCGCGGCATGGTGGCCGCCTCGCGCGGCATCAGCACCTTCGAGCAGTCGGAGGGCCCGGTGCGCCGGACCGTCCGGGACGCGTACTTCCGGTTCATGCCGGACCGGAAGCTCGTCCGCACCCTGGAGGACTCGCTCACCTTCCCGCTGAGCACCGCGCGCGCGTCCCAGGCGCCCGCCCCGGCGTGACCGCCGCCAACGACTCAGGAGACGACACATGTCAGGCAATCTCGGCACTCTCACGCCGCACGGCAAGGCCGTGCTGGTCACCGGCGCCTCCTCGGGACTGGGCCGGGTCTGCGCGCTCGAACTGGAGCGCTCCGGCTTCCGGGTGTTCGCGGGCGTGCGCGACGAGGCCGACGGCGAGACGCTGGCCCACGAGGCGTCGTACGGCCGGCTCACCCCGGTCCGGATCGACGTGACCGAGGAGAAGACCATCGCCGCGGCGGCCGAGCAGGTCACCCGGGCCGTCGCGGAGGGCGGTCTGTGGGGACTGGTCAACAACGCGGGCATCTGCGTGTCGGCGCCGCTGGAGTGCGTCGCGCCGGAGCAGCTGCGCCGCCAGCTGGACATCAACGTGGTCGGCCAGCTCGCCGTCACCCAGGCCTTCCTGCCCCAGCTGCGCCGCGCCCGGGGCCGGGTGGTCAACGTCACCTCGGGGCTCGGCAGCGTGGCCATCCCCTATCTGGGCGCCTACGCCTCGGCCCAGTTCGCCAAGGAGGCCCTCACCGACGTGCTGCGGCGTGAGCTGCGGCCGCACGGCGTGGACGTGAGTGTGGTCCAGCCCGGGGCGATCATGACCCCGATCTGGGGGAAGGTCACCGAGACGGCCCGGGCCGCCATGGACGGCGTCCCCGAGACCGTCGCCGACCTGTACCGCGTCCCGTTCCACCGCTTCCTGCACGCCAACGAGCGGCAGGCCAGGGACAGCAGGACCCGTCCCGAGGACTTCGCGCGCACCGTGGGCCAGGCGCTCACGGCCCGTCGGCCCAGGTCGCGCTACCGGGTCGGCAGGGACGCCCGCACCGTGAGCGTGCTGGCGCGGGCCCTGCCGGACGCGGCACTCGACCGGTACCTGAGCCCGATCACCCGCTAGAACGGCCGATTGTTCGTTTCGAACGACCGGTAGGAACAGGCCAGTCGGCGGGCCCGCCCGGCACGCTCCCCGATGGGATCACGCCACGATCGCGACCGGAACTCCCCTGTCCCGGGCGCGACGCGGCAGTGCGTCCTCCGCATCGCGGGAAGGCGGGCGGGCTCGCCGAGGGCCTCCGGATCCACCCGGATTCCACACATCTCCACGCCCCGGCGCGCGGCGGGCCCGCGGGGGCGCGGCACCCCGGATGTGAACGGAACGTCACATCGTCGTATTGACCGAGTTTGCTGTGGAACCGGCGCCCCCGCACGACAAGGATGACGATCATGGCACGAACCAGTCAGCACGTTTCCCCCACCGACTGCTCCCCGGCGCGCCTGATCAACCGGCACCGGAACACCCTGGACCAGGCCCTGGCGGCCATCCGGACCCGTGAGCACTGGTCCCCGTACCCCGAGGACACCCGGGCCTACGGACCGGACGCGACGGCGGACGGCGAGGCCTCCTTACGCGCCCTGCTCGGCCGGCCGATGGACCTCGGCCAGCCCGGCCGGGACGGCACGGTCGGGCCCGAACCCCACCGGGGCGGCGAGCGCTCCCCGTACGGCATCGAGCTGGGCATCTCCTACCCCCACCACGACCCCGCGGTCCTCCTGCCCGCCATGGCGGCCGCGCTGCCCGCCTGGCGCGACGCCGGGCCCGAGGCGCGCGCCGCCGTCTGCCTGGAGATCCTGGACCGGATCAACGCCCGGAGCCCCGAGTTCGCGGCCGCCGCGGAGCACACCAGCGGCCACAACCCCGTGATGGCCTTCCACGCGGGCGCCGTCCACGCGCAGGACCGCGGTCTGGAGGCCGTGGCCTGCGCCTACGCCGAGCAGAGCAGGCTGCCCGCCGCCGCGCACTGGCACAAGCCGCAGGGTCCGGGCCGGTCCGTCGACATCGGCAAGCGGTTCAGGGTCGTGCCCCGCGGGATCTCCCTGCTCGTCGCGGGCAGCGTCTTCCCCGCCTGGAACGGCTACCCCGGGCTCTTCGCCTCCCTGGCCACCGGCAATCCCGTCCTGGTCAAGCCGCACCCCGCCGCCGTCCTGCCGCTCGCCCTCACCGTCGGACAGGCCCGGGAGGTGCTCGCCGAAGCCGGCTTCGACCCCAACCTGGTGTGCCTGGCCCCGGAGTATCCCGGTGAGCGGCTCGCCCAGCGGCTGGCGACCGCCCCCGAGGTGCGGCTGGTGGACTACGCGGGCCGTACCGCCTTCGCCGACTGGCTGCGGGAGAACGCCCGCCAGGCCCGGGTCTTCACCGCCGCCTCCGCGGTCAACTCGCTGCTGGTGGAGTCCACCCACGACTACCGTGACATGCTCGCCAACCTGGCCTTCTCCGTCTCCCTCTACAGCGGCCAGCTCTGCACCAGCCCGCAGAACCTGCTGATCCCGCGCACCGGCATCGCCACCGACGAGGGCCACAAGAGCTATGACGAGGTGGTCGCCGACCTCGGCGGTGCGCTGGACGCCCTGCTCGGTGACGACCGCGCGGCCTGCGACGTCCTGGGCGCGCTGATCGGCTCCGACGTCAGCTCCCGGGTGGACCTCGCGATGTCCGGCGCCCTGGGCCCGGTCGGCGTGCCCTCGCGGGTGGTGCGGCACCCCCGGTACCCGGACGCGGTGGTCCGCACGCCCGTCGTCGTGAAGCTCGACGCCGGCCGGGACGCGGACCGGGACACCCTGCTCGCCGAATGGCTCGGGCCGGTCTGCTTCGCGGTGGCCGTGGACGACGCGGCGGCGGCCGTGGCCCTCGTCGAGGAGACCACGCGCAGGTGCGGCGCCCTCTCCGTCGGCCTGTACTCCGTCTCCGCCGAGGTGGAGGCGGCGATGGAGGCCGCCTGCCTGGCGGCCGGGGTGATGCTGTCGATGAACCTGATGGGCGACTGGTACATCTCGCAGTCCGCCGTCTACTCCGACCTGCACGGCACCGGAATGAACCCCGCGGGCAACGCGGTGTACAGCGACGGCACCTTCGTGGCGGAACGTTTCCGCACGGTGGTCGTCAGACGCTACGGCGGTGCCATATGAACACCCTCCTGGCCTCCGAGGTGCCGCTGCGCGGCCGGGAACGCGAACTGGCCGTCATCCGCGAGATCCTGGAACACGGCCTCCGCCGAGGCCCCGCCGTGCTCGCCGTCGAAGGCATGCCGGGCATCGGCAAGACCCGTCTGCTCACCGAGGCCGCGGCCCTCGCCCGGAGACTCGGCTACGTGCCCCCCGGCCGCCCCCACGGGCGCGACGCGTGGACCCACCGGCCGTCCGCCGCCCGCACCCGCGGCCACGGCGGGGACCGGCCCTCCGGACCGCACCTGGTGATCGTCGACGACCTGCACGGCACACCCGGCCACGTCCCGAACCCGGCCCGCGTCCCCGGACCCCGTGGCCGCCCGGGCGGTCACCCGGGCGTCTGGCTGATCGCCCACCGGCCCGGCGAGGCCCCGCCGCTCATCCGGCCGCTGCTCGCCGACCCGGCCGCCCGGACGGAGCGGCTGATCCTCGGACCGCTGGCCCCCGCCGACACCCACCGGCTCGCCCACGACCTGCTGGGCGCGCCGCCCGCCCGGTCGCTCCGGCCGCTCATCGACGACGTCGAGGGCCACCCCCGCCTGCTGATCGACCTGCTCACCGGCCTCCGGGAGGAGGGCGGCGTCCAGCTGTCCGGCGGGGAGGCGGAGCTGCTGACCGAGCGCCTGCCGGCCCGCCTCGCCGCCCGCGTACGGAACACCCTGGAGCGCTACTCGCCGGCCTGCCGCCAGCTGCTCTGCGTGGCAGCGATCCTGGGCGACGAGGTCGTGTACGCGGAACTGGCCCTGATGACGCGCACCTCCGTCTCCGCGCTGCTGCCCACCCTGGAGGAGGTGTGGGCCACCGGAGTGGTCCGCAACATCGGCACCCGCGCCGTCTTCCGGAGCCCGCTGCTGCGCCGTCTGATCGCGGAGTCCGTGCCCGCCTCCGTACGGCTCGCCCTGGAGCAGGAGGCCGCGGCGCTGCGCTCCGCGCGCCGGGGCCAGCGCCACCCGGCCGCCGTCCGGCCCGGCCCGCCGGCCACCGACCGCCCGGCGCGGCGCGCGGAACTGAGCGAACGGCAGCGCAGCCTGGTGGCACTGGTCGCGGAAGGCCTGACCAACCAGCAGATCGCCAGCCGTCTCGCCCTGTCCCCGCACACCGTCAACTACCACCTGCGCAACCTGTTCAAGCACTACGGGGTCAGCTCCCGCATCGACCTGCTGCGGGCCACCCGCGGCACCTGAGCCGCGCAGCGACCCGCTCCGGCCCCCGCGGCACCGGAGCCCGGACCGAACGCTCGTTCCCAGTCCTCTGCGCACCCCCACCCGTTGAGCCCCCTGACCTCGAACCCCTCTCTTCGAGCCCCCTGACCTCGAACCCCTCTCTTCGAGCCCCCTCTCGTCGGGCCGCCCGCCGAACCTGCCGGCCGGCCCGCCCATACCGGAGGTCCCTCCCCATGACGGAACTGCGCCTTTCCCCGACCTGGCCCCACCTGGACACGCCGCCCCCCGCCCGCCGCACCCCCTGGCTGCGCGACGCCCTCGCCGCCGAACCCGGGGACGACCGCACGCCGCCGCTCACCGACGAGCTGCGCTGCGACGTCTGCGTGGTCGGCGGCGGCTTCACCGGACTGTGGACGGCGCTGGAGATCCTGCGCCGCGCGCCCGGCACCGACATCGTGCTGATCGAGGCCGACGTGTGCGGCGGCGGGGCCAGCGGCGCCAACGCCGGCTTCCTCATGCCGATGTGGGCCCGGTTCAGCAGCCTGGTCGCGATCGGGGGCCACGAGGAGGCGCGCCGCATCGGCGAGGCCTCCGCCGCGGCCGTCGAGGACATCCTCGACTTCGCCGGCACCCACGGCATCGACATCGAGCACCGCCGCGGCCCCTGGATGTGGGCCGCATCGTCCCCCGCCCAGCGCGGCGCCTGGCAGCGCACCCTGGACGACCTGCACCGTGCCGGGATCGAACCGCTGCACCGGATCACCGCCGCCGAGGCCCGCCGGGCCGTCGGCACCCGCAGCCACTACGGGGCCGTGCTCGATCCGGGCTGCGCCACCCTCCAGCCCGCCAAGCTCACCCGAGGGCTGCGTCGGGTCGCCCTGGACGCGGGCGTACGGATCCACGAACGCACCCCGCTCACCGCGCTGCGGGCCGCGCAGGGCCGCACCGTCCGCGCCCGCACGCCGTACGGGAGCGTCCACGCGGACAAGGTGGTGCTCGCCGTCAACGCCTGGGCCGGGCAGCTCGAGGACCTCGGCCGCCGGATGGTGACGGTGGCCAGCGACACCGTGCTGACCCGGCCGGTACCGGAGCGGCTGAAGGCTCTCGGCTGGGACGGCGAGGTCTCGGTCTGCGACTCCCGGCGGCGGCTGAACTACTACCGCACCACCCCCGACGGCCGCCTGCTGTTCGGCAAGGGCGGCTCCGGCGTCGCCTTCGGCGACCTCGGCCCCAGCACCTTGTGGGGCGACCCGCTGCGTCCCGCCGAACTGCGGGCCCACCTGGGCCGTCTCTTCCCCGAACTCGCCGACGCACCCGTCGACATGAGCTGGACCGCGCCCGTGGAGTACTCGGTGACGTCCCTGCCGTTCGCCGGGTGGCTGAAGTCCGTGCCGGGCGTCTGCTACGCCGCCGGCTACTCCGGCGACGGCGTCGGCCCCGCACGGCTGATGGCCAAGGTGCTGGCCTCCTTCGTCCTCGGCACGAACGACGAGTGGGCCCGGTCGGCCTTCACCCGGGCGCCGTCCGGCTGGTTCCCGCCGGAGCCGGTGCGCTACCCGGGCACCCGGCTCGTACTGCCGGCCCTGCGGGCGGTGGAGGCCCGGGAGGACCGCGGCGGGCGGGTCCCGGACCTGGTCAAGCGGCTGATATCAGTGTTCTGACCAACTTAATGACCCATAGGGGACATTCAACCCAATCTACCTATTCGGGTGGGCGGGAGCCCGAGGCCGGTGGCGGGACAGGGGGCCACAGGGGTTAGCGTGGTGACCGCCGGTTGCGTGCCGGTACTGGTTCGCGCTGGTCTTTGAGCGGCTTGAGGGTTGAACGTGCAGGTCAGAGAGATTCCATGAAATTGCTGCACACGTCCGACTGGCATCTCGGGCGGGCGTTCCACCGGGTGAACCTGCTCGGGGCTCAGGCCGAGTTCATCGGCCACCTCGTCAGCACCGTGCGGGAGCGCGCGGTGGACGCGGTGGTCGTGTCGGGGGATGTGTACGACCGCGCGGTGCCTCCGCTCGCCGCCGTCGAGCTGTTCGACGACGCTCTGCACCGGCTGGCCGACCTCGGCGTGCCGACGGTGATGATCTCCGGCAACCACGACTCGGCGCGCCGTCTCGGGGTGGGGGCCGGGCTGATCGGGCGGGCGGGCATCCACCTGCGCACCGATCCCGCCGCGTGCGGCACACCGGTCGTGCTGCGGGACGCGTTCGGAGACGTGGCCTTCTACGGACTGCCGTATCTCGAACCCGCCCTCGTGAAGGACGAGTTCGGCGTACCGAAGGCCGGGCACGAGATGGTGCTGGCCGCCGCCATGGACCGGGTCCGCGCCGACCTGGCGACCCGCCCGCCGGGCACCCGGTCCGTCGTCCTCGCCCATGCCTTCGTCACCGGGGGCGAGGTCAGCGACAGCGAGCGGGACATCACCGTGGGCGGGGTCGCCGCCGTCCCGGCCGGTGTCTTCGACGGAGTCGACTACGCCGCGCTGGGGCATCTGCACGGCTGCCAGACCATCACCGACCGCGTGCGCTACTCCGGCTCCCCGCTGCCCTACTCCTTCTCGGAGGCGCAGCACCGCAAGAGCATGTGGCTCGTCGACCTCGACGCCGACGGCGCGGTCACCGCCGAGCGCGTCGACTGCCCGGTGCCCCGCCCGCTGGCCCGCATCCGGGGCACCCTGGAGGAGCTGCTCGCCGACCCGGAACTGGCCCGGCACGAGGAGGCGTGGGTCGAGGTCACCCTCACCGACCCGGTCCGCCCGGCCGAGCCCATGGCCCGCCTCACCGAGCGCTTCCCGCACACCCTCAGCCTCGTCTTCGCCCCCGAACGCGCTCCGGACGACCCCGACGTGTCCTACGCCCGCCGCCTGGCCGGCCGCAGCGACCGGCAGATCGCCGAGGACTTCGTCGCCCATGTCCGCGGCGCCGGACCCGACGAGCGGGAACGGGCGGTGCTCCAGGATGCGTTCGACGCGGTCCGCGCGGACCGGACGGTGCGGGAGGTGGCCCGGTGACGGCGCACCCGGCTGGCCGCCCCCGCCACGCCCGCCCCCCGGAGGCCGCCCGATGAGGCTGCACCGGCTCGACATCACCGCCTTCGGGCCGTTCGGCGGCTCCCAGCGCGTCGACTTCGACGCGCTGTCCGCCGCCGGGCTGTTCCTGCTGCACGGACCGACCGGCGCGGGCAAGACCTCCGTGCTGGACGCGGTGTGCTACGCGCTGTACGGCTCCGTCCCGGGCGCCCGGCAGAGCGGCCAGGGCACCGGCCTGCGCAGCGACCACGCCGCGCCGGGCACCCGCACGTCGGTGACGCTGGAACTGACCGTCGCCGGACGCCGGCTGGAGATCACCCGGCAGCCGCCCTGGGAGCGCCCCAAGAAGCGCGGCACCGGCACCACCCTGGACAAGGCCCAGACCTGGCTGCGCGAGTACGACGCCGCAACCGGCGCCTGGCGGGACCGCAGCCGCTCCCACCAGGAGATCGGCGAGGAGATCACCCAGCTGCTCGGCATGAGCCGGGAGCAGTTCTGCCAGGTCGTACTGCTGCCGCAGGGCGACTTCGCGCGCTTCCTGCGCGCCGACGCCGAGGCCCGCGGCAAGCTGCTCGGCCGGCTCTTCGACACCCAGCGCTTCGCGGAGGTCGAGAAACGGCTCGCCGACCGCCGCCGCGCCACCGAGGCCGAGGTGCGCGACGGCGACGCCGCCCTGCTGGCCGACGCCCACCGGATGCAGCAGGCGGCGGGCGGCACCATGGACCTGCCCGAGCTGGCCCCCGGCGACCCCGGCCTGGCCGACGCCGTGCTGAGCGCCGCGGCGATCGCCCGCAGCACCGCCCGCGAGGAACTGACCGTCGCCCGGTCCCGCCTCGCCGCCGCCGAGTCCGCGCGGGCCGCCGCCGACCGCGCCCTGGACGACGTACGGGAACTGGCCCGTCTGCAGCGGCGGTTCGCCGAGGCCCGGCAGCGGGCCGGGCTCCTCCAGGAACGGGCCGACGCCCACCGCGAGGCGCAGGCCCGGATGGAACGCGCCCGCAAGGCCGAGGCCGTCGCGCCCGCCCTGGAGCTGCGGGAGTCCGCCGAGGCCGAACACCGCCGCGCGGTCAACGCCGAGGCCCACGCGCGCGCGGCGTTGCCCGAGCGGTACGCCGACGCCGGTGCCGCCGGGCTCGCCGCCGACGCCCGCCGGGCCGCCGAGGAACTGGGCGGGCTGGAGTCCGCCCGCCGCGCCGAGCGCCGCCTCGCCGACCTCGTCGCCGAACGCGACGGCCTCGACCGCCAGGAGCGCGCCGACGAGGAGATCCTTGAGGAGACCGGGGCCTGGCTCGCCGAGTGGGAGACCACCCGCGCGCGCCTGCGCTCGCGCGTCGAGTCCGCGCAGGAGGCCGCCGGACGGGCCGAACAGCTCGCCGAACGGCGCGAACCGGCCCGGCGGCGGCTGGACGCCGCCCGGCAGCGCGACCGGCTCACCGAAGCGGCCGCCGCCGCCCAGCGGAAGGCCCTCGACTCGGCCGAACGGGCCGTCGAAGCCCGCGCCCACTGGCTGGACCTCAAGGAACAGCGGCTGAACGGCATCGCCGCCGAACTCGCCGCCGGCCTCGCCGACGGCGAGCCCTGCGCGGTCTGCGGGGCCACCGACCACCCCGCCCCGGCCCGCAGGACCGCCGGGCACGTCGACCGGGAGACGGAGGAGCGCGCCCTCGCCGCCTACCAGCGCGCCGACGAGCGGCGCGCCGAGGACGAGCGGCACCTGGGCGCCGTACGGGAGGCCCTGGCCGCCGCGGGCGCCGAGGCCGGGGACACGCCGGCCGACGCGCTCGCCCGCGAGGCGGAGGAGGTGGAGCGGCGGTACCAGCAGGCGCGCGCCGCCGCCTCCGCGCTGCACGCCGCCCAGGAGGAACTGCGCCGCGCCGAGCAGGAGCACGAGCGGCGCGCCGCCGCCCGGCAGCAGGCCGCCGTCCGGGCCGCCGCCCGGGTCGGCCACCGGGAGCGGCTGGAGAGCGAACGGGCCGCCCTGGAGGAGGAGCTGGCGCAGGCGCGCGGCACGGCCGGCAGCGTGGCCGCGCGCGCCGCCCAGCTGGAGCGGCGCGCCGCCCGGCTCACCGAGGCCGCCGAGGCCGCCCGTACCGCCGAGGACACCGCCCAGCGCCTCAAGGAGGCCGACGCCCGGCTCGCCGACGCCGCCTTCCGGGCCGGCTTCGACACCCCGCAGGCGGCAGCAGCCGCCCTCCTCGACGACACCGCCCATCGCGAGCTGCAACGGCGGCTGGACGCCTGGCAGACCGAGGAGGCCGCCGTCCGCGCGGTGCTCGCCGAGCCCGACACCGCCGCAGCCGCCGAGCGGCCGCCCGCCGACCTCGCCGCCGCCGAACAGGCCGCCGCCGACGCGGAAGGCCGGGTGCGCGCCGCCGCCTCCGCGCGGGACGCCGCCGCCCGCCGCTGCGCGGAGCTGGACCGTCTCTCCGCGCGCGCGGCCGCCGGTGCGCGCCGGCTGGCGCCGCTGCGCGAGGAGCACGACCGGGTGGCCCGGCTCGCCGGACTCGCGGCCGGCACCTCGGCCGACAACGAACGCCGGATGCGTCTGGAGGCCTATGTCCTCGCCGCCCGGCTGGAGCAGGTGGCCGCCGCCGCGACCGTACGGCTGCAACGCATGTCGTCCGGCCGGTACACCCTGGTGCACTCGGACGACCGGGCCGGGCGCGGTCGCAGCGGGCTCGGGCTCCATGTCGTCGACGCCTGGACCGGGCGCGAACGGGACACGGCGACGCTCTCCGGCGGCGAGACCTTCTTCGCCTCGCTCGCCCTCGCCCTCGGCCTCGCCGACGTGGTCACCGACGAGGCCGGCGGGGTCCGCCTGGACACCCTCTTCATCGACGAGGGCTTCGGCAGCCTCGACGACCAGACGCTGGACGAGGTGCTGGACGTGCTCGACTCGCTGCGCGAACGCGACCGCAGCGTGGGCATCGTCAGCCATGTCGCCGACCTGCGGCGGCGGATCCACGCGCAGCTGGAGGTCGTCAAGGGCAGATCGGGGTCGACGTTGCGGCAGCGGGGTCACTGACCGAGAGGGCGGTGCGGCAGCGGGGAGGAGTAGACGACGCTGGTGGTCACCGAGCCCAGCGTCCCGATCCGCCCCGACACCTCCTCCAGGTGCCGCATCGAGCGGGCGGCCACCTTGATGACGAAGCAGTCGTCGCCGGTGACGTGGTGCGCCTCCAGGATCTCCGGGGTCGCGGCGACCAGGTCGTGGAACGGCTTGTAGTTGCCGGTCGGGTACCGCAGCCGGACGAAGGCGAGGATCGGCAGCCCCAGTCGCCCGGGGTTCACCACGGCCGCGTACCCCTCGATGACGCCCGCCTCCTCCAGCCGGCGCACCCGCTCGGTGACCGCGCTCGGGGACATGGAGACGGCCCGGGCCAGCTCGGCGAAGCTGGCCCGGCCCTCCCGCTGGAGGACATCGAGGATGCGCCAGTCGGTGGCGTCCGGGGAAAACGCGGTCATGTCCCAGGGGTAGCAGGGGAATCCCCGGTCGATCAAGGTCCGGACCGTGGAACGGCCCTTCAGGAAGATGATCATCGGCCGTAGATTTCTGGTCGTCGGACAGCAGGAACTGACAGCAGAAGAGGACGCCTCACGATGACCGCCGCCACCACCGCCACCACCGCCACCGTCAACCCCGTCCTGCGTGTCGCCCCCGCCGCGCCGGCCGAGGCCGCCGCCCACTTCCGCGCGAGCCTCGTCTTCCACGCCGATGTCTCCGACGTCGCCGCCGCGCTCGCCGCCGACGGTGACCCCGGCTTCGTCGTGCTGGACTCGCGGTCCACCGCGGCCTGGGACCAGGGACACGTCCCCGGCGCGGTCCACCTGCCGACCGCGCTCATCGCGGAGCAGGCCGAGCAGCTGCTGGACACGTCGGTGCCGGTCGTGACGTACTGCTGGGGTCCCGGGTGCAACGGCGCGACCCGGGCCGCGCTCGCCCTGGCCGAACTCGGGTTCCGGGTCAAGGAGATGCTCGGGGGATTCGAGTACTGGGTGCGGGAGGGTTTCGAGTTCGAGACGTGGGAGGGGCGTGAGCGGCGCGTCGCCGATGCGCTGACGGCGCCGGCGGGCTCCGGGGACTGTGGCTGCTGAGCCGCTGGAGCGGTGGGCGGCTGCCGTCCGGTGGGTGCGGGCGGCCTGATGACCTCGGGGCAGGACCACGGCGGCGGTATGCCCGGCGAGATCGCCTACGCCCTCCAGAAGGGCGCCCTCGCGTCCGTCACCCGCTCCCTCGCGACCACCCTCGCCGAGCACGCCGTCACCGTGAACGCCGTCAACCCCGGGCCGGTCGACACCGGCTGTCTGTCGGGCGAGGCCTACGACCGGGTCGCCTCCCGCTTTCCTGCCGGACGCTGGGGCATGCCGGACGACCCGGCCCGCCTCATCGCCTGGCCGGCGACGGACGAGGCGGGCTGGGTCACCGGTCAGGTGATCGATTCCGAGAGCGGTTTCCGCGGATGAGCGGCGCGCGCGGCGCCGCGGCGGGTCAGAGCCGGGACAACTCGTCGACCAGGTCGTCCAGGCCCAGCGAACCCTGGGAGAGGGCGGCCATGTGCCAGGCCTTGAGGTCGAAGCCGTCACCGTGCCGCTCGCGCGCCTTCTCCCGGCCCAGCAGCCAGGCCCGCTCGCCCAGCTTGTAGCCGATCGCCTGGCCGGGGATCGTCAGATAGCGGGTCATCTCGCTGGAGACGTAGTCCACCGGACGGCTGCTGTGCGCGCCGTAGAACTCCTCGGCCAGTTCCGGCGTCCACCGCTCGCCCGGGTGGAACGGCGAGTCCGCGGGGATCTCCAGCTCCAGGTGCATGCCGATGTCGACGATCACCCGGAGTGCCCGCATCATCTGCGCGTCGAGATAGCCGAGCCGCACCTCGGCGTCCGTGAGGAAGCCCAGCTCGTCCATCAGCCGCTCCGCGTACAGCGCCCAGCCCTCGGCGTTGGCGCTGACCAGGCCGACGGAGGCCTGGTAGCGGGACAGGTTCTCGGCGACGTGCGCCCACTGCGCCAGCTGGAGGTGATGGCCGGGCACGCCCTCGTGGTACCAGGTGGAGACCAGGTCGTAGACCGGGAACCGGGTCAGGCCCATGGTCGGCAGCCAGGTGCGGCCCGGGCGGGAGAAGTCCTCCGACGGCGGCGTGTAGTAGGGGGCGGCGGCGCCGCCGGGCGGGGCGATGCGGGACTCCACCCTCCGCACCCGCTCGGCGAGTTCGAAGTGGGTGCCGTCCAGCTTCTCGATCGCCTCGTCCATCAGGCCCTGGAGCCACTCCCGGACCTCGTCGACGCCTTCGATGTGGCGGCCGTGCTCGTCCAGGTGCGCGAGCGCCACCCACGGTGTCCCGGCGCCGGGCAGGATCTTCTCCGCCTCCGCCCGCATCTCGCCGAGGAGGCGGTGGAACTCCGACCAGCCGTAGGCGTACGCCTCGTCCAGGTCGAGGTCGGTGCCGTTGTAGTAGCGCGCCCAGCGGGCGTAGCGCTCACGGCCCACCGTGTTCGGGGCGCCCTCGACGGCCGGCGCGTACACCTCGCGGATCCAGTCCCGCAGCTCCGCCACGGCCGCCGTCGCCGCCCGGGCCGCCTCGTCCAGCTCGGCGCGCAGGGTCCCGGGGCCGGCCGCGGCGAAGTCCTCGAACCAGCCGCGCCCGGTGCCGTCGGTGTCCGCCCACTCGGTGAGCTGTTCGAGGAAGACGGCGGTCGGGCGCGGGCCCGCGTACAGCTTGCGGTCCAGGCCGAGCGCCAGGCACTCGCGGTAGCCCGCCAGCGCGGCGGGCACCGCCCGCAGCCGCTCGGCGATCGCCGCCCAGTCCTCGTCGGTGTCCGCAGGGGTCACCGTGAACACCTCGCGTACATGGTGGGCGGCGGTGCTCATGTTGCCGACCGCGCGCAGGCCCTCGTCGGCCTCGTGCACGGCGAGTTCGGCGGTCAGCCGCTCGCGCAGCAGCCGGGCGCAGCGCCGCTCGATGTCGCGGTCCGCGCCGGGCCGCCGCTCGGCCTCGTCCAGCCGCGCCAGCGTCCGGCGGGCCAGCTCCGCCAGCGCCTCCCGGCCCGCGGGCGAGGTGTCGGGCAGCCGGCTCGAACTCTCCTTCACACCGAGGTAGGTGCCGGTCACCGGGTCGAGGGCGATGAGCTCGTCGACGAAGGTGTCGGCGACCTCGCGGGGCAGCGGGCTCTTGATCTCTGACATGCGGACCATCCTCGTACGACGGCCCGGACCCGTCACCCGGTTTGCGCCTACGGCGAAGGCGGCAGCAGCGGGCCGCAGTCCCACTGCTGGAAGATCAGGCGGGTCTCCACCCGGGCCACCTCGCGGCGGGCCGTGAACTCGTCGAGGACGAGCCGCTGAAGGTCCGCCATGCCGGCGACGGCGACATGGACGAGGTAGTCGTCAGGGCCCGTGAGGTGGAAGACGGTCCGGGACTCCGGGAGCGCCCGGATCCGGTCCACGAACGGTCCCACCAGTTCCCGGCGGTGCGGTCGGACCTGCACCGACAGCAGTGCTTCCAGGCCCCGCCCCAGCTTGGCCGGATCCAGCCGGAGCTGGTGCCCGAGGATCACGCCCGCGCGGCGCAGCCGGGTCACCCGGTCAAGGCAGGTCGACGGTGCGACCCCGACCTGCGCGGCGAGCTCCCGGTAGGTCGTCCGGGCGTCGTTCTGCAGCAGCCGCAGCAGATGGAGGTCCACCGGATCCAGTACGACAGATTCGGCCACCGGCCGAACGTAACACGGGGTTCTCGGATCCGACCCCGGCCGGTGTTCACCCTCTGGCCATGGAGACAGCGCGTACACAGTCACCGACCCGTACCCGGGCACTGGCCACCGAGGCCGTGCACGCCGGCCGCGACGACCTCGCCGGGCAGGGCCTGCACGTCCCGCCGATCGATCTGTCGACCACCTACCCGTCCGCCGACAGCCGGGCCGAGGCCGCCCGGATCGACGCGTTCGCCGCGACCGGCGCCGAGCCGGACGGACCGCCCGTCTACGCCCGCCTCGGCAATCCCACCGTCGCCCGCTTCGAGACCGCCCTCGCCCGGCTGGAGGGCACCGAGGCGGCCGTCGCGTTCGCCAGCGGCATGGCCGCCCTCAGCGCGGTCCTCCTGGTCCGGGCCTCCCTGGGCCTGCGGCACGTGGTGGCGGTACGGCCGCTGTACGGCTGCAGCGATCATCTGCTGACCGCCGGGCTGCTCGGCTCCGAGGTCACCTGGACCGACCCGGCGGGGATCGCGGAGGCGCTGCGCCCCGACACCGGTCTCGTCCTCGTCGAGTCCCCGGCCAACCCGACCCTCGCCGAGGTGGATCTGCGGGCCGTCGCCCACGCCTGCGGCTCGGTGCCGCTGCTGGTGGACAACACCTTCGCCACACCCGTGCTCCAGCGTCCCGTCGAGCACGGCGCGCGGCTGGTGCTGCACAGCGCCACCAAGTACCTCGGCGGGCACGGTGACGTGCTGGCCGGAGTGGTCGCCTGCGACGAGGAGTTCGCGGGGCGGCTGCGGCAGGTCCGATTCGCCACCGGCGGGGTCCTCCACCCGCTGGCCGGATATCTGCTCCTGCGTGGCCTGGCCACCCTGCCGGTCCGGGTGCGGGCCGCTTCGGAGACCGCCGCCGAACTCGCCCGCCGGCTCGCCGTCGACCCGCGGGTCGAGCGGGTGCACTACCCGGGCATCGGCGGGGCGATGGTCGCCTTCGAGGTGTACGGCGACCCGCACGCGGTCATCGGCGGGGTCCGCCTGGTCACCCCGGCCGTCAGCCTCGGCAGCGTCGACACCCTCATCCAGCACCCGGCGTCCATCAGCCACCGCATCGTGGACGCCGACGACCGCCGGGGCGCCGGCGTCAGCGACCGGCTGCTGCGGCTGTCGGTGGGCCTGGAGGACGTGGACGACCTGTGGGCGGACCTGGACGGCGCCCTGGGGTGAACGAGCGAACGGCCCGGTCTCCGCCGGGCCGTTCCTCGGAGCGAGCGCGCGGGGATCAGTCGCGCACGGCCGGCCCGGTGGCCGCCGGGGCCGTCTGGAGCCGGGCCGTGATCACCAGGGTGCCCTCCTCGATCTGGTAGTCGAGGGGCAGGCCCAGGCCGCGCATCGCGGCGACCATGCCGGTGTTGGAGGACTGGGTGACGGCGTAGACGCTCTCGCAGCCCGCCTCGGCCGCCATCGCCACCAGGCGGCCCAGCAGTTCGGTGCCGATGCCGCGCCGCTGCCAGGTGTCCTCGACGAGCAGCGCGACCTCGGTCTCGTCGCCGTCCCACAGCAGGTGGCCGAGACCGACGATCCGCCCCGAGGCGGTCCGAACGGCGAGCGTGCGGCCGAAGCGCGGCGAGAGCAGATGGTTCAGATAGCGGTCCGCGTCGCCGACCGGCCCGTGGTAGCGCAGGGCGAGGGTGCGGGCCGAGCATCGCTCGTGCATCTCCTTCGCCGCCTCCAGGTCGCCGGTGTCGGCCCGGTGCACGGTGATGGCGTTGCCTTCCGGCAGGGTCAGCACGTCCTGGCCGCGCGGGATGCGCGGGCCGAGCCGCGAGTCCAGTTCCACCAGCGCCCGGGCCCGCGCGAACTCGGTCGGGGTGAACGGCAGATACGGCCGCTCGACGGTGATCACGCCGCCCTCCGGGGCGCGCAGCCGCAGCACCGTGTCCTCCAGCACGCCCTCCGCCGGTACGGCGTCGGCGCCGCCCGCGCGCCCGGCCGGGGCCGCGGGCAGCTGGCGGATCGTGCAGCGGCCCAGCAGCTGACGCAGCGCCAGCGGCAGTTCGGCCGCGTCCAGTGCGGTGCGGGTGGCCAGCCCGAGGATCCGGGTCGGGGCGTCCACCAGGTCGTGGGCGTCGGCCCGCTCGATCCAGGTGCCGGTGCCGCCGGCCAGCGACACCGCCCGGGTGATCTCACCGGCCGGGAGCACGCCGGGGGCGCGCAGCAGGAACTCGTCGACCGTGCCGTCGCCCAGCGGATGGGTCTGCAGGCTCAGGATGTCCACCCGGTGTCCGGCGAGAGCCGTGCACAGCGCGGCCAGCGAGCCCGGCTCGTCCCGGACGGTGGTCCGCAGCCGCCACAGCACGTTCCGGGCGGAGACCTCGTCAGCCGCCGTTCCTTCGGTGGTGCCCGGCAGGGCGCCGGTATCGTCGGCCGGCGGTGCGTGGCCGTGGCGCCGTGCCCACCAGGTGTGGAAGGCCGCGGTGGCGAGCAGCGCGACCGCGGAGCCCAGCAGCAGCGTCGGGCCGTCGGGTCCGTGCCCGATCAGGTTGGCCACGGCGTCGGCGACCGCCACGGCGGTGAAGAGGGCGGCGAGTTCGACCACGTCCCGGCGCCAGTGGTGCACGGGACGCCCGTTCTTCGCGCGCGTCACATCAGTCATCTTCCGCTTCATGCACCCACTGTGAAGGAACGGTGTTGCGTGATCACGAACAGTGTGTGACTGATGGGTTAAGCGACCTTCTGTCCCATTTACGGTTCAATTGACCGTTGAAGGTCATGCGCTGACCGTCATGCCGCGCACCGCGGGATGACGGCGGTGCGCGACACGGTGACGAGGGTACGGGATCTACTGGCCGACGAGGCCCGGCCGGAGCACCTTGGTGAACAGCACGGTGCCGTCCTGCTCGCGCAGCCGGACCGTCAGTTCCGCGCTGCCGCCGTCGATCTCGACCTCGCCGAAGAACTGGTAGCCCTCCGCGGGCGAGACGTTCGCGCGGGCCGGGGCCTTCACGAAGACCCGCTCCGGTCCGAACGTGCCGTCGAGCGCGTTGGCCGGGAAGGCACCGGCGTTCAGCGGGCCCGAGACGAACTCCCAGAACGGCTCGAAGTCGGTGAACGCCGCACGCGACGGCTGGTAGTGCTGCGCCGAGGTGTAGTGCACGTCGGCCGTCAGCCAGACCGTGCCGGTGATCCGCCGGTGCTTGACGAACCGCAGCAGCTCGGCGATCTGCAGCTCACGGCCGAGCGGGGCGCCCGGGTCGCCCTGGGCCACGGCCTCGATGTTCGGCTCGCCGTCCCCGGTGTCCGGCACGACGAGACCGAGCGGCATGTCGGAGGCGATCACCTTCCACACCGCGCGCGACCGGGACAGCTCCTTCTTCAGCCACTCCAGCTGCTCGCGGCCGAGGATGCCCCGCGGGTCGGTGCTCTGGTCACCCGGGGAGTTCGCGTTGCGGTGGGTCCGCATGTCGAGCACGAAGACGTCCAGCAAGGGGCCGTGGTGCTGCACCCGGTAGACCCGGCCGTCGGGGCGGCGCAGCGTGGAGACGGGGAAGTACTCCGAGAACGCCCGCCGGGCCCGCGCGGCGAGCACGTCGACGTTCTTCTCCGTGTACCGGCTGTCGGTGAGGATCTCGCCCGGATACCAGTTGTTGGTCACCTCGTGGTCGTCCCACTGGATGATGGAGGGCACCCGGGCGTTGAACGCGCGCAGGTTCTCGTCCAGCAGGTTGTAGCGGAAGTTGCCGCGGAACTCGGCCAGTGTCTCGGCGACCTTCGCCTTCTCCTCGGTGGTGACGTTCCGCCAGGTCCGCCCGTCGGGCAGCGCCACGGTCTCGGTGATCGGGCCGTCGGCGTAGACGTTGTCGCCGGAGCAGAGGAAGAAGTCCGGGTCCAGGGCCGCCATCGCGTCGTAGATGCGGTAGCCGCCCAGCTCCGGGTTGATGCCCCAGCCCTGCCCGGCCAGGTCGCCGGACCAGAGGAACCGCACACCGTCGCGCCGCCGGAGGGACGCGGTGCGGAAGGTACCGGTGACCGGTTCGCCGGTGCGGCGCGGGTCGTCCGGGTCGGTCAGCAGCACCCGGTAGTGGATCTGCTCGCCGGGCGGCAGGCCGCGCAGCCGGGTGGTCCCGGTGAAGTCGGTGTCCGCGCCCAGCAGCGGGCCGTGCCATCTGCGCGGATTGCGGAAGGACTCGGTGGCCGACGTCTCGACGAGCATCCGGGCGGGCCGGTCCGAGCGCACCCACACCAGGCCGGAGTCCGTCGTCACATCGCCCGTCTGCACGCCCCAGCCCGCCCGCGGACGCCCCGACAGGGCGAGGGCGGGAGTCGCGCCGAGACCGGCGGGCAGGGTCAGGGCGGCGGACGCGGCGAGCGAACCGCGCAGTACGGTGCGGCGGTCGGGGAGCGGGCGCTGTGACATGGAGGGGCCTCCAGGCGGGGGTCCGGTCGGTGTGTGCAGCCACACCTACTGGTGCGCCGCGGCGCACACGGAAACCACGAGTGAACAACTGACCGCACCCGACGGAGAGCCGCCCCGCGCGTCACGCCGCCTCGGCCATCAGCCGGACACCCTCCCGGATCCGGCCCGGCGACAGGTGCGCGTACCCCACCACCAGCCGTACGGCCGCCGTCTTCCCCTGATCACCGCCCGGCTGGTACAGGCAGTCCGACAGCGGACGTACGGCGACCCCGGCACCGGCCACGCGCGAGAGGAAGCGGTCCTGCGGGCCGTACCGCTCGGGCAGCGTGGCGATGACATGCAGACCGGCCGCGATCCCGGACACCTCCGCACCGGGGAAGTGCTCCGCCAGCGCGGCGACGAGCGCGTCCCGCCGCTCCCGGTAGGCGCGCTGGCAGCGGCGCAGCTGGCGGTCGTAGTCGCCGCGCTCCAGGAACCGGGCGAACACCGCCTGGTCGACACTCGGATGGCCGAGGTCGATGGTCCGCTTGCGCCGGACGACCTCCTCGGCCAGCCACTCGGGGACCATGAGCCACCCCAGCCGCAGCCCGGGCGCCAGGGACTTGCTCACCGAGCCCGTGTAGGCGACCCGTTCCGGGTCCAGGCCCTGGAGCGCGCCCACCGGTGCCCGGTCGTAGCGGAAGTCGCCGTCGTAGTCGTCCTCCAGCACCAGGCCGTCCACCGACCGCGCCCAGTCGAGGAGTTCGGCGCGGCGCCGCGCGGAGTACCCGATGCCGGTCGGGTACTGGTGCGCCGGGGTGGTGACGACGGCCCGTACGCCCGAGCCGCGCAGCGGGTCCAGAGCCAGGCCCTCCTCGTCCAGCGGCAGCGGCACGGTGGAGATCCCGGTGGCGGTGTACACGTCGTCGTGCTGCGGGCTGCCCGGGTCCTCCACCCCGATCCCGCCCACGCCGCGCGCCCGCAGCGTGCCGCAGATCAGCGAGATCGCCTGGGTCACCCCCGAGACCACCACGATCCGCTCCGGGTCCGCGACCACACCCCGCCGCCGGGCCAGCAGCGCGGCCAGCGCCGTGCGCAGCCGGGGCAGACCGCGTGGGTCGGGGTAGCCGAGCCCGTGGTGCGGCAGCTCGGCGAGCACCTGCCGCTGCGCCGCCGCCCAGGCCGCGCGCGGGAACAGCGACAGGTCCGGGGTCCCGGGCACGAAGTCGGCGAGCGCGCCGGGGGAGCGCGGGGCGAGGTCCCGAGCGCGCGGGCGCGCGGCCCGCGCGGCCTCGCCCACCCAGGTCCCCGCCCCCCGTCCGCTGCGCAGATACCCCTCCGCCGTCAGCTGCTCGTACGCCTCCGTGACCAGCCCGCGCGACACCCCGAGATCGGCGGCGAGATCCCGGCTCGACGGCAGCCGCGTCCCCGGCGCCAGCCGGCCGGAGCGCACCGCCTCGCGCAGCGCCGCCTGCAGCGCCCGCCCCCGGGACCGCGCCGGTGCCGAGGCGGCCGGCAGCAGCACCTCCCAGGCGGCCGAGCCGCCCGCCTGGCCCTCCTGGCCGTCCGTGGCGAGCGCATTGGTCCGGGACACCGTCATGGAAGTGGACCTTAATCCGGGCCGCCGCGCTGCCTAGCGTCGGCCCCATGAACGCCACCACCCGCGGCTCCCTGCTCGCCGCGTTCGCCTGCGTCCTCGTCGGAGGGTCCTTCACCGCCAACAGCCTCCTCGGCGCCTACCCGTACGCGGGCGGCCAGTTCCTGCGCTACGCCCTCGCCTGTCTGCTGCTCCTCCCGGCGGCCGGCCCCGGCGCCGCAGCCCGGCTGCGCGCCCTCACCGCCCGGCAGTGGGCGCGCCTCGCGCTGCTCGCGGCCGTCGGCATGGTCGGCTTCAACCTGGCGATCCTGGCGGCGGAGCGCACCGCCGAACCCGCGGTGCCCGGCGTCTTCGTGGGCTGCGCGCCCGTCGTCGTCGCCGTCCTCGTCCCCCTGCTGGACGGCAGACGGCCCCGGCGCGCCGTGCTGTACGGGGCCTCGCTCGTCGCCGTCGGCGCCTTCACCGTCCAGGGCTGGGGCCGCACCGACGGTGCCGGGCTCACCTGGTCGGTGTGCGCGCTGGCCGGGGAGGTCGGCTTCGCGGTCCTCGCCGTGCCCGTGCTGCGCCCGCTGGGACCGCGGCTGCTGTCCGCCACCGTGTGCGGCGTCGCCGCGCTGGAGTCCGCGGCGGCCGGGCTCCTGCTCGACGGCACCGGCTGGCTGCGCCGCCCCGACGCCGCCGAGACCGCCGCCCTGCTGTGGCAGGCGGCGATCGTCACCGTCATCGGCTTCGTCTGCTGGTACATGGGCATGCAGCGGATCGGCGCCGAGCGCGCCACCCTCTTCTCCGGGCTCATCCCCGTCGCCGCCGCCTGCACCGCCCCGCTCGTCGGTACCGGCTCCTACGGCCTCGCCCAGGCCGTGGGCAGCGCCCTGGTCGGCGCGGGAGTCGCGCTGGGCTCCGGAGCACTGAAGCGGGCCTCGCGGCAGGGGCCGCTCCCCGGTTACGAGGGGTCGCGCCCGCTCGCGCGCAGGCAGGAGTGACACACCTCAGTGAGGGGGGGGCAGGCGGACCGGGTCCAGAGGACCGCGCCGGCCGGGCCGCGGTTCCGGGCCGGCAGCGAGTTGTCGGCCCGCAGGTCCGCACACCGCACGTGAGCATGCCGTACAACCCGACCGTCTTGCGGGAGGTCCTAGGGCCCTGGCCGGCTGACCGCCCCCCGTGCGGGGCCAAGGGGGCGCCCCCGTCGATCATGCCGGGCTCGCGGTGTCCGACGGGACCCCGCCTAGCGGCTGCCGTCGAGCAGGACGCGCGCGACCAGCGCCGGGTCGTCGTTCATCGGGACGTGACCGCAGCCGGGCAGCCGGATCAGCCGGGCCCGCGGCATGACGGTCTTGGCCCGGACACCCTGGCGGGGCACCAGCAGCCGGTCCCGGCTGCCCCAGGCCACGGTGACCGGCAGGCCCGGCACGTCGTCCGTGAACCGCACGGTCCGGCCCGAGCGCAGGGTCTCGGTGAAGCCCGGGGCCTGGGCCAGCGCGCGGGTCTCGGCGACCACCGCCGCGGGCGAACGGCGGGCCGGGCGCGCGTAGATGGTGCTGGTCAGCAGGGTCCGGCCGGCCGCGGACGGTGCCAGCCGCTCGACCACCGACGGGGGTGTCCGGCGGGCGATGCCGCGCATGGCCGACAGCACGCCGAAGGCGTACCGCCGCTCGGCCTCCGACCAGAAACCGGCCGGGGACAGCGCCGTCACGGAACGGACCGCCCCGGCGCGGCCGAGCTCCAGCGCCAGCAGTCCGCCCAGCGAGTTGCCCGCCACATGCGGCCGTTCGAGCCCCAGGGCCGCGCACAGCGCGCAGAGGACGGCCGTCATCGTCGGCAGGTCGTGCGCCAGCCCGTCGGGGAGCGCCGGGGACTCCCCGAATCCGGGCAGATCGACGGCGATCACATCGCGCTCCTTGGCCAGTACGGGTATCACCGGGTCCCAGGCCTGCCGGTGGTGGCCTATGCCGTGCAGCAGGAGCAACGGTTCACCGTCGCCCTCACGCGCGTAGGAGACGGTCATCGGCCGCAGCCCGGAAGGGGCGGGGACCTTGAAGGAGACGGTGGCGGACATGCTGCTCCTCGTGGTTGCGCCGGGGGACGTTGCGCAGACACCTTGTCAGCAATCGCTACCGGCGGGTAGCCCCCGAGCGCTCACGACCGCGCCACGGCGCGCGATCCCGCGCACCACCCGCTCCGCACACCGGAATTCGCCTGGACACCACCGCGCGCGTCGGCTGGGATGGGGCCGTGACCACCGACACCGCCACCGACGTCTTCGAAGAGCACCGCCCCCTCCTCCTGGGCGTCGCCTACCGCATGCTCGGCCGCGCGGCCGACGCGGAGGACGTGGTCCAGGACGCCTGGTTGCGCTGGGCCGGCGCGGACCGGAGCGAGGTGCGCGAGGCGCGCGCCTACCTGGTGCGGATCACCACCCGCCTCGCCATCGACCGGCTCCGCCGGATCAAGGCGCGCGGCGAGACCTACGTCGGCCCCTGGCTGCCCGAGCCGTACGTCACCGCCTACGAGGACACCGTCCCGGACGCCGCCGAGCGCGCCCTGCTCGCCGACTCCGTCTCCCTCGCCGTCCTCGTCGTCCTGGAGTCGCTGTCACCGCTGGAGCGCGCGGTGTTCGTGCTCCGCGAGGCCTTCGGCTACCCGTACGCCGAGATCGCCGCCCTGCTCGACCGCGGCGAACCCGCCGTACGGCAACTGGCCGGCCGGGCCCGCAGACACGTCGACGAACGGCGGCCCCGCTACGACGTCGACCCCGCGCACCGCCGCGACCTCACCGAACGCTTCCTCGCCGCCGCCGCGGAGGGTGACCTGAGCGGCCTGATGGCGCTGCTCGCGCCCGACGTCCGGCTGGTCGGCGACAGCGGCGGCAAGTCCCGGGCGCCGCTGCGGATCCTGCGGAGCGCCGACAAGGTGGGCCGCTTCCTCATCGGCGCCGCCGAGAAGCGCGGCCCGGTGTCCTTCCGGCTGCTGGAGATCAACGGCGGTCCCGCGATCCTCGCGACGGACGGCGACCGGCCCGACTCCGTGCTCCAGCTCGACGTCCTCGACGGGCGCGTCCAGTCGGTCTACATCATCCGCAACCCCGACAAGCTGCGGTCCTTCACGGCCGGCGCCTGACCGCACCCCTCCACGCGAAGCCCCCGTCCCGCGACGGGGGCTTCGCGGTCGTGTCACGCGCCCCGCGCCGTGCGAACGCCTCATGACCGCTCCGCCGACGTCGCTCCCGTGCGCCGTGCCGGGGATCGAGGATTGGTCTTGACCAAGGGTGGGGGCCGCCCTATGGTCGCAGACAAGTGCAACAACCTTTAATAAACAAGGGCGCTAAAACGCCGCGGGAACACCGGCGATTGCGGAGGACAGGGTGGGGACCACGCAGCTGGAAACGGTGCCGGAACCGAAGTACTGGCATCTCAAGACCGTGCTCACCGAGGCACTGGACTCCGAGTTCTCCGTCGGTGAGATCCTGCCCAACGAGCGGGAGCTGGCCGCTCGCTTCGGCGTCGCGCGCGCGACCCTCCGCCAGGCCCTCGAACAGCTCGAACTGGAGGGCCGGCTCCAGCGCCGCCGCGGTGTGGGGACGACCGTGGCACCGCCGCGCGTGGGGGTCGCCGTCGGCACCGAGCAGCACGCCTGGCCCGGCTCGCCCGGCGACGACGCCTGGCAGGCCGCCGACTGCGCCACCGCCGTCCCGCCCACCGCCGTCGCCGCCGCCCTGGAGACCGGCCGCGACGAGCCCGTGCACATCGTCCGCCGCACCCGGACGACCCACGGCCAGCCCGTCGCCGCCGAACTGCTCTATCTCCCCGCGGCCTCGGTGCCCGACCTCACCGCCATCGACGCCCCGTCCGGACCGGCACGCGCGCGTGCGGTGCTGCGCGAACTCCAGCGGCTGGAGCTGGAAGGACGCGACAGCGCGGTCGAGCTGGGCTCGGCCCGCGCGGACGACGCCAAGGAGCTGGACCGGCTGCCGGGCGCGCCCGTCCTCGTCGTCACCACCCGCTTCTTCGCCGAGGGCCGTACGGCCGCGCTCTCCGTCGCGACCTATCGCGCGGACACCTGCCGGCTGACCTTCGGCGACTCGGGCGGCGTCGAGATCCACCAGGATCCGGAACGCCGGGCGTCCTGACTCCGGGCCGAGCGGACCAGGCTTCCTGAAATCCCGGTCGCGCGGGGGCGTGGCGTCCTGAGAGCCCTCGCCGGGGTGGCGTCCTGAGAGCCCTCGCCGGGCTTGGCTGCCGAAGGAGTCGGCTCGCGGGACCGGTGTTCGCCGCCCCGGGTGCGGTGCCCAGCCGGGTCGGTGCGGGCCGGTCCGTCCCGGACCGGCCCGCACCGTCTCCCTCCCCCCGTCACCCGCCCGGGACCACCGCGTCGGCGCCTGTCAGCGGCGTGCCGTCACCGTGCCCTCGACCGCGAAGAGCTGTTCCTCCACATGGTCGAGGGCGAGCCGCAGAGCGCCCGTCGCGACCGCCGCCTCGCCGAGCAGGGAGAGCGCGACCTTCGGCGGGCGCAGGCAGTAGCGGGCCAGCTCGCGGCGGAGCGGGTCCAGGACGCCGTCCAGGCCCGCCGCCCAGCCGCCGATGACCACCAGCTCGGGGTCGAGCGCCAGGACCAGCGCGGCCACGTCGTGGACCAGCCGCCGGATGAACCGGTCGACCGCCGCGCGGGCGCGCCGGTCGCCCTCGCGGGCCCGCGCGAACACCTCGGCGACCTGCTGCTCGTCCAGCGGGTGCAGCGGCTCGTCCGTGGTGGACAGCAGCGTCTCCGGCGTCACCTCCCGGCCCAGCAGGTGCAGTGCCCCGATCTCCCCGGCCGCCCCGCCGTACCCCCGGTGCAGCCGTCCGCCGATCAGCGCCCCGGCGCCCGGGCTCAGCCCGGCCAGCACGAACACCACGTCGTCGGACTCGGTCGCCGAGCCCTTCCAGTGCTCGGCGACGGCCGCCGCGTTGGCGTCGTTCTCCACCAGCACCGGGCACTTGAAGGACCGGCTCAGCCGCTCGCCGAGCCGCAGCCCCGTCCAGCCGGGCAGCGCCGTGCCCAGCCGCACCGTGCCGTCCGCCTCCACGATGCCCGGCGTCGCCACCCCCACGGCGCGCAGCGAGCCCCGGGCGACCCCCGCGCGGCGCAGCAGCTCGGCGACAGCCGTCCGCAGCCGCTCCAGGCGCTCGTCCGCCGGCGCCGTCTCGGAGACGTCCTTCGCCTGCGCGCCGAGCACCTTGCCGTCCAGGTCGGCGAGGAGCGCGGCGACCCGGTGCGGACCGATCTCCAGGCCCAGCAGATGACCGGCCTCGGCCCGGAACCGGAACCGCCGGGCGGGCCGCCCCTGCCGCCGGGCGGCGCCCTCCTCCGCGGCCTTCTCGACGACCAGCCCGGCCTCTATGAGCCCTTCGACGACGCCCTCGACGGTCGGCCGGGACAGTCCGGTGACCCGGGTGATCTCGGTCAGCGTCGCGCAGTCCGTGGCACGCAGTGCGTGCAGCACCACCGCGGAATTGATCCTTCGCAGCAGCGAGGGATCCCCGCCGGTCAGCCCCGCCAACGTCCCGTCCTCCCAGCTCGTGCGCGTGTTGGCCGGATCGTACTCGGCACCGCCCACCCCGGCGAGCGCCCCCCGGCCCGGCGTTCGCCCACCGTCCCGGTCAGCCGGGGGAGACGAACCCCGACTCGTACGCCGCGATCACCGCCTGGGTGCGGTCCCGCGCCCCCAGCTTCGCCAGCACCGCGCTGACGTGCGACTTCACCGTCTCCGTGCCGACCACCAGCTGCCCGGCGATCTCCGCGTTCGACAGACCGCGCGTCATCAGCCGCAGCACCTCCGCCTCCCGCTCGGTCAGCTGCGCCCGCTCCAGCGCGGCCCGGGCCGCCGGGTTCCCGCCGCCGTCGCCGTACTCGGCGGCCAGCTGCCGCACGGACGCCGGGAACAGCAGCGACTCGCCCTCCGCGACCAGCCGCACCGCGTGCACGATCTCCGCCGGCCGGGCCCGCTTCAGCAGGAACCCGTCGGCCCCGGCCCGCAGCGCCTCGTAGACGTACTCGTCGTTCTCGAACGTCGTGACGACCAGGATCTTCGGTGGATCCGGCACGATCCGCAGCACCGCGCGGGTGGCCTCGATCCCGTCCAGCAGCGGCATTCGCACGTCCATGGCGACCACGTCCGGCCGCAATCGCCGCACCAGCGGGATCACCGCGGCCCCGTCGGCGGCCTCCCCGACCACCTCCAGGTCGGGCTGCGCCTCCAGGACGGCACGCAGGCCCGCGCGGACGAGCGGTTCGTCGTCGACGAGGAGCACGGTGATCGGCGGCACCCGCCCAGCGTAGATCAGCCCAGTGGCAGCTCGACGTGCACCTGCCAGTCACCGTCATCCGGCCCCGTGTGCGCCCGGCCGCCGAGCAGCGCGGCCCGCTCCCGTATGCCGCGCAGGCCACTGCCCCGGCCAGGCCCGGGTAACGGCACCGGCAGCGGATTGCGGACCTCCAGGTCGAGCCGCCCCGCCGCGACCGCGACCCGCACCCGCGCGGGGACTCCGTCCGCGTGCCGCAGCACATTGGTGAGCGCCTCCTGGAGGATGCGGTAACCCTCCCGGGAGACCGGGCCCGGAACGTCCGCCAGCGGCCCGGAGAGTTCCGCGTCGACCTTCGTCCCGGAGGCCCGCGCGGACTCCAGCAGCCGGTCCGCCTCGGCCAGCGTCGGCCGGCTGCTCGCCGGGCGCTCCGTCTCCCGCAGGATGCCCAGCACCCGGTCCAGATCCTCCAGCGCGGCCCGCCCGGTCTCCTCGATCGCGCCGAGTGCCCGGTCCGTGAACGCCGGGTCGCCCGCCGCCCGCGCGGCGCCCGCCTGCACCACCGCCACGGTCAGCGCGTGCCCGATGGAGTCGTGCAGTTCCCGCGCGATCCGGTTGCGCTCCAGCAACCGCTCGGTGCGCTCCTCCAGAGCCGCCAGCCGCTCCGCCGCCGACGGCCCGAGCAGCCTGCGCGCGAGTACGGTGATCAGCTCACCGAGGCCCACCACCGCCGCGGCCATGACGATCAGGGGGAGGGGGGCCAGGAAGGCGTACCCCCAGTGCGGTTCGGCGATCCGCAGGACCGGATTGCCGTGCTGCTCCGGGCCGAGCGACGCCTCGGCCAGATCGACGGCGAAGACGGGCATCCAGACCGTCAGGAAGGTGGTCACCGCGCCCAGGAGCATCCGGGCCTCCAGCCACACCACGGTGCGCAGCCGGTCGCCCCAGGTCGCCGACGGCGCCGTGGAGATGCCCGAGTCCGACTCGTCGGGCGTCAGCATGAACCGCGCCTGAAGCCCCTCGCCCCGCCGCACGGCCGGGATCAGCCCCACGGGGATCATCAACAGGGCGGGCACCCACGGCCGCGCCATGTCGATGAACAACCACACGCTGACCAGCAGCACCGGCACCCACAGATGCAGCAGACGCGTGTACGTCGTCCCGCGCATCAGCGGGCGGAGATAACGGACCATCGGCTCATCGTGCCAGCCGCCACCGGCAACGGGCCTCCCCCGAGCGGGGGAGACGATCTCCACCCGCAGGGGAGGCGACGCCCCCGGCGCGGGCGCCAGTCTGAGGCCATGACCAGCATCGACGTCCGAGACCTCACCAAGGAGTACGGCACCCGGCGCGCCGTGGACCACGTCACCTTCACCGTTGAGCCCGGCCGGGTCACCGGCTTCCTCGGCCCGAACGGCGCCGGCAAGTCCACCACCATGCGGCTCGTGCTCGGCCTCGACCGGCCGACCTCCGGCACCGCCACCGTCGGCGGCCGCCCCTACGCCACCCTGCGCGAGCCGCTGCGCGAGGTCGGTGCCCTGCTCGACGCCCAGGCCGCGCACGGCTCGCGCACCGGCCGCGACCATCTGCGCACCCTCGCGGCGAGCAACCGCGTCCCGCTGTCCCGCGTGGACGAGATGCTGGCCGGAACGGGCCTGGCGACGGCCGCCCGCCGCCGGGTGAAGACGTACTCCCTCGGCATGCGCCAGCGCCTCGGCATCGCGGCGGCCCTGCTCGGCGACCCACCCGTGATCATGCTGGACGAGCCGTCCAACGGCCTCGACCCCGAAGGCATCATCTGGATCCGTACGCTGCTGCGCCGGCTCGCCGACGAGGGCCGCACGGTCCTGGTCTCCAGCCATCTGATGAACGAGACCGCGTCCTTCGCCGACCACCTGGTGGTCCTCGGCCGGGGACGGCTGCTCGCCGACATGCCGATGCGCGCCTTCATCGACGCGCGCGTGCAGCCCGCCGTCCGGGTGCGCACCACCGACGACGGCGCGCTGCGGGACCTGCTCGCCCGGCACGGCCACGAGGCCGCCCCGTGCGAGGAGGGCGGCTGGATCGTGCGGCACGCGCGCGTGGAGGACATCGGCCGCCTCGTCTCCGAGGCACGCCTGCCCCTCCTCGAACTCGCCACCCAGGAAGGCACCTTGGAACAGGCCTACCTCGATCTGACCGCCGCCGAGACCGAGTTCACCGCCCTGCGCCAGGAGGCCTGACCATGCCGTTCCTCCCCGTCCTGCACGCCGAGTGGCTGAAGATCCGCACCCTGCGCGCCGTGTACGGCGCCCTCGTCGCGCTGTTCGCGGTGACGACGGCGTTCTCCGCGATCGCCGCGACGGGCAGCACCGAAGACCCCGACTTCGACCCCTTGTTCACGGCGTTCCTCGGGATCGGGCCCGGCCAGATCGCTGCCGTGGTCTTCGGCGCCCTCGCCGTGTCCTCCGAGTTCTCCGGCGGCGGGCTGCGCCTCGCCTTCGCCGCGGTGCCCCAGCGGGGCCGCTGGTACGCGGCCAAGCTGACCGCCGTCGCCGGACCGGCGTTCCTCGTCGGGCTGGTCACCGGCGCCGCCTCACTGGTCGTCGCCCGCGCGGGCCTCGGTGCCGCGGCCGACGGGCTCACCGCGGGACAGCAACTGCGCGGTGTGCTCGGCTGCGGCCTCTACCTCGCCCTGATGGCCCTGTTCGCGGCCGGACTCACGGCCCTGCTGCGCAGCGCCGTCGGCGCGCTCAGCATCCTCGTCCCGCTGCTGCTCGTGGTGTCGTTCGTCCTGGGAAGCTCGGCGGGCGGTCTGCCCGAGTACCTGCCCGACCGTGCCGGTCAAGTCGTCCTGCGCGCCGACCCCGACGGTTCCCTCGGCCCGTGGGGCGGACTCGCCGTGACCGCGCTGTGGACGGCGGCCGCGGTGGCGGCGGGAGCCTGGAGCGTGCGGCGGCGGGACGCCTGACGCCGCGCCAATTGTCAGTGGTGCCGGGTTTACTGGCGGCATGGACATCGCACGGTGCCTGGACACGATCGACCGGCTGTGCCTGCGCCCCTTCCCCGCGGAGCACGGCTGGTCGGACGTGGGCCGGGCGGGCCCGGGCTACTTCATGGCGGAGCTGTACACGGGGGAGGGGGAGGAGACGTCATGCGAGACGACGGCGGAGGATGTCGGCGCCCACAAGGAGGCCGTCGCCGGACGGCTGCACGAGCGGTGGGGCACGGTGCCCGCGTGGGGCACGCTGACGCTGCGGGTGCGCGGTGTGCGCGGCGAGGAGATACCGGAGCCGTGGGCGAGCCTGAGCCAGCTGACCGACGAGGCGTACGTCTGGCGGGCGGACGGCACCGGCCGCTGGGTCGCCGTCGCCGTGGCCGACCGCGACCCGGCGGACGTGCTACGGCTGCTCGCGGTGGTCACGGACACGGACCCGCCGTGAGACGAGGCCCGCCGCCGGTCAGTCCTCCGCGGCGGCCCGGAGCCGGGCGAACTCCTCCGCCATCGTCTGCGCCGTCCAGTGGGCGTTGAGCCCGCTGGGGTTGGGCAGCACCCACACACGCGTGTCCCCGATGACCCGCTCCTGCGGCCCCACCCGGGCCTTGCGGTCGTCGAAGGCGGCCCGGTAGGCGGTGATCCCGACCACCGCGAGCCAGCGCGGGCGCAGCCGGGTCACCTTCAGCGCCAGCTGCCGCCCGCCCTCGCGGTACTCGTCGGCGGTCAGCTCGTCCGCCCGGGCCGTCGCCCGCGGCACCACGTTGGTGATGCCGAGCCCGTACGACAGCAGCTCCCGCTGCTCGGCGGGCTTCAGCAGCCGCGGCGTGAACCCGGACAGGTGCAGCACCGGCCAGAAGCGGTTGCCCGGGCGCGCGAAGTGGTGGCCGGTCGCGGCGGTCATCAGCCCGGGGTTGATGCCGCAGAAGAGCACACGGAGGCCGTCCGCGACGACGTCCGGCACGAGCCGGTCGCGGGCGGCCTCCAGCTCCGCGGGGGTGAAGCGAGCCATCGTGCGGCGCGCGTCAGAGGATGGCCCCGGGCGTGTAGCCCGCGGCCTCCGGGTGCCGCTTCACGATCTCCTCGATCCGGCCGACGACGACACCGACCTGGTCGGCGGCGGCGCCCGTGAAGGACAGCTTGTCGGCCATCAGCGCGTCCAGCCCGGCGCGGTCGAGCGGGATGCGCTCGTCGGCGGCCAGCTTGTCGAGGAGTTCGTTGCGTTCGGCGCCCTGCTCACGCATGGCGAGCGCGGAGGCGACGGCGTTCTCCTTGATGGCCTCGTGCGCGACCTCGCGGCCGACGCCCGCGCGCACCGCGCCCATCAGCACCTTGGTGGTGGCGAGGAACGGAAGGTAGCGGTCCAGCTCCCGGGCGACGACGGCGGGGAAGGCACCGAACTCGTCGAGCACGGTCAGGAACGTCTCCAGCAGGCCGTCGAGGGCGAAGAACGCGTCCGGCAGCGCGACGCGGCGCACCACCGAGCAGGACACGTCGCCCTCGTTCCACTGGTCGCCGGCCAGCTCGCCGGTCATCGAGGCGTAGCCGCGCAGGATGACCATGAGGCCGTTGACGCGCTCGCAGGAGCGGGTGTTCATCTTGTGCGGCATCGCCGAGGAGCCGACCTGGCCCGGCTTGAAGCCCTCGGTGACCAGCTCGTGCCCGGCCATCAGCCGGATCGTCCTGGCCAGCGAGGAGGGCGCGGCGGCCAGCTGCACCAGCGCGGTGACGACCTCGTAGTCCAGGGAGCGCGGGTAGACCTGGCCGACCGAGGTGAAGGCCCGGCCGAAGCCGAGGTGGGCGGCGATCCGGCCCTCCAGGTCGGCCAGCTTCGCGGCGTCCCCGCCGAGCAGGTCCAGCATGTCCTGGGCGGTGCCGACCGGGCCCTTGATGCCGCGCAGCGGGTAGCGGCCCAGCAGCTCCTCGACCCGGCCGTAGGCGACCAGCAGCTCGTCAGCGGCGGTCGCGAAGCGCTTGCCGAGGGTGGTGGCCTGGGCGGCGACGTTGTGCGAGCGGCCGGCCATGACCAGCTCGGCGTACTCGGCGGACAGCTTGCCGAGGCGGGCGAGCACGGCGACCGTGCGGTCGCGCATCAGCTCCAGGGAGAGCCGGATCTGCAACTGCTCGACGTTCTCGGTGAGGTCGCGGGAGGTCATGCCCTTGTGCACGTGCTCGTGCCCGGCGAGGTCGTTGAACTCCTCGATCCGCGCCTTCACATCGTGCCGGGTGACCTTCTCGCGCTCGGCGATGGAGGCGAGGTCGACGGTGTCGAGGACGCGCTCGTAGTCGGCGATCGCCTCGTCCGGCACCTCGATCCCGAGGTCCTTCTGGGCCCGCAGCACGGCGAGCCAGAGCTGACGCTCCAGCTTCACCTTCTGCTCGGGCGACCAGAGCGTGGCGAGCTCGGTGGAGGCGTAGCGTCCGGCGAGGACGTTGGGGATGCGGGGCTTGGCGGGCGCTGAAGTCACGTGTCCAGATTCTACTGGCGGTTTGTGCAGGCCAGCGCCACGGGATGGTTCAGCGGAAGCTACGAGACGGCCGTCACGCGCCCGGGCACGGCCCGCGCCGCCCGCCGCCGCCGTCACCGGCCCGCGCCCCGGCCGCCGTCGCGGGCGGCCGCCACGCCTGCGGGTGCGCCCATCGTCGCAGG
>NZ_DASQNH010000012.1:0-78702 GCF_035645055.1 Streptomyces sp. | reverse complement strand
GTCAACGCCGACGAGTCGGAGCCCGGGACCTGCAAGGACATCCCGCTCCTCTTCGCGAACCCGCACAGCCTCATCGAGGGCATCGTCATCGCGTGCTATGCCATCAGGTCGTCGCATGCCTTCATCTATCTGCGTGGTGAGGTCGTCCCCGTTCTGCGGCGGTTGCACGAGGCCGTGCGCGAGGCCTACGCGGCGGGCTACCTCGGCGAGAACATCCTGGGCAGCGGACTCGACCTCGAACTCACCGTGCACGCCGGCGCCGGCGCGTACATCTGCGGTGAGGAGACCGCGCTCCTCGACTCGCTCGAAGGCCGCCGTGGTCAACCGCGGCTGCGTCCCCCCTTCCCCGCCGTCGCGGGCCTCTACGCGTGCCCGACTGTCGTGAACAACGTCGAGTCGATCGCGTCGGTTCCCGCCATCATGAAGAACGGCAAGGACTGGTTCAGGTCGATGGGCAGCGAGAAGTCCCCGGGCTTCACGCTCTACTCGCTCAGCGGCCATGTCGCCAGCCCCGGCCAGTACGAGGCCCCGCTCGGCATCACCCTGCGCCAGCTGCTCGACATGAGCGGCGGGATGCGGCCCGGCCACCGGCTGAAGTTCTGGACGCCGGGCGGCTCCTCCACGCCGATGTTCACCGAGGAGCACCTGGACGTCCCGCTCGACTACGAGGGCGTCGGCGCCGCCGGTTCCATGCTCGGCACCAAGGCGCTCCAGTGCTTCGACGAGACGACCTGCGTGGTCCGCGCCGTCACCCGCTGGACCGAGTTCTACGCCCACGAGTCCTGCGGCAAGTGCACCCCGTGCCGCGAAGGCACCTACTGGCTGGTGCAGCTGCTGCGGGACATCGAGGCCGGCAAGGGCGCCATGAGCGACCTCGACAAGCTGGCCGACATCGCCGACAACATCAACGGCAAGTCCTTCTGCGCCCTCGGCGACGGTGCCGCCTCGCCGATCTTCTCCTCGCTGAAGTACTTCCGCGAGGAGTACGAGCAGCACATCACGGGCCGCGGCTGCCCCTTCGACCCGGCCAAGTCGACGGCCTGGGCCGATCACCGCACGGAGGTGAACGCATGACCGTGACCACCAGCGCTCCCTCCGGAGGAGGAGAGGCGGCGGTCCCGCCGGAAGACCTCGTCACGCTGACGATCGACGGCATCGAGATCAGCGTGCCCAAGGGCACCCTGGTCATCCGCGCCGCCGAACAGCTCGGCATCGAGATCCCCCGTTTCTGCGACCACCCCCTCCTCGACCCGGCCGGCGCCTGCCGCCAGTGCATCGTCGAGGTCGAGGGCCAGCGCAAGCCGATGGCGTCCTGCACGATCACGTGTACGGACGGAATGGTCGTGAAGACTCAGCTGACCTCACCGGTCGCCGAGAAGGCCCAGCACGGTGTGATGGAGCTGCTGCTCATCAACCACCCGCTGGACTGCCCGGTCTGCGACAAGGGCGGCGAGTGCCCGCTGCAGAACCAGGCGATGTCGCACGGCCAGGCCGAGTCCCGCTTCGAGGGCAAGAAGCGGACGTACGAGAAGCCGGTGCCGATCTCCACGCAGGTGCTGCTCGACCGGGAGCGGTGCGTGCTGTGCGCGCGCTGCACCCGCTTCTCCAACCAGATCGCCGGCGACCCGATGATCGAGCTGATCGAGCGGGGCGCACTCCAGCAGGTCGGCACCGGCGAGGGCGACCCCTTCGAGTCGTACTTCTCCGGCAACACCATCCAGATCTGCCCGGTCGGTGCGCTCACCTCGGCGGCGTACCGGTTCCGCTCCCGCCCCTTCGACCTCGTCTCCTCGCCGTCGGTGTGCGAGCACTGCTCGGGCGGCTGCGCCACCCGCACCGACCACCGGCGCGGCAAGGTCATGCGGCGGCTGGCCGCCTTCGACCCCGAGGTCAACGAGGAGTGGATCTGCGACAAGGGCCGCTTCGCGTTCCGGTACGCGCAGCAGCGGGACCGCCTGCAGACGCCGCTGGTGCGCAACGCCGACGGGGTCCTGGAGCCCGCGTCCTGGCCGGAGGCCCTGGAGGCCGCCGCTCAGGGGCTGCTGGCCGCGCGCGGCCGGGCCGGGGTGCTGACCGGCGGACGGCTCACCGTCGAGGACGCCTACGCGTACAGCAAGTTCGCGCGCGTGGCGCTCGACACCAACGACATCGACTTCCGCGCGCGCGTGCACAGCGGTGAGGAGGCCGACTTCCTCGCCGCGCGGGTCGCCGGCCGCGGCCGCGACCTGGACGGTACGGGCGTCACGTACACCGCCCTGGAGAAGGCCCCGGCGGTGCTGCTGGCCGGGTTCGAGTCGGAGGAGGAGGCGCCCGGCGTCTTCCTGCGGCTGCGCAAGGCCTGGCGCAAGCACGGCCAGCGGGTGTTCGCGCTGGCCACCCACGCCACCCGGGGTCTCGAGAAGGCGGGCGGCACCCTGCTGCCGGCCGCGCCCGGCACCGAGACCGAATGGCTGGACGCGCTCGCGAGCGGTGTCGGCCTGGCGGGCGGCGGCGCCGAGGCCGCCGAGGCGCTGCGCGCCGAGGGCGCGGTGATCGTCGTCGGCGAGCGGCTCGCCGCGGTCGCCGGGGGCCTCACCGCCGCCGTACGAGCCGCCTCGGCGACCGGTGCGCGGCTGGTGTGGATCCCGCGGCGGGCGGGGGAGCGCGGGGCCGTCGAGGCCGGTGCGCTGCCGTCGCTGCTGCCGGGCGGACGCCCGGCCACCGACCCGCGCGCGCGGGAGGAGGTCGCCGCCGTCTGGGGCCTGGCCCAGCTCCCGCACCGCCACGGCCGCGACACCGGCCAGATCGTGGAGGCCGCCGCCACCGGAGAGCTGCGGGCCCTGGTCGTCGCCGGCGTCGAGGCCGCGGACCTGCCCGACCCGCCGCGTGCGCGTGAGGCGCTCGCCGAGGTCGGCTTCCTGGTCTCGCTCGAACTGCGGCCCAGCGAGGTCACCGCCCACGCGGACGTCGTGCTGCCGGTCGCCGCGGTCGCCGAGAAGGCGGGCACCTTCCTCAACTGGGAGGGCCGGGTGCGCCTCTTCGAGGCCGCGCTCAAGCCCGACCAGATGACCCGGCGGCTCGCGCCCACCGACGCGCGCGTGCTCCAGATGGTCGCCGACGCCATGGACGTCCACCTCGGCCTGCCGGACCTGCGGACCGTGCGCGCTGAGCTGGACCGGCTCGGCGCCTGGGACGGCCCGCGCGCCACCGAGCCGCTGGAGACCGCGGGCGCCCTGCCCCGGCCGGCCGCCGGGGAGGCGGTGCTCGCCGGACACCGGCTGCTGCTCGACCAGGGCGTCCTCCAGGAGGGCGACGAGGCCCTGGCCGGCACCCGGCACGCCGCACACGCGCGCCTGTCGGCCGCCACCGCCGCCGAGGTCGGCGTCAAGAACGGCGACGCGCTCGCGGTGACCGGCCCCGCCGGAACCGTCGAACTGCCACTCCGGATCACCGAGATGCCCGACCGCGTGGTGTGGCTGCCGCTGAACTCCACCGGCGGCGGCGTCGCCTCCGACACCGGGGCGCTGCCCGGCTCCCTCGTCCGCATCGGCCCGGCCACGCTCGCGGCCGAGGCCCCCAAGGAGGTGGAGGCATGAGCCCGTACCTCGCCGCTGAAGACCTCTCGATGTTCGGCCATGACCCGTGGTGGCTGGTCGTGATCAAGGCGGTGTTCTGCTTCGCCTTCCTGATGGTGACCGTGCTGTTCTCCATCGTCTGGGAGCGCAAGGTCGTCGCCTGGATGCAGCTGCGCATCGGCCCCAACCGGCACGGCCCCTGGGGCATGCTCCAGTCGCTCGCCGACGGCATCAAGCTGATGCTGAAGGAAGACGTCATCGTCAAACGCGCGGACAAGGTGGTCTACGTCCTCGCGCCGGTCGTCGCGGCCATCCCGGCCTTCATGGCGATCGCGGTGATCCCCTTCGGCCCGGCCGGCAACGAGATCTCGATCTTCGGCCAGCGCACCACGATGCAGCTCACCGACCTGCCGATCGCGATGCTCTACATCCTCGCGGTCGCCTCGGTCGGCATCTACGGCATCGTGCTGGCGGGCTGGAGCTCCGGGTCGACGTACCCGCTGCTCGGCGGTCTGCGCTCGTGCGCGCAGATGATCTCGTACGAGATCGCCATGGGCGCCGCCTTCGCCTCGGTGTTCCTCTACTCCGGGTCGATGTCGACCTCCGCGATCGTCGAGGCGCAGGCGGACCGCTGGTACATCATCCTGCTGCCGGTCTCCTTCATCATCTACATCGTCACGATGGTCGGCGAGACCAACCGCGCCCCCTTCGACATGCCGGAGTCCGAGGGCGACCTGGTCGGCGGCTTCAACACCGAGTACTCGTCGATCAAGTTCGCGATGTTCATGCTCGCCGAGTACGTGAACATGGTGACGGTCTCGGCCGTGTCGGTGACCCTCTTCCTGGGCGGCTGGCGGGCCCCGTGGCCGGTCAGCACCTTCTGGGAGGGCGCGAACCACGGCTGGTGGCCGATGCTCTGGTTCACCGTCAAGGTGCAGCTGCTGCTGTTCTTCTTCATCTGGCTGCGCGGCACGCTCCCACGCGTCCGCTACGACCAGCTGATGAAGCTCGGCTGGAAGGTCCTCATCCCCGTCTCCGTGGTCTGGCTGATGCTCGTCGCCACCGTGCGGACGCTGCGGAACGAGAACTACGACTTCGCCGACATCGCCCTGTACGTGGGCGGCGGAGTGATCGCCCTGCTCCTCCTCTCCTTCGTCGCGGACTTCTTCCGCGACCGCGGCAAGGAGCACGAGGCCCCCGCCCCGGCCGCCGCCTTCGACCCGATGGCGGGCGGATTCCCCGTGCCGCCGATGCCGGGCCAGGAGCTGCCGCCGGTGCCGCGGCGCCACTCGCGCCGTGAGCGGGAGCTGATTGTCAGTGGCGGACCCGATACTCAGAGTGACGGATCGCTGGATGGAAAGGAGGCGTCCGATGGCTGAGGAGCCGAAGGAGACCAAGCCCGGTTTCCAGAACCCCGTGGCCGGCTTCGGCGTGACCTTCAAGGCCATGTTCAAGAAGCGGCTCACCGAGCAGTACCCGGAGCAGAAGAAGACCACCGCTCCCCGCTTCCACGGACGGCACCAGCTCAACCGCCATCCGGACGGCCTGGAGAAGTGCGTCGGCTGCGAGCTGTGCGCCTGGGCCTGCCCCGCCGACGCCATCTACGTGGAGGGCGCGGACAACACCGACGAGGAGCGCTACAGCCCGGGCGAGCGGTACGGGCGGGTGTACCAGATCAACTACGCCCGCTGCATCCTGTGCGGCCTGTGCATCGAGGCGTGCCCCACGCGCGCGCTGACCATGACCAACGAGTTCGAGCTGGCCGACTCCAGCCGCGCCAACCTCATCTTCACCAAGGAACAGCTGCTGGCCGGACTCGACGAAGGCATGGTCGACACTCCGCACGCCATCTACCCGGGGATGGACGAGCAGGACTACTACCGGGGCCTGGTGACGGAGGCCGCGCCCGGCACCGAGCGCCAGGTCGCCCACTCCAAGGGCGAGGTCGTCCAGGAGGCCGACTCCACCTTCGGCGGGACCGAACCGGCCTCGGAGAAGGTGATCGGCCGATGACCACGCAGCTCGCCGCCTACTCCACCTCCACCGGAGAGGCCGTCCAGTTCTGGGTCCTCGGCACGGTCGCGGTGATCGGCGCCCTGTGCACCGTCTTCATGAAGAAGGCCGTGCACAGCGCGCTCTGCCTGGCCGGCACGATGATCGTCCTCGCGGTGTTCTACCTCGCCAACGGCGCCTACTTCCTGGGCATCGTGCAGATCGTCGTCTACACCGGCGCGATCATGATGCTGTTCCTGTTCGTGGTGATGCTGGTCGGCGTCACCGCGGCGGACTCCCTGAAGGAGACCCTCAAGGGCCAGCGCTGGCTGGCCCTGCTGTGCGGCCTCGGCTTCGGCGTCCTGCTGATCGCCGGCATCGGCAACGCCTCGCTCACGGAGTGGGGCGGTCTCGGCACGGCCAACGCGGGCGGCAACGTGGAGGGCCTGGCGGCCCTGATCTTCACCAAGTACGTCTTCGCCTTCGAACTCACCGGCGCCCTGCTGATCACGGCCGCCGTCGGCGCCATGGTGCTCACCCACCGCGAGCGCACCGAGCGGGCCAGGACCCAGCGGGAACTGGCCGAACAGCGCGTCCGCGAGGGCAAGCACCTCCCGCCGCTGCCCGCCCCGGGTGTCTACGCCCGGCACAACGCGGTGGACATCGCGGGCCTGCTGCCCGACGGCACCCCGTCGGAGCTGACCGTCAACAAGACGCTGCGCGAGCGCGGCCAGATCAGGGACGTCTCCGCCGAGGCGCTGAACGACCTGCGGGCGCTGGAACAGCGCGCCGAGGAGCGCCTGGAGCGGACCGGGACCGAGCCGGCGGCCTTCAAGCGGACCGAGGAGGCGTCGAAGTGAGTCCCGTCAACTATCTGTATCTCGCGGCCCTGCTGTTCGCGATCGGCGCCACCGGCGTGCTGATCCGGCGGAACGCGATCGTGCTGTTCATGTGCGTGGAGCTGATGCTCAACGCCTGCAATCTCGCGTTCGTCGCCTTCTCCCGGATGCACGGCAACCTGGACGGCCAGATCATCGCCTTCTTCACGATGGTCGTCGCCGCCGCGGAGGTCGTGGTCGGGCTCGCGATCATCGTGTCGCTGTTCCGTGCCCGCCACTCGGCCTCGGTCGACGACGCCAGCCTGATGAAGCTCTAAGGGGTCGCTGAAGTGGAGAACTTGATTGCGCTGCTGATCGCGGCGCCCCTGCTCGGAGCGGCCGTCCTGCTGTGCGGCGGTCGGCGGCTCGACGCCGTCGGCCACTGGATCGGCACGCTGCTGGCGTTCGTCTCCTTCGCCCTCGGCGCGGTCCTCTTCGCCGACCTGCTGGGCAAGGACGCCGAGCACCGCACGGTCACCCAGCACCTGTTCAGCTGGATCCCGGTCGAGGGCTTCCAGGCGGACGTCGCCTTCCGCCTCGACCAGCTGTCGATGACGTTCGTCCTGCTGATCACCGGTGTCGGCTCACTGATCCACCTCTACTCGATCGGGTACATGGAGCACGACGAGCGGCGCCGCCGCTTCTTCGGCTACCTGAACCTGTTCCTCGCGGCGATGCTGCTGCTCGTCCTCGCCGACAACTACCTGCTGCTGTACGTCGGCTGGGAGGGCGTCGGTCTCGCTTCCTACCTGCTGATCGGCTTCTGGCAGCACAAGCCCAGCGCCGCCACGGCCGCGAAGAAGGCGTTCCTGGTCAACCGGGTCGGCGACGTCGGCCTGTCGATCGCGATCATGCTGATGTTCACCACGTTCGGCACCTTCGCCTTCGGGCCGGTGCTGAACAGCGTGGGCGAGACCTCCGAGGGCACGCTCACCGGCATCGGCCTGATGCTGCTGCTCGCCGCCTGCGGCAAGTCCGCCCAGGTGCCGCTCCAGTCCTGGCTCGGGGACGCGATGGAGGGCCCGACCCCGGTCTCGGCCCTCATCCACGCCGCGACCATGGTCACCGCCGGCGTCTACCTGATCGTCCGCTCCGGCGCCATCTTCAACGCGGCCCCCGACGCCCAGCTCGTCGTCACCATCGTCGGCGCGGTCACCCTGCTCTTCGGTGCGATCGTCGGTTGCGCGAAGGACGACATCAAGAAGGCGCTGGCCGGCTCGACCATGTCGCAGATCGGCTACATGGTGCTGGCCGCCGGTCTCGGCCCGATCGGCTATGTCTTCGCGATCATGCACCTGGTGACGCACGGTTTCTTCAAGGCCGGGCTGTTCCTCGGCGCCGGTTCCGTCATGCACGGCATGAACGACGAGGTCGACATGCGCCGCTACGGCGGCCTGCGCAAGTACATGCCGGTCACCTTCGTCACCTTCGGCCTCGGCTACCTCGCGATCATCGGCTTCCCGGGCCTGTCCGGCTTCTTCTCCAAGGACAAGATCATCGAGGCGGCGTTCGCCAAGGGCGGCACCGAGGGCTGGATCCTGGGCGGCTGCGCCCTGCTCGGTGCGGCCATCACGGCGTACTACATGACGCGCGTGATGCTGATGACGTTCTTCGGCGAGGAGCGCTGGCGCAACGCGCCGACGCCGTCCCCGGCGGAGCCGAGCGTCGAGCCCGCCGCCGAGACGCACGGCGAGCGCGCCGAACCGCACCCGCACGAGTCGCCCAAGGTCATGACGGTCCCGATGATCCTGCTGGCGGTCGGATCGGTCGCGGGCGGCGCGTTCTTCAGCATCGGCGACCGGTTCGTCCACTGGCTGGAGCCCATCACCGGGCACGACCACGGCCACCCGCCGATCAGCGCGGGTGTGGTCACCGGCGCCACCGTGGCGTGCATGGTGATCGGCGTCGCGATCGCCTGGGCGCAGTACGGCCGCCGCCCGGTCCCGGCCGTCGCCCCGCGCGGATCCCTGCTCACCCGGGCCGCCCGCCGCGACCTGCTCCAGGACGACTTCAACCATGTCGTCCTGGTCCGCGGCGGCGAGCACCTGACCCGGTCCCTGGTGTACGTCGACCACACCCTGGTCGACGGAGTCGTCAACGGCACGGCGGCCTCGGTCGGCGGCCTCTCCGGACGGCTGCGCCGCCTGCAGAACGGCTTCGCGCGGTCGTACGCGGTCTCGATGTTCGGCGGTGCGGCGATCCTGGTCGCCGCGACCCTGCTGATGAGGGCGGTCTGATACCGATGTCCTTTCCCCTGCTGACAGTGACGGCGGCGCTCCCGGCGCTCGGGGCGGTGGCCACGGCCGCCGTCCCGGCCGCGCGGCGCACCGCCGCCAAGTGGCTGGCGCTGCTCGTCTCGCTCGCCACCCTCGCCCTCGCGATCACCGTCCTGGTCCGCTTCGACCCGGACGGCGACCGCTACCAGCTCACCGAGTCCCACTCGTGGATCGCGGACTTCGGAGTCCGCTACGAGCTGGGCGTGGACGGCATCGCGGTCGCGCTGATCGCGCTGACGGCCCTGCTCATCCCGTTCATCATCCTCGCGGGCTGGCACGACGCCGACCCGCTGGAGACCGGCAGCAAGCGGTGGCGGCCCACCCAGGGCTTCTTCGCGCTGATCCTGGCCGTCGAGGCGATGGTGATCCTCTCCTTCGAGGCCACCGACGTCTTCCTCTTCTACATCTTCTTCGAAGCCATGCTCATCCCGATGTACTTCCTCATCGGCGGCTTCGGGGACCGTGCCCACGAGCACGGGGAGCAGGCGGCGGCCACGCAGCGGTCGTACGCGGCGGTGAAGTTCCTGCTCTACAACCTGGCCGGCGGTCTGATCATGCTGGCCGCGGTGATCGGGCTGTACGTGGTCGCCGGGAACTTCTCGCTCACGGAGATCGCGCAGGCGCGCGCGAGCGGCGAGCTGGACATGGCGACCAGCACCGAACGCTGGCTGTTCCTCGGCTTCTTCTTCGCCTTCGCGGTGAAGGCGCCACTGTGGCCGCTGCACACCTGGCTGCCCAACGCCATGCAGGAGTCCACCGCCCCGGTCGCCGTCCTCATCACCGCGGTCGTCGACAAGGTGGGCACCTTCGCGATGCTCCGCTTCTGCCTCCAGCTGTTCCCGGAGGCCAGCAAGTGGGCGACGCCCGCGATCCTCGTCCTGGCCCTGATCAGCATCATCTACGGGGCGCTGCTCGCGGTCGGCCAGCGGGACATCAAGCGGCTGATCGCCTATGCGTCGATCTCCCACTTCGGCTTCATCATCATGGGCATCTTCGCGATGACCAGCCAGGGACAGTCCGGCGCCACCCTGTACATGGTCAACCACGGCATCTCGACCGCCGCGCTGATGCTGGTGGCGGGCTTCCTGATCTCCCGGCGCGGCTCGCGGCTCATCGCCGACTACGGCGGAGTGCAGAAGGTCGCCCCGGTGCTGGCCGGCACGTTCCTGATCGGCGGCCTGGCGACCCTGTCACTGCCCGGACTCGCCCCGTTCGTGAGCGAGTTCCTGGTCCTGGTCGGCACCTTCGCGCGCTATCCGGTGATCGGCGTCATCGCCACCCTCGGCATCGTGCTCGCCGCGCTCTACACCCTCGTCCTCTACCAGCGGACGATGACGGGCCCGGTGAAGCCGGAGGTGTCCGCGATGCCCGACCTCCGGGTGCGTGAGCTGGTGGTCGTCGCCCCGCTGATCGCGCTGCTGATCGTGCTGGGCGTCTACCCGAAGCCGGTCACGGACATCGTCAACCCGGCGGTCGAGCAGACCATGTCGGACGTACAGAAGAAGGACCCCCAGCCCGAGGTGGAGGCGGCCAAGTGAGCGCATCAGCCGTCCACAGCCTGTGGACAACGGCGGCCACCGCGGCCGACCCGATCTCGAAGATCGACGCGCCGAAGATCGAGTACGGGCAACTGGCGCCCATGCTGATCGTCATCGGCGCGGCGATCGCCGGCGTGCTCGTCGAGGCGTTCGTGCCGCGCAAGTCCCGGTACTACGCGCAGATGTTCGTCTCCGTCGTCGGCCTCGCCGCCGCCTTCGCCGCGGTCGTCGCGCTCGCCGCCGACGGATACGGCACCACGAAGGCCCGGATCGCGGCGATGGGCGCGATCGCGGTCGACGGTCCGGCCCTGTTCCTCCAGGGCACCATTCTGCTGGTCGCGCTGGTCAGCCTGTTCACCTTCGCCGAGCGGCGCCTGGACCCGGCGGCGCACGGCAACCGGGTCGACTCCTTCGCCGCGCAGGCCGCCTCCGTGCCCGGCAGCGACAGCGAGAAGGCCGCGGTGAAGGCCGGGTTCACCACCACCGAGGTGTTTCCGCTGCTCCTCTTCGCGGTCGGCGGCATGCTCCTCTTCCCGGCGGCCAACGACCTGCTGACGCTGTTCGTGGCCCTGGAGGTCTTCTCCCTCCCGCTGTATCTGCTGTGCGCGCTGGCCCGGCGCAAGCGGCTGATGTCGCAGGAGGCCGCGGTGAAGTACTTCCTGCTCGGCGCGTTCGCCTCAGCCTTCACCCTGTTCGGCATCGCCCTGCTGTACGGCTACGCGGGCTCCATGTCGTACGGCACGATCGCACGGGTCGTCGACGGCACGGTCACCGACGTCACCCCCGCCCTGGCGAACACCATGGGCAACGACGCGCTGCTGCTGACCGGCGCCGCGCTGATCGTGATGGGTCTGCTGTTCAAGGTGGGCGCGGTGCCGTTCCACATGTGGACCCCGGACGTGTACCAGGGCGCACCGACCCCGGTGACCGGGTTCATGGCGGCGGCGACCAAGGTGGCCGCGTTCGGCGCGCTGCTGCGCATCCTCTACGTCGTCCTGCCCGGCCTGCGCTGGGACTGGCGGCCGGTGATGTGGGGCGTGGCGATCGTCACGATGCTGGGCGGCGCGATCGTCGCGATCACCCAGACCGACATCAAGCGGCTGCTGGCGTACTCGTCGATCGCGCACGCGGGATTCATCCTCGCGGGTGTCATCGCGACCACGCCGGACGGTGTCTCCTCGGTCCTCTTCTACCTGGGCGCCTACTCCTTCGTGACGATCGGCGCGTTCGCGGTCGTCACCCTGGTGAGGGACGCGGGTGGTGAGGCGACGCACCTGTCCAAGTGGGCCGGGCTGGGGCGCAGGTCCCCGCTGGTCGCGGCGGTCTTCGCGGTGTTCCTGCTGGCCTTCGCGGGCATTCCGCTGACCTCCGGGTTCGCGGGCAAGTTCGCCGTGTTCAAGGCGGCGGCGGAGGGCGGCGCGGCCCCGCTGGTGGTGGTCGGTGTGATCTCCTCGGCGATCGCGGCCTTCTTCTACATCCGGGTGATCGTGCTGATGTTCTTCAGCGAGCCCCGGCCCGAGGGCCCGACGGTCGCCGTGCCCTCGCCGCTGACCATCACGGCGATCACGGCGGGCGTGGCGGTGACGCTGGTGCTCGGTGTGGCACCGCAGTACTTCCTGGACCTGGCGGGTCAGGCGGGGGTGTTCGTGCGCTGACGCACGCCGCACACGGCTGCTGCCCGGCCCCGTCATAGGTGCCGGGCAGCGGTGTACGGACTGCCTGCTGTCCCCTGTCCCGGAGCGTCCGACCTGCGTGAGGACCAGGTCCGCGGGGGAACGGGACGTCCACCTTCATCCGCTCCCGGCAGGATGCCGATACTGGCGCAGGCGCCCGTGGCGGGCTCCAGCTCGAAGACGTGCACCGCCGCACGCCCCCTCTCGTTTTCGACCCGCCGGTAGTGGGGGATGCCGGCCCGGGCGGACTCCCGGAGACTCCGAAGAGCAGGCTCCCGCCGATCAGTTTCCGTGTGCGGAGGCGCGCCGCTCATCAGTGCTCCCATGAGGACGGCGTCTCGCCGGCGCATTCGACTGTCCACCGGAAACGCAGGTCTCCCGCGAACGTGTGAACGGTGATCGTGTCCCTGACGTGATACGCACGGTGCCTGTGGATAACTTCCGGGGCTGTCGGCGCGGCCCCCTATCGTGGAGGCAGTGGTCGAGGGACGACGTACGGGGGGCACGACGATGGGCGGGACGGGCGGTATCGCCGAGATGGCAGTGACACAGACCGAGACGCTGGCCACGCTGCACAGGGTCTTCGGGTACGAGGCCTTCCGCGGCGAGCAGGAAGCCGTCATCGAGCATGTGGTGGCCGGCGGTGACGCCGTGGTGCTCATGCCGACCGGTGGTGGCAAGTCGCTGTGCTACCAGATCCCGGCCCTGGTCAGACCGGGCACGGGAGTGGTCGTCTCCCCGCTGATCGCGCTGATGCAGGACCAGGTGGACGCGTTGCGGGCGCTCGGCGTGCGGGCCGGGTTCATCAACTCCACGCAGGACTTCGGCGAGCGGCGGGTCGTCGAGGCGGAGTTCCTGGCGGGCGAGCTGGACCTGCTCTATCTGGCCCCGGAGCGGCTCCGCGTGGAGGCCACGCTGGACCTGCTCTCCCGTGGCAAGATCTCCGTCTTCGCGATCGACGAGGCGCACTGTGTCTCCCAGTGGGGACACGACTTCCGCCCCGACTATCTGGCCCTCTCCCTGCTCGGCGAGCGCTGGCCGGACGTCCCGCGGATCGCCCTCACGGCGACGGCCACCCATGCCACGCACCAGGAGATCACCCAGCGGCTGAACATGCCGGCGGCCCGGCACTTCGTGGCGAGCTTCGACCGGCCCAACATCCAGTACCGGATCGTGCCGAAGGCCGACCCGAAGAAACAGCTGCTGAGCTTCCTGAGCGAGGAGCACCCGGGCGACGCGGGCATCGTGTACTGCCTGTCGCGCAACTCGGTCGAGAAGACGGCGGAGTTCCTCTCCCGCAACGGCATCGAGGCGGTGCCGTACCACGCGGGCCTGGACGCGGGCACGCGCGCCGCCCACCAGTCCCGCTTCCTGCGCGAGGACGGCCTGGTGGTGGTCGCGACCATCGCCTTCGGCATGGGCATCGACAAGCCGGACGTCCGGTTCGTCGCCCACCTGGACCTGCCGAAGTCGGTGGAGGGGTACTACCAGGAGACGGGTCGCGCGGGGCGCGACGGACTGCCGTCCACGGCCTGGATGGCGTACGGCCTCAACGACGTGATCCAGCAGCGCAAGCTGATCCAGTCCGGCGAGGGCGACGAGGCCTTCCGGCGGCGGGCCCAGGCCCACCTCGACGCGATGCTCGCGCTGTGCGAGACCGCCCAGTGCCGGCGAGGCCAGCTGCTCGCCTACTTCGGCCAGGAACCGGCCCCGAACGGCTGCGGCAACTGCGACACCTGCCTGACCCCGCCGGAGACCTGGGACGGCACGGTCGCCGCGCAGAAGGTGCTCTCGACGGTGGTGCGGTTGCAGCGGGAGCGCGGGCAGAAGTTCGGCGCGGTGCAGATCATCGACATCCTGCTGGGCAAGCGCACCGGCAAGGTGATCCAGTTCGACCACGACCAGCTGTCCGTGTTCGGCATCGGCGACGAGCTGACCGAGGGCGAATGGCGGGGCGTCATCCGGCAGTTGCTGGCACAGGGCCTGCTCGCGGTCGAGGGGGATTACGGCACGCTGGTGCTGACCGAGGCCAGCGGGACGGTGCTGCGCCGGGAGCGGGAGGTGCCGCTGCGCAAGGAGCCGAAGAAGCCGGTGACCGTGAAGGCGTCGGCGTCCTCCGGGCGCGGTGAGCGCAAGCCGAAGGCGGCCGCCGCCGCCGAGCTGCCCGCGGAGCTGGTGCCGGCCTTCGAGGCGCTGCGCGCCTGGCGGGCCGAGCAGGCCAGGGAGCAGGGTGTCCCGGCGTATGTGATCTTCCATGACGCGACCCTGCGGGAGATCGCCACCGTGTGGCCGACCTCGGTGCGCGAGCTGGGCGGGATCAGCGGCGTCGGCGAGAAGAAGCTGGCGACGTACGGCGAGGGCGTCCTCGCGGTGCTCGCCGATCTGGACGGTCCGTCGGCCCGGGCCCAGGACCCGGCCCAGGCTCCGGCGCCCGCGAGCGCCGACACGCCCCCGGCAGCGGCCACCGGTCACGAGCCCGAGGACCCCTTCGGCCCGCACGACTGGCCCGACGAGGAGCCGGAGCCGGACTGGACGCAGGGCTGAGCACGGGCGCGGGACTCAGCTGAGTGCCGTCAGCCCCGGCGCGAAGGTGATCAGCAGTGGCAGCAGGGGCACCAGGGCCGCCACCGTCGTCGTCAGGGCCCGGTGGCGGCGGCCCAGCCGGGGCGGCGGCTCCAGCAGCCGGTCGACGCGCTCGCCGAGCAGCCGGTGACTGGAGGCGCAGGACAGCACACCCCGGTGCTGGTTCAGCTCGATCAGGGCGAGCGCGGTGGTGAGGTGACCACAGCGCCGGGAGGCGGTGTCGTCGGCGGCCAGCTCCACCAGCCGGTGCGTCTGGTCGCAGAAGTGGGCGAACAGCGGGACGCGCGGGAAGCCGGTGGCCAGGGCGGTCGACAGATGCAGCAGCCAGTCGTGGCGGGCCCGGGCGTGACCGCGCTCGTGCGTGAGGACGGCGTCGAGCTGGTGGTCGGTGAGCCGGTGCAGGGCGCCGGTGGTGACGACCAACTGCGCCGGGTGGCCCGGCAGCCACCAGGCGTCCGGGTACTCGTCCTCCAGGACCAGGAGCGGCCCGCGCCCGGCCGGCAGCCCGGCGGGCAGGTCGGGGGCACGTTCGCGCAGGTGGGCGCGGGCCTGGCCGCGCCGGCGGCGAGTCTCGACCAGTTCCCGCCCGAGCATCGCGGTGGTCCAGGCGGCTCCGCAGGCCAGCAGCAGGGTGAGCGCGGCGGCCCAGGGCGGCGCGGCGGACAGGTCGTAGGCGGCGGTGACGGCGGGCGGGGCCGGGGCGAAGACCTGGTCGCGGACGGTCTGGAAGACGGCCGCCGCACCGAGTGTCAGCGCGGTCAGACAGCACAGCAGGACGGTGGCGACCAGGCACTGCCACACCCACAGCGCCACCACCGGCTCCCGTTCGGGCCAGGCGGCGCGGGTCAGCGCGCGGGGGACCGGCACGGCGGCCGTCAGGGCGAGGACGCTCAGCAGGAGCAGGCAGACGGTCATGCCACGGGCTCCGGATCTGGAGTGAGGGTCGGCTTCGGGCGGTACGGGTGGCGCGGCGCGGGCGCGCGCCGTCCGCATACCGCGCCGGCGTCGCGCACTGCGCCCGCCGCCAGTATGACGGCGGGCGGGGCCCGGAGTCAGCGCCCGGACCGACGCGTTACCGGAAGTCACCCTTCCAGGGCCCAACCGGCCCGTCGGACAAGGTGGTTCAGGCGGGAACGATCGTCCCCGTCACCTCGCCCAGCCCCACCCGGGCCCCGCCCGGACCCGGTGCCCAGGCCGTCAGGGTGACCGTGTCGCCGTCCTCCAGGAAGGTGCGCTTGCCGTCGGGCAGGTCGAGCGGGTCGCGGCCGTTCCAGGTCAGCTCCAGCAGGGAGCCGCGCTGGGCGGGTTCGGGGCCGCTGACGGTGCCGGAACCGTAGAGGTCGCCGGTGCGCAGGGAGGCGCCGTTGACGGTCATATGGGCGAGCTGCTGGGCCGCGGTCCAGTACATGGTGGAGAAGGGCGGCTCGGAGACCACGTGGCCGTTGACGGCGACGGAGATGCGCAGGTCGTAGCCGCCGGGCTCCTCGTCGGCGTCGTCGAGGTAGGGCAGCAGCTCGTGGGTGCGCTCCGGGGGCGCGACCCGGGCGTCCTCCAGGGCGTCCAGCGGGGTGATCCACGCGGACACGGAGGTGGCGAAGGACTTGCCGAGGAACGGGCCGAGGGGCACGTACTCCCAGGCCTGGACGTCCCGCGCCGACCAGTCGTTGAGCAGGCACAGCCCGAAGACGTGCTCCCGGAAGTCGCCCAGCGCCACCGGGTGGCCCATCCGCGAGGGCACGCCGACGACGAAGCCGACCTCCGCCTCGATGTCCAGGCGGACGGACGGCCCGAAGACCGGGGCGGGATCGGCGGGGGCCTTGCGCTGGCCCGACGGGCGGATGATCTCGGTGCCGGAGACCACGACCGTGCCGGAGCGGCCGTGATAGCCGATCGGCAGGTGCTTCCAGTTGGGGGTGAGCGAGTCGGGGGCGTCCGGGCGGAACATCCGGCCGACGTTGCGGGCGTGGTTCTCCGAGGCGTAGAAGTCGACGTAGTCGGCGACCTCGAAGGGCAGATGCAGGGTCACCGACGACAGGGGGTGCATCAGCGGCGCGACGGTCTCGCGGTGGGAGGGCACGGTCACCCAGGCGGTGAGCGCGCGCCGGACGTCCGACCAGGCGGTGCGGCCGGCCGCGAGCAGCGGGCCCAGCGTGGGCCGGGCGAGCAGCGAGGCGTACGGGGAGCCGAGCGCCAGGGCCGCCGCGCCCGCGTCGAGCACATGGTCGCCGAGCCGGACGCCGACGGTCCGCTGCTCGGAACCGGCGGGCGAGAACACGCCGTACGGAAGGTTGTGCGGACCGAAGGGGTCGCCCTCGGGGACATCGAAGGGGGGCATGGGGTACTGCCTCACTTTCGTACGCGCGGTCCATGCGGTCGCGCCACACGTTACGGCGGTGATCCCGGTTTGGGCAGTGCCCAGAATGCCGGTCATGCCGCCAAACGTCCTCCACCGCCCCCTGCCACCCCGGGAACTCCCGGATCCGCTGGGGCGGGTTGGCGGCCTCGGTGGCCTCGACCTCCCAGCCCGGGCGGTCCACGCCGAAGACGGCCACGGAAGAACCACGTGGGGGTGAAAACCGGACGGCGGGAAGGGAGTTGAGGGCGAGCGGGGCGGGCGCGCGGTCCGTATTCTCTGATCATGGCCCCTCCCACCGCATATGCCGCGCGCACCGCCGCGTACTCCCTCATCGCCACCGACCTCGACGGCACCCTGCTGCGCGGCGACGACACGGTCTCCGACCGGTCGCGCGCCGCCCTCGCCCGGCTGGCGGCGGCCGGCGCCCGGCATCTGGTGGTGACCGGACGGCCGGCCCCGCGGGTGCGTCCGCTGCTGGAGGACCTGGGCGGCACGGGGCTGGCGGTGTGCGGGCAGGGGGCGCAGCTGTACGACGTGGGCGCGGACCGGCTGCTGTGGTCCGTGACCCTGGACCGGGAGCTGGCGGAAACCGCGCTCGGCAAGATCGAGGCCGAGGTGGGGCAGGTGTACGCGGCGGTCGACCAGGACGGGACCGACGGGCTGACACTGATCGAGCCGGGCTACCGGATGCCGCACCCCACGCTTCCCGCGGTGCGGGTCGGGCGGCGCGGTGACCTGTGGGGCGAGCCCATCAGCAAGGTGCTGCTGCGGCATCCGTCGCTGAGTGACGACGAGTTGGCGGGCGTGGCCCGCGCGGTGGTCGGCTCACTCGCGACCGTCACCATGTCGGGGCCGGGGACGGTGGAGCTGCAGCCGTGCGGCATCACCAAGGCGACCGGCCTGGCGCTGGCCGCCGAGCACCTGGGGCTGCGCCCCGAGGACACTCTCGCCTTCGGGGACATGCCCAACGACATCCCCATGTTCGACTGGGCCGCCCACGGCGTGGCGATGGCCAACGCCCACCCCGAACTCAAGGCGGTGGCCGACGAGGTGACCCTGTCGAACGAGGACGACGGCATCGCCGCCGTCCTCGAACGGCTCTACGGTGAGGCGGAGTTCGTGGCTCAGTACGCGCCGAAGACGTTGTCGATGGAGCCGTAGCGGTCGGCCGCGTAGTTGCAGGCGGCGACGATGTTCGCGACCGGGTCGTACGGGTCGTAGGCCGTGCCGGGCACGTGGTACGCGGCGAAGGTGGGGTCGATGACCTGGAGCAGGCCCTTGGAGGGGGTGCCCGCGGCGGCGTTGGAGTCCCACAGGTTGATGGCCTGCGGGTTGCCGGAGGACTCGCGCATGATGTTGCGGTAGATGCCGTCGTAGCTGCCGGGGATCCCGTGCTGGGACATGACCGACAGGGCCTGGCGGATCCAGCCGTCGAGGTTGTTGGGGTACGCCGTCGCGGCGGTCGTCGCGGCCGGGGTGGCCGCGGCGGCGGTGGTCGCGCCGAGCAGCGGCAGCGCGAGCACGGCGGCACCGGTGCCGGCGACGGCGAGGGTGCGGGCGAGGCGGGTGCGGCGGCGGCTCTGGGTCGAGCGGCTGTTGACGGGCTGGCCCTGTGCAGGCATGGCGAATGTCCTCTCCGACGCCTGCGAGGTGAGCTGTCGGGTTCGGGCCGGAAGATGCCCGGCCGCGCGCCTGGGCGCACGGCTTCACCCCAAGCCGTTCCGGGACGATGCCCGGACCGGCGTCTTACCTGGGTCCCCCGCTCCTGCCGTACGAGTGAGTTCGCGGATGGGTGACGCGGGCGGTGGCAGGATTCGGCGTCCGCCCGACGGAGCGGGAACGTATGCGAGAGCCGGTGTCCGGAACAAGTAGCGAAATCACCTATCGCGCCCGTTGGCCGTGATCACCGTGTATGAGGCACTTGATCCATTACGGCCGGTGCGGCTCAACTGGCGGTGCGGGACGAGGAATTCGGAGAGAGCTGTGAGGAGGATGTGACCGAGCCCTCGTGAGCCAACTCACGCGTGAGCACAAGAGCCGCAAAAACGGGCAATCCTCTCAAGGTGTGTCAACTTCCCGTCAGCCCGCGGTCCGTGGGATCCGCTTCTCCCAGGTGCGATGGAAGACCACCTCTCCGCCTTCCGTGCATATCACCTCATTCACGGACAGAAAGGACTGGGCGTCGCAGCTCAGCTCCGAGTGGGTGCGCACGGTCGTGTCCCAGGCCGGTTCCGGCCGGTGCAGCCGGACCGACCGGTCGGAGCGGACGCGGGCGGAGAGCGGATCGTCCTCGCGGATCACGCAGGTCTCCGTCGCCTTCTCGGTCAGCTCCAGTCCGTCCGGGTGCATACGGACGCCGTCCTGCCCGGGGGTGCTCTCCAGGCGCCACTCGCCCCTGGCCACGTCCCGCACCACCAGCCGCCCCGGACGGGGCTCGTCCAGCGTCGCGGGGACGCTGACCCCCAGCGGCGGGGCCTGCTCGGGCTCCTCGAAGACGATCGTCTCCGCGGCGCCACGCGCGCGGACCGGCAGTTCGAGGGTGCTGCCCGCCGGGTCCAGGGTGAACCCGGCCGCCGTGTCCGGCTGCGGCCAGAGCCACGGCCAGTACGCGGAGCAGACGGCGAGCCGGATGCGATGGCCGGGCGGGAAGGCGTGGCCGATGCCGTCCAGCCCGAACAGCACGTCCTCCGTCGCCCCCGGCTCCCACGGCACCGCGCGGTCCGGGCCGCGGCGCGCCGAGAGGTTCAGCACACCCCGGGTGACCAGCGTCGACGCGCCGTCCGGGGCCACGTCGCAGAGCCGGGCGATCACCTGCCCGCGCGGCACCTCGCAGGTCAGCCGCAGCCGCACCCGGGGCCGCCCCAGCACCCAGGTCTGCTCCGCCACCGCGAACTCGAAGCAGGCCGAGCGCGCGTCCTCCTCCCGCTGGTCGGGCGGCAGGTCGGCGTCGTCGCCGAGGGGGCGGAACCGGCCGGCGTCGAGGCCGGTGCGCAGGGGGGACCGTACGAGGACGGGGGCGCCCTGGAGGGCGTACGTGATCGGCGTCACGTTCGGGGACGGCCAGGCGGGCTCCCCGACCCAGCGTCCGGGCAGCGCGGGGTAGGTGGTGGCCGGGCGGTGGGAGTCGCTGACGTACGCGCGCAGCGGGGGCTCGTCCAGGACGCCGGTGTCCGCCCCCTTCAGCCAGTGGTCCCACCAGCGCAGGGTCTCCTGGAGGAAGCCGATGGCCGGGCCGGGCGGCAGACCCCGGTCGGGGTACTGGTGGGACCAGGGTCCGATCAGGCCGCGGACGCGGTCGGCGGGCAGGTGCTCGACCAGGCGGAGCACGGTGTCGCGGTGCGGGTCGTGCCAGCCGCCCACCGCGAGCACGGCCGCCCGGATCGCGCCGTGGTCCTCGCGGACGCTGCCGTGCCGCCAGTAGGCGTCCCGCGTCTGGTGGGCCAGCCAGGTGTCCGCGAAGGGCTCGACCGCCTCCAGGCGCCGCAGCCACAGCTCCCGCCAGCCCTCGCCGGCGTACCGCGGGTCCGGCGGGCGGCAGGCCAGGGCGAGCAGCGCGGCCGCCCGTGCGTGCATGTCCTCCGCGAGGACGGAACCTCCCCGGTAGTGCGCGTCGTTGTCGTATCGGTCGTCCGTGGCGCAGACCGTGACGACCGCCTTCAGCGGCTCGGGCGCGAGGGCCGCGATCCGGAGGGAGTTGCCTCCGCCCCAGGAGATGCCGAACATGCCGACCCCGCCGTCGCACCAGGGCTGGTCCGCCAGCCAGCGCACCAGCTCGGCCCCGTCGGCCGCCTCCCGCGCGGAGCCCTCGTCCGCGGGCAGCCCCTCGCTGTTGCCGTACCCGCGGATGTCGACCCGGACGGAGGCGTAGCCGTGGCCCGCGTACCAGGGGTGGCGCTGGGCGTCGCGGGGCGCGGTCCCGTCGGTCAGGCGGTACGGCAGGTATTCGAGGAGCGCCGGTACGGGCTCGTCCGTCAGCGGGCGCCACACGCGCGCGTAGAGGAGGGTCCGGTCCGGCAGCGGGATCCGGACGTCCTCGTGAGTGATCTCGTAGGGGAAGGACGTACGGATGTGCATGGGCGCGACCCCGTCCGGCGAGGAGGAGTACTGAGCGTGGCGGCAGGGGGAAGTCGATGAATATCCGTTCTTATGGCCTGATCAAAAACATACCGGGCGTGGTCCGATACCGCCCGTGCTGTAACCGTGGGCGGCATCAGTGATCGAAACGTGACCGGATACGCTGACTTGAGTGAAGGCAGCGACGTATCGACAAACCGCGTAATCGCCAGTAGACACCAGCAGACAGGAGACCCCTCGTGACCGTCGTCGGGCCGTTCGGGCTGAGCGTGCGGGACCAGGCTCTGGAAGCCGATGTCCAGGCCGGATTGGCGGCTGTCGAGGAAGGGTTGCTCGAAGCCACCAAGAGCGAGGTCCCGTTCATCACGGAGGCCGCGCAGCACCTGGTGCGGGCCGGCGGGAAGCGGTTCCGGCCGCTGCTCGTGATGCTCGCCGCGCAGTTCGGCGACCCCTACGCGCCGGGCGTGGTGCCCTCCGCCGTCGTCGTGGAGCTGACCCACCTGGCCACGCTGTACCACGACGACGTGATGGACGAGGCGGCCGTACGGCGCGGGGTGCCCAGCGCCAACACCCGCTGGGGCAACTCCGTCGCCGTGCTCACCGGCGACTTCCTCTTCGCCCGCGCCTCCCACATCCTCGCCGACCTCGGCCCCGAGGCGGTCCGGGTGCAGGCCGAGGCCTTCGAGCGGCTGGTCACCGGGCAGATCCTGGAGACCGCGGGCCCGCAGGACGGCCGCGACCCGGTCGATCACTACCTGGACGTGCTCGGCGGCAAGACCGGCTCACTGGTGGCCGTGTCCTGCCGGTTCGGCGCGATGATGTCCGGCGTCGACGAGTCGACCGTGAACGTCCTCACCCAGTACGGGGAGCGCCTCGGCGTCGCCTTCCAGCTCGCCGACGACGTGCTCGACATCGCCTCCGACTCGCACGAGTCCGGCAAGACGCCGGGCACCGACCTGCGTGAGGGCATCGCCACCCTGCCCGTGCTGCGGCTGCGTGAGCAGGCCGCGCGCGGCGGGCGTGCCGAGGACCTCGCCCTGTGCGAGCTGCTGGAATCCGACCTCAGCGACGACGCCCGGCACGCCCGGGCACTGGCGGCCCTGCGGGCGCACCCCGCGCTGGAGCAGGCCCGCCGGGACACCGTGCGCTACGCCGAGGAGGCGCGCGCGGCGCTCGCCCCGCTGCCCGAGTGCGACGCCAAGCGGGCCCTCCAGGAGCTGTGCGACGCGGTGGTCCACCGCGCGGGCTGAGCCGCGTCAGGGCCCCTGCCGGGGCCGTCACCCCTACGGGTCGGGGGAGATCCCGGCCCCCCGTGTCATACCCCAGCAGTACGCGGAGTTGATTCCGCGGTCTGACGAAAGCCGTGCCCGCTTTTGGTCAGATGGAGACCACAGAGGGAAAGCACGGAAAAACAGCCAGTACTCACCCAATCGGGTGAGAATGGGCGGGTCGACGACGGAGGTAGGGCACACATGGCACCGTACGAATCCGACGACAGCACGACCGCACGGCGGCGCAAGGCCGCCCGGTACGTCGTTCCGGTCGCGGTGGTGGGGGTGGCGGCCGGAACCATCGGGCTCGTCCCCGCCCTCGCCGACTCCGGCAGCCCCGATCTGCCGAAGATCACCGCGGAGCAGCTCATACAGAAGATCGCCGAGTCGGACGTGCAGCGGCTGTCCGGCACGGTGAAGATCACCACCGACCTGGGTCTGCCCGACCTGGGCGGCCTGGAGGGCGCCCTCGGAGGCGCCGGCGCGCCCGGTGGCGAGGGAGACGGCTCCGCCGCCGACCCCTCCGCCAAGCTCACCGAACTGGCGACCGGTACCCACACCCTGCGCGTCGCGGCCGACGGCCCCGACCGGCAGAAGCTGTCGGTGCTGGAGGACGCCGCCGAGTACAGCCTCATCCACAACGGCAAGGACGTCTGGGGCTACGACAGCGCCTCCAACGAGGTCTTCCACGGCACCGCGGGCGACGCCGGGCAGCACAGCGCGGAACCCCCCGCCACGCCCAAGGACTTCGCCGACCAGGCCCTGAAGGCGGTCGGCGACACCACGTCCGTCACCGTCGACGGAACCGCGCAGGTCGCCGGGCGGGACGCCTACAAGCTGCTCATCGAGCCCAGGCAGTCCGGGTCCACGGTCGGCGCGATCAGCATCGCGGTGGACGCGAAGACCGGCCTGCCGCTGAAGTTCACCCTCACCCCGGCGAGCGGCGGCGCCGCCGTCGTCGACGCGGGCTTCACCAAGATCAGCTACGCCAAGCCCGCCGCCGCCACGTTCGACTTCACCCCGCCCAAGGGCGCCAGGGTCACCGAGGAGAGCGAGAGCCAGGCCGGGCGGCAGGTCACTCCCCAGGAGGAAGAAGACCTGGCCAAGGGCCTCGAAGAGGGCTTCGGGAAGGACACCGGGGGCCCCGGGGGCTCCGAGGGGATGAAGGTGATCGGCGAGGGGTGGACCTCCGTCGCCGTGCTCGACACCGGCGGCGCGGGCATCCCCGGCGGCCTCCCCAGCGGCGACGCGGCCGGCGGCGACCTGGGCGGCTTCCTCGACTCCCTCGGCGACCGGGTGAAGGGCGACTTCGGCTCCGGCACGGTCTTCAAGACCCGCCTGATCAACGCCCTGATCACCGACGACGGCACGGTGTACGCCGGTGCCGTCACCAAGGAGGCGCTGGTGAAGGCCGCCGAGTCGGAGCGATAGGACCGGGACGGAGGCCGGCACCGGCACCGGCACCACGGAGCAGTTCGGCCTGAGTGAGGGAGTCCATGAGCGAACCGCCCGCCACGGCACCGGACGGGGACGGCGCGGGTGACGACGTCATCGTCACCCGCGCCCTCACCAAGCGCTACCGCGGCGGACAGCTCGCCGTCGACGCCCTGGACCTGACCGTCCCCGCGGGCAGTGTCTTCGGCTTCCTCGGCCCGAACGGATCGGGCAAGACCACCACGATCCGCATGCTGATGGGCCTGATCGAGCCGACCTCCGGTACGGCGCGGGTGCTCGGCAGGCCCATGCCCGGGGCCGCCCGCGCCGTACTGCCGCAGACCGGCGCCCTCATCGAGGGCCCGGCCCTGTACGGCTTCCTCTCCGGCCGCGACAACCTGCTGCGGTACGACGCCGCCGACCCCACCGCCGACCCGCGCACCCGGCGGACCCGGGTCGCCGCGGCGCTCGACCGGGTGGGGCTCACCGCGGCGGCCGGCAAGAAGGCCAAGGCGTACTCCCTGGGGATGAAGCAGCGCCTCGGCCTCGCCGCCGCCCTGCTCCAGCCCCGCAAGCTCCTCGTCCTCGACGAGCCGACCAACGGCCTCGACCCGCAGGGCATGCGGGAGATCCGCACCCTGGTGCGGGAACTGGCCGACGACGGCACCACCGTCTTCGTCTCCTCCCACCTGCTCGACGAGATCGAACAGGTCTGCACTCATGCCGCGGTCATGGCCAAGGGACGGCTGATCACCCAGGGCACGGTCACGGACCTCGCGGCCGGGCTGCGCGGCCGGCTGGTCGTGACCACCCCGGACACCGGGGACGCGGCCCGGGTGCTGAAGGAGAAAGGCGTCGCCGACGTCGTCGTGGCGGAGGAACGGGTCAGCGGGGAGGCCCCCGAGGGGGAACTCGCCGACCTCACCGCCGCGTTGGTGAAGGCAGGGGTCCGGGTGCGCGGCTTCGGCGTCGAGCGGGCCTCGCTGGAGGACGCGTTCATGGCGCTCACGGGGGAGGGGTTCGATGTCGCGGGCTGAGACCGGCACGCCGGTCGTGCGCACACCGAGTCACCTGTGGTCCCTCGGTCTCTTGGGCAGCGAGCTGGTCACCACCTTCCGGCGCTGGCGCACCCTCGCCCTGCTGGGCGTCCTGGCCGCGGTGCCCGTGCTGGTCGGGATCGCCGTGAAGATCGAGACCGGCGACGGCTCCCCGGCCGGCGGCGGGGGCGGCGGCGCGGGTCCGGCCTTCATCGCCCAGGTCACCAACAACGGCCTGTTCCTGGTCTTCACCGCGCTCGCCGCGACCCTGCCGTTCTTCCTGCCGATGGCGGTGGGCGTGGTGGCGGGCGACGCGATCGCCGGCGAGGCGAACGCGGGCACCCTGCGCTATCTGCTGGTCGCCCCGGCCGGCCGGACCCGGCTGCTGCTCACCAAGTACGCCACCACCATGGTGTTCTGCCTGGCCGCCACCCTGGTGGTCGCCCTGTCGGCGCTGGCGGTCGGGGCGCTGCTCTTCCCGCTCGGCGACCTCACCACCATCTCCGGCACCCGGATCGGCTTCACCGAGGGACTGGGCCGCGCGCTGCTGATCGCGCTCGCCGTCGCCGCCTCACTGACCGGCATCGCGGCGCTCGGGCTGTTCGTCTCGACGCTGACCAACAGCGGCATCGCCGCCATGGCGACGACCGTAGGCCTGCTCATCACGGTGCAGATCCTCGACCAGATACCCCAGCTGGACGCTCTGCACCCGTACCTCTTCTCCCACTACTGGCTGTCCTTCGCCGACCTGATGCGCGAGCCGGTCCTCTGGGACGACCTGAGACGGAACCTCGGCCTCCAGGCCCTGTACGCGGCCGTCTTCGGCTCCGCGGCGTGGGCGCGGTTCACGGCGAAGGACATCAACGCCTGAGCGTCACTCCCCGGACGGGAAGCGGGCGAGCGGGGCCTCCTGCGCGAAGAAGGTCTTGGCGCGGGCCAGCGCCTCGGTGTCGTGCAGCACGTCGCCCGGCCTGCTGCCGTTGCCGAGCAGCACACCGCCGAAGCGCATCCCCATGTACGCCGCCGAGTGGTTGAGCGTGCCGATCAGCGGACCGGCGACCACGGCCTCGGTGGCGAGGGCGGTGACGCCCCACAGGGCGCGCCCGGCCATCGCCGCCCGGAAGTCGACGCCCGGCGTGCGCAGCCAGGCCGACCAGTGGTCCAGATAGCGCTTGGTCGGCGTGGTCACCGAGTACCAGTACAGCGGTGAGGCGATCACCAGGTCCGTCGCGGCGAGGGTGGCCTCGCGCAGCAGGACGGCGTTCTCGTGCTCGGGCTGGGCGGCGTCGGTACCGTGCCGCCGGTCCTCGAAGTCCGGCAGCGGGTGCTCGGCGAGGCTGATCCAGCGCTGCTCGACGTCCTCGGGCAGCTGCTCGGCGGCCCGGCGGGCCAGCAGTTCGGTGTTGCCGTCACGGCGACTGCTGCCGAGCAGGAAAAGGAAGCGACGGGACAAGATTCCCCCTGGGATCCGCGGTGTACGACGACGAGCCGGTGCCCGGCATCCTATGCAGCCGCATGCAACAGCCGTTCATTCCACCACTCCCCGTCCCTGGCAGCCCTGCCGCGGGGGCCGCCCGTAACTCGGCCCCGGTGGTCGCTCGGCGGCCTTGCCGCAGTGGCCGCCTGGATCCCGCCATGATGGTGGCCTGGAGCCCGCCGTGGTGGTCGTCCGGCGAGCCGGTCTCGGTGGTCGCCCGGGCCCGCCCGCCGCAGCGGAGGCCCGGAACCCGCCGCTGTGCCGCCGGACGGCCCCGCCTCCGCGGCCGCCCCTGCCGGCTGCCGCGGCTCCGGTCTCAGCGGCCCGCCCCCGTCAGCCGCGCCAGCGCTTCCGTCCCCCGCGGCGGCCCCCCACCCAGGTCGCCCAGCCGCCAGTCGGAGACCCACGGCACCCGGTACACCCCGACGGCCGCCTCCACCTCCCCGATCCGCCGCGCGAGCGGACGCGGTAACCGGCCCGGCGCGTCCGCGACGAGCACGGCGCCCGCCAGACCCAGTCCTCGCGGTACCTCGCCGTCCCGGAAGTCCGCCAGGGCCCGGGCGACCGCGTCCAGGCCCGCCGCGTGCGTACGGCCCACCAGCAGCACCGCCGGCGGATCGGCGGGACCCGGCCAGTCACGTCCGCAGTCCTGACCGCCGTACACCGCCGCCAGGGTCGACACCCCCGACCCGCCGTGCGCGCCGACCCACGAGAAACGGCGGGGCGGCTCGCTCGCCACCGGCCCGCGGATCCAGATCTCCGGTCCCCGCTGCCCGCCCGTCCGCATGCCTGCTCCCTCCCTCGCCTCCCTCGATCCTGCCCTGCCGCCGAGGGCGTACGGTGACCGGGGGCCGGGCCTTGGGACGAGGCTGTGACACCCCGGTGACCGGAGAACCGAGGCGCAGCGGAGAGACTCGGCGATAGGGTCTGCCACCATCTTGCGGACGCGTTCAAGTGAGGGAACCGATGTCTCGACTCAGCCGCGAGAAGCAGCCGGAACCGCAGCGCCACGGCGCGTCTCCGGCGACGCCGATCGACGTCCGTGTCTTCGCCGGGGGCGGAAGCGGTCCGGGTTCCGGCGCGGTGACGGTCGGGGGGACACCGCTCGCCCCCGCGCCCGGCGAGGAACCGCAGCAGTGCGTCCTGAACCACCTCCACCGCATGGCCCTCGCCACCGGCCGCTCCGTCCTCGCCACGATTCGCGACGAGCGCATCGGCTACGTCGTCCCGCTCCGGGTCGATCCGGACGGCTCCAGCCACTTCACCGCCAACCCGTCCCCCACGGCTGTCCCCGCCGACGCCCCCACCGGCGACCCCGCCGCGGGCCGCACCGCCGAGCCCACCCCGGACGGCGCCACCCGGATCCTGCGGATCCCGCGCGGCACGGAGCCACAGGAGCGCCCCGCTCACGCCGCTCCCCACCCCCGGGACACGCACGAGCCGACACCGGACTCCGCGCCCACCTTCCGCCTGCGCGCCGTGCCCGAGCCGATCCCCCAGCCGCAGCCGATCCCGCAACCGCAGCCGATCACCGAGCCCCGGCCGATCCCGCAACCCCCGCACACCCCGGGCACGGTCATGCCGCCCACGGGCGCGTTCGGCCCGCCGCCGGTCATGGACGGCACGGCCCGGGTCACCGACGGCCCGGCGCAGTTCAAGGAGTCCGACCCCGACCCCAAGCCCACCCCGCCCCGTGGCTTCGACGCCGTGGCCGAAGCGGTGCTCGGCGATGACGTCCCCGAGCCCGCCGCCGTGCCGACCCCGCTCTCCGAGCCCCTGGCCCGCATCGGCGACGCCGTCAAGGAGGGGCGGATCGATGCCGCCTCCGCGCTCGCCGAGCAGGCCCTGGGAGACGGCGCGACGACGCTGGGCCCGGACCACCCGGAGGTGCTGCGCCTGGGAGAACTGGCCGCGTACGTCGCCTACTTGGCCGGTGACCCGCTCCGCGCCTTCCGGCTCTCGGTCGACCTGGTGCGTGCCCGCCGCCGTACCGGCGACGCGGAGGCCGCCTACGGCAACGTCCAGAGCGCGGCGACGGCCTGGCGCGCCGTACGCGACCCGCTGCTCGGCCAGGACCTCGGGCACGAGCTGCTCGCCCTGTGGACCGAACTGGCCGCCGAGCCCGGCCCGGCCGCCGAGGAGGCCGAGCAGCTGGAGTCGGCCCGCACCCGGATGACCCGTCTGGCGGAGCGCGCCCGCAAGGCGGCCGGGCAGCCGCCCGCGGAGTGACCCGCGGCGGCCGGTCCGGCTACTGCACGCAGAACTCGTTGCCCTCCGGGTCCGCCATCACCACCCATGAGCCGCCCTGCTCCGCCACCTCCCGCAGCACGCTCGCGCCCAGCGCTCGCAGTCGCTCCACCTCCGCGTCGCGGCGGCCCTCGCCCGGGTGCAGGTCCAGATGGATCCGGTTCTTGACGGTCTTCGGCTCGGGGACGCGCTGGAACAGCAGCCGCCGGCCCAGGCCGGTGCCGGTGTCCTCGTCGTACGGGTCGTCGGGGTGGCGTACGGCGATCAGGTCGCGGAAGGCGGGGCGGCCGTGGAAGTCCACGGTGGCCGCGGCGGGCAGCGCGCCGGCGTCCAGCAGGCGCCGGACCAGCGCGCTGTTGTCCTCCGCCAGGTAGCCCAGCGCGGCGGCCCAGAAGTCGGCCTGGCCGTGCGGGTCGTGGGCGTCGATGACGAGTTTCCAGTGCACGGGGGCGGGCGCGGACGCCGGTTCCTGTGTCATGCGTCATTTATAGGCGGGGGCACTGACAACGGCCCGTGGCCACCGCACCCGGGCTCAGAGACCGGCGTCCTCCGTCTCGTCGTCCTCCGGCTCCTCCGGCTCCTCCGACTCCTCAGCCTTCTTCGGGTTGTGCTGCTCGACGGTGGCGACGATCTCCACGGCGTTGTCCCGCAGCGCCGCCCACTCCTCCGCGTCCCCCAGCAGCGGCGGGAAGGTCCGGTGGGCGCCCAGCCCCTCCAGGTGCCGCAGCGACTCGATCGCCCCTTCGAGCTGTTTGGCCAGCTGCTTGCGCTGGTCCTCGATGAGCTGCGCGATGGACGGCGGCCGGGCCGGGCTCTGCGGCGGCTGCTGCGCCGGACCGGTTCGCTGGGCGGGCAGGACGGTGGGCGGCACCGGTGACGAGGGGGCCGGGGGCCCGCCCGCGGCACCCGACTGCCGCAGCATCAGCTCGATCTTCTCCTCCGCACGCTCCGCGTCCGACGCGTACACCACGTCCCACGTGGTCAGCGCGCGTTCGGCGCCGCCGTCGCGGGCGATGCGGTCGGGGGCGTCGAGGTCGATCGCGACGTGCTGGTAGGGCGGGGGGACGGCGCCGGGGCCGAGCCGGGGGCGGGCGCTGGTGTTGCCCGGCATGGTCGCGGACCGGAACCGCTGGGCCGCGTGGGCGAGGAGCCACAGCCCGGCCGCGTTGTCCCGCGCGGCCAGCCCGCCGATGACGACGGAGACATCCGCCCGGAACGGCACCTTGCCGACCTGCCGGACGGCCGCCACCGCCGATCCCACGTTCCGGGTGAGCAGCTTGTCGGCGATCAGGGCGATGCCCCCGGCGACGGCGAGGGTGCACCGGGCGCCGGCGTCCCCCTTGAGGGCCGGTTCGACCAGGCTGGTGAAGTCCTCGGTGGGCACCGGGTGCCAGCCGTCGGCGAGGACGTCGGCGCAGAGCACCCCGCCGTTGCTCCAGGCGTTGCGGGCCTGGGCGAGCGCGGAGCCCTTCTCGGAACGCCAGGGCAGGTCGATGACGGGGCCGAGGAGTCCGGCGTAGCCCTTGGTCGACATGCGGCGGTCGTTCTTGATGTCCTTGGCGCGCGCCTTCAGCTCCTCGTGCAGCGGCGGCCGGGTCAGCGCGTGCACCAGGTAGACGGCCCGCCACAGGGCGGTGCCGGGGATCCGCGGGTCGTCGAAGATTTCGGGGACGGCGGCCTCGGGCAGCCGTCCGGTGGCCAGCGCGTGCACGTCCTGGAGCAGCTTCTCCATGCCCCATTCGGCGGACCGGGTCTGGGCGACGAGCTTGAGCGCCCGGGTGGCGACCTCCACGTTCTGCGCGGCGTCGTCCCACGGTTTGAACTCGACGTGCACCGAGGCGAGGATCGAGCGCAGCGCGTCGTCGAACACGTCCTCGACGCGCAGCGCGCTCAGCTCGTGGGGCTCGATGCCGACGGCGATGTGCGTGGGCACGACATACGTCTGAGCGATCCGGATGGTCCGGTCGGTGACCGCGCCGGAGGCGCCCGCCGCGTCGATCGCCGCCGTGAACTCGTCGTGCAGGCGCCGGCGGTACTCCTCGCGGCCGAGCGCGAGCCGCTGGGTGAGCGGTTTGCGGGGCTCGTTCGCGGGCTGCCGGCGCTCGGTGAGCAGGGCGTCCGCGGCTTCCTCGGCGATCTCCTCGTTCTTCAGAGCGGCGCCGCCGAGCACCTTCCAGGCGCTCGCCAGCCGGGTGATCCCGTCCCGGGCCACCAGCGCGGTCACCGGCTCGTCGCCGTCCTCGAACTCGAAGACCGCCGGATGCACGATCAGCGCCCGGGTCACCCGGCGGGCCAGGATGGACTCCGCGTAGGAATTGCGGTGCAGAGTGATGTTGAGGGTGTGCTTGACGTGCTCCCACAGGTGGTTCCGGTCGCGGTAGCGGTAGCGCAGCAGGGCGAGCGGATGGTCGCCGTCGGCCTCGCCGATCACCTTCGGGTCGTCGACGTCCAGCTTCTCCTGGCTGGTGCGCGGCTGGATGCCGGGGAACAGCTCGCTCAGCCACACCCGGGAGTGCACGGACCGCAGGGTGGCGCCGTCGACGTGCTCCTCCAGCAACAGTCCGGATCCGTCGCTGGTGGGCGGGCGCAGCTGGTGGGCGACGAGCATGGGCGCGGTGCTGGCGCGGGCCACCGCGTGCCAGGCGTCCTCGGTGAGTCCGGCGTGCGGGTTGGCGGCGCCCGCGCGGACGAGTTTGGCCCGGTCGTCGACGGCGGAGGCGCCGGGCAGGGTACGCGGGAAGTCGGAGACGACGACCGTCTCCTTGCCCCACTCCACTGTGATCGGGCGGCTGGTGGGCTTCGGCATGGACCCTCCGTGGTGGGCGGTTGGTGTGGAAGACTGGACGTGCGGTTCTGGCCCGAGGCTCGGGTCCAGGTCCGGCCCGGCTGGACCCCGGCCGAGTGCTGGGGTCCAGCCCCTTGTCCGTTCGGGCCGCGTCCGGCCCCTGGCTCGTGCGGCGCGTCCGGCCCCTGAGGTGCGCGGCGGCGTCAGAGCGCGCGCGGGCCGTCGGCGCCGGGCAGCACGGTGCCGAACCAGTCCCACATGAAGCGCCGGTTCTCCTGTTTGGCGATGTTCTGGTATGCGGCGTAGGCCACCATGTCGGCGGCCTGGAGCAGATGGTTCTCGCGGGCGGGCCGGAACACGGGGTCGCCGATGATGCGGCGGCCGGCGTCGGGCAGGTTCCGGTGCGCGCGGCGCAGGGAGTGCTCGGTTCCGTCGCCGTCCACGATCAGTACGCCGTGGTGGCCGGTGGCCTCCAGTTCGGCCTGGATCTGCCGCAGCAGGGCGGCGTACAGGCCGGGCCGGTCGTGTGCGTAGTCGGTGGTCTCCCGGTACACGGCGCGGACACGTACGCCGGTGAAGCGGGCGACGGTGTGCAGGCCGCGCAGGATCACCTCGCGGGCGTGCCGGCGGTGCTGTTCGCGGTCGCTGCTGCGGGCCCGGTGGACGTACCGGCCGCGGGCGCCGGCCAGTTCATGGGAGTGCAGGGCGGCGGTGGCCGGTATCAACAGGCGCGCGTCGGCGGCGAGTTCGGCGCGGAAGCCGAGCCAGCCGGACAGGGCGTCGGCGCTGTGTGCGAGGTCGATGCCGAGGGCGGCGAAGGACACGAGCCGTCTGCCGTCGCCGGAATCGTCGACGTAGTAGAGCCGCAGCGGTGCCGCTGCTGCCGTGATGGTCATGGGGCGACCAACTCCGCGCGGAGACACACTCGGGCCGCGTCCGGCGCCATCGCCGGGCCCGTCCTGTCGGCGGTGGCCCGCCGGTGCAGGGCGTGGGGTACTCCTTCACCACGCGCCACGCCCCGTCCAGCCAACCGCAGCGGTCACCGCTCGACGGACGATCAGGCTTCGTGGGAAGCGCCACCCCCGCCAGCGGAAGCCGGTGCCGGGCTCGCGCCCGGCGAATGGCCTCCGGGACTGTTCCCGGCCCCATACGACGATGTGTCTGCACAGTGCGTTCACCGCAACGATAGCGCCCCGTGAGGCCTTGGTTGCGTCAATTGGCGGGAGTGCAACGGCAGTTCGGGTGGGATCAGGCGTCCACCGCCGTTGCCGTGCGGGTGTCGTAGGCGGCGCGGGCGGCGGCGATCTCCTGCTGGTGCTCCTCCGTCCAGCTCACCAGGGAGCGGATGGTGGCGTGCAGGGTGCCGCCGAGCGGGGTGAGCTCGTACTCGACGCGGGGCGGCACCACCGGGTGGACGGTGCGCCGGACCAGGCCGTCGCGCTCCAGCTGGCGCAGGGTGACGGTCAGCATGCGCTGGCTCACCCCGTCGATCTCGCGGCGCAGTTCGGTGAAGCGCAGCCGCCGGTTCTCCAGCAGGGCGATGACGAGCAGGGACCATTTGTCGGCGATCCGGTCGAGGATCTGCCGGACTTCGCAACCTTCCCGGGTGTCCCACTGGAAGGGGTCGTCGTGGTCGCCGTAGCCGGTGATCGCGCAGTGACTCGGGGGTGGGGACATGGCTGCTTCCATGTCGGTCGATACTGCATCAGGCCGACGGCGGTTACAAGAGGGAACCGGCCCTCGGTCCGGGAACCGGCCCCGGTCCCGTGACCGCCGCCTGCCGGTTACGGCTTGGTGCGAACCGGTCCCGCGGGCACGGTCTCGACGTTCCGTACGGCGTCGGCGTCGGCGTCGGCGTGGGCGTCGGTATCGGCCTGGGCGGTGCCGCGTGCCTCCGCCGTGGCCCTGAGGGCGCGGGCCGTGCGGCGGGCGGTGCGCAGGGCGTCCCAGGTGAGCAGGGAGAGCGCCAGCCAGACCAGGGCGAAGCCGGCCCAGCGCTCGGGCGGCATGGCCTCGGCGAAGTGGAGGACGCCGATCAGGAACTGGAACACCGGGGCCAGGTACTGGAGCAGGCCGATGGTGGACAGCGGCACGCGGATCGCGGCCGCGCCGAAGCAGACCAGCGGCAGCGCGGTGACGATGCCGGTCGCGGCGAGCAGTGCCGTGTGCCCCGGGCCCTCGGTGGTGAAGGTGGAGTCGCCCTGCGAGGTCAGCCAGAGCAGATAGCCGACGGCGGGCAGGAACTGGATGGCGGTCTCGGCGGCCAGCGACTCCAGGCCGCCGAGGTTGACCTTCTTCTTGATCAGGCCGTACGTGCCGAAGGAGAAGGCCAGGACGAGGGAGATCCACGGCGGGCGGCCGTAGCCGACGGCGAGGACGAGGACCGCCACGAGGCCGATGCCGACCGCGGCCCACTGCACGGGCCGCAGCCGTTCCTTCAGCAGCAGCACGCCCATGGCGATGGTGACGAGCGGGTTGATGAAGTAGCCGAGGGACGCCTCGACGACCCGGTCGTTGTTCACGGCCCAGATGTAGACGCCCCAGTTGACGGCGATGATGGCCGCGGCGCCCGCGATGAGCGCGAGCCGGCGTGGCTGCTTCAGCAGTTCGCCGGCCCACCGCCAGCGGCGCAGCACGAGCAGCACGGCGGCGACGACGACGAGGGACCACATCATCCGGTGGGCGAGGACCTCGGACGCCCCGGCGGGCTTGAGGAGGGGGAAGTAGAGGGGGAACAGCCCCCACATGCCGTACGCCGCGAAGCCGTTCAGCAGGCCTATGCGCTGCTCTGCCCTGGACTTGTCGGCCACGGTTCCTCCTTGGTGCGTCCGCCGCATCCGCCTCGACTGCACGAAGGTAGCGCCCGGCCCCCTCACCTGTCATGCCCGTATCGCCATACGGTCATGACAGATGCGCCGGGCCGCAGGTTCAGCCCGCGAGCGCGGCCGCGACGGCCTCGGCGAGCGGGGTGGTCGGGCGGCCGGTCAGGCGGGAGAGGTCGCCGGTGGTGATCTCCAGCTCGCCCTTCTCGATGGAGACGTCCACCCCGGCGAAGACCGCGGCGAGCGGCTCGGGCAGCCCGGCGCCGGTCAGGATGGCGGTGTACTCCGCCACGGAGACGGCGTTGTAGACGATCTCCCTGCCGGTCTGCCGGCTCAGCTCGGCCGCGTACTCCGCGAAGCCGAACGACGTGTCGCCGCCCAGCTCGTACGTCTGGTTCTCGTGCCCCTCGCCGGTCAGCACGGCGACCGCGGCGGCGGCGTAGTCGGCGCGGGAGGCGGCGGAGACGCGGCCGGCGCCCGCGGCCTGGACGACGGCGTCGTGGGCCAGTACCGGGGCCAGGTTCTCCGTGTAGTTCTCGAAGTACCAGCCGTTGCGCAGCAGCGTGTGGGGCACGCCGGAGGCCAGCAGGATCTCCTCGGTGGCGCGGTGGTCGTCGGCGAGCGCGGCGGTCAGACCGCCGGGGGCGCTGGTGTAGGCGAGCAGGGCGACACCGGCCGCCCCGGCGGCGTCGATGACCACCTTGTGCTGGGCGGGGCGGCCCTTGTCGAACTCGTTGCCGGAGATCAGCAGCACCTTGTCGCCGGCCGAGAGGAGACCGTCGAAGGTCTCGGGCGCGTTGTAGTCCGCGACCGCCAGCCGGACGCCGCGCGCCGCGAGACCGGCGGCCCTGGCCTCGTCCCGCACGACCGCGGTGATCTGTTCGGCGGGGACCTTCTCCAGCAGTTGCCCGACGACGTGACGGCCGAGCTTTCCGGTGGCTCCGGTGACGACGATGCTCATGTTGCGGACTCCCTCGTGGATGGCTTGTGGCTGCTTGCGTCACTAACCCTACGAGTGGCGCTAACTATTGGAAAGTACCCACCTTGAAGTAAGGTACTGGCATGGCGGTAAGTGAATGGCGGAGTGACGGCGAGGCGATGTGCCCCTACCGGCTGGTGCTGGAGCACGTCACCAGCCGCTGGGGCGTCCTGGTGCTCATCCGGCTCCTGGAGCGCCCGCACCGGTTCAGCGAGCTGCGCCGGGCCATCGGCCGGGTCAGCGAGAAGATGCTCACCCAGACCCTCCAGACCCTGGAGCGCGACGGCCTGGTCCACCGCGACGCCAAGCCGGTGATCCCGCCACGCGTCGACTACTCCCTCACCGAGCTGGGCCGCGAGGCCGCCGAGCAGGTCCGGGCACTGGCGGGGTGGACCGAGCGGCGGATGGCCGAGGTCGAGCGGGCGCGCCGGGCGTACGACGAGGCCCGGGCCTGAACCAGGACCGCGGGCATACGACGAGGCCCGGGCCTGGGCCCGGGCCTCTCAGGTCGCGTGCGCGTACGCGGCTCAGCCGACGACCGTCCAGGTGTCCCCGCCGGCCAGCAGCGCGGCCAGATCGCCCTTGCCGTTCTGCTCGATCGCCGCGTCCAGCTGGTCGGACATCTGCGCGTCGTAGACCGGCCGCTCCACCGCGCGGAAGACCCCGATCGGGGTGTTGTGCAGGGTGTCCGGGTCGGCCAGCCGGGACAGCGCGAACGCGGTGGTCGGGGAGGCGGCGTGCGCGTCGTGGACGAGCACGTCGGCCTCGTTCTCCGGGGTCACCGTGACCACCTTCAGATCGCCGGTGGCCGGGTCCCGTACGACCCCCTTGGCCAGCTCGCCGCCGAAGCGGATCGGCTGCCCGTGCTCCAGGCGGATCACCGCCTCCTCCGCCTGCTGCTTGTCCTTCAGGACGTCGAAGGCGCCGTCGTTGAAGATGTTGCAGTTCTGGTAGATCTCGATCAGGGCGGTGCCCGGGTGGGCGGCGGCCCGGCGCAGCACCTCGGTGAGGTGCTTGCGGTCCGAGTCGACCGTACGGGCCACGAAGGAGGCCTCCGCGCCCAGCGCCAGCGACACGGGGTTGAACGGCGCGTCCAGCGAGCCCATCGGCGTCGACTTGGTGATCTTGCCGACCTCGGACGTGGGGCTGTACTGGCCCTTCGTCAGGCCGTAGATCCGGTTGTTGAACAGCAGGATCTTGAGGTTGACGTTGCGGCGCAGGGCGTGGATCAGATGGTTGCCGCCGATGGACAGCGCGTCGCCGTCGCCGGTGACCACCCACACGCTCAGATCGCGCCTGCTCGAAGCGAGGCCCGTCGCGATCGCCGGGGCGCGGCCGTGGATCGAGTGCATCCCGTAGGTGTTCATGTAGTACGGGAAGCGGGACGAGCAGCCGATGCCGGAGACGAAGACGATGTTCTCGCGGGCCAGGCCCAGCTCGGGCATGAAGCCCTGCACGGCGGCGAGGATCGCGTAGTCACCGCACCCGGGGCACCAGCGCACTTCCTGGTCGGACTTGAAGTCCTTCATGGACTGCTTGGCCTCGGCCTTGGGGACCAGGTTCAGTGCCTCAGTCATCGATGGCCTCCTTCAGGGCGTGGGCCAGCTGTTCGGCCTTGAACGGCATACCGTTGACCTGGTTGTACGGGCGCGCGTCGACCAGGTACCTCGCCCGGATGAGGGTGGCGAGCTGGCCGAGGTTCATCTCGGGGACGACGACCTTGTCGTACGCCTTCAGCACGGTGCCCAGGTTGCGCGGGAACGGATTGAGGTGGCGCAGATGGGCCTGCGCGATCCGGCCGCCCTCCTTGCGGATCCGGCGCACCGCGGCGGTGATCGGGCCGTACGTCGACCCCCAGCCGAGGACGAGGGTGCGGGCTCCGTCCTGGTCGTCGACCTCCACGTCCGGCACGTCGATGCCGTCGACCTTGGCCTGGCGGGTGCGGACCATGAAGTCGTGGTTGGCCGGGTCGTAGGAGATGTTGCCCGTGCCGTCCTGCTTCTCGATGCCGCCGATCCGGTGTTCCAGACCCGGCGTGCCGGGGACCGCCCACGGCCGGGCCAGGGTCTGCGGGTCCCGCTTGTACGGCCAGAAGACCTCGCTGCCGTCTTCCATGGTGTGGTTGGGGCCCTGGGCGAACTGCACCTGGAGGTCCGGCAGCTCGTCCGGCTCCGGGATCCGCCACGGCTCGGAGCCGTTGGCCAGATAGCCGTCGGAGAGCAGGAAGACCGGGGTGCGGTACGTCAGCGCGATCCGCGCGGCCTCCAGGGCGGCGTCGAAGCAGTCCGCCGGGGTCCGCGGCGCGACCACCGGGACGGGCGCCTCGCCGTTGCGGCCGTACATCGCCTGGAGCAGATCGGCCTGCTCGGTCTTGGTGGGCAGACCGGTGGACGGGCCGCCGCGCTGGATGTCCACGATCAGCAGCGGCAGCTCCAGCGAGACGGCGAGCCCGATCGTCTCCGACTTCAGGGCCACACCGGGGCCGCTCGTCGTCGTCACCGCCAGCGATCCGCCGAAGGCGGCGCCCAGCGCGGCGCCGATGCCGGCGATCTCGTCCTCCGCCTGGAAGGTGCGCACACCGAAGTTCTTGTGCTTGCTCAGCTCGTGCAGGATGTCGGAGGCCGGGGTGATCGGGTACGAACCGAGGAACAGCGGCAGATCCGCCTGCCGGGAGGCGGCGATCAGGCCGTACGACAGGGCCAGGTTCCCGGAGATGTTGCGGTAGGTGCCCACCGGGAAGGCCTGCGCGGCCGGTGCCACCTCGTAGGAGACCGCGAAGTCCTCGGTGGTCTCGCCGAAGTTCCAGCCCGCGCGGAAGGCCGCGATGTTGGCCTCGGCGATGTCCGGCTTCTTCGCGAACTTGCTCCGCAGGAATTTCTCGGTGCCCTCGGTCGGCCGGTGGTACATCCACGACAGAAGGCCGAGCGCGAACATGTTCTTGCTGCGCTCCGCCTCCTTACGGGTGAGGTCGAAGTCCTTCAGGGCCTCCACGGTCAGCGTGGTCAGCGGCACCGGATGCAGGCTGTAGCCGTCCAGCGAGCCGTCCTCCAGCGGGCTGGTCGCGTACCCGACCTTCTGCATCGCCCGTTTGGTGAACTCGTCCGTGTTGACGATGATCTCCGCGCCGCGCGGCAGATCGCCCACGTTGGCCTTCAGCGCCGCCGGGTTCATCGCGACCAGCACGTTGGGCGCGTCACCCGGGGTCAGGATGTCGTGGTCGGCGAAGTGCAGCTGGAAGGAGGAGACACCCGGGAGGGTGCCGGCGGGCGCCCTGATCTCGGCCGGGAAGTTCGGCAGCGTCGACAGGTCGTTGCCGAAGGACGCGGTCTCCGAGGTGAAGCGGTCACCGGTGAGCTGCATGCCGTCACCCGAGTCCCCCGCGAACCTGATGATCACTCGGTCGAGCCGGCGGACGTCCTTGGTCCCCGCCGGTTTGCGCTGCTCTCCCACGACGGCTCCGTCGGCCTGCTCCGCTGGGCTACTGACCTGGCTCGTCACTGAACTGGACCTCCCTCGAGGCGGCTGTCGGGGAGCGGCCTTCCCGCAGGCGTTCCCAGGATCAACCCTACGACCGCAAAGGGTCCGTGCCTTCGGTAAAGCGCACGAAGACCATCGGCGCGTACAGCCCTACGACCCGTCCGGACGCTGCCTGCCACCTGACTGCCACCGCCCCCCACCAGGCGCGAGATTTAGGAATTCAGATACGTCAATACGGCGAGAACTCGCCGGTGATCGCCTTCGCTCGGGGACAGACCGAGCTTCAGGAAGATGTTGCTGACGTGCTTCTCCACCGCGCCGTCGCTCACCACGAGCTGCCGCGCGATGGCCGAGTTCGTCCGCCCCTCCGCCATCAGCCCCAGCACCTCCCGCTCCCTCGGGGTGAGCCCCGCGAGCACGTCCTGCTTACGGCTGCGGCCGAGCAGCTGGGCGACGACCTCCGGGTCCAGCGCGGTACCGCCCCGGGCCACCCGCACCACCGCGTCCACGAACTCGCGCACCTCGGCTACCCGGTCCTTCAGCAGGTAGCCGACCCCCCGGCTGGATCCGGCCAGCAGCTCGGTGGCGTAGCGCTCCTCCACGTACTGCGACAGCACCAGCACACCGAGCCCCGGATGCGCCTTGCGCAGCTGCACGGCCGCGCGCACGCCCTCGTCGGTGTGGGTCGGCGGCATCCGGACATCGGCGACGACGACATCGGGCAACGCGTCCTCGGCGGCCAGCTCGGCCATGGTCTTGATCAGCGCGTCGGCGTCCGCGACCCCGGCGACGACCTCGTGCCCACGGTCGGTCAGCAACCGGGTGAGCCCCTCCCGGAGCAACACCGAATCCTCAGCGATGACCACCCGCACCCTGTCCTCCACGCCTTTGGCCCCCAGCCGACCCGCCGCGATCGTGTACAGGACCAGCATCCCAGCAATCGGAGCCGCGGGCGGGCGAGGTGACAGGTTTAGGCAGGTCTTGCGGCAGGCCCGTCAGGCGGGGCGGGCGCGGCGCGGGCGCGGGGCGTCCGCTAGCCGCGCCAGGGCAGCTCGGCCGTGATCCGGGTGGGGCCGCCGGCCGGCGAGTCCACGACCAGGATTCCGTCCACCGCGTCGAGGCGTTCCGCGAGGCCCGCCAGCCCGGACCCGGCGGTCGCGTCGGCGCCGCCCACCCCGTCGTCCGCGACCTGGAGCATCAGCCGGTTCTCCGACCGCCACACGTCCACCGACGCCGACCGCGCCCGGCTGTGCTTGCTGATGTTCTGCAGCAGCTCGGAGACGGTGAAGTAGGCGATGCCCTCGATCGCCGGCGCCGGCCGCGACGCCAGATCGACCTCCACCCGCACCGGCACCGCGCAGCGCGCGGCGACCGCGGAGAGCGCCGCGTCCAGGCCGCGGTCGGTGAGGACCGCCGGGTGGATGCCGCGCGCCAGGTCCCGCAGCTCCTGGAGCGCGGTCTTCACCTCACCGTGCGCCTCGTCCACCATCCGCGCCGCCGCCCGCGGATCCTGCGCCAGCTTCTCCTTCGCCAGCCCCAGATCCATGGCGAGCGCGACCAGCCGGGCCTGGGCGCCGTCGTGCAGATCGCGTTCGATGCGCCGCAGATCGGCCGCGGCCGTGTCCACCACGACCCCCCGGCCGGACTCCAGCTCCACCACCCGCGACGCCAGCCGCGACGGCCCGAGCAGCCCGTGCACGAGCAGCCGGTCCACCGTGGTCAGCGCCCGTACGATCCACGGCGTGGCCAGCGTGAACAGCAGCCCCACCAGCGCGGTCACAGTGATCTCGAACGGGTTGTCGAGGTAGATCCGGTGGGTCTCGTCGCCGTACAGCTGAAGCCCGTCCTGCCCGCCGTACATCGGGAACACCCAGAACCACAGCGGATACGTCAGCAGCGCCCACCCGTACGCCCAGAAGGACACGGCGACACCGAACGAGAACACCGCCCACGGGAAGTGCAGCACCGCGTACAGCAGATGCCGCCAGGACGTGCCGCTCCGGAGGACCGCCACCATCCAGCCCATCAGGCCGTCCTTGCGCACCCGCAGCGGCTCGGGGTCGCCCACCCGCATGCCGAGCAGCGCCCGCGCCCGCGTCCGCTCCAGCGCTCCGAGCCCCCGGCACCCGGCGAGCCCGGCCGCCAGCACGGGAACGCCGAGGAAGGTCACCAGCAGCCCCGCGCCGAGGGAGACCATGGTGACGGCGTAGGCGAAGAGCAGTACGCCGATCGGCAGGCCGAGCAGCACATACGTGAACTCCCGCCAGCTGCGCGCCTCGAACGGCGCCCGGAGACCGGCGGGCAGTCGCACTCCGCGCGCTCCCCGGCCCTCCCGTCCGTACCCGTACTCCTGCCCGTACTCCGTGGCCATCGGCGTCGTCCCGTTCTGCTCGTCTCGGATCGCCCTGCGTGTGTCGTGTCTCCACCCTGCTGGGCGGCGGCCCCGGGAACCATGGAGTCCGTCGGCGTCTCGGCAGGGGGGTTTTCCCTACCCCCGGCGCCCGGCCCGCCCCGTCACGTCCGCGCCCCGTCGCGTCCGCGCACCCGGTACTCCGGTTCACTTCCGTGCCGTACTTCTGTTCACGTCCGTGCCGTCAGCCGGTCCCGCCACGGCAGCTCGGCCGTGACCAGGGTCGGCCCGCCGTCCGGCGAGTCGACGACGAACAGCCCGTCCACGGCGTCCAGTCGCTCCGAGAGCCCCCGCAGTCCGCTCCCCGCGTCCAGCCGCGCACCGCCGTGGCCGTCGTCCTGGACCTGGATGAGCAGCCGGTTCTCCGACCGCCACACCTCGACGGAGGCGGACGCCGCCCCGCTGTGCTTGCTGATGTTCTGCAGCAGCTCGGAGACGGTGAAATAGGCGATGCCCTCGATGGCCTCGGCGGGCCGCTCGTCCAGGTCGACGGTCACCTTCACGGGCACCGTGCAGCGGGAGGCGACCGCGGAGAGCGCCGCGTCCAGGCCGCGGTCGGTGAGGACCGCCGGGTGGATGCCGCGCGCCAGGTCCCGCAGCTCCTGGAGCGCCAGCTTCACCTCGCCGTGCGCCTCGTCGACCATCGCGGCCGCCGCGTCCGGATCCTCCAGCAGCTTCTCCTTCGCCAGCCCCAGCCCCATGGCGAGCGCGACCAGCCGGGCCTGGGCGCCGTCGTGCAGATCGCGTTCGATGCGCCGCAGATCTGCCGCGGCGGTGTCCACCACGACTCCCCGGTCGGACTCCAGTTCGGCGATACGCCGCTCCAGCTCGTCGGAGGGCGACAGCAGCCCGCGCACCATCGCCCGGTCGGCGTTGGCGAGGCCCCGCGCGATGAACGGCAGCACCGGCCACGCCACGAACAGCGAGGTCAGCGCGACGGTGAAGGTGAGGATGCCCCAGGGCAGCCGGATGAAGTCGTAGAGGATGGTCCGCCAGCCGACCGGGTCCTTCAGCGTCATCCACAGGTGCGCGAAGAAGCCTTCGCCGCTGCCCCGGCGGGCGCGCAGCGGCAGCGGGCTCGGCTCGTCGATCCGCACGCCGAGCAGCGCCCGGGCCCGCGCCCGCTCCAGCTTGCCGAGCTGCCGCGCGCCCAGCAGCCCGGCCGCGAGCAGCGGGAACCCGATCACCGTGACGGTCAGGAAGGCGCTGGTGAACAGCACCGTGGCCACGTAGACGAAGCCCAGCAGGGACATCGGCAGGTTGGCCAGGAGATGCGCGATCTCCTTCCAGGTGTGAACGTCGTAGGCGAGACGGGGCGGTGGCGGGCGGTGGTCGTCGCCTTCGCCGGGCGGCGCCGCCTTCGCCGGGCTCGCGGGCGGGAAGTGTTCGGTCATACCGGTTAGCGTGCCGGGCCGCGCCCGGTCGCGCCATGAGGTGCGCCGCCGGGCCCGGACGGGGGAAAACCCCACCCCCGCATCTCAACGTGTGACGGGCTGCTTACCGTCTCTTTAACAGGCCCTAGACTCGCCTGCGTACAGATCGTTCGGGATCGAACGCCGCTCGAACAGGGTGTGGAACGATCAGCGGGACGTTCAGTGTGACGTCCAGCGGATCTGTTCTAGGTTGTTCGAAGAACGTCGAGGTCAGGTCAGGTCAGGGACGAGGTCAGGGAGCGAGGGGACGGACGTGCGGGAACCGACCGTCGAACCGGCTGTGGTCGTCGCGGCGGACTACTTCCAGTCCTATTCCGTCGTCGGACTGCTGGTCGCCGTCGGCGTGCTCTTCGTCGCCGTGGCCTTCGGCGCGGGCCGCCTGCTGCGCCCCGTCGTGCCCACGCCGGAGAAGCTGCTGACGTACGAGTGCGGCGTCGACCCCGTCGGCGAGGGCTGGGCCCACACCCAGGTCCGCTACTACGTCTACGCCTTCCTGTACGTGATCTTCGCCGTCGACTCGATCTTCCTCTTCCCCTGGGCGACGGTCTTCGCCGACCCCGGCTACGGGGCCGCCACCCTCGTGGAGATGTTCATCTTCCTCGGCTTCCTCGCCGTGGGCCTGCTGTACGCATACAAGAAGGGCGTCCTGACATGGACGTGACCCCCGAGCCCGTTCTCCTGCCCGAGCCGAAGCGCCTCGGCGCCCTCGCGCGCCTCGCCCCCGAGCCGATGAAGGTGGTTCTGAACTGGGGCCGCCGCTACTCCCTCTGGGTCTTCAACTTCGGTCTCGCCTGCTGCGCCATCGAGTTCATCGCCGCGTCGATGGCCCGCCACGACTTCATCCGCCTCGGAGTGATCCCCTTCGCCCCCGGCCCCCGCCAGGCCGACCTCATGGTGGTCTCCGGCACGGTGACGGACAAGATGGCCCCCGCCGTCAAGCGCCTGTACGAGCAGATGCCCGAGCCGAAGTACGTCATCTCCTTCGGCGCGTGCAGCAACTGCGGCGGCCCCTACTGGGACTCCTACTCCGTCACCAAGGGCGTCGACCAGATCATCCCCGTCGACGTCTACGTCCCCGGCTGCCCGCCCCGCCCCGAGGCGCTGCTCCAGGGCATCCTCAAGCTCCAGGAGAAGATCGCCCGCGAGTCGCTGGGGGAGCGCTACGGCACCCAGCCGGCCCGCCCCTCCACCGCCGCCCTCCAGAGCGGGCTGGTCCGGCCCCCGGCCGCCGAGGGAGACGCGTGATGAGCACGGCCGGCTGGCTGCCCGCCCCCGCCGGGGAACTGTTCGGCGCGGAGGCCACGGCCGAGGAGTCGTACGAGGTCCTGACGGTCGACGTCCCGCCGGCGTCCTGGACCGCGGCCCTGCGCACCGCCCGCGACGAGCTGGGCTGCACCTACTTCGACTGGCTGAGCGCGGTCGACGAAGCGGGCACGGGCTTCCGGGTCTCGGCGCACGTCGTCGCGCTCGCCCCGGTACGCCGCCTGCTGCTGCGCACCACCGTGCCGCACGGCGCACCCGTGCTCGCCTCCGCCGTCGGCGTCTACGCGGGCGCCGCCTGGCACGAGCGGGAGACCCACGAGATGTTCGGCGTCTCCTTCGAGGGCCACCCCGCCCTGGACCACCTCCTCCTCCCCGAGAACTTCGAGGGTTACCCGCTGCGCAAGGACTTCGTCCTCGCCGCCCGCGTCGCCAAGGCCTGGCCGGGCGCCAAGGAGCCGGGGGAGTCGGAGCACGGCGGCCCCAAACGCCGCCAGATGCTGCCCCCGGGCGTCCCCGACCCCAACGAGTGGGGCCCCCTCAAGGGCCAGCTCCCGCCCGCCCCCGCCCGCCCGGCACGCGGCGCCGCCCGCCCGGCCGCCGCGGGCGACCGGCCGGTACGGCGCACCCGTACGGCGGGGGAGGGCTCGGCGAGCCAGACGGCGGCTGCGGCTGCCGGTGGGGCCGCGGCCGCCGGTGCCGAGGCGCCGGCCGGGCCGCGCCGCGCCCGGAGCGTGAGCCAGGGCTCGGCGTCCCAGCGCGCGGCGGCCGGGGAGACTCCGGAGACGACGACGGCGCCGGCCCGGGCCGAGACCGCCGGCGCCGGTGAGCCGACGGCCCCGGAGACCTCCGCGGCCCCGGCGAGGCGTGCCCGCAGCGCGTCGGACGGCTCGGACGGCCGGCGCGGCACCACGCCCCCCGGCGCCCGGCGTGCCCGCAGCGCGAGTGAGGGCTCGGCCTCCCAGCGCGCCGAGAGCCCGGCGCCCGAGACCCCGGCGGCCCGCCCCGCCGCGGCTCCCCGCAGCCCGGACGCCCCGTGGCACCACGCCCGCCCGGCGTTCGACGAGACGGAGCCGAAACCGGAACAGCCGGGGACGGAGCCGAAACCGGAACAGCCGGAGGCAGAGCCGCAGTCGGACACCTCCGACGTCACCCCTGACACCTCCTACGCCACCCCTGACACCCCCGACGCCACTCCAGAAACCCCCGAAGACCCCTCAGGAGGCCCGCGGTGAACGACGTGCTCGACGTCGCCCTGCGACTTCTGATCGTCTTCGGCGTCTTCCTCACCTTCCCGCTGCTGGTCGGCCAGACCGAGCACAAGGTGATGGCCCACATGCAGGGCCGCCTCGGCCCCATGTACGCCGGCGGCTTCCACGGCTGGGCCCAGCTCGTCGCGGACGGCGTGAAGTTCGCGCAGAAGGAGGACGTGGTCCCCGCGGGAGCGGACCGCCGTATCTTCCAGCTCGCCCCCGCCGTCGCCCTGCTGCCCTACCTGCTGGTGCTGCTCGCCATCCCGATCGGCCCCGGTGAGGGCGCCGTCGGCGAGGTGATCGACGCGGGTGTCTTCTTCGTGCTCGCCGTGATGGGCGTCGGAGTCCTCGGCTCCCTCATGGCCGGGTGGGCCAGTGCCAACAAGTTCTCCCTCCTCGGCGGTCTGCGCACCGCCGCCCAGCTGCTCGCCTACGAACTCCCGATGCTGCTCACCGCCGCCTCGGTGGCGATGGCGGCCGGCACGGTCTCCCTGCCGGGCATCCTCGACGCCTTCGAGTGGTGGTGGCTGCCCTGGCAGATCGTCGGCGCGATCGTGTTCTTCGTGGCGGGGCTGGCGGAACTCCAGCGCCCGCCCTTCGACATGCCCGTCGCCGACTCGGAGATCATCTTCGGCGCGTACACCGAGTACACCGGCCTGCGCTTCGCCCTCTTCCTCCTCGCCGAGTACGCCGGGATCGTCGTCCTGTGCGGCCTGACCACCGTCCTGTTCCTGGGCGGCTGGCACGGCCCCTGGGGCGCCGACGGCCTCGGCTGGGTCTGGACCCTGCTGAAGACGGCCGTCCTCGCCTTCATCGTGATCTGGCTCCGCGTCACCTATCCCCGGCTGCGTGAGGACCAGCTCCAGAAGCTCTCCTGGACCCTCCTCGTCCCCCTCTCCCTCGCCCAGATCGCCCTCACCGGCATCGTCAAGGTGGTGATCCAGTAGCTATGGCTCCCTTCCCCGGCTCCGGCCTGGCCAAGGGCCTGGCCGTCACCCTGCGGACGATGACGAGAAAGTCCGTCACCGAGCAGTATCCGGACGTCCAGCCCGACCTCCCGCCCCGCACCCGCGGCGTGATCGGCCTGTTCGAGGAGAACTGCACGGTCTGCATGCTCTGCGCCCGCGAGTGCCCGGACTGGTGCATCTACATCGACTCCCACAAGGAGACGGTCCCGGCGGCCACCCCGGGAGGGCGCGAGCGCAGCCGCAACGTCCTCGACCGCTTCGCCATCGACTTCTCGCTGTGCATGTACTGCGGTATCTGCATCGAGGTCTGTCCCTTCGACGCCCTGTTCTGGTCACCCGAGTTCGAGTACGCCGAGACCGACATCCGCGACCTCACCCACGAGCGGGACAAGCTCCGCGAGTGGATGTGGACCGTCCCGGCCCCGCCCGCCCTCGACCCGGGCGCGGAGGAGCCGAAGGAACTGGCCGCCGCCCGCAGGACGGCGGAGAAGCTGGCCGCCCAGCAGCAGCCCCCCGCCACCGAGCCGCACGCCGACGAACAGGCCCGCGCGGCCGAGCGGCCCACCCGCCCGCAGGGCGACTCCAAGCAGCAGACCGATCAGCCGAGGCCGAAGCAGGAGGGCACGGAATGACCCTCGCAGCCGAAACCCACGGCTTCCTCTCCCCGACGGGCGTCGAGATCGCCTTCCTCCTCGTCGGCCTGGTCACCTTCGGCGCCGCCCTCGTCACCGTCACCACCCGGCAGCTGGTGCACGCCGCCCTGTGGCTGGTGGTGACCCTCGGCGGCCTCGCCGTCGAGTACCTCCTGCTCACCGCCGAGTTCATCGCCTGGGTGCAGGTCCTCATCTACGTCGGTTCCGTCGTCGTCCTGCTCCTGTTCGGTCTGATGCTCACCAAGGCGCCCATCGGCCGCTCCCCGGACGCCGACTCCGGCAACCGCTGGGCCGCCCTGGCGGTGGCCGTCGCCGCGGCGGCGGCCCTGGTGTGGGTCGTCGTGGACGCCTTCCGCGCGACCTGGATCGATCTGGACGGCCCGGCCGCCGGCTCCACCAAGGTCACCGGCGAGAGCCTCTTCCAGAACTGGGTGCTGCCCTTCGAGGCCTTGTCCGTCCTCCTCCTCGCCGCCCTGGTCGGGGCGATCGTCCTGTCCCGCAAGGCGCAGGCGAACGCGACGGGGACCGGAGCGGCGGCGGACCAGGCGGGCCCGTCGGACCAGGCGGGCCCGTCGGACCAGGCGGGTCCGGCGGACCAGGCGCACCGGACAGGCACCGCGGCCACGGCCGCCGAAGCCGGCAAGGACGGTGTCCGCTGATGCACCTCGCCTATCCCGCCGTACTCTCCGCCCTCCTCTTCTGTACCGGCCTGTACGGCGTCCTCGCCCGCCGCAACGCGATCCTGGTCCTGATGTCGGTCGAGCTGATGCTCAACGCCGTCAACCTCAACCTGGTCGCCTTCGACGTCTGGCTCAGCAAGACCGCCGAGGAGACCCTGCACTCCGGCCAGGCGCTGACCCTGTTCACGATCGCCATCGCCGCCGCCGAGATCGGCATCGGCCTGGCGATCGTCCTCGCCGTCTACCGCAACCGCGGCACCTCCGACATCGACAAGCTCCGCGACACCGCCGAGGGCCACGAGAGCGAGGGCCACGAGGGCGACACTCCCGCGACCGAGACGGGCGCCGAGAAGGCTGAGGCCACCGCGTGACCACGACCACCCTCGCCGTACTCGTCCCCCTCCTGCCGTTCCTGGGCGCCGCCGCGGGCCTGGCGCTGGGCCGCACCGCCCCGGGCTTCGTCCGCCCGCTCGCGGTCCTGCCGACGCTCGCCGCGCTCGCTCTCGCCGTGGTCGTCGCCGTCCACCAGGGCGGCGACGAGGCCGTCGACGCCGCCACGGAGCTGACCCCCACCGGCTCGGTCCCCGTCGAGCTGGCCCTGCACATCGACGGCTTCGCCGCGCTCGTCGCCGTCCTGGTCGCCTTCGTGGCGACCTGTGTGCAGATCTACTCGACGGGCTATCTGCGCGAGGACCCGCGCTACCCCTCGTACGCCGCGCTCGTCTCCCTGTTCACCTCCGCGATGCTCCTTGTCGTGTACTCGGGCGACCTGATGGTGCTGCTGGTCGGCTGGGAAGTCATGGGCATCTGCTCCTACTTCCTGGTCGGCCACTACTGGGAGACCCCGGAGGCCCGCGCCGCCTCCCTCAAGGCCTTCCTGGTGACCAAGCTCGGTGACGTCCCCTTCCTGATCGGTCTGTTCGCGCTGGCCACGGACGCCGGGTCGTTCCGGATCACCCGCGTGCTGGGTGCCGTCGCCGACGGCGGCCTCGACCATCCGACGCTGATCGCCCTGCTGCTCCTGGCCGGCGTGGCGGGCAAGTCGGCGCAGTTCCCGCTGCACACCTGGCTCCCCGACGCGATGGCCGGCCCCACGCCGGTCTCCGCGCTGATCCACGCCGCGACGATGGTCGCCGCCGGTGTCTACTTCGTCGCCCGGCTCCTCCCGGTCTTCGAGGCCTCGCAGGCCGCGATGGTCGTCCTCGCCGTGATGGCCGCCGTCACCATGGCGGGCTCGGCGCTCGCCGCGCTCGCCCAGGACGACATCAAGCGCGTCCTCGCCTACTCGACGATCGGCCAGCTCGGCTACATGACCGGCGCCCTCGCCGTCGCCGACCGCGGCGCCGCCGTCTTCCACCTCCTGTCGCACGGCGCCTTCAAGGCGCTGCTGTTCCTCGCCGCCGGCGTGATCATCCACGCCACCGGCACCAACTCGCTGGCCGCCATGTCCCGCATGCGCGACCTGCGCGACCGCGTCCCCGACGCCTACTGGACGATGACCGTGGCGCTCCTCGCGCTCGCCGCGATCCCGCCGTTCAGCGGCTTCTTCTCCAAGGAGTCCGTCCTCGGCGCCGCCGAGCACGTCGCCACCGGCCACTCCGGGGACGCGCCCGCCGTGGCGGGCTGGATCGTCCTGGTCGCCGGCCTGCTCACCGCGCTGCTCACCGCCGCCTACGCGATGCGGCTGTGGCTGCTCGCCTTCCGCGGCCAGGGCGCCGAGGCCCCCGACCACGGCCGCCAGCCCGTCACCATGACCGTGGTGCTGTGGGTGCTCGCCGCCCCGTCCCTCGCCCTCGGCGGGTTCGCCTACCAGTCCTTCCCGGGCTGGTTCGACGGCGGCGACCTCGGCCCGACCCTGACCACCTCCGTGCTCGGCACGGGCGCGGCCCTGGTCGGCGGGATCGCCACCTACGCCGCATGGCGGCACACCACCGCGCTCGCCGGCCGCGTCCCGATGGGCGCCGTCGCCGCGCACCCGGAGGGCGACGCCGGGCAGGTCGAGGCCGAGGCGATCGCGACCCACGCGCCCGCCTACGGAGACGTCGCCCAGGCCCCCGACCCGGCCGACCCGGGACGGCTGCTGCTGGGCCCGCTGCACCGGCACGCGGCCGCCGGCTTCCACCTCGACGCCGTGTACTCGACCCTGTTCGTCCGACCGGTGCGGGCCGGCGCGCGCCTGGTGCGGTTCCTCGACCGCGAGGTCGTCGAGACCTACGTACAGGGGGCGGGCGCCCTACCCCGCTGGCTCGGCGTCGCCGTGCGGCGCGCCCAGACCGGCAATGTGCAGACCTATGTGAGCGCGCTGCTCGCCGGCACCGTCGTCCTGGTGGTCGCCGCCGTCCTCGTCGCCACGGGAGCGTGAGCAGGCGTGATCGATATCAGCGAGTCCGTGATGCAGTTCCTTCTGGCGTTCGTCGTGGTCGGCCCGCTCCTCGGCGCGGCCGCCGCTCTGCTGCCCGCCCCGCCCGGGCTGAAGGGGAAGTCGCCCGAGCAGGCCGTGCTGCGGCACGGCGTGACGGTGACCGGCGCCGTGCTCATCGCGGCGATCGTCCTGGCGTTCGGCTTCGACCACGACCAGCCGTCGAAGATGCAGGCCACGACGGACATCAGCTGGATCCCGGCGCTCGACGTGCGGATCCACCTCGGCATCGACGGCATCTCCCTCCCCCTTCTGGTGCTGACCGCGCTGCTGACCTTCCTGTGCGCGCTCTACAGCTACTTCAAGCTGCCCGCGGGCCCGTCCCCGAAGGCCTTCGTCGCCCTGCTGCTCGTCCTGGAGTCCGGCACCCTCGCCACCTTCGCCGTCCTCGACCTGCTGCTGTTCTTCCTCGCCTTCGAGATGGTCCTGATCCCGATGTACTTCCTCATCGCCCGCTGGGGCGGCGAGGGCCGGGCCGAGGCCGCCTGGAAGTTCATCCTCTACACGCTGCTCGGCTCCGTGGTCATGCTGCTCGGCCTGCTGCTGATCGGCCTGCGGGCGGGCACGTTCGACATGGTGGCACTCGCCACTGACAACGGCCGGTCGCTGAGTACGTCCGTGCAGGTCATCGCGGTTCTGGCGATAGGGATCGGGCTCGCGGTGAAGACCCCGATGTGGCCGCTGCACAGCTGGCTGCCCGACGCCCACACCGCCGCGCCGACGGTCGGCTCGGTGCTGCTGGCCGGCGTCCTGCTGAAGATGGGCACGTACGGGTTCGTCCGGATTCTTCTGCCGGTCGCTCCCGACGGCTTCCGCACCTTCGCGCCGTACCTCGCCGCCTTCGCCGTCGTCGGGATCATCTACGGGTCCCTGGCCTGCCTCGCCCTCGCCAAGCGCGGCGCCAAGGGCGATCTGAAGCGGCTGATCGCCTACTCCTCCGTCGGCCACATGGGCTTCGTCCTGCTCGGCGTCGCGACCATGACCCCGACCGGCGTGAACGGCGCGCTGTTCGCCAACATCGCCCACGGCCTCATCACCGGCCTGCTGTTCTTCCTGGTCGGCGCGTTGAAGGAGCGCACCGGCAGCACCGACCTGGACACCCTCGCAGAGGCGACGGGCGCCGCGCTGTACGGCAGGGCGCCCCGCCTGGGCGGCCTGCTCGCGTTCGGCGCGGTGGCCTCGCTCGGGCTGCCGGGCCTGGCCGGGTTCTGGGGCGAGATGCTGGCGCTGTTCGGCGCGTTCGACCCCGCCGACGGTCTCAGCCGCCCCGCCTTCCTCACCTTCATGGCCATCGGCGCGTTCGGCACCCTGCTCACCGCCGCCTACCTGCTGATCGTGGTCCGCCGGGTCTGCATGGGCGCCGTACCCCAGGACGCACCCCAGCTCGCCGACGTGCAGACGTACGAATTCGCGGCCTGGGCGCCGCTCGTCGCCCTCACCGTCGTCGCCGGACTCTGGCCGAAGACCCTCCTCGGACTCACCGACCCGGCCGTGCAGCAGCTCCTCGCAGGAGGCACCCGATGAGCTCCCTGGCCCAGCCGCTCGCCGCGTCGCTGATCCAGTCCGTCGACTGGCTCGCCATCGCGCCGCCCACCATCGCGGCCGTGGTCGCCCTCGTCGTCCTGGTCGCCGACCTGTTCGTCGACGACCGCCGCAGAACTCTCCTCGGCTGGATCTCCGTCGCGGGCCTCGCCGCCGCCACGCTGATGCTGCTGCCCCTCCTGGACGCCGACCGCGCCACCTTCTGCCTGACCGGCGACCCCGCCGTGTGCAGCTACACCGCGGACCGTTTCACCCTCGCCCTCCAGCTCCTCGTCCTCGGCGGAGCGCTGGTCACCGCTCTGCTGTCGGTCACCGGACTGAAGGACGCGCGCGGGGGACTCCCCGAGGGGGAGTTCTGGTTCCTGCTGCTGTCCTCCGCGGCCGGCGCCGCCCTGCTGCCCGCCTCCCGCGACCTGGCGACGCTGATCGTCGCCCTGGAGGTCGCCTCCCTGCCCGCCTTCGCCCTCGTCGGCCTGCGGCAGGGCGACCGCAGGTCCTCCGAGGCGGCGCTGAAGTTCTTCCTGTCGTCGGTCACCGCCACCGCGGTCAGCCTCATGGGCGTCAGCTTCGTCTACGCCGCCACCGGCAGCCTCTACCTCACCGAGATCGCCGAGCGGATCCAGGGCGTCGACGGCCAGCTCCAGACCCTCACCCAGACCGGCGTGGTCCTCACCCTGATCGGCTTCGCCTTCAAGACGGCCGCCGTGCCCTTCCACTTCTGGGTGCCCGACACCTATGTGGGCGCCCCGCTGCCGGTCGCCGCCTACCTGTCCGTGGTCGGCAAGGCGGTCGGCTTCTCCGGGCTGATCCTCGTCACCGTCGTCGCCCTCCCGTCGTACGCCGACGTCTGGGGCCCGGCGCTCGCCGTGCTCGCCGCCCTCACCATGACCGTCGGCAACGTCGGCGCCCTGCGGCAGCAGTCCACGCGCGCGTACAGCGCGGTCCGCCTGCTCGCCTGGTCCTCCGTCGGCCAGGCCGGCTACCTCCTGGTCCCGATCGCCGCGGCGGCCTGGTCCGACGACGCCGAGCGGTCCATCGGCTCCACCGTCGCCTACGCCCTCATGTACGGCGTGGTGAACCTCGGCGCCTTCGCGGTGGCCGCCCTGGTCGGGCGCACCAGGAACCTGAACCGCGTCGCCGACTACCGCGGCCTGTACGCCGCGAGCCCCCTGGCCGCCCTCCTGCTGGCCTTCTTCCTGCTCTGCCTGGCCGGCCTGCCGCCCGGCATCATCGGCCTCTTCGCCAAGGTCACCGTCTTCTCGGCGGCCGTCGACGCGGGCCTGGGCTGGCTCGCCGTGGTCATGGCCGTGAACGTCGTCATCGCGCTGTTCTACTACCTGCAGTGGACGGCCCTGCTCTTCCGCGCGCCCGAGGGGGAGCCCGCGCGGTACCGCGTGCCGGTGCCCGTCACCGCCGCGATCGCCGTCACCGCCGTCCTCGGCATCGCCCTGTCCGGCGCCCCGCAGCTCGTGCTGCGCTTCACCGACACCGGCCTGTTCTAGCACCGATCCGCCACGCGGGCCGTCCGGGCCGCCGTCACCCGGACGGCCCAGGCGCGCCCCCGCACGCACAAGGGAACTAGTGCTCCCCGCCTGGCGTTGACCAGTACGGGAGGGTCCACTGGACGTGACGACACGACTCCGGTGAGACGAGAGCACAGCAAGCAAAGGGTTCCCCTGCTGCACCACTTGGAGGGCGTACCGTGCACCGCCGGCACAACGGGCTCAGGACCGCAGTACTCCTCGGGGGACTGTCCGCACTCATCATCGTCATCGGCGGCTTCTTCGGCCGTACCGGGCTCGTCGTCGCCGTCCTGGTCGCGCTCGGCACCAACGCCTACGCGTACTGGAACAGCGACAAGCTGGCCCTGCGCGCGATGCGGGCCCGCCCGGTCAGCGAGTTCGAGGCGCCGGAGCTGTACCGCATGGTCCGCGAACTCTCCACCCAGGCCCGCCAGCCCATGCCGCGCCTGTACATCTCCCCGACGGAGGCGCCCAACGCCTTCGCGACCGGGCGCAACCCGCGCAACGCCGCCGTGTGCTGCACGGAGGGCATCCTGCGCCTGCTCGACGAGAGAGAGCTGCGCGGCGTCATCGGCCACGAGCTGAGCCATGTCTACAACCGCGACATCCTGATCTCGTCGGTCGCCGGCGCCCTCGCCTCGGTGATCATGTTCCTGGTCAACTTCGCCTGGCTGATCCCGATCGGCCGCTCGGACGACGACGACGGCCCCGGCCTCCTCGGCATGCTGCTGATCATGCTCCTGGGACCGCTCGCGGCCTCCCTCATCCAGCTGGCCATCAGCCGTTCCCGGGAGTACGAGGCGGACGCCTCCGGATCCCAGCTCACCGGCGACCCACTCGCCCTGGCCAGCGCCCTGCGCAAGCTGGAGACCGGCACCAAGCAGCTTCCCCTGCCCCCCGAGCCGCGTATCGAGACCGCGAGCCACATGATGATCGCCAACCCGTTCCGGCCCGGCCAGGGGATGTCCAGGATGTTCTCGACCCACCCGCCCATGGCGGAGCGCATCCGCCGCCTCGAACAGATGGCAGGTCCCCACCGGTGAAGACGATCCTGAACATCATCTGGCTGATCTTCAGCGGCGTGTGGCTGTTCCTCGGCTACGTGCTCGCGGGCGCGCTCCTGTGCCTCACGATCATCGGCATCCCGTTCGGCATAGCCGCCTTCCGCATCGGCGTCTACGCCCTGTGGCCCTTCGGATACACCACGGTCGAGCGCCGCGACGCGGGCTCCCCGTCCTGCGTCGGCAACGTCCTGTGGCTGGTCCTCGCGGGCTGGTGGCTGGCGCTCGCCCACATCGCCACGGGCATCGCGCTGTGCGTCACGATCATCGGCATCCCGTTCGGCATCGCCAACTTCAAGCTGATCCCCGTGTCGCTGGTGCCCCTGGGCCGCGAGATCGTCCCGACGGACCGCCCGTTCGCCCCGACCCGCTGGTAGGGCCGGACTACCTCCGCGCGGTGAGCCGTCGCCGTACGCCGTACGCGGCCACGCCCACCGCCAGCACCCCCGCGCCCACGGCCACCGACACCCCGGGCAGGGAGAACGCCAGCAGCGCGCAGCCCAGCAGTCCCACGGCCGGGACCAGCCGCGCGGCCGGCGCCCGGTCGAGCGTCCAGGCCGAGGCGTTGGCCACGGCGTAGTACGCGAGCACGCCGAAGGACGAGAAGCCGATCGCGCCCCGCACGTCCACCGTGGCGGCCAGCACCGCGACCACCGCGCCCACGGCCAGCTCCGCCCGGTGCGGTACCTGGAAGCGCGGATGGACGGCGGCCAGGACGCCCGGCAGATGCCGGTCCCGCGCCATGGCCAGCGTGGTCCGGGAGACACCGAGGATCAGGGCCAGCAACGAGCCCAGGGCCGCCACCGCGGCCCCCACCCGCACCACCGGCACCAGCCCCGGCACCCCGGCCGCACGGACCGCGTCGGCCAGCGGAGCGGTCGCGTCCGCCAGCCCGCCGGACCCCAGCACGGACAGCACGGCGACCGCCACGCACGCGTACACCGCGAGAGCGATCCCGAGCGCCACGGGGATCGCGCGCGGGATGGTGCGGGCGGGATCGCGGACCTCCTCACCGAGGGTGGCGATCCGCGCGTACCCCGCGAAGGCGAAGAACAGCAGCCCGGCCGCCTGGAGCACCCCGCCGGCACCCTCGGACACGCCGACGCCGAGCCGCCCGGCACCGGACTCGCCCGATCCCAGGCACACGACCGCCACGGCCGCGAGCACGGCGAGCACCACCGCCACGATCGCCCGGGTCAGCCAGGCCGACTTCTGCACCCCGCCGTAGTTCACGGCGGTCAGGGCCACCACAGCGGCCACCGCCACCGCGTGCGACTGATCCGGCCACACATAGGCGCCCACGGTCAGCGCCATCGCGGCACACGAGGCCGTCTTGCCGACCACGAACGCCCAGCCTGCCAGATAACCCCAGAAGGGCCCCAGCCGCTCCCGTCCGTACACGTACGTGCCGCCGGAGGCCGGATAGCGGGCCGCCAGGCGTGCCGAGGACATGGCGTTGCAGTAGGCGACGAGAGCGGCGACCGCGAGCGCCGGCAGCAGCCCCGAGCCGGCCGCGCGGGCCGCCGGGGCGAGCGCGGCGAAGATCCCGGCTCCCACCATCGAGCCGAGCCCGATGACGACGGCGTCGCCCACGCCGAGGGTGCGTCGCAGTTCGGAGGCGGATGCTGTCATGGCCGCACCCTACTGACCGGGCCGGTCGCCACCGCGCACAGGAGAAGGGCGGGCACCGAACGCCCGCCCTTCCGACACCTGCCGGTCTCCGCGACCTACCGGTAGTTCACGAACTGCAGCGCGAAGTCGAAGTCCTTGCCCTTCAGCAGGGCGATGACGGCCTGCAGGTCGTCACGGCTCTTGGAGCTGACCCGCAGCTCGTCGCCCTGGACCTGGGCCTTCACGCCCTTCGGGCCCTCGTCCCGGATGATCTTCGCGACCTTCTTGGCGTTGTCCTGGGAGATGCCCTCCTGGATCGACGCGAAGATCTTGTACTCCTTGCCGGAGAGCTGCGGCTCACCCGCGTCCAGCGCCTTCAGCGAGATCCCGCGCTTGATCAGCTTGGACTGGAAGACGTCGAGGACAGCCTTCACCCGGTCCTCGGAGTTCGCCTCCATCAGGATCTTGTCACCGGACCACGAGATCGAGGCCCCCACGCCCTTGAAGTCGTAGCGCTGCGAGATCTCCTTGGCGGCCTGGTTGAGGGCGTTGTCGACCTCCTGCCGCTCGACCTTCGAGACGATGTCGAAACTGGAGTCGGCCATGTCCTGTGGCTCCTTGTATCGGGTGCGAAACGGGTGCGTAGCGGCGTACGCGGGTCGACGGCCGGACCCGCGGGGGACCGGGCCGCATCCGGACAAGCCTAGCCACCCCCCGTGCCCCGGGTGCCGATCAATCGGGTGGCGAAGCACCCCTGCGCATCGGGTATTGTTTACGTCGTTGCCAGGGAGGACCGCCGAAAAGCGGTTCGAACGGGCAGCGACCCCGGCGGTGTGCCCGAGCGGCCAAAGGGAGCAGACTGTAAATCTGCCGGCTCAGCCTTCCCAGGTTCGAATCCTGGCGCCGCCACACTGGGGAAGACCCCCTCCCACTGCGGAAACGCAGCGGGAGGGGGTCTCTTCGTTTTCACCGGCACACTGATGCCATGTCATCCCGTCGCAGAACCTGCCCCGAGTGCCGCCGTGAGATCGCCGTCGTCGCCGGGCGGTTCGCCCGGCACGATCCGCCCGGCGCCCGCGAGAGCGGTCGGCTGGTGTCCTGTCCGGGGTCACGACGGCAGGCGCAACTCGGGGCGGTGCAGCCGTCGCTGGACGGCTATGTCGTGCCCGAGATCCCCGGACAGCTGCCGCTGTTCTGACCGGCCGGCCGCCGCGGTGCGCTCAGTTGCCGGCGATCGACTTCACCGCCACCGAGACCGGCGTCGAACCGCTCACCAGTTCCAGGGTCAGGCCGGCCGTCGCGGGGGTCTCCAGGAGTTCGGCCAGTACGGCGGCCACGTCGTCGCGCGGGATCGGGCCCCGACCGGTGTGCGCCTCCAGGCGGACCAGACCCGTACCGGCGTCGTCCGTGAGCGAACCGGGGCGCAGGATCGTCCAGTCCAGGGCGTCCAGGCCCTGGACGTACGCGTCCGCCTCGCCCTTGGCACGCAGGTACACGTCGAAGATCTCGTCGCCCTCGTGCCGGGGGTCCGCGCCCATCGAGGACACCACCAGGAACCGCCGTACGCGCGCGCGGACCGCCGCGTCCGCGAACAGCACCGCCGCGCCCTTGTCCACGGTGTTCTTGCGGGCCGCCCCGCTGCCGGGCCCGGCACCCGCCGCGAACACCGCCGCGTCCGCGCCCTGAAGATGTGCCGCGACCTCTTCGACCGTGGCCGACTCCAGGTCCAGCAACACCGGTTCGGCGCCCGCTTCCCGCAGGTCGTCGCCCTGCTCCTCGCGGCGGATGATGCCCGCCACCTCGTAGCCGCGCGTGGCGAGCAGCCGCTCCAGCCGCCGCGCGATCTGACCATGACCACCAGCGATGACAATGCGCATGTCTTCGACCGTACGCCCGGACGCTCGCCCTCGCCGCACGACCCGGCCGGGCCGGGAGAGCAGCTGGACGGGGCTGAGAGGGGCTGGACGGGGCTGCGAGGGGCTGGACGGGGCTGAGAGGGGCTCGCGGGGCTCGGGGGGCTCGGGGGTGGGCTCGGGTGACCGGAAAAGGCCCGGTGGCGGGCGAGGAGGCGCTGAGCGGGGCTGGAGGCGCTGAGCGGGGCTGGAGTGGGGCCGGAGCGCTAGCGAGCTTTAGTGGGGCCGAGGGCGCTGGGCGGGCCGAGGCCGGGCTGATCCCCCCGCCCGGAGGGGACCGATCCAGCCCAGCCCGGAGCGCAGGGGGCTGGAGCCGGCTCGCAGGGTCGGTGAGCCTGCCCCGAAGGGGACTGACGGGCGCTCAGCGCGCCGGGAGGCGTTCGGCGTTCCAGGGCTCCTCCCGTCCGCCCGGCCCCCACTCAGGAAGGCTTCCCCCGCCCCTGCCGCGGCAGCCCCAGTTCCTCCGCCGCGGCGGAGTCGCAGTACTCCCGTACCGCGCTGGTCCGCGCCACCACGCGCCCTCGGTGCACCACGATCCGGCTGTAGCCCAGGGAGAGCGCGCCGGCCAGCCGGTCTCCGCGTACCGCCAGCAGCTCCGCGGGGAAGCCGGCCTCCACGCGGACCGCGGGCAGGCCCAGTGCCGCGCGCGCGGACGTGCTGACGGCGGCGTAGGCGTCCTCGGGGGGCAGGCCGTGGCGGGAGGCGAGGAGGTAGGCCGCCTCCAGGGGGTCGCCCCGGCCGACGGGATTGGAGACGTCGCGCAGCGCGCCGCTCCCGGCCGCGACCCGGACGCCGGCGGCGCGCAGCAGCCGCACGGGCGCCGTGCCGCGGCGGTCCACGCCCCCGCAACCGCCCTGGGGCAGACACACCACCGTCACTCCGGCCGCCGCGAGGTGGTCCGCGGTCCGGGAGGCCACGTCGGCGGGCAGGCGCGTGAGCCCGGCGCACGGCCCGATCGTCACGCCGGGACGCAGGCCGCCCGCCATGGCGGCGAGCCGGGCCAGGCGCGCCGGATCGGTGGCGTCGGTGTGCAGGTCGACCGGGCAGCCGTGCTCGGCGGCGACCTCCAGGACGGCCTCCACATAGCCCGTGGGGTCGGGGTCCGTGTCGGGACAGCCGCCGACCACGGAGGCGCCCATCTTCACCGCGTCCCGCAGCATGGCGAGCCCGTCCGCCCCCGCCGCCCCGGTCAGCACCCGCGGCATCGCCACCGTCGCCAGCTCGGCGAGCCCCCGCAGCGACCGCCGCGCCGTGAGCACCGCGCCCAGCGCGCCCAGGCCCTGGACGTCCCCCACGCGCACGTGTGCCCGCAGCGCGGTCGCCCCGTGGCCGAGTTGCAGCAGGGCGGCCTCGGTGGCCCGGCGCTGGACGTCCAGCGGGTCGTGGGAGACCGGTCCGCCGGTGTCGGCGGACAGCGCGGTGTCCGCGTGCGCGTGCGGCTCGGCGGGGGCGGGCAGCAGCAGATAGCCGGCCAGGTCCACGCGCGCGCCGCGCGCGCGGGTGCCGCCGAGGCTGCCGGCCGTGCCGACCGCCTCGATCCGCCCGCCGCTCAGCCGCACGTCCACCGTGCGGCCGTCGGTCAGCCGCGCACCGCACAACAGCAGGGCCCCGTCGGTCCGTCCCGGGGAACCGGAGGGCGGCGGCGACGAGGGGGGCGGTTGCGGCTGGCTGTCGGGCATCGCGTTCCAGTGGACTCGGGGGCTGTGCCCGGGGCGGCACAAGATCACAGAGAGTGAGTCGAGCGTAGGACGGCCGCCCTGCCCCAGCGGGGAGGAGCGCAATAGTCGTACCGGTGTGGTCCCGCGGGCGGGAGGGCCTCGCGGGGCTGCCGGGAGACCCGTCGGACGGTCCCGGGCGGGGGCCGGGAAACGGATTTGGGCGAACGGCGGGCGACCGTGTAATGTCTTCATCGCTCGCCCCAATAGCTCAGTCGGCAGAGCGTCTCCATGGTAAGGAGAAGGTCAACGGTTCGATTCCGTTTTGGGGCTCTGGTGTGAGAGGTTCCCGCCGCAAGGCGGGGCCCGATCGCATCGCAGCGGTGTAGCTCAGTCGGTAGAGCAAGCGGCTCATAATCGCTGTGTCACCGGTTCAAGTCCGGTCACCGCTACTGACAGTAGCCGATTGCGGGGTCGGTCCTTCAGTCGGCTACTCTTCTATGCGTTAGTTGTCCCATCCGTTCGTCAAGGAGCACTCACGTGGCTGCCACCGACGTCCGCCCGAAGATCACGCTGGCCTGCGTGGAGTGCAAGGAGCGGAACTACATCACCAAGAAGAACCGGCGTAACAACCCGGACCGTCTTGAGATGAAGAAGCACTGCCCGCGTTGCAACGCGCACACCGCGCACCGCGAAACGCGATAAAAAAGGCTCGTTCGTGAGGCCGCCCCCGCAGTCCTGGGGGGCGGCCTCACGGCGTTTTCTCGGTCGCTCGAGACGTAATACCTGTAGAGGGCCGTCGTTCAACGGTCAACCACAGCAGACATCAGGAGGTGCCGAGCCATGGTGCTCGACCAGTCCTTCGTGGGGCGGACCTATCCGCCCACCGAGCCCTACGAGGTGGGCCGGGAGAAGATCCGGGAGTTCGCGGAGGCGGTGCGAGACGCCAACCCGGCCTACACGGACCCGGAGGCCGCCAAGGCGCTCGGTCACCCCGATGTGATCGCGCCGCCGACCTTTGTGTTCGCGATCACGTTCCAGGCCGCGCGACAGGTCGTCGCCGACCCGCAGCTGGGCCTGGACTACAGCCGCGTGGTGCACGGCGATCAGAAGTTCGCCTACCGGCGCCCGGTGCGCGCCGGCGACCGGCTGACGGTCACCTCGACCATCGAGGCGATCAAGTCGATGGCGGGCAACGACATTCTGGACGTCCGCGGTGAGGTCCACGACGAGGCCGGTGAGCACGTCGTGACCGCCTGGACCAAGCTCGTGGCCCGCGCGGCCGAGGAGGCGTGAGCAAGATGACCGCCCAGATCGCGTACGCCGACGTCGAGGTCGGCACCGAACTGCCCGCGCAGACCTTCCCCGTGACACGCGCCACTCTCGTGCAGTACGCGGGCGCCTCCGGTGACTTCAACCCGATCCACTGGAACGAGAAGTTCGCCAAGGAGGTCGGACTGCCGGACGTCATCGCGCACGGCATGTTCACCATGGCCGAGGCGATCCGTGTGGTCACCGACTGGGTCGGCGACCCGGGCGCGGTCGTCGAGTACGGCGTCCGCTTCACCAGGCCCGTCGTCGTCCCGAACGACGACCAGGGCGCGACCGTCGAGGTCGGCGGCAAGGTCGCCGCCAAGCTGGACGACAACACCGTCCGCGTCGACCTCACCGTGACCAGTGCCGGGCAGAAGGTGCTCGGCATGTCGCGCGCGGTGGTGCGTCTGGCCTGACCGCCGTGCGGTCGTCCGGGTAAGGGGCGCTCGCCCTCGCGGGCGCCCCTTACGCATGCCGCCGTCACCGCTTGACGGAGTTAGTGATTGGACACTAACTTATTCGCATGGCCAGGATGAGTGCAGAAGAGCGGCGCGAGAGCGTCATCCGGGCGGCGATGGCCGAGTTCGCGCGGAGCGGCTACCACGGCACCTCCACCGAGGTGATCGCCAAGCGGGTGGGTGTCTCGCAGCCGTACCTCTTCCGGCTCTTCCCCGGCAAGAAGGCGATCTTCCTCGCGGCGGCCCAGCGCTGTCTCGAGGACACGCGCCGGCTGTTCGAGGAGGCCGCGGGCGATCTGAGGGGCGAAGAGGCCCTGCATGCCATGGCCGAGGCGTACACCCGGCTGATCGCCGAGGAGCCGGAGCGGCTGCAGATGCAGTTGCAGACCTATCTCGCGGTGTCCTCCGCCGAGGCGGCCGGGGACCACGAGTTCGGTGAGATGGTCCGCCGTGGCTGGATGGAGCTGTGGGACACCGTGCATCTGCCCCTGGGGGCGGACGTCGGTGAGACCACCACCTTCCTGGCGTACGGGATGCTCATCAACGCCCTCGCGGCGATGGGCTTCCCGCCCGAGCACCGGGTGTGGAACGGACTCTACGACTCCGCCCGGGTCCCGGGGGTGTCCCGCTGAGGGCCGCCGCCACTGCGGCGCCCTTTCACGCCCGTAGAAGTTAGTCATCAATAACTAACTACCGTCGCAGCACATGCTCACGCTCTGGGGGAGCGATGTCACAGCAGACCGCATCACGCGGAGGGGTCCTCTGGGCCCTCCTGATCACCGGCGTCGCCGGATTCATGGCCGCCCTCGACAACCTCGTCGTCACCACCGCCCTGCCCTCGATCCGTGAGGACCTGGGCGGCGGGCTGCACGACCTGGAGTGGACGGTGAGCGCCTACACGCTCACCTTCGCCGTCCTCCTGATGTCCGGCGCGGCACTCGGGGACCGCTTCGGCCGCCGCCGCCTCTTCGTCGCCGGTCTCGTCGTCTTCACCGCCGCGTCCGCCGCGGCGGCCCTGGCGCCCGGCATCGACTCCCTGATCGCCGCCCGCGCGGTGCAGGGCGTCGGAGCGGCCGTCATGATGCCGCTGACGCTGACCCTGCTCACGGCCGCCGTCCCGGCCGGGAAGCGAGGGATGGCGTACGGCATCTGGGGCGCCGTCAACGGGCTCGCGGTCGCCTCCGGGCCGCTGATCGGCGGCACCCTCACCGAGCACATCTCCTGGCAGTGGATCTTCTGGCTGAACGTACCGCTCGGCATCGCCCTGATCCCGCTGGCCCGCCTGCGCCTCAAGGAGTCCTACGGCGCCGGCACCCCGCTCGACATTCCCGGCACCCTGCTGGCCAGCGGCGGACTCTTCGGCATCGTGTACGGGCTGGTGCGCGGCCCGGTCGACGGCTGGACCGGCGCGCCCGTGCTGGCCGCCCTGACCGCGGGCACCGTCCTGCTCGCCGGGTTCGTCGCGCACGGCATCCGCGCCCGCAACCCCATGCTGCCGATGCGGCTGTTCCGCTCCCGCGCCTTCGCCGGCATCAACGCGGCCGGTCTGCTGATGTTCCTGGGCATGTTCGGCTCGATCTTCCTGCTCAGCCAGTACATGCAGGGCGTGCTCGGTTACTCGCCCACCGAGGCCGGGCTGCGGATGCTGCCGTGGACCGCCATGCCGATGGTCGTCGCGCCGATCGCCGGCATCCTCTCCGACCGGATCGGCGGGCGCCCGATCGTCGCCGCGGGCCTCTTCCTTCAGGCGGCCGGCCTCGGCTACCTCGCCGCCGTGGCCACCGCCGACGCCTCCTACGCCTCCCAGCTGCCCGGACTGATCCTCGGCGGCGTCGGCATGGCCCTGTACTTCGCCCCCGCCTCCGCCCTGGTCATGTCCAGCGTGACCGTCAAGGAGCAGGGCATCGCCTCCGGCGCCAACAACGCGCTGCGCGAGGTGGGCGGCGCGCTCGGTATCGCGATCATGTCCTCCGTCTTCACGGCCCAGGGCGGCTACGAGTCCGCGCAGGCCTTCGTCGACGGACTGCGGCCCGCGCTGGTGGTCGGCGCCGCGGTGGTGGCCCTGGCGGCCGTGGCGGCGCTCGCCATCCCGCGCCGCCCCCGCACCGCCCCGGCCGCGTCCGCCGAGGCCCCCGCACCGGCCCCGGTCCTGGAGACCGCCGCCCGCTGAGCCCCGGCACGCGCACGCGTACGGCCCCGTCCACCGGCGGGGCCGTAGCCGCGCGTGCGGCGGGTGCCGGACACGCGCGCCGGAGCTGTCGGTGCCGTCTCGTAGTCTTGAGCCCGTGCAGGAACTCCACGACGCCCCCCTCGCCCCGCTGACCACCTTCCGGCTGGGCGGCCCCGCCACCCGCCTGGTCACCGCGGAGACCGACGCCGAGGTGATCGCCGCCGTCCGCGAGGCCGACGCCACCGGCACGCCCCTGCTGCTGATCGGCGGCGGATCCAACCTGGTCATCGGCGACAAGGGCTTCGACGGCACCGCCCTGCGCATCGCCACGCGCGGCGTCATCCTCGACGGCACGACCCTGGAACTGGCCGCGGGCGAGGTGTGGACCGACGCGGTCGCCCGCACCGTCGAGGCGGGCCTCGCGGGCATCGAATGCCTCGCCGGCATCCCCGGCTCGGCGGGCGCGACGCCGATCCAGAACGTGGGGGCGTACGGCCAGGAGGTCTCCTCCACGATCACCGAGGTGATCGCCTACGACCGCCGCGCGGGCGAGACGGTGACGCTGGCGAACGAGGAGTGCGCCTTCAGCTACCGCCACAGCCGCTTCAAGGCCGACCCGGAGCGGTATGTCGTGCTCCGGGTCCGCTTCCGTCTGGAGGACGCCGACGGGCTCTCCGCGCCGCTCAGGTACGCCGAGACGGCGCGCGCGCTCGGCGTCGGGCCCGGCGACCGGGTGCCCCTCGCGGACGCCCGCGAGACGGTGCTGAAGCTGCGGGCCGGCAAGGGCATGGTCCTCGACCCCGAGGACCACGACTCCTGGTCCGCCGGCTCCTTCTTCACCAATCCGATCCTCACGGACGCCGAGTTCGCCGCCTTCCGCGCGCGCGTGCGGGAGCGGCTGGGCGACGGCGTGGAGCCGCCCGCGTACCCGGCGGGGGCGGGCCGCACCAAGACCTCCGCCGCCTGGCTCATCGACAAGGCGGGCTTCACCAAGGGCTACGGCAGCGGACCCGCCCGCATCTCCACCAAGCACACCCTCGCCCTCACCAACCGCGGCGACGCGACCACGGAGGACCTGCTCGCCCTCGCGCGCGAGGTGGTCGCCGGGGTCCGCGAGGCCTTCGGGATCACGCTGGTCAACGAGCCGGTGACGGTGGGCGTCAGCCTCTGAGCGGACGTGGCGCTACGCGGGCGCGTGCAGCCACTTGTCGACGCCCGCCAGCAGCTCCGCCTTCACCCCCTCCGGGGCCACCGACGCCCGGATCGACTGCCGGGCCAGCTCGGCCAGCTCCGCGTCGCTGAAACCGTGGTGCTCACGGGCGATCTCGTACTGGGCCGCCAGCCGGGAGCCGAAGAGCAGCGGGTCGTCCGCGCCCAGCGCCAGCGGCACGCCCGCCTCGAACAGCGTGCGCAGCGGCACGTCCTCCGGCTTCTCGTAGACCCCGAGCGCCACGTTCGACGCCGGGCACACCTCGCAGGTCACCTGCCGGTCCGCCAGCCGCTTCAGCAGCCGGGGATCCTCCGCCGCCTGCACCCCGTGACCGATGCGGTTCGCGTGCAGGTCGTCGAGACAGTCCCGCACCGACGACGGCCCGGCCAGCTCGCCCCCGTGCGGCGCCGACAGCAGCCCGCCCTCCCGCGCGATCGCGAACGCCCGGTCGAAGTCGCGGGCCAGGCCGCGCCGCTCGTCGTTGGACAGCCCGAACCCGACCACACCCCGGTCCGCGTAGCGCACCGCCAGCCGGGCCAGCGTCCGCGCGTCCAACGGATGCTTCATCCGGTTCGCGGCGACCAGGACCCGCATCCCCAGGCCCGTCTCCCGCGCGGCGCTGTCCACCGCGTCCAGGATGACCTCCAGCGCCGGAATCAGCCCGCCCAGCCGAGGGGCGTACGACGTCGGGTCGACCTGGATCTCCAGCCAGCCGGAGCCGTCCTTCACATCCTCCTCGGCGGCCTCCCGGACCAGCCGCTGGATGTCCTCCGGCGTGCGCAGGCACGAGCGGGCCGCGTCGTACAGCCGCTGGAAGCGGAACCAGCCCCGCTCGTCGGTCGCGCGCAGGCTCGGCGGCTCCCCGCTCACCAGCGCCTCGCTCAGCGCATCCGGCAGTCGTACGCCGTACTTGTCGGCCAGCTCCAGCAGGGTGCCCGGCCGCATCGAACCGGTGAAGTGCAGGTGCAGATGGGCCTTCGGCAGCTCAGAGAGATCACGTACGCGCTCCATTCCCAGATCCTGCCGTACGTCACCGGCGTCCCGGTAGCCCGTTCCCCGAACGGGGGCTTGCTCGCACAAACGACAAGGGGCCTCCGGACATCCGGAGGCCCCCTGGTCGGTCGCGGAGCGTCAGTCGCGGGCCTCCGCCAGCAGCTTCTGAATCCGGGCGACACCCTCGACCAGGTCCTCGTCGCCCAGCGCGTACGACAGCCGCAGGTAGCCCGGCGTACCGAAGGCCTCGCCCGGCACCACCGCGACCTCGGCCTCGTCCAGGATCAGCGCGGCCAGCTCGACCGAGTCCTGGGGGCGCTTGCCGCGGATCTCCTTGCCGAGCAGCCCCTTCACGGACGGGTAGGCGTAGAACGCGCCCTCGGGCTCCGGGCAGACCACGCCGTCGATCTCGTTCAGCATCCGCACGATCGTCTTGCGGCGGCGGTCGAACGCCTCGCGCATCGCCGCGACCGCGTCCAGGTCACCCGAGACCGCGGCGAGCGCGGCGACCTGCGCCACGTTGGACACGTTCGAGGTGGCGTGCGACTGGAGGTTCGTCGCGGCCTTGACGACGTCCTTCGGGCCGATGATCCACCCGACCCGCCAGCCGGTCATCGCGTACGTCTTGGCGACACCGTTGACGACGATGCACTTGTCGCGCAGCTCCGGCAGGAGCGCGGGCAGCGAGGTGAACTTCGCGTCGCCGTAGACCAGGTGCTCGTAGATCTCGTCGGTCAGCACCCACAGGCCGTGCTCGACGGCCCAGCGGCCGATCGCCTCGGCCTCGGCCTCGCCGTACACCGCGCCGGTCGGGTTCGAGGGGGAGACGAAGAGGACGACCTTCGTCTTCTCGGTGCGGGCCGCCTCCAGCTGTTCCACTGAGACCCGGTAGCCGGTCGTCTCGTCCGCGACGACCTCCACCGGGACACCGCCGGCCAGCCGGATCGACTCCGGGTAGGTGGTCCAGTACGGCGCCGGGACGATGACCTCGTCGCCCGGGTCGAGGATCGCGGCGAACGCCTCGTAGATCGCCTGCTTGCCGCCGTTGGTGACGAGGACCTGCGACGGGTCGACCTCGTAGCCGGAGTCGCGCAGCGTCTTCTCGGCGATCGCGGCCTTCAGCTCGGGCAGGCCGCCGGCCGGGGTGTAGCGGTGGTACTTCGGGTTCTTGCAGGCCTCGACAGCCGCCTCGACGATGTAGTCCGGGGTCGGGAAGTCGGGCTCACCGGCGCCGAAGCCGATCACCGGACGTCCGGCGGCCTTCAGGGCCTTGGCCTTGGCGTCCACGGCGAGGGTGGCGGACTCGGAGATCGCGCCGACTCGGGCGGAGACCCGGCGCTCGGTGGGAGGGGTTGCAGCGCTCATGGGGCCATCGTTCCAGACCCGAAACGAGGGCGGCACACGGGTTTCACGGACTGAACATCACCGGGCAAACCTTTGAACACCCGTGCGGATCCACCCGGTGGCCTGGGTGATCTTCCGGTGATTTCGCGACGATCTTGTCCCGCCGTCGTCCCCCCGGTCCCTTTCTGTTCGACGCCCGGCCCCGGACCACGTACACTCTCACCTCGTTGGCCCTCGCAAGCCACGCACGTCCGGTGCACACCGAGCACTCGGCCGGATGCGGTACGTTGGGGGACAGACAAAGGGTCGTAGCTCAATTGGTAGAGCACCGGTCTCCAAAACCGGCGGTTGGGGGTTCAAGTCCCTCCGGCCCTGCTACACACACCGCCAGGATGTGTGCGCAGGTACGTACAGCAATGCACCGCCGTGCGGCTCAGACCGGGCGCGGCACGGCCACGACCCGGGATCAGGTGAGGATTATGACGGACGCCGTGGGCTCCCTCGACACGCCTGATGCCCGGGATGAGACTCCGGAGTCCAAGAAGACCCGCAAAGGCGGCAAGCGCGCGAAGAAGGGCCCGCTGAAGCGGCTCGCACTCTTCTATCGCCAGATCGTCGCGGAACTCCGCAAGGTCGTCTGGCCGTCGCGCGGCCAGCTGACGACGTACACGACCGTCGTGATCGTCTTCGTCGTCATCATGATCGGCCTGGTCACCGTGATTGACTATGGGCTCGACCACGCAGCCAAGTACGTCTTCGGCTGAGCCAAGAGCGAAGGGCGCCGTCACTGGCGCCCCTTTCGCGTGTTCCACCCGTATGTATCCAGGAAGAAGCAGCCACCGTGTCTGACCCGAACGTGAACGACGCCATCGAGCCGGATGCGTCCGTGGATGACGAGCTCGACATCGTCGAGGGCGCGGACGAGGACCTGGACGAGGTCGAGGCTGAGGACCTGGACGAGGCCGAGGCTGTCGACGCCGACGCGGAGGAGCCGGCCGAGGACGCCGCCCTCGAGGTGACCGACGAGGCCGAGACCGAGGACGCCGAGGCGGCCGAGGACGCCGAAGAGGCCGAAGCGGAGCCCGAGCTGGACCCGGTCGAGAAGCTCCGCCAGGAGCTGCGCGCCCTGCCCGGCGAGTGGTACGTGATCCACACCTACGCCGGTTACGAGAACCGCGTGAAGACCAACCTGGAGCAGCGCGCCGTCTCGCTGAACGTCGAGGACTACATCTTCCAGGCCGAGGTGCCGCAGGAAGAAGTCGTCCAGATCAAGAACGGCGACCGCAAGACGATCCGCCAGAACAAGCTCCCGGGTTACGTCCTGGTCCGCATGGACCTGACCAACGAGTCCTGGGGCGTCGTCCGCAACACCCCCGGCGTCACCGGCTTCGTGGGCAACGCCTACGACCCGTACCCGCTGACCCTGGACGAGATCGTCAAGATGCTCGCCCCGGAGGCCGAGGAGAAGGCCGCCCGCGAGGCCGCCGAGGCCGAGGGCAAGCCGGCGCCGCAGCGCAAGGTCGAGGTCCAGGTGCTGGACTTCGAGGTCGGCGACTCGGTCACCGTCACCGACGGCCCGTTCGCCACGCTCCAGGCCACCATCAACGAGATCAACCCTGACTCGAAGAAGGTCAAGGGCCTGGTGGAGATCTTCGGCCGCGAGACGCCGGTCGAGCTCTCCTTCGACCAGATCCAGAAGAACTGAGCGCCTCCACGTCCGAGGGCGCCCCGCCGGTGAGCACCGGGCCGGGGCGCCTTCGGCGCGTCCGCCCGGCCACCGTCGCCGCCGCGACCGCCCTCGCTCTGCTGGCACTGACGTACGCCGTGTCCCTCCCGGCCGCCTGGCAGCGCGTGGAGGCCCGGGGCGGCACGCCGTCCTCCGCCACCTTCCACGGCGGGGCCTGCCTCCTGGGCCGGTGCTCGGTGACGTTCTCCGTCGCCGGCGAGCGGGTGACGGCCGAGCTGCCCGTCGGGACCCGGGCCGGCGGACACGGCAGCGGGGACACGGTGGCCGTACGGTACGCGCCCGGTGAGCCGCGTCGGGTGGTGCTCGCGGACGACGCCGGGCGCGGGAGCGTGGCCCTGGTACTCGCCGTGCCGCTCGGGGCGACCCTCGCGGTGCTGGCGGCCGGCGCGGTGCGCAGAGCCCGCGGCGAGCGTCGCAACAGGCCCGCGCAAGCCTTCTGACCAGTGCGATTTCTGGTCCGGAGGAAGCAGGGGCTATCGTTGTGCGGTATGCCATCTGCCTGAATCATGCTCCAGCATCGATTCCCATGGGGCAGCTGGTACTCAACCTCTCAGTAAGGACCCGGAGAGAGCATGCCTCCCAAGAAGAAGAAGGTCACGGGGCTCATCAAGCTCCAGATCCAGGCCGGTGCCGCCAACCCGGCCCCGCCGGTCGGCCCCGCGCTGGGTCAGCACGGCGTCAACATCATGGAGTTCTGCAAGGCCTACAACGCCGCGACCGAGTCGCAGCGCGGTTGGGTCATCCCGGTGGAGATCACGGTCTACGAGGACCGTTCCTTCACCTTCATCACCAAGACCCCCCCGGCCGCCAAGATGATCCTCAAGGCCGCGGGCGTGGAGAAGGGCTCCGGCGAGCCGCACAAGACCAAGGTCGCGAAGCTCACCCGCGAGCAGGTCCGCGAGATCGCCACCACCAAGATGCCCGACCTCAACGCCAACGACCTGGACGCCGCCGAGAAGATCATCGCCGGCACCGCCCGTTCCATGGGCGTCACGGTCGAGGGCTGACCCTCACCCCCGTAGAACAGCAGAAGTGTGGAAGGGCCGGCTCGGCCCGGACCACGACTCCTAAGAAGCAACAGGAGCTTTAAGTGAGCAAGCGCAGCAAGTCTCTCCGCGCTGCGGACGCCAAGGTCGACCGGGAGAAGCTCTACGCTCCCCTCGAGGCCGTCCGTCTCGCCAAGGAGACCTCCACGACCAAGTTCGACGGCACCGTCGAGGTCGCCTTCCGCCTGGGTGTCGACCCGCGCAAGGCCGACCAGATGGTCCGTGGCACCGTGAACCTCCCGCACGGCACCGGTAAGACCGCCCGGGTCCTGGTCTTCGCGACCGGTGACCGTGCCGAGGCCGCGCGTGCCGCGGGCGCCGACATCGTCGGCGCCGACGAGCTGATCGACGAGGTGTCGAAGGGCCGTCTGGACTTCGACGCCGTCGTCGCCACCCCGGACCTCATGGGCAAGGTCGGCCGCCTCGGCCGCGTGCTCGGTCCCCGTGGTCTGATGCCGAACCCGAAGACCGGCACCGTGACCCCGGACGTCGCCAAGGCTGTCACCGAGATCAAGGGCGGCAAGATCGAGTTCCGTGTCGACAAGCACGCGAACCTGCACTTCATCATCGGCAAGACGTCGTTCGACGACACCAAGCTGGTGGAGAACTACGGCGCGGCCCTGGAGGAGATCCTCCGTCTGAAGCCGTCCGCCGCGAAGGGTCGCTACATCAAGAAGGCCGCCATCACCACCACGATGGGCCCCGGCATCCCGGTCGACCCGAACCGCACCCGCAACCTCCTCGTCGAGGAGGACCCGGCCGCGGTCTGAGCCTGAGGCTCACCTCACCGGTTCACGGGCCCCGCACCCCTTCCAGGGTGCGGGGCCCGTCCCTGTTCCCGGCCCGTTGTCAGTGCCCTGGGTTAGCGTTCTGGTGACGGGACGCGCAGGGGGGACGCATGACGAGGACGGGTGTGCGGACGAGGGCGCGGGGGCTGCCGCGGCGCGTGGCGCTCCTGGTCGCCGTGCTGGCCGTGCTGGCGGGGACGGCCGCCTGCACGACGGCCGGCGGCCCCGAGAAGCCCGCGGGGACGGCGCGTACGGCCGGGGCGCCGGCCGGGCTGCGGGAGGCGGCGCGGGCCACCGAGGCGGCCGGCTCCGCGCGGGTCGAGTCGGCCACGACCATCGGCTCGGCGATCTCCCTGTCCGCCCAGGGCGTGCTCGGCTGGGCGGACGGGGTCACCGGCACACTGACGCTCACCTGCACCGGCGGCACGCTGGCCGACACCCTGCGCCGGCTGGGGAGCACCACGATGCAGGCCCGCTATCTGCCCGACGCGTACTACGCGCGCATGGGTGACGCGTTCGCCGCGCAGGCGGGCGGCAGGCACTGGGTGAGATACGCGTACGACGACCTCGACAGCCTCGCGGGCGGCTCCGGGGCGCCGTTCGGGGACCATATGCGCGACTCCACCCCCGACCGGTCCCTGAGACTTCTGCTGGCCTCCGAGGACGTGCGCCGGGTCGGTTCCGAGCGGGTGCGCGGTGAGCGGACCACGCGCTACTCGGGCACGGTCGACGCGGGCGGCACGGGTGTCACCGAGCAGACCGTCGACGTCTGGATCGACGAGCGGGGCCTGCTGGTCAAGAAGGTGGAGAAGGGGCGCACGGCGTCCGGCGAGCTGATCCAGACCGCCTACTACGGCGATTACGGCGCCGAGGTCAGCGCCGAGCGGCCCCCGGCCTCGGACACCCGGGACTTCGCGGATCTCGTGGGGGCCTCGCCGGGAGGAGGCGCCTGAGCACCAATGGGCCGAAGGGAAATGCGAGGCCCCGTCCGCTCCCTCTCGGATAGGCTCGCGGCCTCTGTGTGTCAGCCATGCATCCCGTGGGGGGAATCCATGAAGTCGCCCAAGTCGTCCATATCCGCCGCCGCACTCGCCGCCCTGCTGCTCGCCGGTGGTGCCGTGAGCTGCGGCACCGAGCAGTCGCCCGAGATGTCGCCGGCGGCAGCCGTCGCCAAGGCCGCGAAGAACACGGAGGAGGTCTCCTCCCTCCGTTACCGCATGAAGGGCCAGGTTCCCCAGCAGGGCAGGATCGAGGCCGAGGCCGCCATGCGGATGAAGCCCTCGGTGGCCATGAGCATGAAGATGACGGCGCTCGACCAGGGCCAGGAGGGCACCGTCGAACTCCGGCTCGTCGACAAGGCGATGTACATCGGCGGCGGCGCGGCGATGGCCAAGGAGATGGACGGCAAGAGCTGGATGAAGTTCGACCTGTCCGCGCTCGGCGCCGGCAAGGAGCTGAACCAGCTCGGTGCCGCCGGCCAGGCGGACAGGAACCCGGCCCAGGAGACCGCCATCCTCACCGGTGCCAAGGACGTGAAGAAGGTCGGCACCGAGAAGGTCGACGGGGTCGAGACCACCCACTACTCGGGCACGGTCACCCTCGACGAGTTCCGCGACTCGCTGAAGGACGAGGACAAGGCCACCCGGGAGCGGCGCGAGAAGAGCCTCGACCAGTACGAGAAGATGGGTGTCGACAAGCTCACCATGGACATGTGGGTCGACGGCGAGGACCGCACCAAGCAGTTCCGGATGCGCGGCGACGCCGACGGCGGCCCGCTCGATGTCACCATCACCTTCCTCGACGTCAACGAGCCGGTGAAGATCGCCGCGCCGCCCGCCGCGGAGGTCGCCGACCTCGCGGAGATGATGGAGGAGAGCGGCGCCTGATCGAGGTGTCCGATCGCTCCGGGGGCCGGATTTGCTTGACGGCGACCCGGTCACGTACTCTCCTCCAGAAGCCAAAGACCGCTGGTCGTTGCCGTGCGCTCGCGAGAGGGCGCGGTGGCCGAAGGATCCGCTGAACTGCGGACGACCCGCGCAGGTGACAGTGGTAGTGCTCCCGGATCGGTTCCGCCCGTACGGAATTCGTCTGGTCGAGCTACGCCCCGTGCGCCTGCGCCGGGGCGTTTCGTTTTCCCCAGTCCTCCTTCGGGTCCGCGCGGTCCGAATCACCCGGAAGGAGGCCGAGGCTCTATGGCGAGGCCCGACAAGGCTGCCGCGGTTGCCGATCTGACGGACAAGTTCCGCAGCTCCAACGCCGCCGTGCTGACCGAGTACCGCGGTCTCACCGTGGCGCAGCTCAAGACGCTGCGTCGTTCGCTCGGTGAGAACGCCCAGTACGCCGTGGTGAAGAACACGCTGACCAAGATTGCGGCCAACGAGGCCGGGATCACGCTGGACGACCAGCTCTTCGCTGGTCCGACGGCCGTCGCCTTCGTCACCGGTGACCCGGTGGAGTCGGCGAAGGGTCTCCGTGACTTCGCCAAGGAGAACCCGAATCTCATCATCAAGGGCGGTGTCCTTGACGGCAAGGCGCTGTCCGCCGATGAGATCAAGAAGCTTGCGGACCTCGAGTCCCGCGAGGTTCTGCTGTCCAAGCTGGCCGGTGCGCTCAAGGGCAAGCAGTCCCAGGCTGCCTCTGTCTTCCAGGCGCTGCCGTCGAAGCTCGTCCGCACCGTGGACGCGCTTCGTGCCAAGCAGGACGAGCAGGGCGGTGCCGAGTAACTCGGCTCGCTTTCTGATCCTGGCCGCCTGAGCGCGGCGAGGGTCGCAGCGGGCCCGAACGTACGCCCGCCTCACCCAGTACATCCGGCACCTGCCGATTGAGTGGAAGGACCGCCATCATGGCGAAGCTCACCCAGGACGAGCTGCTTGCCCAGTTCGAGGAGATGACCCTCATCGAGCTCTCCGAGTTCGTGAAGGCCTTCGAGGAGAAGTTCGACGTCACCGCCGCCGCTGCCGCGCCGGTCGTCGTCGCCGGTGGTGCCGCTGGTGGCGCCGCCGCCGAGGCCCCGGAGGAGAAGGACGAGTTCGACGTCATCCTCACCGGCGCCGGCGACAAGAAGATCCAGGTCATCAAGGTCGTGCGTGAGCTGACCTCGCTGGGTCTGAAGGAGGCCAAGGACCTCGTCGACGGCACCCCGAAGCCGGTCCTCGAGAAGGTCAACAAGGAGGCCGCGGACAAGGCTGCCGAGGCCCTCAAGGGCGCCGGCGCCTCCGTCGAGGTCAAGTAACACCTCGCGGTTCGTACCGCACTCCCGCGACGCTGAGCACGGCCTCCTGAGGCTGTAACGCGAACGCACCGAAGAGCGATCATCCATCCGGGTGGTCGCTCTTCGGCGTTCCGGGGGGCGCGTCTCGGTTGCCTTGCGCCGCTCGTGACGGGGGGTAAGGTGATCTTCGTCGTGTCTCCGGAGGGCCTGGTTCCGGCCAGGGGGGCCTTGACGAACCGCACGCAGCGCGCAATTCTCAGGACGCGTCGTCACAACGGTCCGAATCCGAGGCATGGATCGACGACGAAGAGGGCAGTATCAACGTGCGTTGAGGGCAGGCATGGCGCAGGCGTTGAGAACAGACGGGTCTCCGAAATGCGGGACTGGACATCAGTGTGCCAAGTGGCTACACTGACCCTTTGCGCTGCCTGTTAGCTGTCCCCTGCCCGTCACCAGGGGTCTGCCCTCACCCGAGCCCGGCGACCAAATCTCCTCTGACCTGGGGATTTCCGTCTTACGCCTGGGAGAGGGGCCGGTACGCGCGTAGTGAGTCCGAGCCCTCGGAAGGACCCCCTCTTGGCCGCCTCGCGCAACGCCTCGACCGCGAATACGAACAACGCTGCCAGCACCGCCCCGCTGCGCATCTCCTTTGCAAAGATCAAGGAGCCCCTCGAGGTTCCGAACCTTCTCGCGCTCCAGACCGAGAGCTTCGACTGGCTGCTCGGCAACGACGCGTGGAAGGCTCGCGTCGAGGAGGCCCTCGAGAACGGTCAGGACGTCCCCACCAAGTCCGGTCTGGAGGAGATCTTCGAGGAGATCTCCCCGATCGAGGACTTCAGCGGGTCGATGTCGCTGACCTTCCGCGACCACCGCTTCGAGCCGCCGAAGAACTCGATCGACGAGTGCAAGGAGCGCGACTTCACGTACGCCGCCCCGCTCTTCGTCACGGCCGAGTTCACGAACAACGAGACCGGCGAGATCAAGTCCCAGACGGTCTTCATGGGCGACTTCCCGCTCATGACCAACAAGGGCACCTTCGTCATCAACGGCACCGAGCGTGTCGTGGTGTCGCAGCTGGTCCGTTCGCCGGGTGTCTACTTCGACTCCAGCATCGACAAGACGTCCGACAAGGACATCTTCTCCGCCAAGATCATCCCGTCCCGGGGTGCCTGGCTGGAGATGGAGATCGACAAGCGCGACATGGTCGGTGTCCGCATCGACCGCAAGCGCAAGCAGTCCGTGACCGTCCTCCTCAAGGCGCTCGGCTGGACGACCGAGCAGATCCTCGAGGAGTTCGGCGAGTACGAGTCCATGCGCGCCACCCTGGAGAAGGACCACACCCAGGGCCAGGACGACGCGCTGCTCGACATCTACCGCAAGCTGCGCCCGGGCGAGCCCCCCACCCGTGAGGCCGCGCAGACGCTGCTCGAGAACCTCTACTTCAACCCCAAGCGCTACGACCTCGCCAAGGTCGGCCGCTACAAGGTCAACAAGAAGCTGGGTACGGACACCCCGCTGGACGCGGGCATCCTGACCGTCGAGGACATCATCGCGACGATCAAGTACCTGGTGAAGCTGCACGCCGGCGAGACCGAGACCACCGGCGACAGCGGCGAGACGGTCGTCGTCGAGACGGACGACATCGACCACTTCGGCAACCGTCGTCTGCGCAGCGTCGGCGAGCTCATCCAGAACCAGGTCCGCACGGGTCTGGCGCGTATGGAGCGGGTCGTCCGCGAGCGGATGACGACTCAGGACGTCGAGGCGATCACGCCGCAGACCCTGATCAACATCCGGCCGGTCGTCGCCTCCATCAAGGAGTTCTTCGGCACCAGCCAGCTGTCCCAGTTCATGGACCAGAACAACCCGCTGTCCGGGCTGACGCACAAGCGTCGTCTGTCCGCGCTCGGCCCGGGTGGTCTGTCCCGTGAGCGGGCCGGCTTCGAGGTCCGTGACGTTCACCCGTCGCACTACGGCCGTATGTGCCCGATCGAGACCCCCGAAGGCCCGAACATCGGTCTGATCGGCTCGCTCGCCTCCTACGGTCGCGTCAACGCGTTCGGTTTCGTCGAGACCCCGTACCGCAAGGTCGTCGACGGTCAGGTCACCGACGAGGTCGACTACCTGACGGCCGACGAAGAGGACCGGTTCGTCATCGCGCAGGCCAATGCGCCGCTCACCGACGACCTGCGGTTCTCCGAGCGCGTGCTGGTCCGCCGCCGCGGCGGCGAGGTCGACTACGTCCCCGGTGACGAGGTCCACTACATGGACGTCTCGCCGCGCCAGATGGTGTCGGTCGCGACCGCCATGATCCCCTTCCTGGAGCACGACGACGCCAACCGCGCCCTCATGGGCGCGAACATGATGCGCCAGGCCGTTCCGCTCATCCAGGCGGAGGCCCCGCTCGTCGGCACCGGCATGGAGTACCGCTCCGCCGTCGACGCCGGCGACGTCGTCAAGGCCGAGAAGGCCGGTGTGGTCCAGGAGGTCTCCGCGGACTACATCACGACCGCCAACGACGACGGCACGTACATCACGTACCGCCTCGCCAAGTTCGCCCGTTCCAACCAGGGCACCTCGGTCAACCAGAAGGTCGTCGTCAACGAGGGCGACCGGGTCATCGAGGGCCAGGTCCTCGCCGACGGTCCGGCCACCCAGAACGGCGAGATGGCGCTCGGCAAGAACCTGCTGGTCGCGTTCATGCCGTGGGAGGGTCACAACTACGAGGACGCGATCATCCTGTCGCAGCGCCTCGTGCAGGACGACGTCCTCTCCTCGATCCACATCGAGGAGCACGAGGTCGACGCCCGTGACACCAAGCTGGGCCCCGAGGAGATCACCCGGGACATCCCTAACGTCTCCGAGGAGGTCCTCGCCGACCTCGACGAGCGCGGCATCATCCGCATCGGCGCCGAGGTCATCGCCGGTGACATCCTCGTCGGCAAGGTCACCCCGAAGGGTGAGACCGAGCTGACGCCGGAGGAGCGCCTGCTGCGCGCGATCTTCGGTGAGAAGGCCCGTGAGGTCCGTGACACCTCGCTGAAGGTGCCGCACGGCGAGACCGGCAAGGTCATCGGCGTGCGCGTCTTCGACCGCGAGGAGGGCGACGAGCTTCCCCCCGGTGTGAACCAGCTGGTGCGCGTGTACGTCGCGCAGAAGCGCAAGATCACCGACGGTGACAAGCTCGCCGGCCGGCACGGCAACAAGGGTGTCATCTCCAAGATCCTGCCGATCGAGGACATGCCGTTCCTGGAGGACGGCACCCCGGTCGACATCATCCTCAACCCGCTGGGTGTGCCGTCCCGAATGAACCCGGGACAGGTCCTGGAGATCCACCTCGGCTGGCTCGCCAGCCAGGGCTGGGACGTCTCCGGCCTGGCGGACGAGTGGGCGCAGCGTCTGCAGCGGATCGGCGCCGACGTCGTCGAGCCCCGCACCAACGTGGCCACCCCGGTCTTCGACGGTGCGCGTGAGGACGAGATCGTCGGTCTGCTGGAGAACACCCTGCCGAACCGCGACGGCGAGCGCATGGTGCTCCCCTCCGGCAAGGCGCGGCTGTTCGACGGCCGTAGCGGTGAGCCGTTCCCGGACCCGATCTCGGTCGGCTACATGTACATCCTCAAGCTGCACCACCTGGTCGACGACAAGCTGCACGCCCGTTCGACCGGCCCGTACTCGATGATCACCCAGCAGCCGCTGGGTGGTAAGGCCCAGTTCGGTGGCCAGCGCTTCGGTGAGATGGAGGTGTGGGCGCTGGAGGCTTACGGCGCCGCGTACGCCCTCCAGGAGCTGCTGACGATCAAGTCCGACGACGTGACCGGCCGCGTGAAGGTCTACGAGGCCATCGTCAAGGGCGAGAACATCCCTGAGCCCGGCATCCCCGAGTCCTTCAAGGTGCTCATCAAGGAGATGCAGTCCCTGTGCCTCAACGTGGAGGTGCTGTCCTCGGACGGCATGTCCATCGAGATGCGCGACACCGATGAGGACGTCTTCCGCGCTGCGGAGGAGCTCGGTATCGACCTGTCCCGGCGCGAGCCGAGCAGCGTCGAAGAGGTCTGACGGGAGTCCGGCGGCCTCCCACGAGGAGGCCGCCGGCCCCAGGACCCCCGTATCAGACCCAAAGACTTACAACCCTGAGAGGGATTGACGCATAGTGCTCGACGTCAACTTCTTCGATGAGCTCCGGATCGGCCTGGCCACCGCCGACGACATCCGTCAGTGGAGCCACGGCGAGGTCAAGAAGCCCGAGACCATCAACTACCGCACCCTCAAGCCCGAAAAGGACGGACTCTTCTGCGAGAAGATCTTCGGTCCGACCCGGGACTGGGAGTGCTACTGCGGCAAGTACAAGCGCGTCCGCTTCAAGGGCATCATCTGCGAGCGCTGTGGCGTCGAGGTCACCCGCGCCAAGGTGCGCCGTGAGCGGATGGGCCACATCGAGCTGGCCGCTCCCGTCACGCACATCTGGTACTTCAAGGGCGTTCCGTCGCGGCTGGGCTACCTGCTCGACCTCGCCCCGAAGGACCTGGAGAAGGTCATCTACTTCGCGGCGTACATGATCACGTACGTCGACGAGGAGCGCCGCACCCGCGACCTGCCCTCGCTGGAGGCCCACGTCTCCGTCGAGCGCCAGCAGATCGAGCAGCGCCGCGACGCCGACCTGGAGGCCCGCGCCAAGAAGCTCGAGACCGACCTGGCCGAGCTGGAGGCCGAGGGCGCCAAGGCCGACGTACGCCGCAAGGTGCGCGAGGGTGCCGAGCGTGAGATGAAGCAGCTGCGCGACCGCGCGCAGCGCGAGATCGACCGTCTCGACGAGGTGTGGAACCGGTTCAAGAACCTCAAGGTCCAGGACCTGGAGGGCGACGAGCTGCTCTACCGCGAGCTGCGGGACCGCTTCGGCACGTACTTCGACGGTTCGATGGGTGCCGCGGCGCTGCAGAAGCGCCTGGAGTCCTTCGACCTGGAGGAGGAGGCCGAGCGCCTCCGCGAGATCATCCGCACCGGCAAGGGCCAGAAGAAGACCCGTGCGCTCAAGCGCCTGAAGGTCGTCTCCGCGTTCCTGCAGACCAGCAACAGCCCCAAGGGCATGGTGCTGGACTGCGTGCCGGTCATCCCGCCGGACCTGCGTCCGATGGTGCAGCTGGACGGTGGCCGCTTCGCGACCTCCGACCTGAACGACCTGTACCGCCGTGTCATCAACCGGAACAACCGACTGAAGCGCCTTCTCGACCTCGGTGCGCCCGAGATCATCGTGAACAACGAGAAGCGCATGCTCCAGGAGGCCGTCGACGCGCTGTTCGACAACGGCCGCCGCGGTCGCCCGGTCACCGGTCCCGGTAACCGCCCACTGAAGTCCCTCAGCGACATGCTGAAGGGCAAGCAGGGTCGTTTCCGTCAGAACCTGCTCGGTAAGCGTGTGGACTACTCCGCGCGTTCCGTGATCGTTGTCGGTCCGCAGCTGAAGCTGCACCAGTGCGGTCTGCCGAAGGCGATGGCGCTGGAGCTCTTCAAGCCGTTCGTGATGAAGCGCCTGGTCGACCTGAACCACGCGCAGAACATCAAGTCGGCCAAGCGCATGGTCGAGCGC
>NZ_DASQNH010000011.1:0-20101 GCF_035645055.1 Streptomyces sp. | reverse complement strand
CGGCGGCATCCACGTCGAGCTGACCGGCGACGACGTCACCGAATGCGTCGGCGGCGGCGACGAGATCTTCGTCGACGACCTCCACCAGCGCTACGAGACCGCCTGCGACCCCCGCCTCAACCGCAGCCAGTCCCTCGACCTCGCCTTCCTCGTCGCGGAGATGTACAGGGACCAGTGACGGGGTCACCTGTTACCGGCTGTTTTCGGCCATAAAGTGGGGCGCGGATCACATACGATCCGCGCCCCACTTCTCTTTTGCGGGTCCGGTGGGATGGGTAAGGTTAGGTTTGCCTCACCGATCAACGGGGACGGCACCACTCAAGCGATCCCTGCGGGAGGTGAACCGCGTGTACGTCTGCTCTTGCTTCGGCGTCACCGAGCAGCAGGTCAAGCAGCACGCGGAGAACGGCGCCTGCACCCCCCGCCAGATAGCCTCCGCCTGCAAGGCGGGTACGGACTGCGGGTCGTGCGTACGTCGTATTCAGGCCATCCTGGGTCGCGGCGCCTGCCCCCGGCGGGAGCTGGCCGACCAGGGCAAGGCGGTGCTCGCCGGCCTGGAAGAGGCCGCCTAGCTCTCCGGCTGCTCGATCAGCTGTGCGAGGTAGAGCGCCTCGCCCAGCTTCTCGATCAGGTCGAGCTGGGTGTCGAGGTAGTCGATGTGGTGCTCCTCGTCCTCCAGGATCGACTCGAAGATGTTCGCCGACGTGATGTCGCCCTTCTCGCGCATCACCTTGATGCCGCGCTTGAGCCGGTCGATCGCCTCCACCTCGATCTGCCGGTCGGCCTCGAACATCTCCTTGACCGTCTGGCCGACCCGCACATGGAACAGCCGCTGGTAATTCGGCAGCCCGTCCAGGAACAGGATCCGGTCGGTCAGCACCTCGGCGTGCTTCATCTCGTCGAACGACTCGTGCCGCGTGTACTTGGCGAGCTTCGTCCAGCCGAAGTTCTCCTGCATCTTGGCGTGCAGGAAGTACTGATTGATCGCGGTCAGCTCACCGGTCAGCTGCTCGTTGAGGAACTCGATGACCTCGGGGTCGCCCTGCATCGCAGAGGCTCCTTCCACACGGAGGAACGGGGAGGTTGCCGCCGCATGATTGCACCGCATCTCGAAGATCGTCCAGTAAGTGCGTACTTAGTAAGTAAGTGCATGCTTACTGCGAGTTGCCCGTTTCCAGGCCTGCCTGGTCATGTGCACCGGGCGGGGTCTGTCAGGATGGAGACATGGGTCATCCGGTGGAGCGCGAAACAGGAGAAGCAGCACGGTCCGAGCTTCCGCCGGGGCAGCGAGTGCAGCGTGGCTGGCCGGTCACGCACTACGGCCCGGTGCCCAAGTTCCGGCCCGAGCGCTGGGAGTTCAGGGTCTTCGGCGCGACGGCTGACGGCGAGAAGCGCGGCTGGACCCACGAGGAGTTCACGGCCCTGCCGTACACCACCGTGGTCGCCGATCTGCACTGTGTGACGAAGTTCAGCATGCTGGGCGCGGAGTGGGGCGGAATCCCCGCGCGGACCATTCTGGAGATCGCGCCACCCGCCGGGAATGTCACCCATGTGATGGTGTGGGCGGAGTACGGCTTCAGCTCGAATCTGCGCCTGTCCGACTTCGCCGACGAGCGCACGATCTTCGCCACCCACAAGGACGGTGAACTGCTCACCGCCGAGCACGGCTTCCCGCTCCGCCTGGTGGTGCCGCACCTGTACGCCTGGAAGGGCCCGAAGTGGGTCCGCGGCGTGGAGTACATGACCGCCGACCGCCGCGGCTTCTGGGAGGAGCGCGGCTATCACAACATCGGCGACCCCTGGAAGGAGCAGCGCTACTCCTACCAGGAGGAGCCCGGGGAGGGCCCCGAGCTCTGACCAGCGCTTTCCCAGACTCCCCCCGGCTCAGACCTCCCCGCTCAGACCTCGCGGAGCTTCTTCAGCCGCTCCACGTCCGCCGCGTGCCCTTCCTTCCCGCCGGGCGTCTCGATGATCAGCGGCACGCCCTCGGTGGCGGGGTGCGTCATCAGTGCCCGGAACGGGTCCTCGCCGATGTGACCGGCGCCGATGTTGGCGTGCCGGTCCTTGTGCGCGCCGACCACGTCCTTGGAGTCGTTGGCGTGGATCAGTTTCAGCCGGCCCTCGCCGACGGTGTCCACCAGCAGGTCGAGGGTCTGGTGCATCCCGCTCGGGCCGGTCAGATCGTGCCCGGCGGCGAAGATGTGGCAGGTGTCCAGACACACCCCCAGCTTCGGGTGGGCGTCCAGCGCCTCGAAGTACGGCCCGAAGTCCCAGGTGCGCGAGCAGAGCGAGGAACCCTGCCCGGCCGTCGACTCCAGCAGCAGGAACGGGTCGTCGTCGTGGGTCAGCTCGTCCAGCAGCGGCAGCAGGTGCTCCCGCACCTGCTTCAGCGCCACCGACCGGTCCCGCCCGCCGGTCGCGCTGCCGGTGTGGACGACCACGCCGAGCGCGCCGATCTCCCGCCCGCGCCGCAGCGAGTGCCGCAGCGACTCCACCGACCGCTCCACGGTCGCCTCGGTGTGCGAACCGAAGTTGATCAGATACGGGGCGTGGACGTACGCCGGGATCGATTCCGCAGCGCAGGCCGCCCGGAACTCCTCGTCCTGCCGTGGATTACCGGCCGGGGTGGCCCAGCCGCGCGGGTTGGCCACGAAGACCTGCACGGTCTCGGCCCGCAGATCACGGGCGTACGACAGGCCGACGGAGCTGAGGCCGCCGGCCACGGGGACGTGACCGCCGACGGGGTTGCGGAGGGGGCCGGGGACTTCGCTCTTCACCCGTTCAGGGTGTCATGGACCTTCCCGTGCCCCCGCCCGCGGAGCGTGTGCGGTGGCTTACAGCCGGAAGGCGACGCGTGGTGATCGCGGCCGTCAGCGGATCTGTCGGCGGATCTGTCGGCGGATCCGTCAGCGGATGGTGATCGTGATCGTGGCACCCTTCGGGGCCGTCCCGCCGCCGTCCACCGACTGGCTCTTGACCGTGTCGCCGAACAGGCCGAGCAGACCGCGGTCCTCGTCGACCTGGAAACCGGCGGCCTCCAGCTTGTCCCTCGCCTCGTCCACGCCGTCCCCGACCACGTCCGGGACCTCGACCATCACCGGGCCCTTGGACACGGTGAGGGTCACCGTGTCGCCCTCGGCGGCCCGGCCACCGGGGCCCGGGTTCTGCCGGGCGACCTGCCCCTTGTCGTACTCCGAGTGCACCCGCTGCTCGGCGACCCGCACCTTCAGACCGGCCTCCGTCAGGCGCTCCCGGGCGTCGGCGAGGCCCTGGCCGGTGACGTCCGGGACGTCGATGGGGCTGCCCTTGCTGACGGTGAGCGCGATCGCGGAGCCCGCCTTGCGTTCGGTGCCGGCCACGGGCTCCGTGCCGATCACGAAGCCCCTCGGGACGTCCGTGGAGAACTCCCGGGTGACCATGCCCGGCTCCAGGCCCTCGTCCTTCAGCACGCTGCGCGCCTTGTCCAGGCGGTAGCCCGCCAGGTCGGGCACCTTCACGGTCTGCGGACCGTCGGAGATGGTCAGCGTCACGGAGTCGTTCTGCCGTATCCGGCTGCCCGGCACGGGGTCGGTGCTGATGACCGTGCCCCGCTCGACCGTGTCGCTGTAGGCGTGCTTGACGTCGCCGACCTCCAGGCCCGCGTCCGCCAGCCGCCGCTCGGCCTGCTCCTGGGTCTTCGCCAGGACCGCCGGCACCTGGGTGAACTGGCCGGAATTGATGTACCAGACGCCCGCACCGACCCCGAGGACCAGCAGGACGGCGGCGACGATCGTGACCACCGTGCGCGGCGGCCGGGGGCGGCGCCGGGGCGCCGGGGCGGGCGGGCGCTCCAGCCGGCTGGTCCGGTCGACCGGCGGCGCGGCGGCCGCGTCGTCTCCGTCGACCGGCAGCGGGCGGGGCACGGTGAGCGCGCGCGGGATCACGCTCGTGCGGTCCTCCGCGTTGTCGTGCTCGGCTGCCAGCGCCTGCGGCGGGACCGCGTCGAGCTGGTCCTCGCTCAGCGCCGTCCGTGCCACGCGGACCTGCGCGAGCAGTGCCACGGCGTCGTACGGACGCACCTCGGGGGTCCGCGCGGTCGCCGACGCGACCAGTTCGTCCAGCTCGTACGCCAGGCCCGGGACGGCCGCCGAGGGCGGCGGGACATCCTCGTGGAGGTGCCGGTACAGCACCTGGGCGGGGGTGTCGCCGGCGTGCGGCTTGCCGCCCGTCAGCATCTCGTACAGCACCACACCGCAGGCGTAGACGTCCGCGCGCGGATCGGCGGTGCCCTGCTCGATCTGTTCGGGGGCCAGGTAGGAGACCGTGCCGAGGACGGTGCCGGTGGTGCTGGTGACGGTGTCGACCGAGCGGACCAGCCCGAAGTCGGCGACCTTCACCCGGCCGTCGTCCCCTATCAGGACGTTCTCCGGCTTCATGTCCCGGTGCACGAACCCCGCGCGGTGCGCGGCGCCGAGCGCGGCCAGCACCGGCTCCAGGATGTCCAGCGCGGCCCGGGGCGCGAGCGCGCCCCGCTCGCGCAGCACGTCGCGCAGGGTGCAGCCGGCGACGTACTCCATCGCCAGATAGACGTACGACCCCTCGGCGCCCTGGTCGAAGACCTGCACCACATTGGGGTGGGCGAGCCGGGCCACCGACTTCGCCTCCCGGATGAACCGCTCCACGAACGACGCGTCGGCCGCCAGCGTCGGGTGCATCACCTTCAGCGCGAGCACGCGGTCGAGGCGGGTGTCCACGGCCCGGTAGACCGTGGCCATCCCGCCGACCGCGATCCGCGCCTCGACGCGATAACGCCCGTCGAGCAGCTGCCCGACCAGAGGGTCCTGAAGGGTCGTGTCCACGCAGGTGAGTGTACGAGCCGCCACCGACACGGCCCGCCGCCGCGGGTGCCCCGGGAACGGACTGCAGCAGACCTGTGACCCTCCCCGGGGGCGCCGGTGGATCAGAACGCCGGGCGCTCCGGGTCCAGGCGTGCCCGGCCCTCCTGAGGGGAGGACGCCTCGGCGAAGTGGCGGCGGGGGATACGGCCCGCGCGGTGGGCCAGCCGGCCCGCCTCGACCGCGTGCCGCATGGCCTCCGCCATCAGCACCGGCTGCTGCGCCCGGGTGACCGCCGAGGCGAGCATCACGCCCGCGCAGCCCAGCTCCATGGCGAGCGCCGCGTCGGACGCCGTACCGGCGCCCGCGTCCAGGATCACCGGCACGCGCGCGTGCTCCACGATCAGCTGGAAGTTGTGCGGGTTGCGGATGCCGAGCCCGGAGCCGATGGGGGAGCCGAGCGGCATGATCGCGGCGCAGCCCACGTCCTGGAGCTTCCTGGCCAGCACCGGGTCGTCGTTGGTGTAGGGCAGCACCGTGAACCCGTCGTCGACCAGCGTCTCCGCGGCCTCCAGCAGCTCGATCGGGTCCGGCAGCAGGGTGCGCTCGTCGGCGATGACCTCCAGCTTGATCAGGTCCGTGCCGAGCGCTTCGCGGGCCAGCCGCGCGGTGAGCACCGCCTCGCCGGCGGTGAAGCAGCCGGCCGTGTTCGGCAGCACCCGGATGCCCAGCCGGTCCAGGACGGACAGCACCGAGCCGTGCACCTCGGGGTTCACCCGCCGCATCGCGACCGTGGTCAGTTCGGTCCCGGAGGCCACCAGGGCCCGTTCCAGGACCTCCAGGCTGGGCGCGCCGCCGGTGCCCATGATCAGCCGGGACGTGAAGGTCGTACCAGCGAGGACGAAGGGGTCGTCGGCCATGGGTCAGCCTCCTTGGACGGCGGTGAGGACTTCGATCCGGTCTCCGTCGGAGAGCGCGGTCGTCGCCCACTGCGCGCGCGGGACGACGGTTTCGTTGAGGGCGGCGGCCACTCCGGAGGGCGCCGTGGTGAGCGCGCGGACCAGGGTGTCGAGGGCCGTGCCGGGCGCGACCTCGCGGGCCTCGCCGTTGACCGAGATGTTCATGCGGGCTGCTCCATGAGTGCGGCGGTGAAGCGCTTGGGGGTGAACGGGCGGGCCTCCTCCGGCAGTTCACCGGTGATCAGGGCGTGCGCGAGGGCGTCGCCGGTCACCGGGGTCAGCAGCACCCCGTTGCGGTAGTGGCCGGTGGCCAGCAGCAGGCCGTCGAGGTCGGTCGGGCCGAGCAGCGGCGCGTTGTCGGGGGAGCCGGGGCGCAGCCCCGCGCGGGTCTCCGTCAGCGGCAGCTCGGTGATGCCGGGCACCAGCTCGTGGGCGTCGCGCAGCAGCTCGTAGACGCCGCCCGCGGTCACCGTGGTGTCCCAGCCCAGCTCCTCGCTGGTCGCGCCGACGACCAGTTCGCCGTTCTCGCGCGGCACCAGGTAGACGTGGCTGCCGCGCACCACGGCCCGGACGGTCCGGCTCAGGAACGGCGCGTACCGCTCGGGCACCGTCAGCCGCAGCACCTGGCCCTTCACGGGCCGCACCGGCGGCAGGACGGCCTCCGGGACGCCCGCCAGACGCCCGCTGAGGCTGCCGGCGGCGAGCACCACCTGCCCCGCGCCCAGCGCGGTCCCGTCGGCCGTGACGACGCCCGTGGCCCGGTCCCGGGCGACGGTGAGCCGGTCCGCGCGGACGCGGTGGAACACCACTCCCGTCCGCTCGCACGCCGTCACCAGCGCCGCCGCGAGCCGCCGAGGGTCGATCTGGTGGTCGCCGTCGACCCGCAGGCCCCCGCGCACGCCGGGCGCGAGCATCGGTTCCAGGCGCCGGCACTCGCGCCCCGACAGCCACTCCGACCGAAGGCCCGACGCCCTTTGCAGGGCGTGCAGTTCGCGCAGGTGGGCGCGGTCGTCGGCGTCCAGCGCGACGGCGAGCGTGCCGCACTGGCGGTAGCCGAGGTCGTACCCGGTCAGCTCGGTCAGCTCGGCCGCGAACTCGGGGTAGCGGCGCGCGGAGGCGAGGTTCAGGCCGAGCAGGGTCTCCTCGCCGTAGTGCAGTTCGGTGACGGCGGCGAGCATCCCGGCCGCCACCTGGGCGGCCCCGCCGCCCGGTTCGGGGTCCAGCACCGCCGTGGCGAGCCCGCGCTGAGCGGCCCGCCACGCTGTGACCAGGCCGATGATCCCGCCCCCGATGACCAGGACGTCGGGGGTGACGTCGGCTCTGACGTCGGATGTGTCGGACGTACGCGACATGGGCGTCCAGCCCCTCCCTTCGCCGGCATGACCCGGATCAGGTTCGTACGGTCGGAGGCCGCCAGCCTCCCTCTCAGCCCGGTGCGTCCGGGCTCCCGCGAGTGCTTTACGGTGGCCACCCTAGCCCGCCGCCGTATGTCTCAGTAAGGGAGCCTCCGCCCGTGGCCCGTACTCTCGACGGTCTCGTCCTCGCCCCCGTCACCGACCAGGCCCCCGGCCAGGTGGGCACGCGCACGCGGTTCGCCTACCACGAGAAGGACGGCGAGATCTGGGCCGAGTACGCGGGCGGCGATGTCGTCCGCGGGCACCTTGTGGGCACCCGGGAGGGCGACCGGCTGGACTTCCGGTACGTCCAGCTGACGCAGGACGGGACGACGTCCTCCGGGCACTGCGTGTCCCGGGTGGTGGAGCTGCCCGACGGGCGGGTGCGGCTGGAGGAGACCTGGGAGTGGGAGTCCCGGCCGGGCCGCGGGACGAGCGTGGTCGAGGAGATCCCGGCGGATGTGCAGCAGGTCACGGGTGACGCCCCCTGACTGACGGTTTGTCAGTTGTCTATGGTGATCAGGTGAGCGAGCAGACGCAGGAACGGGATTCGTCCGCACCGCGGCGGGTGGTCGTGGCCGGCGCCGGCATGGCCGGCGTGCAGACCGCGGTCGCCCTGCGAGAACAGGGCTTCACCGGCACGGTGACCCTGATCGGCGCGGAGCCCCATCAGCCGTACGACCGGCCGCCGCTGTCCAAGGCCGTCCTGCTCGGCACCGCCGAGGGCTCCGCCTTCGACGTCGACTTCGAGGCGCTCGGTATCGAGCTGCACCTCGGGCGCGAGGTGCTGGGCGTGCGCCCCGCCGACCACGAGCTGGACACCGAGGCCGGGCCGGTGCCGTACGACGTCCTGGTCGTCGCCACCGGCGCAGAGCCGATCCCGCTGCCGGGCGCCGAGGGCGTCCCCGGGGTGCATCTGCTGCGCACCCTGGACGACGCCGAGCGGCTGCGGCCGGTGCTCGGCAGGCAGCACGACATCGTGGTCGTCGGCGCGGGCTGGATCGGCGCGGAGTTCGCGACCGCCGCGCGGGAGGCGGGCTGCGCGGTGACCGTCGTGGAGGCCGCCGCCCGGCCGCTCGCCGGGGCGCTGCCCGCGGAGGTGGCCGCGCCCATGGCCGCCTGGTACGCCGACGCCGGGGCCGAGCTGCGGACCCACGCGCGCGTGGAGCGCGTCGAGCCGGGCGCGGTGCTGCTCGGCGACGGGACGCGGCTGCCCGCCGGGGCCGTGGTCGTCGGCATCGGCGCCCGCCCCGCCACGGCCTGGCTGGCGGGCTCCGGCATCGAGCGGGGCACGCACGGCGAGGTCGTCGCGGACGCCGGTCTGCGCACCTCCGCGCCGGACGTGTACGCCGTCGGCGACTGCGCGTCCTTCCCCTCCGCGCGCTACGGCGAGCGCCTGCTGGTGCACCACTGGGACAACGCCCTCCAGGGCCCCCGCACGGTCGCCGCCAACATCATCGGCACCGCCACCGCGGAGCCCTCGGCGGTCTACGACCCGGTCCCGTACTTCTGGTCCGAGCAGTTCGGCCGGTTCGTCCAGTACGCCGGGCACCACGCGTCCGCCGACGCCCTCGTGTGGCGCGGCGACCCGTCCGGGCCCGCCTGGAGCGTCTGCTGGCTGCGCGAGCGGCGCCTGGTCGCCCTGCTGGCCGTGGGCCGCCCGAGGGACCTGGCCCAGGGCCGCCGCCTGATCGAATCGGGGACCGCGATGGACGCGGAGCTGCTCACGGACCCCGGCCGGCCGCTGAAGTCGGCGACGGCGTGACCGGCCGGGCGGCCGCGCCGCCCACTCCGTCGGCCCTGCCGCGACCGCCCCGGCTACCGACTGTCAGTCCGGGATGGCAGGCTTGGTCACGTGACCGAGATTGACGCAAAGATCGATGCTCTCGTCCCCGCCTGGCTCACCCTCCCCGACATCGCCGAAATGCTCGGCGTCGAGGTGACGCGCGTCCGGCAGCTGGTCAAGGACGGCCAGCTCATCGCCGTGCGCCGTGGTGAGAACCGCGCGCTGCACGTCCCCGCCGCCTTCATCGACGGGGACAAGGTCGTCAAGGGCCTGTCCGGGACCCTGACGCTCCTGCGGGACGACGGCTTCACGGACGAAGAGATGCTGGAGTGGCTCTTCACCCCCGATGACAGCCTGCCCGGCACCCCCGCGCAGGCCCTCAGCGAGAATCGCGGCACGGAGGTGAAGCGCCGGGCCCAGGCGCTCGCCGTGTGATCCGAGCAGACTGACCCGAACAACCGTCCGGAGTACGGGCCGCGGCGCCCACCCAGCCGGGGCCGTGGTTCACTGCGGCGCGCGCCCGCGCCACGGGACCGAGACGCACCGCGGCCCGTGGCGGGCCCGGCCGCGGCCCGTACGCCACCGATCACGGGGGACACACCCATGCCCGACACCGCCACCTCCGCCCGCGCCCGGCTCGCCGACGCCCGGCTCTACCTCTGCGTGGACGCCCGCAGGCGCCAGGGCGACCTGCCCGAGTTCCTGGACGCGGTCCTGGCCGGCGGCGTGGACATCGTGCAGCTGCGCGACAAGGGCATGGAGGCCGGCGAGGAGCTGGCGCACCTGGAGGTCTTCGCGGACGCCTGCGCGCGGCACGGCAAGCTGCTCGCGGTCAACGACCGCGCGGACGTCGCCCATGCCGCGCGCGCGGACGTGCTCCACCTCGGCCAGGGCGACCTGCCGGTCCCCGCTGCCCGCGCCGTCCTCGGTGACGAGGTGCTGATCGGCCGCTCCACCCACGCCGAGTCCGAGGCCGCCGCGGCGGCCGTCCAGGAGGGCGTGGACTACTTCTGCACGGGCCCGTGCTGGCCCACTCCCACCAAGCCGGGCCGCCACGCCCCCGGCCTCGACCTGGTGCGGTACACCGCGGCCCTGGGCACCGGCCGCCCCTGGTTCGCCATCGGCGGCATCGACCTCGGCAACCTCGACGAGGTGCTGGACGCGGGGGCCCGCCGGGTCGTCGTGGTCCGCGCGATCACCGAGGCGGACGACCCCGGCGCCGCGGCGGCCGAGCTGGCGAAGCGGCTCCGGGAGGCGTAGGCCCGGTCTTCCGCGCCGGCCCCGGGCCCGCGCCGGCCCCGGGCCCGCGCCGATCCCGGACCCGCGCCGGCCCCGGGCCCGGGCCCGCGCCGATCCCGGGCCCGCGCCGATCCCGGTGTCCGCCGGTTGTCCAAGGGGTGGACAACAAAGTGACGAATCGGGCAAATCTCCTGCTTCCGGTTGGGTGACCCCCGGCCCCTGGCTAACCTGCCCGTATGGCCCTCGGCACCGCATCCACCAGGTCGGATCACGCCCCGACCGTCCGCGACATGCTCGCGACCGGCAAGACGACGTACTCGTTCGAGTTCTACGCCCCGAAGACCCCGAAGGGCGAGCGGATGCTGTGGAACGCGCTGCGCCGGGTCGAGGCCGTGGCGCCCGACTTCGTCTCCGTGACCTACGGCGCCGGCGGCTCCACCCGCGCCGGCACCGTCAAGGCGACCGAGGCGATCGCCTCGGACACCACCCTCACGCCGATCGCCCACCTCACCGCGGTCGACCACTCGGTGGCCGACCTGCGCAACATCATCGGCCAGTACGCCGACGCCGGGATCCGCAACATGCTCGCGCTGCGCGGCGACCCGCCCGGCGACCCGATGGGCGAGTGGGTGCCGCACCCTCAGGGCCTCACCTACGCCGCCGAACTGGTCGAACTGATCAAGGACTCCGGCGACTTCTGCGTCGGCGTCGCGGCCTTTCCCGCGATGCACCCGCGCTCCACCGAATGGGACACCGACGTCCGGCACTTCGTCGACAAGTGCCGCGCGGGCGCGGACTACGCGATCACCCAGATGTTCTTCCACCCGGAGGACTACCTGCGGCTGCGCGACCGCGTCGCCGCGGCGGGCTGCGACACCCCGATCATCCCCGAGGTGATGCCCATCGGCAGCGTGAAGACACTGGAGCGGATCCCGTCCCTCACCAACGCCGCGTTCCCGGCCGCCCTGAAAGAGCGGATCCTCACAGCCAAAGACGATCCGGCCGCTGTACGCTCCATCGGTATCGACTTCGCCACGGAGTTCTGCGCGCGGCTGCTGTCCGAGGGAGTTCCCGGACTGCACTTCATCACGCTCAACAACTCCACGGCGACGCTGGAAATCTACGAGAACCTGGGCCTGCACCACCCACCGCGGGCCTAGACCGGCCGCCCGCTTTTACGACACACTGCGTAGCGGCCACTGGGAGAGGGGCGTACATGGGCTGGACGGTCCTCTACATCGCGTTCGGCATCGTCGCGCTGTGGCTGCTCGGCGAGGTGCTGCTGCAGTACAAGGCCCGGCTGCGCTGGCGACTGCTGGCGTTCGCCGGTTTCCTGGGTGTCGTCGTCGGTGTACTGATCCCGTCCGTCGTCGTGATCGGGCTGGGTGCCGCCGCGTTCGCGGTCGGGCAGACCTACGTCACGCTGTCGTTCCGCCGCGGCTTCGCGGCCGGCTGGGCGGTCACCGGCCGCCCCGCGCCCGGCGGCGGCAAGCGCAGCCGCCGCGACCGTCAGGAGCCCACCCTGGAGGTGTCCGACCTCCGGGCGGGCGACCACGCCGACACCACGCAGGGTGACGACGGCGGCCCCTACGGCGACGACCACGACCGCGACGACGTCTTCACCCCGGCCCGGCCCGCCGGGGCCCCCACGGCCGCCGGGACCACCGCCGTCTACGAGCCGCAGCCGATGCCCGACGACACCGGCTCCTACGGCGTGTACGGCGACTCCGGGCACCCGGGCGGCGATCGCTCCCAGGACCAGTACGCGGCCACCGCGCAGACCGCCGACCAGGGCTACGGCTACGACGGCTACTCCGGCTACGGCCAGGGGTACGGCTACGACACCACCGGCCAGCAGCAGTACGCCGCCTACTCCGACCCGTACATCGGCACCCAGACCTACAGCGGCGCCGCGTACGACCCCGCCTACGACACCCAGTACGCCCAGCAGGCCTACGGCCAGGACCAGTTCGCCACCGGCGGATACGGCGGCGAGACCCCGCCCGGTGGGGTGTGGGTCCCGCAGCAGCGCACCACCGACGACCCGTTCGGCGGCGACCTCCCGCCGGAGCAGCCGTACGGCTACCCGGGCGACGGTCAGGCGCAGGGCCAGGGCCACGACGAGCGCTACCGCTTCTGAGCGGTCCGGACCGCGCGGCCCCCGGGGCTCACTGAGAGCCCCGGAACTCCGGCCCCTCCACGATCAGCCCCGCGACCAGCGCGCCCGACATCCCCGCGTGCGGCAGCCCACCGCCCGGGTGCGACCAGCCGCCGACGGTGAACAGACCGGTGACACCGGTGGAGTTGGCCGGGTGCAGCAGCCGTCCCTCGCCCGCCGCCAGCGCCGGCGCCGGGACGGAGCCGTCCGCCGCACCGGTCGCCTCCGCGATGTCGGCGGGCGTGCGCACCTCGTGCCACAGCAGACGGTCCCGCAGACCGGGCACGGCGCGCTCGGCGACGGCCAGCACGCGGTCCGTGTGCCCCCGCAGCTCCTCCGCCGCGGCCCCCGCCGGGACCGCGGCCGTCAGCGTGACCGCCTCGTGGCTCGCGTCCGGGACCAGCGCGGGGTCGTCGGGCCGCAGCACGGTGACCGTGGGGAGCGCCGCCGTCCCCGCCCCGCCGTCGAACATGTACGCCAACTCGGCGTCCCGGTCGGGCGCGTGGACCACCGTGCGGTGCGCCGTCCCCGCCGGCCGCTCGCCGCGCAGCGCCAGCAGCACCGTCAGCCGGCTCGGCAGCCCGCGCCGGCCCGGGAGATCGCCCGCGCCCCGCACCGGCAGACCCGCGGTGACCCGGCCGAGCGTGCCGGGATCGACCCCGGCGACCACGAAGTCCGCGTCCGCCAGCGCGCCCCCGGCCAGTTCCACGCCCACCGCGCGGCCGTCCTTCTCCAGCACCCGCGCGACCTCGGCACCGAAGTGGAACTCCACCCGGCGCGCCAGGCAGCGGTCGTACACCGCGCGGGCCAGCTCGCGCAGCCCGCCGCGGACGTACCAGGTGCCGAAGGCGTGCTCCATGTACGGCAGCACGGCCGCGCTCGCCGGGGCAGTGCGCGGGTCCAGGCCGTACGCCAGCGCGTGGCTCTCCAGCAGGGCGGTCAGCCGGGGGTCGCGCAGCTCCCAGGCGCCGATCTCGGCGAGGGTGCCCGCGCGGCGGGTGCGCAGCAGCTTCCTGTGCGGGACCGCCGGGTAGGGCTCACGCTCGGCCAGCACCTGCCAGTTCGGCCACAGGGGCTCCTCCAGGAGCGGCCTGCGGGTGCGGTCCCAGGCTTCCCGCGCCCGCACCAGGAAGTCGCCCCAGCGCTCACCGGCCCCGGCGCCCAGGGCCTCGTCCAGGGCGGCCACCACACCCGCGCGGGAGGCGTTCGGCAGCGGGACCGCCGTGCCGTCCGGCAGCACATGCCGCGCCGAGGGATCGACCTGGACCAGCTCGACGCAGGCCTCCAGCGGTTCCTTGCCCGTCTTGACGAACAGATCCCGGTAGACCGCGGGCAGCGGCAGCAGCGCCGGTCCCGTGTCGAAGGAGAAGCCGTCCCGCTCCCACCGGCGCACCGCGCCGCCGTACGTCTCCGTACGCTCGTACACCGCCACCCGGTGGCCCGCGACGGCCAGCCGGGCAGCGGCCGCCATCGCGCCCATCCCGGCGCCGATCACCGCAATCCGTGCCATGTCTGCGACTTTATCGGCCGCCGCTGACAGTCAACTCCGTCGCACCCCCGGACCGTCTGGGGGTGAGCGCGCGGCACTGAGTACCCGTACCTAGGTGCCGAGATGAGTACGGGCGCGGATGGGGGCAGGCCCCCGCGGACGAGAGAGTGGGGGCACGGAGAAGGGGCGCGGCTCCGGCACCGGCGACACGGGGCGCCGGAACCGGAGCGGCCCTCGATCCGCTCCTTCCGCCGGCCCAGGTCGGCGGAGGCGAGGCACGGGGGAGACCCGGGGGACGACCGAACGGGGGGTTCCAACGGGGGAACGCACGGGGGAAACGGGGGGGTACGGGGGAACGGCAGGCGCCGGTCCGAGCAGTGGCCCGCGGGGGACGCGGCCACCTCGGACCGGCGCCTGCCGCCTGCCCGGCGCCGTTCGCCCGCGGCTCAGCGGCAGCCGCCCACCCGGCCCTGGAGCAGTCGGGACAGCGCCGCGTGGACGTCGTCGAGAGTGCGCTCCGGCTGGAAGGACTGCCAGTCCAGGGCGGCCACCAGGACCATCCCGACCAGCGCCGCCGCGGTCAGCTGGATGTCGATCTCCTCGGCCAGCTCGCCGTTCTCCACACCCGCGCGGAGCACGTCCTCCACGACCGCCACCACCTGCCGGCGCACCACCATGAGCGTGGACTGCCAGGCCCGGTTGGTGCGCCACAGCTCGGCCACGTAGAGCTGGGTGAAGGCCGGGTAGCGGGCGATGAAGCCGAGCCCCGCGCGGATCATCGCGTCCAGCGCGTCGACCCTGCTGCCGCCCTCCCGCTCGGTCTGCTCCGCCGCCTCCCTCAGGGACGCGGTGAGCAGCCCCACCCCGTGCCGCAGCAACTCCTCGAAGAGGACCGACTTGCTGGCGAAGTTGTAGTACACCGTGCCCTTGGCGACCCCGGCCCGCTCGGCGATCTCGTCGACGGTGGTGGCCGAGAAGCCCTGCTCGGCGATGAGCGTGACGGCCGCCTCGTAGAGCTTCTGCCGGGTGGCCTCGCGGCGCGTGCTGCCGCCCGACGGGGCGCTGCTGCTTTCCATGGCCCCGATTCTCACAGGAACGGCCACGGCGCGGGCACGCGAGGCGAGGTCACAGGGACAGCTCCGGGTGCAGCTTGTCCAGCGTCCACACCTGGCGTCGGCGGGCCGACAGGGCGGTCAGCGCGAGCGCGCCCACCGTGAAGGCCGCCAGCACCGCGCAGGCCTGCCAGACCGGGCCCAGCCCACCGCCCGTGATGAGCCTGCGCAGGGCCTCCACGATGTAGCTCATCGGCAGGTAGGGGTGGATCGCGTTGAAGAAGCCCGGGCTGGTCTGCACGGGATAGGTACCGCCCGCCGAGGTCAGCTGGAGCATCAGCAGGGCGAGCACCAGGATCCGGCCGGCCGCCCCGAAGCGGGCGTTGAGCAGCTGCACGATCGCCGCGAAGCAGCCCGTCACCAGGAACAGGAACCCCACCGTTCCGGCGGATCGGGCCATCTCCAGACCGACCGCCCAGTGCAGCACCGCCATCAGCGCCGCGGTCTGCGCGATGCCGATCGCCAGTACCGGCAGCCAGCCCGCCAGCGCGATCCGCCAGGCGGCGGCACCGGCGGCCAGCGCGCGCCGGTTCAGCGGCGGGATCAGCATGTACGCCACCATCGCGCCGACCCACAGGGACAGCGGGATGAAGTACGGGGCGAAACCCGTGCCGTAGTTGGGCGCCCGGTGCAGGGACTGCGAGGCGAGCTGTACCGGGTCCGCCATGACCTCGGTCCGCCGGTCGCGCTCGCGCTCGTCGTAGTCGGGGATCTTCTCCGCGCCGTCGTGCAGCCCGTCCGCGAGCTTGACCGAGCCGTCGACCAGCTTGTACATACCGCCGCTGAGGTCGTCAGCGCCGGTCTTCAGCTTGCCGACGCCCTCGTCCAGGTCCACGGAGCCGGTCTTCGCGGTGCCGAGTCCGGTGTGGAGCTTCGCGGCGCCCGCGGCGACCTTCCCGGCGCCCTCGTTCAGCTTGTTGATCCGCCGGACCGCGTCGTCCAGGTCCTCGGACAGGTGCGGCGCGCGGTCGGCGAGCGCCTGGGCCTGCTTCTGGAGCGTGGCCAGGTGCTTGTCGAGCTTCTTCAGGTCGCTGTCGTGCTCGGTGACCAGCGTGTCGAGGTCACCGGCGATCGAGGCCACGTCGGCGGCGGCGCCCTTGGCCAGCTTCAGGTCGGGGCAGGCCGCGTCGGGCAGCACCGCGTCCTCGCAGCGGGTCTTGTGGACGCCGTCCAGGGTGCCGGACGCCTCCCGCGCGCGCTGTGCCGCCGCCGGGGCCGTTTCGGTGAGGCTGTCCAGGTCGTCGCGGATCGTGCCGGCCGAGTCGGCGACGAACTGGGCGGTGTCCCCGATGAACTTCTCGTTGTCCTTCAGGAACGGCCCCACCTTGCCGGAGATCCCGTTGACCTTGTCGGCGAGCGCCTGGGTGCCCTCGGCGACCTTCTTCGAGCCGTCCTCCAGGTCGCCCGCGCCCGTGTGCAGCTTCTTCAGGCCCTTGGCCAGGTCACCGCTGCCGTCCTTGGCGTCCTTCAGACCGTCGGCGAGGTCCTTGGAGCCCTTCTCCGCCTTCCCGATGCCGCCCTTGAGCTTGTCGGCACCGCTCGCGGCCTTCACGGTCTCGCCGTGGATGTCGGAGAACGAGATGAAGATCTTGTCGAGGAAAGACCGCGACGCCTTGGTGGACGCCGCCGTGCGCACCTCGCTGAACACGGTCCGCGAGATCTGCCCGACGATGTAGTTGTTGGCGTCGTTGGTGCGCACCTGGAGCGCGCCCGTCTCGGGGGAGTCGCCGGAACTGGAGGCGATCCGCGCGCTGAAGTCCTCGGGCATGGTCAGCGACAGGTAGTACCGGCCGTCCTCCACGCCCGCGCGTGCCTCGGCGGCGCTCACCTCGTGCCAGTCGAAGACCTCGCTCTCGCGCAGCCCCCCGACGATGTCGTCGCCCGCGTTCAGCTTCTTCCCGCCGGCCGTGGCGCCCTTGTCGTCGTTCACCAGCGCCACCGGGATGCGGTCGAGCCGGCCGTACGGGTCCCAGAAGGACCACAGGTAGAGCGCCCCGTACAGCAGCGGCAGCAGCAACAGCGCCACCAGGGCGGCGCGCGGCAGCTTGCCCCGCGCGAAGCGCCGCAGCTCAAGCGCGGCCAGTTTCGGCGACCGCATCGGCCGTCTCCTTCACTTCGTCGTCGGGCTGGTCGGGCTGCTCGTCGGGCTGGTCGTGCGCCGCGGCGTCGTCGGGCTGGTCGGGCCGGCCGGCCTCGCCGGTCCCGCCGGACTCGGGCCCGGCCCCGGTGCCGGGCCCCGGGCCCGCCTCGGTCGCCTCGGCCTTCTCGGTCGCCTCGGGTCCCTGGGGTCCCTCGGCCCGCGGCGGTACGCCGTCCTCGTCGGTCCCGGTCGCCTCCGCCGCGCGCGTGGACACCACCACCGCGTCCTCGGGCGCCTCGCTGCACACCGCCAGCACCGTCGTCCCGGCCGCGGCGAGTGACCGGAGCAGCGCCCAGACCTCGGCCCGCTCGGCGTCCGACAGCTTCAGGTCGGTGTCGTCGACGCCGAGCAACCGCGGGCGGCCGATGAGCGCGAGGGCGACGGACAGCCGCAGCGCCTCCAGCCGTTCCAGGTCCCGTACGGCCGTCCGCAAGCCCTTGGGCAGGGCCTCCCGGTCGAGCCCCGCGGCGGTCAGGGCGGTGTCGATCCGCAGCGCGGCCTCGTCCCGGCGCTCGCCGCGCGGCCTGAGCAGCCCGCGCAGGGAGTCGCCGAACCGGCGCTGGAGCAGCACCCGCTCGCGCAGGTGCTCGCCCACGGTCAGCGACGGTTCCAGGTCGGTCACGCCCGGCACATGGGCGAGCGCGCTGACCCGCCGCAGCGCCGCCAGCTGCTTCGGCAGCCGGGCGTCACCGACGACCGCCGTCCCCTCGGTGACCTTCATCCGCCCGGTGAGGGCGAGCAACAGACACGTCCGCCCCGAGCCGGACGGCCCCTCGATCGCGATCAGCGACCCGGGTTCCGCCTCGACGCGGACGCCGCGGAACGCCCAGCCGCGGGGCCCCTCGACCCCCAGGTCCCGGGCGCTGACGGCGAGTCCGCCCGCCGCACGCTCTGCCACAGCACGTCCCCCCACGGGTGAGCCGACATTTGAACTGACTGGTCAGTGCAAAAACTAGCCCGAACCTTCGATCGAGGCAAAAGCGCAGGTCAGATCGGATTGTCAGTGCCATACCTCACGATGGGCACATACGGCACCCCGGAGGGCGTGCCGTCACCCAGACGACAGGAGGCTCGTCATGGCCAACTCGTCCGCCGCCGCCCGCCGGCGCCGCACCACCGGCCCTGCCCCCTCGCTGACCGGCCCCGCCCACGATGTGCACCCCGTCCTCCGCCGGGCCGCCGCCCCACCCGCCGCGCTCGACCTGCTCGCCCAGGCCCACGCCGGGCTCGACGAGGCCGCCGTCCTCGAAACGCCGAACGAGCGCTATGCCACGGCCCACCTCGCCGCCCTGCGCACCGCCGCCGCCGTGCTCGCCGCGCGCGGGCGCCCGGAGACCGGCCCACGACGCCGGGCCAGGATCCGGAGCGCCTGGGAAGTGCTCCCGGAGATCGCGCCCGAGCTGACCGAGTGGAGTGCCCTGTTCGCCTCCGGCGCCCGCCGCCGCGCCCGCGCCGAGGCGGGCATCCAGGGCGCGGCCAGCCGTCGCGACGCCGACGATCTGATACGCGACGTGGCGATGTTCCTCCGCCTCGTCGAACGGATGCTGGTGCTCCAGCCCGTGCTGCCGCAGCCGCGCCAGGGCCGGGAGGGACAGCGCCGCCAGGACCGCGAGGGGGGTGGCGATCCGGGCACCGGACACGGCGCCGGTCACGGGAGGCCCGACGCGGGCTGACCGGCACCGCGGTGACCAGGCAGGGCACCGGAGGCAATAGGGTGGAAGGCGCCTGAGGCCTTCCTCGCTCCGGTACCCCGGAGCCGGAAGGCACCCCGTTCGCTCCGCCGTGCAACAGGCGGTGCCGTGCCGAGGAGTCACCTGCCGTGTCGGACCCGATGCGCCCGCCCGTCTCCCACCACCACCCTCAAACGGCGTCGCTGCGCTCCGGCCCCTCCCGCCCCCGCGCCTCTCTCCGTACCGCCGTCGTCTGGGACGTCCTCCAGGACGCCCTGGACCGCCGGGTCAAGGCCACGGGCCGGGAGTCGCTGGACGTCCTGGACACCGGAGGCGGCAGCGGCAACTTCGCGGTGCCCGTCGCCCGCCTCGGCCACCGGGTCACCGTCGTCGACCCCAGCCCCAACGCGCTCTTCGCCCTGGAGCGCCGCGCCGCCGAGGCCGGCGTCGCCGACCGGGTGCGCGGGGTGCAGGGCGACGCCCACGGCCTGTTCGACGTGGCCGAGCGCGGCGGCTACGACGCGGTGCTCTGCCACGGTGTCCTGGAGTACGTCGACGACCCGGCCGAGGGCGTCCGCAACGCCGTAGCCGCCCTGCGCCCCGAGGGCGTGCTCAGCCTGCTCGCCGCCGGACTGGGCGGCGCCGTGCTCGCCCGGGCCCTCGCCGGCCACTTCACCGAGGCCAAGCAGGCCCTGGACGACCCGAACGGCCGCTGGGGCGCGGGTGACCCCATGCCGCGCCGCTTCACCGCCGACCAGCTCACCGAACTGGTCGAGGGCGCGGGCCTGCGGGTCGGCGGCGTGCACGGGGTGCGGGTCTTCGCCGACCTGGTGCCCGGCGTCCTGGTGGACACCGAGCCCGGAGCCATGGACGCGCTGCTCACGCTGGAGGCCGCGGCGGCCGAGCTGCCGGCCTTCCACGCCGTGGCCACACAGCTTCATGTGCTGGGTGAGGCACGGGGCGAGTGAAGGGGCGGACGGGTTTGCGTCCGCCTCCTGTGACGCGCCGCTGATCAGGGCATTGGTTGCGGATGGAGTACGCCACAGGCCGCCCGATCGGGCGGTTCGCGCCGTATGATCGAGGGAGACCGCCTGGCATGACGGGTCGGCGGCTGGGGAATGCAAGCCTCAGCGAGCCGGGCCGAGCATGACGGAATCCGGTTGGCCAATTGGCGTAGAGGGGCGGGTTTCACGGGGGCGATTCCCTGCCTATCCTGAAGGGACCCCCCGAGTCGCCCCGGCGACTGCACGATGAGGAGGACTCCGTGCCGCTCTCAGAGCACGAGCAGCGCATGCTCGAGCAGATGGAGCGAGCGCTGTACGCCGAAGATCCCAAGTTCG
>NZ_DASQNH010000010.1:0-19621 GCF_035645055.1 Streptomyces sp. | reverse complement strand
AAGGCGCGGGAGCTCGGGGTCGCCCGGTGTTACGAGGGACCTGAGGAGTGCGCGAAGACGCGCGTCACCGGGGTCTCGGCTCTCTATGGAACGGGGAAGCCGAAGGTTGATTTCGTTCTCATGGCGTACGAGGACTCGGCTGCGGCGCAGTCGGCATACGAACCCGTCTGGAAGGCCTGGCGCGGGCAGAGCATCGAACCTCGCGAGCTGAACCTCGGGAAGATCGGGGACCAGAGGGACGCCGTGAGCGCCTTGAGTGCCTCTGGCGGGGAAGGGGCGCGGACCATGATCTCCCAGGTCCGGGTGGGCAGCGTCATCATGGTGACGGTGGGCGAGGCGGGGGCCGGCATCGATGTGCAGAGCCCACTGAAGAAGTTCGCCACCGTCTTCGCCGAACGCGCCGCACAGGCTCAGCGCGGCAAGACGCCTTCCGCCACTCTGGGCGACGTCTCCTGACGCGTCAGCACTCCCCTGCCCGGCTCGACACGGTGAAGGTGTACTTCGGCTCCTTCACCACCGCGTCGTCCCCGGACAGGCCGGGGACGACCGTCTCGATGTAGCCCTTGTGGACGCGCTTCACGTGCATGCAGAACGAGGTCCCTGACCCGCTCGCGGTGATCCGGTACCGGGCCTCGTCGGCTGTCGCGGTGCCGGTGAGTTCGGCGTCCACGCCGTCTCCGGGGGCATCGCCGCCGCCGTGCTCTGCGATCTCGTCCTCGATCGTCCTGGTGTACTCGCCGTCGAAGTCGACGGGTTCGCCGTCGTCCAGCGGACCGCCGTAGGTGTAGCTGCCGTCCAGCGCCGCCGTCGCACCGGCCACGGCGCTCTTCAGCTCGTCGTCGCTCCACTTCGAGGCGTCCTCGACGCCCAGTCCCCGCACGCCCGTCACGACGCAGCCCACCGCGACGCCGAGCAGGGCGAGGCGGGCCACGACGAAGGCCGCGTCGGGGATGTCGGGGGCGGACGGGTTGAGCGATTCGCGCCAGCCGCGGACGCGGTCCGCCTTGACGCAGGCCATCAGGAGCAGCAGGGCCGCGAGGACGAAGAGGAACACGGACAGTTTCGTCAGCATGCCGGGCCTCCGAGGCCCCTTCGGCGGCGGGCGTCCCGTATCGCGATCGCCGTGCCGCTCAGTCCCGCGGCGAGGACGAGGCCGCCGACGACCACGTAGGTGCCCAGGCGGGTGTTGCGTTCGTCGGCCGTCTCACCGAAGTGGACGGGGGCGACCGAGGGGGCCTGCGCGCCGGTGAGGTTGCGCTCGGGGCGGGGCGACTCGACGGGGTGGGCCGGGTCGACGTCGGTGAGGGCCTTGACCGGGTCGACGACGCCCCACCCGACCAGGCGGTCGTGGCCGGGGATGGTGCGTTCCGCGGTCTGCTCGATCTGGGCGACGATCTGCCGGGCCGTCCACTTCGGGTACTTGGCCTTCAGCAGGGCGGCCACTCCGGCGACGTAGGGGGCGGAGAAGCTGGTGCCGTTGTCGGAGCAGTGGCCGTTGCCGGGGACGGTGGAGATCATGTCGACACCGGGGGCGGCCACGCCCACGAAGTCGCCCGACTGGGAGAAGGGGGCGCGTTCGTTGTTGCGGTCGGAGGAGGCCACCGCGAGGACGCCTTCGTACGACGCCGGGTAGGTGACCTTGACGTTGCCGCCGAGGCCGTCGTTGCCGGCCGAGGCGACCACGACGACGTTCTGGTCGAGGGCACGCTGCACGGCCTGTTCCAGGCTCTCGTGGGGCCTCACCGCGTTGGCGGTGTCCTGGGAGATGTTGATGACGCCGGCGCCCACGTCCACGGCGTGGTCGATGGATTGCGCGAGGGTCTTCGCCGTTCCGTTGCCCTCCGCGTCGTTCTGCTTGATCGGGATGATGGTGGCCTCGGGGGCCAGGCCCACGAAGCCGGTTCCCTCGGCGGGGCGGGCGGCGATGATGCCGGCGACACGGGTGCCGTGGCCGACGGTGTCCGTCGTACCGCTGGCGTTGCCGCGTTCGATCTCCTCGCCCTTCTTGTTCTTCGGGGGCAGGAGGTTCTTGCCCTTGGAGACGTCGACGGCCTGGGTGAGCTGGGGGTTCTTGATGTCGACACCGGTGTCGATGACCGCGACCTGGACGCCCTTGCCCTTCGACTGGGCCCACAGCTCGTCGAGGTTGACGCGCTGCAGCGCCCAGGGGCGGCCCTCGTACTTCTTCGACGGGAACGTGCACTGACCGCTGTCGTCCGCCCGCGCCTCGGGGGCCGGGAGGGCGAGTTGTGTCGTCGCCGTGAGGGCGGTGGTGGCGAGCAGGGTCGCCACGACCGTGCGGGTGCGGCCCTTGGGCCTCATGTCGGCTGCCTTCAGCATCGGTTCGCTCTCCTACCGGCTTCCTACCGGGCGCCGTCCGCTACGAGCCCTGCGGCTGCCGCGCCGCCGCCTCGGACAGGCGCGGGCCGGTGGGCAGGAACCTCGACCAGGCCACGGGGACGGGCGTGGGGACGACCTTCTCGTAGCCGAGCCGGGTCTGGGCGATCTTCGCTTCGGCCAGCCGCTGCTTGCGCTGCTCGGCGGAGGTGCCGATGCCCTTGTCCTCGGTGGCGCTGTCGCTGTTGGACTGCAGCGCGTAGCGCAGGCCGGTGTCGGTGACCAGGAAGACGCTGCCGGCCTTGGTCTCCTGGCCCTGGAACTGGCGGTAGAGCTGGCCGGAGCCGGGCGTGACGTACGCGCTGGAGGAGCCGGTGGGCAGCTGCGCGGGGAAGTCGGTGCCCACCCAGGTGGACAGGGTGGTCACACCGGTCTTGGCGTTCACCGAGCGCAGCACGTTGCAGACGGTGTTGCGGCCGCTGGTGGCGCTGGAGCCGTTGTTGACCGTCTTCGGCTTGTACGCCGGCCACTTCCTGTCACCGAGGAAGGTGGTGCTGTCGACGACCGCGCCGGGGCTGACCTGCTGGGCCTCGCCGGTCTGGCCGACGGCGACGAGCTTGCCGCTGTTCAGCAGGAGGGTGGCGGTGAACTCGGTGATCTTGGCGACCTCGCCGCGCAGGACGACGTAGTACTGCATGCGCGTGCCGTCGTACGCCTTGATGACCATGCCGACCTTGTCGTACTGGCCGAGGCTGTCGGAGGCGTTCGCCGGGGCACCGGGAGTTCCGTCGATCGCCGGGATCTCCAGCGGGTCGCCCTTGTGCAGGGTGTCGAGCCAGTCCTGGGAGACGCGCTGCGGGGCGCGGCTCTGGGTGTCGAGGGCCTTGAGGAGTTCCTTGTCGTCGGGGTCTCCGAGCGGGTAGGCCCAGCCTCGGGAGTCGACGACGTACTGGCTCCTGCCGTCCGGGCCGACGACGTACATCAGGTCGCCGCCGGAGAGCTTGTTGCGGCCCTCGGTCTTCGCCCACTCCTTCTCGGCGAGCACGAACGCGGCCTTCTGGATGGCGCGGCCGCCGTCGCTCGGGCGCTCGCAGACCGCCCAGCGCTTGGCGGTCTCCGCCTCGCCCGCGGAGGGCAGCCGGTCGGGGGCGTACGGGATGCCGATGGTGGCGCCGTGCGGGGGCTTGCCGCTGTCGAGGACCTTCTCGTCGACCGTGATGATGCTGTTCTTGTCGGGGTTGAGGAGCAGTTTCGCGGACGCCATGTTGAGCACCGGGTGCAGCTGCTTCTCGCCCTTCGTCTTCAGGACGACGTAACGGGTGGTCGAGTCGCTGGCGACGATGACGTGTTCGCCCGGGGTGTCCCAGCCGCGGGGCGCGGTGGGGCTGAAGAGGCCGATGGCGCCGAACACCGCGAGGATCACCACACCGACGACCAGGCCGGGCCACACCGCGCTCAGCGGCTTCGGCGCGCCCTCCTCCGAGCCCGACGGCGAAGGCCGCAGGAACGACGCGAGTGTGCGACGCTTCGCGAAGGTGTAGGCGTTGAGTTCATCGCGGCGTGATGCCATCTGTGTCCGCTCTCTCCCCGTTGCGGAGCCCTGGGGACGGTGATAGTTCCGTCGCCCGCCCGTGGTGTGCCTCTGGTGCCTCGGTTGTCAGACCCGGCCCCTACTATGCCTGTTGCGTGGACGTGCGTGTGTCATGGGTAGGGCGCTCAGGACTCGCAGGAGCGTGTGGACAAGGGTTTTCGGCAGAGATTCGGGGGTTTTGGAGTGATGGCTTCCGCACCGCGGACCCGGTCGCGATCGCAATCGCGGTCACGATCGGGCCGATCGGGCAGCGCCGGTCCGGCGGGATCCCGCGGCCCGGCCGCCCCCGCAGGCGCTGTCACGCCGCATCTCAGGGCCCGGTCGGGGCGCGGGGGTTCGTTCGCCGTGCAGCGGCTGGTGCTGCTGGAGCTGGCGGCGGCGCTCGTGGTGTGCGGCTGGGTGATCGGGACGTACGCGCTGGTCCCGGCCGCCGTCGTCGCCGCGATCCTGGTGGTTCTGGCGCTGGTACGGCGCCGGGGGCGCTCCCTGCCCGAGTGGCTGGCCGGTGTGCAGGCGCTGCGCGCGCGCCGTCGCAAGGCCGCGAACACCCCGGTGGCGCCGGGCACCGACTCCGGTCTCGCCCCCGCCGTCGAGTGCGACCCGAGCCTGCGGACGTACAGCTACAGCCGCGGCAACGACCGTGACCAGCGCCCCGTGGGCATGGTCGGCGACGGCGGTTTCCTGACCGCGGTCCTCCAGGTGGAGGCGGACTTCGGCGCCCTGCGCGCCGAGCGCAGCCGCCGGCCGCTGCCGCTCGCCCTGGTGCGGGACGCACTGGATGTCGACGGAATCCGCCTGGAATCCGCACAGGTGGTGCTGCACACCCAGCCCGCGCCCGCGCCGCATCTGCCCCAGCAGTCGGTCGTGGTGACCAACTACACACAGCTCCAGGCTCAGAGCGCCTCCCCCGCGGTCCGCATCATGTGGATCGCGCTGAAGCTGGACCCCGAGCTGTGCCCGGAGGCCGTGGCCGCCCGCGGCGGCGGACTCGTCGGCGCCCAGAAGTGCCTGGTCCGCTCGGCGGAGCACCTGGCGAGCCGGCTGACCGGCGCCGGGTTCCGGGTCACCGTGCTCACCGAGGAGGAGGTGACGTCCGCCATCGCCACCTCCGCCTGCGCCAACCCGATGGTGACCGCCCAGGCCGGGCAGAGCGAGACGCCCCGGCGGCGGACCGAGGAGACCAGCCGCAGCTGGCGCTGCGACAACCGCAGACACACCACGTACTGGGTGCGCCGCTGGCCCCCGCTCGGCGGTTCCGGTCCCGGACTGCCGGAGCTGGTGGCGCAGTTGACCGCGGTGCCCGCGCTGGCGACGACGCTCAGTCTGACGCTGGCCCGCGGCGGACAGCGGGAGGTCTCGGTCACCGGGCACGTGCGCGTGACCGGGCGGAGCAGCACCGAGCTGGCCGCCTCCCGCCGGGAACTGGAGCGCGTGGCTCGGCAGGCGCGGACCGGGCTCGCCCGTCTGGACCGGGAGCAACTGCCCGGAGTTCTGGCCACCCTGCCGCTCGGAGGTGCCCGCTGATGGCTGCCATGTCCACTCCGACCGCCACCCCCCGCACCCCCGCCGCGGGCATCCCCTCGACGGGCGCCGACGGCACGACGCGGCCCGCCGGGTTCGCGGAGCGGCTGCGCACCGGCTTCGGGCTGCTCGGTCCCCGGCATCCGCGGCACACGCTGTCCATCGACGAGTTCGACACCCTGACGCTGCCCATCGGTGACGACGGCGTCGTCGCCGGCGTCACCGCGGAGGGGCAGCCCGCCGTGCTGGGGGTGAACCGCCCGACCCCGTACGACGTGCTGCTGATCGGCGGCCTGTGGACGGCTCAGGTGCTCGCGCTGCGCGCCGCGGCGACCGGCGCGCGGGTCGCCGTCGAGACCGGCCGCGCCCAGCACTGGGCGCAGGTCGTCCAGGCGGTCGGCGGCGGCCAGTCCGGGATGACCGTGCACGACGTGGGCCGGGTTCCTCCGCTCGGCGCCTCGGCGGGCAGCCCGGTCCTGGTCATCAGGGACTGCGGCATGCGCCCGCCGCGCGGACGCGTGGTCTCGGCGCCCTGGCAGTCGGTGCTCACCCTGCTGCCCTATCTGAGCCCGGTGGCGCCCCGGTTGATGCGGCAGGCCCGCGTGGTCGGCGTGCAGCGGGTGTCACCGGACGAGGCGGCCGAGATAGGGCGGGTCATCGGCCTGCCCCGCGCCGAGTACGAACCGCTGCCCACCCTCGCCGACGGCGTCACCCTGTGGTGTACGGACGGCGACCGCCAGTACGTGGTCACGCAGCCCACGGACGCCGAGGTCGGACTGCTGGGCGTGGCCCGCCGGATGGACTGACCGGGCCGGGACGAGGCGGCGGAACCGGCGCGGCGCCGCCCGCCGCGGCTGCCGATTCGAGGACGACCACCCCGCTTTGTTCCGGACGTGCATCAGCGGGCAGACGCGCCTGCCCTGCCCGCCCCTTTCTTGATTAGGCTGGGGCGGGGCACGCAGCGAGTACCCGGTACAGGGTGAAGCGCGTTCCGGGGGTGACTCGGGGGTGACCCGGGGGGACAGCCCATGAATCGAACGACAGCAATGGTCGCCCCAGCACGCTACGAGGGTGCTCGACCACACCAGGAGGAACTGTGAGCAGCGATCGGGACGGGATCCGCGGGGGCTGGGCGACGCCCGGCGATGACCAGCCCGACGCGGAGGCCGCCGTCGAGACGACCGGCGAGTTCACCATCGACTACGCACCGCCTGCCTGGTACACGCAGAACGCGTCGGGGGGCTCCGACGGGGCGGGATTTCCCGGGGGCTCGGGAACGTCGGGGGCCGCGGTTCCGCCTCCCGCCGCTCCAGTCGCTCCGTCCGCTCCCTCCGCTCCCCCGGTGCCGTCCGTCCCACCCACGACCGCGCCCGGCGTGACGCCCCCGGCCCACCCGACTCCGCCCGCTCCGTTCGCCGCGCCCACCCCCGCTCCCGCGCCCACGCCGCCCACGGGGAGCCCCCTGCCGCTGCCCAGGCTGCCGGAGGGCAGCGGCTTCGAGCCCCAGCAGGCCTCGCAGGCCCAGCAGCCCTCGCAGCCCGAGCCGCAGGCACCGATTCCCGCTCCGGCGGCCTCGGACGAAGACGGCTCCGGCAACGGTGACTTGGAGAGCGGCGCGACGATGCGGTTCTCCGCGGTGGCGCTGAAGCGGGAGATCGAGGAGCTGGCCGCGGCTGCCGCCGACTCCGAAGGCGAGGGCGAGGGCGAGGGCGAGGGCGAGCAGAAGGCTGCCGACGAGGACGCCGCCGCCCGCGAGGGCGCGGGCGAGGGCGCCGTCGAGGGTGACGACCAGGCCGACGCCGCTGCCGCCCCCGCCGCTGCCGCCGCCGCTGAGAACGCCGACGAGGACACCACCGCTCCGCCGGCGGACGCGGACGACGACACCACGGCCGCGAACGAGTCCGAGAGCAACGAGGAGGAGGCCACGGCCCCTTCGGCGGCCGAGCCGGAGGCGGTCCCCGCCCCTGACGCCGCTGCCGGGACCCCGGACGCCGAGGCCTCCATGGCCCCCGCCGCCGAGGACGCCGCTGCCCAGCCGGGCGAGGCCCAGGCTCAGGCCTCCGAGGGCGCCCAGCCCGCTCCCGCCGAGCCCCAGCCCTCCGCGACCGCTCCGCAGCACGCCGCCCCGCAGGACGCCGCAGCCTGGACTCCTCCGCCGGCCCAGCCGGGTGTGCCGCCGCTCCCGCCGTCGTACCAGCCCGCCGCTCCGGCGCCGGCCGCCCAGTGGCCCGCGCAGCACCAGGGCCGGCCGCAGCCCTCGGCCGTCCCGGGCCAGCCGTCCTACCCCCAGCAGCCCTACCCCCAGCAGCCCGGCCAACCGGGGCAGCCGCAGCCGCCGTTCCAGCCGCAGGCGCCCCAGCCCGCGCCCGCCGCCTGGAGCCAGGCGCCCGCGCCGGACCAGGCCGCCCCCGCCGCTCCCATGCCCCCGGCGCAGCCCGGCTACGGCTTCCCGCAGCCCGGTATGCCCCCGGCCCAGGGGGGCTACGGCTTCCCCCACCCGAACGGCACGCCCGCCCCGCCCGCCCCCAACGCGCAAGGCGGGTACGGCTTCCCGCAGCCGCAGCCCGGCGGTTACGGCTTCCCACAGCAGCCGCAGCCGCAGGGCCGGCAGCCCGTTCAGGGCCAGCCGCCGGTGCAGTCCGAGCACCCGCAGAACCCGCAGACCGCCCAGAACCCGCAGACCGCCCAGAACCCGCAGAGCCCTCAGACTCCCCCGCACCAGGCGGCCCCGCAGCCCCAACCCCCGTTCGCGCAACCGCCGTTCGCCCAGCCCCCCGTCGACCCCCGCTCCGGTGCCGCGTGGCCGCAGCCGGTGCAGCACGACCAGCGGCAGCCCACCAACCCCGGCGCGGCGCCGCTCGGTTACACGGCGGCCGTGGAGCTGTCCTCCGACCGGCTGCTCAACAGCAGGAAGCAGAAGGCGAAGAGCAGCCGTCCGACGGCCGGCGGCGGCCGGTTCAAGCTGGGCGGGAAGAAGGAGGAGGCCGAGCGGCAGCGCAAGCTGGAGCTGATCCGCACCCCGGTGCTGTCCTGCTACCGCATCGCGGTCATCAGCCTGAAGGGCGGCGTCGGCAAGACCACCACGACCACCGCGCTGGGGTCCACGCTGGCCATCGAGCGGCAGGACAAGATCCTCGCCATCGACGCCAACCCGGACGCCGGTACGCTCGGCCGCCGGGTGCGCCGCGAGACCGGGGCCACGATCCGTGACCTCGTCCAGGCGATCCCGTACCTCAACTCGTACATGGACATCCGGCGGTTCACCTCGCAGGCCCCCTCCGGCCTGGAGATCATCGCCAACGACGTCGACCCGGCCGTCTCCACGACGTTCAACGACGAGGACTACCGGCGCGCGATCGACGTCCTCGGCCGGCAGTATCCGATCATCCTCACCGACTCGGGCACCGGTCTGCTCTACAGCGCCATGCGCGGGGTGCTCGACCTCGCCGACCAGCTCATCATCATCTCCACTCCGTCCGTCGACGGCGCGAGCAGCGCGAGCACCACCCTGGACTGGCTGTCCGCGCACGGGTACGCCGACCTGGTGTCCCGCTCGATCACCGTCATCTCCGGTGTCCGCGAGACCGGCAAAATGATCAAGGTCGAGGACATCGTGGCGCACTTCGAGACCCGCTGCCGGGGCGTGGTGGTCGTGCCCTTCGACGAGCATCTGGCCGCCGGTGCCGAGGTCGACCTCGACATGATGCGGCCTAAGGTGCGCGAGGCGTACTTCAACCTCGCGGCCATGGTCGCCGAGGACTTCGCCCGCCACCAGCAGGCGCAGGGCCTGTGGACCAGCGACGGCAACCCGCCCCCCGTGGCGGCCCCGCCGATGCCCGGCCAGCCGATGCCGGGCCAGCCGTTCCCCGGGCAGCCGTTCCCCGGCCAGCCCGTGCCGGACCAGCCGATCCCGGGCCAGCCGCCGGTGCCCGGCCAGCCGATGCCCGGCGCCCAGCCCGGCCAGTACGCCCACCCCGGCCAGCAGCCCTACGCCCCGGCCCAGCCCTACGCCCACCCGGGGCAGCCGGGACACCCCGGCCAGCAGCCCTATCCCCAGCAGCCCGGCCAGCCGTACCCGCACCAGCCGGGCTACCCCCAGCCGGGCCAGCAGCCGGGGCACCCGGGCCAGCCGGGGCACCCGGGCCAGTCAGGCCAGCCGGGGCACCCGGAGCAGCCGGGCGGACCTGAGGCTCCGCCCCAGCAGTAGCCCGCCCCTCCCCCGCTCATGACAAAGGCGGCCGGTGCCCCCAGGCACCGGCCGCCTGCACGTCCCAGGTCCGGCTACTCGGCGGTCTCCGCCGCAGACACCAGCTCCCTGCACCGCTGCACGTCCTTCGCCATCTGCTCCAGCAGAGCGTCCAGCGTCTCGAACTTCGCCTGTCCGCGGACGAAGGCGAGGAAGTCGACGGCGACATGGAGGCCGTACAGATCGAGGCCCTCGCGGTCGATGGCGTACGCCTCCACCGTGCGCTCGGTGCCGTCGAACTGCGGGTTGGTACCGACGGAGATGGCGGCCGGCATCGCCTCGCCCTGGGCGTGCAGCCAGCCGGCGTAGACGCCGTCGGCGGGGATCGCGGTGTGCGGCAGGGTCTCCACGTTGGCCGTCGGGAAGCCGAGTTCGCGGCCGCGCTGGGCGCCGCGTACCACGATGCCCTCGACGCGGTGCGGCCGGCCGAGGATCTCGGCTGCGCCCGCCACATCGCCCTCGGCGACGAGCCGCCGGGTCAGGGTGGAGGAGAACGGCTCGCCGCCGCCCGCCTCTCCGGTGACGTACAGATCGACGACCTCGACCTCGAAGTCGTAGGTCTTGCCCTGCTCGGCGAGGAACGCGACATCGCCCGCGGCGCGGTGGCCGAAGCGGAAGTTGGGGCCCTCGACGACTGCCCTGGCGTGCAGCTTGTCGACCAGGACCTTGACCACGAAGTCGGCCGCGGACAGCTTCGAGAACTCGGTGGTGAACGGCAGGATCAGCACCGCGTCCACGCCCAGCTCCGCCATCAGTTCGCAGCGGCGGTGGTGCGGGGCGAGCAGCGGCGGGTGGCTGCCGGGGCGGACGACCTCGCTGGGGTGCGGGTCGAAGGTGACCACGACGGCGGGCACGCCCAGCTCGCGGGCGCGTTCCACGGCGTGCCGGATGATCAGCTGGTGTCCGCGGTGGACTCCGTCGTAGGAGCCGATGGTGACGACGCTGCGCCCCCAGTCCTGGGGGATGTCCTCCAAGCCACGCCAGCGCTGCACTGTGACCGCTCCTCGAACCCGTGTCTGACTCTTACGGATGCCTCTTACGCAGGTCTAAGGGTGCCATGCCGGGTGCCCGCCGCCCGCATCGGCATGGTCCCTGTGACCCGTCGCACCCGGCACGGCACGGATCGCCGCACCCGGCGGGACACGGATCGCCGCACCCCGCGGCGTGCGCCGTGCGCTCACGCGGGCACCCGTACGCCCGCCAGATGCTCCAGCGTCCGGCGGGTGCTCGGGCCGACGAGCGCGGCCCAGTCACCGGGCGCCCCGGCCAGCCAGCCGGCCATGCGCGCGGCGAATCCGGGCACCTCACGGGCCAGGTCGACCAGGCACCGGTCGTAGCGGGTCGCCCCGGCGGGGGTGCGCACCAGCCGCACGCCGAGGCCGTGGACCAGCTCGCGCAGATCGTTCGGGGCCTGCCGGGCGGCGGCCCGCAGCAGCACCTCCAGGACGGCCGGATCGCGCTCCTCGGCCAGTAGGAGGTCGCGCAGCTCGCGGCGCGGGGCCCCGGGAGCGGCCAGTACGGCGGCGAGGGCGGCCCGCAGCGGGCCGGGACCGCCGTCGAGCAGTTCGGTGACCAGCGGGATCACCAGGGCGCGGGCGGCCGGCCCGGCCTCCAGCCGGTGGTCGGCGTACGTGGCGACGGGCCCGGCGAGGTCCGGGCGCAGGGTCACGGTCTCGCGGACCAGGGCGGCGACCGGGCGGACCAGGTCGGGGGGTGCGGCGTCCGCGAGGGCGGGCAGCAGTTCGGCGCCGCCGCCGGGGCGGTCCTGCGGCTCGGCGGCGCCGTCGGCGCGCAGGAGCCGGGCGCGGAAGGCCTCGAGGACCGGCTCGGGGTGGGTGGGCAGAGCGGCGGCCAGGGCGCTCGGCGGAAGGTGCGGGTCGCCCGCGCGGAAGAGGTCGAGGGCTCTCGGGAGGTGGTGGGCGCGGGTGCGGGGGTCCCGGACGAGCAGCCCGAGCGCGCCGCCGTGCAGGGTGCCGTCGCCGGGGCGGGCGAGCAGCGCGAGGGCGGCGTAGCGCAGCAGCTCGCGGTCGGCCTCGTCGTGGACGTGGGGCGCGGCGCGCAGCCCGTACGTCACCGCGGCCAGCCGCCGCGCGGGCCGCTCGTCGCGCGCCCAGCGGTCCACGGCCCGGCAGACGGCCGTCGGTTCCTCCTCGGCGAGCACGGCCAGGAGTTCGCCGGCGCGTTCGTGCCCGCTGTCGGCCAGGACGTCGGTCAGGTCGTCCAGGGCCCGGTGCCGATGGGTGTGCAGGAGGGCCTGCGCGGCCGCCGCCACGGTGGCGTGCGGCGTCGCGGGCAGCGGACGCTCGTCGTCGAACCAGCGCACGAGCCGTCGCTGTACGGCGGTGGGGGCGGCGGCGAGGAGCCGCGCGACGGCGTCCAGGTAGCGGGGTCCGGGGACGGCGTGCGGGGCGGGGTCGGCGAGGACCAGGCGGCGCAGCAGGTCGAGGCGCTCGCCGACCGGCAGCCGCAGCCCGGCCCAGAAACCTGGCCCGAACGCGTCGGGAACGGGACGCAGTTGGCGTTTCCAGTCGACGACGCTGTCGGCGAGCAGCCGCAGCACGGGGAGGTAGGGGATGGCGTCGGGGACGCGCCGCAGCGTCTCGGTGAGCAGCCGGGCGGCCCACCAGGAGTGCGGGTCGACGTCCAGGGCGTGCGCCAACTCGGCCAGTCGGCGGGCGAGTCGCGAGGTGCCCTGGTGCCGGGCGACGAACAGCAGGGCCTGCGCGACCGGGCCGATGCGGTGGTGCGGGACGGCCGGCGGAGCGGCCGGCCCGGGCGTGCCCGGACGGTGGACCAGGGCGCGCAGGGCCTCGTCGAGGTCGAGGTGCATGCCCTGGATCCAGTCGGCGAACTCCTCGTGGGCGAAGCGGTAGCCGTCGCCCGCGGGCACCAGCAGGCCCTCGGCGAGGACGGCGGAGGCCCAGCCGGTGCCGCCGCCGAGCCGGGCGGAGGCGGGTCCCCGGGGGAAGACCGCCTCGAACGCCTGGCGGTCCAGTTCGCCCTGGGCGGGGCCGAGGCTGCGGCGGGCGGCCTCGTGCACCTGGCCGGAGACCTTGGCGGCCAGCCGGCGCACGGCGGCGCCGCGCAGACCGTTCCCGGCGGCCAGCCGCTCGGCGACGCGCAGGCACATCAGGTCCAGGTAGGCGGAGAAGACGTCGTGGTGGTCGAGGGGGACGGCGCAGGGCGCGCCGGGGACGGCGGCGCGGACCTCGGCGAGCAGCCGGAGGGTGAGCGGGTGCCGGACGTCGGGTTCGGCGAGCACGGTGTCGGCGATGCCGTAGCGGGCACGGGCCTGCCGGGCCTCCGCGTCGGTGAGGTCGCCGAGGGGGACACAGGGCGGCAGACCGGGCGTCGGCGTCTCCCCCATGGGCGGCGCGCCGGTCGCAGGCGCGTACGACAGCTCCCGCGCCGCGGGGACGCCTGCCCCCGGCGCGTACGGGGTCTCCCCCGCCCCAGGCGCGCTGCCCCCGGAAGCGGCGGCCACAGGCGCAGCCACCCCGGGCGCACGGTCACCGAGGACCCCCGCCACACCCGGGCCCGCCACAGACGCCCCCGCCACACCCGCATCCCCATCCGCACCGGCACCCGCACCCGCACCCGCACCCGCACCCGCACCCGCCACGGACGCCCCCACCCCGGGTGTCCCCGCCGCAGGGGCGTACAGCAGCTCGGCCGGGAACTCCGCGCCCGCCGTCTCCCAGTACTCCGCCCGGCACGCCACCACCAGCCGCGCCCCGGCCTCCCGCAGCCAGCTCGCCGTGCCCTCGGTCCAGGCGGGCAGGCGGTGGGCGAGAGGCGGCGGCATCTCCTCCGGGCCGTCGAGCAGGAGCAGCAGGGGGCGCCCCGCGCCGCCGGCGGTGCGGGCCAGCCGCTCGGGGGTGAGGCAGGTCAGGGGCGCGGGCCGGGGGCCGGACGTGGCGACGACCCGCGCGGCACGGTCCAGGGCGCGACGGGCGGCGTCGGCGATCGAGGTGTCGTCGCCCTGGAGGTCGGCGCCGCGCAGCCACAGTGTGGGCGCCGGTTCGGCACCCCGGGCACGGCGGGCGGCGAGGGCCGCGAGTTCCGTCGTACGACCGCTGCCGGGCGGGCCGACGAGGGCGAGCACCGGGGCCGGACCGTGGGTGAAGGCGTCGAAGTGCCGTGCGATCGCCCGGCGCTCGACCGGCTCGGCTCCGGCCGGTCCCGCGGGCCCGGTCCTCCCGGCGGACCCGTCCAGCACCCCGGGCGGGCCGTCCTGCCCCAGCGAGACGGCGGTCAGCTCCAGGACTCCCGCGAGGTTCAGATCGGCGCCGTAGGCGGGCACGGTCGCCGCGTTGCGGGCCAGCAGGTCGGCCAGCGGGCCGTCGGCGGCGGGCCGCAGGGACATGGCGAAGCCGCTGTCGCGCTGTCCGGACCGCAGGGCCGTGCCGACCACGGCGACCACGGCGCCGGTCGCGGTGTCCAGCACCGGTCCTCCGGCCGCCCCGCCGCCCAGCCGCAGCGCGTCCCGGCCCGCGGTGCCGATGGCCAGTTCCAGGGCGTCGCCGAACCGGTGGACGCGGTCGGTGGCGGTGTACGTCACCTCGGTCGCGCCCAGCACCCGGGCCTCACGTCGGCAGCCGGCGACGATCCGGACGTAGGCGCCGGTCTCGACGCGGTTCCGTGCGGTGAGCGGGAGCGGGTCGACGCCGAGGCCTTCGGTGCGGACGAGGGCCAGGTTCCGTTCGGGCAGCGGGGTCACCGCGTCGGCGGTCACCACGCAGCTGCGGTCGCCGGTGGCGGTGCGCAGGACGAGCCGCGGCAGTCCGTCGACGGTCTCGTGGCTGGTCAGCACCGTGCCGTCGTGGTCGGCGACGACGCCCAGGCCGCGCGGGCGCCCGGCGAGGTCATGGACGCGGACGAGGCCGTCGCCGAGGCGCGGGGGTGGCGGCGGTGCGTCGTGGGGGACGTCCGTGCGCACCGGACGCCGCTCGTCGTACGCGTGCGGCAGGAGTCCGTCGCCGCGCCCGTCGTGCGGCGGGAGTCCGTCGCCGCGCCCGTCGTGCGGCGGGAGTCCGTCCCGCCGGCCCCGTGCCGCCATGGTCGAACCTCCCCGCCGTGCCTGTACCCCTGGGTCCGACGGTAGGGGCCGGATGATCAGTGGGACAGCTCGCGAGGCAAACGCGCCCCCTTGCGCTCCCTCGGTTCACTCCGAGCGCCTGCCCGGACGGGTGACCGAAGGGCGACCGGTGGATACACCCTAGGGGGAACCGAGGGGGGACCGTGGAGCGGCGGCTGTGCCACACCCCGTGACCGCCGCCGCTCCACGGGCAGGCTCCCGTGGGGCCGGTCAGCCGAAGACGGCCAGGCTCTTCGCCTTGCCCCGGTGCTCCTCGACCAGGGCCAGGAAGCGGCCCTCGGGGTCGAAGACGGCCACCGCGCCGGCGCCGGCGTACTCCTCGGGCATCTCCAGCCGGACACCGTTGGTGAGCAGCCGGGCCCGCTTGGCGTCCACGTTCCAGCGCGGGAACGCGGCCGTGGCGGCCTCGGCGATCGGCATCACGGTCAGCTCCCGCTGGAGCTGGTCGAGCGTCTTCGCCGCGTCCAGCCTGTACGGCCCGACACGGGTCCGGCGCAGCGCCGTGAGGTGGCCGCCGACGCCCAGGCCGGCGCCCAGGTCGCGGGCGAGGGCGCGGATGTAGGTGCCGGAGGAGCAGACCACCGACACCACCAGGTCGAGCACGGGCGTGCCGTCCTCGGCGACGGCGTCCCGGACGTCGTACACCGCGAACGACTGGACGGTGACCGGGCGGGCGGGGATGTCGAACTCCTCGCCCTCACGGGCCCGCTTGTACGAGCGCACGCCGTTGATCTTGATGGCGCTCACCTTGGACGGCACCTGCATGATGTCGCCGGTCAGCTTGGCGATGCCGGCGTCGATGGCGTCCCGGGTCACCTGTGAGGCGTCCGTGACGGAGGTGATCTCGCCCTCGGCGTCGTCCGTGACCGTGGTCTGGCCCAGGCGGATGGTGCCCAGGTACTCCTTCTCCGTCAGGGCGAGATGCCCGAGGAGCTTGGTGGCGCGCTCCACGCCGAGGACGAGGACGCCCGTCGCCATGGGGTCGAGGGTCCCGGCGTGTCCGACCCGCCGGGTCTTCGCGATGCCGCGCATCTTGGCCACGACGTCGTGCGAAGTGAAGCCCGACGGCTTGTCGACGATGACCAGGCCGTCGGGCGGGGTGGGCTTGCGGTTCATTCGGCGATGTCGTCCTCGTCGTCGCCCGGCTTCTTGTACGGGTCGGCCCCGGCGGCGTACTGCGCGCCGGAGGCGGCCTCACGCACCTTCTCGTCGGACTGGCGCGCCTTGTCGAGGAGGTCATCGATGGTGCGGGCGGTGTCCGGCAGGGCGTCGGGGACGAAGGTCAGGGTCGGGGTGAACTTCACCCCGGCCGCCCTGCCGACCTCGGAGCGCAGGATGCCCTTGGCGCTCTCCAGTCCGGCCGCGGCGGCCTGGCGCTCCTCCTCGTCCCCGTACACGGTGTAGAAGACGGTCGCCTCCCGCAGATCGCCCGTCACCCGCGTGTCCGTGATGGTGACGTGCGAGCCGAGCCGCGGGTCCTTGATCCCGCGCTGCAGCTTCTGGGCCACCACCTCTCGGATGAGGTCCGCCAGCCTCTTAGCCCGCGCGTTGTCGGCCACTGGTCCGTCTCCCGTTCTTTCTTCTTCTTACGTTCTCTGGCTGGGTCGCCGATCGTCGTACTGTCAGTCGTCGTCCCCGTGGAAGCGCCGCCGTACCGACAGCAGTTCCACCTCGGGGCGGCCGGCGACCAGCCGTTCGCACCGGTCCAGTACGTCGGTGAGGTGCCCCGCGTCGCCGGACACCACGGCCAGGCCGATCACGGCCCGCCGATGGAGGTCCATATGGTCCACCTCGGCCGCGCTCACCGCGTACTTGCGCTGGAGCTCGGCGACGATCGGACGGACGACGGAGCGCTTCTCCTTCAGCGACCGTACGTCGCCGAGGAGCAGGTCGAAGGACAGCGTCCCCACATACATGTGTAACCGGTTCACCCGCCGGTACGGGATCGATGGCCCTGCCGTTCGGGCAGGGACACCAAGAACGGTACCCCGCCCCGGGCGGGGGCTCGACCGGATTTGCCGGGGGCTGCGCCCCCGGCTCCCCGCACCCCCTGAGGGGCAAGCCGCAGTGGCCGACAGGATGGATGTCCTGTCGGCCACTGTCAGGCGTCAGCCGTTACGCGCGCGGCTTCTCGCGCATCTCGTACGTCGCGATGACGTCGTCGACCTTGATGTCGTTGAAGTTGCCGAGGTTGATACCACCCTCGTAGCCTTCGCGGATCTCGGTGACGTCGTCCTTGAAGCGACGCAGACCCTCGATGTTGAGGTTCTCCGCGACCACCTTGCCGTCGCGGATGAGGCGCGCCTTGGTGTTCCGCTTGACCTCGCCGGAGCGGATGAGAACACCCGCGATGTTGCCCAGCTTGGACGACTTGAAGACCTCGCGGATCTCCGCCGTGCCCAGCTCGACCTCTTCGTACTCCGGCTTGAGCATGCCCTTGAGGGCCGCCTCGATCTCCTCGATCGCCTGGTAGATGACCGAGTAGTACCGGACGTCCACGCCCTCGCGCTCGGCCATCTGCGCCGCGCGGCCGGCCGCGCGGACGTTGAAGCCGATGACGATGGCGTCGGAGCCCATGGCCAGGTCGATGTCGGACTCCGTGACCGCACCGACACCGCGGTGCAGGACGCGGATGTCGACCTCTTCGCCGACGTCCAGCTGGAGCAGCGAGGACTCGAGGGCCTCGACCGAACCGGAAGCGTCACCCTTGATGATCAGGTTCAGCTGCTGGATCTCGCCGGCCTTGAGCACCTTGTCCAGGTCCTCGAGGGAGACGCGGCGCGTGCGCTTCGCGAAGGCCGCGTTGCGCTCGCGGGCGGCGCGCTTCTCGGCGATCTGACGGGCCGTACGGTCCTCGTCGACCACCAGGAAGTTGTCGCCCGCGCCCGGGACGTTGGTCAGGCCCAGGACCTGGACCGGCGTCGACGGGCCGGCCTCGGCGACGTTGTTGCCGTTGTCGTCGAGCATGGCGCGCACACGACCGTAGGCGTCGCCCACGACCATCGTGTCGCCGACCCGCAGCGTGCCTCGCTGGACGAGGACCGTCGCCACGGCACCGCGGCCGCGGTCGAGACGGGACTCGATCGAGATGCCCTGCGCGTCCTGGTTCGGGTTGGCCCGCAGGTCGAGCGAGGCGTCGGCCGTGAGGATCACGGCCTCCAGCAGCGAGTCGATGTGCAGACCCTGCTTGGCGGAGATGTCGACGAACATCGTGTCGCCGCCGTACTCCTCGGCCACCAGGCCGTACTCGGTCAGCTGACCGCGCACCTTGGTCGGGTCGGCACCCTCGACGTCGATCTTGTTGACCGCGACCACGATCGGCACGTCGGCCGCCTTGGCGTGGTTGAGCGCCTCGACGGTCTGGGGCATCACGCCGTCGTTCGCCGCGACCACGAGGATCGCGATGTCGGTCGACTTCGCACCGCGGGCACGCATGGCGGTGAACGCCTCGTGACCCGGGGTGTCGATGAAGGTGATCTTGCGCTCTTCGTCGTTGACCTGGGTCGCGACCTGGTAGGCACCGATGTGCTGGGTGATGCCGCCGGCCTCGCCCGCGATGACGTTGGTCTTGCGGATGGCGTCGAGCAGGCGGGTCTTACCGTGGTCGACGTGACCCATGACGGTCACGACCGGCGGACGGACGACCAGGTCCTCCTCGGAGCCCTCGTCCTCACCGAACTCGATGTCGAAGGACTCGAGCAGCTCACGGTCCTCCTCCTCCGGGCTGACGATCTGAACCGTGTAGTTCATCTCGTCCGCGAGGAGCTGGAGGGTCTCGTCGGAGACGGACTGGGTCGCGGTGACCATCTCGCCGAGGTTCATCATGACCGCGACGAGCGACGCCGGGTTGGCGTTGATCTTCTCCGCGAAGTCGGTGAGCGACGCGCCGCGGGAGAGACGGATGGTCTCGCCGTTGCCGCGCGGCAGCATCACGCCGCCGACGCTCGGGGCCTGCATGGCCTCGTACTCCTGGCGACGCTGCCGCTTCGACTTGCGGCCCCGACGCGCGGGACCACCGGGACGGCCGAAGGCGCCCTGCGTGCCACCGCGGCCACCGGGACCACCGGGACGGCCGCCGAAGCCGGGACGGCCACCGCCGCCACCGCCGGGACCACCCGGACGGCCGGCGAAACCGCCACCGCCACCACCGGGACCGGCGGGACGGCCGGCGAAACCGCCGCCGCCGCCACCCGGACGACCGGCGAAGCCGCCACCCGGACGACCTCCGCCGCCACCGGGACGACCGCCGCCACCGGGACCGCGGCCGCCGGGGCCACCGCCGCCCGGACGCGGGCCGGCAGCCGGACGCTGCGGCATCATGCCGGGGTTCGGACGCGGGCCGGCGGGGCCGCCGCCGGGACGGGGACCGCCCTGCGGACGCGGCATCGAGCCCGGGGTCGGACGGGCACCGCCCGGACCCTGCGGACGCGGACCGCCGCCCTGGGCGCCGGGCGCCTGCGGACGGGGACCGGCACCGGGAGCACCCGGGCCGCCGTGGCCCGCGGCCGGCCGGGGCGCGCCCTGCGGACGGGGCGCCTGCGGGCGCGCCATGCCGGCGTTGCCGCCGGAGGTGAAGGGGTTGTTGCCCGGGCGCGGACCGGACGGACGGGCGCCCGGACGGGACGCCTGGCCGCCGGGACGACCGCCCTGGGCGGCGGCGGGACGCTGACCGCCCTGGGCGGCGGCGGGACGCTGACCGCCCTGCTGCCGGTCCTGGCCGGACGCGGCGGGACGGGCCGCCGCGGGCTTCGGGGCACCCGGACGGGGACCGCCGGGCTTGGGCGCGTTGGACGGGGCCGGAGCCGACGGCGGAGCGGTGAACTCCGGG
>NZ_DASQNH010000009.1:0-4419 GCF_035645055.1 Streptomyces sp. | reverse complement strand
GACACCTCCGGGGACCCGGACTTCGCGACGCTGCTGGAGCGGGTGCGCGAGACGGACCTGGCCGCCTACGCCCACCAGGACGTGCCGTTCGAGCGGCTGGTCGAGGTCCTCAACCCGGAGCGGTCACTCGCCCGCCAGCCCATGTTCCAGGTGCTGCTCGCCCTGCAGAACATGGAGCGGTCCGTGATCGGCCTGCCCGGCGTCCGCGCCGAGGTCGTCGCGCCGGGCGCCGGGGTCGCCAAGTTCGACCTGTCGTTCGCGCTGCGGGAGCTGCGCGACGGCGACCGGCAGCCGCACGGCATCACGGGCGTCGTCGAGTACAGCACCGACCTGTTCGACCCGGCCACCGTGGAGGCGGTCGTCACCCGCCTGGTCCGGCTCCTCGACGCCGCCACCGCCGCCCCCGGCACCCCGCTGAGCAGGCTGGACCTCGTCGGCCCGGCGGAGCGGCACCAGCTGCTCGACGGCTACAACGACAGCCGCCGCGACCTGCCTCCCCTGGACACGGTCACCCTGTTCACCGCGGCGGCCCGCCGGGACCCGGACGCCGTCGCCCTCGTCCACGAGAACCAGGTCGTCACCTACGGGCAGCTCGCCGGGCGGGCCGACCGGCTCGCGCACTGGCTGCGCGCGGCCGGGGTCGGCCCGGAGTCCGTCGTCGCCGTCCGCATGAAGCGCTCGCCCGAGCTGGTGACCGCGGTGCTCGGCATCTGGAAGGCGGGCGCCGCCTACCTGCCCGTCGACCCCGACTACCCGGCCGAGCGCATCGCGTACATGCTCGAGGACGCCCGCCCGCAGTGCGTGCTCGACGAGCTGCCCGACCTGACCGGGCAGCCCGGCACCGACCCCGGGGTGCGCCCGCACCCGGACGCGCCCGCCTACCTCATCTACACCTCCGGTTCCACCGGCCGGCCCAAGGGCGTCGTCGCCTCCCACCGGGGCGTGCACAGCCTGCTGACCGCCCAGCGGGAACGGCTGGGCGTGGGACCGGGCAGCCGCGTCCTCCAGTTCGCCTCGCCCAGCTTCGACGCGGCCTTTTGGGAGATCTGCATGGGCCTGCTCTCCGGCGCCACCCTGGTGCTGGCGCCGGCCGACCGGCTGCTGCCGGGCGCCGCCCTGGCCTCCGTCGTCGCCGAGCACGGGGTCACCCATGTGACGCTGCCCCCGTCCGCGCTCGCGGTACTCCCCGAGGACGCGCTGCCCGGGGTCACGCTCGTCGTCGCCGGTGAGGCCTGCCCGCCGGATCTGGCCGGGCGCTGGTCCACCGGACGCCGCATGATCAACGCCTACGGGCCGACCGAGACGACCGTGTGCGCCACGATGAGCGCCCCGCTGTCCGGCGCCGGTGTGCCCCCGCTGGGCACTCCGGTCGTCGACGCCCGGGTCTACGTGCTCGACGAGTACCTGCGGCCCGTGCCGCACGGCGTCGTCGGCGAGCTGTACCTCGCCGGTGCCGGACTCGCCCGCGGCTACCTGAACCGGCCGGCGCTGACCGCCGAACGCTTCGTCGCCGACCCCTTCGGCGCCCCCGGCTCCCGCATGTACCGCACGGGCGACCTGGCGCGCCGCCGCACCGACGGCACACTCGAGTTCGCCGGGCGCGCGGACCACCAGGTCAAGGTCCGCGGCTTCCGTATCGAGCCGGGCGAGGTCGAGGCCGCGCTCACCGAGCACCCGGCGGTGGCCGGCGCGGCCGTCGTCGCCGCCGGGGACCGGCTCGTCGCCTACGTGGTCGAGGACCGCGACGGCGCGGTGGCCGACCCCGCCGCCGGGACCGCGCAGGTCGACCAGTGGCACGCCGCCTTCGAGGCGCAGTACGGCACGGACGGAGGGGCCGCGCTCGGCGAGGACTTCGCGGGCTGGAACAGCAGCTACGACGGTGCGCCGATCCCGCTGGAGCACATGCGGCAGTGGCGCGCCGCCGCCGTCGACCGCATCCGCGGCCTGTCGCCCGAGCGGGTGCTGGAGATCGGTGTCGGCTCCGGCCTGATCCTGGCGAAGGTCGCCCCCCACTGCGCGGAGTACTGGGGCACCGACCTGTCCGAGTCGGCCGTGGAGCGCCTGCGCGAGCGGCTCGCCGGGCAGCCGTTCGCCGACCGGGTCACCCTGCGCGCCCAGCCCGCCCACGACGTCACCGGGCTGCCCGAGGGGTACTTCGACACGATCGTGCTCAACTCCGTCGTCCAGTACTTCCCCGGCTCCGGCTACCTCCTGGACGTCCTGGGCGCCCTCGCCCGGCTGCTGCGGCCCGGCGGTTCGGTGTTCCTCGGCGACGTGCGCAACCTGCGGACACTGCCCGCGCTGCGCGCCGCGGTGGAACTCCGGCGCGCGGGCTCGGCGGACGCGGCCGAGCTGCGCCGCCGGATCGACCTCGCCGTGCGCACCGAGGAGGAACTCCTCGTCGACCCCGACTTCTTCGCCACCCTCCCGGCGGCCCTGCCCGCGTTCGGGCGCGCCGACGTGTGGCTCAAGCGGGGCACGTCGCAGAACGAACTGACCGCTCACCGCTACGACGCCGTCCTGAGCACCCTGCCCGCCGCCCCGGAGCGCCCCGGGCGGGACACGCTCCGGTTGCGCTGGGGGCACGACGTGTCCGGCCCGGACGCGCTGGCCGCCGCACTCGCCCAGGCGGGGCCCGCCCCGGTCCGGGTCACCGGGGTGCCCAACGCACGGCTCGCCGCCGAGATCACGGCCCGCGACCTGCTCGCCGCGGGGGACGCGACCGCCGCCGCCCTGGCGCTGGCCGCGGACGGCGACGGCGTGGGGGCCGCCCCGCACCCGGAGGAGTTCGCCGCCCTCGCCCGCCGGCTGGGCCGCAGCGCCGAGCTGACCTGGTCCGGGGACGGCCGCGACGGTGAGCTGGACGTCGTGTTCACCGACCCCGAGCGGCCCCCGCGGTGCGGCGAGCTGTACGAGCCCGGACCGGCGCGGGCGCCCCTGGCGAACGATCCGGCCCGCTTCGCCGACCCCGCGGCGCTCGTGGTGCGGCTCGCCGACCACCTGCGGCGGAAACTGCCCGCGCACCTGGTCCCGGCGGCCATCGTGCCCCTCGACGCCTTCCCGCTGACCCCGAACGGCAAGCTGGACCGCGCGGCGCTGCCCGCGCCCGAGTACCTGTCCCAGGGCGGCGGGCGACCCCCGCGCACCCCGCGCGAGGAACTGCTGTGCGGGCTGTTCGCGGAGGTCCTGGGACTGCCCGGGGTCGGCATCGACGACAGCTTCTTCGCGCTCGGCGGACACTCGCTGCTCGCCGTCCGGCTCATCAGCCGGATCCGCGAGGTCTTCGCCGCCGACCTGGAGGTACGGCACCTCTTCGAGGCGCCGACGGTCGCGGAGCTGGCCCGGCTGATCGAGAGCGCCGCCGGTGACCGGCCGCGGCTCACCCCGTACCCGCGCCCGGACGCCGTACCGCTGTCCTTCGCCCAGCAGCGCCTGTGGTTCCTGGCCCGGCTGGACGGTTCCAGCGCCGTCTACAACTTCCCGCTCGCGCTGCGGCTGCGCGGCCGGCTGGACACCGCCGCGCTGGCCGCCGCGCTCGACGACGTCGTGGCCCGGCACGAGACGCTGCGCACGGTGTTCGCCGAGGACGGCGGAACCGCCCGGCAGGAGGTGCTCGCCGCCGGCCCCGCCCGCTTCGAGACCGCCGACAGCAGCGAGGCGCGGCTCGCCGACGACCTGGTCCGGGCCGCCGGCCACGCCTTCGACCTGAGCGCGGAACCGCCGCTGCGCGCCACGCTGTTCCGGCTCGGCCGCGAGGAGCACGTGCTGCTCCTGCTGCTCCACCACGTGGCCGGCGACGGCTGGTCGCTCGCGCCGCTGGCCCGCGACCTCGCCACCGCCTATGCCGCTCGGCGCGAGCGGCACGCCCCCGACTGGGCGCCGCTGCCCGTGCAGTACGCCGACTACACGCTGTGGCAGCGGGAGCTGCTCGGCGACGAGTCCGACGAAGGCAGCGCGGCCGCCCGGCAGATCGCCTTCTGGCGCCGCACCCTCGAAGGGGTGCCCGAGGAGCTGCCGCTGCCGCTGGACCGGCCCCGGCCGCCGGTGCCGGACCACCGGGGCGCGCGGGTCGCGTTCTCCGTCGGCGCCGAGACCCACCGCCGGCTCACCGAACTGGCCCGTGACCGTGAGGCGACGCTGTTCATGGCGCTGCACGCGGGCCTGGGGGCGCTGCTGACCCGGCTGGGCGCGGGCACCGACATCCCGATCGGCGCGCCCGTCGCCGGCCGTACGGACGTGGCCCTGGAGGACCTGGTCGGGTTCTTCGTCAACACGCTCGTGCTGCGCACGGACACCTCCGGGGACCCGGACTTCGCGACGCTGCTGGAGCGGGTGCGCGAGACGGACCTGGCCGCCTACGCCCACCAGGACGTGCCGTTCGAGCGGCTGGTCGAGGTCCTCAACCCGGAGCGGTCACTC
>NZ_DASQNH010000008.1:0-80663 GCF_035645055.1 Streptomyces sp. | reverse complement strand
CGGCCTGCTCGGTGGACGGCTGAGCGGCCGGGGCCGGCTCGGGGGCCGGCGGGGCGACCTCCTCGGCGGCGGGGGCCGGAGCCGCGGGCTGAGCCGGGGCGGGGGCGGGGGCGGCCGGGGCCTCGGCGGCGGCCGGGGCGGCACCCGGGGCGCCGATGACGGCCAGCTTGGCGCCGACCTCGGCGGTCTCGTCCTCGCCGACCACGATCTCCAGCAGCACGCCGGAGGCGGGCGCCGGGATCTCGGTGTCGACCTTGTCCGTGGAGACCTCGAGCAGCGGCTCGTCGGCCTCGACGGTGTCACCGACCGACTTCAGCCAGCGGGTGACGGTGCCCTCGGTGACGGACTCGCCGAGCGCGGGCAGGACCACGTCCGTGCCTTCGGCGGAACCGCCGCCGGCCGTGGCCTCGGCGGTCGGGGCCGGGGCCGGGGCGGCCTGCTCGGTGGACGGCTGAGCGGCCGGGGCCGGCTCGGGGGCCGGCGGGGCGACCTCCTCGGCGGCGGGGGCCTGCTCGGCGGCGGGGGCCTCCTCGGCGGCGGGGGCCTCCTCGGCGGCCGGAGCCTGCTCGGCGGCGGGCGCGCCCGTGCCGTCGTCGATGATCGCCAGCTCGGCGCCGACCTCGACGGTCTCGTCCTCGGCGACCTTGATGGAGGCCAGGACACCGGCGGCCGGGGCGGGGATCTCGGTGTCGACCTTGTCGGTGGAGACCTCGAGCAGCGGCTCGTCGGCCTCGACACGCTCACCCTCGGCCTTCAGCCAGCGGGTGACGGTGCCCTCGGTGACGCTCTCGCCGAGCGCCGGAAGGGTTACGGAAACCGGCATGGTTTCTGTTGCTCCTTACGAATTGCGGAAGTCTGTGTCGTCGCGCCCAGTGACCGAGGGAGGTCAGTCGTGGGAGTGCAGCGGCTTGCCGGCCAGGGCCAGGTGAGCCTCGCCGAGCGCCTCGTTCTGCGTCGGGTGGGCGTGGATGAGCTGGGCCACCTCGGCCGGCAGCGCCTCCCAGTTGTAGATCAGCTGGGCCTCGCCGACCTGCTCGCCCATCCGGTCGCCGACCATGTGGACGCCGACCACGGCACCGTCCTTGACCTGGACGAGCTTGATCTCGCCCGCGGTCTTCAGGATCTTGCTCTTGCCGTTGCCCGCCAGGTTGTACTTCAGGGCGACGACCTTGTCCGCGCCGTAGATCTCCTTGGCCTTGGCCTCGGTGATACCGACGGAGGCGACCTCCGGGTGGCAGTACGTCACCCGCGGGACACCGTCGTAGTCGATCGGAACGGTCTTCAGACCGGCCAGCCGCTCCGCCACCAGGATGCCCTCGGCGAAGCCGACGTGCGCGAGCTGGAGGGTGGGGACCAGGTCGCCGACCGCGGAGATGGTCGGGACGTTGGTCCGCATGTACTCGTCCACGAGGACGTAACCGCGGTCCATGGCGACCCCGGCCTCCTCGTAGCCCAGGCCCTGCGAGACCGGGCCGCGGCCGACGGCCACCAGCAGGACCTCGGCCTCGAACTCCTTGCCGTCGGCCAGGGTGACCTTGACACCGTCCTGGGTGTACTCGGCCTTCTGGAAGAAGGTGCCCAGGTTGAACTTGATGCCGCGCTTGCGGAAGGCGCGCTCCAGGAGCTTGGAGCTGTTCTCGTCCTCGACCGGGACGAGGTGCTTCATGCCCTCGATGATCGTGACGTCCGAGCCGAAGGACTTCCACGCGGAGGCGAACTCGACGCCGATGACGCCGCCGCCCAGGATGATCGCGGACTTCGGTACGCGGTCCAGGACGAGGGCGTGGTCCGAGGAGATGATCCGGTCGCCGTCGATCTCCAGGCCCGGCAGCGACTTCGGCACGGAGCCGGTCGCCAGCAGGACGTGGCGGCCCTGGACGCGCCGGCCGTTCACATCGACGGAGGTGGGGGAGGACAGCCGGCCCTCGCCCTCGATGTAGGTGACCTTGCGGGAGGCGACCAGGCCCTGCAGGCCCTTGTACAGGCCCGAGATGACCTCGTCCTTGTACTTGTGGACCGCCGGGACGTCGATGCCCTCGAAGGTGGTCTTGACACCGAACTGCGCGCTCTCGCGGGCCTGGTCGGCGATCTCGCCCGCGTGGAGCAGGGCCTTGGTGGGGATGCAACCCCGGTGCAGGCAGGTGCCGCCGACCTTGTCCTTCTCGATCAGGGCGACGTCCAGGCCCAGCTGCGCGCCTCGCAGGGCCGCGGCGTAACCACCGCTACCACCGCCGAGGATCACTAGGTCGAAAACGGTGCTGGCGTCGTTCGCCACGTCACGTCCTCCATGCATGTGCGCCACGCCGGTCTGCGGTGACCGGTCGGCGGCTGGTGTCCGGCCGCTCGTTCTTCGGCCCTTAGGTGGGGGCCCTGTCCTGCCGAGCCCCATCTTCGCACTAGTCGGACCTTGACGAGACGCGGGGCCGGGGTGTGAGACGTAGCACGTTCACCGGGGAACGCGGGGAACCGGAGAAACCCGAGGGGGCGCGGGGCCGTGTTCGATCTGCGGCTCCGCCGCGCGGGCCCGGCCAGTCCGAGGGGACTGCGAACGCCTCAGGGGCGCGGGGAACCGCGCGACCAGCCCCCACGCCCCTGAAGCCGCCCTACGACGGACGCCCCCCGCTCAGTGCGCGGACCTCACCCGAGATCGCCCGCGGCGGTCAGCTCGGCGAGCCGCACCAGCGTCCGCACACCCGACCCGGTACCACCCTTGGGCGTGTACCCGAACGGCCCGCCCTCGTTGAACGCGGGGCCCGCGATGTCCAGGTGCGCCCAGGTGATCCCCTCGCCGACGAACTCGCGCAGGAACAGACCGGCGACCAGACCGCCGCCCATCCGCTCGCCCATGTTGGCGATGTCGGCGACGGGCGAGTCCATGCCCTTGCGCAGGTGCTCCGGCAGCGGCATCGGCCAGGACTCCTCGCCGACCTCCTCCGCGGCCTCCACGATCGCCGAGCGGAACGCGTCGTCGTTGGCCATCACACCGAAGGTGCGGTTGCCCAGCGCCAGCACCATCGCGCCGGTCAGCGTCGCCACGTCCACGATCGCGTCCGGCTTCTCCTCGGACGCGGCCCACAGCGCGTCACCGAGCACCAGCCGGCCCTCGGCGTCGGTGTTCAGCACCTCCACGGTCTTGCCGCTGTACATGCGCAGCACGTCACCGGGGCGGACGGCGGAGCCGGACGGCATGTTCTCGGCGAGCGCCAGCCAGCCGGTGACGTTGACCTCAAGGCCCAGCCGCGCGGCGGCGACGACCGCGGCGAAGACCGCCGCCGCGCCGCTCATGTCGCACTTCATCGTCTCGTTGTGCCCGGCCGGCTTCAGCGAGATGCCGCCCGAGTCGTAGGTGATGCCCTTGCCGACGAAGGCGAGGTGCTTCTTCGCCTTCGAGTGCCGGTACGTCAGCTTCACCAGGCGCGGCGCGGACGCGGAGCCGCCGCCGACACCGAGGATGCCGCCGTAGCCGCCCTTGGCGAGCGCCTTCTCGTCGAGCACCTGCACCTTGACGCCGTGCTCCTTGCCCGCGGCCTGCGCGACCGCGGCGAACGCCTCGGGGTTGAGGTCGTTCGGCGGGGTGTTGACCAGGTCGCGGGCGCGGTTCAGCTCCTCGGCGACCGCGGTGGCGCGCTCGACGGCCGCCTTGTGCGCCTTGTCGCGGGGCTTGCCGCCCAGGATGGCGGCCTCGCCCAGCGGGCCCCGGCCGTTCTTGTCCTTGGCGTCCTTGCCGTTGTCCTTGTAGGCGTCGAAGGTGTACGCGCCGAGCAGCGCGCCCTCGGCGATCGCGCCGATCGCGGCGGCGTCCGCGACGGGCAGGGCGAAGGCGGCCCTCTTCGAGCCGGCCAGGGCGCGCGCGGCCACGCCGGCGGCGCGGCGCAGCGCCTCGCCGTCGTACTCGCCGTCCTTGTCCGGCTGCGCGCCCAGGCCCACCGCCAGCACGAGCGGCGACTTGAAGCCGGACGGCGCGGGGAGCTTGGTCACCTCGCCCTCGGCACCGGCGGCGCCCAGGGTCTCCAGAAGGCCGGCGAGCCTGCCGTCGTAGGCCTTGTCCACGGCCTCGGCGCCCGGCGCGACGGCGAGCCCTTTGCCGCCCTTCGGGCTCTTGGCGACACCGATCACGATCGCGTCGGCCCGCAGGCCGGCCGCCGCGGCGGTGCTGAGAGTGAGAGCAGTCACGGTGGTGAATTCTCGCTTCCGGTGTGAAGTTGCTGTGGCCGAACAGGGTGGGTCGGCCGGGCCCGACAGCCGACCCTAGATCCGGCCCTGTGAGGTGGTCTCGACCGGGTCCGCGTCACGGGGGCGCGGACCTGGGACGAGAGTACGCGCGCGGGTTGATTCGCTCACGCCTGCGGGCGTTCACCTGTGAGTGGCGTCGTCGCCATGTCCCGATCCTCGCACTTCATGAGCTGGGTCACACTCGTCGGGTTACGGTGAGTCCGGCGCTCGCCGCTCTGCATGATTTCCACACGATCCTCCGTGCATGGTTCACCAGGGCCCGTGGGGATCTTCTGGGGGGAGGAACGATCATGGCGCCACGCGTGCGCGTACGCGGCCGGTCCGCCGCCGTCCTGACGGCAGCCGCACTGATGACGCTCGGACTGGGGGTGCCCGGGGCGTCGGCGGCGGCCGAGCCGCGGATCGATCTGAGGGTGCTGGTGGTCGACAACGGGGACAGCTCCGTCGACGCCATCACCGCCCAGCTCCGGAGCACCGGCATCCCGTACACCACGCTCGACCTGAACGACCCGGGCCGCCCCGCGGTCACCGCCGGGTTTCTCAGCGACACGGTGAACGGCACGCCCCGGGCGAGGTACCAGGGCGTGGTGCTGCCCCACGAGGCCCCGTTCGGCGCGGGCTCCGCCGAGCAGACCGCGCTGGAGGCGTACGAGCGGGCGTACGGGATCCCGCAGGTCGACGCCTACACCTGGGCCCACCCCGAGGTCGGCCTCGACTACACCAGCGAGGGCGGCTGGGCCGGTGCCCTCGACGGGCGTGAGGCGACCGTCACCGCGGCCGGGAAGGCGGGCTGGTTCGGCTATCTCGACGGCCCCCTCGCCTTCGAGGACAACGCCCCGGCCGTCCAGGAGAGCTACGGCTACGTGGCCCGGCCCCGGACCGGCTTCACCAGCTACGTCGACATCGCCGTGCCCGGCGGCACCGGCCGCGGCAGCCTGGTCGGGGAGTACGCCCACGACGGGCGCCGCGAGCTGGTGGTCACGTTCGCCTACAACCGGCACCAGCGGCACTTCCGGGCGCTGGCCCGCGGCATCGTCGAATGGCTGACCCAGGGCGTGCACCTGGGCCGGGCCCGCAACTACTTCGCCGTCCACGTCGACGACGTGTTCGCCCCCGACGCCCGCTGGGACACCGAGCGCAACTGCACCCCCGGCGACATCGACTGCGCGGACGGCGGCGAGGACACCACCGCGCCGATCCGGATGACCGTCGACGACGCGGCCTACGCCGCCCAGTGGCAGCGCGAGCGCGGCTTCACCCTCGACATGGTCTACAACGCCGGCTCCGGCGAGCAGTGGAAGGCCGAGCACGGCGGCACCGACCCGCTCACCGGCCGGCTGCTCGCCGACAAGGCGCGGTACCGCTGGATCAACCACACCTTCACCCACCCCTTCCTCGGCTGTGTGCAGGACACCTCCACCGTGCCGTGGAGCTGCGCGAAGAACGCCGACGGCAGCACCCGCTACATGAGCCGCGCCGAGATCGCCGCGCAGATCCGCGACAACCACGACTGGGCCGTGGCCAAGGGCCTCCCGGTCGACCGCACGGAACTGGTGACCGGCGAGCACTCCGGCCTGAAGACCCTGCCGCAGCAGCCCCAGGACAACCCCAACCTGGCCGGCGCCCTCGCCGACACCGGCGTGAAGTGGATCGCCTCGGACAACTCCCGCGAGCCGCAGCAGCGCCCGGTGGGCACCGCGGTGACCGTGCCCCGGCACCCGATGAACGTGTACTACAACGTCGGCACCGAGGCCGAGATGACCGACGAGTACAACTGGATCTACACCTCGAAGGCCGACGGCGGCAGCGGCGCCTGCGAGGACGACCCCACCTCCACCTGCCTCGACGAGCCGCTGGACACCACCACCGGCTACGACACCCACATCGTCCCGCAGGAGGCCCGCACCGCCCTCGGCCACGCCCTCGGCAACGACCCGCGCCCGCACTACGCGCACCAGTCCAACCTCGCCGAGGACCGCCTCCTCTACCCGGTGCTGGACCGGGTCCTCGCCGACTACCAAGCCCTGTTCGCCGACAACACCCCGCTGGAGAACCCGCGGCACAGCGCCATCGGCACCGAGCTGAAGCGCCGCGCCGCCTGGCAGACCGCCCTGGACCAGGGCCGGGTCACGGCCTACCGCATCGGCAGCACCGTGACGGTCCAGGCCCCGTCCGGCACCCAGATCCCGCTGACGGCCCCGGAGGGCACGAGAAAGCAACTCCTCCTCGGCACCGCCACGTTCGGGACCCCGTACGCGGGGCGGCGCTCGGCGTGGACGGCACCGGAACCGCTGCAATCCACGGTCACGCTGAAGCTGCCGTAACGACAACGCGCTCAGGGGCGCGGGGAACTGCGCGACCGGCCACACGAAGCCCGCACCCGGCCTCCGGCAGCAGTTCCCCGCAACGGAATCCGCACAACAGGGGGGAAGGCGCGCAGCGATGCACGTCACCATGCTCACCGAAGGCACCTACCCGCACGTCCACGGCGGCGTCAGCACCTGGTGCGACCAGCTCGTCAGGGGCATGCCGGAGGTCGACTTCCACATCGTCTCGCTCACCGGCAGCGGCCGCGAACCCGTGACCTGGGAGCTGCCGCCCAACGTCCGCCGGCACACCTCGGTGCCCACCTGGGGCCCCCGCCCCGGCCACCGGCGGGCGCCCTACGGCAGGGCCCGCCGCCGCTTCATCGACGCCTACGAGCGGCTGCTGCTCTCCTTCCTGGACCCGGAGGCGCCCTGCGACTTCGGTGAGGCGCTGACCGAGCTGGCCCGCCTGGCCCGCGAGGGGCGGCTGTCGGCGGCACTGCGCACGGAAGCGGCGCTGCGGTCGCTGATATGGATCTGGACGATGCCGCACCTGCCGACGGCGGCCGCCCGCCCCACCGTGCACGACGCGCTGACCGCCACCGACCTGCTGGAACACGCACTGCGCCCACTGGGGACGCGGATCCCCGAGGACTCCGTGGCGCACGCGGTCAGCAGCGGACTCGCCACCCTGCCCGCGCTCGCCGCCCGCCGGCTGGACGGTGTGCCGTTCCTCCTCACCGAGCACGGCATCTATCTGCGCGAGCGCTATCTCGGCTACCGCCGTGAGGCGCAGCGCTGGCCGGTGAAGGCGTTCATGCTGGGCTTCTACCGGGAGCTGAACTCTTACGGCTACCGCTCGGCCGACCTGATCACCCCGTGCAACCGGTACAACCGCCGCTGGGAGGAGCGCGGCGGCGCCGACCCGGCCAAGATCCGCACCGTCTACAACGGCGTCGACCCGGCCGCCTTCCCGCACGCCGGCCCCGAACCCGAGACCCCCACCCTCACCTGGTGCGGCCGGGTCGACCCCATCAAGGACCTGGAGACCCTGATCCGCGCCTACGCCCTGGTCCGCGCCGAGATCCCGCAGACCAGACTGCGCCTGTTCGGCCCGGTCCCGCCCGGCGGCGAGGCGTACCGGACGAAGCTGGAGAAGCTCGCCGCCGAACTCGGCGTCACCGACGGCCTCACCTTCGAGGGCCGGGTCACCGAGGTCTGGCGCGCTTACGCCGCCGGGCACCTCGTCATGCTCTCCTCCATCTCCGAGGGCTTCCCGTTCTCCCTCATCGAGGCCATGTCCTGCGGCCGTACGACGGTGTCCACCGATGTCGGCGGGGTGCGCGAGGCGGTCGGCGACACCGGCCTGGTGGTGCCGCCGCGCGAGCCGGAGAAGCTGGCCGCCGCCGCGCTCACCCTGCTCCACGACCACGAACGGCGCCGGAGGCTGGGCGAGCTGAGCCGCCAGCGGGTCATCGACCGGTTCACCCTGCGCCGCTCGGTGGACAACTTCCGCACCATCTACCAGGAACTGGCGGGCGCGTCCGAGGTGTACGAGCCGACGGTCGAGACGGTCGCCGACTGGACCCTGGAACTGCGCGACCCCTGGTACGCGGCCGTCGCGACGGACGGGACCGGCTGGTGAGCGGCAGCGTCTGGCTGCCCCCGGGTGCCCGCCTCGACAGCCTGCCCAGCATCCCCCGCCAGCGCACCACCCCCAGCTGGGCGGGCCCCGACCCGATCGACGAACTCGCCGACCGGCTGGAGGACTTCACAGCCGCCGCCGTCCACCCGGACGAGATCGCCGCGCTGCTGGAGTCCGACGGCCTCTCCGACGACCGGATACGCGAGAAGTACGGGGTGAAGGACTCCTTCGCGCTCGCCGAGGAGCTGTACGCGCGCGTCGACCGGCGCCGCCCCGAACCCGGCGGCCCCGTCCACGACCCCTGGCAGGTCGGCCTGCTGGGCTGTGTGCTGCGCGGCGTGGTGTTCGCCCTGCCCGGCCTCGCCTACGTCCTCGGCGCCCCGCTCCTCGCCGGCCCCGAGGACGACCTCGGCCTCCCCGCCGGCACGGTCCCGCTGCTCGCGGGCGCCCTCACCGGCTGGACCTGGAACCAGGGCCTCGCCCACCGTGCCTACTCCTGGCTCGGCCTCGGCGACCGCTCCGCCGCCCGCCGCTGTCTCCTCGTCGGCGCGCCGCTCGGCGCCCTGCTCGGCGCGCTGACCGCGCTCGCCGTCGCGGGGACCGCCGACCCGGCCGCGCTCGCCTTCGCCGCCGGACAGTCCTGCTACCTGGGCGCGGCCACCACCCTGCTGGTCATGGGCCGGGAACGGGCCCTGCTCGTCGCCCTGTCGCCCATGGCGGCCGGGGCGGTGGCGGCCCTGGTCACCGAGGTGCCCGAGCCGACCCGGATCACCCTGCTGCTCGGCTCGCTGGCCGTGGTCGCGGCGCTCGCCCTGCTCGACGTGGCGCCCGCGCTGCGCGAGCTGGGGGAGGGCAGCTGGACGGCGGGCCTGACGGCGCTGCTGCCGTTCGGGGCGCTGGGCCCGCCCCAGCACCGCGCGGGCGGCCCCCGGCTCACCGGTTCCGTGCCGTACGCGCTGTTCGGGCTCGGCAGCGGTGTCCTGGTGCTCCACGCGGCGCTCGGCGACGTCCTGGCGGGCGAGGCGCACAGCGCGGTCGCGGCGCCCGCCGCGGTGGCGCTCACCCTCAGCATGGGCCCGGCCGAATGGCTGCTGTACCGCTTCCGCAGCGGCAGCCTCGCCGGGCTGCGCTCCACCAGCACTCCCCGCGCCTTCTGGCGCACCACCGCCCTGATCGTCGTCCGCTGCCTGGCCGGCTACCTGGCCGCGCTGCTCGCCCTCGCGCTGGCCGCCGCCGCCCTGTGGCCCGGCTCCCCGGAGCCCACCGGGGTCCGCCTGGCCGGGCTGCTGCTGCTCGGCGTGGTGCTGTGGACGGGGCTGCTGCTCCAGTCGTTCGGCGCGATCCACGGCGCGGCGGCGGTGTGCTGCACGGCCGCCCTCGCGCAGACCGTGGCGCTGGTCACCCGCACGGGCACGCCGCACTGGGTCGCCGTGACCGTGTACGGCGCCTGCGCCGTCGTCCAGGCGGCCCTGGTCTGCGGCCTGCTGGGAAGGGCGACCGCCCACCGATGAGCGCCCTGCTGGTCCCGTACTACGAGCACCCGGCCGCCCGCCCCGCCGAGTGGGACGCGATCGTCGCCGCCGCGCCCCGCCTGCACAGCGTGGTCCTCAACCCGGCCAGCGGCCCCGGCGAGGCCCCCGACCCGGCGTTCGCCGAGGTCGCCGCCCGGCTGCGGGCCGCGGACGTTCCGGTGCTCGGGTACACCGACACCGACTACGGCCGCCGCCCGTACGCCGACGTGGCCCGCGACCTCGACCGCTACCGCGCCTGGTACGCCACCGACGGCGCCTTCCTCGACCAGGTGGCCGCCGGCCCCGAGGAGTTCGCCCACTACCGCCGGCTGGCCGGTGCCGCCTGGGCGGCGGGCTGCGCCACCCTCGTGCTGAACCACGGCACGCCGCCCCACCCCTGCTACGCCCGCATCGCCGACGTCGTGGTCACCTTCGAGGGCGACTGGACGACGTACCGCGCCCGGCCGCCGCACCCCTGGCCGGGCACCGGGGCGCGCCAGTGCCACCTCGTCCACGGCGTCCCACCCGGCGTCGACCTCGCCGCAGCGGCCCGGGCGGGCGGCGCCACCGTGCATTGCGCGGTGCCCGGCACAGGAGATCATCCTTGGGGTACGTTGCCGCACACCCTGGAGCCCGCCCGGTGAGACGCCCGATCCTCCTGCTCGCTGTGCTGTTGCTGCTGGTCGCGGGCTGTACTTCCGCCCCCGACGACCGGCCCGCGCCGTCGGACCGGCCGTCCGGGCAGCGCTGGCAGCCACGCCCCGGCACCCCCTGGCAGTGGCAGCTCAGCGGCCGTCTCGATCCGGCGGTCGACGTGCCGGTGTACGACATCGACGGCTTCGAGAACGACGCGGACACCGTGGCCGACCTGCACCGCAGGGGCCGCAAGGTGATCTGCTACCTGTCCACCGGCGCCTGGGAGGAGTTCCGCCCGGACGCCGGGAAGTTCCCGGAGCCGGTGCTCGGCGAGGGCAACGGCTGGGAGGGGGAGCGGTGGCTCGACATCCGCCGCACCGACGTGCTGGAGCCGTTGATGGCGGCCCGGCTCGACATGTGCCGGGACAAGGGCTTCGACGCGGTGGAACCGGACAACATGGACGGCTACCTCAACCGCACCGGCTTCCCGCTCACCGCAGGCGACCAGCTCCGCTACAACCGGCTGATCGCCCGCCTCGCCCACGAGCGGGGCCTGGCGGTGGGCCTGAAGAACGACCTCGACCAGATCCCCGAGCTGGTCGGCGACTTCGACTTCGCGGTCAACGAGCAGTGCGCCCAGTACGACGAGTGCGACACCCTCACCCCGTTCATCGAGGCGGGCAAGGCCGTGTTCCACGTGGAGTACGAGGTGCCGACGCGCCGCTTCTGCCCCGAGACGCGGCACCTGGGACTCAGCTCGATGCTGAAGAAGTACGAGCTGGGGGCGTGGCGCCGGGCCTGCTGAACCGGGTCTCACCCCAGGGCGAGCACGACCAGCGCCGTCGTCGCCGCCGTCTCGGCGAGCCCGCCGAACACATCGCCGGTCACCCCGCCGAACCGGCGCACGCAGTGCCGTAGCAGCAGCTCCGCCGCGCCGATCGCGAGCGGCACCGCGAGGACCGCGCGGCCGACGTCGTACGCCCCGAGAAGCGCGCCCCCGCCCGCCGCCGCCCCGAGCACCAGCAGCGCCACGAGCAGCGCGCCGCCGCGGGGCACGACGCCCGCGACCGCCGCGCCCAGCCCTTCCGGGCGGGCGGCGGGCACCCCGGCGCGGGCGGCCAGGGTGAGCGCCAGCCGGGCCGCGGTGGCCGCGACCACGGCGGCGAGCGCGCCCCGGGCCCAGGAGCCGGCGTAGGCCTCGGCGAGGGCGGCCGTCTGGGCGAGCAGCACGAAGAGCAGGGTGATCACCCCGAACGGCCCGATGTCCGACTGCTTCATGATCCGCAGCGCGTCCTCGGCCGGCTTCCCGCTGCCCAGCCCGTCGGCGGTGTCGGCCAGTCCGTCCAGGTGCAGTCCCCGGGTGAGCGCGGCCGGTACGGCGGCGGAGGCCACGGCGGCGAGCAGCGGACCGGCGCCGAGGAGCAGGAGCAGCACCCCGGCCGCCGCCGCGAGGACGCCCACGACCAGCCCCGCGACCGGGGCGCACAGCATCCCGCCCCGGGCGGCGTCCCGGTCCCAGCGGGTCACCCTCACCGGCAGGACGGTGAGCGTGCCGAAGGCGAAACGGAGGCCGTGCGCAGGGGATACGGGCGAGAGGGGAGACACGCCGGAAGGGTACGCGACCGTTCGAACGGCGCCCCGAGTCGAATCCGGCCACACTGGGACGTATGGGGCAATGGCTGGAACGCAACATCGTCGAACCCGGCAAACTCCCCCTGCTGCTTGCCCTCGCCGCCTTCGTCCTCACCTTCGCGGTGACCCGGCTGATCACCCGCATGATCCGCGCGGGCAAGGGCCCCTTCCGCAACGTCCAGGGGGCGGGCGGAGTCCACATCCACCATGTCGTCCCCGGAGTCGTGCTCACCGTCATCGGCGGGTTCGGCGCGGTGGCCAGCGGGCGGGAAGGACTCGGCCCGGCGCTGTGCGCGGTGCTCTTCGGGATCGGCGTGGGGCTGGTGCTCGACGAGTTCGCGCTGATCCTGCACCTGGACGACGTCTACTGGAGCGAGGCGGGCCGCAAGAGCGTCGAGGCCGTGGTGCTGACGGTGGCCGTGGTCGGCCTGGTCCTCGCCGGCTTCTCCCCGTTCGAGGTCGACGGCGTCGACGACGAGGAACGCCAGGGCCGGGGCACCGTCATCGCCACCGTCGCCGGAAACTTCGCCTTCGCCCTCGTCGCCCTCTGCAAGGGCAAGCTGCGCACCGCGCTGTTCGGCACGGTCGTGCCCCTCGTCGCCCTCGTCGGCGCCGTCCGCCTGGCCCGCCCCGGCTCCGCGTGGGCCCGCCGCTGCTACGCCCGTCGCCCGCGCGCCCGCGCCCGCGCGACCCTGCGCGCCTACCGCCACGACCGCCGCTGGACGGGGCTGTCCCGCAAGCTCCAGGACTGGATCGGCGGCGCTCCCGACGAGCCCGTCCGCGCCCTGGACCACCGCTGACGCAGGGCGGTGACCGCGCACAGCGCCGACACCGCCGCGATCGCCGCCAGGTGCTCCTTGCCGGCCAGGTTCTCCTTCACCAGCACCTCGACCACCATCGCCGCGATCACCGCCCCGGCGGTCAGGTACGCGCGGTGGCGCCAGCCGACGTACACCGCGAGCCCCACCACGGCCGCCGACGGGCCGGTGTCCACGACGTGCGCGTCCGCCGCGGGCAGGCCCAGCGGGACATCCGGGCCGAGCGCGATGCCGAGCCGGGCGTACAGCGTCCCGGCGAGCGTGGCGGCGTAGGCGAGCGCGAGGGTGCGGCGGCGGCCGAGACAGAGCTCCGCGATGCCGAAGACCAGCAGGATCTGCGCGAGCGCGCCCCACACCGGCAGGTCGAGGGCCGGGACGAAGAGGGAGAGGGGCGTGCGCAGCAGGGCGAGCCACAGCGGGTCCGCCGCGCGTACGGTGCCGGCGCCCTGCACCAGGCCGTAGCCCCACGGCGTGCCGTGCGCCCCGTGCAGGACGGCGGTCAGGCAGACCGCCCCGACGGTCAGCGGGACGGCCCCCGCCCACCGCCGCCGCGGCAGCGGTGGGCGCACGGCCGCGTACAGGGGGCCCCATTCGGCGCGGGCGAGACGGACGAGCGTGTTCATCGCCCGGGAAGACCGTGCCGAAGGGGGAGGAGTTGAGCGAAACCGGCGTGACCTTGGTCGCTCAGGTCACGCCGGCCATCGGCTCGCTCAGGCTTCCTGCTTCTCCGCCGCCTCGTCCGCCTCGATGTCGGCGTCCGCCTCGGCCTCGGCGCCGGCCTTCCCGGCCGGGGCCTTCTCCGGCAGCTCCGCCGCCAGCGCCGCCGCGGACTGCACCAGCGGCAGCGCGAGCAGGCCGCCCGCGCCCTCGCCCACCTTCACGCCGTGTGTCAGCAGCGGCTCCAGCGCCATCCGGTCCAGCGCCTTGGCCTGGCCCGGCTCCCCGCTGTCGTGCCCGGCCAGCCACCAGTCCGGCGCCCGGAACGCGATCCGCTGGCCCACCAGGGCGCACGCGGCGGCCACCACGCCGTCCAGGATCACCGGCATCTTCCGTACCGCGCTCTGCAACAGGAACCCGGTCATCGCGGTCAGATCGGCGCCCCCGACCGTCGCCAGCAACTGCAACTGGTCGCCGAGCACCGGCCGGGCCCGCCGCAGCGCGTCCCGGATCGCGGCGCACTTGCGCATCCACGCCAGATCGTCGATGGCGAGCCCGCCCCGCCCGGTCACCACCGAGGCGTCCGTCCCGCACAGCGCGGCCACCAGCACGCCCGCCGCCGTGGTGCCGCCCACGCTGACGTCGCCGAGGACCACCAGGTCCGTCCCCGAGTCGGCCTCCTCGTCGGCGACCGCGACCCCGGCCCGGAAAGCGGCCTCCGCCTCCTGCGGGGTCAGCGCGTCCTCGATGTCGATCCGCCCGCTGCCGCGCCGCACCCGGTGCCGTACGACATCGGCGGGGAGCGTGTCCGGGTCGCAGTCCAGCGCCATGTCCACGACCCGCACCGGCACCCCGGACCGCCGGGCCAGCACGGCCACCGGACGGGCGCCCTCCAGTACCTCGCGCACCAGCTCGTGGGCGCTGCCCGCGGGCCGCGCCGAGACGTTCAGCTCGGCGATGCCGTGGTCACCGGCGAACAGCACCACCCGCGGCTGTCCGACCGGCCGCACCGCCGCGGTGCCCTGCGCCGCGGCCAGCCACTCACCCAGGTCGTCGAGGCGCCCCAGCGATCCGGGCGGCACGATCCGGCGCTCCCGGCGCGCCTCGGCGTCCCGGCGCACCCCGCCGTCGGGGCGCTCGATGAGATCGGTGAAGTCGTCGAGATTAAGCGAGCTCATTCGCCGAACAGTACCGGCACCGGTCGAACGGGGCGGCGCCACCGGGGCACCACGCGGTCGCCACGTCGTTGCACCCAAGATCGTGATCCCATACGTTCCCATTTGCCTGTGTACGCGTATGTGTACGGGTATGCATCCGTCCGTACCTGTATGTGAGTGCCCGTCCCGGGAGCCGCCGATGCCGTCCTTGCCCGCCGCCCCACAGGTGACCGCCCGCCGCCGCGCCGCCTGCCTCGCCGAACTCGCCCAGGGCATCGAGCGGTTCCACGAACCGCGCCGCGAGCACTGCCCCTGGTGCGGCTCCCGGCGCCTGCGCACCCGGTTCTCCGTGCCCGACCTCCTCCAGGGCAGACCCGGCACCTTCCGCGTCGACGTGTGCCGCGACTGCGCCCACGTCTTCCAGAACCCCCGGCTCACCCCCGAAGGGCTGGCCTTCCACTTCCGCGACCCACAGCCGCGCACCGGCGACGCGCGCGCCTCCCGGCGGCGGATGCGGGCAACGGCCCGCGCGATGCTGGCGTACGGGGAACCGGAGGGCTGGCTGGACGTCGGCACCGGCGACGCGGACTTCCCGGCGGCGGCCCGGGAGTTCTTCCCGTACACCGCGTTCGACGGCCTCGACCCCACCCCGCGCGTCCTGAGGGCCCGCGCGGCGGACCGCCTGGAGGAGGCGTACGTGGGGCATCTGACGACCCACGGGATCACCGCGGGCCTGCGCGCCCGCTACGACGTCGTCAGCCTGCTGCACCAGCTGAACCGGGCCCCGGACCCCCGAGCCGACCTCCACGCGGCGCTGAGCCTGGTCCGCCCCGGCGGGCACCTCCTGGTCGAACTCCCCGACCCGACCAGCACCTTCGCGACGATCCTGGGCAGATGGTGGCTCGCGCACACCCAGCCCCGCCACCTCCACCTCATCCCGCCGGCCAACCTCAGGGCGGAGCTGGAGTCCCAGGGCTGCGCGATCGTCCGCACGGACCGCCTCCACGCCCCCCACGACCTGTCCACCGCGACGACGCTCGCCCTCACCCACGTCCTGCCGCCCCAGGACGCCCCCTGGCGCCCCATCCCCCCGACGGAGTTCCAGCAGGCCCTCCGCGCGGCTCTCACCTGCGCCACCGCGCCCCTCACCGCGGCCGCCGCGGCGGCGGACCACGCCCTGGCCCCCCTGCTCCGCCGCACCGGCTTCGCGAACACCTACCGGGTGATCGCCCGCAGGGGGCAGGTCTCCTGAGGGGGTGTCTCGTCGATCAGGCCGGATCAGGGAGCGGTGCCGCACACGGCGAGCCCGGCCTGATCGGCGAGACGCCCCCAGGGGGCTATCCCCGCAGCACCAGCGCCTGCCCCGCCACCACCAGCACCACCTGCTCGCACTCCCCGGCGACCGCCGCGTTCAGCCGCCCCAGCTCATCGCGGTACCGCCGTCCGGACGCCGTCGCCGGAACGATCCCGGAACCCACCTCGTTCGACACGGCGACCACCACCCGCCGCGTCTCCCGCACCGCCGCCGCCAGCTCCCGCACCCGGTCCCGCAGGGCGCGCTCACCGCCGTCGGCCCACTCCGCGTCGTCCCACGCCCCGACCGAGTCCATCGCGTCGGTCAGCCACAGCGACAGACAGTCGATCAGCAGCGGCGGCCCCTCGTCCTTCAGCAACGGCACCAGAGCGCACGTCTCCACCGTCCGCCACGACCCCGGCCGCCGCTCCCGGTGCGCCGTCACCCGGGCCGCCCACTCCCCGTCCCCACTGCGCGTCCCGCCGGTGGCGACGTAGACCACATCGGGGAACGCCTCCAGCCGCCGCTCGGCCTCCACCGACTTCCCGGAGCGTGCCCCGCCCAGCACCAGCGTCCGCAGCGGCACATCCGGCACGTCCTCGTACGCCCCCACCGCCAGCGTCGTGCCGTCCGGCACCGCCCGCGCCCCGGCCGCCGCCAGCCGCCTCCGCAGTTCCGCCCCCGGCGGCACATCGTGATCGAGATGGACGGCGACCACGTCCGTCGTCGGCCCGACCGCCCCCACCGAGCGCAGCCGCGCCAGCGCGTCCGGCCGCCCCACCACATCGGCCAGCACCATGTCGTACGGCTCCGCCTGCGCGGTGCCCTCCTCCAGCCCGGCCGGGGCGCCCCCGGGCGGCAGATACAGCAGCCGCTGCCCGTCCGGCCCGGACACCGCGTACCCCGTGCCCGGCGCGTCCATCGCCACCGCCCGCACCCGGTGCCCCGTCAGCAGCGCCAGCTCCCGCCCGTCCGGCACCCGGCCGGGCTGCGGCAGCCCGGCCGGAACCTCGACGGGCGGCCCGTCGTGCGGATGCGACAGCAGCACCTGCCGCACCCCGCCCAGCGACCGCCCCGCCCGCGCCGCCGCGAACGCCGCGCCCGGCGTCAGGTCCAGCAGCAGCGTCCCGTCCAGGAGCAACGCGGTCGCCGCCCGCGCGTCCGGCCCCAGCGCGGTCGCACAGGCCGCGCAGGGACAGTCGGGGCGGGGGAGTCCCGCGGGGGCACCGGTGCCGAGCAGAGTCAGTTCCACGGACCCGATTTTCGCGTGTCCCCGCAGGTCTTGCGCGTCCGGCTAGGCTCAGGGCAGGAGCCGGAACCAAGATCCGGCCTGTGCTCTGCTGGTGCCGACACCTGGGAGGCGTACATGGCGGCATGGACGTGGCGGTTCGAGAAGACCGACGGGACGGAGGTCCAGCCCGCGGTGCAGCCCGAGGAGTTCACCACGCAGGGCGACGCCGAGTCGTGGATCGGGGAGCACTGGAAGGACCTGCTCGACGGAGGCGCGGACCAGGTGCGCCTGTACGAGGACGGCACGGAGATCTACGGCCCGATGAGCCTGCACGCGGAGGACGCGGAGGGCGCGGCGGACACCGCGGACGCCGCGGACGCGGTGTCCTAGCGGCGGCCGTCACCGGAGACGACCGAGGGGCGGCCCGCACCGGGCCGCCCCTCGTGTTCTGTTCCGTCCGGCGCCGTGTGCTGTTCCGTCCGGTGTCCGCGCACGGCGGCCGTCAGCCCCGTACGCCGCACAGGTGCAGCAGCGCCGCGACCCCCCGGTACGGGTCCGTCCGCCCGGCCCGCTCCTCCACCGCCAGCAGCGCCTCCAGGTCGGCCGGCGCCTGAGCGCCGTCCGCCGCCGTGTCCGTGAAGACCCGTACCCCGTACCAGGCGTGCAGCGGCGCCCCGATCCCGGCGAGCGTGGCGGTCAGCGTGCTCAGCCGGTCGGCGCGCACGTCCAGCCCCAGCCGGTTCCGGTACGCGGTGGTGTCGAAGGAGGCCAGCGCCCCCGCCCAGTCCCCGGACAGGCCCGGCCGCATCGCCAGCGCGTCCCCGTTGCGCACCAGCAGCGACAGCAGACCGCCCGGCGCGAGCACCCGCGCCAGCCCCGCCAGCAGCGGATCGGGCTCCTCGACGTACATCAGCACGCCGTGGCAGAGCACCACGTCGAAGCTGCCCGGCAGGAAGTGCACCCCTGTGTCGCGGCCGTCGCCCTCGATGATCCGCATCCGCTCCCGGATGCCCTCCGGCTCACCGGACAGCGCCGTGCGCGCCGCGGCGATCATCGTCGGATCCCGCTCCAGACCGGTGATCTGATGCCCGGCCCGGGCCAGCCGCAGCGCCTGCGTGCCCTGGCCCATCCCCACGTCGAGCACCCGCAGCCGCTGCCCGACCGGGAACCGCCCGGCTATCTGCTCGTCGAGCTGCCGGGCGACCAGCTCCTGTCGTACGACATCGCGCAGACCGCCCACCTTGCTGAGCCAGGCGTCGGCCGCATCCCCGGTGAACGGCGCAGCGCTCAGGGCCGCTCCCCGCGCTTGACCTGCGGCTTGGGCAGCCGGAGCCGGCGCATCTGGAGGGAGCGCATCAGGGCGTAGGCGACGGCGCCGCGCTTGTTGTCGTCGGGGAAGCGCTCGGCCAGGCGCTTCTTCAGGCGGAAGCCGGTGACGAACGAGTCCAGCACGATCAGCACGATCACCACGAGCCACAGCAGCAGCGCGATGTTCTGCAACGCGGGCACCCGCACCATGCTCAGCACGAGGATGACCACGGCCATCGGCAGGAAGAACTCCGCGATGTTGAACCGCGAGTCGACGAAGTCGCGCGCGAAGCGGCGCACCGGGCCCTTGTCCCGGGCCGGCAGATAGCGCTCGTCCCCGCCCGCCAGCGCCTGGCGCTGCCGCTCCAGGGCGGCACGGCGCTCCTCGCGCTGACGCTTGGCGGCCTCCTTGCGCGTCATCTGCGTGTTGGCCACGCTGCGGCGCTGCGACTGTGCCTCGCTGCGCTTGGGCGTGGGGCGGCCCTTGGGGGCCTGCGGGTCACGGGGCTGCTTGGAGTCGGTCACCTGCGCCTTGTCGGCGACGGTGACCTTCTCATCCTTGGTGGCACGGCTACGGAACACAAAACCCAAGGGTACGGGGTGCGCGGGGTTGGACCCCAGCCCCACGGGGAACGATCCGGCAACACCAGTCGTCTGTAAGGGGACAGAGGGGACGATGCGCACACCCCGCACCCCTGGCGGGCACTCGGGGCGCACCCGGGGATCACCTACTCCCTACGCCGGAGAGGATGTCCTCCTCAGTCGTCCTTGGGGATGAGCGCATCCGTCGCCGAACAGTGCGTCAATGGAAGCAGGGCCCGTACTGTGGGTTCTGTCGCAGAGCTGGAGCCGGAGTCCGTCAGAAGGGGGCGCGCGAAGCCCATGAGCGGTGTCATGAAGCGTATGGGGATGATCTTCCGCGCGAAGGCGAACAAGGCCCTTGACCGGGCCGAGGACCCGCGCGAGACCCTCGATTACTCGTACCAGAAGCAGCTGGAGCTGCTCCAGAAGGTGCGCCGCGGTGTCGCGGACGTCGCCACGTCCCGCAAGCGCCTTGAGCTCCAGCTCAACCAGCTGCAGCAGCAGTCCACCAAGCTGGAGGACCAGGGCCGCAAGGCGCTCGCGCTGGGCCGGGAGGACCTGGCCCGCGAGGCGCTCTCCCGCCGCGCCGCCCTCCAGCAGCAGGTCACCGACCTGGAGACCCAGCACGCGACGCTCCAGGGCGAGGAGGAGAAGCTCACCCTGGCGGCCCAGCGGCTCCAGGCCAAGGTCGACGCCTTCCGCACCAAGAAGGAGACGATCAAGGCCACCTACACCGCGGCCCAGGCGCAGACCCGGATCGGCGAGGCGTTCACCGGCATCTCCGAGGAGATGGGCGACGTCGGCCTGGCCATCCAGCGCGCCGAGGACAAGACCGCCCAGCTCCAGGCCCGCGCCGGCGCCATCGACGAGCTGCTCGCCTCCGGCGCCCTCGACGACCCCACCGGCATGGCCAAGGACGACATCCAGGCCGAGCTGGACCGGCTCTCCGGTGGTACGGATGTAGAGCTGGAGCTTCAGCGCATGAAGGCCGAGCTGGCCGGAGGCACGTCCGGCGGTCAGCAGGCCATCGAGGGCGGCACCGGAGCGCAGCAGCCCCAGCAGCAGCCGCAGGACGCCCCGAGGTTCGACAAGCAGTAGGGGCCCACGCCGAGGAGGGCGACATGATCGTACGGATCATGGGGGAGGGGCAGGTGCGGCTGGCCGACAGCCACCTCGCCGAGCTGAACGAGCTGGACGACGAACTGCTCGCCGAGATGGAGCAGGGCGACGGCCCCGGCTTCCGCCGCATCCTGAACGCCCTCCTGAGCCGGGTCCGGGAGCTGGGCACCCCCCTCCCCGACGACTCCCTCGAACCGTCCCAGCTCATCCTCCCGTCCCCCGACGCGACCCTGGACGAGGTCCGCGACCTCCTCTCCGACGGCGGCGGCCTCATCCCCGGCTGACACCCACACGGCCCCAGGGAACCCCACGGGTCTCCTGGGGGCCCCGCCGGTCTCCGGGCCAGGGGCTGCGACCCACCCGGGACCGGGACGGGCGGTCCCGGATAGCGTGGGCTGAGTGAGCACCATGGAGCGCGCCCGGCGTCGACTCAAGGCACATCCGATGGCGCTGGACGCGGCGCTGGCCGCGGGTGTGCTGGTCTGCATGGTGGCCGGGTCCTTCGCGGACCCGCACGGCAGGCACGGCGTCAGCTGGAGCCTGCGCACCCCGGACGGGCTGAGCCTGCTGCTGATGGCCCTCGGGGCCGCCGCCCTGGCGTTCCGCCGCCGTGTCCCCCGCACGGTTCTCGCCTTCACGGGCGCGCTCTCCCTCGTCGAGTCCGCCACCGGCGACCCCCGCGCCCCCGTCGCGATGTCCGCCGTGATCGCCCTCTACACCGTCGCCTCCACCACCGACCGCCCCACCACCTGGCGCGTCGGCCTGCTCACCATGACCGTGCTGACCGGCGCCGCCATGCTCTGCGGCCCGCTGCCCTGGTACGCCCAGGAGAATCTGGCGATCTTCGCCTGGACGGGCATCGGCGCCACCGCCGGCGACGCCGTCCGCAGCCGCCGCGCCTTCGTCCAGGCCATCCGGGAGCGCGCCGAGCGCGCCGAACGCACCCGCGAGGAGGAGGCCCGCCGCCGGGTCGCCGAGGAGCGTCTGAGGATCGCCCGCGATCTGCACGACGTCGTCGCCCACCACATCGCCCTGGTCAACGTGCAGGCGGGAGTCGCCGCCCACGTCATGGACAAGCGCCCCGACCAGGCCAAGGAAGCCCTCGCCCATGTCCGCGAGGCCAGCCGCTGCGCCCTCAACGAACTGCGCGCCACCGTCGGCCTGCTCCGCCAGTCCGGCGACCCGGAGGCCCCCACCGAGCCCGCCCCCGGCCTGGACCGCCTCGACGAACTCGTCGGCACCTTCCGCAACGCGGGCCTCCGGGTCGAGGTCGCCCGCACCGACCACGGCACCACCCTGCCCGCCGCCGTCGACCTCGCCGCGTACCGGGTCATCCAGGAAGCCCTCACCAACGTCCAGAAGCATGCCGGGACGGCCGCGAAGGCCGAGGTCAGCGTGGTGCGGGTGGGTCCGCACATCGAGATCACCGTCCTCGACGACGGCTCCGGCGACACCCCGCCCGCCGACAGCGGCGGACACGGCCTGCTCGGCATGCGGGAACGCGTCACCGCGCTGCGCGGCACCCTCACCACCGGTCCCCGCTACGGCGGCGGCTTCCGCGTCCATGCGATCCTGCCGGTCGAGAGCCGTGCGGGTGCCGAAGGGGAGCCCGGATGACCATCGCCGAGGGGGAGCCCGTATGACCATCCGTGTCCTGCTCGCCGACGACCAGGCCCTGCTGCGCAGTGCCTTCCGTGTGCTGGTCGACTCCGAGCCCGACATGGAGGTGGTCGGCGAGGCCCCCGACGGCGCGGAGGCGGTGCGGCTGGCGCGGGAGCGGCGTCCCGACGTGGTCCTGATGGACATCCGGATGCCCGGCACCGACGGGCTCGCCGCGACCCACCTGATCACCGCCGACCCGGCGCTCGCCCACGTCCGGATCGTCATCCTGACGACCTTCGAGGTCGACGACTACGTGGTGCAGTCGCTGCGCGCCGGCGCCTCCGGCTTCCTCGGCAAGGGCAGCGAGCCGGAGGAACTGCTGAACGCGATCCGGGTCGCGGCGGGCGGCGAGGCGCTGCTCTCCCCGACCGCCACCAAGGGCCTGATCGCCCGCTTCCTCGCCCAGGGCGGCGACGGCGCGGACGGCGAGCACGACCCGGCCCGCGCCGACCGGCTGGACGCGCTGACCGTCCGTGAGCGCGAGGTGCTGGTCCAGGTCGCGGGCGGCCACTCCAACGACGAGATCGCCGAACGCCTCCAGGTGAGCCCGCTGACCGTGAAGACCCACGTCAACCGGGCCATGGCCAAGCTGGGCGCGCGGGACCGGGCCCAGCTGGTGGTGATCGCCTACGAGTCGGGGCTGGTCCGTCCGAGGGTGGACTGACCGGGTACGGCGCTACTCCAGCCGCAGTATGCGCCGTATAAGGAAATGGACCTGGGGGCGACGGCCGGGGCGTGCGCCATGGACCAGGGTGTTGGGGTGGGCGCCGGTTTGCGCCCACTGCTTCGCTCAGGCCACGGAAGAGAGACGCTGACCCATGTCCTGGCTGTCGAGATTCAGCCTCGCACAACGGGCCCTGATAGGGCTGATGTCCATCATCGCGCTCGCCTTCGGGGCGATAGCGATACCGCAGCTCAAGCAGCAGCTGCTGCCCACCATCGAACTGCCCATGGTGTCGGTGCTCGCGCCGTACCAGGGCGCGTCCCCGGACGTGGTCGAGAAGCAGGTCGTCGAACCGATCGAGGACAACCTGGAGGCGGTCGACGGCATCACCGGCGTCACTTCCACCGCGAGTGAGGGCAACGCCGTCATCGTGGCGTCCTTCGACTACGGCATCGACACCGACCAGCTCGTCGCGGACGTCCAGCAGGCCGTCAACCGGGCCCGTGTCCAGCTCCCGGACGACGTGGACCCGCAGGTCGTGGCCGGTTCCACCGACGACATCCCGACCGTCGTCCTGGCCGTCACCTCCGACAGCGACCAGCAGGCCCTCGCCGACCGGCTCGACAGGACCGTCGTCCCGGACCTCAAGGACATCGACGGCGTCGGCCAGGTCACCGTGGACGGCGTACGGGACCTCCAGGTCACCGTCACGCCGGACGACCGGAAACTGGCCCGGGCCGGGCTGACCGCCCAGTCCCTCGCCGAGGCGCTCCAGGCGGGCGGCGCGACCGTCCCGGCCGGCTCCTTCGACGAGGGCGGCGCCAACCGCACCGTGCAGGTCGGCGGCGGCCTCACCTCCCTGAAGCAGATCGAGGACCTGATGGTCACCGGCGAGGGCGCGCGGCGCCCCGTCCGCCTCGGTGCCGTCGCCGAGGTGAAGCAGGAGGCGGCCCGCGCCGACTCCCTCACCCGCACCAACGGCGAGCCCAGCCTCGCCGTCGCCGTCACCATGGACCGTGACGGCAGCGCGGTCGCCATCTCCGACGCCGTCCGGGACAAGCTGCCCGGGATGCGCGCCGACCTGGGCTCCGGCGCCGCCATCACCGTGGTCAGCGACCAGGGCCCGGCGGTGTCGAAGTCCATCGAGGGCCTGACGACCGAGGGCGCCCTGGGCCTGCTCTTCGCGGTCCTGGTGATCCTCGTCTTCCTGGCGTCGATCCGCTCCACACTGGTGACGGCGGTCTCGATCCCGCTCTCCGTGGTCCTCGCCCTGATCGTCCTGTGGACCCGTGACCTGTCGCTGAACGTCCTCACCCTCGGCGCCCTGACCATCGCCATCGGCCGGGTCGTCGACGACTCGATCGTGGTCCTGGAGAACATCAAGCGGCACCTCGGCTACGGCGAGGAGCGCCGGGAGGCCATCCTCAACGCGGTCCGCGAGGTGGCCGGCGCGGTCACCTCCTCCACCCTCACCACCGTCGCCGTGTTCCTGCCGATCGGCCTGGTCGGCGGCATGGTGGGTGAGCTGTTCGGCTCCTTCTCGCTGACCGTGACGGCCGCCCTGCTGGCGTCCCTGCTGGTCTCGCTGACGGTCGTCCCCGTCCTGTCGTTCTGGTTCCTGCGCGCCCCCAAGGGCACCCCGGAGGACGCCGGCGAGGCCCGTCGGCTGGCGGAGGAGAAGGAGGCGAGGAGCAGGCTCCAGCGGATCTACGTCCCGATCCTGCGGTTCGCCACCCGCCGCCGCCTGACCAGCGTGGCGATCGCGGTCGTCGTGCTGATCGGCACCTTCGGCATGGCCCCGCTGCTGAAGACGAACTTCTTCGACCAGGGCGAGCAGGACGTCCTCACCGTCAAGCAGGAGCTGAAGCCCGGCACCAGCCTCGCGGCGACCGACGCCCAGGCGAAGAGGATCGAGAAGATGCTCGACGGCGTCGAGGGCGTCGAGGACTACCAGGTCACCGTCGGCTCCTCCGGTTTCATGGCGGCCTTCGGCGGCGGCACCGACACCAACCAGGCGTCGTACTCGGTGATGCTGGCGGACTCGGCGACGTACGAGGACGTCGAGAAGGCCATCGACGAAGGCCTGAAGAGGCTCGACGGCATCGGCACGACGACCATCGCCGCCGGTGACGGCTTCGGCAGCCAGGACCTGAGCGTGGTGGTGAAGGCCGCCGACGCGACGGTGCTGCGCGAGGCCGCCGAACAGGTCCGCGAGGCGGTCGCCGGCCTGGACGACGTCACCGACGTCACCAGCGACCTCGCCCAGAGCGTCCCGCGGATCTCCGTCCGGGCCAACGAGAAGGCCGCCGCGGCCGGCTTCACCGACCAGACGCTGGGCGCGGCCGTCACCCAGGCGGTCCGCGGCACCACCGCCGCCCGGGCCACCCTGGACGACACCGAGCGGGACGTCGTGATCCGCTCGGCGCGCCCCGCGGACACCCTGGCCGAGCTGAAGCGGCTTCCGCTGGGCCCGGTGAAGCTGGGCGACATCGCGGACGTACGGCTCGTCGACGGCCCGGTCTCCATGACCCGCATCGACGGCCAGCGCGCCGCCACCATCACCGCCAAGCCGACCGGCGACAACACCGGCGCGGTCAGCGCCGACCTCCAGTCGAAGATCGACGCGCTGGACCTTCCGGCCGGTGCCACGGCAGAGATCGGCGGTGTCTCCGAGGACCAGGAGGAGGCCTTCGCCAACCTGGGCCTGGCCATGCTGGCGGCGATCGCGATCGTCTTCATGCTGCTGGTCGCGACGTTCCGTTCGCTGGTCCAGCCGCTGATCCTGCTGGTCTCCATCCCGTTCGCCGCGACGGGCGCGATCGGCCTGCTGGTCGCGACGGGCACCCCGATGGGCGTCCCCGCGATGATCGGCATGCTGATGCTGATCGGCATCGTGGTCACCAACGCGATCGTCCTGATCGACCTGATCAACCAGTACCGCGCCCAGGGCCACGGCGTCGTCGAAGCGGTCGTCGAGGGTGGCCGCCACCGTCTGCGCCCCATCCTCATGACCGCCCTGGCCACCATCTTCGCCCTGCTGCCGATGGCCCTCGGCATCACCGGCGAGGGCGGCTTCATCGCCCAGCCGCTGGCGGTGGTCGTGATCGGCGGCCTGGTCACCTCGACCCTGCTCACCCTGCTCCTCGTCCCGACGCTCTACGCCATGCTCGAACTCCGCAAGGAGCGGCGCGCGAAGAAGCGGGCGGCCAAGCGGGCGGCGAAGGCGGAGTCGGAGAAGGTGCCGGAGCCGGCGAACGTGTGACGCGTACGGCGCGCGAACGGCCGGGTCCCGCGATGCGGGGCCCGGCAGCGCCCACCGCACCGCCGGGTTGTTCTGCAGCGATCCGTGCTGCTCCCACGGCGTGAACGCGGGCCGGCCCGCCCCCACGTGCGCGCTGGACAGCCGGGGCACCCGCCCGTCGCCGCCCTCGTCGACGCCGTCTATGGTGAGCCGGGGGGCCAGTACCCCCTCACCGTCCACGACGGCCGTGGTCGGCGTCGGCTGCAGCACGCCGCTGACCGGCACGTACTCCACTCCGCAGGCTGCCCCGCGCCCGATTCCCGCAAGTCGGCGTGGAACCTTCCCGCGTCGCTCAGCAACTCCGCGTCCGGCCCCGGCAGCCCGCCCGGTTACGGCGGCGAGCACCCCCGGACCTCCGCACGGACGCCTCCGAAACGTGACCGGCGGTTACGTATCCTGTGGCCGCGAACTGCTCAACGGGGGAAGGGAACCGGGCGGTGACACTGCGCAAGGACGATCCGCGGTCACTCGGCGGGTACAAGCTGATCGACCGGCTCGGAGCCGGGGGCATGGGGGTCGTCTACCGGGGCAGAGCCCGCTCCGGGCGCGAGGTCGCCGTCAAGGTGGTGCACGCCCAGTACGCGCAGGACCCCGTCTTCCGGGCCCGGTTCCGCCAGGAGATCGAGGCCGTCCGCAAGGTCAGCGGCGCGTTCACCGCGCCCGTCGTGGACGCCGACGCGGAGGCGGACCGGCCCTGGATGGCCACCCAGTACGTCCCCGGCCGGTCGCTCGCCGAACGGATCCGGGCCCAGGGGCCGCTCCGTGTCACCGAGTTGCGGCGGCTCGCGCTGGGCCTGGTGGAGGCGCTGCGGGACATCCACCGGGCCGGGGTGGTGCACCGCGACCTGAAACCGGCCAATGTGCTGATGGCCGAGGACGGGCCCCGCGTCATCGACTTCGGCATCTCCCGCGCCACCGAGAACCTCACCCTGACCGAGACCGGCCAGATGATCGGCACCCCGCCGTTCATGTCCCCGGAGCAGTTCACCGACGCCCGCTCGGTGGGCCCGGCCTCCGACGTCTTCTCCCTCGGCGCGCTGCTCGCGTACGCCACGACCGGGCGTGGCCCCTTCGACGCGGAGAGCCCTTATCTGACGGCCTACCGGGTCATCAACGACGAGCCCCTGCTCGACGGGGTGCCGCGGCAGCTGCGCGTCATCCTGGAACGCTGCCTGACGAAGAAGCGCGAGGAGCGCCCCGGACTCGACGAACTGGCCCGCGAGTTCGCCACGGTCCTCCCCGAACCGGACCCCGTCGACCAGCAGACCGTCACCCTGCGCCTCGGCCCGCCGGCTCCGCGGGCGGACACCACCCACTCCGGCACGGTGACCGGCCGGGACACCGAGCGGCCCGCCCGCCGCCCCGGCCGGCTCCGCCCCCTGCCGGCCGTCACCGGCACGGTCGGAGCGCTGCTGCTCGGCCTGACGGCGTATCTGCTGGGGCCCGGCGCGGACGGCGGGGCCTCCCCGAACGGCACCGACTCCCGGTGGGAGAGGATGCCCGCGGGCTGGCGCCCGTGGCAGACGAGCGTCGTGGACACGAAGGCCGCAGTGACCGTGCTCGGCGGGAGCAGCGTCGCCGGCGAGTCGCGGTGCGCGCTGCACCGGGCCGCCGTCTACTGCGGCGGCGACAAGACGCTGCCGGTGCGCGTGGACGCGCTCGACGGCAGGCTCCGCTGGCGGACCACCGACCTGTTGCCCCAGGGGAGCCCCCGGGACACGTACGCCGCAGGCGCCGTCCTGGGGGCGGAGGACGAGGCGGTGATCGTGCGCCGGTCCGTCTCCGACGACGAGGCGGGGGACGAGACCGTCAGCCTGGTCGGCCTGGACACCGGCACCGGGCGACAGCTGTGGGCCCATGAGGTCAAGGAGGAGACCATGGTCCCGGTCGTCGCCGGAGGCCTGGCCCTGTCGATGGACGGCAGTGTGCTCACCGCCCGCTCACCGCGGACCGGAGCCGAGCGGTGGACGGTGGAGGTGCCCGCACAGTACTACTGCTGGTTCGCCACGGAAGCCCACCCGTACCTGTACCTGGAGTGCGAACACGAGGAGAAGGACTCGTTCCTCCTGCGGCTCCGTTCCTCCGACGGGTCCAGCCACAAGGTGACCCCGCCGGCCGGAAGCGGGCATGCCGGCACCCTGGACGGGCGGCTGGTCTTCCTGGAGGGGGTCGAAATGATGACCGACGACGAGCAGTACAAGGCCGTCGTGCTGCTGGACCCCGCGACCGGGGCCCGCGAACGGGTGCCGCTGAAGGAGCCACTGCGAGGGCGCGTCGCGTTGGCCGACGGCACCCTTTGGTCGGCCACGTCCAGCGGCATCGTACGGGCCGTCTCGGTGCGGACGGGCGAGGAGTTGTGGCGGACCGAGACCACCTTGGAGCAGCCCAGCACGCCCCTGCTCCGGCGGGCCGACGACACCCTGTTCGCGGCGAGCCTCAGCGGCAGGGTGGCGGCCCTGGACGCCGACTCGGGGAAGCTGCTGTGGGAGACGCGCCCGCGGGCCGAGCAGGTGCTGGACGACGGCTGGTCCCGGTCCGAGCTGTTCCTGCACGGCGGCGCCGTGATCGTGGCGACCCCGGACGGCACCCTCTTCACCATCGACCCCGCTCACCCCGAGCGGAAGCCGGCGTCGGGGTGAGCGGTGAGCACCTCAGCCGCAGGGGCCGATGACGCTCCGGTCCGCGACCCCGCTCCGGTAGTCGATGACTCCGGTGACACGGACGCAGGGCCCGGGCGCGGTGATGGAACGCGGACCGGCCCGGTACGGGTGACGGCCCGAGTCCCCGCCGGAGCCGACCACCGTGCAGGCGTTGGCGTCGGCCCTCTCGCGGCACCGGTCGGTCCGGACCGACATGCGTGTACACCCTCGCCCTCCCTGCCGCCGTATGCCCAGCAGAGTGGCCGCGCGTGGAGCGTTCGGGTGTTCGCTCGAACGCGGAAGGCCCCGTCCGTGCGGAACGGGGCCTTCTCGTGAGCGGGATGCGGTTACGGCAGCGCCAGCATGCGTTCCAGGGCCAGCTTGGCGAACGCCTCGGTCTCCTTGTCGACCTCGATGCGGTTGACGAGGTTGCCCTCGGCCAGGGATTCGAGGGCCCAGACCAGGTGGGGCAGGTCGATGCGGTTCATGGTGGAGCAGAAGCAGACCGTCTTGTCGAGAAAGACGATCTCCTTGCCCTCGGGAGCGAAACGGTTCGCCAGGCGGCGGACCAGGTTCAGCTCGGTGCCGATGGCCCACTTGGAGCCGGCCGGGGCCGCCTCCAGGGTCTTGATGATGTACTCGGTCGAGCCGACGTGGTCCGCCGCGGCGACGACCTCGTGGCGGCACTCGGGGTGGACGAGGACGTTCACACCCGGGATGCGCTCACGGACGTCGTTCACCGAGTCCAGGCTGAAGCGGCCGTGGACCGAGCAGTGGCCGCGCCAGAGGATCATCTTCGCCGCGCGCAGCTCCTCGGCGGTCAGGCCGCCGTTCGGCTTGTGCGGGTTGTAGAGCACGCAGTCGTCCAGGGACATGCCCATGTCGCGGACGGCGGTGTTGCGGCCGAGGTGCTGGTCGGGCAGGAACAGCACCTTCTCGCCCTGCTCGAACGCCCAGTCCAGGGCGCGCTTGGCGTTGGACGAGGTGCAGATCGTGCCGCCGTGCTTGCCGGTGAAGGCCTTGATGTCGGCGGAGGAGTTCATGTAGGAGACCGGGACGACCTGCTCGGCGATCCCGGCCTCGGTCAGCACGTCCCAGCACTCGGCGACCTGCTCGGCCGTCGCCATGTCGGCCATCGAGCAGCCGGCCGCGAGGTCGGGCAGGACGACCTTCTGGTCGTCGGAGGTCAGGATGTCGGCGGACTCCGCCATGAAGTGGACGCCGCAGAAGACGATGTACTCGGCCTCGGGACGGGCGGCCGCGTCTCGGGCCAGCTTGAAGGAGTCGCCCGTGACGTCCGCGAACTGGATCACCTCGTCGCGCTGGTAGTGGTGGCCCAGCACGAAGACCTTGTCGCCCAGCTTCTCCTTGGCCGCGCGGGCGCGCTCGACCAGGTCCGGGTCGGACGGCGAGGGCAGGTCGCCGGGGCACTCCACGCCGCGCTCGCTCCTCGGGTCGGCCTCGCGGCCGAGGAGCAGCAGGGCGAGGGGCGTCGGCTGGACGTCGAGCTCCTGGGTCTGGGCGGTGGTCACGACACGCACCCTTTCTTTTCTGCGGCTCGCCGGCCCGGGGAGCCGGACCGGCGGATGGCGGGACAGCGCTTCGACCTTTTCGTCGAAATGACGCTATCTATCATAACCGCTTCATGTCACTTTGACGATGTCCATAGCGTCGATGTGACGTGAATCCCGATGTCCGGAACGTCGTCCTGCCGGGTCACCGCTCCGGCGCGCTCCCGGCCCGGTCCGGGGCCCGGTCCGGGGCCCGGTCCGTTCGCCCACAGGGCGCTGTGCGCCCGCCCGCGCATGTGCGAGCATGAAAAAGGCCAAGGAGACAAGAATCGGGCTCGTCCCGGAATGAATCCGCGGCCCCGCCGGTTGCAACCGTCGGCAAGCAGTCTCCGTACAACCCGGGAGAGATGTAGATGTCCGTATCGGACGAGACCACCACCGTCACCGACGGCATCATCCTGACCGACGCCGCCGCGTCCAAGGTCAAGGCGCTGCTCGACCAGGAAGGCCGTGACGACCTCGCGCTGCGCGTCGCCGTCCAGCCCGGCGGCTGCTCCGGCCTGCGCTACCAGCTGTTCTTCGACGAGCGTTCCCTCGACGGTGACGTGGAGAAGGACTTCGGCGGGGTCAAGGTCGTCACCGACCGGATGAGCGCCCCGTACCTGGGCGGCGCGACCATCGACTTCGTGGACACGATCGAGAAGCAGGGCTTCACGATCGACAACCCGAACGCGACGGGCTCCTGCGCCTGCGGCGACTCGTTCAGCTAAGCCTGACAGCAAGGCGGCGGCCCCCTGCCGAGGGGCCGCCGCCTTCGCGTTTCCGCACCCGGCAGCGGGGCGTCCGCGGCCGCTAGCGGGGAAGTCGCGCCCCCGGCTTCTCCAGCGGGACCGTCTCGCCGTCCGCCCCGACCACCTTCCGGCCGTCGAGCGGCTCGTCCAGTTCCACCGTGCGGTGGTGCACCTTGGCGATCATGATGCAGACCTTGTCCGGCCAGGGCCTCTCGGTCACCGTGACCGTCACCCGGTCCGCGCTCTCCGTCGCCCTCGCCGTGTAGTCCGCGCAGACCCCGCCGGTGAAGGCGACGGTCAGCTCCGTGCCCTCGGCGGTGTAGCCCTCCACCTGCACGTTCCGGGTCTCGGTGGGCGCGTCCGGCCCCGTCGGCCGCGGACTGGGGTTGCCGCCCGTCTCCGCGGGCGGTGCGGGCGCGGTCAGATAGCGCGGGTCGACCGCCGGATGCGTCACGGTGAAACCTTCCGCCGCGCCCGGCGCCCGCACCTCGAACAGCCAGGACGGCACCAGCGTCTGCCGCGCGTCCACGAAGTGCGAGGCCAGCCCGAAGACCGCGTCCTCCACGACGACCGCCTCCCGCGCGCCGTCCGCGGGCGCCGAGGTCTCGCACGGCGCCTGCGCCCGGTCGTCCTCAAGCGGTACGGGGCTGGCGCAGCCGCCGATGCCGACGCGATGACCGGGCTCCTGGGCCGCGTTCAGCCGCTCCAGCGTCCGCCGGGCGTCCAGCACGGGATACGCGGCCCCCTTCACCGGCGTCTTCAGCTGGCCGCTGCCCGTGACCACCTCTCCCTGCGCGCTGACCGTCAGCCCGGTGGGCCAGCCGTACGTCGGCAGCCCGCCGACCACCGGATCGGCGGTCACCACCCGGTCCGCGCCGCTCACCCGGGAGGCGTCCACCCGCGCGGAGTCCTGCCCGAGCGCCTTCAGCACCGGCGCCGCCGCCTTGCGTGCCGCGGCCTCGCCGACCGGGTCCACGGCCGCGGACGCGGGCGGCTCGGCGCAGACGGTCACGCTCTCGCAGTCGTCGGTGCCGGGGGCGTAGCGGTGGAACGTCCACGTGCCGGGCGCCTGCCGGTTCACCCGGAGACTCGGCCCCTGGCCGTCCTTGCCGGACCCGACCTTCCAGGCCTGCCCCTCGGCCACGGGCGTCCCGTCCACCCCGAGCGCCGAGGCCAGCCGCGCGACCTCCGCCTCGGTGACCTCGCCCTTCGCCCAGTACACGGGCGCCGAGCCGGGGCCCTTCGGGAGCGCTCCGGACGCCTTGTAGGTGACGCCGTTCGGGTCGGGTTCGCCGGGCGCGATCCCGTTCCCGGAGCCCTCGGAGTAGCCGTCGAGCGCGAGCGGCGGCGGAGTGCCGTTCCCGCCGGGCGCGCCGGACCCCGATCCCGCACCCGTTCCGCCGCCCGCCGAGGCGGCGAGATACGCCCCGCCGCCCCCGGCCAGCAGCACGGCGGCGGCCACGGCGGCCACGAGGGCGGGGGAGCGGCGCCGGGACCGCGTCTGCGGCGCGGACCCCGCTTCCGGTGTGCTTTCGGTCTCCGGCGCGGACCCCGCTTCCGGCGTGCCCTCGGTCTCCGGCGCGGGTTCCCGTGAGGCGTTCGCGTCCGCTGTCGCACGTTCGGCGGCGCCGGACTCTCCCACGACCTCGTCGTCGTTGTCGGGTCGCTCGGTGTTCACCGCATCGCTCCTTCGGCCGCACAGCTGTTACGGGGGACAGCGATGGGACGCGGAGAAGGAGTGCGCGGTTCCCTTCGGGCCGCTCGGTTCCCCTCGGACCGCTCGGTTCCCTTCGGACCGCTCGGTTCCCCTCGGGCCCGGGGGCGGGTGGGCGGTCGCGAGGCGGCCGGCTCAGTCGCCGTAGTCGGACATCGCGTCCAGCAGTCGCGCGGAGCCCGGCGGCACGGTCACCCCGTGGATCCGGGAGGGGGACACGGGCCGGGCCGCGCCCCGGTCCGGGGCCGTCCAGTGCGGGGCCATCCGGGCGCAGTCGCCGCGCAGCGACGCCAGGTCGCCTTCCGGATCGGCGGGTACGGGTGCCGCTGGTGCGTCGTGGTTCGTCATAGCGGCACCGTAGGCATGGGCCGGCTCACGAAGAAAGATCTACTATCGGGTAGTTTTCCCTGCTTCAGGGCGGGGCCGCCCAGCGGGTAGCGTGGACTGTCATTACCCCTCCACCCAGGAGCGTTCACGCCGTGCGCATCGCAGTCACCGGCTCCATCGCAACCGACCACCTCATGACCTTCCCCGGGCGCTTCGCCGACCAGCTCGTCGCGGACCGGCTGCACACGGTCTCGCTCTCCTTCCTGGTCGACAACCTCGACGTCCGCCGGGGCGGCGTCGCTGCGAACATCGCCTTCGGCATGGGCCAGCTCGGCACCCGGCCGATCCTGGTCGGCGCGGCCGGCTTCGACTTCGACGAGTACCGCGCCTGGCTGGACCGGCACGGCGTCGACACCGGCTCGGTCCGGATCTCCGAGACCCTGCACACCGCCCGCTTCGTCTGCACCACCGACGCCGACCACAACCAGATCGGCTCCTTCTACACCGGCGCGATGAGCGAGGCCCGCCTCATCGAGCTGAAGACCGTCGCGGACCGGGTCGGCGGTCTGGACCTGGTCGTCATCGGCGCCGACGACCCCGAGGCGATGCTCCGCCACACCGAGGAGTGCCGCTCCCGCGCCATCCCGTTCGCCGCGGACTTCTCCCAGCAGATCGCCCGCATGGACGGCGAGGAGATCCGCATCCTGCTGGACGGGGCGACCTACCTCTTCTCCAACGAGTACGAGAAGGGCCTCATCGAGTCCAAGACCGGCTGGACCGACGCGGAGATCCTGGCCAAGGTCGGCCACCGCGTCACCACCCTCGGTTCGCGCGGCGTGCGCATCGAACGGGTCGGCGAGGACCCGATCGAGGTCGGCTGCCCGGAGGAGGACCGCAAGGCCGACCCCACCGGCGTCGGCGACGCCTTCCGCGCCGGGTTCCTGTCCGGACTGGCCTGGGGCGTCTCCCTGGAGCGGGCGGCGCAGGTGGGCTGCATGCTCGCGACGCTGGTGATCGAGACGGTGGGCACGCAGGAGTACCAGCTGCGCCGGGCGCACTTCATGGACCGCTTCACCAAGGCGTACGGGCACGAGGCTGCCGTGGAGGTTCAGCAGCACCTGGGCTGATTCTCGTCCGCGGGTGGGGGCGCGGGGGCTGGTCGCGCTCACGCGGCGGCAGCCGCAGGCCGACACGGCCCCGCGCCCCTGAGAGGTGGGTCAGAGCACCCGGCGGACCACGTAGGCCGTTCCCTTCTCCGCCGGTTCCTCCCCCACGTACTCCTGTCCCCGCATCTCGCACCACGCCGGGATGTCCAGCCGCGCGGCCTCGTCGTCGGCCAGTACCCGGACCGTGCCGCCCACCGGCACCTCCCCGATCACCTTCGCCAGCTCGATCACGGGCAGCGGGCAGAGCTTGCCCAGCGCGTCGACGACGAGCGCGTCCTCGTGCCGGAGGACCGTCGCGGTCGGCGCGCCCAGCTTCTCCCGCACCCCGGCCACGGCCCCCGGCAGCACCTCCAGGAACCGGTCGACGTCCTCCGCCGGCGTCCCCGGCGGCAGCGACACGCGTACGTTGCCCTCGCTCAGCACCCCCATGGCGCGGAGCACATGGCTGGGGGTCAGCGTGCTGCTGGTGCAGGACGATCCGGAGGAGACCGAGAACCCCTCCCGGTCCAGCTCGTGCAGCAGCGCCTCCCCGTCGACGTAGAGACAGGAGAAGGTGACGATCCCCGGCAGCCGCCGCTCCGGCTCGCCCACCACCTCCACGTCCGGCACCAGGTCCGGCACCCGGACCCGGATCCGCTCCGTCAGCTCCCGCAGCCGTACCGCCTCGGCGGCCGCCTCCGCCCGTACGGCCCGCAGCGAGGCCGCGGCGGCCACGATCGCGGGGATGTTCTCGAAACCGGGGGCCCGCCCCGACTCCCGCTCGTCGGCCGGGCCTTGCGGTGCGAACCGCACTCCCTTGCGGACGACGAGCAGCCCGACCCCGGCCGGCCCGCCCCACTTGTGGGCGCTCGCCGTCAGCAGCGACCAGTCGCCCGCCACCGGGCCCCAGCCCAGCGACTGGGCCGCGTCCACCAGCAGCGGCACCCCGGCCGCCCGGCAGGCCCCGGCCACCTCGGCCACCGGCTGCACGGTCCCCACCTCGTGGTTGGCGGACTGAAGGCACGCCAGCGCGGTGTCCTCGCGCAGCGCGGCGGCGTACGCCGACGGGTCCACGGCGCCCGCACGGTCCACCGGGACCTGCGTGACCGTGCCGCCGTCCGCCTCGTGGGCCTCGGCCGAGTGGAGTACCGAGGAATGTTCGACGGATGACACGATCAGGTGGCGCCCGACCCGTCGCCGCCCCGCCAACACGCCCGAGACGCCCGAGTGCACCGCGCGGGTGCCGGAGGACGTGAACGCCACCTCGTCCGCGCGGCACCCCACCGCCTCGGCGACCGCCTCCCGCGCCGCGTCCAGCAGCATCCGGGCCCTGCGCCCCTCCCGGTACAGCCGCGCCGGATCCGCCCACCCCTCATCCACAGAGGCCAACAACGCCTGCCGGGCGACAGGGTGGAGAGGAGCAGCGGAAGCAGCGTCAAAGTAGGCCATACGGCAACGCTAGACCGCCGGTCGGCCAAGGCTCCCTCAGGGGCGCGGGGCAATGACATCAGCGGCTCCGCCGCGGGGCGCGACCAGCCACAACGCACCCGCACCCGCCAATCCAGCGAACCGGCGGAGTGACTAGGCACCCCTCCCCGCGAACCCTCGGAGAGGGTGGGCTAGGGTTTGGTCCGCATAAACATCCAAACCCCTGCCCGACGCAGGGCGGCGACCGACCAGCGAGAAGGCCAGGCCGCAGCCGATCCGCGCGGGCGAGACTCTCGGGAAGGCGCTACGTGAGTCCCAACGGCTCCGACCGCTCGCCGCGGCGCCCGATGCGGCGGAAGCTGCTGCAGGCACTGACCGCGGGCCTGGTCCTGGCGACCGCCACCGGTTGCACATGGGAGGACTTCCCCCGCCTTGGTATGCCCACCCCCACCACGGAAGAGGCGCCGATCGTCCTCTCCCTGTGGCAGGGCTCCTGGGCTGCCGCGCTCGCCGTCGGCGTGCTGGTGTGGGGCTTGATCCTCTGGAGTGCCATCTTCCACCGGCGCAGCCGCACCAAGGTGGAGATCCCTCCGCAGACCCGGTACAACGTGCCCATCGAGGCGCTGTACACGGTCGTACCGATCATCATCGTCTCGGTCCTCTTCTACTTCACGGCCCGCGACGAGTCCAAGCTGCTGAGCATGGACAAGAAGCCGGACGTCACGGTCAACGTGGTCGGCTTCCAGTGGAGCTGGTGCTTCAACTACATCGAGAACGTCGAGGGTTCCACGGGCGACGCCAAGACCGCCCAGGAACTGAACTCGGTCCCGGAACGCTACAAGAAGGACTTCCCGGACAACGCGGGCGGTGTCTACACCTGCGGTATCCCGGGTGAGCGGAACCCGCAGACCGGCAACCCCGGCCCCACGCTGTGGCTGCCGGAGGGCAAGACGGTCCGCTTCGTCCTCACCTCGCGGGACGTCATCCACTCCTTCTGGGTGGTGCCGTTCCTGATGAAGCAGGACGTCATCCCGGGCCACCCCAACGCCTTCCAGGTGACCCCGAACAGGCAGGGAACCTTCCTGGGCAAGTGCGCCGAGCTGTGCGGCGTCGACCACTCCCGGATGCTGTTCAACGTGAAGGTCGTCTCGCCGGAGCGTTACGAGCAGCACCTGAAGGAGCTGGCCGAGAAGGGCCAGACCGGTTACGTCCCCGCCGGTATCGAGCAGACCGAGCACGAGAAGAACCGGGAGGCGAACATCCTGTGAGTATCGTCAACGAACCCGCAGGTGCCCCCGAGGCCGGCACCTACGAGAACGAGCTGCCGGTCCGGCGCAAGCAGCCCGGCAACGTCGTGGTGAAGTGGCTGACGACCACCGACCACAAGACGATCGGCACCCTGTACCTGACGACGTCGTTCGCGTTCTTCTGCATCGGCGGCATCCTGGCGCTCTTCATGCGCGCCGAGCTGGCCCGTCCGGGTCTGCAGATGATGTCGAACGAGCAGTTCAACCAGGCGTTCACGATGCACGGCACGATCATGCTGCTGATGTTCGCGACGCCACTGTTCGCGGGCTTCGCGAACTGGATCATGCCGCTCCAGATCGGCGCCCCCGACGTCGCGTTCCCGCGGCTGAACATGTTCGCCTACTGGCTCTACCTGTTCGGCTCGCTGATCGCGGTGGGCGGCTTCCTCACCCCGAACGGCGCCGCCAGCTTCGGCTGGTTCGCCTACACCCCGCTGTCCGACGCGGTCCGCTCGCCGGGCCTCGGCTCCGACATGTGGATCATGGGTCTGGCCTTCTCCGGCTTCGGCACCATCCTCGGCGCGGTCAACTTCATCACCACGATCATCTGCATGCGCGCACCCGGCATGACGATGTTCCGCATGCCGATCTTCACCTGGAACGTCCTGCTGACCGGTGTCCTGGTCCTGCTGGCCTTCCCGGTCCTGGCGGCCGCGCTGTTCGCCCTGGAGGCGGACCGCAAGTTCGGGGCGCACATCTTCGACGCGGCCAACGGCGGCGCCTTGCTCTGGCAGCACCTCTTCTGGTTCTTCGGACACCCAGAGGTGTACATCATCGCCCTGCCGTTCTTCGGCATCATCAGTGAGGTCATCCCGGTCTTCTCCCGCAAGCCGATGTTCGGCTACTGGGGTCTGGTCGCGGCGACCATCGCGATCGCCGGTCTGTCCGTGACCGTGTGGGCGCACCACATGTACGTCACCGGCGGTGTGCTGCTGCCGTTCTTCTCCTTCATGACGTTCCTCATCGCCGTACCGACCGGTGTGAAGTTCTTCAACTGGATCGGCACGATGTGGAAGGGCTCGCTGTCCTTCGAGACACCGATGCTCTGGGCGACCGGCTTCCTGATCACCTTCACCTTCGGTGGTCTGACCGGTGTCATCCTGGCCTCGCCGCCCATGGACTTCCACATCTCGGACTCGTACTTCGTGGTGGCCCACTTCCACTACGTGGTGTTCGGCACGGTCGTCTTCGCGATGTTCTCCGGCTTCCACTTCTGGTGGCCGAAGTTCACCGGCAAGATGCTCGACGAGCGCCTGGGCAAGATCACCTTCTGGACGCTGTTCGTCGGCTTCCACGGCACCTTCCTGGTCCAGCACTGGCTGGGCGCCGAGGGCATGCCGCGCCGGTACGCCGACTACCTGGCGGCCGACGGCTTCACCGCCCTGAACACGATCTCCACGATCAGCTCGTTCGTGCTCGGCCTGTCGATCCTGCCGTTCTTCTACAACGTGTGGAAGACGGCCAAGTACGGCAAGCCGGTCGGTGTCGACGACCCGTGGGGTTACGGACGCTCCCTGGAGTGGGCGACCTCCTGCCCGCCGCCGCGGCACAACTTCCTCACCCTGCCGCGGATCCGCAGCGAATCCCCGGCGTTCGATCTGCACCACCCCGACATCGCCGCCCTGGAACAGCTGGGTCACTCCGGCCAGAGCGCGCTCGCTGGTAGCAAGGAGGCCGGCAAGTGAAGATCCAGGGCAAGATGTTCATGTGGCTGAGCGTCTTCGTCCTCGCCATGGCGGTCGTCTATGGCGTGTGGTCGAAGGAGCCGGCCGGCACCACGGCCCTCTTCCTGGCCTTCGGCCTGTGCATCATGATCGGCTTCTACCTGGGCTTCACCGCCCGGCGGGTCGACGTCGGTGCGCAGGACGACCTGGAGGCCGATGTCGCGGACGACGCGGGCGAGCTGGGCTTCTTCAGCCCGCACAGCTGGCAGCCGCTCGCCCTGGCGATCGGCGGCGCCTTCGCCTTCCTCGGTGTCGCGGTCGGCTGGTGGCTGCTGTACTTCGCCTTCCCGATCATCCTGATCGGCATCTTCGGCTGGGTCTTCGAGTACTACCGCGGTGAGAACCGCACCCAGTAGCACGCGCTGAGCCCGCCGGGAGCCCGGACACTCCGTCAGGAGCGTCCGGGCTCCCGCTTTCGCAGCAACGGCCGTCCCTCGGTCGGGCTACCCAGCGCGCCGCGCTTGACGGGGCTCCCTAGCGTGAACTCATGAGCCACACACCGCGTACCCGTACCGTCATCGGCTGCACTGTGCTGGTGATGGCCCTCGGCCCGGCCGTCACCTCCTGCGGCGGCGACGGAAATCCGCTGTCGGCCGCGCCGTACGACGCGGCGGACCAGATCTCCTTCAGCGGCCCCGCGGGCGAGGGGAAGAAGGCCGACCCCGACAAGCCCCTGGAAGTCACCGCCGAGGGCGAGGAGGGGCGCATCACGGACGTCACGGCCGTCGACGCGGCCGGCCGCCACCTGGCGGGCGAACTCTCCGCCGACGGGGGCCGCTGGCACTCCACCTCCCCGCTCGCCGCCGACGCCCGCTACACGGTCCGGGTGAGCACCGAGGACGAGGACGGCAGGCCCGGCCGCCAGGTCCTGGTCCTCGACACCGGCAAGCCCCTCGCCAAGAAGCGGCTGGACGTCACCTTCGGCCCCAAGGCGGGTACGTACGGCGTCGGCCAGCCCATCACCGCCGAGCTGAGCCACCCGGTCGGAGGCCGCGCCCAGCGCGCCGTCGTCGAGCGCGCCCTCAAGGTGCACTCCTCACCCGCCGTGGAAGGCGGCTGGCACTGGGTGGACGACAAGGAACTCCACTACCGCCCCAAGGAGTACTGGCCCAGTCACGCCACCGTCCAGGTGCGCAGCAACCTGGAGGGCATCAAGATCAGCGACCGGCTGTGGGGCGGCAAGGCGAAGCCGCTGAAGATCTCCACCGGCGACAAGGTCGTCGCCGTCACGGACGCCTCGTCCCACTGGATGACCGTCTACAAGAACGGCGAGGAGATCAACTCCATGCCGGTCACCACCGGCAAGCCCGGCTTCGAGACCCGCAACGGCGTCAAGGTGGTGCTCGGCAAGGAGTACTTCGTACGGATGCGCTCCACCAGCATCGGCATCGCCGCCGGCTCCTCGGAGTCGTACGACCTGCCGGTCTACTACGCCACCCGGGTGACCTGGAGCGGCGAGTACGTGCACGCCGCCCCCTGGTCCGTCGGCTCCCAGGGCTACGCCAACGTCAGCCACGGCTGCACCGGCATGAGCACCGGCAACGCCGCCTGGTTCTTCGAGAACGTCCGGGAGGGCGACGTGGTCGAGGTCGTCAACTCCTACGGCGACACCATGGAGACCTTCGGCAACGGCTTCGGCGACTGGAACCTGACCTGGAAGAAGTGGCGCGAGGGCAGCGCCCTGACCGCGGGCGGGCCGGAAGCACCCAAGCCCGAGGAAACGGCACGTCTGCGACCCACGGCCGTGTGAGAAGCCTTCAGGGGGCGCGGGGACGTGCGCGACCACCACAACGGTCCGCACCCGCCCGGCACCCCCGGGCACCGTCTCCCTAGGCGCTCTGCAGCTTCCTCTGCCGCAGCAGAGACGCCAGCGCGGCCGCGAACTCCACCGGATCCACCGGCAAGGTCACCGCCGCCTCGGCCCGGCTCCACGTGGCCAGCCACGCGTCCTGCGGCCGCCCCATCAGCAGCAGCACGGGCGGGCACTGGAACACCTCGTCCTTGATCTGCCGGCAGAGCCCCATGCCGCCCATGGGCACGGCCTCCCCGTCCAGCACGCAGACGTCGATGCCGCCCTTGTCCAGCTCCCTGACGACGGCCCCCGGGGTCGCGCACTCCACGAACTCCACCAGGGGGACGTCGGGAGCGGGCCGGCGCCCGGCCGCGAGCCGCACCTGCTCCCGGGTGTTGGAGTCGTCGCTGTAGACCAGTACCGTGGCGGTCGGCTGCATAGCTTCCTCCGTGACTTCGGCGTCGTACGGAAAGGGCCTGTCGGCCCGGATGCTACTCCCTTGAACACCACGTCAACACTGGTATGGCCGAGAGCAACACTCCGAACGGCACCCCCCGGAGTGAGGGCGGGATAAGCGACCGACATAATGTCGGTCGTGGCGACAGCAACGACAGTAGATACCGGGCACGCGCACCCGTCGGTCAACCGGCCGAACCTCGTCAGCGTCGGAACGATCATCTGGCTGAGTTCCGAGCTGATGTTCTTCGCGGCCCTCTTCGCGATGTACTTCACCCTGCGATCGGTGACAGGACCCGAGTTCTGGAGTGAGAAGGCGTCCGCCTTGAACTTCCCGTTCTCGGCGACGAACACCACGATCCTGGTGCTCTCCTCCCTCACCTGCCAGCTCGGCGTGTTCGCCGCCGAGCGCGGTGACGTGAAGAAGCTCCGGATGTGGTTCATCGTCACCTTCATCATGGGTGCGATCTTCATCGGCGGCCAGGTGTACGAGTACACCGAGCTGGTCAAGCACGAGGGCCTCTCGCTCTCCTCCGACCCCTACGGCTCGGTCTTCTACCTGACCACCGGCTTCCACGGCCTGCACGTGACGGGCGGTCTCATCGCCTTCCTGCTGGTCCTGGGCCGTACCTACGCGGCCCGGAGGTTCACTCACGAGCAGGCGACCGCCGCCATCGTCGTGTCCTACTACTGGCACTTCGTCGATGTCGTCTGGATCGGCCTCTTCGCCACGATCTACATGATCAAGTAGCCGGAACCGATCCCACGCGCGTTCCCGTAACGCACATCCCAGAAGCATCGACGCAGAAGATCCTGACACCGGGGTAATCCGTGAAAAAGCTCTCCGCACGACGACGCCATCCGCTGGCGGCGGTCGTCGTCCTACTCCTCGCGCTGGCGGCTACCGGGGGGCTGTACGCCGCGTTCGCACCCGCGGGCAAGGCGCAGGCCGATGAAACCGCCCAGTCCCTCGCCATCGACGAGGGCAAGAAGCTCTACGCCGTCGGCTGCGCCAGCTGCCACGGCACCGGCGGTCAGGGCACCTCCGACGGTCCGAGCCTGGTCGGCGTCGGCGCGGCGGCCGTCGACTTCCAGGTCGCCACCGGCCGTATGCCGGCCGCGACCTCCCAGGGCGTGCAGGTCCCGCGGAAGAAGAACATCTACACCCAGGCCCAGATCGACCAGCTCGCGGCGTACATCGCCTCGCTGGGCGCGGGCCCGTCCGTCCCGACCGAGGAGCAGTACGGCCCGGAGGGCGCGGACATCGCCAAGGGCGGTGAGTTGTTCCGCAACAACTGCGCGCAGTGCCACAACTTCACCGGCAAGGGCGGTGCCCTCACCAAGGGCAAGTACGCGCCGAGCCTCGAGGGCGTGAACCCGAAGCACATCTACGAGGCCATGCAGACCGGCCCGCAGAACATGCCCTCCTTCCCCGACACCACGCTGTCGGAGCAGAACAAGAAGGACATCATCGCGTACCTGAACGCGGTCAACAGCGACGAGACGGAGACCCCCGGCGGGATGGAGCTGGGCGGTATCGGCCCGGTTGCCGAAGGCCTCTTCGGCTGGATCTTCGGCCTCGGCACCCTCATCGCCATCGCCGTGTGGGTGGCCGCCCGGACCGCAAAGGCCAAGAAGTCATGAGTAGCCAAGACATTCCCGAAGAGAACCTGCCCGCAGCGCGGGACACCGGCCACGGCGCGCTGGGCGTCGCGGACGAGAAGAACCCGTTCGCCGACCCGGGCCTGCCGCCGCACGAGCCCCGGATCCAGGACATCGACGAGCGGGCCGCCAAGCGGTCCGAGCGCACGGTCGCCCTGCTGTTCACGGTGTCGATGCTGGCCACCATCGGCTTCATCGCCTCGTTCGTGGCGATCCCGCACGACAAGTCGATCTACGTCTTCACGCTCGGGCACATCAACGCGATGAACTTCGCGCTGGGCCTGACCCTGGGCGTGGCGCTGTTCTGCATCGGCGCGGGCGCGGTCCACTGGGGCCGCACCCTGATGTCCGACCACGAGCTGGTCCAGGAGCGCCACGCGATCGAGGCCCCGGCCGACGTCCGTGCCCAGGTCTTCGAGGACTTCCGGCAGGGCGCCAAGGAGTCGCAGCTCGGCCGGCGCAAGCTGATCCGCAACACCATGTTCGGTGCGATGGCCATGGTGCCGCTGTCCGGCCTGGTCCTGCTGCGCGACCTCGGTCCGCTGCCCGAGGACAAGCTGCGCCACACCCTGTGGCGCAAGGGCAAGCTGATCGTGAACATGAACACCAACGAGCCGCTGCGGCCGTCGGACGTCGCCGTCGGTTCGCTGACCTTCGCCAAGCCCGAGGGCCTGGAGGAGCACGACCACGGCTTCCAGAACGAGATCGCCAAGGCCGCCCTGATGCTCGTCCGGATCCAGCCGGAGGACATCAAGGACAAGCGCGAGCTCGAGTGGTCGCACGAGGGCATCGTGGCGTACTCGAAGATCTGCACCCACGTCGGTTGCCCGATCTCCCTGTACGAGCAGCAGACGCACCACGTGCTGTGCCCCTGCCACCAGTCCACCTTCGACCTCTCCGACGGTGCCCGGGTCATCTTCGGTCCCGCCGGTCACCCGCTGCCGCAGCTGCGCATCGGGGTGAACGACGAGGGCTACCTCGAAGCGCTCGGCGACTTCGAAGAGCCCGTCGGTCCTGCATTCTGGGAGCGCGGATGAGCACCAACGACAGCACACAGTCCCGCGCCCGCGGGAAGGCACCGGCCGGCGAGCGAGTCGCCGACTGGGCCGACGGCCGGCTGGGGATCTACTCCCTGGCCAAGGCCAACATGCGGAAGATCTTCCCGGACCACTGGTCCTTCATGCTGGGCGAGGTCTGCCTCTACAGCTTCCTCATCATCATCCTCACGGGTGTGTACCTGACGCTGTTCTTCCACCCCTCGATGAACGAGGTGGAGTACCACGGCAGCTACATCCCGATGCAGGGCCAGCTGATGAGCGAGGCCTACAAGTCGACGCTGGACATCAGCTTCGACGTCCGCGGCGGTCTGCTGATCCGGCAGATCCACCACTGGGCGGCCATCGTCTTCCTCGCCGGCATGTTCGTGCACATGATGCGCGTGTTCTTCACCGGCGCGTTCCGCAAGCCGCGTGAGATCAACTGGCTGTTCGGCTTCCTGCTGTTCGTCCTCGGCATGTTCACCGGTTTCACCGGCTACTCGCTCCCGGACGACCTGCTCTCCGGCACCGGTGTCCGCTTCACGCAGGGCGCGATCCTGTCCGTGCCGATCGTCGGCACGTACATCTCGATGTTCCTGTTCGGCGGGGAGTTCCCCGGCGACGACTTCGTCGCCCGGTTCTACTCGATCCACATCCTGCTGCTGCCGGGCATCATGCTCGGCCTCGTGGTGGCCCACCTGATCCTGGTCTTCTACCACAAGCACACACAGTTCGCGGGTCCCGGCAAGAACAACAAGAACGTCGTCGGCATGCCGCTGCTGCCGGTGTACATGGCCAAGGCCGGAGGCTTCTTCTTCCTGGTCTTCGGCGTCATCGCGGTCCTCGCCGGCATCGCGACGGTGAACCCGATCTGGGCCCTGGGCCCGTACCGTCCGGACATGGTGTCCACCGGCGCCCAGCCCGACTGGTACATGGGCTTCGCCGAGGGTCTGGTCCGCGCCATGCCCGGCTGGGAGATCAACCTGTGGGGTCACACGCTGGTCCTCGGCGTGTTCGTCCCGCTGGTGCTCTTCGGCGTGTTCCTCGCGGCGATCGCGGTGTACCCGTTCATCGAGTCGTGGATCACCGGGGACAAGCGCGAGCACCACATCCTGGACCGGCCGCGCAACGCCCCGACGCGCACCGCGCTGGGTGTCGCCTGGATCACCGCCTACATGATCATGCTGATCGGCGGTGGCAACGACATCGTGGCCACCCACTTCCACCTCTCGATCAACGCGGTCACCTGGTTCGTCCGGATCGGGTTCTTCGTCGGCCCGGTCATCGCGTTCGTCGTCACCAAGCGGATCTGCCTCGGCCTCCAGCGCCGGGACAAGGACAAGGTGCTGCACGGTCGCGAGACCGGCACCATCAAGCGCCTGCCGCACGGTGAGTACATCGAGGTGCACGAGCCGCTCAGCCAGGCGGCGATGCACAGCCTCACGGCGCACGAGCAGTACGCGCCGGCCGAGATCGGCCCGACGGTCGACGAGAACGGCGTCGAGCGGAAGGTCAAGGGCTCCCAGAAGCTGCGCGCCAAGCTGAGCAAGGCGTACTTCGGCGAGGACGCCCAGATTCCGAAGCCGACCGTCGAGGAGTACAAGGAGATCACGAGCGGCCACGGCCACCACTGATCGCTGCGTTCGCCACGCCACGCTGAAGGGCCCCCGTCCGGTGTTCGGACGGGGGCCCTTCGCCGTACCCCGGGATGGATAGGCTGGGCGCGCACCCCCGCATGCCATGTGTTCTACGACGATCAGGAGCGGCTGATGAGCGCTGTGACCCCCGCTGGAGGCGACACCGCGGCGGGCCGTTCCTGGCCCGCGATGCTGAACGGCCTGCTGGAGGGCCGGGACCAGGGCGCCGAGGACACGGCCTGGGCGATGGACCGGATCATGAGCGGCGAGGCGACCGACGCGCAGATCGCCGGGTTCGCGGTGGCGCTGCGGGCCAAGGGCGAGACGGTCGAGGAGATCACCGGCCTGGTCCGCGCGATGTACGCGCACGCCCATGTGATCGAGGTGCCCGGCGCCACCGTCGACATCGTCGGCACCGGCGGCGACGGGGCCAGAACGGTGAACATCTCCACGATGTCCTCGATCGTCGTGGCCGGCACCGGCGCCAAGGTGGTCAAGCACGGCAACCGGGCCGCGTCGTCGGCGTCCGGCGCGTCGGACGTGCTGGAGAAGCTGGGCGTCAATCTGGAGCTGACGCCGAAGCGGGTGGCCGAGGTCGCCGACGAGGCGGGCATCACCTTCTGCTTCGCGGTGAAGTTCCACCCGGCGCTGCGCCATGTGGCGGCGGCCCGCGGTCAGCTGGGCATCCGGACGACCTTCAACTTCCTCGGCCCGCTGACCAACCCGGCCCGGGTGAGGGCGCAGGCGGTGGGCGTGGCGGATCTGCGGATGGCGCCGATCGTCGCGGGTGTCTTCGCCGAGCGCGGCAACTCCTCGCTGGTGTTCCGCGGCGACGACGGTCTCGACGAGCTGACCACCACCGCCACCTCCCGGGTGTGGATCGTCCGGGACGGCAAGGTCGCCGAGGAGACGTTCGACCCGCGCGACGTCGGCATCGAGCTGGTGCCGGTGGAGGCGCTGCGCGGCGCGGACGCCTCCTACAACGCCGAGGTGGCCCGTCGTCTGCTGGACGGGGAGACCGGCCCGGTGCGGGACGCCGTCCTGCTGAACGCGGCGGCCGCGCTGGTCGCGCTGCACCCGGCCGACGCCCCGCTGGCCGAGCAGATCCGCGCGGGGATGGCGAAGGCGGCCGAGTCCATCGACTCGGGCGCGGCCAAGCGGACGCTGGAGCGCTGGGTGGCGGCGAGCAACGCGTAGCCCTGCGCGTGTCGTCGGCTGTCGTCCCGCGATCCGGACACGGGTTGCGGGACGACGATCACTTCGTCTACTTTCCTGAACCAGGTCATGAGTGACAGTCATGAGGCCCCGGCCGACTGTCCGGCAACCCTCCGTCCGTGGCGGGGTGCCCCGGGTGAGGACCAGGCCGTAGGCAGCGAGGTCTACGGCAAGCGCGGACCCCTCGCGTCACCAGGGGTCCTGGTCGTCGAGGAGTCTTCCGTGAGCAAGCGAATGCGATAGGGCCGCAGAGCCCCGCCTCCGCACACCCTTCTTCTCTTTCTCTTCCTGCGCCTCACGGGAGTCTCGCCATGTCTGTCTCCACCGCTGCCGCCGATCAGTCCGTTTGCACCCCGCTGCCCGTTCTGGGGCGAGATGTCACCGTCCCGCTCGTCACCGGCGGCGAGGTGACCTATGCCGCGCTCGACTACGCCGCCAGCGCGCCGGCCCTCCAGCGGGTCTGGGACGACGTCGCCGCGTACGCCCCGTACTACGGCAGCGTGCACCGCGGTGCCGGATATCTCTCCCAGCTGTCCACGGACCTCTTCGAGAACGCCCGCAAGGCCGTCGCCGACTTCCTCGGCTGCCGCGAGGACGACCAGGTCGTCTTCACCCGGTCCACCACCGACTCGCTCAACCTGCTCGCCGCCGCGCTCCCCGCCGGCTGCCGGGTCTTCGTCTTCGAGACCGAGCACCACGCCTCCCTGCTGCCCTGGACGAACGCCCAGGTCACCTACCTGGACGCGCCGCGCACCCCGGACGAGGCGGTCACCACCCTGGAGCGCGCCCTCGCCGAGCGTGACCCCTACGGCCCGGCCCTGGTCTGCGTCACCGGCGCCTCCAACGTCACCGGCGAGCTGTGGCCCGTACGGGAGCTGGCCGCCGCGGCGCACGCGCACGGCGCCCGGATCGTGCTGGACGCCGCCCAGCTCGCCCCCCACCACCCGGTGTCCGTGCGCGACCTGGACGTCGACTGGGTCGCCTTCTCCGGGCACAAGCTGTACGCCCCGTTCGGCTCCGGCGTCCTCGCGGGCCGCGCCGACTGGCTGAGCGAGGCCGAGCCGTACCTCGCGGGCGGCGGCGCCAGCCGCAGGGTGACCCGGCGCCAGGACGGCGGCGTGGACGTGGAGTGGCACGAGACCGCCGCCCGGCACGAGGCCGGCTCGCCGAACGTCATCGGCGCCTACGCCATCGCCTCCGCGTGCAAGGCGCTGACGGAGGCCGGGTTCGACAGCCTGGTCGCCCGTGAGCGCCACCTGATCGAGAAGGTCCGCACGGGCCTCGCCGAAGTGCCCGAGGTGCGGGTCCTCTCCCTCTTCGGGGACGACGCCCCGCGCGTCGGGGTGATCTCCTTCGTCGTCGACGGCTGGAACAGCTCCCACTTCGCCGCCGCGCTCTCCGCCGAGTACGGCATCGGGGTGCGCGACGGCCTGTTCTGCGCCCACCCGCTGGTGCGCACCCTGCTCGGCAGCCACCCGCAGACGCAGGGCGAGTGCGGTGCCCCCGAGGCCGCGCCCGGCGAGAAGTCCCTCAACGCCATCCGGGTCAGCTTCGGCGCGGGCACCCCGGACGAGCACGTCGAGCGGTTCCTGCGCGCGGTCAAGGAGCTGGTGCGGGACGGCGCCCGCTGGAACTACCGCACCGAGGACGGGCGTTGCGTGCCGGACACCTCCGCGTGAGCCGGTAGCCGGGCGCCCCAGCAGGATCATCCGCAGGGCGCGCTCGGTGGCGTCGGCGAGCAGCTCGCCCGCCCGGACCAGGGCCTCCGCCGGGGCCATCGGCGCGGGCAGGATGCCGCTGAACGCGTCCACGCCCGGCACCTCGTGCGCCCCCTCGCCGAGCGTGCCGGCCAGGGCCAGCACCGGACGCCCGTACCGCTTGGCGCGGCGGGCCACCCCCGCCGGGACCTTGCCGCGCGGGGTCTGGTGGCCGAGGGCGCCCTCGGCGGTGACGACCAGGTCGGCGCGGGCCAGCCGGGCGTCCAGGTCGAGGTGGCCGAGGAGGACGTCGAACCGGGGCGGCAGCCGGGCGCCGAGCGCGGTGAGGCCCGCGCCCAGGCCGCCGGAGGCGCCGGTGCCGGGGCCGGTGCGCAGATCGGTGTGCGTGACCCCGAGGTCGCGGGTCAGGACGTACGCCCAGTTCTCCAGGCCGGCGGACAGATGTTCCACCTGCGCGGGTGTCGCGCCCTTCTGCGGGCCGAAGACGCGGGCCACACCGCGCTCGCCGCACAGCACGTTGAACGGGTTGCAGGCGACCAGCAGTTCGGTCCGGGCGAGGCGGGGGCCGAGGCCGGACGGCTCGATCCGGTGCAGGCGGAGCAACTCCCCGCCGCCGGGCGGGAGCTCGAAGCCGCCGGCGTCCAGCAGCCGGGCGCCGAGCGCCCGGAGGGCGCCCGCGCCGCCGTCCGAGGTGCCGGAGTCGCCGCAGCCGACGAGGATCCGCGCGGTGCGGTGAGGATGAGTGCCGGATGAAGAAGTCCTCATCCGCGTGCGCCCCGCGCGGGGCGGTCCTCAGTTGTCCAGGCCGATGGAGAACGCCGCTTCCAGGTCGTGCTGGGAGTACGTGCGGAACGCCACGTGCGTGTCGGTCGCCTCGACGCCGGGGATCTTGCTGATGCGGCCGGGGATGACCTCGGCCAGGTCCTCGTGCTCCTTGACCCGGACCATCGCGATCAGGTCGTAGGTGCCGGTCACGGAGAACACCTCGCTGACGTTCTCCAGCGCGGCGATCGACTCCGCGATCTCGGGGATCCGGTCCACGCTGGTCTTGATGAGGACGATCGCGGTGATCACGGCTGGTTCTCTCCCTCGGGTGCCGGAGCTGGGGCGGCCCTCACTCTAGTCGCAGGCCCGAACCGGGCCCACGCGAAGAGCAGGCCCAGCGCGAAGCCGACCAGGTGGGCGAGGTAGGCCACCCCCGGCCCCTGGGTGGCCCGGCCCGCCGCCAGCCACTGGAGCGCCGCCCAGAAAGGCAGCACGAGCCAGGCCGGGAAGCGCAGCGGCAGGAAGAACAGGAACGGCAGGAGGCTGGTGACCCGGGCGCGCGGGAAGAGGAAGAGGAACGCGCCGAGCACGGCCGAGATCGCCCCGGACGCCCCGACCAGTGACTGCCCGGAGTCGGAGTTGGCGCACGCGTAGCCGAGCAGGGCGAGATAGCCGCAGCCGAGGTAGAAGAGGGTGAACTGCACCCGGCCCATCCGCTCCTCGGTCATCACCCCGAAGACGTAGAAGAAGAGCATGTTGCCGAGCAGATGGACCCAGCTGCCGTGCACGAACAGGGCCGTGGCCGGGGTGAGGGCCGCCCTGGGAGACCCCTCGAACAGTTCTGCGGGGACCACACCCCAGTGCCGGAAGTAGGCCCGCTGCGCCGCGAGCAGTTCGTCACCGGTGCCGTAGGCCGGATTGAGCCCCGACGCGGGGCCGATCAGAAAGATCAGGCAGCACAGGGTCATCAGGGCGTAGGTCACCGGCGCCGACGGCCGGCGGACGGCCCGCCGGTCCGGCACCCTCCAATTGCTGATCACGAATACACAGCATGACGTAACCGGACGCAACCGCACAGATCGCCTCGCCGCCGTGGACGGACGGGCGCCCGGCGCCCGGCAGGCCGTAGGGTTACGAGCCACACGCGCGGGACGGCCGGCGTGTCACGGACACTAGAAGGAAAGCGAACAGTCACGATGACGGTTCCCCTGCCGACCGACACGACCCGATGGCGCTGCGCCCTCTGCGGCAACCTCACCCGTTTCGACGTGACGCGCTCGTCGAAGGTCGTCGAGTACGTCCACCTGGATCTGGCCGGAGAGCCGACGGTCGAGGAGCGCGAGGTGGTCAGTGAGACCATCGAGTCGGTGCGCTGCCGCTGGTGCAACGCCGTGGACCAGGTGGAACTCGTGGACAGGCCGGGCGCCGGCTCCTGACGACGGGGTGCGACCCCCGGCGCGGGGTCCCGTAGAGGCATTGGGGTGTGACGGATGGTGGAGACACAAGGCGGGGGGCCGGGCGACGGCGCCGCTGAGGTGCTCGACCGTCCGCTGCCCGAGGGCGTGCGCCGCCGGGTCGTGCAGATCGTCGCGGACGGCTTCGGCGGGCTGACCGTGGCGGAGCTGCCCGCGCAGCTGCGGCAGTACGCCCGGTTCGCCCCGAACCGCCGGGCCAAGTTCGCGGGCAACGCGATGGCCGCGGCCCTGGAGACCGATCCGCTGTTCCGGCAGCGCATCGGCGAGAAGTTCCGGGAGACCCAGCCGGAACTCGCCGGCGCCCTGGACTCCGGCTCGCCGCCGGCGGCCGCGGACCCGCTCGACGTGGCGGCGGCGGCCTACGTCCTGCGGCCCGCCGGCTGGGTGAAGCTGGTGACCGCCGCGGGCGAGGAGGCCCAGCGCGCCGACGCCGAACGCGCCGACGAGGAGAGCCGGGCCGAACTGGAGCGGCTGCGCGCCGAACTCGCCGCCGCCCGCGAGCAGACCCGCGCCGAGACCGAGCGGCTGCGCGCCGAGCTGGACGGCGCCCGCAAGGAAGCGGATTCGCTTCACCGCAAACTGCGGGCCGCGCTCAGCGACGTCAAGCGCGGCGAGGCGGCGCTGCGCAAGGCGCACGGCGAGATCGAGTCGATCCGCGCGGAGGGGCACGCCCAGCTGTCCGCCGCCGAGAGCGAGGTGCGGCGGCTCAAGGCGCGGCTCGGGGAGGCGGAGGCCGCCCTGGAGGCCACCCGCCGGGCCGCCCGCGAGGGCCGCAGCGTCGAGGACATGCGGGTCCGGCTGCTGCTCGACACCCTGCTCGACGCGACCCAGGGGCTGCGCCGCGAACTCGCGCTGCCGCCGGTGTCGGTGCGGCCGGCCGAGACCGTGGACGCGGTCGAACCGGGACGCATGACCCCGAAGGACATCGCCGCGCGGGCGCTGTCGGAGAACGATCCGGCCATCCTCGACCAGTTGCTGGCCCTCCCGCAGGCCCATCTGGTCGTCGACGGCTACAACGTCACCAAGACCGGCTATCCCCAGATGCCCCTGGAGAAGCAGCGGTTGCGGCTGCTCGGGCAGCTCTCCCAGCTCGCCGCGCAGACCGGCGCCGAGGTCACCTGTGTCTTCGACGGGGCCGAGCTGGCCGCGCCGGTGCTGCTGGCGCCGCCGCGAGGGGTGCGGGTGCTGTTCTCCAAGCCTGGCGTCACCGCCGACGAGTTGATCCGCCAGCTGGTGCGCGCGGAGCCGCCGGGCCGTCCGGTCATCGTGGCCTCCACCGATCGCGAGGTCGCCGACGGGGTGGCGCGGGCCGGTGCCCGGCCCGTGGCATCCGCGGTACTTCTCAAGCGACTGTCCTGAAAGCTCAACGTACAGCCTGAATGCCCGAATTGACGGACCCTCCGTGCAACGTAGCGTCAACCGTCATGAACGCCCTGTGAGTCATGGGCAAAGAATGCAGGGTGTGACGAGATTTTTCTCGTGAGGATTTGAACTGATCACAAGAAGCTCACTAGGGTCTGGCCTCGAACCTCCGAGCGGGTGATCACTCAGAAGAAGGAGTTCACCTCCGTGGCGTCCCACCGTCGACCCAAGCAGCCCAGTCGCGCCCGTGTGACCGTGCTGACCACAGCAGCAGCCGCTGCCGTCGCCCTCGGCTCCCAGGCCGCCAACGCGGCACCGACCGAGAAGCCGAGCAAGGACGAGGTGAAGGCGAAGGTCGACAAGCTATACGAGCAGGCCGAGCAGGCCACCGAGAAGTACAACGGGGCCAAGGAGAAGCAGGAGAAGCTCCAGAAGGAGATCTCCACCATCCAGGACAACGTCGCACGGGGCCAGGAAGAGGTCAACGAGCTGCGTGAGGGCCTCGGTTCGATGGCCAGCGCCCAGTACCGGTCCGGCGGCATCGACCCCTCGCTCCAGCTCTTCCTCTCCGCCGACCCGGACGACTACCTCGACAAGGCCTCCACGCTCGACCAGTTGAGCGGCCAGCAGGTCGAGGCGCTGAAGAAGATCCAGGAGAAGCAGCGCGAACTCGCCCAGCAGCGCGCCGAGGCCTCCGAGAAGCTGAAGGACCTCTCCTCCACCCGTACCGAACTGGGTGAGAAGAAGAAGGAGGTCCAGGGCAAGCTCGCCGAGGCGCAGAAGCTGCTGAACACCCTGACCGCGCAGGAGAAGGCGGCGCTCGCCGCCGAGGAGGAGCGCGCCAGCCGGTCCTCCGCCGACCGCGTGGACCTCGGCAACGCCGCCCCGGCCTCCGGCCGCGCGATGGCCGCCTTCCAGGCCGCCCAGAGCAAGATCGGCTCGCCGTACGTCTACGGCGCCACCGGTCCGTCCTCGTTCGACTGCTCGGGCCTGACCTCCTGGGCGTTCGCCCAGGCCGGCGTCGCCATCCCGCGCATCTCCCAGGACCAGGCCAACGCGGGCACCAGGATCTACTCCCAGTCCGACCTCAAGGTCGGTGACCTGGTCATCTTCTACGGCGACCTGCACCACGTCGGCTTCTACGCGGGCAACGGCCAGGTGCTGCACGCCCCGCGCACCGGCACCGTCGTGCGTTACGAGTCGATCAACAACATGCCGTACCAGTTCGGCGTCCGGATCTGATCCACCCCGGTTCCGCGCCCCGGCCGGGGCCGGTCCGTTCCAAGATCAGGACACGAGTGCCCCCCGAACGGGCGAATCACCGGGACGGATTCTGACCCCACGCCCCGCCGATGACCTGCGTCAGCGGCGGGGCGTCACTGTGTGTGTCCGCGGAGGTCTTTGGCCGTCACCGTGTCACGGGGTTACTGTCTGCCGCGTTTCCCTCACACCGGCATCGGTGTGGGGGCTTTTCCTGTCCGCAAGTGGAAGGAGCGCGGCTTCTCGTGGGGTCCCATCGCCGTCAGGCACCGTCGTCCGGTCTCGACCGCGGCGCGACCGTAGCGGTCTCCCTTCTGTCCGCCGCCGCGGCCGCGCTCGGCGTGGTGCCGGCCATGGCCGCGCCGCACGACGACACCCGTGCCGAGGTCGACCGCCTCTACGCGGAGGCCGAGAAGGCCACCGAGGCCTACAACAAGGCCGACGAGCGCGCCGACGCGCTGCGCGGCGAGGTCGGCCGCGCCCAGGACCGGATCGCCCGGCAGCAGGAGCGCATCAACACCATGCGGGAGACGCTGGGTTCGCTGGCCGGCGCCCAGTACCGCTCCGGCGGTCTCGACCCGTCGCTGGCCCTGCTCTTCTCCGAGGACCCGGACGACTACCTGGACAAGGCCGTCGTCCTGGACCGGATCGGCGTCCACCAGGCCGCCCGGCTGAAGGACCTCCAGAAGGCCATGCGGGAACTCGCCCAGGAGCGGTCCGAGGCCGCCGAGACGCTGGGCGAGCTGGAGAAGAGCCGCAGGGCCGTCGCCTCCCACAAGCGGTCCGTGGAGCGCAAGCTCGCCCAGGCCCGGCGGTTGCTCAACTCCCTGCCGGACGAGGACCGCGCCGCCTACGACCGGGCCTCCCGCTCCGGCCGCGAGGAGATGCCCGGCCTCACCGGTGCCGTCCCCGCCTCCGGCCGCGCCGCCGCCGCGGTCGCCGCCGCCCGCTCGGCGCTCGGCAAGCCGTACGTGTGGGGTGCCGCCGGTCCCGGCGGCTTCGACTGCTCCGGCCTGATGCAGTGGTCGTACGCGCAGGCCGGGGTCTCCCTGCCGCGCACCTCGCAGGCGCAGCGGGTGGCCGGCCGGCAGGTCCCGCTCTCCCAGGCGCAGCCCGGCGACCTGGTCACCTACCGCTCCGACGCCAGCCATGTCGGCATGTACGTGGGCAACGGCCAGGTCATCCACGCGCCGTACCCGGGCGCGCCGGTGCGCTACGACCCGGTCGGGATGATGCCGATCTCGGCGGTCACCCGGGTCTGAACCGGCCGGGGCCCCCGTACCCTCGAGAGGTGGCTGGTCGAAGGCGGGCGTCGGGGCCCTGGGCGATGACGCTGTGTCTGCTGCTCGTCGCCCTGGTGGGGTGCGGGGGACGGCCCGCGACCGACAGCGCGCGGGCCGAGGTGCAGTGGCTCCTCGACCGCCGGGCCGCCGCCGTCCTCGGCCACGACGCGACGGCCTACCGGGCGACGGGCGGCGACGCCGGGCTCGACCGGCTGCGCGCGGTGCCGCTCGCCGCCTGGTCGTACCGGCTGACGTCCTTCGACCGCACCGGCGACCGGGCCACCGCCGCCGCCGAGCTGCGCTACCGCCTCGCCGGGCACGACGCGGCCCCGGTCACCGCGGGCCGCGCCCTCGTCCTCGCCCGGGACGCGGGCGGGCGGTGGACGGTCCTCTCCGACCGGCCCGCGCCCGAGGCCGCCGAACAGCTGTGGGACCAGGGCACGGTGACCGCGGTGCGGGGCACGGACAGCCTGGTGCTCGGCGTCGGCCGGTCCCGCGCGGAGCTGCGGGTCTTCGCCGGGCTCGCGGACCGCGCGGTGCCCGCCGTCTCGGAGGCGTGGGGCGCCGGCTGGAGCGGCCGGGTCGTGGTGCTCGTCCCGAGGTCGCTGGACGGCATGGCCGCGCTGCTCGGCTCGCCCGCCTCCTCCTACCGGGGCATCGCCGCGGTCACCACGGGCGAGACCGGGGCGGACCGCGCGCCCGCCGACCGGATCATCGTCAACCCGGACGCGTACGGCGTCCTCGGCCCCGTAGGCCGGCAGGTCGTGCTCACCCACGAGGCCACCCATGTCGCCACCCGCGCCCACACCAACGCCGCCACCCCGCTGTGGCTGTCCGAGGGCTACGCCGACTGGGTCGGCTACCGCGGCACCGGGCACGCCCCGGCGCAGGCCGCGCCGGAGCTGTCCCGGGCGGTGGCCGAGGGGCGGCTGCCGGCCGGCCTGCCCGGCGACCGCGACTTCGAGTTCACCGGGGACGCGGCGGCCCTCGCGCAGGCGTACGAGGGCGGCTGGCTGGCCTGCCGGCTGATCGCGGAGCGCTGGGGCGAGGCGCGGCTCGGCGCGTTCTACCGGGCCGTCGGCGCGCACGGGAAGCGGGAGGGCGCGGGCGAGCGGGCGACGGCCGAGGTGCTGGGGACCACTGCGGAGGAGTTCACCGGGCTGTGGCGGGAGTACCTGCGGGATCAGTTCGGCGGCTGAGCCGGGCCGCCTTCGGGCGCGGCGGCTACGACGTGGCGGTCTCGGGCGTTGCGGTTCCAGGTGCGGCGGTTCGGGGTGCGGCGGGTTCGAGTACGGCGATGGCCTCGCGCAGCCAGGCCCGCTCCGCCTCGCCGGTCGCCCGGGCCACCCGCAGCATGCCCTGCCGGAACAGGTCGCCCGCCTCCTCGGCCCGCACCGGTTCGCCGTCGCGGTAGAAGAAGCTCGCCGGGGTCTCCAGGAAGTCCAGCCGCCGGCGCAGTACCGCCGCCTGCTCGGCGGGGTCCGGCAGGTGGCGCAGGAAGGCCAGCAGGGTGTTGAAACGGACCTGGTCGGTGATCTCGGTCTGCGTGGGGTGGCGCAGCCGTGCGTACAGGTCGGCGCGGCCCCGCTCGGTGAGGGAGAGGATCCGGCGCGGGGCGGCGCTCGCGCCGGGCTCGGTGTGCCGGCCGAGCTTTCCGGCGGTGACGAGGCGGGTGATCGCCGGGTACAGGGCGCCGTCGCTGACCGGGCGGACGTGGCCGCTGAGGGCCTTGATGCGTTCCTTCAGCTCGTAGCCGTGCAGGGGTTCCTCGGCGAGGAAGCCGAGGATCGACAGTTCCAGCATCTTCCCTCCCGTTCCTTTCCGGCCCTCCTTGCGGGTGACCCGACGCCATGCTACCTCTAAACGAGCTACCTCGGATCGAGGCAGCTCGAATCGAGGTAGCTCGCAAGGGGGCAACCGTGAACACCCACCGCAGACAGCTCGTCTCGCTCGCCGTACCCGTCTACGCCCAGTTCCTGACGTCCGTCGCCGCCGGGATCATCAACACCGTCTGGGTCGCCCGGCTCGGCGGGCCGGCTGTGGCCGCCGTGGCCATGGCGACCACGGTCGAGAACGTGCTGCTCGGCGTCGCGCTCGTCTTCGGCTCCGGCACGACGGTGCTGGTCGCGCACGCCCGCGGCGCGCGGGACCCCGCCGCCGTGCGGTCGGCCGTGCGGGGCGGCTGGGCGCTGTGCGCGCTGGTGACACCCGTGGTGGCGGTCGGCGGGTTCCTGCTGCGCGAACCGCTGGCCCGGCTGACGCTGGGCGGTGGCGCGGCGGTGCCCCCGGCCGTCGCCTATCTCGCCATTTCCCTGCCCGGCATGGCCGTCTTCTTCGCGCAGCAGCTCGTGGACGGGCTGCTGAAGGGCGCGGGCGACACCAGGACACCGATGCGGCTCGCCCTCCTCGCCAACGGGCTGATCCTCGTCTGCGACCCCTGGCTCATCCACCGCTACGGCGTCCAGGGCGCCGCCGCCTCCACCGTGCTGTGCCGCTGCCTCGCCCTCGGGCTGGGGCTGGTCGCCTTACGGCGCAACACACTGCTCCGGGCCGGGGTGCGGTCGGCCGAGCCGGTCGGCGCGGCCGTACGGCGCACCCTGCGGACCGGGCTGCCGATGTCGGCCGACTTCACCGTGCGGCAGGCGGGCTCACTGGCGCTGGTGGCGATCGTGGCGCGGCTCGGGGTGACGGCGGTGGCGGCGTACTCGATCGCGTTCAAGGTCATGTTCGTCGCCACGATGGCGTTCTACGCGGTGCGGCAGGCCGCCGCGATCCACACCGCGCACACCCGGGGAGCGGGCCGGGAGGCGGGGCGCGCGATCGGGCGGGAGGCCGTGCTGGTCTCGGGGACCGCGGGACTCGCGGCGGCGGCGCTGCTGGCGGCCACCGCTCCGTGGATCATGGCCGCCTTCGGGGCCGGGCCCGAGGTGGCCGCGGCCGGTGTGCTGTTCCTGCGCTGCGCCGGGCCGTATCTGCTGCTCATGGCCTGCTTCATCGCGCTCGGCGGGGTCTTCGAGGGCGGCGGGGGAGCGGCGCTGCTGCTGCGGGTGACGGTGCTCGGTACGGCGGTGCAGCTGCCGCTGGCCCACCTGTCGTCCGGGCTCGGCCTGCCCGGCGTGGCGATGGCGCTGGCGCTCGCGATGGCGGTGCAGTGCGCGGCTCTGGCGGTCCTGACGCGGCGCGGACGGCGTCAGGAGGAGGGCGTGGGCTCCTTGGCCCGGGTGGCCTGAGGGGGCAGCGAGGCGGGCTCGGCGGCGCGGGACACGGTGGCCCGCCACAACACCCGGGCCGCGACGACGGTGGCGGCGACCAGGAGGCCGTTGCGGACGACGAGGAGGGTGATGCCGAGGCCGTCGCTCGCCACGACGTGCGAGAACCAGACCGGGAACTCCAGCACCGTCACGAACGACGCCACCAGCACCAGGCCGGCCGCCGGCCCCATCCGGCTCGCCCGGAAGCACAGGCAGACCGCCGCGAGCCCGACCAGCCACACCAGATACTGCGGGCTGATCACCCGGCTGGTGGTGGTGAACAGCAGCACCGCCACGAACGCCGCGTCCGCGAGGGTGTGCGGCTCGAACCGCGCCGCTCGCAGCCGCCACAGCAGCAGCCAGCCGAACGCCGCGCCGGTCAGCGCGAGCGCGGCCGTGCTGACCACCTCCACGTACGGGCCCAGGAACTCCACCGAGCCGTAGTTCAGCAGCACCTGCCCGTCCCAGCCGAAGTGCCGCGCCACATGGAAGACCAGCGCGCCCAGCGACTCCACCTCGGTGCCCCGGTCCCGCTGGAAGGTCAGGAAGGCGAAGGCGCCGGGCATGGCCAGCGCGAACACCGCCGCGACGCCCGCGGCGGTGACCACCGCCGAGACCCAGGCGCGCCGCTCGCGGGCGGCCACCAGCAGCAGCACCGGCCACACCTTCAGCAGCGCCCCGAACGCGGTCAGCGCGCCCATCAGCCGGGGCCGCCGGGCGCCCGCGAGCAGCGCGGCCACCGCGACGGCGGTCACCATCACGTCGTAGCGGGCGTAGACGGTCGGCCCGAGCAGCGGCACCCCGGCGACCCACACCCAGGCCCCGCGCGGGGTCCGGTCCGGGCGCCCGGCGGCGTACAGCAGGAGGGCGAGCGCGACCAGGTCGGCGAGGAAGGCCAGGACGAAGAAGGCGTGCGCGTAGTCGAGGAAGAACAGCAGGGCGGGGGAGAGCACCGCGAGCGCGGCGGCCGGCGGGTACTGCCAGGTGACGTCGTCCAGCGGAAACGTTCCGGTACGCAGGACCTCGTACCAGCCCTGGTAGATCACCGAGATGTCGCTGGTGACGTCGGGGCCGGGGAAGACGTACACCTTGAAGACGAAGAGCAGCAGGAACAGCCGGGTCAGACCCCACACCGTCAGCAGCCACGGCATCTGCCGCCGGCCGTCCGTCCTGTCCACCTGGAGCCCCTGCTTCCGTCCGATGCCCGTCCCGGGTGCTGTCGGGGCCATGATCCCTCGGCCGCCTGTGCGAAGGCCAAAAGCGCGGCCGTACCGGCCTGTGAGTCTACGTTGGGTAGGGTCGGCGACGATGCGCAAGACCCTCATCGTGACGAACGACTTCCCGCCCCGCCCCGGCGGCATCCAGGCGTTCCTGCACAACATGGCCCTCCGCCTCGACCCCGACCGGCTCGTCGTCTACGCCTCCACCTGGAAGCGCGGCCACGAGGGCCGCGAGGCGACGGCCGCGTTCGACGCCGAGCAGCCCTTCACCGTCGTACGGGACAGCACCACCATGCTGCTGCCGACGCCCGCCGCCACCCGGCGGGCCGTCGGGCTGTTGCGCGAGCACGGCTGCACGTCGGTGTGGTTCGGGGCCGCCGCGCCGCTCGGGCTGATGGCGCCCGCGCTGCGCCGGGCCGGCGCCGAACGCCTGGTGGCCACCACCCACGGGCACGAGGCCGGCTGGGCCCAGCTGCCCGCCGCCCGGCAGCTGCTGCGCCGGATCGGCGAGGGCACCGACACCCTGACCTACCTGGGCGAGTACACCCGCTCGCGGATCGCCTCGGCGCTCACCCCGCAGGCCGCCGCGCGCATGGCGCAGCTGCCGCCCGGGGTCGACGAGAAGACCTTCCATCCGGAGTCCGGCGGCGCCGAGGTGCGGGCCCGGCTGGGACTCACCGACCGGCCCGTCGTGGTCTGCGTCTCCCGGCTGGTGCGGCGCAAGGGCCAGGACACCCTCATCCAGGCCATGCCGCGCATCCTCGCGAAGGAGCCGGACGCGGTGCTGCTGATCGTCGGCGGCGGGCCCTACGAGAAGGACCTGCGCCGCCTCGCCCACGAGACCGGCGTCGCCGGCTCCGTGCGCTTCACCGGCGCCGTGCCCTGGTCCGAGCTGCCCGCGCACTACGGCGCCGGGGACGTCTTCGCCATGCCCTGCCGCACCCGGCGCGGCGGGCTCGACGTCGAGGGCCTGGGCATCGTCTACCTGGAGGCCTCCGCGACCGGGCTGCCCGTCGTCGCCGGGGACTCCGGTGGCGCGCCCGACGCGGTGCTCGACGGCGAGACCGGCTGGGTGGTGCGCGGCGGCGCCCCCGAGGAGGCCGCCGACCGCATCACCACCCTCCTCGCCGACGCCGAGCTGCGCCGCAGGATGGGGGAGCGGGGCCGCCGGTGGGTCGAGGAGAAGTGGCGCTGGGACCTCTTGGCGGAGAACTTGAAGACCCTGCTGTAGGCGGCTCCGTCAGGGGCGCGGGGACCGCGCGGGAAACGACGATGTGCCCCGCACCCGCCGACGGCGGATACGAGGCACCTCCAGGGGCGATCTACTTCGCGTAGATCGCCTCGATCTCGTCCGCGAAGTCCTTCGCCACCACGTTCCGCTTCAGCTTCAGCGACGGCGTCAGATGGCCCGAGTCCTCGGTGAACTGGGAGGGCAGAATGCGGAACTTCCGCACCGATTCCGCCTTCGACACCGCGGCGTTGCCGTCGTCGACCGCGGCCTGGACCGCGGCCAGCAGGTCCGCGTCCTCGCGCAGCGACGCCGCGGTGGAGCCGGCCGGCTTGCCGTGCTCGGCCGCCCAGCGGCCCAGGAACTCCTCGTCGATGGTGACCAGCGCGCCCACGAACGGCCGCCCGTCGCCCACCACCATGCACTCCGCGACCAGCGCGTGCGCCCGGATCCGGTCCTCGATCACGGCCGGGGCGACGTTCTTGCCGCCCGCCGTGACGATGATCTCCTTCTTCCGGCCGGTGATCCGCAGATAGCCGTCCTCGTCGAGGGTGCCGAGGTCGCCGGTGTGGAACCAGCCGTCCTCCAGCGCCTCCTCGGTGGCGCCCGGGTTGTTCCAGTACTCCTTGAACAGGTGCTCGCCGTGCAGCAGCACCTCGCCGTCGTCCGCGATCCGCACCACCGAGCCCGGCAGCGGCTGGCCGACCGTGCCGATCTTCTGGCGGTCCCACGGGTTGAACGCGGTGGCCGCGCAGGACTCGGTCAGGCCGTAGCCCTCCAGCACCGTGAAGCCGATCCCGCGGAAGAAGTGGCCCAGGCGCTCGCCCAGCGGGGCGCCGCCGGAGATGGCGTACTCGCCGCGCCCGCCGAGCACCGCGCGCAGCTTGCCGTAGACCAGCTTGTCGAAGACCTTGTGCTTGATCTTCAGGCCGAAGGACGGGCCGGACGGGGTGTCCAGCGCCTTGCTGTAGGCGATCGCCGTGTCGGCCGCCTTGTCGAAGATTTTGCCCTTGCCGTCGGCCTGCGCCTTGGCGCGCGCCGCGTTGTAGACCTTCTCGAAGACCCGCGGCACACCCAGGATCAGCGTCGGGCGGAACGCGGCCAGCTCGTCCGTGAGGTTCTTGATGTCCGGGACGCAGCCCAGCTTGATCGGCGCCATCATCGGCGCGACCTGCACCAGACGGCCGAAGACGTGCGCGAGCGGCAGGAAGAGCAGGACCGAGCACTCGCCGGTGCGGAAGAGCGGCCGCAGCCGCTCCACGACGTTGCCGCACTCGGCGAAGAAGCTGCGGTGGGTGAGCACACAGCCCTTGGGGCGGCCGGTGGTGCCGGAGGTGTAGACGATGGTCGCCGGGTCGTCGGCCTTCGCCAGCGAGCCGCGCTCCTTGACCGTCTCGTCGCCGACGTCCTGCCCGAGCCGCTCCAGCTCCGCCACGCCTCCGTCCTCGATCTGCCAGACGTGCTTGAGCGCGGGCAGCGACTCGCGCACCGACTCCACGGCGGCGGCGTGGCTGTCCAGCTCGACGACGCAGGCGGTGGCGCCCGAGTCGCTGAGGATCCACTGCACCTGCTCGGGCGAGCTGGTCTCGTACACCGGCACGGTGACCGCGCCCGCGCTCCAGATCGCGAAGTCCAGCAGCGTCCACTCGTAGCGGGTGCGGGACATCAGGCCCACCCGGTCGCCGGGCTGCACACCCGCCGCGATGAGGCCCTTGGCGGCGGCGTGCACCTCGGCCAGGAAGTCCGCCGCGGTCACGTCCTGCCAAGCACCGTTCACCTTGCGGGCGATGACGGCGACCTCGGGGTGCTGCGCGGCGTTTCTGCGGACGATGTCGGTCAGATTGCCGTCCGAGGGGACCTCGTACAAAGCCGGAAGGCTGAACTCGCGCAAGACTGCTGCTCCTCATAGGGCGCCGGCGCCACGACGTTGTGCGATGCGACGGTGCGGTCCAAGGCTCGGGCAGGTGCTCAGGCGTTCGCCAGGGGAGGGGACCCCACTGGTTGAAATCCTGAGCACGACTGGACTGCCCGGACGTTACCCGCCGGTATGGCGTCTACGACAGGGGGTCCCGGCGAGATGTTCGCTGCGTCACACGGATTGCTGCTGCTTCGCGCACAGTAGTCCACGCCTTTCCCGACTGGCGAGTAATCGCAGGTCCGGCCGCTACTGTTCACGTTTGGCGCACGCGCCTACGCTTGATCGCCATGTCACCCACACCGGTCGGAAACCGCAGGACACGCATTCATGTGGTCAGCGATGTGCACGGCAACGCGCGGGACCTCGCCCGGGCCGGCGAGGGCGCGGACGCTCTGGTCTGCCTCGGTGACCTGATCCTCTTCCTCGACTACGCCGACCCCTCGCGCGGCATCTTCCCCGACCTCTTCGGCGAGGAGAACGCCCGCCGGCTCATCGGTCTGCGCACCGCCCGCCGCTTCGACGAGGCCCGCGAGCTGGGCTCCCGGCTGTGGTCCGGGATCGACGGGGACCGGGCCAAGGTCGTCGAAGCGGCCGTGCGGGCGCAGTACACCGAGCTGTTCGCCGCCTTCCCCGCCCCGACCTACGCCACCTACGGCAACGTCGACATGCCGGCCCTGTGGAAGGAGTACGCCGCACCCGGGGTCACCGTCCTCGACGGGGAACGCGTCGAGATCGGCGGCCGGGTCTTCGGCTTCGTCGGCGGCGGCCTGCGCACCGAGATGCGCACCCCGTTCGAGATCAGCGACGAGGAGTACGCGGCGAAGATCGAGGCGATCGGCGAGGTGGACGTGGTGTGCACCCACATCCCGCCGGAGGTGCCCGACCTCGTCTACGACACCGTCGCCCGCCGTTTCGAACGCGGCAGCACCGCCCTGCTGGAGGCGATCCGGCGTACCAGGCCGCGCTACGCCCTCTTCGGCCACGTCCACCAGCCGCTGGTCCCGCGGATGCGGATCGGGCCCACCGAGTGCGTGAACGTGGGGCACTTCGCGGCCACCGGACGGCCCTGGGTGCTGGAGTGGTGAGAGGCGGTTGCGCGGGCCCGGTTCCGCGCGGGTGGGGCCGGGACGGATGACGTCGGGCCGGGCGCCGCGCGGTAGCCTTCACGCGGCACACACGTGCGCACACTTCCTCACTACCGGCCCGCATCTGGAGGAGCCACCGCGATGGCGGAACACACCAGCTCGAGCACCACGATCGAGGCGGCACCGGCCGACGTCATGGCGGTCATCGCCGACTTCGCCCGCTATCCGGACTGGACCGGTGAGGTGAAGGAGGCGGAGGTCCTCAAGACCGACGAACAGGGCCGCGCCGAACAGGTCCGGCTGGTCATGGACGCGGGCGCGATCAAGGACGACCAGACCCTCGCCTACACCTGGACCGGCCGGCACGAGGTCTCCTGGACCCTGGTGAAGTCCCAGATGCTGCGCTCCCTCGACGGCTCCTACCTGCTGAGGCCCGCGGGCGACGGGACCACGACCGAGGTGACCTACCAGCTCACCGTCGACGTCAAGATCCCCATGCTCGGAATGATCAAGCGCAAGGCCGAGAAGGTCATCATCGACCGGGCCCTGGCGGGGCTGAAGAAGAGGGTGGAGTCGGGGGCGAAGTAGCCGCCGCCGTGGCGTGCGGTGCCGCCGGGCGGGGCGGCGACCGGGCCGGGCCCTCCGCCGACCTGCCGTCCGCGGGCGGTGCGTGGCCGGTCGCGCGGTTCCCCGCCCCCCTTCGGGCGCGAGCCGGACCGAGTGCGACCCCCGGGTAGCGTGAGCCCCCATGCGCACCCTCCTGATCACCGGCCAGAGCGGCGCCGGCCGCACCACCCTCGCCGCCGCCACCGCGCTCACCGCCGCCCGTGAGGGCACCCGCACCCTCGTCCTCGGCACCGACCGCACCGACACCCTCGGCGCGGCCCTCGGCACCCCCACGGGCCCCGGCCCGGTGCGCATCACCCCCACCCTCACCGCCTGGCGCCCCGACACGGCCGCCGCCTTCCGGGACGACTTCGCCGCCTTCCAGGACCGCGCCTCCGCCGCCCTCGACCTCCTCGGCGCCGCCCGCCTGGACGCCGAGGAAGTCACCCCCCTCCCCGGCGCCGAGGAACTCTCCGTCCTGCGCGCCCTGCGCGACGCCACCCTCTCCGAGGCCCACGACCTGGTCGTCGTCGACCTCCCGCCCACCCCGCGGGCCCTCGCCCTCCTCGCGCTGCCCGAGGAACTGCGCCGCTACCTCCGCCGCCTCCTGCCGCCCGGGCGTCAGGCGGCCCGCGCCCTGCGCCCCGTCCTCGGCCGGCTGGCCGGGGTGCCGATGCCCGCGGAGTGGCTGTACGAGACCGCGGCCCGCTGGGACGTGGAACTCGCCGCCGTCGAGGCCGTGCTCGCCGACCGCGCCACCCGGGTCCGCCTGGTCGCCGCCCCCACGCCGGCCGGCGCCGACGACGTGCACCACGCCACCCTCGGCCTCGCCCTGCGCGGCCACCGCCCGGAGGCGCTGCTGGCGAGCCGGGCGTTCCCGGAGCCCGGCGGGGAGGCCGACGGCTGGCTGGCCGGGCCGCTCGCCCAGCAGCGCAAGGTCCTGGCGGAGTGGCAGGGGGCGTACGACGTCCATGCCGTGCCGCACCTCGGCCGTGACCCCCGCGGTGAGGACGATCTCGCCGCCCTCCCGGTACCGGCCGTCGGGCCCGGCACCACCACGGTCGAGTGGCCCGTCGTCGACCGGCTCGCCGAGGACGGCGTGCTCGTCTGGCGCATCCCGCTGCCCGGCGCCGTCCGCGACGACCTCGATCTGATCCGCCGCGGCGACGAACTCGTCCTCACCGCCGGACCGTTCCGGCGAATCGTTCCGCTGCCGTCCGCGCTGCGCCGCTGCACCGTCGAGGGGGCGGGCCTGCGCGAGGGCGAGCTGTGCGTCCGGTTCGCCCCGGATCCACGGCTGTGGCCGCGGAGCCGGTGAAGCCGCTACGCCCGTTCGGGTAACGTCGGAGGGACGAAACGTAGTCAGGAGGCCGCCATGAGCGAAGAGCGCCCCACCCACGACGCGGCTCACGAGCAGGCGGCCGGCGACCTCCGTCCGCCGGGCGACCCCGACGCCTGGGCGACCGCCTGCGCCGAGGACCTGGAGGCGGAGAAGGCCCGCCGCCGGACCCGGCAGCAGCAGCCGCCGCCCGGCTCCGCCGCCGAGGAACTGCGCAAGTTCGTCGACACCGCCCTCGACAAGCTGGCCGGACTCCAGTCCCCGCTGCTCGGCGCGGTCGCCGGACCCGCCGCCCAGCAGGTGGTGCAGCAGGTCGTCCAGCAGGCCAAGGCGGCCGTCGAACCGGTCATCGAACGCAACCCGGACGTCTTCGACCACCTGGCCGCCGCCGGCCAGGAACTCCTGGCCGCCTACCGTTCCGCCGTGCAGGCCCAGGAGAACCGCTGGACCGGTGGGACGGCGGGGACCAGCGGGACGGACGAGCCGTACGATCCGGACGACCCCTCCGACCCCCGCCGCGACCCCGGCGAGGGCACGGGACCGGGCCAGCGCATCGACCTGGACTGACCCTGCCGCCGAGGCCGGCCCCCCACGCTCGGCCCCGCTCGCGCGGGGGCACCCCGTCGCCGCCGCCGGGCCCGTCCCCCGGGCGGACGACGGGAACCCGACGGCAGGCCCCTCGGGTACGGTTGGCCGTAGCGGGGCTCGACCGAAACTGAGGGATTCATGGGACTCACCATCGGCGTCGACATCGGCGGCACGAAGATCGCGGCCGGCGTGGTCGACGAGGAAGGCAACATCCTCTCGACCCACAAGGTGCCGACCCCGGGTACGCCCGAGGGCATCGTGGAGGCGATCGCCTCGGCGGTGGAGGGGGCGCGCGCCGGCCACGACATCGTCGGCGTGGGCATCGGCGCCGCCGGCTACGTCAACCGTCAGCGCTCCGAGGTGTACTTCGCGCCCAACATCGACTGGCGCAACGAGCCGCTGAAGGAGAAGGTCGAGGCCCGCGTGGGCCTCCCGGTCGTCGTGGAGAACGACGCCAACGCGGCCGCCTGGGGCGAGTACAAGTTCGGCGCCGGCAAGGGCCACCGCAACGTCATCTGCATCACGCTCGGCACCGGCCTCGGCGGCGGCATCATCATCGGCAACAAGCTCCGCCGCGGCCACTTCGGCGTGGCCGCCGAGTTCGGCCACATCCGGATGGTCCCGGACGGCCTGCTGTGCGGCTGCGGCTCGCAGGGCTGCTGGGAGCAGTACGCCTCCGGCCGCGCCCTCGTCCGGTACGCCAAGCAGCGCGCCAACGCCACCCCCGAGCGCGCCGAGGTGCTGCTCGGCCTCGGCGACGGCACCCCCGACGGCATCGAGGGCAAGCACATCTCCATGGCCGCCCGCCAGGGCGACCCGGTCGCGGTGGACTCGTACCGCGAGCTGGCCCGCTGGGCCGGCGCGGGCCTCGCCGACCTCGCCTCGCTGTTCGACCCGTCCGCGTTCATCGTCGGCGGCGGCCTGTCGGACGAGGGCGAGCTGGTCCTCGACCCGATCCGCAAGTCGTACAAGCGCTGGCTGGTGGGCGGCAACTGGCGCCCGGTCGCCGATGTGATCGCCGCGCAGCTGGGCAACAAGGCCGGCCTCGTCGGCGCCGCCGACCTGGCCCGGGAGCCCGACCCGATCATGTGACACCCGCACGTGTACGGTGCCCGTCGTTCCCCTGGTGAGCGGCGGGCACGGGCGTATCTTGACCCGCATGGAGACGACGCCGCCCCAGCTGCCCAACTCCACGACCGAACCCGACGGATCCGCCGTCGTCCGCGTGCTCAGTTACAACGTCAGGTCGCTGCGGGACGACACCGGCGCCCTCGCCCGGGTGATCTCCGCCTGCGCCCCGGACCTCGTGCTGGTGCAGGAGGCGCCCCGGTTCTTCCGCTGGCGCAAGAAGCTGGCCCGGCTCGCCCGCGCCGCCGGCCTGGTGACTCTCTCCGGCGGCGGTACGGCCGCCGGGCCCGCCCTGCTCTGCTCCCTGCGGGCCACGGCCGAGCGCACCGAGGACGTGCTGCTGCCGCTCACCCCCGGACTGCACCGGCGCGGCCTCGCGACCGCCGTGGTGCGCTTCGGGGGCGCCCGGCTGGGCGTGGTGAGCTGCCATCTCAGCCTGCAGAAGGACGAGCGGTACGAGCAGGGCGGCATGCTCCTCGACCGGCTCGCGGAGATGGGCGTGGAGCACGCCGTCGTGGGCGGGGACGTCAACGAGCGCCCCGACGGCCGTACCTTCCGCCGGCTCGGCACCAAACTCCAGGACTGCTGGGCCACCACGCCCTGGGGCGGCGAGTTCACCTCCACCCCCGCCGACCCCCACCAGCGCATCGACGCCGTCTTCGCGACCAAGGGCATCGAGGTGCTGGGCTGCGGGGTGCCCCTCGGTCACCCGGGGGTCTTCGAGGACGATCTGAGGGCGGCCACGGACCACCTTCCGGTCCTGGCCGCCCTCAGGGTGCCGGCGGACTAGGGGGTGTTTCCCGGCCCTGCGTATCGGAGCCGGTCTGTCAGACGACGGCCCCGCGGCCCGGGTCGTCGTCCTCCTCGTCGTCCGTGCGCATCCGCATCACCAGCGTGGCGAAGCCGCCCAGGAAGCCGCCGATGCCGAGGGTGGTGAGCCACCACGTCATGTCCCAGCCCAGCAGGACCGCCAGCAGGAGCAGCACCGGGCCGCCGATCACCGCGAGCCAGGCGAACTTCGCGGTCGCGTCGGCGGCGGGCAGCGGGGGCGGCTCCGGCGGGACGAAGTGGCCCTCGTCATCGTCGTCGAAGTCCTCCTCGGCCGGCTCGGGCACCGTGTAGTCACGGGGGCCGACGCCGGGGGCGAAGGAGACGGAGCTGCCCAGCGGCTTCGGCGCCTCCTTCTTGGGCGCCTCCTTCTTCGGCGACTCGTTCCGCGGCGCCTCGCCCCCCTCGCCGTCGTTCGTCTCGGTCTCCAGCAGAGCCAGGTCCTCCACCGACTTGAACGGCTTGGCGCCCGGCGGGTCCGGCGGCTCGTCGCCGTACCCGGCGACGATCGCGGCCCACGCGGCCTCCTCGTCGAACGGCACCGACTGCTCCCCGGGCTCGCCGCCCGGGCGGCCCGCACCGCCCTGCAGTGCCTCCGCGCGCTCGCGTTCCTCGCGGTCCTCGCGCTCCGAGTCGTGCTCAGCCACCTGCGGCCGTCCCTTCCTTGCCGGCACCTACACTGGGTGCGAGCCGGCCGATGAACGCCAGGCTTTCCTCGAAGATCCGGTCCGCGTCATGGTCCAACGTCGCCACGTGGTAGCTCTGTTCCAGCAGCAGCTCGGTCACGTCGGCGGAGGAGACCCGGCTGAGCACGCGGGCCGAGTCGGCGGGCGGCACCACATGGTCCTGCGGGCTGTGCAGCACCAGGAGCGGCTGGGTGACCTGGGGCAGCTCGCGGTCGACGACCCGGAAGAAGGCGCGCAGCGAGTGGGCGGCGTGCAGCGGCACCCGGTCGTAGCCGATCTCCACGCTGCCCGGCTTGGCGATGTCGCTGGCGATGCCCCGGGTCGTGCGGACCAGGTGGCGGGCGACCGGCAGGGCGTACGCGGACAGGCCGTGCACCTTGTTCGCCGGGTTGACGACGACCACGCCGCTGATCGCGTCGCCGTGCCGGGCCGCGAGCCGCAGGGCGAGGGCGCCGCCCATGGACAGACCGGCCACGAACACCCGCGTACAGCGCGCGCGCAGGGCGCGCAGCTCGCGGTCCACCTCCGCGTACCAGTCCTGCCAGCCGGTGAGCTGCATGTCCTCCCAGCGGGTGCCGTGCCCGGGCAGCAGCGGCAAGGAGACGGTCAGGCCGTGCGCGGCGAGATACTCCGCCCAGGGGCGCAGCGACTGCGGGGAACCGGTGAAACCGTGGCAGAGCAGGACGCCGACCTCTCCGCCCTCGTGGCGGTACGGCTCGGCTCCGGGGAGGACCGGCACCTTCGGTCTCCTGTTCATCTCAGGGGGCGTCGGAACGGGCGTGCAGCAGAGTGCGGGTGTGGCTTCACCGTACGCGACCGCACTGACACCGACCAGGGCCGTCGGGTACTCGGGGCGTACCCTGCCCGGCCCCCGGGTTAAGGTCTGATCCACAGACACAGGAGGCACTCGGTTGTTGTACGGCGCGATGAAGGTCACCGTCGGGGGTTCGCTGAAGCTCGTCTTCAGGCCCTGGGTGGAGGGCCTGGAGAACGTTCCCGCCGAGGGCCCCGCGATCCTCGCGAGCAATCACCTGTCCTTCTCGGACTCGTTCTTCCTGCCCGCGGTGCTCGACCGGAAGGTCACCTTCATCGCGAAGGCCGAGTACTTCACCACCCCCGGGGTGAAGGGCCGGCTGACCGCCGCGTTCTTCAAGGGCGTCGGCCAGCTCCCGGTGGACCGCTCCGGCGCGCGCGGCGCGGGCGAGGCGGCCATCAGGAGCGGCATCGAGGTGATCGAGCGCGGCGAGCTGTTCGGCATCTACCCGGAGGGCACCCGCTCGCCCGACGGCCGGCTCTACCGGGGCAAGCCCGGCGGCCTCGCGCGCGTGGCGCTCGCCACCGGCGCGCCCGTCATCCCGGTCGCCATGATCGACACGGAGAAGATCCAGCCGCCCGGGAAGGTCGTCCCCAAGGTCATGCGGCCCGGCATCCGCATCGGCAAGCCCCTCGACTTCAGCCGCTACCAGGGCATGGAGCACGACCGTTTCGTGCTCCGCGCGGTGACCGACGAGGTCATGTACGAGATCATGAAGCTCTCCGGCCAGGAGTACGTCGACATGTACGCGACCGCCGCCAAGCGGCAGATGGCGGAGGCGGCCAAGGCCGAGAAGGAGGCGGCGAAGGCGGCCAAGGCCGCGCTCGCGCAGGCCGAGAAGGAGCAGGCCGACAAGGAGAGGGCACACCGGGAGCAGGCGGACCGGTAACGGTCCGGGCCCCGGCCGCGTCGGTCCGGGGTGGGGGGTGGGGACATGGCCAAGCGCGAGAGAGTCATGAGGATGTCCGTCGAGCAGCCGCTGTGGCGTGCGCTCGCCGGCTTCCGGGTGCTGACCATGCTGTACGCGATCGGCCTGTTCTGCACCGCCTACGGCGAGTTCCCGCGCCCGTGGATCGCCGTCGGCTACTACGTCGTCCTCGCCGGATGGACCCTGGCGACCCTGCCCAGGGTCGCGAGCGAGGCCGCCTGCACCAAGCGCTTCCTCGCCGTCGACCTGACCATCGCCGTCACCGGCATCCTGCTCACCATCGCGGCCGACGCCCACCAGCGGATCATCGAGGGCGGCCCCACCCTGCCGTCGATATGGACCGCCGGCTCCGTCCTGGCCTTCGCCATCAAGGGCGGCTGGCGGTGGGCGGCCTTCGCGTCCACCGCGGTCGCCGTCGCCAACCTCATCGAACGCGGCGCCCCGGCCCGCGACACCGTCCACAACGTGATCCTGGTCTGGGTCGCCTCCATCGCCATCGGCTACGTCGTCGAGGTCGCCCGCGCCTCCGAGCGCACCCTCGCCCGCGCCCTGGAGATCGAGGCCGCCACCCGGGAGCGGGAGCGGCTCGCCCGGGACATCCACGACAGCGTGCTCCAGGTGCTGGCCATGGTGAAGCGCCGCGGCGCCGCCCTCGGCGGTGAGGCGGCCGAGCTGGGCCGGCTGGCCGGCGAGCAGGAGGTGGCGCTGCGCACCCTGGTCTCCGGCGGGCTGGTGCCCGTTTCCCGGGTCTCCGAGGACACCGCCCGAGGCGCGGTCGTGCGGGCCGTGGAAGAGCCGGACGACACCGACGGCCCCGTCGATCTGCGCGGCCTGCTCCTGCCGTACGCGGGCGCCCGGATCCATGTCGCGGAGCCCGGCGCCCCGGTCACCCTGCCGGCGGACGCCGCCCGGGAGCTGGCCGCGGCCGTCGGCGCCGCCCTGGACAACGTGGAGCGGCACGCCGGGGAGCACGCGCACGCGTGGATCCTCATCGAGGACGAGCCCGGCGAGGTGATCGTCACCGTCCGCGACGACGGGCCCGGCATCCCCGAGGGGCGTCTGGCGCAGGCCGAGGGCGAGGGGCGGATGGGTGTGGCCCTGTCCATCCGGGGCCGGCTGCGCGACCTGGGCGGCAGCGCGGAGCTGATCTCCACGCCCGGACAGGGCACCGAGGTCGAACTGAAGGTCCCGAAGAACGAACCGATGGCACGGGGGAAACGATGAGCGAGCAGCAGGCGATCAAGGTCATGGTGGTCGACGACCATCCGATGTGGCGCGACGCCGTCGCCCGCGATCTTGCCGAGTCCGGCTTCGAGGTGGTCGCCACCGCGGGCGACGGCGAGCAGGCGGTGCGCCGCGCCAGGGCCGCCGCCCCGGACGTACTGGTCCTCGACCTGAACCTGCCCGCCAAGCCCGGCGTCCAGGTCTGCAAGGAGGTCGTCGCCGCTGACCCCGCGCTGCGCGTCCTGGTGCTGTCCGCAAGCGGGGAGCACGCCGACGTCCTGGAGGCGGTGAAGTCCGGCGCGACCGGCTATCTGCTGAAGTCGGCGTCCACGGAGGAACTGCTGGACGCGGTGCGCCGGACCGCCGTCGGCGACCCGGTGTTCACCCCGGGCCTCGCGGGCCTGGTCCTCGGCGAGTACCGCAGGCTGGCCTCCGAGCCCGCGCCCGCGCCCGACACCGACCAGCCGGGAGCGCCCCGCCTCACCGAGCGGGAGACCGAGGTGCTGCGCCTGGTCGCCAAGGGCCTGAGCTACAAGCAGATCGCCGAACGCCTGGTCATCTCGCACCGCACGGTGCAGAACCACGTCCAGAACACCCTCGGCAAGCTCCAGTTGCACAACCGGGTGGAGCTGGTGCGGTACGCCATAGAGCGCGGCCTCGACGAGGAGTAGAACCCACGCCGCGGTTCGGCCGACCCGTGGCACCGCGCCGGAACCACCCTCCCGGGCCCTGCCGAAGTGACCTGGGTCACCCCTAGCCTGCTCGTACGGCACACCGCACGGCATGGCATACGGCAACCCGGCGAAGGGACTTTCCATGCGGGTCGGAGTACTGACCGGAGGCGGCGACTGCCCCGGGCTCAACGCCGTCATCCGGGGCATCGTCCGCAAGGGCGTGCAGGAGTACGGCTACGACTTCACCGGCTACCGGGACGGCTGGCGCGGTCCCCTGGAGGGCGACGTCACGCGCCTCGACATCCCCGCCGTACGCGGCATCCTCCCGCGCGGCGGCACCATCCTCGGCTCCTCGCGCACCAACCCCCTCAAAGCGGAGGGCGGCATCCGCCGGATCCAGGAGAACCTGGCCGAACAGCGGGTCGACGCACTGATCGTGATCGGCGGCGAGGACACCCTCGGGGTCGCCGCCCGGCTCTCCGGTGAGCACGGGATCCCCTGCGTCGGCGTCCCCAAGACGATAGACAACGACCTGTCGGCCACCGACTACACCTTCGGCTTCGACACAGCCGTGGGCATCGCCACCGAGGCCATCGACCGGCTGCACACCACCGCCGAGTCCCATATGCGGGTCCTCGTCGTCGAGGTGATGGGCCGCCACACCGGCTGGATCGCCCTGCACTCCGGGCTGGCCGGCGGCGCCAACGTCATCCTCATCCCCGAACAGCGCTTCGACGTCGACCAGGTGTGCGCCTGGGTGACCTCCCGGTTCCGGGCGTCGTACGCGCCGATCGTCGTCGTCGCCGAGGGCGCCATGCCCAGGGACGGCGACATGGTCCTCAAGGACGAGACGCTCGACTCCTTCGGGCACGTCCGGCTCTCCGGCGTCGGCGAGTGGCTGGCCAAGGAGATCGAGAAACGCACCGGCAAGGAGGCCCGTACCACCGTCCTCGGGCACGTCCAGCGCGGTGGCACCCCCAGCGCCTTCGACCGCTGGCTCGCCACCCGCTTCGGCCTGCACGCCATCGACTGCGTCCGCGACGGCGACTTCGGCACCATGGTCGCCCTGCGCGGCACCGACATCGTCCGCGTGCCCATCGCCGAGGCCACCGCCCGGCTCAAAAGGGTGAAGCCGGAACTCTACGAGGAGGTCGGGGTGTTCTTCGGGTGACGGGGCGTCGACCGAACTGAGGGACGGGGGAGCCATGGCGGGCTGGTGGAACACGCTGGGACTGCGCGGCCTGCTGGAGCGGCACGGGCCGGCGCTGCGCGCCGTCTGGCCCGCGTTACGCGACGGCAGGCCCCTGCCGCCCCCACGGCCCGTGGAGGCGGGTTCGCTGGCCGCCCTGTCCGCGGCGGCGGTGAAGGCGGCGGCCGGCGGCGAGGACGCGCCGGAACTCTCGGCCGCCCTCCTCGCCGCCGCCGTCCTGCACCGCGCCGAGCGGGCGACCGTCCCCCCGGCCATGCGCCCCCTGGTCGACCCGTCGGCCGAGGTGGACGCCGCCGCCGCGCTCGCCGCCGGCAGCCTCGCCGCCGGACTCGCGGCCCGCGCCCGCGCCGCGGCCACCCCGGACTGGCTGCGCCCCTGGTGCCTGGACGCAGCCCTGCTCTGCGGCACCCGCGCGCTGAACGGCCCGCCCCCGAACCCCTCGGCCCACGGGATCGTCCACGATCTCCTCGCCCACCTCGCGGAACAGCGCTTCGCGCGGGACGCCGACCCCGCCGACGAGGAAGCCGCGATCCGCCACGCCCGCGCCGCCCACCGGGCCGCCGCACCGGACACCGCGCCGGCCCGCGCCGCCCATCTCGCCCGCCTCCTCTCCGAGCGGGCCGCACGGCTGCGCGACTCCTCCCTCGCCGAGGACGCCCCGGCCCTGGCCCGCTCCGCGCTCGCCGCTCTGGACCCGGCGAGCCGCGCCTGGCTGGGCCAGGCCGCGAACACGCTGGGCATCCTGCTCCAGGCCACCGCCCAGGAGCGCAAGGACGTCACCCTGCTCGACGAGACCCTGGAACTGATGCGCCGCATGCGCGGCCACCCCCACCACCACCTCGTCGACGACACCATGCGGCGCAGCTACGCCGGGGTGCTCGCCCAGCGCTTCGCCCGCGGCCGCGACCCCGAGATCCTGGACCAGGCCATCGAGGCCTACGCGACGCTGTACCGCGCGGAGCCCGCCCGGTACGCCGCCGACCTCGGCCGCCACCACCAGTACCGCTACCAGCTGCGCGGCGACCCCGCGGACCGGCGACTCGCCCTGCGGCTGATGGCCGAGGGCCTGAGCGGCGACCGACCGCGCGCGGAGGCGGTGACGTCGTACGCCGCCGCCGCGATGCACGAGTACCGCGAGCACGGCGACCCGGAGGTCCTCACCCGGGCCCTCGCCACCGTGACCCGGCTGACCGCGCCGGGCGCTCCGCACGCCGACCACAGCCGGACCCTCAGCACCCTCGCCGACCTGCTGCTCGCCCAGTCCGAGCTGGACCGGGGCAGCGGCCTCGACCGCGCCGAAGCCGCCGCCCGCCGCGCCCTGGAGGTGGCCGGCACCCCCGCCGACCGGGCCGGCGCCCTCGCCCGGCTGGCGGAGGTCCTGGTCAACCGCTACCGGGACACCCTCGACCTCGCCCTGCTCGACGAGGCGGTCGCCGCCGGCCGCGAGGGCTTCGCCGTCCTGCCGCCGGAGGCCGACATGCCCGCCCAGCTGCCCGCCGGGCTGATCATGGCGCTGATCGAGCGGTACACCCGGGTCCGGCATCTCGCCTCGCTCCGCGAAGCCGTCACCGCGGCCCGGCAACTCGCCGACGCCACACCCGAGTTCGGCGCCGAGTACCCGGTGATCCTCGGCACCCTGGTGAGCCTGCTGGTCGAGTACGCGCGGGAGACCGACACCCCCGCCGAACTCGACCACGCCCAGGAACTCGTCGAACGCGCCCTCGCCGGCACCACACCCGGCCACCAGTGGCGCGCCCGTCTCCAGAACGCCCTCGGCGGCGTCCTCCTCGCCCGCGCCCGCCGGCCCGGCGCCCCGCCCGAGGCCGCCGACACCGCCGTACGCCACTTCGAGGCGGCCCTGCGGGACGACCCGCGCGACGACCCCCAGCACAGCGCCGCCGCCCTGCGCGCCAACCACGCCCACGCCCTGTGGGAACGCCACCGGCACCGCGGCGACCGGGCCGACCTGGACCGGGCGGTCGAGGCCGCCCGGACCGCCCTGCGCCGGCTGCCCCCCGAGGCGCCGGGACGCGGCGGTGCCCTGGTCGCCCTGTCCCGCGCGCTCAGCGAGATCGCCCGCGTCGACGGCGGCCACGACGCCGTACGCGACGAGGAACTCGCCGTGAACGCCGAACTGGCCGCCGACCCGGCCCAGTCCGCCCTGGTGCGCACCTCGGCCGCGCTCGAACTGGCCACCGTGGCGCGGGAGACGGGGGACACCGAGCGGTCGCTCGCCGCGGCCCGCAGCGCCATCGAGACGCTGCCGCTGCTCGCCTGGCGCGGGGTCGACCGGGCGGACCAGGAGGAGATGCTCGGCCGCGTGGCCGCCGCCGGGTCGTTCGCCGGGCTGATCGCCCTGGCCGCCGGGCGGCCCGCCGAGGCACTGGAACTGGTGGAGGCCGGCCGTGGGGTGCTCGCCGCCCAGGCACTGGAACTGCGCACCGAGACGGAGGAACTGGCCGCCGCCGCACCGGAACTCGCCGCCCGGCTGGACACGCTGCGCAAAGCCCTGGACCAGGCCGCCGGGGAGGGTGCGTCCGGTGAGGAGGGCGACCGCCGCCACCGGCTGGCCCGCGAGTGGCAGGAAACCCTCGAGGCGATCCGCGCCCGCGACGGCTTCCGGGACTTCCTGCGCCCGCCCCGCGCCGAGCAGCTGCTCGCCGCGGGCGCCGAAGGGCCGGTGGCCGTGATCACCGGTGGCCCGGACCCCGGTGGTCACGCCCTGCTGCTGACCGGTCCCCACGCGGCCGACCTGAGGGTTTGCGACCTGCCCGAATACTCCGACACCGAGGCCCGGGAGCGCGCCGGGACGCTGCTCGCGGCCGCCGCCGCGGCGGCCCGCTCCGGCCTCGCCCGCGCCTTCGCCGAGCAGGCCGTCGCCGATGTGCTCGACTGGCTGTGGCGCACGGTCGCCGCGCCCGTGCTCGACGCCCTCGGCATCACCGGGCCGCCGCCGCCCGGCGAGCCGCCGCCCCGGCTGTGGTGGTGCCCCGCCGGAGCGCTGTCCTTCCTGCCGCTGCACGCCGCCGGGGAGGTGCCGGACCGGGTGGTGTCCTCCTCCACCCCGAGTGTCACCGCCCTGCTGCGCGCCCGCGCCCGGCGGGCCCCCGCCGCGGACGCCCGCCCGCTGATCGTCGCCGTCCCCGAACTCGACGGCCTCGCCCCGCTCCCGGGCGCCCTGCGCGAGGCGGGCCTGGCCCACGCGGCCATGGGCGGCACCCTGCTCAGCGGGGACGCGGCCCGTCCCGAGTCGATACGGCGTGCCCTCACCGCCCACTCCTGGGCCCACTTCGCCTGCCACGGCGTACAGGACCCGGAACGCCCCTCCGAGGGACGGCTGCTGCTGCCCGGCGGCGCACTGTCGGTCCTGGACGTCTCCCGGCTCGACCTGCCCGGCGCGGAGTTCGCCTACCTCTCGGCCTGCGAGACCGCCGTCGGCGGCACCCGCCTCCCCGACGAGGCCCTCCACCTGGCAGCCTCCCTCCAACTCGCCGGTTTCTCCCAGGTCATCGGCACCCTCTGGCGCGTCGACGACGAGTCGTCGGCGGAGATCGCCCGGGGGGTGTACGAGACACTGGCGGCGGACAGGGCACACGGCCCCTCGCCGGACCGGGCGTCCGGTACTCCGGTCCCAGCCCCCACGGAAGCCCTCGTGGCGTCCGGCCCCGCGACCCCGCACACCGGCCGCGCCCGCGTTGCGGGTGGTCCGGACGGTGCGGGCCCCGGCGGTGCGGGCCCCGGCGGCGCGGGCCCCGGTGGTGCGGGTCCGGGCCGCACGGGTCCGGGCAGCGCGGCTACGGGCAGCGCGAGTCCGGGCGCCACCGGCCCCGGTGCGGCAGACCCCGGCGGTGCGGGTCCCGGTGCGGCAGACCCCGGCGGTGCGGGCTCCGGTGCGGCAGACCCCGGCGCCACCGGCCCCGGTGACACACGTCCGGGCGGTGCGGGCAGCGCGGATACGGCCGACACGGACCTGGGCGGCGCGGGCCCAGGGGCCACGGGCCCCGGCGGTCCAGACCCGGACGGCGCGGGTGCCGACGAGGTGGGGCCACGCGGCGCCGGCCCGAGCGGTGCGGTTCCGAGCGGCACCGTACCCGCCCCCCGCCCGGCGAGCGGCGCCCCACCCGCCGCCCTCGCCCTGCACCTCGCGACGCGGCGGCTGCGGGAGCGGTGGCCGGAGCGCCCGCTCAGCTGGGCCGCGCATGTCCATTCGGGGGCGTGAGCGGGACGGTCCGCCCTACGATCGACCCGTGGAACCAGCCGAGGACGACCTGCATGCCGAATTCTGCCGGGAGTTGGCCACGCTGCGCCTGCTGAGCGGCCCCCGGCGAGCGGCCCTGGAACAGGCGGTGCGGCGCCTGCGCGAGGGCGCCGACTTCGACGAGGTGCTGCGCTCCCTCGACGTCACCGTCACCGGGCCCCTGCTCGCCCGGCACGCCCCCACCCCGGTCGGCGCCCCCGGCCCGCCCGTGGAGGGCGTGTACCTCTGCCCGGCCGGCCGCTGCGGACGCGTCGAGCAGCGCCGGGCCGGGCAGGGTCCCCCGGAGTGCCTGGTGCACGAGCGGGTGCTCAGCTTCGTCGCGGACGCCTGAGGGCCGCCGGGTGACGGGCTTCCTCGCCGAACTGGGCCGCAGGCTGGCCGAACGCTGGTTCACCCTGCTGGTGCTGCCGGGCCTCGGCTATCTGATGGTGGCCGTGGCGGCGGCCGAGCTGGGCCGGAGCGGCTGGTCCGACTGGCGCGCCCTGGGGGAGGCCTTCGCCGCGCTCACCCAGGGCGAGCCGGACCGGCAGAACGCCCTGGCGGTCCGCGCGGTCCTGCTGATCGTGGCCGCGCTTCCGCTGTCGGCCGGCCTGGGCCTGCTCGCCCAGGCCCTCGCCGGCCCCGTGGAGCGCGCGCTCGCGGGTGCCTGGCCACGCCCTTTCACCGCGCTCGCCGCCCGCCGCACCGCCCGCCGGTCCGCCGCCTGGCACGCGGCGGACGCCGCCTACCGGGCCGGCGGCCGCGCCGAGGACGCCGCCCGCCGCAACGCGCTCGCACTCGTTCCGCCGCGGCACCCGACCTGGCTGGGCGACCGGCTGCACGCTCCCGCCGTACGGCTCCGCCAGGAGTACGGCATCGACCTGGCCACCGTCTGGCCCCGGCTGTGGCTGCTGCTGCCCGCCGCCACCCGCGACACCCTCACCGAGACCCGCGCCCGCCTCGACACCGCGTTCACGCTCGGCGGCTGGGCGGTGCTGTATCTGCCGCTGGCCGTCCTGTGGTGGCCGGCCGCGCTGATCGCCCTGGTCGCGGCCACCGTCGCCCGGCACCGGGCCCGCCTCGCCGCCGAGGTCTACGCCGAGCTGGTCGAGTCGGCCGTGGACCTCCATCTGGACCGCCTGCTGACCCGCCTGGCGGAACCCCGCCCCTCCCCCCAGCAGGGCCGAGCCCTGACGGAACGCCTGCGCAGAGGCACCTGACGGGTGCGGGCCGTATCGATGTGCGGCTCCGCCGCGGGTGTGACCAGCCACAGTCGGCCCGCGCGCCGACTTCGACTTCCGCCTCGACGGACTGATGGGCCGCGACATGCGTCCTGGACTACCGGGCCGGCCGCCGCTCGGAGAACGTGCTGGTGCCCCGCAGCTGACCGACCAGCTCCCGGACCACCGCCGCCCCGTTCAGCGTCAGCACCGACTCCGGATGGAACTGCACGCCCGCGAAGCCGGGGCCGCGCAGCGCGTGCACCTCTCCGTTCGCCGCCCGGCTCACCTCCACCCCGTGGGCCGCCAGCTCCGCCGCCGCCGCGTCGTCGCAGCGGGCCGTGAAGCTGTTGTAGAAGCCGACGGTCTCCGGCCGCCCGAACAGATCGATCTCCGTCTGCGCCCCCTGGTAGGGCACCTCCTTGCGGACGATGGCCAGCCCCAGCTCGGCCGCGATCAGCTCGTGCCCGAGGCAGACGCCGAGCACCCCGTGCCGGTGCCCCCGGATCACCTCGGCGGTGAGCCCCCGCAGGAACCGCATCTTCGGGTCGTCGGCGTCACCCGGATCGCCCGGCCCGGGGCCCAGCACCAGCGGCCCCTCGTGCGCGAGCACCGCCTCCCGCAGCCCCGGCTCGTCGAAGCGCCGCACGGTCACCTCGAGCCCGGCCGACCTCAGCACATGCGCCAGCATCGCGGTGAAGGTGTCCTCCCCGTCGACGACCAGCGCGTGCCCGTCCAGCTCGGCGGACCGCTCCCGCATCCGCAGCCAGAACGGCGCCAGCGAGGCCCGCCGCCCGTCCAGGACGGCCCGCACCCGCGGATCGTCGGCCAGCCTCGGCCGTACGGCCTCCTCGCGCGGCCGGGACGGACGCGCCCCGAGCGCGGCCAGCACCCCCGCCGCCTTGGCGTGCGTCTCCGCGACCTCGCTCGCCGGGTCCGAGCCGCGCACGAGGGTCGCGCCCACCGGCACCCGCAGCCGTCCGGCCGCGTCGATGTCCGCCGTACGGATCAGGATGGGGGAGTCCAGCGTCTGCGCCCCGCCGGAGTCCCGGCCGAGCAGGGCCAGCGCGCCCGCGTAGTAACCGCGCCCTCCGGTCTCGTGGCGCTCGATGACCCGGCACGCGTTCTGCACGGGCGAGCCGGTGACGGTCGCCGCGAACATGGTCTCCTTCAGGACCTCCCGCGCGTCCAGGGAGGACCGGCCGCGCAGCTCGTACTCGGTGTGCGCGAGGTGCGCCATCTCCTTCAGCCGTGGCCCGACGACCACCCCGCCCATGTCGCCGACGGTGCACATCATCTTCAGCTCCTCGTCGACGACCATCGACAGCTCCTCGATCTCCTTGCCGTCGGCGAGGAAGGAGAGCAGGTGCTCGGGGGTGGGTCCGTCGGCGGGATAGCGGTACGTCCCGCTGATCGGGTTCATGACGACCGTGCCGCCGCTCATCCGCACATGCACCTCCGGACTGGCCCCGACCAGCGTCCGGTCCCCGGTGTGCACCACGAACGTCCAGTACGCGCCCCGCTCGCCCGCCAGCAGCCGCCGGAACAGCGCCAGCGCGTCGGCGCGGCCGAACCCCGGGACCCGCCCCTGATAGGTCCGCCGGATCACGAAGTTCGCGCCCGCGCCGCGCCCGATCTCCTCGTCCAGCACCCGGCCGACGATCTCGGCGTACTCCTCGTCGGCGACGTCGAAGCCGCCGCCCTCGACCCGCACCTCGTGCGCCGGCAGCCGGTCCAGAACCTCGGCGAGCGGGATGCGGTGGGTCTCCTCGGGGGTGAGCACCAGCAGCGGGGTGCCGTCGTCGCGGACGTCGAAGCCGCGCTCGCGGATCTGCCGGAACGGCACCAGGGCCAGGCCCTCGTCGGGCAGGTCGGCGAGCCGCTCGTACTCCGTCACCGGGCCGAGCAGCAGCTCGGCCGTGTCGTGGTCGTGCCCGGGGGTGCGGCGGCGGAGCAGGGCGAAGGGGCGGGGATCGTGCGCGAGCCGTGCCAGGTCCATGGTTCCTCTTCCGTGAGTATCGAACTCGTGGTGATCGAATGAGGAACGGCCGGGAAAACACCGAAGGCCGCCCCTCGGGCGGCCTTCGCGAAGTCGTGCGTACGCGCAGTCAGTGGGCCGCCGGAGAAGCGGTCCACCACCAGTTCTGGATGCAGGTCTGGATCGAGTGCGCGAACATGCGGCGACCCTACCCCATGCCCCGGGCGGTGTCCGGGGATCGTCGGGTGCGTCTCATTTGCTGGGCGCGGTCCGGGAGCCCGCACCTCACCCCGTAATGTTGAGGTCGTGACCGTGAACGCTAAGACCAGCGCGAGCGCTGGCAACACCTGGCGAGACCTGCCCGCGGCGCAGCAGCCCGAGTACCCCGACCCCGAGGCTCTGCGCAAGGTGATCGCGGACCTCGAGTCGTATCCGCCGCTCGTCTTCGCGGGCGAGTGCGACCAGCTGCGCGCCCGGATGGCGGCCGTCGCCAAGGG
>NZ_DASQNH010000007.1:0-97614 GCF_035645055.1 Streptomyces sp. | reverse complement strand
ACGAGGGTGCGGTGAGGGTGGCGAAGACGCGCGGGTGATCCCGGACAGTGGCGGGGATGTCTCGGCGGTCGTCACCGGCGAGGCCGGCGCGGATGAGGTGGTACGTGTCGCCCGCGTAGGTCCAGGCGCAGGCCGGGCAGCGCGAGGCGCGGCGGTTACCGCAGGCAAGACGGAGGCGTCCGCCGGGCTCATCGGCGGTGGTGTAGTGGTGCAGGGGCTCGCCGGTGGTCTTGTCCGGGAGCGGCACGCAGGCCAGTGCGTGGGCTGACGGTCGACGCAGCGAGTCGTAGGTCAGCTCAGACCGGCGGCACGCCTCAACTCAGACTCGCTGTAGCCGAACGTGTAGTCCTCGTCCATCCCGTTCGACAGCCAGATGTCTGCCGCGTCATGCACGCTTAGCGACTCGCTGCCTCCGTCGCCGTCATGGTCTTCGCCGATCATGCAACGGCAATCCTCGCAATAGCCGCTCTCCTGCCCCTCTTCGCTGAACTCGACGAAGATAAAACGTTGGTGCTTCGGGCCCGTGGGCATGAGATCTCCTGCCAGCGAAGTGAACATTCCGGTAGCAGTGCGCACATATCAGAGGCGCTGAGCCCGTGATGCCGGGCCCCCACGTCAGGCCGGACCCGCGTGCACTCGAAGATTGGGCACGCGGAGGGCGTGGGCGCTTGGTTGAGACCCGCCAGTCACTACTTCTCACGCCAGCGCACGCCTGCTGACCTGCGGTTTCGCGTCAATCGAGGGCAGGATCGAGCAGGAGGAGCCAGCCTGCCGTTCCCCGAGGAACGCTGCCGGACGGTTCGTCGCATCACCGCACGCAAAGCCTTCGGGCCAACTACGCCGCCGCGCTGCCCTGATCGCCACTTGCCGGCATCCGCAGCGTGTGATCACCGAAGTCGGCAACCAAGTCCAACCTGCCGCCGAGCGCTTCGACGTAACGTGCGATGACATCGAGAGTGGCGACCTCACCGTGCTCGATCTGGGACACGCGAGCGATGCTCACACCCATACGGGCAGCCACGTCCCTCTGGGCCATCCCGGACTGCTTGCGCGCCTCAGCGAGTTGATGCCCACGGGCTTCCGCCAGCAGACGACGCGAACCAGCTTCCACCTCAGCGGGGTCCACGCCGGCCGAGTACAGCTCCTGCTCCAGGGTCTCCCAGTCCTGCGGGGTCTTCTCGGGCATGCTTACTCCTCAGTCCTCCGTGTCACCGGTGTAGTCGCGGTAGAGCTGTTCAGCCAGAGGAATGTTGTCGCGGTACCAGCGCTCCCAGTTTCCTGCCTTGTCGCCCCCGAGGAGTAACAGGGCTGAACGGGTCGGATCGAAGGCGAAGATGATCCGGATCTCGGACCGGCCGCCTGACCCCGGCCTCAGCTCCTTGAGGTGATGCAGTTCCGATCCCTTCAGCCGGTCCACGAGGGGACGCCCCAGGGTGGGGCCTGCGTCACGTAGGGCGGCGACGGCCTGGGCGATCTGGGCGGCAGAACCGAGGTCCTCCTTGATCAGCCGCCTGAACCACTCCGCGTACTCATCGGTGACCTTGATCGCCCAGCTCAAGACGACTCCCCTCGACACCAGCGTCATCAGTTTAAGGATTTCCTTAAACAGCGGCAAGCCGACTGGTCCGGCGCTGGGCTCACCAACATGGCTCTCATGAACCACCACGCCGGGTGGGAGGTCCTGAATTTCTCATCATGCTCAGAAGCTCACGCCACGCGCGAACAACGGCGTACCGGTCGATCAGGAAGCTCATCCGCGCACACTCCTTACTCCTGCCGCCGCGAACGCGGCAGTGCCGGTTTCGGCCGTCGAACCGCCTCGAATGACGCCCACGGGATGAGGTGACGGCACGCACGCACCGCTTACCTCCAGAGGTCGACTGGGCCTGGACGGCAAGCCGGTCCTGCTCGCAACGAGCTACCTTCCCATGGCTCTGGTCGCCGGGTCCGCCCTCACCCAGGAGGACACCGGACCAGGCGGAACGTACGCCAGGCTCGCCGAACTCGGATACGAGCCCGTGCACTTCCGCGAAGAGATCCGCTCACGCATGCCGTCGAAGGACGAGGCGGCACAGCTGAGCATGTCCGCGGGCACTCCGGTCATCCTCATCTGCCGCACCGCTTTCACGGACCAGGGCCAGCCCGTCGAGGTCAACGAGATGACGCTGGACGCCGCCTCCTACGTCCTGGAGTACGACTTCGACGCAGGTACACGAACTGCCGCCACCGGCAATTGAGTCACCGCCTTCTTCCCCAGGCGGGGTGGGTTCGGGTTCAGCTTCGGGCGAAGAACTCCACCTCCGCCAGGGCCAGGTGGCGGCCCGGGGTGAGGCCGACGGGTGAACGGAGGACCAGGCGGATCGTCTTCACGTCGCTGATGGGGGTCGGGAACGTCTGCGGGCCCGGCTTGTCGCTGAGGGTGAGTTTCCTGTGGTGGCGTTCGCCGTCCCGCGTCGTCACCTCCAGGTTCAGTTGGAGCGCGCGTGCCTGGTGGGCGTAGGACTCCGGAGACTTGGACGCGCCGTTGGTGATGATCAGGTCGACCAGCCGGAACGGCTTGCGGAAGGTGTAGGTCACCGAGGCGCCCGGTGCCGGCGCGCCCCAGTAGCGGTTGCTCAGCCCGTCCGTGGTGTTCGTCGCCGGGTGCCGGGGTACCCCGGCGCTCGCCTCGACGGCCACGGGGGTCACGGGCTTGGCCTTGCTCAGCTTGTCCCGGGTGTCCTCGACCAAGGCACGTCCGGCGGGCAGCAGCAGGAGGCCGCCCGCGCACAGAGCCGCCAGCACGGCCAGGGTCATCAGGAGGCGCGCCGCCCGGCCCGAGCCGGCCCGCACCCGGCGGCGCAGTGGCCACACGGACCGCCACCACGGCAGTGGAGCGGGCTTCGGGGCGGCGTTCAGCGCGGTCGCGCAGCGGCGGCAGAACCGGCGGTCCGGCGAGTTGAGCGCGCCGCAGGCGGGGCAGGGCACGCCCGCCCCTTCGTCCGGTACCGCCACCGCCGCCGGTCGTACGACGGGACGCCGGGCCATCGGCCTCGCGGGGCGTACGGGCAGCACGGCGTCCGCGGAGCCGGAGGGCTCCGGTGCCGGGGAGGGAGTGGGACGCTCGGGGCGGGTTTCGTCCGGTTCGGGCCGGGGCGGGGCGCTCCCGGTCCTCTCCCGGCCCGAGGCGGTGCCGCGCCCCTCGTCGTCGGCCCCCGGTGATCCCGCCGTGGTCGTGGTACTCGGCTCCCCCGTCTCCCCGCGGTTCCGGGGCGTCGGCCGGGGCCGTGACGACGCGGTGCGGGGAGGTGCGGCGGGCGCCGGCTCGGCCGCCTGGGGAGGGGTCGGGTCCGGTGCGGCCGGGGGCTCCGGGGACGTACCGGGGGGCGGGCTCGTGTCCGACCAGCCCAGGTACGCGCCGCAGTTGCCGCAGAAGTCGTCCGTGGGGCCGTTGGACGCCCCGCACGAGGGACATGCGCGCATGGCGTCACCTCCCTTCGTCGGCGGGCGGGCCGGGCAGTATCTCCACCCGGCAGACGGTATGCACCGGGCACATGGCCCGGACGATCTCGCGCACCCTGTCCGGGTCGACCCGTGCCGCGCGGCCAGGCCACACGCGGACCAGGGGCCCGGTGGGGGACTTCGGCGGCAGGTCGGCGCCGGGGGTGCCCGACCACGCCGCGCCGCCGTCCCCGGACACCTCGGCGTGCACGCCGAGTGCGAGCCGCAGGCCCTCGACCAGGCCGCGTGCGGTGCCACGCCACCGGTGCAGCTCCACCGCGCGGACGACCGCCTCGCGGCGCAGTTCCTCCGGCCACTGCGGGTCGTCGGGGGCGCCCACCCACGACGCCAGCCAGGTCAGGAAGTCGGCCGGGGCCACCCGGGGGTCGAGGTAGGCGGTCAGGTTGTCCAGGGTCGCGAACACCGGGGCGAGGACGGTGTCGAGGCCGGCGGTGAACCGCTGTGCGAAGTCGTCGTCGGCGTACAGGGCGGGCAACTGCTCGCCGATCGGGTACCTGCTCGGCAGGCCGGGTACGGCGGCGCGGCTCATCGTGGTGCCTCCGGTTCCGCGGCGGTGGCGGCGCTGGTCATCTCCGTACCTCTCCCCCGGTTCCCGGTTCGGCCGCCGTGACGACCACCTGGTGCTGGTAGGAGAAGACCAGCGCGCCCGGGGCCACGTCGATGCGGTCCGTCGGCGCGCCGCGCCGGCCGGTGATCGGATCGGCGGGGAAGAGGCGGATCTCCTCCACGAGCGTGTTGCCGGTGGCGCGTTGCAGCACGCCGAACACCTCCCCGTACTGCACCGGCCGCCCGAACGGCCACCCGGTGCCGTCCGGCCCCCCGCGCAGCGGGTTGAGGTGCCGGAACAGCGCGTCGAGTGCGGCCTCGCGCACCGCGTCGGTGTCGCCCGGCGCCGCCACGAGCCGGGCCACCACGGTGACGCCCTGGTAGACCGGCGGCTCCACCACCACGCGGGTGCCGATCAGGCGTCGCTCGTCGAGGCTCGTGGTGATCGCTTCGAGGACCTGGTCCGAGGGGATCAGCTGTTCGAAGCGGAGCCGGTCGTCGCCCTCGTCGGCCACCGCGTCCGGCACCACCAGCACCCGTACCGCGCCCTCGCCGTCCGCGGCGGGCAGGCAGCGGACCCGGCGGACCGAGGGCGCCGCCCGGCGGCTGATGATCTCGTAGTCCTCGGCGGTCACCGCGCGCTCCTGCATCCGCAGCGCCTGCGGGGCCCGCAGTCTGGCGTTCTCGACGGTCTCCCCGGCGACGCCCCCGCGCGCCGCCTCCCGGTTGGTGACCCGGGCGACGTACGGAACGGAGCTGCGCAGCACGGAGATCGCGCCGCGGGCCACGTTGCCCGCCGGGCCGCCGCCGGTGCGGTAGCGGGCCACCCGCACCTGTGCGCCCTTGGGCGGGACGGCGCCGCACTGCCGCAGCGAGCCGTCCGGCTCGCGCAGCGCCGGGGGGAAGGCGAACTCACCGGTGGTGGCGTCCACCCGGACGTGCCGGTCGTCGGGGCCGGAGCGGCCGAAGTGCTCGACCACGTCCCAGCGCTGCCAGCCCTCGGCCGAGGACACCTCCACCGCGGGGGGCTCGCCGTCGAGGAGGACGGGCGGGCGGCCGAGCCGGAACGTCTGTCCCGCGACGCCCTCCGAGGTGCCGAGCGGCACGTCGGTCACGGTCTCGGCGTGCTCGACGGACATGGTGCCGCCCACGGTGAAGGCCGCCGCCTCGCGCACCGTGGGGGACTCCGAGTAGAACGGCTGGCCCGGCTCCGCCTCGGTGACGCGGCAGCGCAGCCAGCCGGCGCGCGTCCCGCCGATCACCGACGCCGTGTGCCCGGCCGGTACGTACACGATGACCTCACCGGGACGGTTCAGCCCGCCGGTGGTGTCCGGGCCGGTCTCGCACACCCGCCAGCCGCCGCCGTCCCACGCCTCCCACACGAGGGGCGGCTGGCGCGGGTCCACGCCGACTCCCTCGACGCGGCTGTCCAGGCGGACGGCGACGATGCAGCGGGGCACCGCCGTCGGCAGGCCGAACAGCAGCGCGTCACCCGGCTCCGGCGTGGCCTGGAAGCAGGGGATGTCGCGGCCTTCGGCGAGCATTCCGGTCCGGTCGGTCTGCTCACCGGTACGGTACGCGGTCACGAGGCGGATCAACTCGCCGGGCAGGACCCGCAGTTCGTCCGTGGTCGCGAACACCACGGCCTCGTCGGTCTCGCCGCGCGCGGTGGTCACCTCGGTGCCCGCGGGCAGCGCCACCGTGTCGGGCTGCGGCGCCGACAGCCAGAAGTCGACCTCGGCCACGGCCGCCGCCGGCGGGAAGAGGCGGATGCCCAGCAGGTCGAGGAACGCGGTGTAGTTCTTGTCCGGGACCCGGTTCAGCCGGTACAGCAGCTGGTCCACGAGGTACGCGAACGTCTCGATCAGGGTGACGCCCGGGTCGGAGACGTTGTGGTCGGTCCACTCGGGGGCGCGTTGCTGCACGTACCGCTTCGCCTCGTCGACGAGCTGCTGGAACCGCCGGTCGTCCAGGTTCGGGGAGGGCAGGGCCATCAGTCCGTGCCCCCGTCCTCGGCCCCCGCTGGGGCCCCCGCCTCGGAGGGGATCGTGTAGAAGGGGAAGACCAGATTGCGCCGGTCGTTGGTGGAACGCACGGTGTAGTGCACGTCGATGTAGAGGGTGCCGTCCTCGACGGCGTCGAAGGCGACCACCACGTCGTCCACCGCGACGCGCGGCTCCCACCGTTCGAGGGCCTCGCGCACCTGCTGCGCGATGCGTCCGGCGGTGGCGCCGTCACCGGGGGCGAAGACGTAGTCGTGGATGCCGCAGCCGAACTCCGGGCGCATGGGGCGCTCGCCGGGTGCGGTGCCCAGTACCAGGCGGATCGCCTCCTCGATCTCCCGTTCCCGTTCGACCATGGCGATCCCGCCGGTCGGCCCGACCCGCATCGGGAACGCCCAGCCGCGCCCGATGAACCGCTCGCTCATCACACGCCCCCGATCAGGACGTTCGGGGCACCGGTCAGGATCATCGCGCCGCACGCGGTCCGGTCGCGCGCCCGCGCGGCCGGTACCCCGCCGATCAGCACGGTGGCCGCGGCCGGGCCGGGCAGGACCACGTTGGCCGGGCCCGTGGCCGCGTGCGGCGGCACCGGGCAGGTGTGCAGGCTGCCCACGACGGCGGCGGGTCGGCCGCCGATCAGCACGCGGGCCACGGCCGCGGCGGCGCCGGGCGGTGGGGTGGCGATCACACCGCCGTGGTCGGTGGGGTCACCGGTACGGGCTGCGGCCGGCATGCGTTGCTCCTTGGGGAATCGGGACATCGGGGAACCGGGAGGTCCGGGGATCGGGAAGGAAGGTGAGTCGGGAAGGGCCGGAGAGCGGGAAGGGCCGGAGAGCGGGAAAGCCGGGGAGCGGGAAGGCCGGGGCGGGCGGGGTCAGTTGATCCGGATGAGCTTCGCCTTCAGAACGCCCAGCAGGCCGCCGTCGACGGTGACGTCCGAGCTGCCGGTGACGCTCACCGAACGGCCGCCGACCTTCACCCCGACCCGGCCCTGGATGTCCACGTTCCGGCCCGACACGCTCACGTCGCCCCGTCCCGCGTCCAGGGTGATGCCCTGCCTGTCGAGCAGGACGGAGGTGAGGGGTTGCCGGCCCTTGGCGTACACCGTCAGCTCGATCCGGTCCCGCCGGTCGTCCAGGAACACTTCGAGGCGCTCGTCACCGGTCGTCAGCCTGACGCCGGACGGACCCGGTGCCCTCGCGTCCAGCAGCTCCACCCGGTGGCCCGAACGGGACACGACGGAGCGGCGGTTGACCTGGCCGGTCGTCCTGTCGATGAGCGGGACGTCGTGGGGCGACGGCTTGTCGACGCCGTTGTAGAGCCCTCCGATGACGTACGGGCTGTCCAGCAGGCCCTGTTCGAAGCCCACCAGGACCTCGTCGTTGACCTCGGGGCTCACCACGCCTCCGCCGCCCCTGCCGCCCCACTGCACGGTGCGCACCCAGTCGGTGGTGTACGTGTCGTCCAGCCAGGGGAACCTCAGCCTCACCGCGCCGCTCTCGGCGCCGCCCGGCTCGCGTACGTCCGTCACCACGCCGATCGCCAGCCCCGGCATGCGCGGCCCGTGGCTCGGCGCGCCGGCGCCGGTGACCAGACCCGTCAGGGAGCGGTCCGGGCTGGCGCTCACCCACACCGTCGTCCGGTACCCGCCGTGCGGCTCCAGGACGTGCTGCACGGCCGTCGCCGTGTACTTGCCCGAGAACGCCTGCCCGACGTTGCCGAGCGCCACCGGCTTGCCCGCCCGCAGCCGGGGGTTGCCCTCCGCCACCGCCTCCAGCTCTCCGAAGGCCGCGCTCACCTGGGCGGCCGTCGCGTCCGCGACCGCCGTCGTCTCCGCCTGGGTGCGGTACGGGGTGTCCGTGACGGTCAGCTTCGCCGACCTGCCGAACCGGGCGGCGAACGCCGGGCTCAGGCCCGGCACCACCGTGTCGCTGTCCACCGACGGCTGCCGGGCCACCAGCGGCCGCTTCGTGGTGACGTCCCAGCCGCGCACCTCCACCTGTGACGCGCCGGCCGCGGCCGACAGCGAGGCCCGCAGCGCCAGCAGGTTCCGCCCGTACTCCAGCACCATCGGGTCCCGGGCGGCCGAGGTCGACGGCGCGGGCGCCCCGGACGCCTTGCGCGGCCGGGTGAACTGGAGCAGCCCCTTGTCGTCGACGCGCACCTGCGCGCCGCTCTCGGCCGCCAGGTACTGCAGGAAGTCCCAGTCGGACACGTTCGCCTGCGAGAGCTGCCGGTAGGTGACCGGCGCGGCCTCCACGGTCCCGCAGGCCAGCCCCGCCCCGGCGGCCACCTTGCGGACGATCGCCGCCGCCGTCATGTTCCGGTACGCCACCACCTTCCGGCCCCGCTGGAGGCGGTGCGCCCGGGAGTAGGCACGCACCACCGTGAACGAGCCCGTGCGGTCCCGGTCCACCTCCAGGGCCGTCACCTCGCCGTCGAACAGCCGCTCGCGAGCCTGCCCGGACACGGTGACCACCGACACCCTGAGCGGGGTGCCGATGGTGATGCCGGTCGCCCCCAGGAACTCGTGGTCGGGGTCACGGAAGGTGAGCTGCGCCGCGTCCGGCAGGCCCACGTTCTCGTCCACCACGCAGCCGACCAGTTGGGCGGCCCATACCGGCGGAAGTTCGGCGGGCGTCTCGATGACGGGGTCCGCCGCGAACGACCGGCCGCCCCGTCCCTCGGGTGTGGTCACCGCTCCTCCTCACCGCCCGCGTCCCGCAGCCCCGGCACCACCAGTTCGGTGCCGGGCACGAGCGCCATCGGGTCGTCGATTCCGTTCGCCTCCGCGATGACCCGCCAGGCCGTCGCGTCGCCGTACTCCCGCCAGGCCAGCAGGGCCAGGCTGTCGCCCGCCACCACGGTGTGCGTACTGCGGGCGGTGCGCGCGCCGGACGTCGGGTTCTGGCCCGGCGGATCGACGCTCGCCTCCTCGATCGACAGCGCGCAGGTGGCCCGCAGCGGCTTGCCGTCCACGTCGAAGAGGGTGTAGGTCACCGACAGGCTGGAGAGCACCCCGTCGAACGAGGTCGTCCGCGCGGTGCCCCACTCGAACCGCACCCACGGGCTGGCCGGCTTCTTGCGGCCCAGGCTGGCCGGGGTCGGCACACACGCCTTCATCAGCTTCTCCACCGCCTGCTCCACGGAGTTGTCGTGGGTGGCGGTGGCGTCCAGGAACACCTCCAGGCTCAGCTCGCGCGGGCCGCTGCCGACGAACTCGGGCAGCGCCGATTGCTCCGCCATCCGGGAGGGGGAACGCCGCCACTCGGTGGTCTTGCGCAGTTCCAGGGTGGAAGGGTTGAACTGCAGGTCGAGCCGCGCGATCGTCCCGCCGGGCTTCGCGCCGACCGAAGCGGGGGGCTCCTTCAGGGTCAGCTGGGCCCTGGCCCGGCTGGAGCGGACCGCTGGGGACATGCCGGGACTTCCTTTCCGAAGTGAACGCGTGGCGGGGCGGCTGATGAGGTGGGTCAGGACGGGCGCAGACCCTCGTGGGCGATCTCCAGGGTCTCCACCGCCGGCTCCGAGCTGGCGGGGTCGAAGGACGGCCCCTGCCAGCGCACCGGGACGATCCCGAACACCTGCCAGCTGATGATCCGGGTCAGGTCCGGCTTCAGCGCCACGATCTCGCCGTCCTTGGGTTCCACCCGCTTCAGCGTCTCGTCGAGCCAGCGGCCGATCTTCGCCGTGTCGGCGGTGACCGGGCGGGTGAGCGTGATGTTCGACCAGGTCACGCGCCCGGGCAGCTGCCAGGTGAAGCCGTTGTTGCCGCCCTCGGCGTAGCTCTCCATCTCGACCTCGGCACCCATGCCGGAACAGGTGTGGAAGGCGCCGAGGTCGTTGCCGCCGATCGCGAGCCGGAAGAACACGCTCGTCGCGAAGATGCTGTCCGTCATTGGTCCGTCATCCGTTCCCTGACCTCATCCGTTCCCTGACCTCATCGGTTCCCTGACCTCATCGGTTCCCTGACCTCATCCGTCCCGTGGCCTCAGCGGCGTCCGTCGTGGGGGCGGCCCGTGCGTTCCCTGCCGCGCCGCAGTTCGGCGCGCAGCAGCCGGGCCACCGGGTCGAGCAGGCGGCGCGCCAGGTCGTCCAGGTCGAGGCCGGGATCCGGCGCCGACTCGGCCCGCCGGGCCGCACCCTTGCCGGAGGCGGACGTCGTGGCGGACGCGGACGCCGGCCGCGGGCCGCCGCGCGCCGGTCCCGCCTCGGCGGGCACGCTCGGGGATACGCGGTCACCGGCGCCGGAGCCGGTGCGCTGGACCGAGGTCGCCGTCGCGCCGGACGCGCCGCCGGGCCCGGCGCTCTTGCGCCGGACCACGGGGGCGGTTCCCGCCGTTGCCGGCGCCGGCGTGGCCGGCGGGCGGTCCGCGAGCGGTGGTGCCTGCGGGGCGGTCACCGGGAGGGGCCGCGCCGGTACCGCCGCGGACGGGGGGAGCGCCCCGGGCCCGGGAGTCTCCGGGTGGGACGGCGCGGGCCGGACGACCGGGACGCGCTGAACGGAGGCCGCGGAGCCGGTGGGCCGTACGCCCGGGTCCTCCGGTCCGCGGTGGCCGGCCGCGGCCCGCTGGATCGGCGGGTTCGCCGGGGCGCCCGCGGGCCCGCCCGGCGTCGGCCGCGCGGGCCCACGTGCGGGCGGCACGGGGTAGTCCCGAGGGGCGGCCGGTGCGTCGGAGTCGAAGGGGGTGGCGGGTGGCTGTGCCGGGACGGCCCCGGTGGCAGCCGGTGCTCCGGAACGGGAGGCGGGCGGCTGTGCCGGCGCGATCCCGGTGGCAGCCGGTATCCCGGAACGGGAGGCGGGCGGCTGGGCGGGGGCCGTCCGGGCAGCAACCGGTGCCCCGGCGCGAGAGGCCGACGACTGGGCCGGGTCGGTGCGGGCGGCAGCCGTGGTGGCGGGCCAGCGGGCCGCCACCACGGGACGGCTGCCGGTGCGGGCGGCGGGCGGTGCCGCCCCTTCCGGGGGCCGGGTGTTCAGGGAGAGCGGGCGCGCGGCGAGCAGGGAGAGGGTACGCGGTGCCGCCGGAGCGGAGTGCGCCGCCGAGCGGGTCACCGGGAGGGCTCCCGGGCCGAGGGACCGAGCACCCGAGGTACCCGCCGTGCCTTCGGCCGCGCGCCGGGCGACGACGAGCGGGCCCGGGGCGGCGGGGACTCGGTGCCGCTGCCCGTCGGAGCCCGGCCCGCCGCCGGACGCCGTGCCGGGTCGTCGCGCGTTCCGCGCGGGGCCCGCCTCGTCTGCGGCGGCTTCCGGCACCGGGCCCTGGGGCGCGGTGGCCGGGGACGACGCCACCAGGGGCGTCACGGGTCCGTTCCCGTTCTGTGCGGGGCCGCGCTTCGAGGCGTCCGCGCCGGAGGAGCCGGCCGCGAGGCGGCGCTGCACGTCACCCGTCCCCAGCAGTGGTGCGTCCGCCCCGTTGTCTCCCGTCGCGCGGGACACGCGCTCGGCGGGCGTCCGTTCGCGATCCGTCGTGGGCGGCACCGGAGCGACGTGGGCCTCCCGGTCCCGTCGTACCGGAGCCCGCCGGCCGTCCGGGCCGGAGGCGGTGGCATCCGGCAGGCCGGCGCTCGGCGGCAGCGCGGGCAGCGGTGCGCCCAGGCCGCCGCGCGCGCGTGCCCCGGTGCGGGCGGGGGGCCGGTGCGGGGTGCCGGCCGGTGCGGCGGGGCCGTCCGGGGTGCCGTGGGCCGTGCGGCTTGCCGCGCCGTCGTACGAGCCCTCGGTGCCGGTCGCGCCTTCCACGCGGCGCTGGACGAGGGGAAGCACCGGGCCGGAGGCGGCCTTGGCGCCGGGCGTGGGGTGCGGGGCGGGGGCGTCCTCGGTCAACGGCGTCGCCGTGGCGGGCAGTTCGCTCAGCGGGGCGCCGAGCGGCGCGCGGGGGGCCGCGCCCTGCCCGGGGGTGGTCGAGCGCGCCCTCGTCCCGGCCGGTCTCGTCCCGGCCGGTGCGGTCGTCGTGGAGGGGGCGCCGGGATCCTCGACGGTGGCGGGCCGCAGGGCGGGGACGCGGCGCACCGGTCCGGCCGGGCGCCGGGCGACGGTCAGGGAGGGGCCCGCAGGGCGGAGCCGGACGGCCGGGTGGGACACGTCGGCGCCGGAGTCCGGGGAGGCCTCCGGCTCCCCGCCTTCCCGGTCGGGCCGTGGCCCGGTCGTCCCCGTCGCGGTGCGCCGGCCGTCCGGGCCTGGGGTGGTACGCCTCCCGGTACCGGACGGCGGCCGGGACGCGCGTCCGGGGTCCGGCTCGGGCAAGCCGGACCGCGTCGTCGACGCGGGCCCGTCGGATCCGGGCCGGGCCGTGGCTCGGTCGGCGGCTGCGCCCGGGACCACCGACACTCGCCGCACCAGCGGGATCTCCGGCGTGGCCGGCCGGCGGCCGGTGCCGGCGGAGGGCACGACCGGGCCGGTGCCGGGCATCGCCGCCCGTTGGACGGCGGGAGGTGACGAGGAGGGTGACGCGGAGAGCACGGCGGGAGAATCCGCGGACGTGAGGCCACGGCGTTGCGGCCCCTCGTCCGGACGTCCCTTACCCGCGGCGGCGCCGTCGCTGCCGGGACGCGCCACCACGGGTTCCCCGGACGAGACGGGACCGGACGAGACGGGACCGGACGGCATCCGACCGGACGGCATCCGACCGGACGAGGCCGAATCGGACGACGCCGAACCGGATGACGCCGAACCGGACCGCTGCGCCCCAGGCCGCGCTCGGCCGGCCGACGGACGGACCGCGCCGACCGGGGCACCGCCGACCGGGGCCCCGGCATCCGGCGCACCGGTGCCCGACGCGCCGTCCTGCGGCCCGTCCGTCCCCTCCGGCCGCAGTGACCGGAGCAGCAGCGGCCCCCCACCGGTCCGGGTGGCGTGCGGGGCGGCCGGGCGGGTGACGCCGCGCACCAGGCCCGCCGGGGCCGTGGGCAGCAGAGCGTGGCCGAGGCCGGAGTCGAACGACGGGTTCTGCCAGGCGGCGAGGCCCGCCCGGAAGGCGAGGCCGTCGCTGACGCCGAGCGGGGTCCGCGAGACGGTGAGTACCGGAGCCGGGGTACGGCGCCAGCCGCCGTCCCAGTCGCCGGGCACGGCGGGAACCGGTGCCTCGGGCACGCTCCGGTGCGGGTCCTCGCCGGACGGACCGCCCGCTTCGGCCCCGGCGCGCTCCGCCGGCCGCGAGGGGCCGGCGGCGATCGGCCCGGCGGCCCGGCGGCGCAGTCTGTCCCGCCATGCCATGCGCTCAGCCACCTTCGTTCACACGGGTGTTGATGCGGGCGATCTCGGCCACCCACTGCCGGCGTTCGTCGTGGGTCAGGTCGAGGATCTCCTCACGTGGCCAGTGGAAGTGATAGGCGACGTACGCGATCTCCTCCCGGAGCCGGGGAAGGGCGTACGTCACGATTCCCCCAGGCGCCCACCCGAGAGGTCGACCTCGAAGCCGCCCTCGCAGTGCGGGCAGGTCACCGCCGCCCGGGTGTGGCCCTCGCTGTTGACGCGGCGGTAGAAGTCCTGGAGGAAGGCGACGTCGGTGGCGTACATCCGTTCCACGATCCCGGCGTGCACATCGGTGATGGAGCCGATCCGGGTGATCACCTGGCTCAGCAGCACCACGCTCAGGTACGCCGGATTCTCCTTGACCCTCAGGTCGATCTGGGGCCGCAGCTCGTCCCGCGCCGTGGCCAGGCGCATCGCGCCGTGGCGGTGCACCGTACCCGCCTCGTCGACGTATCCGCGCGGCAGCTCGAACTCGAACTCGGTGCGCAGCCCGTGGTCCTCTCGTGGCGGCGGGGCGGCGGCGGGGGGTGCCGCCGCCTGCTCGGTCGCCGGGGCGGGCGCCGTCGCCTGGAGGATCTCGTCCAGGTTGCCCGCCGTCACCGTTCGGCGCCTCATTCGACGATGATCTCCTCGAACACGATCGTGACGGTCTCGGTGGCGGCGGAGGACTCGCCCGCCCTCAGGGAGGGCCCCTCCCACTTGGAGGCCCAGCCCTGCATCAGCTGGATGCGGCGGACCGTGTTGCCCTCGGTGTCCTTGATCTCGATGGTGAGGTTCTGGCGCGCGGCGTTCACGGCGCCGTTGTTCAGGGTCTCCTTGATCCAGGTGGTGAACTCGCTGCTCTGGTCGAGTCCCCGGGTGATCGTGATCTCGCCTGCCTGCCGGCCGCCGGGCTGCTTGCGGATGATCTGCTTGCCCTCGGCGCTGACCTGCTTGATCTCGACGACGTCCTCTTCGACGGTCAGCCCGCTGATCTCCTGGATCGACTCGACCAGGTAGCCGCCGAGCTGCACGCCGAAGACATGGGTGGAAAGAGCATCGCCCGTTGCCATGACTGTCTGTCACCTTTCCTTGCGGAGCCGTTCTTCCACGGTCCCGGGGTCACTCGTCGATGAGGCTGGTGCTGTCGGAGAACTGGGCCAGCCGGAACACCACGAACTCCGCGGGCTTGACCGGCGAGACGCCGATCTCGCAGACGACCCGGCCCTGGTCGATGGACTCCTGCGGATTGTTGTCGCGGTCGCACTTCACGTAGAACGCCTCTTCGGCGGTACGGCCGAAGAGCGCGCCCCGGCGCCACTCCTCGGTGAGGAACGCCGTGACGTTGCGCCGGATGCTCGACCAGAGACGGTCGTCGTTCGGCTCGAAGACCACCCACTGGGTGCCCAGGAGGATCGACTCCTCCAGGTAGTTGAACAGGCGGCGCACGTTCAGATAGCGCCAGGCCGGGTCGGAGGAGAGGGTGCGGGCGCCCCACACCCGGATGCCCCGGCCGGGAAAGGCCCGCACGCAGTTCACGCCGATCGGGTTCAGCAGGTCCTGCTCGCCCTTGCTGAGCCGGAGCTCCAGGTCCACCGCGCCGCGGATCACCTCGTTGGCGGGCGCCTTGTGCACGCCGCGCTCGGCGTCGCTGCGCGCCCACACACCGGCGATGTGACCGCTCGGCGGGACGGTGGTGTTGCGGCCGGCGGCCGGGTCGAAGACCCGCACCCACGGGTAGTAGAGCGCGGCGTACCGGGAGTCGAAGCCCGCCTCGTCGTTGCGCCAGGTGCGCGCCTGCTGGGCGGTCAGCCCGGGCGGGGTGTCCAGGACCGCGACCCGGTCGCCCATCTGCTCGCAGTGCGAGATCACCGCGAGCTGCACGGTGCGCACGCCCTCGGCGTCGATGTCGCCGCGCTGGTAGGCGCTCATCAGGTCCGGCACCGCGACCATGGTGATCTCGTCGATGGTCTCCAGGCCGCCGAACCCGGTGCGGGCCCCGGCGTCACCGACGTATTCGGCCGGTCCGAGACGGGCCACCTCGCCGGAGCCGGGAGCGGCGGGCGCGGCCGGGGCGTCGGCCAGCGCCACGGTCTGGTTGGCGGGCCTGCTCTGCGGGGCGCCCTGCTGCTCGGTGACCTCGATCAGCTTGGAGGAGCGGGCCTGGGTGACCAGGTAGCCCTTGACGTTCTTACGGGCGGACGCCTCGTAGGTCTCCACCACCTGGGTGCCCTGGCGGACCAGGAGCTTGAAGCGGTCCTCCGGCGGGTTCTCGCCGTCGGCGTCGGCGATCTCCACCGACAGACCGGAGGCGCCCGGGCGGGCCGCGACCAGGAAGCCGCCCAGCTCCGCCGGCTGCGCCGCCTTCGGCTCCGTCGCCCGGTCACCGCCGGCCGCCGGGGCGGAGGCGTCCTCGGCGGAGCCACCGATCCGCACGATGTACGCGGCGCCACCGCCGTTGGCGAAGTACCCGTAGACCGCATGGGCCAGGTACGTGCCCTCGGTGAAGCCGCCGAACAGCTGGGTGTACTGGTCCCAGCTGGTGACCAGCGTCGGCGTGTGGAACGGGCCGGTCTCGGCGAACCCGACGAACGCGGCGACGGCGGTGCCGACGCCTTCGATCGGCCGGGCACCGGACTGCACCTCCTCCACGTACACGCCCGGGGTGAGGTACGTCGGCATGCTCGCTCCTTCGGGTCCTTGCGGGTCGGTCACCTGTGTCCAGGCCGAGTCTGCGCGGCGGGTCGGCGGGGGCGACAGGTACGCGCGGACCCGACCGGGGGCAGGGGCGCTGCCTTTCCCTGCCCGCGCCGACCGTCGCCCCGCCACTCGGACTTGCCCCCGTTCTGCCCGTACGGACCTGGACGCCCCGCGCGCCCGCGCGGTCCACTGGGGGCCGCGCCGAGGGCGCGTCGACGAGGAGGCAGCAGATGCGGACGTCCAGGTCGCGCGCCGAGCGGGCCGAGAACGAGCGGACGGCACCCGGCCCCGCGGCCGGGCGAAAGGCGTCCCCCGGTGGCGCCGCCGTACCGCCCCCGCTCACCGCCGACGCGCTGCGCGCGGCGCAGCGCGGCGCGGGCAACGCCGCGGCGACCGGCATGATCGCCCGCCGCGCCCGCCACGCGTCCGCTCCGCAGGAGTCGGACACCGGGGTGCACGAGGTCCTGCGCTCGGCCGGCAAGCCCCTCGCGGCACCGGTGCGCCAGGACATGGAGTCCCGTTTCGGCACGGACTTCTCCGACGTGCGCCTGCACACCGGCGCCGCCGCCGCCCGCTCGGCCCGCGCCATCGGAGCGCGCGCCTACACCTCCGGCAGCCATGTCGTGATCGGTGACGGCGGCGGCGACAGGCACACCCTCGCCCATGAACTCACCCATGTCGTCCAGCAGCGCCAGGGCCCGGTGTCGGGCACCGACAGGGGCGACGGGCTGCGGGTGAGCGATCCGTCCGACCGCTTCGAGCGGGCCGCCGAGGACAACGCCCGCCGTGTCCTCGCCGGGCCCGCGCCCGCCGCGTCACGGGAACGGGCGGCGGAACACGGCACGGAGCCGGACCGGGCGACCGGGTCGGTGCAGAGGTTCACCGACCAGCAGGTGCCGGGCATGGGCGAGATGCGCATCTCGAACTCCGGCGCGTTCGCCATCCAGGACGGCGCGCCGGTGATCTGGGTACGCGACGACGCCCGGACCGGAATCGCGCCCGCCCTGGTGGACGACGGGGCGCAGACGCAGCTGGGCGCTGCGACGTACCACCGGTACTCGCTGGGCGGGCCGGTCCTCAACCAGTGCCTGCACGTGGCGGAGGAGATCATCAACAATCGGGTCCGCAGTCTGGAGCACGGCGTCGACGCCAGCGTGATCGACACCAACAGCAAGGCGAAGGGCGACCGCGAGGAGTTCTTCGGGGCGCCGAAGGACGAGACCAACCGCAGGATGGCCAGGCAGTTCCGGCACGCCCGGGACGAGGCGGCCGACCCCCAGGTGAACCAGGCGTTCGTCATCGTCGCGCTGAAGCCGGGAGACCGGGAGATGAGCCAGTTCCACGCCGCCGCGGTGGTCGCCCGGGACGGTGACGACTGCGTCACCCTGGAGGCGTTCGCCGGCGAGGAGGAGCAGCTGGAAGACGCCGCCGCCCGGATGTACACCGTCAACGGCGGGGGGGCCTCGTTCCACGGCTACTGGACCGGTGACGAGATGTACTACGAGGGGGTCAGCGCCACGACGGTCGTGATCCGGCCCGCCCTGGGGGCCTGAGCGACCGCGCGGCCCGCGCCTCAGACGTCCACGGCCACCGCCACGTACGGCCCGAACTCGCTCTCCAGGATCAGCCGTCCCAGCTTGCGGTACTCCTGGGCGACCGCCGTCACCACCTGACGCATGGTGAGCGGCTCCCCGGACTCCGCCGCGAGGTAGGCCGCCGTCACCGCGCAGGCCCGGATCGAGCCGCCGGCCAGTTCGAAGCGGTCCGCGCAGAAGGCGAGGTCCAGGTCGCCGGCCCGGGGCAGACGCCCGCCCAGGCACCGCTCCCACAGAGCGAGGCGCTGGCCGGCGTCCGGCACCGGGAAGTCCGCCACCACGTCCAGGCGGCGCGTGAACGCCTCGTCCAGGCTGGCCCGCAGGTTGGTGGTCAGCACGGCGATCCCGTCGAACGACTCCATGCGCTGGAGGAGGTACGCCGACTCGATGTTGGCGTGCCGGTCGTGCGCGTCCTTCACCTCGGAGCGCTTGCCGAAGATCGCGTCGGCCTCGTCGAAGAGGAGCACGGCGTTGACCGCCGAGGCCTCGGTGAAGATCCGCTCCAGGTTCTTCTCGGTCTCCCCCACGTACTTGTCGACGACCGTGGACAGGTCCACCACGTACAGGTCCATGCCCAGATCCGCCGCGACGACCTCGGCGGACATGGTCTTGCCGGTGCCCGACTCGCCCGCGAACAGCGCGATCACGCCCCGCCCCCGCCCGCCGCCGGGCCGCATCCCCCACTGCCCGAGCACCTGATCGCGGTGCCGGGCCCGCAGCGCGAGTTCGCGCAGCCGCCGGTGGGTGAGCGGCGGGAGCACCAGATCGTCCCAGCCGACGGCCGGCTCCACCCGGCGGGCGAGCCGGTCGAGCCCCGCGCCGTTCTGGGCGCGCACGGCGGTGCGCAGGTCGTCGGGGCGAACCGGGCGGCCCGCCAGGGCGGCCGTGCGCACGGCCACGTCCGCGGCGCGGCGCACCTGCCCCGAGTCCAGGCGGTGTGCGGCCACCGCGCGGGCGAGCGCCTCGGCGTCGCCGGTCACGGAGCCGTCGGCCGAGCCGTCGCCGGTGGCCCGCTCCAGGGCGTGCCGCCAGCGCGCGGCCTGCCGCTCGGGAGAAGGCGCGGCCACGGTCAGGACGACGGGGGTGTCGGCCGCCCAGGCCGGGTCCCAGCCGACGGTGCCGTGCGTCAGCAGCGGGATCCCCCGCAGCGCCGTGCACAACGTCCTGAGGGTCCGGGCCCGTTCGGCGGGTTCCGCGGGCAGCGCCTCCAGCGGGCCGAGGACGACCCCGGCACCGGTCAGGCGGGCTTCGCGTGCGGCCACCCTCGCCAGCTCCGGCACGTCGCCGGCACGCTGGGCGAGCGCCGCCGCGTCCAGGACGAGCGGGCTCAGGCCCGCCGCGCGCAGGGCGGCGGTGGCCAGGCCCTCGGCGTCGCCGCCCCGGGCACGCAGGTGGACGAGGCCCGTGCCGGTCCCGGCCGCGGCCGCCGTCCGGGCGACGTCCGCGGGCTCGGCGGTCGGGTCCTCGCGGGCCTCGTCGAGCACGCCGGCGAGCCGGGCGTCGGGCCGCGCGTTCCCCAGGAGGTGCGCGGTGACCCGGTCGGGGACCGCCAGCACACGGGAGAGCGGCGGCCGTTCCGGTTCGGTGACCTCCACCAGGCCACCGGCGACCAGCGGTGCTCCGGGGGCGAGCCGGAACCGGCCGGGCGCCGCCCCGGCGAGCCCGCACAGCTCCAGGGCGAGCCCGACCGTGGGCCGGCGGCGCGTCAGGTCGTCGTTCAGGTAGCCGTAGAGCCGCTCGAACCGCGCGTCCAGATCGGGCGCCACCGCGACCAGGAGCAGATCCAGGTCCAGCGGCGACAGCCCGAACCGCGCGGCGAGGCCGCCGAGGACGGAACCGGCCGGCGGGCGCCACGGTTCGTGGGCGGGTACGTCGAGTCCACCCGGCTCGTCCAGGATGCGGGCCGCCGCCCCGGGCGTGAGGTACTGGCCCCGGTACGGGTCGTCGGGGTCGGGGTCGGCGGCACGCCGAACCGCCACCGCGTGCCGCACCCGCTCCTCGACCGCGCGAAGACGCGTCCACAGGGGATCGGCGTCGGCAGGTCCAGCGCCCGCCAGGACGCCGGCGCCGGCACCGGGCCGGGCGGCGGCTTCGGCCTCGGGGTGGTCGCGGACGGCCGGATCGGTGGTGTGGGTCATGGCTGGCGGTCCCCCCGGCGGCGCCGGGCGGGGGCGGCCCCCCGCTCGCGCGGACCGGTGAAGCCCTCCGGGCCCGGATCGCTCGTCTCCAGGTAGCGCAGCCGGCGCCCCGGCTCCGCTTCCCCGCCTTCGCGCCGGGCGGCGGAGCGCACGAGGAGCCCTTCGGTGACCGGCGGCGCGACGGCCGTGGTGAGCCCGGCGAGCGGTGCCCGTACCCGCACCCCGAGCGACGCCTTCAGCTCGCCGCCGAGCGCCGACCACACGTCGGCGGCGGCCGGTACGTCGGCCGCCGCCCCGGCGGTGTCCAGTGCCACGGTCAGGCCCAGTTCGGCGAGCGTGCCGGTGAGCAGCCGCGCGGGCAGTGTGTCGGTGGCCACCAGGCAGGCGAGCACCTGCGAGAGCAGCCGGTGTTCGTCCTGCGGGCGGCTCGCCCAAGCCGTGACCAGATAGGTCAGCTCGAACCAGCGTGGCGGGGTGCGCCGCGCCACGAGGTGCCCGTCCGCGTCGTACACCTCCCCGGCGCCGCTGCCGCGCCGGGCGGCGTCCTCGCGGATGTCGTACAGGAAGACGCAGACCGTCGGTGCGCTGCGCCGCGCGGCCCAGTCCCGGGTGGGGGCGTCGAAGACCACCTCGACGCCGGATGCGGCCAGGCCGGATTCGCCGAGCAGCCGGCGCAGCCCTTCATCGACCTCGTGGATCACCGGCGGGTCACCTCGTCCGGCGGCTGCACGGATCCGCTGACCACCAGGAAGTCGGTCCTCACCGGTGAGAACCCGTCGCCCCTGGCGGTGATGACGCGCGGCCCGGTCCGGTCCTTGGCGAGGATGAGCAGCTGGCCGGTGAACGTGCCGTCCGGCTTCGGCACGGTCGGCGCCGCCGCCGCGGTGATCCCCGGTTTCCAGGTGAACCGCACCGGCACTCCCGGCGGGAAGTCCTCGCCGCGCACGGAGGTGACGAAGCCGGGCTTGCCGATCTCCGGCACCGCGACGATGCGCGGCTGGAGGATGCGCAGCCGCTGCCGGGCGGTGTTGTCGCTCCGGTCGGCGTCCGTCCCGGTGGTGGCGAGGTCGCCGGTGACGCGGCCGGTCAGCGCCTTGTCGGGGCTGAGGACGACCCGGACGACGGTGCTCGCGCCCGGCTCCAGGTCCGGCAGCGCGCACACCCAGGAGGCGTCGCACCCCGCCGGCGGCCCGCTGTTCGGGATGCCCTCGGGCAGGCCGACTCGCAGCCGCAGGCCGGTCGCCAGCGCGTCGCGGCCGTTGCGCACGGAGTACGTCACCACGACCCGCCCGCCGACGTAGCCGGGGTTCGGCTGGGCGGTGACGCGCACCCCGGGTCCCGCCTCGGGCTCGTCCGGCTGCGGCGGCACGGTGCCGGCCGGCGGCGGGGAGGCCGGCGGCGTGGTCGTGGGCGGCGGGGAGGCCGGCGGCGTGGGCGGTGTGGGCGTGGGCGGTGTGGGCGTGGGCGGTGGGCTCGTCGGCGGCGTGGCCTCGCGCACCGGCACCACCGTGCGGCCGGCGTTGTCGCTGGGCCGCGGGTCCAGGACGGTGCCGGTGACCGACCAGTCGACCGGCGCGTCGCCGGGGACGACCCCGGTGAGGGTGACGTCCACCGGAACGGTGGTGCCGGGCGGCACCACGCCGACATCGCACTGGAGGGAGGCGGCGTCGCAGGTGCCGCCGGGCCAGGTCAGCCCGGTGACGCGGACACCGGTCGGCGGCGCGATGGTCAGCCGGGTGCCGGGTGAGGCGGCGGGGCCGTTGTTCACCACGTCGACGCGGACCGTGGTGGAACGGCCGACGGTGACCCCGGCGACGGTGCCGGGTGCCTGGACCGCGAGGTCCACGGACTGCTGGACGCTGGGTTCCTTCTGCCGGCCCGGGAGACCGTTGGTGAGGGGCAGGAGGTCGCCTGACTCGATGTCGAGGATCTTCAGTTTCTCGGGGCTGTTCACCGCGACCCTGGCGCGGGCGCTGAACACCAGGCCCGTGCCGTCGGCCGTCCAGGCGGCGTCCCGCGGCTGGTGCGGGCCGGTGGCCGAGGTGTCCGGCAGCTCCCGGCCGCAGGCGCCGGGGAGGTCGCGGGCGGCGGCGGGCAGCAGCACCTGGCACGCGTCGCCCGACGGGGACGTCAGGAGGATGCCGTTCCGCTCGTCGATCCGGCCGCCGCCGCTCTTGCGGTTGAAGGCGATGCTCCGCCCGTCCGGGGAGAACGCCGGGCTGTCGTCGATGACCTGGCAGCCGGCCGGGCAGATCTCGGCGCTCAGGTCGCGCTGTCGGCCCAGGTCGTTCACGGGCACGGTCCAGATGTGCTTGTTGCCGCCGTTCCCGTCGATCACGTGGTTGCGGGTGAAGGCCAGCGTGGTGCCGTCGGAGGACCAGGTGGGCTGGGCGTCCTGGCCCTGGAGCTGCCCGGCCGGCGGGGTGATCTCGCCGGTGATCGCGCCGGTGGCGGCGTCCGCGATGAGGATGCGGCTGGGTCCCGCGGCCTCTCCGACCCGGCCCGGCGAGATCCGGGTGAAGGCGAGGTGCCTGCCGTCCGGGGAGAGCGCCGGATCGGTGTCCCAGTCCTTCGGGCCGCGTCCCGCGAGCGGCATGACCGCCGCGTTCGAGCCGTCGGCGTCCGCCGTCCAGATCCGCTCGACCCGGTCCTCCCGGGCGCCCTCGAAGCGGGTCACCACGATCCGGCGGCCGTCCGGCGTGTAGTTCTGCCGTTCGGTCCACGGGTCGTAGCCGGCCGCGGGCCGGAAGAGCGGGTCCTCGGCGGGGTCGGTGTTGGTGTCGGCCGCCGGGTCCTCCTCCAGGATCGTCAGCCCGAGGTCGCGGGGGTCGGCCCCGTCCGTCCGGACGTCCTGCAGGGTCGCCACGTGCGGGCCGGACGCCGAGGTGCGCTCCACCACCGCACGGCCGCCGTCGAGCGGGCCGAACCACGTGGGCGACAGGACCTCCCGGTCCTCGTCGAGGACCAGCCCGGGAGTGGCGGCGGAGTGCGCGGGCGTCCGGAACACGTGGTCCCAGTCGCCCTCGCACTCACAGGTGATCTCGGGACTCAGGAACAGCACCTGGTCTCCGTCGGGCAGCCAAGCTGCCCCGTGGGCACGCCACTCTGCCTGCGCGCCGCCGAGCAGCGGCCCGTCTATGCTCCCGCCGGTCCCGTCCGTCACCCGCAGCCGGGGTCCGTTCGGCCCGGTGGCGGTGTACGCGATGAGGTCCCGGTGGGCGTCGTCGTCGACCGGGTTCCACACCGGTTCGGTGGCCGCGCCGTTCGCGGGGCCGGTGATCCGGGTGGCGGTGCCGCCGGCCAGCGGCCGTACGTAGATCTGCTGTCCGGCCGACGGGTCGCTGTCGCTGGAGTACGCCAGGCGCTGTCCGTCCGGGGAGACCGTCGGGCACTCCTCGTCGGAGGGGGTGTCGGTCAGCCGTGTCAGGCCGGTGCCGTCGGTGCGCACCAGCCACAGGTCGCGTTGGGTCCCGCCGGCCGGGGCGGACTCGGCCGAGTCGAAGACCACGGCCCGGCCGTCCGGTGTCAGCCGGGGGTGCGCCGCGTTCATGCCGCTGGTGAGGCGGCGTACGGAACCGTCGGCGGACCGCAGGTAGATCTGCGGCTTCCGCTCGTCGCGGCGGCTCGCGAAGACCAGCTGGTCGCCCAGGGCGGACGGCTGGACGTCGAAGTGGGCCGGACCCGCGCCGAACAGCGGGGTGCTGGACGTGGTGGTGTCGACCTCGCCGAGACTGCGGTGCCGGGTGCCGGCGTAGGCGATCCGGGTGTCCGCGGCGTCGGCCACCCGCGGCGCGGGCCGGGCGCTGTCCTGCCCCGCGACCACGATCACCCCGAGCAGCGGGATCAGCAGCAGCAACGACGCGCCGAACCGCCCCAGGCGGTACCGCCCGCCGGGGCCAGCGGTTCCCATCACGGTCCCCCTCGCAGTCTGGTGCGGCATCCGGATGTGCCCCCGCCACCCTGGGGCAGGCCGCGCGCGGTGCGGCAGGGCGGCGGGGCCATACCCGGGGGAAGCGTGCGGTGCGCTTTCGGGCAGCGCGCGTTCCCGGCCGTGGCCGGACCGGCCCGTCAGATCAGCCCGTTGCGGAGCGCGTAGCCGACCGCGTGGGCCCGGTTGCGCAGTTGCAGCCGCGTGATGACCTCGTGCAGGACGTTCTTGACGGTCCGCTCGGAGTACGCGGTCTTGCGGGCGATCTCCGCGGTGTCCAGGCCCTCCGACACCATGCGCAGCATGTCCGCCTCACGCGTGGTCAGCGTGGACAGGGACATGCCCCGCGGGTCGACCGCCGAGCGCTGGAGGCTGCCCACGTGGGTGAGCAGTTTGCCGAGCAGGTCGCCGGGCAGCACGCCCTCGCCGTTGGCTATGGCCAGGACCAGGCGCAGGAGTTGGTCCTGGTCGGCTTCCGCGCGCCGCAGCACCGCCGCGACACCGCACTCGATGACGCGTTGCAGCGATCCGGAACCCAGGGTGGCGACCACGAGGCCGGTACGGGTGCCGGTGTTGTGCCGCAGCCGGTGCAGCAGGGCCGCCACGTCGTCGTCGACGTGGTCCACCACCACCAGTGACACCTGTGCCCGCTCGACGTCGACGTCGGCGAGCAGATCGATCTCGGGGCGCTGGCGTAACTGCTGGACGACACCCAAGCGCAGGACCGGGTCGGCGGCATGGACGGCCACGGTCACGCGCTCGGGGCGTTCGGAACGGGGTGTCCTTCGCGTGGTCCGGGCCGCGGTGGGCACACGTGACGTGGTGGCCGACGCGGCCGGTCCAACTTTGGCTGTAGTGGGCATGAGGGCTTACCTGTCTGATGGGATGCGGGGCGGGGGGATGCGGGGAGCGGGGCGGGCACCGGCAGGCGGCGCACGCGAGGCGGCGGGGTGTGACGGCGGCCCGCCGACGTCGAGGGCCGGGTGGGACCGCCGGGGCACCGCGACTGCCCGGGCGTTGCCCTCGCGCTTGTCGTGGCGGCCCGAGCGCGGTCCTACCGTGGCGGCGTGACGTCTTCTCCAGCCTCTTCCAGTCCCGGTGCGCCCGGCCTCGACATTCCGGAAGCGACCGTTGCGCCGGGGGACACCGCCACGACCAGTCTGACCGTCCGCAACGACAGCGACATCGTCGAGGCGTACAGCCTGGAGGTCGTCGGGGACTGCGCCTCCTGGACCACGGTGGAACCCGCACGGGTCTCTCTGTATCCCGGCACGTCCGAAACGGTGACGCTCCGGCTGGCGCCACCGCGTTCTCCGGAGATCCGGGCCGGCGAGGTGCCCCTCGGAGTGCGGGTCCTGCCGGCCGAGCACCCCGAGTCGGTGAGGGTGTTCGAAACCACGGTGCACGTCGGGGAGTTCCGCGAGCTGCACACCGAGCTGGTCCCGCGCCGCCGGCGCGGCTGGCTGCGCGGCCGCTACCGGCTGGCCGTCCGCAACCAGGGCAACTCGCCGGTGGAGGTGGGATTCACCGCCGGCCAGGCGGGTGAGGAGCTGGGGTTCGCCTTCAAACCGGCGGAGCGGAAGCTGGAGCCCGGCGAGTCGGCGGAGATCGGTCTGCGTGTCCGCACCGGCAGGCCGGTGTGGTTCGGTGCCCCCGTGGTGTGGCCGTTCACCGTGGACACCACCGAAACCGGTGACCAGGAGGATCCGCGACGCGACGAGTCGGCCGCACGGGTGCCGCTGGACGCCGAGTTCGTGCAGATCCCGGTCTTTCCCAGGTGGCTGCTCGTGCTGCTCGCGGCGCTGCTCGCTCTGCTGCTCGCCTGGTTCACGCTGGTCCGTCCGGCGGTGCGCAGCGCCGCCAGGGAAGCCGCCACCGAGGCGGTCCAGCCGCGTCCCACGCCCGCCGGGGAGCAGGGAGCAGCAGGGCAGAGTCCGGGTGCCGGAGCGGGTACGGGTACGGGTACGGGTACCGGTGCGGGCTCGGAGACCGGTCCCGGCGGCCAGGGAACGGGCGCACCGTCCGGATCCGGTGACGACGGCACCTCGGCCGACGACGGCACCGCGATCGGCGGTGGCCGGCAGAGCTCGGAGACCATCGACGTGCAGACGTCCGGTGGGGAGACCAAGGCCGGTACCTACCGGGTGCCCGAGGGCAGTGTGTTCGGGGTGACGGACATCGTTGTCGCCAACTTCCAGGGCGATGAGGGTCTGCTGACGATCACGTTCGGCGATCGCAAGGTCACCACGATCGCGCTGGAGACCTTCCGCAACCAGGACTACCACTGGGTGACCCCCATCAAGATCCCCGAGAACGACACCGTGACCGTCGAAGTGACCTGCGAGAAACCCGGTACACCGGCGTCCGGCCGTCAGGCGCAGGGGTGCCATGAGGTCCTGAATGTGAGCGGTGTACTCACCCGTATCACTCAGTAACTCCAGCCCCGCCTTCGAGCATTGTCGTGCGAAGTTGGGTGTATCCGCCAAGAGTTGTCCGCCGCTCCGACCGGAAACCAACACCATGGGACCGAAAAGCTGCACCCCGGTCCTGACCGGTCCCCGTACCGGAACCGTGCCGGAAGGCGAGCGAGCCGCCGGCGCTCAGCGTCAGCAGGTCGCCGGTCAAGGCGGTCCCGTTCGTCGACGTGAACGGTGACCAGTGCAACGACCTGCTGGTGCGGATGGCCGAGGGAGGCCCCGACCGTGACTCGGCCGGGGCCTTCTTCGCATCCGGGGTCATGTGGCGCCATGTGGCGCGGCTTGGCACCACATGGCACCACATGGCGCCAGCGGCGGTGCCACGCCTTCTCGGTCATCACGCCCCATTTCCGCAGGTCAGAGGCGCCGTTACCGACCCGCACCGTTCGAGGCGCCACCCGGGCTTGCAAATGGCACCACCGTGGTGCCATTATGGCGTCATGGACCTCACGCCGTATGTCGACACCCTCCGACGCGAACTCGCGGTGGCCGCCGAGGCCGGCGGCGAAGACGCGCGCAAGCTCGCCGAGCGGCTCACCGCTCCCCTGGAGTCGGCGACGCGGCTGACCATGCTCAACGTGCTCTCCGCCGCGATGGACGAGATCACCCGCGAGCTGGCCCCCGGCTCGGTCGACGTACGGCTGCGCGGGCTCGACCCCGAGTTCGTGGTCGCGCTGCCGCCCGTCGAGGGCGCCGCTGTCGCGGAGCCGGCCGGGCCCGTCGAGGCGTTCAGCGCCCCGGTCCCGGCCGACGGCGACGAGGGCGGCACCGCGCGGGTCAATCTGCGGCTGCCGGCCCACCTCAAGGCGCGCGCCGAGGAGGCCGCGAGCCGTGAGGGGCTGTCGGTCAACGCGTGGCTGGTGCGTGCCGTGGCGGCCGCGGTCGACGGCGGCACCCGGCCGCGCACGGCGGAGAAGAGCCAGGCGGTCGGACAGAGCTTCACGGGCTGGGTGCGCTAGCCGCCCCCCTCCACCCGTATTTCCAGCAGTACTTCACCCACACCACGTCCCACGCGTGGACGCCCACAGACTCAAGAGGACGGGACAGCCATGCCTTCTTTCGACACTCCCGAAGCGATCTCGGTCACCGCGCGTGTGGAGGCCGGCTCCATCCAGTTCACCGCGGGCGACCGGCTCGACACCGTGGTGGAGGTGCGCCCCCGCGACCCGAAGAAGGATCTGGACGTGCGGGCGGCCGGGCAGACCGAGGTCACGTACGCGAACGGTGAACTGTCCGTCAGGACGCCCAAGTCCAACCTGTTCGGCCGCACCGGCGTCGTCGATGTGACGGTCGAACTGCCCACGGGCTCGCGCGTCGACACGACCGGCGCCTGGACCCAGGTGCTCGGCGAGGGCCGGCTCGGCGAGACCCGCGTGAAGACCTCCGCCGGTGATGTCCGCCTCGACGTGACCGGCCCGCTGCGCCTGACCGCGTCGCACGGCTCGATCACCGTGGACCGGGTCGAGGGCAGGGCCGAGATCACCACCAGCACCGGCAGTCTGCGCGTCGGTCTGCTCGACGGTCCCGCCGTGCTGAAGAACTCGCACGGCACGACGACCGTCGACGCCGTGACCGGCGAGCTGCGGGTGAGCAACGCCAACGGTGACATCGAGGTCCGCCGCGCCGATGACTCGGTCACCGCCACCACCGCCCACGGCACCGTGCGCGTGGGTGACGTGGCGCGCGGCACCGTCCAGTTGGAGACCTCCTACGGTGCCATCGAGGTCGGCATCCGCGAGGGCACGGCCGCCTGGCTCGACGCCCGCTCGAACTCCGGGCAGGTGCGCAACGCGCTCACCGCGTCCGAGTCCCCGGCGGAGACCGAGGACACCGTCAAGATCCGCGCCCGCACCAAGTACGGCAACATCGACGTCCGCCGCGCCAAGGCCTGAGCGCCACTCACCACCGGCCTACCCCCCCAACCCACTTCAGCCTTCGATCGGAGGCCCCCATGCCTTCTTCTGTCATGCCCATGTCCAACCGTGGAGACGGTCACCCGTCGCCCGCCGCCATCTCCGCCGTCGGGCTGCGCAAGGCGTACGGCGACAAGACCGTCCTGGACGGCATCGATCTGCACATCCCGGAAGGCACCGTCTTCGCGCTGCTGGGGCCGAACGGTGCGGGCAAGACCACCGCGGTGAAGATCCTCTCCACCCTCATCACCGCCGACGGCGGACAGGCCCGCGTCGCGGGACACGACCTCGCCACCCACCCCCAGGCCGTGCGCGCCGCGATCGGTGTCACCGGGCAGTTCTCCGCCGTCGACGGGCTGATCACCGGCGAGGAGAACATGCTCCTCATGGCCGACCTGCACCACCTGCCCAAGCGGGAGGGACGGCGGGTGGCCGCCGAGCTGCTGGAGCGCTTCGACCTCACGGCGGCCGCGAAGAAGCCCGCCTCCACCTACTCCGGCGGCATGAAGCGCCGCCTCGACATCGCCATGACCCTCGTCGGCGACCCGCGCATCATCTTCCTCGACGAGCCGACCACCGGCCTCGACCCGCGTTCCCGCCACACCATGTGGCAGATCATCCGCGAACTGGTCACCGGCGGCGTCACCGTCTTCCTCACCACCCAGTACCTCGAAGAAGCCGACGAACTCGCCGACCGCATCGCCGTCCTCCACAACGGCCACATCGCCGCCGAGGGCAGCGCCGAGGAGCTGAAGCGGATCGTCCCCGGCGGACACGTCCGGCTCCGCTTCACCGACCCGGCCGCCTACCGCACCGCCGCCACCGCCCTGCGCGAGACCGCCCTCCCCCACTCCCGGCTTCACTCGAGCGGGGGCACCCCCAACGACGACTCCCTCACCCTCCAGGTCCCCAGCGACGGCAGCCAGCGCGAACTGCGCTCCCTCCTCGACTGGCTCGACGCCGTCGGCGTCGAGGCCGACGAACTCACCCTCCACACCCCCGACCTCGACGACGTCTTCTTCGCCCTCACCGCCGACCCCGACATCCCCCAGCAGCCCCACCAGCCCGGCCGGCCCGGCCTGCCCAAGGAGAACGCCCGATGAGCTCCCTCTCCCTCGCCGTGCGCGACTCGACCACGATGCTGCGCCGCAACCTCCTGCACGCCCGGCGCTACCCGTCCATGACGCTCAACCTGCTGCTCACACCGGTCATGCTGCTGCTGCTCTTCGTGTACGTCTTCGGCGACACCATGAGCGCGGGCATCAGCGGCACCCCCGACCGCTCCCAGTACATCGCCTACCTCGTCCCGGGCATCCTGCTGCTGACCATCGGCGGCACCACGATCGGCACCGCGGTGTCCGTCGCCATGGATATGAGCGAGGGCATCATCGCCCGCTTCCGCACGCTGGCCATCCACCGCGGCTCGGTGATCGTCGGGCACGTCGTCGGCAGCGTCCTCCAGTGCGTGATGAGCGTGCTGCTCGTCGGGGCCGTCGCCGTGGCCATCGGCTTCCGCTCCACCGACGCCACCGCCCTGGAGTGGCTGCTGGCGCTCGGGCTGCTGGCGCTCGTCTCCCTGGCGCTCACCTGGATCGCGGTCGGGATGGGCCTGTCCAGCCCGAACGCGGAGGCCGCCAGCAACAACGCCCTGCCGCTGATGGTCCTGCCGCTGCTCTCCAGCGCCTTCGTGCCGGTCGACGCGATGCCGGGCTGGTTCCAGCCCGTCGCCGAGTACCAGCCCTTCACCCCCGCCATCGAGACCCTGCGCGGCCTCCTGCTCGGCACCGGGATCGGCCACAACGGCTGGCTCGCCGCCGCCTGGTGCCTTGGACTCACCGTCCTCGGCTACCTCTGGTCCCGGTCGCTGTTCGCCCGCGACCCGAAGTAGCTGCGGGCGGCACGGCCGGCCGGCTCCAGGGCGGCGTACTCCGGCACCGCGTCGGCGTACGCCGCTCCGCCGCGTCCGACGGCGCCTGAGCCGCCCAGGTCGTCCTCGGGTCGTCCTGAGGTCGTCGTCGCCGGCGGTTCGTACGGAAACACCGGCCTCGCGCCGGAACCCCTGCGGGAAACCGCAGGGTCGGTGGTGCGGGGAACAGCAGCAGGGTGGACGGGAACCCTCGTACCGCCGCCGCACCGCGGTTTCTAGGTTGGAGGTCGGGGCAGCCGCCCGCCACCGATCCGCCACCTTGGAGGCCCACCATGCATCACATGACTCTGGCGCAGTCCCAGGAGCCCACGGGCGGCATGGCGGGGTGGGCCGCCGGCCTCGTGGACACGCTGGGCGGCCCCGGGGCCGGTCTGGCCATCGCTCTGGAGAACCTCTTCCCGCCACTGCCCAGCGAGGTCATCCTGCCGCTGACCGGATTCGCCGCCGGGCAGGGCGTGCTGAGCCTCGCCTCGGCGCTGTTCTGGACGACGCTCGGCTCCGTGGCCGGCGCGGTCGCGCTCTACTGGATCGGCGTGCTGTTCGGGCGGGAGCGGATGCACGCGCTGTGGGCGAAGCTGCCGCTGGTGAAGACCTCGGATCTGGAGCGGACCGAGGAGTGGTTCGCCAGGCACGGCACCAAGGCGGTCTTCCTGGGCAGGATGGTGCCGGTCTTCCGCAGCCTGATCTCGGTGCCCGCGGGCGTGGAGCGGATGCCGATGCCGGTGTTCATCATGCTCACCACGCTCGGCAGCCTGATCTGGAACAGCGTCCTGGTGCTGGCCGGTTACTGGCTGGGCGACCGGTGGGACGCCGTGGGGGTCTACGTCGGCTACCTCAGCAAGGCCGTCCTGGTCCTGGTCGTCGTCGCCCTCGCCGCCTACCTGGTGGTCCGGCTGAAGGGCCGCAGCGAGGCCCAGCACCGCCGCGTCTGATGGGCGGCCGCCCCTCCCCCGCGGCCCCGGACGATCTTGCCCGGGGCTGTTCGGCCGCCCTAGGCTCGGGTGCTGTGCACGAGGACTTGGCCGGCGCCGCGCCAGACGGTTCCGCGGGAGCCCTCGGCGCCGCGGACCCGGAGGACGGCCGGACCGCCGCACCACCGCCCCCATGGCGGCGCCGCGGCCTGGGCGTCCTGCTCGGCTGTGGGACCGCCCTGCTCGGCTCCCTCTGCTTCCTCGTCGTCGGCGCCGCCCTCGGCGCCTTCCTGCTGTGGCCGCGCACCCGCCCCGACGCCCTCCGCGTCCTGGTGGCCGGGGCGCGCCGCCTCACGGCGCTCGAACGGGCCCGCCGCTCGGTGTTCTTCGGTGACCGCTTCCCCGAGCACTACGAGGCCTCCGACCGGAAGATCCTGCGCTACCTCGCCGTCCGCTGCTGCACGGGGGTGCTGTGCGCCGTCGTGCTCGGACTGCTCGGCTTCGGCGCCGTACTGGCCGGGCTGCTGGTCACGGGCGTGGCGCGGGGCGGCCTCGACTGGGACGAACTGCTCACCCAGGTGGTGCTGGGCGGCGTCCTGCTCTTCCTCGACCTCCAGGGCCTGTACTCGCTGGCCGCCCTGGACACCCGCACCGCCCGCGAGTGCTTCGGCCCTTCCGAGCGGGAGCTGCTCCGGCAGCGCGTCGACGAACTCGCCGCCAGCCGGGCCGCGGTGGTGCGGGCGGTGGACGCCGAGCGCCGGCGCATCGAACGCGATCTGCACGACGGTGTCCAGCAGCGCCTGGTCGCACTGGCCATGCTGCTCGGCCGGGCCCGCCGCAGCCGCGACCCCGAGCGGGCCGGCGCGCTGCTGCTCCAGGCGCACGAGGAATCCCAGGGGGTCCTCACCGAACTGCGCGAAGTGGCCTGGCGGGTCTATCCCTCGGCGCTGGACAGCCTCGGCCTGAGAGAAGCGCTGGACGGTGTGGCCGAACGGTCCGGTATCCCGCTGCGCCTCCGGTTCGAGGTCGGCGCGCCGCTGCCCCAACCGGTCGAGACGGCGGCCTACTTCGTGGTGTCCGAGGCCGTCACCAACGCCGCCAAGCACTCCTCGGCCACCGCCGTCGAGGTGCGGGTGACGCTCACCGGTGGGCGGCTCGGCATACGGGTCGAGGACAACGGCACGGGCGGCGCGGACGCGGCCGGCAGCGGGCTGGCCGGGTTGCGCGGCCGGGTGGCCGCACTGGACGGCGTGCTGCACATCGACAGCCCCCTCGGGGGACCCACCGTCATCACCGCGGAGCTGCCATGCGCGTGATCCTCGCCGAGGACTCGACCCTGCTGCGAGAGGGCCTGGTCCGGCTGCTCGCCGACGAGGGCCACGAGGTGGTGGCGGCGCTGGGCGACGCGGTGACCCTGCTGAAGGAGGTCGAGGAGCACCGGCCGGACATCGTCGTCGCCGACAACCGGATGCCGCCGACCCACACCGACGAGGGCCTGCGGGCCGCCGTGGAGATCCGCGAGCGCTTCCCGGAGATCGGCGTGCTGGTCCTCTCGCAGCACATCGAGCGCACCTACGCGGCCCAGCTGCTGGCCTCCACCGCCGAACGGGTCGGCTACCTGCTCAAGGACCGGGTGGCGCAGGTCGAGGAGTTCCTGGACGCCCTGGAGCGGATCCACGCGGGCGGGGCCGCGATCGACCCGGAGGTCGTACGGCAGTTGCTCATCCGCACCACGCACGGTGACCCGCTGACCCGGCTCACCCCGCGCGAGCGCGGCGTGCTGGAGGTGCTGGCCCAGGGGTACACCAACACGGCCATCGCGAAGGAGCTGCATGTGTCGCTGAGTTCGGTGGAGAAGCATCTCAACGCCGTCTTCGCCAAGCTGGATCTGCCGCACACCACCGGCTACAACCGCCGCATCCTGGCGGTCCTGCGTTACCTGGAGTCCTAGGAGCCACCGATGCCCGCGCACCCGAAGACTCGGTGACATGGAGGCCGCGTGAAGGGGCACTCGCAGAATAAGTGAAACGTAAAGGGTGGGCGCCCGTCCGGTCCGTGTCTTCGACAACCGGGAGTATGCAATGGCGAGTTACGGCAGTTCCCCTGCCGCTTCCTCCGGATCGCGCACCAATGGGCTGGCGATCGCGAGCCTGTGCTGCGGCGTCGTCGGGCTGTTCTTCCTGAACATCGTGCTGGGGCCGCTGGCCATCATCTTCGGTGCGGTCGCGCGCCGGCAGGCGGCGGTCAAGAACGGGGCCGGGATGGCGAAGGCGGGCATCGTCCTCGGTGTCGTGGACATCGTGCTCTGGCTCGTGCTGCTGGCCGTCGCCGCCAGCAACGGCGGGTTCAGCTGGTACGTGGGCGGCTGACGCCTCCGGGGAGGCCCTGTGGGGTGCGGGGCGGCCGACGGGAGATCGGCCGCCCCCGCGTGCGGCCGTCGTTCGGCCGCACCTCGCACATGGTGGCCGTGGCGGGATCCTGCACACCTGGAAGATCCGTGACGGAAAAGGAAGTCGTCGGCGCGTCAGGAACAGCTGAACGAAAAGGGAACGGCGTCGTCGTGGAAGACGACGCCGTTCCCCTGGGCACCGATGAGCCGGCCGCGGTGGTTACTTGATGTAGACCAGGCCGTCCGTGGTGATGGTCGGACGGCCGGTGGTGCCGACCACGACGATCTTCACCGTGTGCTGGGCGCTGGTCGCCCAGGTCTTGGTCCAGATGGCCTGGCGGTACAGGGTGCTCGTCGACTTCAGGTCGACCGTGGACACCTTGACGCCGTCGACGTAGACGTAGACCTGGCCGGAGGTGGAGGCGCGGGAGACCACCCAGGAGGCGGAGCGGCCGGTGAAGGTCCAGGAGAGGCTGGCCCCCTTGGAGCCGCTGGAGTAGGACTTCCCGCCGAGGTAGCTGGTGGACGAGCGGGTGGTCCAGGTGCCGGTCTTCACCGCGGAGGTCTCCTGGAGGATGACCGGGGTGTAGGCGGCGGAGGCGTCACGGTAGTTGCCGGCGTAGTCCTGCGCCTGCATGGACCACGTCGAGGCCGCGCCGGGCTTGGCGGTGCGGTTGGAGAGGGTGGCGGTGGCGCTGAAGGTGGCGGCCGCCGGGGACGTCAGCTTCACGTACCTGAGCGCCTTGTCGTCGGTCGCCTTCCACCCGAGGGTGACGGGGACGGCGGTGGTGCTGACCGTGCCGGTGCGCAGGGAGAGCTTCGGTGTGGTGGTGAACGTCGGCGCGGTGGCGTCGGCGACGACGGTCATCGGCGCGGTCTCCTCCGGCTTGCCGGACTGGTGCACGGCCCGGACGGCGACGGTGTGGTCGCCCGCGGCCAGGGTGACCGCCTTCGCGGAGCCCGCGCCCGAGGTGGTGGCGACGACGTTGCCGTCGACCAGGATCTCGTACTTGGAGATCAGCGAGGCCGGGGTGGTCGACGACCAGCGCACGGTGACCGCGCCCTTGGTGTAGTACGTCGTGCCGTTCGCGGTCGCCCCGGTGAGCGAGGTGACCTTCAGGTCCTGCACCGGTCCGGCCGCCCAGGAGCGGATCTTGGGCAGCTGGGCGTAGAGGGAGTTGCCCGGGCACTCGCTGTTGTAGCCGTCGCGGTGGCCGGATATCCGGTTGAAGGAGTACTTCTGGCCCGCGGTGAACGAGGTCCCGAAGTAGTTCTTCTGGGTCGCGCCCGCGGTCAGCTCCACCGTGCCCGTCGGGTCGGTGACGCCGTGCAGGCTCAGCTTCCAGGCCGCCACCCGGGCCACGGACTCCAGGGCCGCGTCGGAGGCGCTGCCGGAGACGTAGTTGCCGAGGACGGAGATGCCGGTGGACTCCCGGTTGAAGCCGTAGGTGTGCGCGCCGAGCACCGGCTTGTCGATGCCGCCCTTGCGGCCCTCGAAGATCTGGCCGCACTTGTCGACCAGGAAGTGGTAGCCGAGGTCGTTCCAGCCTTGGCCGTTGGGGGCCGGGTCGGTGTGGTACGCGTAGATGCCCCGCACGATGGCCGGCGACTCGGAGCAGTCGTAGTCCGCGCCGGCCGTGTGGTGCACGAACACCGACTTCACGTCCGCGTTGTACTCCGACGGGTCGGGGCTGCGCTTCTCGTCCGCCCCCCACTCGGCGCGGCTGATGACCGGCGGCTGGGTCACGGCGGCCGCATCGGCGGCCGCCGCGGGGTAGGAGGCGGCGTACGAGGCGGGCGTCAGGTTCGGCTCGGTGGTGAACGCGGCCGGCTCCGGCGGGCTCATCCGCGTCTCGGCCTCGGTCACGACGCCCGGGTCGACCATGCTGACGTCGAGTCCCTTGGGCAGCGCGCCGGTCGAGCCGTCCTCGTGGAGGACCTGCACCTCGATGCCGTCGGAGGGGCCGACCCACATCGGGGCGGACGCGCCCCGCATGTCCGCCTCCGGCTGGTCCGGCGGGGAGAGGTCCACCTCCAGGTCGCGCCACGGGCTCCACGCGCCGGTCTCCAGGCTGCGGGTGCGCACCTGCGCCCTGCCTTCGAGCTTCTTGAGCGCCCCGGTCCAGGTGACGCCCACGAGCGAGAACTGCTTGGTCTCCGTGCGCGGCAGTTCCCGCTCGCCGGGGGCGGTCCCCTTCAGCGCCAGGTGATAGACGCGCACCGGCCGCTTGTCCTGACCGGTGACGTCCGGAACGGAGGAGTCGCTGGCCGACGCGTACGTCGCCATGCCCCCTCCGCCCAGCACCACCGCGCCGAGCGTCAGCCACGCCCGCCGCTTCAGGCTCAACGGTCTGTACGCATGCCCTTTACGTCGACTCACGAAGAGATCCACCCCAGAGAAAGGCCGCTGCGGGCCACCAGAAGGTCACATGGGGCACATCCGCCACAGGGATGGCCCATCGTATTAAGCGCTCCTTGAACCACAGACGACACACATGACCGGTGACAGTGACCGACATCACCTGACTGGCGGGGCGGATTTCGTGACGGGACATGGCGAAGCGGGCGCCCTCAGGTGTGGCGCCCGCTTCGGCGGGTGGGTCACGCGGATGCCGTGATCGCCGAGTCCGCTCGGGCCGGCTGGGGGACGACGCGGCGCGGCCGGGCCGGCAGGCCGATCAGCGGGTGGGCGACGCCCCAGGCCGCACCCTTGCAGATCAACTCCTTGTAGCCGGCGGCGAGTCGGCCGGTGAGTGCCGCGCGGACGGCGCGGTCGTCGGCGGTGACGTACTGGATGAGGCCGTCGCGGCGGCCCAGCGAGATGCACTGGTTGAAGTAGCGCAGGGGCACCTTCGGGAGCTTGCCTCCGGTCAGGCGCGCGGCGATGGCGTCGGCGGCCTGCCAGGCGGTGGGGACGCCCGAGGCGCACGACATCCGCAGCGGCTTGTCGCCGGGGCCCATCACCAGGGCCGCGTCGCCGATGGCGTAGACGTCCGGGTGCGAGACGGACCGCATGGTGCGGTCGACCACGATCTGGCCGGTCTCGGAGACCTCCAGGGTGGTGGCCCGCGCGATCGGGTGGACGGCGAAGCCGGTGGTCCACACGGTGACCGCGGCGGGAATCTCCGTGCCGTCGGCGGTGGTGACGCGGTCGGCGGCCACGGCGGTCACGGCGGTGTGCTCGTGCACCGTGATGCCGAGCCTGGCGCACACCTTCCGCAGATGGGCGCGGCCCTTGTCGGAGAGCCAGTCGCCGAGGCCGCCGCGGGCGGCGAGGGCGACGTCGAGGTCCGGGCGGGCCTCGGCGATCTCGGTCGCGGCCTCCAGGCCGGTGAGACCGCCGCCGACCACGACCACGGTCTGTCCGGCGTCCAGGCGGGCCAGGCGCTCGCGCAGCCGGAGCGCGCCGGGACGGCCGGCGACCTCGTAGGCGTGCTCGGCGACGCCGGGGACGCCGCCGTCGTTCCAGCCGCTGCCGAGGGCGTACACGAGGGTGTCGTACTCCAGCAGTTCCCCGGCGCCGTCCGCGCCGGTGACGGTGACGGCCTTGCGGTCGGCGTCCACACCGGTGACCCGCGCGAGCTTCAGCTCGACGCCGGTGCCCGCGAACATCGCGTCGAACGGCCGGGGTTGGAGGTCCTGGCCGGTCGCGAGCTGGTGCATCCGGACGCGTTCGACGAAGTCGGGCTCGGCGTTGACGAGGGTGATCGCGACGTCGTCGCGGTGCAGCCGCTTCGCGAGGCGCCCGGCGGCGGTGGCTCCGGTGTATCCGGCTCCGAGGACGATGATGCGCTGCTGCATTTCCTGGCTCCTGTCTTGGGCGGACTCGACCCTTGAACCGGGGAGCCCGCCGTTTCCTGACAGGTCTCAGGTGTGAAGCACGTCACACATGAGCGTCATGTCGGCCGTGACACCGGTCCGTCACACCGGCCCCGTCACACCGGCACGCCGCATCAGAAGACGGCGTCGAGCAAGGGCTCACCGTGGTCGGTCGCGGACCAGTGCCGGGTCGCCCGTTCCAGCTTGTCGGGGTTGACCTGGCTGCGGACGGCGGCGACGCCCTCCGCGGTGACCTCCAGGCACATGACCCCGATGACCCGGCCGTCCAGGACCACGACGACGGCCGGCTCGCCGTTCGCGGTCGACGCGTACACCTCGGGCGAACCGCCGACCAGGGCGCGCTTGGCCTTGCTCGGCTTGAACAGGCCCCGCAGGAACGTCGCGACCGCGAGCGCGCCCTCGAACGCCCTCGCGCGGGCCGGGACCTTCCCGCCGCCGTCGCCGATCGAGGTGGCGTCCTGGGTGAGCAGCCGCACGAGCGGCTCGGTCTGCCCGCTGGTGGCGGCCGCCAGGAACTCCTCGACGATCCGCCGGGCGGCGGCCTCGTCGATCTCCGTACGGGCCTTGCCGGCCGCGACGTGCTTCTTGGCGCGGTGGAAGATCTGCTGGCTGGCCGCCTCGGTGAGGTCGAGGATGTCGGCGATCTCCCGGTGCGAGTAGTCGAAGGCCTCCCGCAGGACGTACACCGCCCGCTCGTTCGGGGAGAGCCGCTCCAGCAGGACGAGCACGGCGTACGACACCGACTCGCGCTGTTCCGCGGTGTCGGCCGGGCCCAGCATCGGGTCCCCGCCGAGCAGCGGCTCGGGCAGCCACTGGCCCACATAGGTCTCCCGGCGCGCGCGGGCCGACGTCAGCTGGTTGAGGCACAGGTTGGTGAGCACCTTCGTCAGCCAGGCCTCGGGCACCTCGATCCGCTCGACGTCGGATCCCTGCCAGCGCAGGAACGTCTCCTGCACGGCGTCCTCGGCCTCGCTCGCCGAGCCGAGCAGACGGTAGGCGATGGCCTCCAGCCGGGGCCTGGCCGCCTCGAACCGGTCGACGTCGCGCAGGGTCAGGGCCATGCCCCGGATCCTAACCGCCACCCCCGTGAGGAGTCCCCGTGAATGCCGCCGGCCTGCCTCCCGCCGGGCCGGGTAACCGGCCCGCATGGGTGACATTCTCGTGGGCACGTGCTCGTGGACCGACCGGGAGCTGGTGGGCAGCGGCTGGTATCCGGTGGGGCGGCGGGACGCGGAGGGGCGGTTACGGCACTACGCCGAGCGGTTCCCGGTCGTGGAGGTCGACGCCTCGTACTACGCCCTGCCCGGCGAGCGGAACAGCCGGCTGTGGGTGGAGCGCACCCCGGACGGGTTCGTGTTCGACGTGAAGGCGTTCTCCCTGCTCACCGGGCATCCCACACGGAGTGCGGTGATGCCGGACGGGCTGCCCGCCGACAGCCGGGACCCGAGGGTGCTCGACGAGGTGTGGGCGCGGTTCGCGGCGGGGATCGCGCCGCTGCGGCGGGCCGGGCGGCTGGGCGGTGTGCTGTTCCAGTTCCCGCCGTGGTTCCGGCCCGGGGCACGGGCCGAGGCGTTCCTGGCGGACACCGCGCGGCGGACGGAGGGGTGGCCCGTCTCGGTGGAGTTCCGGCATCCCGAGTGGTGGGAGGCGGGGCGGGCGGAGGCCACCCGCGCGCTGCTCGCGCGGTACGGAATGGCCGCCGTCGCCGTGGACATGGTGCAGACGCTGCCGTCCTCCCTGCCGCCGGTCGTGCACGTCACCTCGCCCCGGCTGTCCGTCGTACGGTTCCACGGGCGCAGTACGGCCTGGGGGACCGGCAGCAAGGAGGACCGGTTCCGGCACGCGTACCGCGACGACGAACTCGCCGAGTGGGTGCCGCGGTTGCGACACGCCGCCGAGCGGGTCGAGCAGCTGCACGTCCTGTTCAACAACTGCTGCGGCGACGCGGCCGTGCGGGCCGCCGAGGCCATGGCGCGGCTGCTGGGGCTGCCGTCACCCGCCGGCCTCGGCCGCCCTGCCGTCCCCGTCCAGCAGGGCCCTCTCCCGTCCGGCGCCGCGCGCCCACACCGCCCGCAGCGGCAGGAACACGAGCGTTCCGACCGGTGACAGCGGGATCGTGAGCACCAGCAGCGGCCCCGTCGGCAGCGGCGGGATCCGCCGGCGCCCGGCCTCCCGGTACATCCACTGGCCGACTCGGCAGGTCCCAGGCGATGCCCCGGGCCCAGACGGCTCCCGCGCCGCCGGCGAGGGCCGTGAGGTCGCGGAAGGTGGCCCTCGAGGGCGTGGTGATGGGGACCGTGCCGGGCGAGGCGGTGCTCAGCTCGCTGCGGCGGCTGGCCCATGTCGACGCCTCGGCGCGGCTGGACGGCACGGGCGGGGACGAGGAGCGCGGGACGGGCCCCGCCGGGCGCGAGGCGTCCGACGCGCCTCGCGCCCGGCGGTAGTGCGGGACCGGACTCAGCGGAAGTTCACGTCGCTGCACAGGAAGTACGTCTGGTCCATGTGCGACGCCTGCCAGATCGTGTACACGACGTGCCGGCCGCTCAGGCCCGACGTGCTCACGTTGATCGAGTAGTTCTGGCTGGGCGCGTACTTGCCGGTGCGGGCGACGAGTTGCAGGTCGCTCCAGCGCAGCGGCTGGGTGGCGGGATCGAACCCCTGCCGGGTGACGTAGACCAGGAAGTAGTCCGCGCCATGGCTGGCCTGGTCGTACAGGCGCACGGTGAAGTTGGCCGAGACGTCCGTCGTCTTCCACGGACCGACGGCGTCCAGGGAGTTGTAGCGGCCGCCCTCGGTCCGTCCGCCGCTGCACAGCTGGCCGTCGGGGACGACCGCCTGGAAGTTGCCCGCGGAGCCGTTGCGGTACAGGCCGTTCCAGTTCCACATGGCGTTGGGGTTGGCCTGCCACGCCTGCCAGCACATGGGGTCCTGCTGCGCCATCGCCGGGTTCTGGAAGTCGCTGCCCCAGCGCAGCCAGCAGCCGTAGTTGCGGGACGCCGGGTCGACGACCGAGCCGTGGGCCGCGGCGGTGCCGGCTCCGGGGACCAGGCTGAACAGCAGGGCGGCGAGCACGCTCAGGAGGAGTGCGGGGCGGAATCCGCCCTTCGATTTGATGTGATCATGACATGCCGATGCGTAGCGCAAGGCGGATCTCCCTCTTTCGGACGCGGGGGGACGAAGGTGCGGGAGCTGCGGTGTGGGGGGTGCATTGGGAGCGCTCCCATCGGTGACAGGTTGCGCCACTCGTGGCGCGGACACAACGCCTGTATTGCGCCACCTTTCCCTCGCAGCGGCATCGCGGAGGGGGACGACGAGACCGAGGGGCGCGGAGGAGCAAGGGCGCGAGGGCAGGTTCGCGGGCGTGAAGGCGCGCGACAGGCGCGGAGGCTGGGGTGATGGAGCCGCGGAGCGCCGGGCGCGCGAGAGCGCGAGGGGCGCGGAGACGGGGCGGCGGAGCCGAGGAGCGCCGGGCGTGGAAGCTCGGGCGGTGAGCGCGTAGGGAATGTGACGGGCGTGAAGGAGCATGACGGGCGTGCAGGGGCGCGCGACAAGCGCCCGAGGTGGGGTGTGGCGGTGGGGCCGCCGGGGCGCCGGACGCGTGCACGCCATCGCGGTGAAGTCGCTGATGGGCGACGGAGTACGGCCGCTGACCGACGGCGAACGCGCCCTGCTCGGCGAGTGGCTGGACCGGATCGCCGCCGAGGAGCCCGGGCAGCGGCGGTAGCGCTCTCCCGGGTGACCGGGATCACACGCCGTGAGTGCATAGCGGGCCCGTCCCCACCGTCTTTCCCCTCACGTAGGCAACTGGCGGGAGCGGGGACAGTGCGCATGGATCAAGCTCGGGCCGGTGAGTTCGACGAGTTCGTGGCGGCCCGCTGGTCGGCGTTGCTCCATCTCGCCCGGCTGCTCACCGGCGGCGACCGGCATCGGGCCGAGGATCTGGTGCAGGACTCCCTGGTCAAGCTCTGGTTCGTCTGGCCGAAGGTCGCCGAGGAGGCGCCCGAGGCGTATGTCCGCACCGTGATGGCGCGCGCGGCGGCGCGCTCGGCGAGACGGCGGTGGTGGGGCGAGCGGCCGGTCGAGCGGCTGCCCGAGACCGCGGCGGGGGGTGATGTGTCCGCGGCCGTGGCGGAACGGTCGCGGCTGGAAGCCGCCCTCGGGCGTCTGCCGGCCAGGCAGCGGGCCGCGGTGGTGCTCCGCTACTACCAGGACCTTCCCGAGCGCCAGGTGGCGGAAGCGCTGGGCTGCCCGCTGGGTACGGCCCGCTCCCACACCGCGCGCGGGGTGGCGCGGCTGCGGCAGCTGCTGACCGATGTCATCGAGCCGGTGGGGTGAAGGAGAGGCCATGGATCACTTCGAACGGCAGCTGGCGCGGATGATGCGCGGCGCCGAGGAGCACACCCCTTTCGAGCCGCGGCACCGGGAGCGTCTGCGGGAGGGCGTCCGCGCCCGCCGCCGGGCGCGGGCCGCGCAGAAGGCCGTCGGCTCGGTCCTCGCGGTCGCCGGACTGGGTCTCGGCCTGTTCCTGCTCCCCGACACCCCCACCCGGACCGAGCCCAGCGCGCCCCGTCCGCGGCCCATGTCGAGCGAGGGGCCGTCGTCCTCCGCGCCGGGGACCAGCCCGTCCCCGGAGGTGTCCCCCTCCCCGCCCGGGGACTCCCCCCGCACCACGGCCCCGCCCCCCGCCACGAGCACGACGAGCACCACGAGCAGTACGAGCAGTACGACGCCCCCCGCTTCCGTCACCTCGTCGCCCCCGGCCTCGTACGGCGACGGGGACGAAGGCGGGGGCGGGGACGGCGGCCCGACACCGACGTCCACGGCCTCGGACCCGGCGGTCTCCGCCACGGAAACGCAGCTGCCGGGCGACGAGCCGTCCTAGGACCGCCGGCACTCCCTCGCACCCCGCGTGCCCCGCCCTGCCCCGCCCTGCCCTTCTCCAGGGAACAAACAAGGACACACCATGCGAAAACACAGCCCCGTTCTCCTCCAGGACGTCCGTCGCGCCCCCGTGCCCGCACACCACCCCGACCCCGTGCTCGACATCGCGGTGCCCGTGTTCGACGAGGAGGCGGATCTGGAGCCGAGCGTGCGGCGGCTCCACGCCCATCTGCGCGCGACCTTCCCGTACCCGTTCCGGATCACCGTCGTCGACAACGCCAGCACCGACCGCACCCCGCGCATAGCCGCCCGGCTGGCCGCGGAGCTGCCCGAGGTGGAGTGGCTGCGGCTGGCGGAGAAGGGCCGGGGGCGGGCGCTGCGCGCCGCGTGGTCGCGTTCCCCGGCGCCGGTCCTGGCGTACATGGACGTGGACCTGTCCACCGGGCTCGCGGCGCTGCTCCCGCTCGTGGCCCCGCTGATCTCGGGGCACTCCGACATCGCGATCGGCACCCGGCTGGCGCCCGGGGCGCGGGTGGTGCGCGGGCCCCGGCGGGAGTTCGTCTCCCGCTGCTACAACGCCCTGCTGCGCTCCACGCTCGCCGTCGGATTCTCCGACGCGCAGTGCGGTTTCAAGGCGGTACGGCGCGAGGTCGCCGAGCGGCTGCTGCCGCTGGTGCAGGACTCGGCGTGGTTCTTCGACACCGAGCTGCTGGTGATCGCCGAGCGGGCCGGACTGCGCATCCACGAGGTGCCGGTGGACTGGGTGGACGACCCCGACAGCCGGGTGGACGTCCTCGCCACCGCGCTGGCCGATCTGCGCGGCATCGCCCGGCTCGGCCGCACGCTGGCCCGCGGCACCCTCCGCCCGGCCGAGCTGCACCCGGGCGGGGGTGCCCCACCGGCCGGACCGGCCGGTCAGATCTGGCGGTTCGCGGCCGTGGGGGCGGTGAGCACGCTGGGGCATCTGCTGCTGTACGCGGCGCTGCGCCCGGCGACCGGAGCGCAGGCCGCCAACGCGCTGGCGCTGCTGGTCTGCGCGGTCGCCAACACGGCGGCGAACCGGCGGCTCACCTTCGGGCTGCGCGGCCGGGGCGGCGCGCTGCGCCACCAGGCCAGGGGTCTGGTGGTCTTCCTGCTGGGCCTGGCCCTCACCTCGGGGTCACTCGCCGCGCTGCACCACACGGCACCCGGGGCCGCGCCCGGCACCGAACTCGCCGTCATCGTCGCCGCCGGTCTGACCGCGACCCTGCTGCGGTTCCTGCTCCTGCGGAGCTGGGTCTTCGCGGCCCGCCCCTCCCGTCGTACGGCGGGAGGTGCCGCCTCGTGACCACCACCCCGCTGACCGGCCACCCCGCCCCCGCCTTCCCTCCCTCACCCGCACCCGCACCCGCCCCCTCGCCCTCGCCCGTCCGGCAGCGGCTGCGCCGGGCGGCCGAACGGCACGGCCCCGTCCTCGCCCTGTACGGCGGGCTGAAGCTGGCCGGCTTCGGGGCCTTCCTCTCCCTGCTGCACTTCGCCGGGGACTTCCGCGCCAAGCACCCGCGCTTCGGCGGCGGCGAGCGCCCCTGGGACGTCCTGGCCACCTGGGACGGCTGGTGGTACCAGCAGATCGCCGCGCACGGCTACGACCCCGCACTGGTCCCGATCCCCGGCGCCACCGGCCTGATCACCCTGGAGGGGAACTCCGCGGCGTTCTTCCCGCTCTACCCGGCCCTGATGCGGCTGGTCTCCGAGACGACGGGACTCGGCCTGTACGGGGCCGGCCTGCTGGTCTCGATCGCCGCCTCCTTCGTCGCCGCGCTCGGCATCCACGCCGTCGTCGCCCGGCTCGCCGGCCCCCGGGCGGGCCTGGCGGCGGCCGGGCTGTGGGCGGTGTGGCCGGGGTCGGGGGTGGAGTGGGCGGTCTACTCCGACTCCCTCTTCGTCGCCCTCGCCGTGTGGGCCTGTCACGCCGTCATGAACGGCCGCTGGCTCACCGCGGGGCTCCTCACCTGCGCCGCCGGGCTCAACCGCCCCACCGCCGTCGCCCTGATCGCCGCCCTCGCCGTGGCCGCGCTGCTCGCGCTCCGCGAGCGCCGCGACGGCGCGCTGCGACCCCTGGCCGCCCTCGCGATCGCCCCGCTCGGGCTGCTCGGCTACCTGGGCTGGGTGGGCCACGAAATGGGCGACTACGGAGGCTACTTCGCACTCCAGCGCGGCGCCTGGGCCCACACCTTCGACTACGGCGAGCACACCCTGGACGTGCTGACCTCCGTCCCGGTGGGCCACTTCGACTACCTCTCCGCGTTCCCCTTCGCGGACCTGATCGGCGTCGGCGTCGTCCTCCTGGCCTTCGCCCTGCTGCCGTTGCTGATCCGCGAGCGCCCTCCGGCCGTGCTGGTCGTCTACACGGTCCTCACCCTCGCCCTCGTCCTGGGCAGCCAGCAGATCTTCGCCAACGTCTCCCGTTATCTGCTCCCGGCCTTCCCGCTGTTCCTCCCGCTCGCCGCCGCCCTGCGCCGCCTGACCCTGCCCCAGCTGCTCATCCTCCTCGGCCCGGCCGCGCTGGCCTCCGGCTCGTACGCGGGGTACGCGCTCTTCGAACTGGGGGTTCCGTAATTATCCGACAGCGATATTTAGAGTCTGAACGGCCCCTCTATTAAGTAATTATCGAGGCGCCTGTTCACTCATTTGCCGCGCACCCGCCGAAGTGCGGCAACGTTAGGGGGGATATGAACAATGCAACCAGGGAAGGGCGCTATCGCCTCCTCGTACGGCGCCCGGCGATGACCGCGAGTGAACTTCCGGCCATGGTGCAGGCCACCGAGCCCCTTCTGCGGGAATTCCTGGATCTGTTGAGCACACTGGAAGCCGATCTGGCGCAGCGGTGGATCAAGACCGAAGGCCGATGATCTCTTCGGGAACGGAGCAGTCAGGCTGCGTCATGTACAACGAAGGAAATCTCTCACAGCCCCTGGTGCCACCGGACGCCGCCTGGGACCCGGCCGAGGAACTGGCATGGATGCTCCAGGAGGCCATGCAGGAGGAACATCCCAGAATTCCCGGGCCCCGCGACGAGGATTCGCTCTTCGCGCCGGCCGAAGGCACGCCGCTGGGCAATCTCCAGGAGATCACCGCCGAGCTGCCGCCGCTGAGGCCCGCCTCCCGCGGCCACCGCCGAATCCCCGAACGCAGACGCCCCCGCGCGCTGCAGACCACAAGCTATCTCGTCGCAGCGCTGGCGGCGGCCATCGCTTCCGCGGTGAGCTTCTTCAGCGGAATGGTCGCCTCCGACCCTCTGCAGGTGGTGGCCGCGGCCCGTGTGCCGGGCGACATCGTCCCGTGGTGGCCTCTGCTGCTGTACGGCCCCTGGCTGGTCGCGTCACTGTCCGTCCTGCGGGCCGCGCTCCATCAGCGCCGCGCGCTGCACTCCTGGTGCACGGTCCTGCTCTTCTCGGCGGTCACGATCCTCCTGTGCGTCCTCCAGGCCCCGAAGACCCTGCTCGACACCACCGCCGCCGCTCTGCCGGGCCTCGCCTCCCTCGCCTGCTTCCAGCAGGCCGTCCGGCAGATCACCCTGACCCGGGCGCCCCGGAAGGCGATGCCCCGGCACCGCACCCGTTGAACTCTTCCGGCTGACGGCGGGGGCCGTACGGGGCATGGCTCGTCGAGATCGACGGACGGAATTGCCCGTGGCCGGAATCCTCATCGGCCTCCCTCTCCCGGAACATCGGCGACATCGGCATGTGCGTCGGCGAGCGCGAAGAGTCCTGGTCGTCGCCACGCACCCTGGCCGGCGTCTCCGCGCGCTGCTCGCACTGTCCGGACTGTTCACGCGAGAGGTGAGCGTCCCGCCGCGCCCCGCCCCGGAACACCTGCCGGTACGCCTGCGGCGAGACCGTGGTCAGCCGGGCGAAGTGGTGGCGGAGGTTGGCCGCCGTGCCGAAGCCGGTGCGGCGGGCCACGGACTCCACCGGGTCGTCGGAGGTCTCCAGCAACTCCTGGGCCAGGCGGACCCGCTCCTGGAGGATCCACTGCAACGGGGTGGTGCCGAGGGCCGCGCGGAAGCGGCGGGCGAAGGTCCGTTCGCCGAGGTGGGCCTCGCGGGCCAGCGCGGCGACGGTCAGCGGCTCGTGCAGACGCTCGCGGGCCCAGTCCAGGACCGGGGCGAGGCCGGTGTCGCGGCGGTCGCGGGGCGCGCGGGCGAGCGGCTTGGCGTACTGGCTCTGGCCGCCCTCACGGTGCGGGGGGACGACCATCCGGCGGGCCACCTCGTTGGCGACCGCGGAGCCGCGGTCGTGGCGGACCAGGTGGAGGCAGAGGTCGATGACGGCACCGGTGCCGGCGGAGGTGAAGACGGTGCCGTCCTGGACGTAGAGCGCGGTCGGTTCGTAGGTGACGTCCGGGAAGCGGCGGGCGAAGTCGGCGGCGTTCAACCAGTGGGTGGTGGCGCGGCGCCCGGTCAGCAGGCCCGCGGCGGCGAGGACGTACGCGCCGCTGCACAGGGAGACGATCCGGCGCCCTTGGGCGTGGGCGGTGCGCAGCGCGTCTAGCAGCGGCTCCGGCGGCTCGGTCTGCACGCGCCGCTCGCAGGCGGCCACGACCACGGTGTCCGCCCCGGCCAGGTCGTCCAGGCCGTACGGGGTGTGCAGGGTGAGCCCGGCGGTGGTGCGCAGCACGCCCGGTTCGGCGGCGCACAGGCGCAGGTCGTACCAGGGGTCGCTGATGTCGCTGCGGTCGAGGCCGAACACCTCGCAGGGCACGGCGAGTTCGAAGGTGGGGGCGTTGTCGGTGACGGCCACGGCCACGACGTGCCGGTCCGGGTGCGCGACGGAGGTCGTCCTGGCAGTCGTCATGGCGGGAATTTAGCGCAGCCGGTCGTTTCTGCCACTGGCCGGTGGGTGTCCCGGCCGCGAGGCTCGTCGGCATGCCTGCTCACAACCCCGCCGAAGGGCGGCTCACCGCCGCCCACGGCACCGCCCTGTACGTCGGTGCCGTGCTCGGCACCGGAGTCATCGCCCTCCCCGCGCTCGCCGCCGAGGTCGCCGGACCGGCCTCGCTGCTGGCCTGGCTCGGGCTCGCCGTGCTGTCCGCGCCGCTCGCGGCGGCCTTCGCCGCGCTCGGGGCGCGCCACCCGGACGCCGGGGGCGTGTCGACGTACGCCCGGCTGGCGTTCGGCGAACGGGCCGCCGCGGTGGCCGGCTGGTGCTTCTACTTCGCCATCCCGCCGGGCGCGGTGGCCGCCGCGCTGTTCGGCGCCTCGTACGTCTCGTCCGCCCTGGGCGGCGGGACCGTCACCACCGCGATCACCGCGGCCGGGCTCATGCTCACGGTCACGATGGTCAACGCGGTCGGGCTGCGGATGACGGGCCGCGCCCAGTTCCTGCTCTTCCTGCTGCTGCTCGCCCTGCTGGCGACGGCGGTCCTCCTCTCCCTGCCCCACACCCGCGCGGAACACCTGCGGCCGTTCGCCCCGCACGGCTGGACGGCGGTCGGCCCGGCGGCGGCGCTGCTGGTGTTCAGCTTCGCCGGATGGGAGGCCGTCACCCACCTCGCGGGCGAGTTCCGCAGGCCCGCCCGTGATCTGGCGCGGGCGACCGGGGCGGCCGTGGTGATCGTGGGCGTGCTCTACCTGGCGGTGGCGTTCGCGGTCGTGGCCGTGCTCGGCCCCGCCGCGGCCGACTCCGACGCCCCCCTCGGCGACCTGATGGCGCTCGGCCTCGGCGGCGGTGCCCGCCCGCTCGCCGCGCTCGCCGCGGTCCTGCTCACCCTCGGCACCATGAACGCCTACTACGCCGGTGCCGCCAAACTCGGCGCCGCCCTCGGCCGCGACGGCGTCCTGCCCGCCTGGTTCGCCCAGGGCAGCACCGCGGGCGAGACCCCGCGCCGCAGCCTCTTCTTCGTCTCCGCCCTCGCGGGCCTGGCGCTGCTGGCGGTGACCGTCACGGACACCGGCGCGCTGCCGGCCGTGATGCTCTCCTCGGGCTCCTTCGTCGTCGTCTACGCGATCGGCGTGGCCGCCGCCATCCGCCTCCTCCCCCGCCGCAGCGCGGGCCGGGCGGCGGCCTGGGCGGCCCTGGCGGCGGTCCTCCTCCTGCTGGCCCTCTCGGGCCTCTATCTGCTCTGGCCGCTGGTGGTGAGCTGCGGGGCGCTGCTCTCCGTACGCCGCTACCGCCGGCGCCGGGCCCGCGAGCAGAACGCCGCCGTCACCGCAACCGCTGCCGGCCGTCAGGAACTGGGCAGCGTCAGGCCTGGCATCTGAGAACGCCGCCGGTGCCGCCCGCCCCCGCAGACGCGCAGGGTGAACGTCTCCGGCCCCTGACCACCGCCCGCGTCGTCGGCGTCCAGACGTCCAGCGGTCGGAGTCGCCATGTGCTCACCCCTCGCGGTCAGCGTCGGCGAAGGGCGCCGGTGCAGCGGGGGTGCACCCGTCCCGCGCCTTCGCCGGGGCCGAACCGGCCGTACGGCAGCGACGCCTCCCCGTCCTCGATCACCTGATCGCACACCAGGCACATCAACGTGCCGTTGAGCGCGTCGTAGTGGTCGCACAGGGCCACGGCGGACCGGGCGAGCCGGCTCGCGCGCGCGACCTCGCCGGCCAGCTCCCCGGCCACCGGCTCGGCGAGACGGCGGCGCGCCTCCCCGACACCGGCCAGCGCCACCCGCGAGGGCACGTCGTCCTCCGCCCTGCCGGCGGCGAGCTGTTCGATCCGGGGGATCACCTGCTCCAGGAACCCGTGGAAGTCCTGGCCGAACAGCCGCACGCTGTTGAGGCCCAGCAGGTGGCAGGGGCGTTTCCGCGTTTCTCTCTGCCCCACAGCACCCGACACATACCCCCCGGGGGTGGCGTCCAGTGGTTGCCGGGACGCAACGGGCCAGGGCCGGTTGCGGCCAGTCGATCTCTCTTCTCACCGCCCTGACCTGCGGCGAAAGTAGTTCTCACCACCGGGCGACACACCCGCCTCATCCCTCACAGCTGCACCTGCAGGGCAGCTGTCCGGGTCAGGGACGTGCCTTCGCCCGCTCGACTTCCCATGCCGCAGGAGAGAAACCGTGAAGCTGAGCAACGCCGTCCGCCGCACCTCCGCCGCCCTCGCCGTCGGCGCGATGTCCCTCGGTCTCGTCACCGTCACCGGCGGCGCCGCCCAGGCCGCCGCGCAGTGCACCGGCGACGTGTCGATCTACGGCACGCTGTCCGACGGCCGGCTGACGTACACGCAGATCGCGCCGAACACCGGCGACCGCGTGAAGACCCTGGTCGGCCCGGCCCTCGGTTTCACGCCCAAGGCGATGGCGACCCTGAACTTCAACACGATCCTGGTGACGTCGACCGCCGGTGACCTGTACCGGGTGGACGTCCAGACCAACAACACCAGCCTCACCCTGGCGAACGCGCCGGTGAAGATCTGGGACGGCGGCTGGACCTTCGACAAGCTCACCTACGACGGCCACGGCCACCTCTACGGCACGGTCGCCGGGCAGCTGCACCAGTACGTGGTCTCCCAGGACAAGCCGTCGGGCTCCGCGCACATCGGCCAGCACGTCGTCATCGACACCGGCTTCGTGCTGAAGACGCTGGCCGCGGCGGGCGACGACCGGATCATCGCCTCCACCGAGGGCGGCCAGCTCTACAGCTACAAGATCGGCGGGGTCGGCAACTGGAAGCGGTCCACGCTGAAGAGCGGCGGCTGGTCCGCCGTGGACTCGCTGGTCTCGCCCGGCGGCGGCCTCTACTACGGCCGTACCAACAGCGGCATGTACTGGTACCACGACGCCGACCCGACCGACGGCGACGGCTCGGACATCGCCTACCACCCGAACGACCCGGTGGACGCGTCCGGCTGGACCCAGACGCTGCTGTCCGCGTACGGCAACAACTGCGCGTACGTGCCGCCGGTCCCGGTGGCGACCACCGGCGAGAAGATCGCCAAGTTCGCCAACGCGCAGGTCGGCAAGGGCTTCGGGGACTTCAACTTCTACCACCCGGGCGCCTGGTGCGCCGAGTTCGGCGAGTACGTGTGGTGGAACGCCGGCGCCAAGACCGGCGGCCTGACCGCCGCCGCCGGCAGCTTCTACACCTACGGCCAGAACAACGGCACCCTGCGCACCTCCGCCCCCAAGGTCGGCGACGCGGTGGTCTACGGCTACTCCGGCGGCGGTTCCGCCAACCACGTGAACCTGGTCGTGGCCGTGGACGGCGACTACATCACCACGGTCGGCGGCAACGAAAGCAACATGGTCAAGCGGACCACGTTCAACTGGAAGACCAACAACAACCCGGTCAACGCCGGCGACATCTCCGGCTTCATCTCGCCGGTCAGCTGATCACCCGGCCCCGGCCGCACCAGGGTGGAGCCCCCTCCTCGGAGGGGGCTCCACCCTTTGCGCGTTGTGGGGGGCGGGGCGGTGCTCAGGCCCAGTCGGCGGGCACGCACTCCGTCGTGGGCGAGTCCATCCTGTTGACGACCCCGTTCACCGTGAGCCGCACGGTCCCGCCGTACGTCTCGGCGCCGTCCCCGGTGCCCGCGCCGTACGCGCAGTCCGGGACCGGCCCGGTGGTGCCGAAGCAGCCGCGGCGCTCGCCGACGGCCAGGCTGTACGAGCCGCAGCCCGCGTCGGCGCCGAAGGAAGTGACGGCGCCGGAGACGGTGACCGCCGACGTCGAGTTGTTCACGACCACCAGCACCACCTGGGCGTCGTCATGGGCGTTGCGCACCAGGCAGGCCTGGAAGCCGACACCGGCCTTCGCGGTGTGCACCACCGTGCGGGCGCAGTCCCAGGTGGGTCCGGTGGACACCGACTGCCAGTACGGTGCCGCCCCGGCCGGCGCGGCGGCGATGAGCGCGGTGGTCACGCAGGCGGCCGCGGTGGTGAGGATTCTGCCGGTCTTGCGCACGGTGCTGGCTCCCTTGGTCGGGTGGAGTCGGAATCGGCCTCACGGACGTTAAATGATCTTGCGGCGGTCCGACAGGGAGAACGACTGGCCTGTTTGGGCCAGGGAGCGCCGGGAAACGCCGAAGGGCCCCGCCGGGGAGGCGGGGCCCTTCAGGAGGGGGCTGTCGGGTCTAGTACCAGTTGTTGGCCTGCCAGAAGTTCCACGCGTTGCACGGGGAGCCGTAGCGGCCGTCGATGTAGTTCAGGCCCCAGCGGATCTGGGTGAGCGGGTTGGTCTTCCAGTCGTCACCGGCGCTGTCCATCTTGGAGGCGGGCAGCGACTGCGGGATGCCGTACGCGCCGGAGGACGGGTTGGTCGCGTTCCAGCGCCAGTTGGACTCGTGGTCCCACAGGTTCTCCAGGCAGGACCACTGCGCGGAGGTGGCCCAGGCCGCGTCCTTCTCGTTCATCAGCTGCCGGCCCGCGGCCTTGACCTCGGCGATGTTGTCGCGGTTGACGGTGGTCACGGAGGTGGTGCAGGTGTAGGTGCCGGGCTGGGCGGACAGCATCTTCTGCGTCCAGCCGCTGGTGTTGACCGGGTCGTCCAGGTGGTACGAGATGTCCGCGCCGGAGCCGTCGGTGGGGTTGGCGTCCTTGTACCAGTACATGGCGCCGGTGGCGAGACGGCCGTAGTAGAGGCCGCCGCCGGGCGAGACCAGCTGGTTGAAGCCGGACCAGCCGTCGGCCTTCAGGAGGTTGCTCTTCCAGGCGCCCGCGCCGGAGACCGTGTAGTCGAGGAGGCGGCCGTCATCGGTGGTGGCGCTGAGCCGGTCGTCGCCGGTGGCGGTGAGGGTCTTCAGCACGAACCCGGTGCCGATCTCGGTGCGGGCGCCGATGTGCTGGGAGCCGGCCGGCTTGTCCTCGGTGACGTTGTAGCGCAGCAGCAGGCCCGCGGCGGTGGTGCCGTAGAGGTGGCCGTGACCGTCGTAGGTGAGCTTGTCGTGGGTCCAGCCGCTGTCGGCGATCTTCACCGGGGCGGTCATGAGGGCCAGGCTGGTGTTGTTGGTCCGCACGTCGACGCGGTAGAGGGCACCGGTGGTGGAGGTGACCAGCACGGTGTTGAAGTTGAGGGTCGCCACGGCCTTCGGCTCGAAGCCGAGGCCGGGGCCGACGAGCACCTTGGCGAGGTCGCCGGTGGCCGGGTTGATGGCGCTGAACGTCAGCCTGCCGTCGTCGAGCACGCCGTAGATGTTCACCCCGCCCCTGCAGGTGGTGGCGGCTTCGGCGGCGGTGGTCGTGGCCACCGTGAGCAGCCCGGCGCCGAGCGCGCCGGCGGTGAGCAGTCCTGCGACGCCGCGGCCGGTTCTGCGGACGTTCTTCACTTTTCGGTCCCCCTGGGGCAGTGGTGGGCGGAGAGTCTGGGAGCGGAGAGGCGGGAGGCGGAGCCCGGGAGGGCGCGGCGGTCTACTGCCAGCCGGCGTCGTGGGCCAGGTAGGTGACGGACGGAGCAGCCGGGTCCGCGTCGCCGAGCTGGGCGGCGACGGCCGGGGCGGCCAGCAGCGCGGTGAGGGCGAGGGTGGCGACCGCGGCGGCCTGGGCGATGCGGATGCGGAGCATGGCGGTTCCGTCCTTCCGGAGTGTGTCGAGTGCGTCAAGTGCGATGGGGATCCGGCTTGTTCTCGCGCCCCGCGGTGGCGTTCGGTCCGGCCGGTGATCAATAGAATCCCCGCAGCTCAGGCGGGTTGGAAGGGATTCCGGATGGACGGAAAGGGCCTTGGACCAATGCGTCCACCCGGCCGGTTCCGCGTCCGGTGGGGCCGGTACGGCGCCAGACACGGCCGGTCCCGCCTCCCGTGCGGCCGGATCAGTCCACCGGCTGCGGCGCGAACGCCAGCGGCATCAACGGCACCCCCGCCCCGGTCAGCCGCGCCCCGCCCAGGTGCGGCACGTCCCGCAGCAGCCGCTCGCAGACCCGTACGGCCCGCTCCTCGGCCTCCTCCAGCACGGCGGCGAGCAGATAGAAACCGAGGGTCAGCCGGTACGGGGAGCGGGGGTGGACGGCGACATGCTCGACCCGGTCGCCCGGGACGATCGCCGAACGAACCAACGCCCGCACGTCGTCGGGCAGTTGGGCACCGGGTGGCAGCTCCAGATGGGCGTGCACGAGATACATGCACTCCAGCGTCTCAACGGATCTCGTCGCACCGTCGGGTTTCGGCTGGACGGTTGGGGCCGAGGCCCGTTCCGTCCTTCCCGCGCTCCGCCCCCTGTGAGGATGCGTCTCCGCTCTGCGAAGATCATCGACAAGTAGGGGATGTTCTGTGCAGGGACCAGGGGGAACCACATGCTCACCGCACTCGGCCTCGACTCAGCCGCGGAGACCGTGTACCGCGCCATGCTGAGACGTCCGGCGGCCGGCGTGGCCGATCTCGCCGTCGCCGCGGGGGTGCCGGAGGAGGACGTCCGCGACGCCCTCGACACATTGAGCGAGCTGGCGCTGGTGCGTCCGGCCGCCGGGGACGCGGGCCGGCTGCGCGCCGTCTCCCCGGACATCGGCATGGAGATCCTGATGGCCCGGCAGCAGGCGCAGCTGGCCGCCCAGCAGCAGCGCCTGGAGGCCTCGCGGGCCGCCGCGGCACAGCTCATCTCGGAGTACGCCGAACTGCGCCCGGCGACCAGTCACCCGGGGGTGGAGCAGCTGGTCGGCCTGGACCAGATCCGCGACCGGCTGGCGGTGCTGACCCGCGAGGTCACCGAGGAGTTCCTGGCCTTCGCGCCGGGCGGGCCGCAGACCGCGGAGAACATGGCCGCGTCCCGGCCGCTCAACCAGGATCTGCTGGAGCGCGGGGTGCGGATGCGCACCCTGTACCTGGACAGTGTCCGCAGCCACCGCCCCACCGTGGAGCACGCCACCTGGCTGGCGGGGCTGGGCGGGCAGGTGCGCACGGTGCCGTCACTGCCGACCCGGATGATCCTGATGGACCGGCGGACCGCGATGATCTCGGTGAGCAGTGACGATACGGCGGCGGGCGCGGTGGTGCTGACCGGCCAGGGCACGCTCACCCTGCTGTACGCGCTGTTCGAGACCACCTGGGAGTCGGCGCAGCCGCTGGGCGAGGTCGTCCCGGTCGACCCGCACGGACTGACCGCTCAGCAGACGGCGGCCCTGCGGCTGCTGGCGGAGGGCCACACGGACGAGGCGATCGCCAAGCGGCTCGGGGTGTCCCATCGCACGGCCCGGCGGATCGCGTCCGAGCTGATGGACCGGCTGGACGCACGCAGCCGGTTCGAGGCGGGCGTCCGCGCGGTCCAGCAGGGGTGGCTCCCGGCGCGCCGATGAGCCCTCCGGGGCGCCCGCCCGCCGCCGACCAGCCCTGAGGCCGGTCCTCCCCGTCATCGCGTCCGCGGGCCTCCTGGCCGGCACCCTCGTCGCGCTCTGCGGCACCGCGGCGCGGGCCGCCACCGCCCGCCATGTACGCCTCCGACGGCCGCCTGGTGGTGACCTTCGGCGGCAACCGGGTCACCCCCTGACCCGCGCCCCGAAACAGCCGTCCGGTCCGGCCGGGACGTCCCGGCCGGACCGGACGGGCAAGGGTCAGCGACCGGACTCGGCCGGTTCCCGGGCCGGTTCCGCCACCGCGGCAGCCGATCCGGCCACCGTCCGGGACCCGCCGCGCAGCCCGAACGCGGCGATCAGGGCGGCGAGGGCGGCGGCGGCCAGGGGCACCAGCAGGGCCGCGCGGTGGCCGTCGAGGAGCGCCTGCTCGCCGGTGCCGTCGGTCGCCGCGGTGAGCACGGCCGTGGCGGACGACAGGCCGAGGGCCGCGCCGAACTGGAAGGACGTGTACAGCAGGCCGCCCGCGACGCCCTGCTCCGCCTCCTCGACGCCGTCGGTGGCGACGATGGTCAGCGGGCCGTAGGCCAGGGAGAAGGCGAGACCGAGGATGATCAGGCTCGGGAACATCATCGGGTACGTCCAGTCCGGGCCCAGCGGCAGCATCAGCGCGTAGGACAGCACGGCCAGCAGCAATCCGCCGAAAATCACCCGCGCGTTGCCGAACCTGTGCACCAGCTTCGGGGTGAGCGTCGGCGACAGGATCGCGTCGACCCCGATCACGATCATGGCGAAGCTGGTCTCCAGGGTCGACCAGCCGCGCAGTTCCTGGAGATGGAGCACGACGATGAACTGGAAGCCGAAGAACCCGGCGGCGAACAGCAGCCCGGCGAGGTTGGCGCGGACCAGGCTTCCGCTGCGGAGGATGCCGAGGCGGACCAGCGGCGCGGCCGCCCTGCGTTCGATCAGCACGAAGACGAGGACCAGCAACAGGCCGGCGGCCGCGGTCAGGGCCGTCACGCCCGGCGAACCGTGGCCCGCCCGCTCGACGGCGAGGACCAGGAGCAGGATGGCGGCCGTCACACTGACCGCTCCGGCCACGTCCATGCCCTGACCGTCCCGGTCGGGCTTGGCGGACCTGGGGATGAGCGCCGTACCGGCGACGAGGATGACGGACGACAGGATGACCGGCGCGAAGAACACCCAGCGCCAGTCGGCCGAGGCCAGCAGGCCGCCCACGACCAGGCCGATGGAGAAGCCGCCCGCGGCGGTGCCCGAGTAGACGAGCAGGGCCTTGTCGCGCTGCGGGCCCTCGGCGAAGGAGGTCGTGATGATCGACAGCCCGGCCGGGGTCATGAAGGCAGCGGCCACGCCGGTGACGAACCGGGCGACGATCAGCATCCAGCCCTCGGTGGCGAGTCCGCCCAGCCCGGAGAAGAGCAGGAAGACGGTCAGCCACAGCAGGAACATCCGGCGGCGCCCGAACAGGTCGGCGGCGCGACCGCCGAGCAGCATGAAGCCGCCGTAGCCGAGCACATAGGCGCTCATGACCCACTGGAGCGCGCCGGTCGACAGCCCCAGGTCGGCCCGGATGGACGGCAGGGCCACATTGAGCATGGCCACGTCGACGCCCTCCAGGAATATCGCACCGCACAGCACGAACAGCACGCCCCAGGCGCGTCCGGTCATGCGTGGGGTGCCGCTGGGCGCGGCGGAGGGGAGTGCGGACACGGAGAGGACTCCTCGGGGAAAGGAAGGTGGTTCCTGACCCAGGGAATCCTCCGGTGCCTCAACTGATCGCGGAAGAAGGCACTTTGAAGTCACCGAGTGACCGCGGAGGTACCGAGGAGGGGGTCCCGGAGGCCCGGACCGGATCCGATGGGAGCCGTTCCCGGGCCACGCGCGGCCACAGTGCCCGCATGCGACGGCGAACTCTATGCGGAACACCCCGGCCGCACCGGCACCGACGCGGGCGGCGGCTCCGGGCTCGGCCTCCGACCGCCCGGGCGGGCCGCCCCGCGGTTCAGCCGGCGTCCCGCAGTCCCGCCGCCCGGCCCTCCGCGTCCCACACGATCTCGCGGACCCGGACCACCGCCGCCCGGTCGACCGGGCCGTACACATGCGGGAACCGGGTGCCCTCCGGGACTCCCGGCGGCGGGACGGGTGCCGCCTCCTCCCAGACGCAGGGCGCGGTCAGCCGGGTCTCGTCGAGGTCGAGGACCAGCAGGGGCCGGGGCGCGCTGCGGTAGAAGGCGTTCACGACGGCCAGGGTGACCCGGTCGTCGGGGGAACAGTGGACGAAGCCGTCCTCGGCGAGGGAGGCGGGGGCGTACGGGTGTCCGGGGCCGGCGGCCCAGTCCGCGGCGGGGACGACGTGGTGGATCACCCCCCGGTTATACCCGGTCCGGGCCCTGATCACAGGCGTCCGCGTTGCCTCGGGCGCCGCCGATCGTTGGTCCTCTCATGCGTCGAACGAGCGGAGGCCCCCCATGCGTGTGACCGACCTCGAGCGCTGCGGGATCCGGCCCGGACGGCTCGTGGAGTGGACGCTGCATCCGGCGGCCGTCGCGGCGGCACGCGGCCTGCCGGACGACGTCCGTCCACCCGCCTACGTCCAGGAGTCGCATCTGCGCACCTCGCGCTCCATCCGCCGGGACGGACTGTTCGTGCCGACCTGGCTGGGCACGGCGTTCGACCTGCCGGGGCGGGTCGACCTCGATGTGCTCCAGTCGGCGCTGCGCACCTGGACCCTGCGGCACGAGACGCTGCGCAGCGGCTTCCGGTGGGCGGGCGAGGAGATGCGGCGGTTCACCCTGGACGCGGATGCGGTCGCGCTGCACCGCCGGGACGTCGGGCACTTCGCGGACGCGACCACGCTCACCCGCCACCTGCGGGATCGTTTCGACGCCGAGGCGGACGCGCTGACCTGGCCCAACTACCTCTTCACGGCGGTCGTCCGGGACGACGGCGCCAGCGTCTACCTGGCGTTCGACCACAGCAACGTCGACGCCTACTCCCTGTACCGGATCGCCGCCGAGATCCACGAACTGTACGCGGCGGAGCTGGCCGGGCGCCCGGCCGACGAGTCCCCGGCCGCCAGCTACATCGACTTCTGCGCGGCCGAGCGCACGAACGCCGACAGCATCGACGACGGTCACGCGATCGTGTCCCGCTGGCGGGAGTTCATCGCCCGCTGCGACGGCCGGCTGCCGAACTTCCCCGTCGACCTCGGCCTGGATCCGCACGGCCCGTTGCCCCCGCAGAAACTGCTGTGCGAGCCGCTGGCCGACGCGGAGCACGCGGCGGGCTTCGAGGCGTACTGCCGCCCGTACGGCGGGAGCCTGGTCGGGGTCCTCGCGGCCGTGGCGCTCGCCACCCACGAGATCGGCGGCCCGGACGTGTACCGCACGGTGGTGCCGTTCCACACCCGGGCCGCCTCCCGCTGGGCCGATTCGGTCGGCTGGTACGTGGGCGGCGCGCCGGTGGAGATCCCCGTGTCACCCGCCACCGGCTTCGACCGCGCCCTGGAGCTGGCCCGCGCCACGCTCCGCGCCAACCGGAAGCTCGCCCGGATGCCGCTGGCCCGCGTGCTGCGCCTGCTGGGCGCGGACTTCCGCCCCACCTCGCCCGACCTGTACTCGATCGTGTCGTACGCCGACAGCCGCGGCACCCCGGGCGCCGAGCGCTGGCAGGAGCTGAACGCCTGCGCGCTGATCCGCGTCTCGTACGGCGACCAGGTGTGCGTCTGGGTCAACCGCGTCCACGAGGGCCTCCAGTTCGCCGCCCGTCATCCGGACACCGAGAGCGCGCACAAGAACCTGCGCCGGTGTGTGGAGCGGGTCCGGGAGCTGGTGGTGTCGGCGGCGCGGGAGCGGATGCCGGTGCCCGGACAGGGCCGCCTCCGCCGGGAGGCGGCCCCCTGGGGGAACTCCCCCGCGCCTACTTGGCGTTGATCAGCTCGTGCGGCGGAACCGTCACCGTCCGGGCGCCCGGCGTGCCGCCGAGGACGACCTTGCGGAGCGCGACGTTGTTGTTCAGGTTCGTCTCCTTCAGCCGCTTCTCCGGATTGGCGATGACCTGGATGTAGTACGTGCCGTTCGGCAGGTCCGTGATGTCGAAGGACTGGCCGGGCCGGTACTGGGTGTAGGTGTCACCGGAGCCGACGTCCAGCACCTCGCGCACGGATATCGAGTTCTGCTGGCCGCAGGCGGTCGACAGGTCCGTGTTGTACGGGTGCCAGTTGGCGTTCTTCACCGTGTAGTCGATCGCGTCGGTGTTGGCGAGGCAGAACGCCTCCTTGCCGCTGCGCACCTCCTTGGTCTGGTCCTCGCTCAGCAGCCGGTAGCTGGCGAAGTCGGTGAAGTGCCAGTGCTCGTGGCCGATGCGCGGGTCCCACTCCATGGTGCCGGTGGGGGCGTAGCCGACCTGCTTGCCGTTCGCGTCGTAGAAGTACTGGTACGCGTCCATCAGGTCCTTGCCGGGGCTGCGGAAGCCGTCCACGACGAGCGGCGCGGGGCCCGCGTTCCAGACGTTGGCGCTGAAGGCGAGGTAGTCCTTGCCGGGGACGTCGCCGTCCTCGCCGTCGGTGATGGCGATGTCCCAGGCCGGCAGCGAACGCAGGTCGGGCTTGGGCGCGTTCGCCGGGACGCCCGCGCGGCCGGTGGGCCGCTTGGCGTTCGGCGTCAGCGCCGGGGCGATCCGGGAGCCGTCGGTGTGGCCCGGACCGTCGCCCAGGTGGTGGGCGAGGCCGCGGTCCTCCAGGGCGTGGGACAGGGCGGGCGGGGTGGGGGCGTCGGCGCCGCGCGGGCCGTAGTGGTGGGCCGCGCCCGCGGCGCCGTGGCCGGATCCGTGGCCCGCGCCGTGGGCGGAGCCGTGACCGGCGCCGTGGCCGGACTTGCCGGCCGCCGCGACGCCCGCGCCGCCGCCGTCCCCGGTCTCCCGCACGGTGACCTTGATGGTGGGCCGGTCGTCCGGGATGGCGAACAGCTCGCGGTACTTCTTCGCGACCCGGACCTTCGCCGTGTACTCGCCGGCGGGCAGGTCCACCGGCTTGTCGTAGTCGACGGTGCTGGAGTTGGACGCCCAGCCCTTCTCCACGCCCCACACCGAGCCCAGCGTGAACGGGTTGGTGGGGCAGCTCTCCGGGTAGTGCGAGGTGGCCGGGGCGTCCGGGCGGAGCCGGCCGGAGGCGTTGTTCGGGCAGAAGGTGCCCTTGCTCTTCGCGACCTCGGCGCCGGCCGCGTCGGTGACGGTCACCTCCAGGAACCCGGGCAGCCCCGAGAAGTCCTTCACCAGGCCGGCGGGCAGCGTCCTCGTCGTCGTGCCGGTGCCGTCGCGCAGCACCTGCTTGGCGACGACCGGATCCTTGTACGACTTCCTGGTCACCCGGAACTCCAGCGGCGCGTCGTCGACGGTGACGTACGTGCCCAGGTCCAGATAGACCCCGGACTCCCCCTCCCAGCGGTCGAGTGTCACGGAGTTCGACGCGGCGATCAGCCGGAGCTTCGGCTTGCCCGAGGTGGCCGACGGGGCCTTCTCGGCCCCGGGCGCGGCCCCGGCCACGGCGACGACGGTGAGTGCGGCGCCCGCCGCGAGCGCGGCCCGCTTCAGGCGGATGCGGTGTTGCTGACTGGTCATCGGTTCCTCGTCTGCGAGTGCCGCGGTCGAGCGGCATCGGACTGGACAGCCCACCCGCGGCCGACTGCGGACGCACCCCACGCGCCCCGGCCGTCGCTGTGAGCACCCTGTGAGACCGGTGAATCAGCTGTGGGGGTTGCCTGTTGGGGGTGACTTGGCCGGGGACCGCCGCTGTCGGGGGCGTTCGCGGTCCGCGCGTTCCGGCGGTGCGGGAGACTCCGCGGGGGACCCGGCACCGTAGTCGAGCCGCCGGGCCGTCTCCACGAGGGCGTCCAGCGGGTCCCGTCGGCGGGGGCGCACGAGGTGGCGCAGAGGGCGCAGGAGCTGCTCGCGCACTTTCGCCACGGTTCGCCACCCCTTCCGCACCGTAGAAATATCTACCAGCATGAGCACCCCTGATCCGGTTCCCGGAGGTGCACCATGCGAGGCGCCCAGAGACGGGCCGAAGAGTGGCTGTCCGCGGCGGCGACCGACCCGCGGGCCTGCAAGCGCCAGTGGGCCGGGGAGGCCGGGATATCCATGCTGGCGTGCGGACGGTTCTGGGATGTGCTGACCGTGCCGGAGGACCTGGGCGTGCTCGCCCTGGACGCCCTGCTCTGCATCCCGCAGGTGCCCGGCCCCGCGCTCGCCGACACCGGGACCCGCCGGGTCGGCTTCTTCCTGCCGCCGGATCCGGACGGCCGGTGGATCGGCCCCGACATCCGGTACGCGGGCCGCGGTTCCTGGATCGCCGTCCCCGCGCCGCACCGGGCCGCGGGCCGCCTGCGCTGGCTGGTCCCGCCCGACGGCAGCGGCGCCCTGTTCGTGCCCGCCGCCGTCGAACTCGCCCTCCAGCAGGCGCTCGGCACGCTCGGCGCGCTGGCCGACGCCCGCGGGCGCTGCCTCGCGTGCGGCTGCCACGGCGGTGGCCGGACCACGCCCGCGGAGGCGGTCAGCGGCGGCGCGCCGGTCCGGCGGCTCTGACAGCGGTGCCGGCGTGCTGCGGGTCGGGTCATGCCAGGGCAACGCGTCCCCGTGGGCCGGTGGTGCGCCCGCCGGGCCGCATGGCCCGCATCGGATGAGGCGGGGTCCCCCGTTCAGGGCCATGCGGTTATCCCACGAGATGCCCGCGCGGGCGGCCACCGGCCCGCCGGGCCGCACCGCCGGCTTGCGATACTCCAGCCGTGACCACCGATAACACCCGTTCGGCCGGACGGCCGCAGCCCCCCGCCCGCCGAGCGGTCCGCACCTGGCAGGACGCCGAGCGCAACGCGGCCGCGTGGATGCGCCACTGGGGTTACCCGGACGCCGACGCCCGGCCGGGCGGCCCGGACGGCGGGGTCGATGTGCGATCGGCGCGGGCGCTGGCTCAGGTCAAGTTCCAGGCGCACGCGGTCGGGCGGCCCGAGCTGCAGCGGCTGTTCGGGGCGCGGGGCCGGAACATGGACCGGCAGCTGCTGTTCTTCACCGGCAGCGACTACACCGCCACGGCGGTCGCATACGCCGCCGAGCAGGACATCGCGCTGTTCGTGTACGGCCTGGACGGCTCGATGACCCCGGTGAACGCGCCCGCCCGCCGGATCCGCGACGCCGTACGCCCGACGCCGCCCGAGCCCGCGGCCGAACCGGAAGCGGCGACGAGGCCGGAACCCGTGCCGGCGGCCGGGCCCGGCGCCGAGCCCGCCAAGGAACGCCGGCCCGGGTCCGCCCGGTTCGCGCTCGGGTTCCTGCTCGCGGTCGTCGCCCTCGCCCTGCCCGCCTCCGACAGCTTCGTGGCCCGCCCGAGCCGCACCGCGGCGACGGCGGCGATGCTCGTCGTGCCCGCCGTCCTGCTGGTGTGGGGGATCGTGGAGAAGACCCGCCGCCGCTTCGGGCACACCGCGCTCGGGCTGTTCCTCCTCCAGCTCCCGGTGGGCTGGCTGTGCAACGCGCGGCTGTGGCAAAACGGATTCCTCCCGGCCGGTGCCGTCACCCTCGCGTCCACCGTCGCGGCCGTCCTGCTGCTGCGGCACGGCGCGCGGATCCGCGCGAGGGACGCGGTGGCCTGAAGCCGCCGGTCCCGCTGTCCCCCGATCCCGCCCGGAAACCCCCTCCTCAACTGTCACTGCCATGCCATACGCTGCCGCTGGCAGCCGCGCCCCGCGAAGACGGACAACACGCGGGCGTTGCGCGGCTCTCTCATCTCCCCGGCTTCGCGCCGGGTTTCCTTGTGGGGGTTTCAGCAACTGTGCGCACGCGCAGCATCTCGACCGCGACGGCGTTCGCGGTCCTCGTCGGCTCGGCGGCCCTGAGCGTCGCCGTGGCCGCACCCGCGTCGGCGGCCGGCGTCAGCGTCGCCGCCCCGGGCGGCATCGTCGCGGACGGTGTCCACCAGCGGGTCTTCGTCGGTGACAGCGGCCTCGGCCGCGTCGTCGCCGCCAATTGGTCCGGTTCCGTCGTGGACTCGGTGACCGGCCTCGGCGCGGTCAGCGACCTGGCGCTCTCCCAGGACGGCGGCACGCTCTACGCGGCCCTGCCGAACAGCCACGAGATCGTGGCACTGGACCCGGCGACCCTGGACATCACGGCGCGGTACGCCGTGGCCGTCACCGCCGGCCCGCGCCACCTCGCGTTCGCCGGCGGCAAGGTGTGGTTCAGCTACGGCGACCAGTGGGACGGCGACCTCGGCTCGCTCGACCCGGCCGTGGACCCGGCGAGCGGCACCGACCCGGTGGCGCTCGGCCAGTTCACGGACAAGGTGTGGGGGCAGGTGCTGCTGGACACCGACCCGTCGGCGCCCGGCCTGCTGGCGCTGGGCGAGACCGGTGACTCCACCGGCTCGGTGGCGGTGCTCGACGTCTCCGGCGGCACGGCCCAGCCGGTCGCCTGGCACAACGGCGACTACACCCTGACCAACGGGGTCCACGACGTCGACCTGGTGCCCGGCGCCCCCCAGCTGCTGGTCAACGGCACCGACCGGCTGGCCCACACGAACGGCGTGTTCGCCAGGGCGGGCTCGTACCCGGCGGGCAGCCAGGCCGACCTCTCCGAGACCGGCCTGGTCGCCCAGGCCACCGGCAGCAACGTGGCGGTCTACCGGCCGAACACCACCAAGCCGCTGCGCACCTACCTGAACGTCGGCACCTGGGGTGCGGCCGACCTGGCCTGGGCCCCGGACTCCTCCCGGCTGTTCGCCCTGGTCCAGACGTCGGCCGGCTACACCGTGAAGGCCCTCACGGACCCCGCCAAGAACGTCCCGTCCCTCACGGTCAACGCGCCGTCGACCGCGGCCCGCGGCAAGCCGCTCACGGTGACGGGCCGGATCTCCGCGACCCTGCCGCTGCCCGCCGGCGTCCAGCTGAAGGTCACCCGGGTCGACCTGGAGAGCCCCGGCGGCAAGGCGCTGCCGACGGTCACCGCGAAGACCGACGGCACGTACTCCTTCTCCGACACCCCGCCGGCCGGCGGCACCGTCACCTACAAGGTGGCCTACGCGGGCGACGCCGACCACACGGCCGTGACCGCGTCGGACAAGGTGGCCGTCTCGCGCGCCTCGACCACGCTGACGCTGAACAACAACGGCAAGCTCTACGCGTACGACGCGAACGTCACCTTCACCGCGCACCTGGGGAAGACGTACAAGAACCGCACGGTCGAGATCTGGGCGGACCCGTTCGGCGGGGACAAGCCCAGGAAGCTGCTGAAGACCGCCACGGTCAACTCCCAGGGCAATGTGTCCGCGGTCGTCGACATGAAGCGGGACACCACCGTCAGCGCCGTCTTCGAGGGCGACGCCCGGTACAAGCCGAAGACGGTGAAGTCCACCGCCTACGCCAAGGTCCGCGTCTCCACCGCCGTCTCCCGGCACTACCGGACCGGCAAGATCGGCTCGACCACGTACTACTGGTTCCGCAAGAGCACCGACCCGCTGCTCACCACGACCATGACGTACTACCCGGGCCGCCAGCAGCGCTTCGACCTCCAGGTCTACTTCGACGGCACGTGGTACTCGGCCGGTTCGGAGTACTTCGCGCTCGCCGCCGACGGCAAGTCCGCGGTGTCCCTGGAGGCCCCCGGCGAGGCGGGCATCCGGGCCCGGATGCGGTCCGTCTACGTCAACGGCTCCTCCGGTGACAGCGTGAACTCGACGACGTACGGCTCCTGGAAGTACCTGTACTTCACCAACTAGCCGCCCGTCGGCCGGCCGCGCTGCCCGCAGTGCGGCCGGCCCGTCAGGCCCGTGGCCTCGCCCCGGGGTGGTGCGTCGCCAGGGCCCAGATGACGAAGAAGTCGATGGCGATCAGGATCATCGACCAGAGCGGCGCGTACGGCAGGAACAGGAACTGGGCGATCAGGCTCAGTGAGGCCAGCAGGATGCCGACGGCCCGCGCCCAGGCGGCGCCCTGGAGGATGCCGACGCCGGTCGCCGCGGCCACCGCGCCGAGGATCACCAGGATCCAGCCCCAGCCGGTGAGGCTGACCTCGTACACGTAGTCGCCGAGCCGGGCGTAGACGTCGTCCTCGGCGATGGCGGCGATGCCCTGGAGCACCGCCAGCAGGCCGTTGACGAGCATCAGGACGCCCGCGAAGACGGTGCCTCCGGTTGCCCAGCCGTTCCCGGCGGAGCGGGGGGCGGAGCCGGTGCCCTGGTGGGACGGGTCCCACACCGGCGACTCGGGCGTGCGCGGCTGTCGGGTCATGACCTACCTCTGTCTCCGTCGGGGCGGGTGGTGTGCCGTGCCTCGACGATCCGCCCGGGCGGCGGCCCCGACCAGGGGGAGTACACCGTTCGAGTGATCCCGCATGCGGGCCGGTCCGGTCGGGCCTTCACTTGGAAGGAGACCCGCACCCTGGGAGGCAGCATGCCCGGTCACCGCAGGACCCGCTCCACGCTCACCGCGTCGGCGGCGGCCGCGGTCCTCGTCCTCACCGGCTGCACCGGCGAGGACAGCCCCGAGAACCGGGTCGGCGACGCGGCCTCGGCGGTCGAGTCCGCCGCGTCACGGGCCGGGGACTCCGTGGCCTCGGCGACCGCGGAGGCGGACCGGCGGTTCGACGACATCACCGGCGGCCTCGACGCGAAGAGTGACGTGCGGCTGGGCAGGCCCGCCACCGGCCGCGACGACCGGACCACGGTCGAGGTCACCGTCCGCAACACCGCCGGCTCGGCCAAGTCCTTCGCCGTCCAGATCAACTTCACCAGGGCGAACGGCGACCTCCTGGACACCGCCGTCGTCAAGGTCGACGGTGTCCCCGCCGCGGGCGAGCGCTCCGCGACCGCCCGCAGCAACCGCTCGCTCGACGGCGACGTGCGGGCCGAGGTGGCCCGCGCCGTGCGCTACTGACCGCCCCGCCTCCGGCATCACGGAGCCCCCGCCCCGGGCCGGCCCGTGATCTGTTCAGCCGAGCCAGACGGTGGTGTCCGGGGGCAGCACCCCGCGGTCCGGCAAGGGGGCGCTGGCGAGCAGGGGTTCACCCGGCGGCAGCGGGACCGGTGCGTCGGACAGGTTGGCCACGCACCGCCAGCCGTCCGTGCGGGCGAACGCGAGCACCCCCGGCGGGGCGTCCTCCAGCCAGGTCAGCTCCTCGCCCTCCAGCAGCTTGCGGCGCAGTTTCAGGGCGCTGCGGTACAGCTCCAGGGTGGAGCCCTCCACCCCGTCCTGCGCCTGGACGGCGTAGTGCGCGAAGGACTCCGGCTGCGGCAGCCAGGCACCGCCCGCGCCGAAGCCGTACGACGGCCCGGTCGTGGTCCACGGCAGCGGCACCCGGCAGCCGTCGCGGCCCTTGCGGACATGGCCGGTCTGCTCCCAGATCGGGTCCTGGAGGACGGCGGTGGGCAGGTCGGCGACCTCGGGCAGGCCGAGTTCCTCGCCCTGGTAGAGGTACGACGAACCGGGCAGCGCCAGCATGAGCAGGGTCGCCGCGCGGGCCCGGCGCAGCCCGGCCGCGGTGTCGACGGCCGGGGCGTGGCCGCCGGAGAGCAGCCAGGCGTCGACGTCGGTGCCGGGCGGCAGCATCAGCCGGGAGGCGTGCCGTACGACGTCGTGGTTGGAGAGCACCCAGGTTGCGGAGGCCCCGGCGGCCCGGGCGTCGGCGAGCGAGGCGGTGATGACGCGGCGCAGCTCGTCGGCGTCCCAGCGGGTCCTCAGGTACTCGAAGTTGAAGGCCTGGCCGAGTTCGTCCGGGCGGGCGTACAGCACCCGGCGCGGTCCGGGCACCCAGGCCTCGGCGACGGCCATGCGGGGCGGGGAGTAGGCGTCGAGGATCTTGCGCCAGTCGCGGTAGATCTCGTGGACCTCGTCGCGGTCGAAGAACGGGTGGGTGCCGGGCGGGAACTCGGTCAGGTTCTCCTCGTCGCTCAGCTCGGGCGCGCCGAGGTCGCGCAGCGGCTCGCCGAGGTCCTTGGCGAGGGCGTGCGCGACATCCACGCGGAAACCGTCCACGCCCCGGTCGGACCAGAATTTCAGGGTGGTGCGGAAGTCGGCTCGGACCTCCTCGTTCTCCCAGTTGAGGTCGGGCTGCTCGGGGGCGAAGAGATGCAGGTACCACTGGCCGTCGGGGACCCGGCACCAGGCGCTGCCGCCGAACACGGACTGCCAGTCGGTGGGGGGCAGTTCGCCGCCCGGACCGCGCCCGTCGCGGAACACGTACCGGTCGCGGGCGGCCGAACCGGGCCCGGCGCGCAGCGCCTCCTGGAACCACACGTGCTGGTGGGAGGTGTGGTTGGGCACGACGTCCACGATGACCTTCAGGCCCAGCCGGTGGGCCTCGGCGGCCATCGCGTCGAAGTCGTCGAGGGTGCCGAGGCGCGGGTCGACGTCCCGGTAGTCGGCGACGTCGTAACCGCCGTCGGCGAGTTCGGAGGGATAGAAGGGGCTCAGCCACAGCGCGTCGACGCCGAGCGCGGCGAGATGGCCGAGCCGCTGGGTGATGCCCTTGAGGTCGCCGAGCCCGTCGCCGTCGGCGTCGGCGAAGCTGCGGGGGTAGACCTGGTAGATGACGGCCTGGCGCCACCAGTCGGGGTTCTTGGAGGAGAGGTCGGGCACACGGCCTCCTTCTCGGCATTGCGGGTGTTGCGGGTGTCAGGGAGATGACTGTCCACATCGCCGGAAAAGCGAACATTCTTTGCACCCGGGGGATGCCGGGGACACCGTGTCAGAGGATTTGTCAGGGTCATTGACAGCCACCTCGGCGGACCCGGCCCCTCACCCCGCGGTGGGTCCCGCCGGCCGGGCTCGCTACCTGGCGCCGACCGTCTCCAGGTACAGCTTCACGTAGCGCTCCACGTCCACGTCCAGGGCCACGTCCACCAGGTCCGGTGCGCGGCCCTCGCCGTGGATCTCGGCTTCGCCCGGGCGGGGACGGCGGTCGACGATGGTCTGGCCGCGGGTCGGGCCCGGGGCGAGGGAGACCTCGACCGGGAGGAGGCGGGTGGTGATGCCGGCGGGGTCGACGACCGCGCAGACCGCGCCCGCGTCGCCGACGCCGCCCGCCCAGTCCTCACCGTCCCCGTCGGGGCTGCCCGGGCGGTGGGCGAGCAGCTCGCCCGCGAGCCGGGTGCCGGGCTCGTCGCTCGCCCGCAGCCGCTCGATGACCGGGCCGGGGACGACGACCTGCTGGAAGACGTCCAGCCCGTACATGGTGAGCGGCACTCCGGCGGTGAGCAGGACGGCCGCCGCCTCCGGGTCGTGCCAGACGTTGAACTCGGCGACCGGCGTGGCGTTCCCGCAGGCCACCGCGCCACCCATGAACACGATCCGCTCGATGTTGCGGGTGACCTCCGGGTGCGTGCGCAGCAGGAGGGCGATGTTCGTGAGGGGCGCGGTGGGGACGAGGGTCACCGGGCGGGGGGAGGCGAGGATCTCGCGGCGGAGGAGAGTGACCGCGTCCAGGTCGGACGGGGCACGGGTGGGGGCGGGCAGGCCGAGGTCGCCCATGCCGTCCTCGCCGTGGACGTGGCGGGCCGAGCGCGGCGGTTCGATGAGGGGCCGTTCGGCGCCCCGGGCGACCGGGAGGTCCGGCGCGCCGGCCTGTTCCAGCACGGTCAGGGTGTTGCGTACGACGCCGTCCACGTCGGTGTTCCCGGCGACGCAGGTGACGGCGCGCAGGTCGAGCCCCGGGTGCCGTACGGCGAACAGCAGGGCCAGGGCGTCGTCGACGCCGGTGTCGCAGTCGATGACCACGGGGATGGGCTGACCGGCCACGGGAGGCTCCTTCCGTCTGCGACGACCCTATGCCGCTTCCCACAGCCCGGCACCACGCGCGGCGACCCGCTCGCGGACGCGCCGCAGCAACTCGTCCACGGGTACGGCCCCGGGTCGCCGCCCGTCGCGCAGGCGTACGGCGGCGAGGGCGCCGCACGCCTCCCGTTCGCCGATCACCGCCTGGTACGGCACGAGCCGCGCCGCCCGGACGCGCGCCCCGAGGCTGCCCTCCTCCGGACCGCTCAGCTCGGCCCGCAGGCCGTGGCGCAGGGCCTGCTCGACGACCTCCCGCGCGCGGTCCTCCTGGGCCTCGGACACCGGCAGCACGACCAGTTGGACGGGGGCGAGCCAGACCGGGAAGGCACCGCCGTGCTCCTCCAGCAGATGGGCGACGGCCCGTTCCACGCTGCCGATGATGCTGCGGTGCACCATGACCGGCCGGTGCCTGGCGCCGTCGGGGCCGATGTAGTGCAGGTCGAAGCGTTCGGGCTGGTGGAAGTCGATCTGGACGGTGGAGAGGGTGGACTCGCGGCCGGCGCTGTCCACCACCTGGACGTCGATCTTCGGGCCGTAGAAGGCGGCCTCGCCCCCTACCGCCTCGTAGGCCACCCCGGACGCGTCCAGCACCTCCCTCAGCATCCCGGTCGCCCGCCGCCACAGCTCGGGGCCGGCGACGTACTTGGCGCCCTCGCCGGGCAGGGAGAGCCGGTGGCGGGCGCCGCGGATGCCGAGGTCGGCGTAGGCGCGGCGGATGAGGCCGAGGGCGGCGCGGGCCTCCTCCACCGCCTGCTCGAGGGTGCAGAAGATGTGGGCGTCGTTGAGCTGGATGGCCCGTACGCGGGTCAGTCCGCCGAGGACGCCGGACAGCTCGGAGCGGTACATGCCGCCCAGCTCGGCCATGCGGAGGGGGAGTTCGCGGTAGCTGCGGGAGCGGGAGCGGTAGACGAGGGCGTGGTGGGGGCACAGGCTGGGCCGCAGCACGACCTGTTCCGAGCCGAGGTCCATGGGCGGGAACATGTCCTCGCTGTAGTGGTCCCAGTGCCCGGAGATCTCGTACAGCTCGCGTTTGCCGAGCACCGGTGAGTAGACGTGCCGGTATCCGGCGGCCCGCTCGGCGTCCCGGATGTACTCCTCCAGGGTGTGCCGGACGACGGCCCCGGCGGGCAGCCAGTACGGCAGTCCGGCGCCCATCAGGGGATCGGTGCCGAAGATGCCCAGTTCACGGCCGAGCCGCCGGTGGTCGCGGGGGCCGGGGCGGTGGTCGGGGCGGCGGTCGGGGCGGCGGTCCTGGCGGTCCTGGCGGTCGTTCGAGGTGCTCATGACGGTGGGTCTCCTCCGGTCGGAGGCGAGCGCACCGTACGGCCAAGCCCCGGGGCGCTCGCCCCGGGGCTTCGGACATCTGCTCAGCTGTCAGCGCGCCGGGACACTCTCCGGCGTCGTCGTGAGGGACGGACGGGCGCGCTTCATGGGAGGGACGGTAGCGGGGGCCGGGGCGGGCGTGCGAAGGGTTTTCCGGGGCCGTGCGCGGAGTTGATCACCCGGACGGCCCGGAGCGCTGGTGGACGGCCGGGGGTGATGGTGCCGTGGACGTACCACCGTGCCCGGCAAGCCGCCCCCAAGTCCCCGTGGAGTCCCCTCCGATGGCCCGCATCCGCCGCACCGCCCTCGCCGTCCTCGCCACCGCCGCCCTGCTCAGCGCCCCCGCCTGCTCCGCCATCAAGGTGGACCCGGACCGGCCCACCGCCCCGGCGTCCCCGGCGGCCTCCTCGCCCGCCGCCGCCCCGGCGTCCCGCTCGCCCGCCCCGGCCACGCCACCCGCCCTGACCGCCGCCCAGGCGCAGGCAGCCCTGATCACCTGGACGGACCTCGGCGAGCCGTGGGCGCCGACGCAGGGCGCGGCCACCTGGCGGGACGCCTTCCTCAAGGTGCGGGTGGCGCGAGGCACGGCGCCGGACTGCCGGCGGCTGCTCGACGCGCTCTACGCCGACGAACTGCTCGGCGCGCCCGCGCGGGCGGTGGTCGGCCTGGACGACACGTACCACCACGCGCAGCTGCGCTACCAGGTCACCGCGCAGCGCCCGGCGGCCGTGGACCGCACGCTGGGCTGGCTGCGGACCCTGCCCGGCAGGTGCGCGGCGTTCGCCGCGACCAGTGCCAACGGCACCGTTCAGCGGGTCGAGGTGGCCGAGGCGGCGCTCCCGGAGGCGGGGGACGCCCGGCAGGGGCTGCGGGTCACGTCGACGATCGAGTACGAGGGCGAACCGGTCTCGCTGACCCTGGACGTGGCGGCCGTCCGCGTCGGCCAGGACGCGTTCACGCTGACCAACGGCGGTCTGGGCGATGTCCACGCCGAGGTCACGGCGGCGGCGGTGCAGCTGGGCGCCGAGCGGCTGGCGGCGGTACGCAAGCAGGGCCGGGTGCTGGTCTGAGCCCCTGGGGGCTACTCGCGGTCGAACGGCTCCCGCTGGGCGACCACGTCGTGGGCCAGGTCCAGGACGGTACGGCCGTGTGCGAAGGCGCGGGCGCGCAGCCGGGCCAGCGCCTCGTCGGAACCCACGCGCAGCCGGGCCATGATCATGCCGACCGCCTGGAACACCTGGTCGTGCCCGTCGGCCAGCTCGGTCAGCCAGGTGCCGTCCCGGCGGGGGTCGTCCTCGTCGCCGCACGGCAGGTACACCAGCGCGACCGTCATGACCTTGGCGATGAGGCGCGCGATGTGCAGCTCACGGGCGGTGAGGGAGCCGGGGGTGTCCCGGTACAGGTCGAGGGTGCCGACGCACCCGTCGTCGTCGCCCAGGGGCAGCGCGTACACGGCCCGGATCCCGGCCGCGGTCGCCTGCTGCGCGAAGACCGGCCAGCGCGCGGCGTTCGACGTCGCGCCCAGGTCGGCGACGAGCACCGGCGCCCCGATCCGGGCGGCCTCCAGGCAGGGCCCCTCCCCCAGGGTGGCCTGGATCTCCATCAGCTCGGCGGCGCGGTCGTCGACGGCGCTCAGCGGCACCGGCATGCCCTCACCGGCCAGGGAGACGCTGGCGGAGGTCACCGGCAGTATCCGCGTCGCGACCTCGCACAGCCGACGCGGCAGCTCCCCGGGCCCGACGCCGCGCACCGATTCCGCGATCACGTCGGCGGCCCACGCTCCGTCCCGCTCGTTCCTGGGCCGCACGGTCACTCCCTCCTGGACCGGTGGAACCACAGGGGAAAACGACGCCCGACTACCCGAGGGCGGTGCCCCGAAACAGCCGTTTCGCCCCGGCCGGGGCAGGAGAACAGTGGCATGAGCGACCAGGCCCCCTCCTTACGGCTGCGCGCGTTGCGTGACCGGTTCACGCCCCCTGCCGGTGACATCGCGCGCCGTGTGGAGCCGCAGCTTCCCGAGGGTCCGCGCGCCTTCGGGACCACCGACGTCATGACGAGGCTCTCGGCAAGCTGCGCGTCCCCGGCCTCGTCGCCACCTCCCGCGAGGCGATGACGGACGACGGACCGCTGTACCGGCGGGCCGCCTCGGTGCAGCGAGAAGGACATGTTCCGGAGCTAGGGAGTCGGCTCCGCGCGTTGCACGCCCGGGCCGCAGGGCGGTTCCGTGGCCTGTGCCGGGCCCGCGTTCGCGGCGGCGACGAGGGCGGTGACGGCGAGGAGGGCGGCGGCGACGGCTCTGGCACAGCGGGGGGCGGGACGGCCGGGGAGGGGGGTGGGATGTCCGGGCACGGCGACCTCGCAACGGCAGCGGCGGTGACGGAACAACGGCGGGTTAAGCGGGTTTAACTTCTGAGGTTAGCCTCTCCCAACCTAGGGGGTGCGGACTTCAACGGGAAGACCGTTACCGCCAGTTGACGCTGGCATCATGTGCGCATGGCGAAGCGCGACGACCCGGTGACCATCGGGCGCAGGGTGCAGCGGCTGCGGCGGGAACGCGGCCTCACCCAACGGCAGCTGGCGGAACCCGTCTACACCCCCGCCTACATCTCCACCCTGGAGTCCGGCCGCGTCCGCCCCTCCGACGACGCCCTGCGCCACCTCGCCGGCCGCCTCGGCGTCGCCTTCGAAGAACTGGCCACCGGCCGCCCCGCCCGCCTCGCCACCGACCTGCGGCTCCGCCTGACCGAGGCGCAGCGCACCCTCGCCACCGGAGCCACCGAGGAGGCCGCCCGCCAGTACGCCGGTCTGCTCGCCGAGGCCGAGACCCACGGCCTGCCCGACGCCCAGTACACCGCCCTGCTCGGCCTCGGCGAGTGCGCCCTCGACACCGGCGACCTCACCGCCGCCCGCCTGCACTTCGAGCGCGCCGAGCAGACCCTCGCCGACGCCCCGCTGCCCGCCCGCGTCCCCGCCCTGCGCGGCCGGGCCGTCGCCCACTACCTCGCCGGGGAGCTGCGCTACGCCGTCTACCTCCTGGAAACCACCCTCGACGAACTCAACCGCGGCGGCCTTCACGACCCCGACGCCCTGCTCCTCCTCTACGCCAGCGTCATCGGCCCCTACATGGACATGGGCGCCCACGCCCGCGCCGCCCAGGCCGCCGAGTTCGCCCTCGCCCTGGCCCCGCGGGCCGCCGATCCCGCCCTGGTCGCCCGGATGCACCGCTCGGTCGCCCGCACCCTGCTCGCCGAGGGCCGGATCGCCGAGGCGGACGCCTCCCTCGCCAAGGCGGCCGAAATGTACCGCCAGCTCCAGATCCGCGCGGAGCTGGCCAAGTGCCACTGGATGCGCGGCTACGTCTACGCCCAGAACGGCGACCTGGAACGCGCCGAGGCCGAGCTGCGCTCCGCGCAGACCATGCTCTCCGCCCAGCGCGCCGCCCTCTACAGCAGCCAGGTCGCCGTCGAACTCGCCGACGTCCTGCACCGCCGCGGCAAGTCCGGCGAGGCCGCCGCCCTCCTCCACGGCGTCCTCGGCGACCTGTCCTCCGAGCGCGGCGCCGTCCACGCCGCCGCGGCCCACCGCCTGCTCGGCCGGATCGCCGAGGCCGCCCGCGACACCGAGACCGCCGAGGAGCACTACGTCCGCGCCCTCAGCCTCCTGGAACGCGCGGGCGCGGCCGGTGACCTCGCCGACCTGTGCCGCCTCCTCGGCGACCTGCTGCGCCGCACCGGCCGCGTCGAGGCCGCCCTCGACGCCTACCGCACCGGCCTCGGCCACCGCACCGCCCCCGGCACCACCACCCTCGGCCCTGCCCCCGCACAGCCCCCGCTCTGACCTCGCCCAGCCCGCCCACAGCCCGGCCGGTTAGCCTTCGGGACGGCAACGGCGGCTAGGAACGGGACCCGTGCAGAACAACGACGTACACATACGAAGACTGGCCGACGGGCTGCGTCTCACCGTCCGCGCGCTGCTCCACGCCGGTGTCGGCGGCGCGGCCCTGATCGCCATCGCGACGGTCGCCTCCGTCCTCGGCCCGCTCGTCGCCCTCGACCTCTACACCCCGCCCGTCGCCGCCTGGTGGACGGTCTTCACGGCGATCACCGTCCAGGGCGTCCCCTTCCTCCTCCTCGGCACGGTGGTCTCCGCCGCGATCGGCGCGTTCGTCCCGCAACGCGTCTTCACCCGCCTCCTCCCCCGCCACCCGGCCCTCGCCGTCCCCGTCGCCGGCGCGGCGGGCATCGCCCTGCCCGGCTGCGAGTGCGCGTCCGTCCCCGTCGCCGGCTCCCTCATCCGCCGTGGGGTGGCCCCGGCGGCGGCCCTCGCCTTCCTCCTCTCCGCCCCCGCGATCAACCCGGTCGTCCTGGTCGCGACCTCGATCGCCTTCCCCGGACAGCCGGAGATGGTCCTCGCCCGTCTCCTCGCCTCCCTCGCGGCGGCGGTGGTCATGGGCTGGCTCTGGGCGAGATTCGGCAAGGACCGGTGGCTGCGACTGCCGAAAGCCCGGACCGGCCCGGAGTCGTCCGGTGCCCGCGCCTTCGCCCACGGCCTCCAGCACGACTTCCTCCACGCGGGCGGCTTCCTCGTGGTGGGCGCGGCGGCGGCGGCGACGTTCAACATCGCGGTACCCCGCGCCTACCTGGACGTCTTCACCGGCTCACCCTGGCTGTCGGTCCTGCTCCTCGCCCTGCTCGCCGTGCTGCTGTGCGTGTGCAGCGAGGCCGACGCCTTCGTCGCCGCGTCGCTCAGCGGCTTCTCGCCGACCGCCCGTCTCGCCTTCATGGTCGTGGGCCCCATGGTCGACCTGAAGCTGATCGCCCTCCAGACCGGCACCTTCGGCCGCGCCTTCGCCGTCCGCTTCGCCTCCGCGACCTGGGTGATCGCCGTCCTGTCCAGCGTGCTCGTCGGGTGGTGGCTGCTGTGAGGGCACCGACGGTCCTTCTGCTGCTGACGGGTGCGGCCGTGCTCCGCGTCTCCCTCTTCAGCGAGCTGTACCTGCGGTACGTGCAGCCGGGGCTGCGGCCGTACCTGATCGTCTCGGGTTGCGCGCTGGTCCTGCTGGGCCTGGTCTCGGCGGTGCTACGGCGGGACGCGCACTCCCACACCCCCCGAGTCGCCTGGCTGCTCACCCTCCCCGCCCTCGCCCTGCTCCTCTTCCCCCCGCCCGCCCTCGGCTCCTACAGCGCCGAACGCGAGGCGGAGCAGCGGCTGGCCCAGGGCATGGGCACCTTCCCGGAACTTCCGTCGGACCCGGTCCTTGACCTGACCCTCACCGAGTTCGGCTCCCGCGCGGTCTACGACACCGAGCGCTCACTGGAAGGCCGCACGGTCCGCCTCACCGGCTTCGTGACCCAGGACGACGACGGCACCTGGTACGTCACCCGCCTCGCCGTGGCCTGCTGCGCCGCGGACGCGACGGTCAGCAGAGTGGAGATTCGGGGCGCGTCCGAGGCGCCGCCCACTGACACGTGGGTCACGGTGACGGGCACCTGGCACCCCGGGGACACCGTCCTCGACGCCGAGAGCGTGAGGACGGTACGACAACCGGCGAACCCCTACGAGAAACGGACGTGATCGACGAAGGCGTCGAACGCCTCCGGCGCGACCGTGAGGGCACCGGCTTCGGGGTTCTTGGAGTCACGGACGGCTACGCGGGCGGTGAGGTCGGCGACCTCGGCACCATCACCGCCGCTGCTACCGCTGTACGTCACTTGCGGGTTGGCGGTCATGTGCCCTGGGAACCTTCCTCGCTGTCTCGATCTGGCCGATCAGCGAACCCGTGCAGAACACGACGTTCGCCAACTCCTCCCGCATGTGGCGGAGTTCCGGGACCGGTTCCGCGGACTGAGCCTCACATCTCCGTCTGGCCGGTTCCGGGCCGGTCGGTGCGGCCGGGCATGTCGGTCCGCTCGCGCGCGGGCTGGTTCCGCGCGGCGTCCGCGCGGCCCGACTGGTAGGCGGGGGCGTCGCCCCGCGCCTGCCGGGTCTCGCGCTCGGCGGTGCTCAGCCACCGCTCCCAGCGCTGCCGCATCGGCATGATCATGCCGCCGCCGACGCCCACGACGAGGATGCCCGCGGCGGTGGCGAGAGCGGCGTAGAGCAGGGGCTGGGTGACGGCCGTGGCGATGCCGGCCTGGCCGAGCGCGGCGATCGCGCCGAGGGCGACGATGCCCGCCCGGACCACGGTGCCGACGGTGCCCCCGTACGACGTGCCCGAGAGCGCGCCGGTGACCAGGGAGCGGACCGCGTTGGCGATGGCCATGGCGACCACGACGAGGACGACGGCCACGACGGCGCGCGGCAGCCAGGCGACGATGCCGTCGATCATCCGGCTGACGGGGTTGGAGCCGAAGACGCCCAGGGCGAGCTGGATGGTGATCAGCAGCAGGGCGTAGTAGACGACGCGGCACACGATGCCCGTCATGTCGTATTTCGAGTCGCTGAGATAGCGTGCCGTGCCCGCGCGCTCCGCGAGGCGTTCGGAGCCCGTCTTGCGCAGGACGCGGTCCACGACGCGGGCGATCATCTTCGAGGTGAACCAGCCGATCGCCAGGATGACCAGGAAGCCGACGAGCTTGGGCACGAAGGTGGCGATCCGGGACCAGGCGTCGTTGAGGCCTTCGGTCCACTCGATGGAAAGGGGGGTGAGGGTGGTGGCCATGCTCACTTCCTTCGGTGGTGACGGCCCCCCTACGTGGATAGACCACCCTGACCCGCAGGGCCCCTCCGGTACCGCCGCCCGGGTGACGCCGGACTCGTCAGACCTGGGCCTGGGCCTGCGGCTCCAGCCGCCGCAGCCGACGCCGGACGTGCTCCAGGGCGCCCGCCCTGCGGCCGGGCACTCGCGCGCGCAGGTCCGCGAGGGCGGTGCCCAGTTCTCGGGCGGCGGCCGGTGCGGTGATCTCGCTCCACTGATGGTGGGCCCGGTCGACGGCCGCCTCGACGGCGGGCGCGTCCACGGGCTGTCCGGCGGCCAGCCGGGCCGTGGCGATCGCGAGCCAGGTGCGGCAGCTGCGGGCCGGGTCCCCGGCGAACATCGCCAGGTCGGCGCGGACCTCCGCCCAGTGCAGGGCCCCCTCGGAACCGGGCCCGTGGTCCCGCACGGCGGCCTGCTCCCACTGTGCGGCGAGGGTGTCGGCGTGACTGTGGCGGCCCGCCTGGACGGCGGCGCTGATCGCGGCGTGCGGGTCGTCGGCCGTCGCCGGGGGCGCCGCCGCGAGGACGAGGTGACCGGCCGTCTCCTCGGTGCGGGTCAGGGCCAGCTCGTGCAACTGGCCCAGCGGGGGGCGGTGGCCGCTGCGGAGTATGGTCGCGAGCGCCTTCATGTAGGCGGGGGCGGCGGGGGTGCCGCGCCGGCCCGGCGGTGGCGCGATCCGGCCGTAGACGGCGGTGGCGCGGCCGGTGTCCAGAGGGGTCGTGCGCAGCAGGTCCCAGGTGTCGGCGTCGGCGTGCAGGTCGGCGAAGACGGTGGTGGTGCCGGGGGCGCGCAGGCGCAGTTCCTCGCGGAACCAGTGCCAGGGGAACGCCGTGTACCGGACCGTGGCCGGGGTGGTGCGGGCCAGGGCCAGGTGGGGCAGTCGCTGGCGTCTGTCCAGCTGGAGCTGACCTGTGACGTACACGGTGAGCGGGCCGGGGGCGGCGGACGCGGCCCGCAGCCGGGTGAGGACGGCCTGGGGTTCCAGGGGGTCGGCGAGTTCGACGACGTTCGCGGTGTCGGTGCCGGCCAGTACGGCGGGGTCGACGGCCGCGAGCACCGGAAGTACGGCCGCGGCGTCCACCAGCCTGCCCTTGCCCACGGGCGCGGCGGCGAGCATCAGCACGGTTCCGGGCATCGGTCCCCCCTGTCGTTCGTGTACGCGCACTGTCGATCACGTACGCAAAGCACCGTAACCGGTGCCCGGGGGGCCGCGCGGGCCGCTGCCGAAGCCCGGTGCCATCAGAGCCCGAAGCCGTCAGAGGCCGGCGCCGGGGAGCCGCCGGACCGCGAACATCGTCGTGTCGTCCGCCAGGCGCCCGCGGCTGTGCCGCAGCACCCCGTCCCGGACCAGCGTCACCAGCCGCCGGGGCACGGCCGTACCCGGGTCGGCGGCGAGCGCGCGGGTCACCGCCGCCGCCAGCGGAAAGAACACCCCGCCGCCGTCCCGGGCCTCGGTCACGCCGTCCGTGGTGAGCAGCAGGCTCTCGTCTGCGGCCAGCGGGAAGCGGCGCACGGCGGGCGGGGCGGCGGCGCCGGTCGTGAGGTCGCCGAGGCCGAGCGGCAGGCCGTCGCCGGGCGGCAGGACGCGCACTCCGTGCGGGCCCGCGACCAGCGGCGGCTCATGGCCGAAACTCACCACGTCCACCGCGCCCGGGTCGTCCGGCGGGAAACCGAGCAGGACGGCCGTGGCGAACCGGTCCGTCTCCTCGCCGCCCCGGCCCAGCTCGGCGATGTGCCCCCGGTGCCGGCGCACCCGGGTCTCCAGCCGCTCGGCGACCGTCGTCAGCTCCCGCTCGTGATACCCCGCCTCGCGGAACGTGCCCAGCAGCGCCGCCGCCATCTCCAGCGAGCCCAGCCCCTTGCCCTGGACGTCGCCGACGAGGACGCGGGTGCCGTGCGGGCCGGGCTGGATGTCGTAGAAGTCGCCGCCCACCCGCGCCTCCACGTCGGCCGGCAGATAGACCGCCGCGTGCTCCAGTCCGCCCCACAGCGGCGGCAGCGGGCGCAGCACGGTGCGGCGGATGGTCTCGGCGATGTTCTGCATGCGCAGGATCCGCTCCTGGCCGCGCACCCGCACCACACAGGCCAGCGTGGCGAGGATGCCGCCCATGGCGACCAGGATGAAGTCGGGCAGTCCCGCCTGGTACGCGTCCGGCCACAGGCTGTCCACGCCGGCGTACGTGACGACGGACAGCACCGCGAAGACGGCCGTCCCCCACATCCCGCAGATCGCCGCCGCGATACCGGGCACCAGCACGATCCACGAGACGATCCGGAAGTCCGCCCCGGTGTTCACGTCGGCCAGCGCGATCGCCGCCAGCAGCACCAGCGGCGGCAGCCAGGCGACGCTGCGCCCGCGCACCCGCAGCACCTGCTGCCGGTACGGCACCGCCCGGCGCGCGGCCCGCGGATACCGGTCGCGCAGACGCCGGCCGCCGCCCCGGCCGTCGCGTGCGGTCACGGGCTCCATGGCCCCCAGCGAAACACGCGGCCGGACGCCCCGCATCCGGTCCGCGTCGCCACCGCCCCGCCCGACACGGTGCGTGACCTGCCGACTTGCCGGGGCCGACGGCCCGGTGTGCCCTGGAAGGCGGGGGCGAGGAGAGAGGAGATCTCCCATGGCTCACGCGGCACCGGTCCGCCGCAGGACCCGCGGCGGCACTCGCGACACCCGCACACCCGACGTCTTCTCGGCACGCGCTCACCGGATCGCGAGCTGGGCGTGGCCCGTCATCGCCGGTCTGGTGTACGGCTACTGGGCGGCCGCCATGCGGCGCCACGGCGGACCCATCACCGGCTGGAACCTGCTGTTCGGGTTCGTGACGGCGCTCGCGTTCATCGTGCTCTACCTCGCCGTGCGCGAGCTGGGCCGGCGGTCCAAGCGGGAGCTGCACGCGGCTGTGTGGGCGGCGTTCGTGGCCGCCGCGGTCGGCTTCCTGTACTCACAGGCGCCCAGCGGCACCGTGCTCGGCGCCGTCGGCAGGTCGCTGCCGGTCGCCGCGGGCGTGTTCGCGCTGCTGTTCTACCGCTACTACACGCGGGAGGACGCGGAAGGCCATACCCCTGGCGGCCGCACTCCTGGCGACCGCGCTCCCGGCGACCGTGCCCTCGGTGACCGCACTCCCGACGACCGGGGTCTCGGCGGCCGCGCTCCCGGCGGCCGTGCTCTCGACGACGGTGCTGCCGGTGGCCGTTCGACCGGCTAGCCCGCGGCGCACGAGGGCGCGCGGGCCCCGGCTTCGCAGCCGCGGCCCGCGCGTCTCCCTCATCCCTCCACTCACCGGACGACGGGCAGCCAGCCCCAGTCGCCCGAGGAGGATCCGGAAGTGCTGACGCTCCAGGAGCCCGAGACGCTGAACGAGCCGGACACGGTCCACGACCGCGCCCAGTCGGGCTCGTTCCAGTTGACCCACTTCCCGTCCTTCCACTGCGGACAGGGGTCGTCGCAGGTCGGCACGTGGTGCCGGTCCGTCTCGACGAACGCGGCGCTCGCCCAGCCGTGAGCGCCCACGAGCCAGTACCAGTACGGGTTGCCGTCGACGTGCTGTCCGCGGACCTTGCACTTGACACGGTCCTGGCTGCCCGGGTCGAGCCAGGCGACGGCCCGCGCGTGGACCGTGGGTGCCTCGCGGACGTTGAGTGCGGTGCGCGAGACGACAGTGCCCCAGACGGGGTCGTCACCACCGCGTCCTTCGGACGTGGTCGGCGGTGCCGCTCCCGCCGTCGTGCCCACCGCGGTGGCGGCGAGCGTTCCGCCGGTGAGCAGGGCCGCGGTCAGGATCCGCAGGACCGGAGTGGTGCGCATGGATCGGCTCCCTTCTCCCCAGCTCCAGGAAACACCCGTTCGGGTGAAGGCTCCACCGGAGAGCGGAAAGCGCAGTTCCGGGGGTGTGCGGGACGGGTGCGGCTCCGGTCCCCGGCCGGGTGCCCACCCGTACGGCGGCGCACGTCTCGCGCCGTACGCGTCCGCGCCGTTGCCTTGAAACGTGTCCCCCCGTGAGTCCGGCCGCCAGTCCCCACGTGAGTCCCCCCGCGTGTCCCCCGAGGTGTCCCCCCGTACGCCGCCCCGGGTCCGTGACGGCCTGTCGGCCGCGCTGGTCGTGCTGGCCTGCCTGCTGCTGCCGTTCGGCGCGTTGGCGGCCTGGGCGGCGTACGGACTCACGGACACGGGCCGGTACGTGCGCGCCATGGCTCCGCTGGCCGGTCATCCCGCCGTACGGGAGGCCTTCGCGGACACCGTCGGCGCCGAACTGACCGACGACTTGGAGCCTCGGCTGCGGCGCGTGGCGGGCCCGTTCGTCCAGGACGCGGCCCGCTCCTTCACCCGCACCGACGCCTTCCGCGCGGGCTGGGACACCGCGAACCGGGTCACCCACACCGCGCTCCTGCACGCTGTCCGGCAGGACGCCGAGGGACGGCCGGTCACCGTCGACGTCGCCCCCATCGCCGCCGAGGTCCGACGCCAACTCATCGCCGACGACGTCCCGTTCGCCCGCCGCATCCCGGTGCCGCACACCGAGGTCGCCGTACTGCCCGCCGCCGAGGCGGACCGCCTGCGCGAGGGATACGACGTGCTCGAAGTGGCCGGTCTCTGGCTCCCGTTGACCACCCTCACCCTGGCCGCCACCGGCATCGCCGTAGCCGCCCGCCGCCGCCGCGCCGTCACCGCGACCGCGCTCGGCACAGCGCTCGGCGGCGCCCTGCTCGCCCTCGCGATCGCCGTCGGCCGCCACCTGACCCTCGCCGGCCTCCCCGCCGGCCTGCACCGCCCCGCCGCCGAAGCCGTCTACGACACCCTGACGGCCACCCTCCGCACCACCTCCTGGCTGCTGCTGGCCCTCGGCCTCACGGCGGCCACCACCACCTGGCTGACCGGCCGCTACGGCCCTGCGGGACGCCGCAGCCGTGCATCGGCGTCCGTCTCCGCCTCCGCGGTGCCCGCCGTGCCCGACGGTGCGCCGGAACCGACCCGGCCCCAGGCCTGACTCGCGCAGCGGGCGGCCCGTCCCCTGCTCAGGGCCCCCGGCGGGCCAGTTCCGCCAAGGTGCGCAGGGCTCGGTCCAGGTCGGGTTCCGGGGCCGAGGCGAGGCCCAGGCGGACCGCGTTCGGGGTGCGGGCGGGGTCGACGGCGAAGGACGGGCCCGGGGTGACGGCGATGCCGTGGGCGGCGGCGGCCGCGGTGAAGGTGTCGGCGCGCCACGGCGCGGGCAGCTCCCACCAGCCGTAGCAGGCGTACGGGTCGGACCGTACGGGGAAGCCGCGCAGCCGGGCGGCGAGCAGCCGCTGGCGACGGGCCGCTTCGGTGCGTTTGGCGGCCACCAGCCGGGCCACCGTGCCGTCCTCGGTCCACCGCACGGCCGCCGCCAGCGCGAACCCGCCCGCGCTCCACCCGCCGGAGCGGATCGCGGCGGCCACGGCCGGCACCCGCTCCTCCGGCACGACGAGGAAACCCACGGTCAGGCCCGGTGCGACCCGCTTCGACAGGCCGTCGACGACATGGGTGAGACCGGGGGCGAGCGCGGCGAGCGGGGGGCCTGGGCGCAGGAAGGACCAGATGCGGTCCTCGACGACGGGCAGGCCGAGGCCGGTGACGGTCCCGGCGATGGCCTCCCGGCGCGGCTCGGGCGTGGTGAGGGACGTCGGGTTGTGCAGGGTCGGCTGGAGGTAGAGGGCGGAGAGCGGGGCCGTGCGGTGGGCGGCGGCGACGGACTCCGGGAGCAGTCCTTCGTCGTCGGCGGTGAGTGGGACGAGGGTGATGCCGAGGCGGGCGGCGATCTCCTTGACCAGCGGATATGTCAGCGGCTCGACGCCGACCCGGCCGCCGGGGCGGACCAGGGAGGCCAGGGCGGCGGCGATGGACTGGCGGGCGTTGCCGGTGAAGAGGACGCGGTCCGGGCCGGGGCGCCAGCCGGGGGCGGTGAGCAGGCGGGCGGCCGCGGCGCGGGCCTCGGGGGTGCCGGTGGCGGCGGCCGGGCCGAGGGTGCCGGTGAGGGCGGCGGGGTCCCCGAGGAGGGAGGTGAGCGCGGGGGTGAGGAGGGCGGACTGGCCGGGGGCCGTCGGGTAGTTCAGCTCCAGGTTGACGAGGGCTGGAGCGGTCGTGGTGGCCGGGTGCGGCGGTTCGGTGAGGGCGCGGCCGTCGCCGGTCGCGGGCGGGGTGGCCCGGACGAAGGTGCCCCGGCCCACCTCGCCGACGACCAGTCCGCGCCGCACCAGTTCGCCGTAGACCCGCCCGGCCGTGGAGGCGGCGATGCCGCGCCGGCGCGCGAACGCCCGCTGCGGCGGCAGCCGCTGGCCGGGCTTGAGGCGGCCGGAGGCGATGTCGGCCGCGATCCGGTCGGCGAGACGGAGGTAATCGTCCACAGCGGCCCCTTGGTTGGCATTGCACCGAGAGCAAAGATCTTATTGCACCGAGAGCTTGGCCCGCCGTACGGTCGACGCCATGACCGTCTCCCTCGCATACGAGGACAAGGGCACCGCGACCGGCGTACCTCTGCTCCTCGTCCACGGCCACCCCTTCGACCGCACCATGTGGACCCCGCAGATCGCGGCGTTCGCCCCGCACCGCCGGGTCCTCGCCCCCGACCTGCGCGGCTACGGCGCCTCCCCGGTGGTCCCCGGAATCACCCCGCTCGCCGCCTTCGCGGCCGACATCGAAGCCCTGCTCGACGAACTGGAACTGGAGTCCGTCGTTGTCGTCGGGCTGTCCATGGGCGGCCAGATCGCCATGGAGTGCTACGACCGGTTCGGCGACCGCATCCGCGGACTCGTCCTCGCCGACACCTTCGCCGAGCCCGAGACGCCCGAGGGCAAGCGCACCCGCAACGCCATGGCCGACCGGCTGCTGCGCGAGGGCATGCGCGGCTACGCCGACGAGGTCCTGCACAAGATGGTCGCCCCGTACGCCGACCCGGACGTGCGGGCCCACGTCCACCGCATGATGACCGCCACCGCGCCCGAGGGCGCCGCCGCGGCCCTGCGCGGACGTGCCGAACGCCCCGACTACCGCCCGCTGCTGGCCCGCGTCACCGTGCCGGCGCTGGTCGTGGTCGGCGAGGACGACGAGTACACCCCGGTCCCGGTCGCCGAGACCCTGCACGCCCTCCTCCCCGACTCCACCCTGCGCGTCGTCAAGGGCGCGGCCCACATGCCGAACCTGGAACGCCCCGAGGACTTCAACGCGGCGCTCGCGGACTTCCTGGCCCGCATCCCCGGCTAATCCGCTGGTGACGGCCGTACCCGCCCGGATACCGTCACCGTCCATGCGCGAGACGACGACCCTGTGGCGGCCCGCGGGACCCGAGGAGCTGGCCCTCGTCGAGGCCTCCGGCTGGACGGCCTGGCCCCCACGGCTGCCCGAACAGCCGATCTTCTATCCCGTCCTCAACGAGGACTACGCCGTGCGCATCGCCCGCGACTGGAACGTCCCGGCCTCCGGCGCCGGATACGTCACCCGCTTCGAGGTCGACTCCGCGTTCCTGAAGCGCTACCCGGTCCGCCGGGCCGGCGGCGAGACCATCCTCGAACTCTGGGTCCCCGCGGAGGAACTGCCGGACTTCAACGCCCACATCGTGGGCCGCATCGAGGTCGTGCGCGAGTTCCACCGAGGGCGGTGATCGTCCGACGCGCCGGGGCGCTGGTCGCCGGGGGGCGTGATCGCGCCGGTGCCGGCAGCCCCGGCCCTCCGGGCAAGGTGCTCATAATGGGCGCATGTCGCGAGAGTTCCCCATCGGCCTCACCCCTCCTGACTGGCTGGTCCGGAACCTTCGATCCCAGCAGGCGCCCGTCAACCGGGCCGCCGTGGCCCGGGCCGCCGTCGCGATGTCGCTCCCGCTGGCGATCGGCCTCGCGGCCGGCCGGCCCGGCTACGGCGCGCTCGCCGCGATGGGCGCGCTCTCCGGTGTCATCGGCGACACCGCCGACGCCTACCGCCTGCGCATTCTCAACATCGCCGTCCCGCAACTGCTCGGCGCGGTCGGCATCACCCTCGGCTCCCTCGTCTTCGGCCACGGCTGGATCGCGGTCGCCGTCCTCACCGGCATCGCCCTCGTCTCCGGGATGATCTCGACGATCGGCGCGGTCTCCTCCGTCTCCGGCCTGCTCCTGCTGCTGAACGCCGTCGTCGCCGCGGGCCTGCCGATGCCCGGCGCCTGGTGGCTCGCCCCACTGCTGATGACCGGCGGCGGACTCCTCGTCCTCGTCCTCGCCCTGCTGTCCTGGCCGCTGCGCTCCGGCGTCCCCGAACGCACCGCCGTCGCCGTCGCCTACCGGGCGGTCGCCGACCTGCTCGCCGCCTGCGGCTCGGACACCGAGACGTACGACATGACACGGCACGCCGCCACCCAGGCGCTCAACCAGTCGTACGACGTCGTCCTCGCCCGCCGCTCCCGCTACCACAGCCGCAGCCGCGACCTCACCCGCCTGCTCGCCCAGCTCAACGCCGTCATCCCGGTCATCGAGGCCGCCCCCGCCGTCCACCTCTCGGGCACACCGCTGCCCCCCGAGGTCCCGCAGGCCGTCCGGCACCTCGCGGAAGCCGTCGACACCGGCTACACCGGCCCGATAGGGCTGCCCCTGCCCCTGCCGCTGACGGAGACCGGCCGCGCCGTGGACCAGGCACTGCGGCACGCCGCCGACGTCGTCGCCGAGCCCGACATCGACCCCACCGGCATCCTGGACCGCCTCGGCCGCCCCGCCGCGCTGCGCACCCGCGCCGCCCTGGCCGCCCGCAATGTCCTGCTGTCCGCCGCCTCCTGGCGCTACGGCCTGCGCCTCGCCCTGTGCGTCGGCATCGCCCAGGTCCTGGTGTCGATCGTCCCGGTCCCCCGCTCCTACTGGGTCGCCCTCACCATCACCTTCGTCCTCAAGCCCGATTTCGGCTCGGTGTTCTCCCGCGCCCTGCTGCGCGCCCTCGGCACGGTCGCGGGCCTGGTCGTCGCGGCGGCGGTCCTCTCGCAGGTGCCGCGCGGCTGGTGGGACGTACCCGTCCTGTTCCTCCTCGCGCCGCTGATCCCCGCCCTCACCCCGCGGGGCTACGGCCACCAGACGGCGGCCATCACCCCCGTGATCCTGCTGCTCTCCGACGTCCTCAACCGGCAGGGCACCGCCCTGCTGCTGCCCCGCCTGGTCGACTCCCTCATCGGCTGCGCGATCGCGATCGTCGCGGGCTACCTGCTGTGGCCGGAGAGCTGGCACACCCGGGTCGGCGACCGCCTCGCGGACGCGGTCGCCGACACCGCCCGCTATGTGGAGTGCGCTTTCGGCGGCGGCGCGGAGGGCACGGACGCCGCGGCCCGCGCCCGGATGCGCCGCCGCCTCTACCGGGACCTGTCCACCATCCGCACCGAGTTCCAGCGCGCCCTGACCGAACCCCCGCCGACCGGCCGCCGCGCGGCGGCCTGGTGGCCGCTGGTCGTCGCCGTGGAACGCATCGTCGACGCGACGACCGCGGCCCGGGTCCGGGTGAAGCAGGGCGCGGTCCCGCCGTCCGCGGCGGAGGTCACCCAGGTGATCCGGCAACTGCGGGAACTGGCGGAGGGGGTCCGCGAGGCGGACACCCTCATCGCCGTACGCACCGACCTCACCGGACCGCCGGGCAGCGTGCTGGAGCCGCTGCGTCAGGAGGTGGCGGTGGCGAGGTCGATCGCGTCACCGCACTGAACGGGAACGTGCGGTGACGACCGAGGCGACCGGTCAGACCCCGATGTCGCCGCCGTCCTCGCGCCACACGGCGACCACGGACGGCCGGACGATCCTCCCGGGCCCGTCGGGCCAGGCGGACGCGGGCTTCTCCACGCTCGCCCCGTCGACCTCACCGGGGTGCTGCACGGCCACCAGCACCCGACGGTCCTGGATCACCGGACCGCAGGTCTCCGCACCGGTCGGCATCGTCGCGAACTGCTTCAGCTCACCGCGCCGGTCACCCCGGGTGGCCACGCCGAACAGCCCGTCGTGCGAGCCGAGCTGGTTGCCGTCCGTCGAGATCCACAGGTTGCCGTGCGGGTCGAACGCCACGTTGTCCGGGCAGGAGATCGGGCTGACCTGGTCCTTCGGGAACCCGGCGAAGTAGGTGGCGGGGTCGTTCGGGTCACCGGCGACCAGGAACAGCGACCAGGCGAACCTCCTGCTGTCGGCGCGGTTCCAGCGCTCGGTCAGCTCCAGCACCTGACCGTGCTTGTTGAGGTTGCGCGGGTTCGCCTCGTCGGCACCGGCGTACCCCGTCTTGCCCCGGTTGCTGTTGTTGGTGAGGGCGACGTACACCTTGCCGGTGTGCGGGTTGGGCTCGATGTCCTCGGGCCGGTCCATCTTCGTCGCGCCGACCTTGTCACCGGCGAGCCGCGTGAAGACGAACACCTCCTCCGCGGTCATGCCCTCGACGTGCGAGACGGCACCGTCGGCGGTGGCCGTGGCCAGCGGGATCCACTCACCGCTGCCGTCGAACTCCCCGTCGGCCGGCAGCTTGCCCGTCCCGTCGATCTCGATCGACGGCGAGTCACCGGTGAGCCTGGCGACGTACAGCGTGCCCTCGTCGAGCAGCGAGAGATTGTGCTCGCGCACGGCCCGGGACGACCCCTTCTTCATCCGCTTGCTGCCGACGAACTTGTAGAAGTAGTCGAACCGCTCGTCGTCACCCGAGTACACGACGGGCCGCCCGTCCTCGGTCAGCCGCACGGTCGCGCCCTCGTGCTTGAACCGGCCGAGCGCGGTGTGCTTGCGGGGTGTGGAGGACGGGTTGTACGGGTCCAGCTCGACGACGTACCCGAACCGGTGCGGCTCGTTGGGCTCCTGCGCCACGTCGAACCGCTTGTCGAAACGCTCCCACTTGCGCTCGGTGGCGCCGGACCCCAGCCCGTACCGCTTGTCCGTGGCCCTCGTGGCGTTGGCGAAGTACTGGTTGAAGTTCTCCTCGCCGTGCAGCGTGGTGCCCCACGGGGTGGTGCCGCCGGAGCAGTTGTTGAGCGTGCCGAGCACCTTGGTGCCGGACGGGTCGGCGGACGTCTTCAGCAGGTCCGACCCGGCGGCGGGCCCCGTCAGCCGGAACTCGGTGGTGGCGGTGACCCGCCGGTTCAGCGGATGCCGCGGCACGGCGACGAGCTTCCCGGTGCGCCGCTCCCCCTCCACGACCACGGCGGACAGCCCGTGCGCGGCCCAGGCGATCTCCACCTGCTCACGGGTCGGGTTCTCGGAGTCGTACCCCCGGAACATGAGCACCTCGTCGGTGTACTCGTGGTTCGCGACGAGGATCTGCCGGCCCCGCTCGCCCGGCAGCGGCAGCAGCGCGAGGAAGTCGTTGTTGTAACCGAACTGCCCGGCCTGCGCCTTCGCCGTCTGCTTCTCCGGGTCGAAGGCGGGCGCACCTCGCAGAATGGGCTCACCCCAACGGATGACCACATTCTGGCCATACCCGTCGGGCACGGTCACGACGTCGTTCGTGTTCGGCGCGACGGGGCTGAACCGCAGGCCGCGGGCGCCCTTCGCGGCGGAGGGCCGGCGGGCGGGAGCCGCACTCGCCTCGGGGGACGCGGCAGCCGCACCGGCGGCGCCCACAGCGGCGGTCGCGGTCACGACCGCGGCGGCACGCATCACGGAACGACGGCTGAGCGCGGTGGCGATGACGTCGCCGACGTACGGGTTCGTGGTGGTGTTCGGGACCTCGTGGAAGCAGGCATCACCACACCGGAACCGGCAGGTCAGGGCGGAACGGCCGCCGGGATGCGAGTCGGACGAGGTCCTGATGATGGGCAGCGTGATGCGACGCACGTTGATTCTTCTCCCCTGGCTTCCCCATGTTTGTCAGCGTCACGGACGCTAGGAGCACGTTTGTGCGGGAGCGGGGCCGGCGCGTGAACGAGGGGTGAACCCGAGGTAGCTACCTCTGGCGAGGCTCTGTGCCTGAAAGAGCGCTTGACACCTTCACCGGCTCTCCTCCGGGGCCCGCTAACCTTACGTGTCCGTCCTGGCCAGGGATTGACGGGCTACAACTCACTTCGAAGGGTTGCGCACATGGGCATTCTCTCTCTCCTGCGGAACGCGTTCAGCCGCTCCCGCAAGTCACGCCAGACCGACGCCGAGGATGCCGCCCCCCAGCAGACGGAGCCCCAGACCCAGGACACCGTCCCGGCTCCCCGCCCCGCCGCCCCCGAGCAGACGGAGACCCGGACCCCGGACACCGTCCCGGCCCCCCGCCCCGCCGCCCCCGAGGAACACGACCTCGTAGCCGCAGCCTTCGACAAGATCACTGTCCCCACCCCGGCCCACAGCCCGGAAGACCCGGCCACGGAGGAAAAGCCGAGGGCAGAGGAAGAGCCGGAGACCGAGGAAGCCCCGACAGCCACGGAAGAGCCGCCGGCCGAGCAGCACCGGGAGCGGGAGCCGGAGCCGGAGCCGACGCAGAACCGGTCCGAGCCGGAGCCCGAGCCCGAGCCCGAGCCCGAGGCGAAGCCGACGCAGGAAGCGGAGCCGGAGCCCGCCCCGGAGCCTGAAGACACGCCTGCGGCGGAAGCGGAGCCCGAGGCGGAGCCGGTAGCCGAGGGGGAGCCGGACACGGAGCCCGAGGCGGAGCCGAAGGCCACCGCCACCCCCGAGCCCGAGGCCGCCGACGGCGAGGACGCCCCGCAGGGGCCACCCGCACCCGGCGACGAACCCGGCACGGGTGGTGCGGGTGGGAACACGGAGGCCGAAGGCGAAGCCGAGGCCGGGGCCGAGGTCAAGCCCACCCCCGCCCTCCCCCTCACCCGAGTGAAGTCCCGCGCCCCCGGCCTCACCACCGCCTACAAGGCCGCGACCAGCACCCTCAGGAAAGCCGACCTCACCGGCACCCGAGCGAAGCTCTACCTCGTCCTCGACCGCTCCGCGTCCATGCGCCCGTACTACAAGGACGGCTCCGCCCAGGCCCTCGCCGAGCAGACCCTCGCCCTCGCCGCCCACCTGGACCCCGAGGCCACGGTCCACGTCACGTTCTTCTCCACGGAGCTGGACGGCACCGGCGAGCTGACCCTCTCGGACCACGAGAACAAGATCGACGAGCTGCACGCCTCGCTCGGCCGCATGGGCCGGACCAGCTACCACGTGGCCGTGGAGGAAGTCCTCGCGCACCACGACAAGACGGCCGCCCCGGGCACCCCGGCCCTGGTGATCTTCCAGACGGACGGCGCGCCGGACGCGAAGACCCCGGCCACCCAGGCCCTGACCACCGCCGCCGAGACCCACCCCCACATCCACTTCGCCTTCGTGGCCTTCGGCGAACACGACAACAAGGCCTTCGACTACCTCCGTAAGCTGAAGAGCGACAACACGTCGTTCTTCCACGCGGGCCCGACCCCGCGAGAGCTGACGGACACCGAGCTGTACGAGGGCGTACTGGCGAACTGGCGCCCGTAGGAAGATCACCGAACGGGCGGGCCGCCCCTTCCCACCACGCACAACGGCAAGCGGGCGGCCCGCCCGTCTCGGCTACGATTCCAAGGTTCGCAAACAACCGACCTGGGAGCAGCCAAGCCATGGCTCGACACCTCATCACCAGCGCCCTTCCGTACATCAACGGGATCAAGCACCTGGGCAACATGGTGGGGTCCATGCTCCCGGCGGACGTGTACTCCCGGTACCTCCGCCAGCGCGGCCACGACGTCCTCTACATCTGCGCGACGGACGAGCACGGCACCCCGGCGGAGCTGGCGGCCAAGGAGCAGGGCCTGCCGGTGGCGGAGTTCTGCGCGCAGGCGCACGACGCCCAGAAGGCCGTCTACGACGGATTCGCACTCGCGTTCGACTACTTCGGTCGCAGCTCCAGCGCGCAGAACGTCGAGATCACCCAGCACTTCGCCCGCAAGCTGAACGAGAACGGCTTCATCGAGGAGCGGGCGATCCGCCAGGTGTACTCGCCCACCGACGGCCGTTTCCTCCCGGACCGCTACGTCGAGGGCACCTGCCCGCACTGCGGCTACGACAAGGCCCGCGGCGACCAGTGCGAGAACTGCACCCGCGTCCTGGACCCGACGGACCTGATCGACCCGCGCTCGGCGATCTCCGGCTCCACGGACCTGGAGGTCCGCGAGACCAAGCACCTCTTCCTCCTCCAGTCCAAGCTCCAGCACGAGGTGGAGGCCTGGGTCGCCCGCCACGAGGACGACTGGCCCCAGCTGGCCTCCTCCATCGCCCGCAAGTGGCTGAACGAAGGCCTGCACGACCGCGCCATCACCCGTGACCTGGACTGGGGCGTCCCGGTCCCGGCGGACACCTGGCCGGAGCTGGCCGCCGAGGGCAAGGTCTTCTACGTCTGGTTCGACGCCCCGATCGAGTACATCGGCGCGACGAAGGAGTGGGCGGACCAAAACCCGGAGAACCGGGACTGGAAGTCCTGGTGGTACGAGGCGGACTCCGGCGAGAACCCCGTCCGCTACACCGAGTTCATGGCGAAGGACAACGTCCCGTTCCACACGGTGATGTTCCCGGCCACCGAGCTGGGCGTGCGCGAGCCGTGGAAGATGGTCGACTACGTCAAGGCCTTCAACTGGCTGACGTACTACGGCGGCAAGTTCTCCACCTCGCAGAAGCGCGGCGTCTTCACCGACCAGGCCCTGGACATCCTCCCGGCCGACTACTGGCGTTACTTCCTGATCGCCAACGCCCCGGAGTCCGACGACTCGTCCTTCACCTGGGAGCACTTCACCGCGACCGTCAACAAGGACCTCGCCGACACCCTCGGCAACTTCGTCAACCGGGTTCTGTCCTTCTCCAAGAAGCGCTTCGGCGAGGAGGTCCCGGCGGGCGGCGAGCCCGGCGAGGCGGAGGCCCGTCTGGGTGAGGAGATCGCCCGGCTGCTCGCCGAGTACGAGCAGCAGATGGAGGCCCTCCAGTTCCGCAAGGCCGCCGCGGCGCTGCGCGCCCTGTGGTCCGCGGGCAACTCCTACCTGGAGGAGAAGGCCCCCTGGCTGGAGATCAAGACGAACAAGGACGGCGCCGCGCTCACCCTGCGCACGGCGATGAACCTCATCCACCTGTACGCGGTGGTCTCCGAGCCGTTCATCCCGGCCACCTCGGCGGCGATGCGCCAGGCCTTCTCGCTCGCCGACGACACCGCCACCTGGATCACCCAGGAGGAGGCGAAGTCGCTGACCTCGGTCCCGGCCGGCACCCCCTTCACCGTCCCGCCCGTCCTCTTCGCCAAGCTGACGGATGACGACCTGGCCGCGTACAAGGAGCGCTTCGGCGGGGAAACAGCCGCGTAACAGCCCTTCTCGGACCCCCCACTCACCCGGTATATCTGGCCAAGATCACGTGAAGCCCTTCATGTGACATCCGAGTGGGGGGTCCACTTTCATGGCTCTTTTCGGCAACGCGCACGCCATCGACCCGGCTCAGGCGTCCCAGGACTACGCCCGGCTGCTGGGGCACGGCGAGCAGGTGCACGCCGCGTACCTGCTGATCCGCGACACCATCCTGTTCACCGACCGCCGCCTGATCCTGGTCGACAAGCAGGGCATCACCGGCAAGAAGGTGGAGTACCACTCCGTGCCGTACCGCTCCATCACGCACTTCGCGGTGGAGACCGCCGGCACCTTCGACCTCGACGCCGAACTGAAGATCTGGCTCTCCGGCAGCCAGATGCCGATCACCAAGACCTTCACCAAGGGCGTCGACATCTACGAGGTGCAGGCGATCCTCACCCAGTTCGTGGCCCGGTAGCCGCGAACAGCCAACGGCGGTCTTGTCCCTCCGGGAGATCACCCGGAGGGACAACGGTGCTCCTTGGGCTCGCGCCGTCCCGTCGGTCCGACCGAAGAATCCGGCCGTGGCCTCACCCTGGTGTCCGCCCTGGCCGACCGCTGGGGTGTGGTCCCGGGCCTGCCGCCCCGCGAGACGGTCTGGGCCGAACTCGCCATCGCCACCCGGCAACTACCGGCACCCGACGGCCCACGCCCCGGCCCGCCCTGCGCCCCTATGCACTACCCACTGAGGAGAAGGAACCCCACCAAGCCCCGCCCCGCCCTTACAGTCGGCCCGCGACACCATGAGCACACTGCCCACCACGGACGCGAGCTGATCCCCCGCCCCGAGCAGACACCCGACGCCCTGCGCGCGGCACTCGCCGTCGTGGTGCCGGGCGCATGATCCGGCCGGGTTCTGTTCGTTCGAGTGTGCCGCAAGGGGCGGCTGCGAGGTCCAGGCGATCCTCACGCAGTACGGCGCGCTGAGCCGTACCGCACAACTCCTCGGCGCCACGGGGAGGATCACCTTCACCGCTTCTGCACAGGCAACGTACAGTCCCCCCGTGGGAGGCACCCGCCTCCCACGGGGAGGGAACACCACACATGGGCAGATCAGCCCTGCCGCGCCGTCGTGCCGCGGCCACCGCACTTGTCACCGTCTCGCTCGTCCTCGCGTCCGCCGCGCTCCCGGCCGTCCCGGCCGCCGCCGCGACCGCGCTGCCGCCCTGGGCGAACGCGGTGACGCTCTCGAGCGTCGGCAGCAAAGTCCAGGACGTCGCCGTTCGCACCGACGGCAGCGCCGTCGCCCTGTGGGTGCAACGCGTCAACGAGGGCGACGCCGGCGTCCTGTACGCCGCCACCCGACCGGCCGCGAGCGACGCCTGGAGCGCCGCGGTACCGCTCACCACCGCGCCCGTCGTCCTCGAGGCCGAGCTGGCGGCGCGCGCGGACGGCTCGGTCGCCGCTGTGTGGGCCGAGTTCCCGAGCCCCACCTCGCAGAGCCCGGCCACCGGCCCGTCCCGCGTCGTCACGGCCGTGCTCGGCGCCGGGCAGACGGAGTGGCCGGCGCCCGTCGAGCTGGTCGGCACCGAGCAGCAGCTCGGCGTCCGCGGCCTCGACCTCACGGAGGGGCCGGACGGCACCCTCGCCGCCGTCTGGACCGGCCTTCCGGTGAACGCCGTGACGGCCACGTCGAGCGAGGCCTACGCCACCACCCTCGCGGCGGACGGCAGTTGGGCCGCACCGCGCAAGGTCAGCAACGCGTCCGCGTACGCGGGACCGTACACCGGCATGCGCGTCAGCAGCCCGGAGATCACCTCGGACGCGTCCGGCGGGCTCGTCGTGTCGTACCGGATGCAGCCGTACGCGTACGGCACCGCGCACGTCATGACCGCCGCCCGGCCCGCCGGGAGCGACGTGTGGAGGACGCCGGAGCTGATCAGCACCAATGTGGCTCCGCAGGCGGCCCCCACGCTGTCCTCCGGCCCGCAGGGCGCGGTGCTGGTGTGGCCGGACGCGAACAAGACGCTCCAGGTGATGCGCCGGTACTCGGCCGACTCCGAGTGGGGGCAGGCGGAGACCGCCGTCACCGGCGTCGACCAGCTCTTCCAGTACCCGGACCCGCTGGTCGCCGCGGACGGTGACGTGACGCTCGTCTGGTCCGACTACAGGCCCGCCAACCTGCAGACCACCACCTTCGACACCGACACCGGGCAGTGGTCGGCTCCGCAGCTCCTGTCCACCGGCCAAATCTCCAGCGACGCGATGTCCACCCCGGTGTACGACGTGGAGATGGCCCGCGACGGGTCGGTCCACGCCCTGTGGCACCAGGCCGGCGAGTCCCCGAACACCAAGGGCCTGATGCAGGCCACACGGGTGGGCGGCACGTGGTCGGCCGCGCGCGGCGTCAGGGGCAGCCTGCACGAGTACCTGACCGGGCAGATCGCGGCGCGGTCGGCGACCGACGCCACCGCCGTGTGGAGCTGGTCGCAGTCCACCACCACCTCGGCCGCCGGGCTGCGGGCGTCCCGCACCGCCTGGCCGACCCTCAAGGTCGTCACGTCGTCCGTGCCCGCGTCGGTGAACTTCAAGTCCTACAGCACCTGGACGCCGTCCTGGGAGACGAACCGCCCGGTCGAGTCCTGGACGCTCACCCTCACCGACCGGGCGGGCCACACCCTGCGCACCCTCACCGGCGCCCCCGGGACCCCGGCCGTCCACGCCTCCTGGAACGGCCGCACGAGCTCCGGCACCTGGGCCGTCAACGGCAAGGTGAACTGGACCCTGAAGGGCACCCAGCCCGACACCCCGGGCACGACCACGCTGGCGAGCGGATCGCTCATGGTGTCCGGGGCCGCCCCCGCCCCCCGTGACTTCGGCGGGCCCGACGGTGTCCCGGACGGCGGCGGCGATCTGCTGATGCTCACCAGCACCGGGCGCCTGCACCTGCGCCACTGGGACCTGACCGCCACGCGCGAGGTGGGCAGTGGCTGGCCCACCACCGTCCGGTTCGTCACCTACGGCGACCTGAGCGGCGACCGCTGCAACGACGTCCTCGTCCGGCTGACCACCGGCGCCCTGCGCCTGTACAAGCCGGCGTGCGGCGGCAGCATCAAGCCGGCCACGCCGTACACGGCGCTCGGCACCGGCTGGAACCAGTACGACGTCCTGACCGCCCCCGGCGACCTCACCAAGGACGGCCGCCCGGACCTGATCACCCGCAACGCGTCGACGGGCGCGGTGTACCTCCACAAGGGCACCAGCACGGGCAAGCTCACCGCACCCGTGAAGCTCGCCACGAACTGGAAGACGTACAAGAAGATCGTCGGCGCCGGCGACCTCAACGGTGACGGCATCGGCGACCTGCTCGCCCAGGACACGTCGAACAACCTGTACCGCTACCTCGGCACCGGCAGCGGCACCCTCGGCTCCCGGGTGAAGCTGGCCGCGGGCTGGGGCACGTCGTACAACCTCGTCCTCGGCGCGGGCGACGTCACCGGCGACGGCAGGGCCGACCTGGTGGCCCGCGACACGGCCGGCGTTCTGTGGCGGCAGTCCGGCACCGGGACGGGCGCGTTCGGGGCCCGCGTGAAGGCCGGCACCGGCTGGGGCGGGTACAAGGGCGTGTTCTGATCGACCGGTGATCGCTTACAACCCTCTGAGGCCCTGAAGGGTCCCCTTCTTCGACCGTGCGTCGGAGAAGGGGACTCACATGCGCAGAGGGAGTGCGGCTGCGGTCGTGGCCGCATCGGTGATCGCGGGGACGCTGCTGCCGGCCGTGCCCGCCGCCGCCGTGCACGGGGCGGTACCGGGGGATTTCAACGGCGACGGCTACCGCGACCTGGTGCTGCCGGTGCCGGGGGCTGATGTCACGTACTTCGGAAACTACGAGCAGGCGGGAGCCGTCGTCGTGCTGTACGGCTCGGCGAACGGCGTCTCGGCGACGAGCCGGCGGCAGACGATCAGCGAGGTCACGCCCAATATCCCCGGGCGCCCGTTCGAGCGGGACCAGTTCGGCACCACCACGGCGACGGCCGACCTGAACCGGGACGGATACGCCGACCTGGTCGTCGGCTCACCGCACAGCATCGCGGAACGGCAGATCACGGTGATCTGGGGAAGCAGGAACGGCCTGACCAAGGGCACCAGGCTGCCGCAGCCGACGCACCACGAGGACAACGGCCTCGACGTGGCCGCGCTCAGTCTGGGGACGGGATCGAAGACCAAGATCCTGGTCGGCGGCGGCGACTGGACGACCGTCTACAAGGGCCCGTTCGCCACGGGCGGCTCCATCGGTTCGCGCGTCGAGACCCGGACCGAGAACTCCGTGAGTTCGGTGGCGCTCGGTGACTTCAACCGCAGCGGCAGCCCCGACCAGGTGGCCTTCGGGGCGAGCCGGCCCGAGCTGAGCGGCAGCCCGATCATGGTCAACCACGGCGGCACCGAGACCTGGCCGGAACCGCTGGAGAACGGCAACGGCCTGATCGCCGCCACGGGTGACGTCAACGGCGACGGCTACCCGGACCTCGTCGTCGGGGACCCGCTGACCCCGGTGACACCGGGCGTCGACGGCGAGACGGGCGGGCGCGTGCTGGTCTACCGCGGTTCGAAGAACGGCATCACCCGCGCGCAGACCCCCGAGGTGATCACCCAGGAGACCGCGGGCGTCCCCGGCACGAGTGAGGAGGGCGACGCCTTCGGCGCCGGTCTCACCGTGGCCGACCTCAACCGGGACGGCGCCGCCGACATCGTGGTGGGAGCGCCGTTCGAGGCCGTGGGAGCGGCGGAGCGCACCGGCACGGTCACCGTGATCCCGGGCCGGCGCTCGGGCGCCCTCGGCACGGGCGGGTACTCCTTCCACCAGGACACCGCCGGTGTCCCCAGCACCAACGAGTCCGGCGACTTCTTCGGCACCACGGTGTCGGCGGGTGACCTGAACCGGGACGGCAGGCCGGAGCTGATCGTCGGCACGGCGGGTGAGAACAACGGCAACGGCGCGGTCTTCGTGCTGCCCGGCGGCTCGTCCCGCCCGACGGGCACCGGCAGCCGCGTCTTCACCCTGGAGTCGATCGGGATGGCCCAGGCCGACGGCTGGCTCGGCGGCAAGGGCCTGCTCAGGCTCCTCTGACCCGGCCGTCGGCACACCGCCGCGCGTACGGACCACGCATACGGACCACGCATACGGAAGGGCCCGGAACCGCGCTCGGTTCCGGGCCCTTCCGTCGGACGACGCCTACTTCGGCTGCGGCTTGCGCACCGACAGGTGCAGCTCCTTCAGCCGCGCCTCCTCCAGCTCGGTCGGCGCGCCCATCATCAGGTCCTGGGCGTTGCCGTTGAGCGGGAAGGCGATGGTCTCGCGGATGTTGGGCTCGTCCGCGAGGAGCATGACGATGCGGTCGACGCCCGGGGCGATGCCGCCGTGCGGCGGGGCGCCGAAGCGGAAGGCGCGCAGCATGCCCGCGAACTTCTCCTCGACGGTGTCCCGGTCGTAGCCCGCGATCTCGAAGGCCTTGAGCATGATCTCCGGGTCGTGGTTCCGGATCGCACCGGAGGACAGCTCGACACCGTTGCAGACGATGTCGTACTGCCAGCCCAGGATGTCCAGCGGGTCCTGGGTTTCCAGGGCTTCCAGGCCGCCCTGCGGCATGGAGAACGGGTTGTGCGAGAAGTCGATCGCGCCGGTCTCCTCGTCCTTCTCGTACATCGGGAAGTCGACGATCCAGCAGAAGCGGAAGACGTTCTCCTCGAAGTGCCCGGCGCGCTTGGCGGCCTCGACCCGCACCGCGCCCATGATCTTCGAGACCTCGTCGAACTCGCCTGCGCCGAAGAACACGGCGTGGCCGGCCTCCAGGCCGAGGCGCTCGGTGAGGACCTTGACGTTCTCCTCGGTGAGGAACTTGGCGATCGGGCCGGAGAGCTGGCCGTCCTCGCCGACGCGCACCCAGGCCAGGCCCTTGGCGCCGAGCGTGACCGCGAAGTCGCCGAGCTGGTCGAAGAACTTGCGCGGCTGGTCCTGGACGGCCGGGACCGGCAGGGCGCGCACGTGCTTGCCGGCGAACGCCTTGAACTCGGACGCCTCGAAGACGTCCGTGATGTCGACCAGCTCCAGCTTGGCGCGCAGGTCCGGCTTGTCGGAGCCGTACTTCAGCATCGCCTCGCGGAACGGGATCCGCGGGAACGGGGAGGTGACGTGACGGCCACCGCCGAACTCCTCGAACAGCTCGGTCATGAGCTTCTCGATCGGCTGGAAGACATCCTCCTGCTCGACGAAGCTCATCTCGACGTCGAGCTGGTAGAACTCGCCCGGCGAGCGGTCGGCGCGGGCGTCCTCGTCGCGGAAGCAGGGCGCGATCTGGAAGTAGCGGTCGAAGCCGGAGATCATCAGCAGCTGCTTG
>NZ_DASQNH010000006.1:0-3555 GCF_035645055.1 Streptomyces sp. | reverse complement strand
CGGCGGCATCCACGTCGAGCTGACCGGCGACGACGTCACCGAATGCGTCGGCGGCGGCGACGAGATCTTCGTCGACGACCTCCACCAGCGCTACGAGACCGCCTGCGACCCCCGCCTCAACCGCAGCCAGTCCCTCGACCTTGCCTTCCTCGTCGCGGAGTACTTCACCTCCGCCACGGGTGCGCCCCACCGTTCCGGGGGCCGGACATGACGCTGCGTGCCGTCCGGGGCGCCGTCCAGGTGGAGCGGGACGAACCCGGTGTGCTGCGCGGCCAGGTCGGCCTGCTGCTGAAGGAGATCATGGCGGCCAACGACCTGGTCCCCGACGATCTGGTGAGCATCGTCTTCACCTCCACCCCCGACCTCGTCAGCGCCTTCCCCGCCGAAGCGGCCCGGGAGCTGGGCCTGGTCGACGTACCGCTGATGTGCGCGCGGGAACTGGACGTGCGGGGCGGACTGCCGCGCACCGTACGGATCCTGGCCCACGTCGAGACCGGGCGGGCACGAGCCGACGTCCGGCACGTCTACCTCGGCGGTGCCGCCGTGCTCCGCAAGGACCTCGCGCGGCACACCGCGGACGGCGCATCCGGAAGAGAGCCTGCGCGGCACACCGCCGACGGCGTGCCCGGCAGAGAACTCGCGCGGCACACCGCGGGCGGCGACCGGCCCGAAGGGGGGACCCCGTGATCCGCACCCTGGCCGTCGTGGGGACCGGCCTGATCGGCACCTCCGTCGGCCTGGCGATGAGCCGCCAGGGCGTCACCGTCCACCTCGTCGACCGCGACGCGTCGGCGGCCCGGACCGCGGCGGCGCTCGGCGCGGGCGTCACCGACTCCCCCACCGGGCCGGTCGACCTCGCCGTGATCGCCGTACCGCCCCGCGCGGTGGCGGGCGTGCTCGCGGAGCAGCGCGCCCGCGGACTGGCCCGGAGCTACACCGACGTGGCGAGTGTCAAGGCGCTGCCCGTCCGCGAGGCCGGCGACGGCACCCACGACGGCACCTACGTGGGCGGGCATCCCATGGCGGGCCGGGAGCGGTCGGGTCCGCTGGCCGCCCGCGCCGGCCTCTTCGAAGGCCGGCCCTGGGTGCTCACCCCCTCGCCGCGCACCACGCGGACGGCCCTCAACCACGCGCTGGAGCTGGTCGCCCGGTGCGGTGCCACGCCGCTCGTCATGGACGGCGAGGCGCACGACCGGGCCGTGGCGCTCACCTCGCACGCGCCCCACGTGGTGGCGAGCCTGCTCGCCGCCCGCCTCCAGCACGGAGCGCCGGACGTCCTGCGGCTCGCCGGGCAGGGGCTGCGGGACACCACCCGCATCGCCGGTGGCGACCCGCACCTGTGGGCCGACATCCTGTCCAGCAACGCCGCACCGGTCGTCCAGGTGCTGCGCGAGGTCGAGAGGGACCTCGCGGGACTGTGCGCCGCGCTGGAGGACATCGAGCGGAACGGTGAGTCCGGGGCCGCGAGCAGGCGGCACGTGACGGATCTGCTGGAGCGCGGCGCGGCGGGGCTGCGGGCCATCCGCCCCTCGCCCGCCCACGGTCCGGCCGCGCGGCAAGCGTTGCGGGTGACCGTGGCCGAACGGCCGGGAGAACTGACGCGGTTGCTCGACATCGTCGTCGAGCACGGGGTGGACGCGCACGAGGTGACCGCCAGGTTCGCGCCCGAGAGCGCCGGCGTCACGGCCGAGTTCGCCGCCCCCGCCGACACCGCCCGGGAACTGCGCCGCCGGCTGGTGGAGCGGGGCTGGCACGTCGAGGACGGCTCCGCCCGTCCGTGCCGGCGCCCGCAGCCGCAGCCGCCCCGCGGAGCCCACCTGTGGGAGGACGACGTCGTCCCGGCGCAGCGGGTGGCCGCCGCCGCCCTGCCCGGCGTGTGAGGGCACGTCCTGATGACCGAGGGAAACCGACCATGACCGCAACCGACGTCTCCGCTCCGGCATCACAGGCGCGGATTCCCGGATCGAAGAGTCTTACCAACCGTGCCCTGCTGCTCGCCGCCGCGGCGGGCGGCGTCAGCAAGGTGTGGGCGCCGCTCGTCAGCGATGACACCGTCGCGTTCCGCGCCGCGCTGACCTCCTTCGGCGTCGCGGTGCGCAGCAGTCCGACGTCCGAGTCCTGGGAGGTGACCGGCCTGGGCGGCGGGCCGGTCGGCCAGGCCCGCCTGTGGTGCGCGGACGCCGGAACGGCGGCCCGCTTCCTGCCGCCCTTCGCGGCCACCGGCCGCGGCGCCTTCCTGTTCGACGGTTCGTCCCAGTTGCGGGCCCGCCCGTCGCGGCCGCTGGTGGAGGCGCTGCGACACCTGGGCGCCCACGTCGGGACGGGCCCCGGCGGCGGGCTTCCGCTGCTGGTGTGCGCCTCCGACCTGCCCGGCGGCGAACTGACCGTGGACTCGTCCCTGAGCAGCCAGTACCTCAGCGGCCTGCTGATGGCGGCCCCCCTGATGCGGAACGGGCTGCTGGCCCGCGCCGAGGCACTGGTGAGCAGCCCGTACGTCGACATGACGCTGACGCTGATGCGGCACTTCGGCGCCCGCGTGGCGGAAACCGCCGACGGGGGACTCCGGGTCGAGCCCGGCGGGTACACCCCCACCGACCTGGTGATCGAGCCGGACGCCTCCACGGCGTCGTACTTCTTCGCCGCCGCGGCGATCACCGGCCGGACGATCACGGTGCCGGGGCTCGGCACCGGCAGCCTCCAGGGGGACCTGGGCTTCGTCGACGTACTGGAGAAGGCCGGCGCACAGGTCACCGTCACGGACAGCGCCACCACCGTGCGAGGCGGCGGCGGTCTGCGCGGCGGCTTCGACGTCGACATGGGCGAGATCTCGGACACCTTCATGACCCTGGCCGCGATCGCACCCCTCGCCGACGCCCCCATCACCATCCACGGCATCGGCCACGCCCGGCTGAAGGAGTCCGACCGGATCGCCGCGGTGGCGTCCAATCTGCGCGCCTGCGGAATCCAGGTCGCGGAGGGCACCGACTGGATCACCGTCCACCCCGGCCGGCCGGCCCCGGCCCGGATCTCCTGTCACCGCGACCACCGCATCGCCATGTCCTTCTCGGTGCTCGCGCTCGGCTCCGGCGTCCCCCTCGAACTCGACGACCCCGACTGTGTGACCAAGACGTTCCCCGGCTTCCACGCCGAGTTGCACCGGCTGTTTCCCGGCACCCCCGACAGTGAGGAGCGACAGTGAGCAGACTGCGGTGGCTTACGGCCGGGGAGTCCCATGGTCCCGCACTCGTGGCGACGCTGGAGGGCCTTCCCGCCGGTGTCCCGATCACCACGGAGATGGTGGCGGATCACCTGGCGCGGCGCCGGCTCGGCTATGGGCGCGGTGCGCGGATGAAGTTCGAGCGCGACGAGGTCACCTTCCTGGGCGGTGTCCGGCACGGACTCACCCTCGGTTCCCCGGTGGCGGTCATGGTGGGGAACACCGAGTGGCCGAAGTGGGAGAAGGTCATGGCGGCCGACCCCGTCGACCCGGACGAGCTGGCCGAGCTGGCGCGCAACGCGCCGCTGACCCGGCCGCGGCCCGGTCACGCGGATCTG
>NZ_DASQNH010000005.1:0-4484 GCF_035645055.1 Streptomyces sp. | reverse complement strand
GTCGCCCGCCAACCGGTCACCGTCGCCCGAAACTGCGCGTCGAGCGGCAGGTCGCCCCCGTCTCTCGGCAGGTCGAGCTGGATGCCGCGCGGGGCGGCGGAGAGGATCATGGTAGCGCCGGCCAGGGCCACGACCGGCAGCAGGAGTATGACGAGCAGGGCGGCGCCGATGCCGAGCACGCGGCCGTTCGACCGCGCCGCGCTACGCCCATCCGACACGCCGACAGCAGGAGCTCGAAGCATGATGGTCCACCGGACGGACGCCGTCGGTGGCCCCGGATCGGGCATGCGGGGGCGCCGTCGCGAACAGTCTACCAGTGCCCCACGCCCCTGACTAGTGGGTGAGGCCGCAGATAAGTGCTGGTGAGCGTGGGTGGCTGGTGCGCCGCCGAGGCGTCGCTGCCGGGCGCGCTGGCGTCGCTCATGCCGCTTGCCATGCCAGGCGAACGGGGTCGGGTTGGCGTTCCAGCCGGCGACGGTGTCGTCGAGCCAAGTGATGAGCTCGGCGTGCGACTGGGGATGCCGGCCGTCGAGGGCGCGGCGGACGATGATCCGCTGGATCGACTCGGCCATGTTGAGCCAGGAGCCGCTCAGCGGGGTGTACAGCGGCATGACGCCGTGCCGGAGCAGCCAGCGGACGATCGGCCAGCTCAGGTGGCCGGCCAGGGTGTCCCAGACCAGCAGCAGCCGGAGCGGCGGCAGCGGCTCGCGTGGCTCGTGGCCGAGCCAGGTCGCCCGGCGGGCCAGCGGCGGTCGCTCGGCCTCGGGGACGGTGACGGGTGGGAGCGTCGCCAGCACCGCGGTGAGCTCGGCCTGCAGCCAGGGGTGGAGCACCGCGTTGGGCGCGTTCGTGACGCCCTTGGCGCGGAGTTCGCCGGTCGCCGGGCGGAACAGGGCCAGCAGCTTGGCCGTCCCGCCCCGCACGTACTCGTGCGGCTGCCGGCGCGGCTCGCCGACCGGCGCCCACGCCGCCCCGGGCTGGGGGATCGCCTGGTACGGGCCGGCCTCGTCCTGGCACCAGACCGGCACCCCGGCCGCCTCTCCGAGCCGGTAGGCCCGCTCGATCAGCCCCTTTTTTCTTCCGTCTGCGGATCGACCACGCGCACCACGCCCGCTTTGCGCTTGCGCCGCGCCGTCCCGGTCGGCCACCACGTCCGCGTCCGCTGGTAGGCGCTGCCCGCGTCGTGCAGCACCCGCCGGATCGTCGTCGCCCCGACTCGCGGCAGCCCCTCGCGCCGCGCCGTCCGCTCCAGCGTGCTCAGCGACCAGGTCGCCGTCCCGTCGACCTTCCGATCCGGTGGCCGCTGCGCCGTCGCCACGATCCGGGCCCGCCCCGCCGCGTCGTACGTCGGCCGTCGTCCCCGCCCGGGCGCGATCCGGAGCGCGGCCACGCCGGCCCGGTTGAACCGCCGCACCAGGTTCGCCACCCCCGTGCCGCTCCGGAAGCCGGCCGCGCGCGCCGCCCCGAGGAATGGCCGTCCCTCGGCCACCGCCAGCAGCGCCGCCGCCCGGCGCACCCGGTCCACCCGCTCGCTGCTCGCCCGCGCAATCCGCTCCAGCTCGCTCCGCTCCGCCGACGTCAGCGGCCGCAGGCACTCCTTCTGCATGGTCGCCATCGCTTCCTACCCCCACCATGCAGGATCGCTCCATCACCGTCAGCCCCACACAATTGCGGCGTGACCCACTAGTGGGTCAGTAGGCATGAGTGACGCCATTGGGTGATGGGGCGGTGGCGTGTCGGCGGCGGCAGATCGGGCGGCGGGAGTAGCCGGCGGAGCCGCCGAGGGCATGGCGGCGATCGCGGGCCCGCCGACGTCGGGCCGCGCGCTTGCCGGCCCATTCGAACGGTGTGGGGTCGGCGTTCCAGCCGCGCACCGTCTCGGCCAGCCAGCCCATGAGCTGCTGGATGGTCTCGGGATGGTGCCCGTCGAGCGCTCGACGTACCAGGATCCGTTGGACCGACTCGGCGAGGTTGAGCCAGGAGCCAGCCAGCGGCGTGTACAGGGGCAGGATGCCGTGGTCGAGCAGCCAGCGGCCCAGCTCGATCGAGAGGTGGCCGGCCAGGGTGTCCCAGATCAGCGGGACGCGGAGCGGCGGGCGGCGATCGTCGAGGCCCCACGTCGCCGCGAAGGCGTCCCAGTCGGCCCAGCGCCGGCCCGCCGGGGGCGTGGCCGGGGGCGGTGAGCAGGCCGCGAGGATCGCCGTGAGCTCGCGCTTGAGCCAAGGATGGAGCACGGCGTTGGTGGCGTGCTCGACCGGCTCGGCACGGACCTCGCCCGTGGCGGGCCGGAACAGCGTCAGCAGTTTCGCCGTGCCGCCGCGGACGTACTCGTGCGGGCGACGGCGCGGCGAGCCCTCCGGCTGCCAGGAGGGGCCGGGCTGCGGGATGGCCTGGTAGGGGCCGGCCTCGTCCTGGCACCAGAGCTGGAGCCCGAGCGCCTCGGCGGTGCGGTAGGCGCGCTCGATCAGCTCTTTTTGGGGGCCGCCTGCGGGTCGGTGACGGTCACGACCGTCCCGTCCCGCCGCCGCCGCCGGGCCTGGCCGGTGTGGCACCAGGTGCGATCCCGCTGCCAGCGGTACCCGGCCTCCCAGAGCACGCCCAGGATCGTCGCCGTGCTCACCGTCGGCAGCCCGTCCGGCGCACGCCGCAACGCCCGACGGAGCGTCGTCAGCGACCAGGTCGCCGTCCCGTCCCGCTCGCGATCCGGCGCACGCCGGAACTCGCGCAGGATCCGCTCCCGCCCATCCGCGCCGTAGCGGGGTCTCGGCCCGCCCCCGTGGCGCGGGTCCACCGCCGCCAGCCGCCCCACCGCGTCGCCGGAGCGACGGCCGGCCGCCCGCGCCGCCTCCGTGAAGCGGTTCCCGTCGGCCACGGCCAGCAGCGCCCGAGCGCGGGCCACCCGATCCGCACGCTCGCTCCCCATCCGCCCGACCCGCTCCAGTTCGGCCCGTTCCGCCACCGTCACCGCGCGCAACGGCTCCTTCTGCCGCCTCGCCATCCCACACCACCGACCTCGTCGTCCGCTGCCGGGATGGCCGCAGATCCGGTGCCGGGTTCAACAGCTACGACCATGCCAACTGACCCACTAGTAGTCCGTCAGGCGTGAAGTGTCGGATAGAGGCGCTTGAGCTTGATGCGAGCGTCAGCCGTGGTGAAGCGCCAGTCGATCTGCTGGGCGGCGGCGTTCCGCTGGTCGACCCACGCCGCTGCCTCCCGCTCGACCGTCGCCCGGTCGCCCAGCCGGCGGTCCAGGCACTGGCGCTGGCGGACGCTCAGCTCGATCTCCGCCATGTTGAGCCAGCTGCCATGCCGGGGCGTGTGGTGGATCTCCAGCTTGTCGGCTAGCCGCTTGGCCTCGGCCGGCGGGAAGGCCTCGTAGAGCGAGGCCGGCGAGTGGATATTGAGGTTGTCCATCACCAGCACGATGCGCTCGGCCGTGGGGTAGTGGACGTCGACCAGGTCCCGGACGCAGTGGGCCCAGTCGATCCGGGTGCGGCGGTCGCTGACCCGCACCTGCCGCCACCCGCGGAGTGGTTCGGTGACCAGGAACATGTTGACGACGCCGTCCCGGACATGCTCCGCATCCTGACGCGCGGGCCTGCCGGGCGCGGGCGGCAGCGGTGGGCGGGCATCAGCCAGCACTTGCCGGCTGGTCTCGTCGAGGCAGACGAGTGGGCGGGCCGGGTCGTACGGGCGGGTGTAGACGTCGAGCACATCCTCCATCTGCCAGACGAACTCGGCGTTGGCCTCCGGCGGGATGCACCATTGCTCCCGCAACCAGGGCTTCAGGTCGTTTGCTTTAAGGTCTGCGGCACCGTCTCGTGCGAGACGGTGTCCACGAGCTCCAGCCGCACCAAGGCGTCCGCCAGCAGCCGCAGGCTCCAGCGCTCGCGGCCGGTCGGCGGCGTGCTGCAGGCCAGCGCGATCAGGTGCGCTTCCTGCTGCCCATCCAGCTTCCTGACGTACACCCGCTCGGGCATCCGCCGCGTGAGGGCAGCCTCCAGTCCCTGGGTCACGTACTGCTGCCGGACGCGCGCCACCGTGCGGGCGCAGAGCTCCAGCGCCCCGGCGATGGCGGCGTCGTCCCAGCCCGGACCACCGTCGCCTTGATCGGCTTTGAGCAAGATACGGGCGTGGGCCACCTCCCGGGCGGGCGCCACGCCGTGGCCAATGAGGGTCCGCAACTCGGCGCGCTCCACCTCGCTCAGGTAGACCGCGTACTTCGACTTCATCCGGCGCCCCCGTGTCCATCCCGTCATGCCAGCGATACGGCGGCTACATCGGCAGAACCATGCCGATAAATCAGCCCTAACGGACCACTAGAAGTGCGGCCGGAAAGGGGCTACCGGAGGGGCGTGCCGAGCGAGTAGGATGACGCCGACGGTCTGGCAGGTCGGGGGTGTCGGATGCTCGGGAAGCGCGGGCCGCAGCGGGGGCTGTACGAGGCGGACACGGCGTACGGGGAGTTCGTCGGCCGGGGCAGC
>NZ_DASQNH010000004.1:0-16840 GCF_035645055.1 Streptomyces sp. | reverse complement strand
TCGGTGGTCATAGCGTGAGGGAAACGCCCGGTTACATTCCGAACCCGGAAGCTAAGCCTTACAGCGCCGATGGTACTGCAGGGGGGACCCTGTGGGAGAGTAGGACACCGCCGAACAATTTTTGGGAAAACCCCCGCATCGAAAGATGCGGGGGCTTTCTGCGTTTAGGGTCTGAGGTATGCGCTATGACCTGGTGATTTTCGACAACGACGGTGTGCTCGTCGACAGTGAGCCGATCTCCAACCGGCATCTCGCGGCCTATCTGACCGAGCTGGGGCATCCGACGACGTATGAGGACTCCATTCGGGACTACATGGGGTCCGCGATGCATCGGATCCATGATCTGATCCTGGAGCGGACCGGGCAGCGGTTGCCCGAGGACTTCGACGATGTCTTTCACGCCCGGGTGTTCGCCGCGTTCGAGCAGGAGCTGAAGGCGGTGAGCGGGGTCGCCGAAGTGCTGGAGAAGCTGGCCGCGGAGGGCGTGCCTTACTGCGTGGCCTCCTCCGGGAGCCATGAGCGGATTCGGGTCGGGCATCGGGCGGCCGGACTGGAACGGTGGTTCGACGACGAGCGGATCTTCAGTTCGCAGGATGTCGGACGGGGGAAGCCGGCGCCGGATCTGTTCCTGTACGCGGCGGAGCGGATGGGGGTCCCGCCGCAGCGGTGTGCGGTCGTCGAGGACAGCCCGCTGGGGGTGCGGGCGGCCGTGGCGGCGGGGATGGACGTGTACGGGTTCACGTCGATGACGCCGGCCGGGAAGCTGGCCGGGGCCACCGCGCTGTTCTCCGACATGGGGGAGCTGCTCGGGCTGCTCGGCCGAAGCTGAGGGAAATTCATCTTTGGCTCGATATACCCAGCCGCACGCCGGAGCCCTACGCTCGCCGCCATGACGGATGTGCTGCGGCGCGGCAGGGCCTCGTTGGCGTTCGGGTTCTTCGCTCAGGGTGTCGCGTTCGCGTTGCTCGTCACGCGCATCCCGGCGATCCAGGACCGGTACGGGGTGTCGGACGCGCTGTTGCCGGCGTTCCTGGCGGCCGTGCCGGTGCTGGCCGGGGTCGGGAGTGTGGCGACCGAGCGGCTGGTGCGGCGGATCCCGCCCAGTGCGGTGCTGCGGTGGTCGCAGCCGGTCGTGCTCCTGGCGCTGCTCGGGGTGGGTGCGGGGGAGGGGATGGCCGGGCTGGCGGTGGCGCTGGGAGCGTTCGGGCTGGCCGTGGGGGCGCTGGACGCCTCGATGAACATGCTCGGGGTGAGTCTTCAGCGGTCGTACGGGCGCAGCATCATGCTCGGGTTCCACGCCGCGTACAGCCTGGGCGGCATTCTGGGGGCCTCGCTGGCGTGGGCGGGGGCGCACTGGGAGCTGGCGCTGGTGGCGTCGTATCTGCCGGTCGTGGGTGTGCTGTTGCCGCTGTGCCTGATGGGGAGCCGGTGGTACGTCGGCGGGGGCAAGGCCGTCGCCGTCGAGGGCGGTGGCGGTGGCGATGGCGGAAGAGAAGCGGACGGTGCCGCCGGCTTCCGGGTGCTGCTGCCGCTGTGTCTGGTGATGACCGTCGCGTACATCGGGGACTCCACGGTGTCCAACTGGAGCGCGAAGTATCTCCAGGACGTGCTCGGGAGTTCGGAGCAGCTGGCGACCGTTCCGTACAACGTCTACATGGTGACCACGCTGCTGGGGCGGGCCGTCGGGGACCTCGGGGTGCGGCGGTTCGGGGCCGTGGCGGTCGTACGGGGCGGGGCGCTGGTGGCGGCGGTCGGGTTCGCCGTGGTGGCCGGGGCGCCGGGGGCGTGGGTGGGGATGCTCGGGTTCACGCTGCTGGGGCTCGGGCTGTGTGTGCTGGTGCCGCAGACGTTCGCGGCGGCGGGGCGGCTGTTCCCGGGGGCGTCGGATGCGGCGGTGGCGCGGCTGAACGTCTTCAACTATGCGGGGTTCCTGATCGGTTCGCCGCTGGTGGGGGCGCTGGGGGACGCCTGGAGCTATCGCGGGGCGATGCTCGTGCCGATGGTGCTGGTCCTGGTGACACTGGTGTACGCCCGGTCGTTCGAAGCTCAACCGGACCGATACGGTGGCGGGCATGAGCGGCCGCACACAGCTGATGTGGGACGAGGCAGTAACGGGGTATGACTTCGGGCCGGGGCATCCGATGGATCCGGTTCGGCTGGCCCTGACCCGGCGATTGGTCTCGGCGTTCGGACTCGACCGTGAGGTGGAGGTCGTGGGCGCGAAGCCGGCCGGGGAGTCGACGCTGCGGCTCGTCCATCGCGAGGACTACATCGAGGCCGTGAAGGCGGCCTCGGCGGATCCTCGGGCGGCCGACGGGGCGTACGGGATCGGGACGCTGGACGATCCGGCGTTCGCCGGGATGCACGAGGTCTCGTCGCTGATCGCCGGGCTGTCCGTGGGGGCGGCGGAGGCGGTGTGGCGGGGCGAGGCGCCGCACGCGGTGAACTTCGCGGGCGGGCTGCATCACGCGATGCCCGGAGGCGCGGCGGGGTTCTGCATCTACAACGACGCCTCGCTGGCGATCGCGCGGCTGCTGGAGCTGGGGGCGGAGCGGGTCGCGTATGTGGACGTCGATGTGCATCACGGGGACGGGGTGCAGGCGGCGTTCTGGGAGGATCCGCGGGTTCTGACGATCTCGTTGCACGAGCATCCGCGGACGCTGTTCCCGCAGACCGGGTGGCCGGAGGAGACCGGCGGCGGGGCGGGTGAGGGGTCCGCGGTGAATGTGGCGTTGCCGGCGGGGACCGGGGACGCGGGGTGGCTGCGGGCGTTCCACGCGGTGGTGCCGGAGCTGATCGCGGACTTCCGGCCGCAGGTGCTGGTGACGCAGCACGGGGCCGATACGCACTTCGAGGATCCGCTGGCGCATCTGGCGGTGTCACTGGACGCGCAGCGGGCGGTGCAGATGGCGTGCCATTCGCTGGCGCACGACCACGCCGACGGGCGGTGGGTCGCGCTGGGCGGGGGCGGGTACGCCGTGACGGACGTCGTGCCGCGGTCGTGGACGCATCTCGTGGGGATCGCGGCCGGGCGGCAGATCGCGCCGGAGACGGTGATTCCGGAGAGCTGGCGGCAGGAGGTGTTCGCGCGGACTCGGGAGTTGGGGCCGGGGCGGATGACCGATGGGCGGTGGCCGGTGGTCTTTCGGGAGTGGGAGGGCGGGTACGACCCCGCGGACCGGTTGGACCAGGCCGTGCTGGCGGTGCGGCGGGCGGTGTTTCCGCTGCGGGGGTTGTTGCCGTAGGGGCTCGCTGCGGCCCTGGCCGAGCTGTGCGCTGGGTGAGGCTGGGTGGGGGCTGGGCCGGGTGGGGTGCGCGCCCGGCATCTGCGGGGGTGCCGCCCCGCGCCCGCCCGTGCTGCTCTGGGGCGGTACGAATGCCCTTGGCTTGGCGGCTTGGCGGCTTGCCGCGCCCGTTACGCCAACCGCGCGCTCCTCCGGCGAACCGGGGGCGGAGGGGCGGTTCGTCCGGCAGCATCGGCGCATGGTGAGTGCCGGGGTTCTGCGGGAGCATCTGGTGGCGGCCCGGTTGGCCGGCCGGGTGGCCACGGGACGCGAGGAGAGTCTGCGGAGTTATCGGTTGTTCGCGGCTCGGGATCCCCGGGTGGTGATCGGGGTTGATCCGGTGGGGGCATGGCGCGTGCCGGATTTGGTGGGATTGATGGCTGAAAGGTGTGGCGTTTCTGGGGATATGAGGTGCGTTTCGGGTCCGGATCTGATTGATCCGGAGCTGACCCTCGCCGCCCTTGATGCCTTCGCCGAGCGGATCGGCGCCGCTGCCCGGCGGCGGGCGCCGGTGCTTCTCGGCACCGGGCACCCGCACCGGCTGCTCGGTTTCTACGCCGATTTGGCGGACGCCCTGTCGGCGGCGGGATGTGCTGTCCTCACCCCGGCGAAGGGTCGCTGTGTCGACATATTGACCCGGTTCGGTCTACGCACGCACAACCTCGACTACGTACGGGGAGTCGCGCTGGTGCGGGAACCCGGAGCTCACGGCCGTGGTCGCGCGACGGGCGCGCACACCCACTCCCCGCTCCCGGTTCGTACCGCGCTGGCGGCCGCCGCCGAGGCCGGCGGGCCGCTTCCGGAGCTGGTGATCGGGGACCACGGATGGGTCTGCGGAGCAGGTCAGCTGGGGTTCGAGGCCCTGGGGCTGGCCGACACCGACGACCCCGCGCCGTTCGTGGGGCAGGCGGAGGGGAGCGTGGCCGTCGTCGTTCCGGTTGATGACGCTGTGCGGTCTGCTTACTACCGGCCGCTTACCCGTTACGTACTCAATCGAGCGTGTCTGTCACAGTAGGCCGCCGAGCGGTGCACCTCTTCCCCACTTGCATCACCCGCCCCTAGTCTGGGGAGTGAGCACGCAGCGACGAAGAGTCACCGGAAGGGGAAGCCGGTGGCCGTCGAGTGCGGAAGGTTCAGGTGTGTCATGGCTGCAGCTGGCGAGAGGCCTCTGAGCGAGGTTCAGTTCCTTACCGTGGCGGAAGTCGCCGCGGTGATGCGAGTGTCGAAGATGACCGTGTACCGGTTGGTGCACAGCGGTCATCTGCCCGCGATCCGGGTCGGAAGGTCCTTCCGGGTCCCGGAGAACGCGGTTCACGAGTACCTCCGCGACAGCTACGTGGGGGTGGAATCCGCCTGACGACGGTCCCGGGGGGATCGGCTCAGGGCAGTTTTCGATCTCTCCGGGCACCTCGATTACGACCTCAGCGCTCGGGCGGGTAGGCTAGCCCCTCGTAGGTCGTGTGGGCCCATGGCGCCCAAACACCGAGTGATGAGAAGTGAGCGAGGGTAGTCGTGGGCTCTGTTATCAAGAAGCGGCGCAAGCGGATGGCCAAGAAGAAGCACCGCAAGCTGCTCAAGCGCACGCGCGTTCAGCGTCGTAACAAGAAGTAAGGCGACGCACCGCAACGCTGCGGAAGCGTGTTCGCGGCCCCCCACCGGATCCGGTGGGGGGCCACACGCGTTTCCCTCGCGTTTTCCGCCATGTCACACCTCAGGCGGTCGTCACAAGGCGACACGGACCCGCTAAGTTGGCCGCAAGGGGGGAACGCGGCAGGGTGGCGAGCAGGGACGCAGAGGACGTACGGCGGTACGAAGGAAGGCGCTGATCTTGGGCAAGGTCGTGCTCGTGACCGGAGTGGCCCGCCCGCTGGCGGGCCGGTTCGTACGGCGCATCCAGCGTGATCCGGAGGTGGACCGGGTCGTCGCCGTGGACGCGGTGCCGCCCGAGCACCATCTGGGCGGGGCCGACTTCGTCCAGGCGGACATCCGGCAGCCCACGATCGCCCGGGTGCTCGCGGAGACCGGCGCCGATACCGTGGTGCACATGGACGTCACGGCGACCGCGCTGGGCAGCGGCAGCCGGGCCACGGTCAAGGAGACCAACGTCATCGGGACGATGCAGCTGCTCGGCGCCTGCCAGAAGTCCCCGGCGGTGCGGCGGCTGGTGGTGAAGTCGAGCACGAACGTGTACGGGTCGGCGCCGCGCGATCCGGCCGTGTTCACCGAGACCACTCCGCCCAAGTCGCTGCCCAGCGGCGGCTTCGCCAAGGACACGGTCGAGGTCGAGGGGTACGTCCGCGGGTTCGCCCGGCGGCGGCCGGACGTCGCCGTGTGCGTGCTGCGGTGCGCCAACGTCCTCGGGCCGAGCGCGGACTCGCCGCTCGCCTCCTACTTCGCGCTGCCGGTGCTGCCGACGGTGTTCGGCTACGACCCACGGCTGCAGTTCGTCCACGAGGACGACGTCATCCAGGTGCTGCGGCTGGCCTCGCACGAGCCGGCCCGGGGCACGCTCAACAGCGGCACCTTCAACATCGCCGGTGACGGCGTGCTGCTGCTCTCCCAGTGCTCGCGGCGGCTCGGCCGCCCCACGGTGCCGCTGCTGCTGCCCGCCGTGACCTGGGCCGGGTCGCTGGTGCGGACGCTGGGCATGACGGACTTCTCGCCCGAGCAGATCCGGCTGCTCACCCATGGCCGGGTGGTGGACACCACCCAGATGCGCGAGACCCTGGGGTTCCGGCCGAAGTACACCACCGCGGAGACGTTCGCGGACTTCGTCCGCGGCCATGGGCCCGGGCTGCTGCCGCCCGAGGCCCTGGCGGGTGCCGTCGACCGGCTCGCCGCCGCGCTGCCCGACGGCCCGGGAGCCTCCCGCTCCCCGGCCCCCTCCCCCAGCCACTCCCCGACGCACAGCGCCAACTGAGGAGCGCAGCAACGATGGCGGACGCCAAGGTCATTCCGTTCGACGACGACCGGTCCCGCGGGGGCGCCGTACAGCGGCCGTCGCGGCGCCGCGGCGCGGGCAGTCGGCGTGGGGGCGGCGAGCCGGCACGGGAGCGCGAGGCCGCCGAGGTCCAGGCGCTGCCCACCCGGGCGGCGCCGTGGGAGGACGGCCCCGTGACACCCGAGGAGCAGCCGCCGCGGCCCGGGGACACGAGCGATCTGGAGCGGCGGGTAGCGGCCGGCCTGGCGTTCCTGCGCCGTCGGCTCACCGGGGACTACGAGGTCGACGACTTCGGCTATGACGAGGAACTGACCGACCAGGTCCTGATGTCGCTGCTGCGGCCGCTGTACGAGAAGTACTTCCGGGTCGAGGTGAAGGGCCTGGAGAACATCCCGGCCGAGGGCGGGGCGCTGATCGTCGCCAATCACTCCGGGACACTGCCGCTGGACGGACTGATGATGCAGGTCGCCGTCCACGACCACCATCCCGCCGGCCGGCATCTGCGGCTGCTCGCGGCCGACCTGGTCTTCGTGCTGCCGGTCGTCAACGAGCTGGCCCGCAAGCTGGGGCACACCCTGGCGTGCGCGGAGGACGCGGCACGGCTGCTGGAGCAGGGCGAACTGGTCGGGGTGATGCCGGAGGGCTTCAAGGGCCTCGGCAAGCCCTTCGCGGACCGCTACAAGCTCCAGCGCTTCGGCCGTGGCGGGTTCGTCTCCACGGCCCTGCGCGCCGGGGCGCCGATCATCCCGTGCTCGGTCGTCGGGGCGGAGGAGATCTATCCGATGCTCGGCAACGCCAAGACGGTCGCCCGGCTGCTGGGTTTCCCGTACTTCCCGATCACGCCGACCTTCCCGTGGCTCGGTCCGCTCGGCGCGGTTCCGCTGCCGACGAAGTGGACGATCCAGTTCGGGGAGCCGATCCCGACGGACGGCTATCCGCCGGAGGCGGCGGAGGACCCGATGCTGATGTTCAACCTGACGGACCAGGTCCGGGAGCAGATCCAGCACACCCTGTACAAGCTGCTGGTGCAGCGGCGGTCGGTGTTCTTCTGATCCGCTGATTCGCCGTCGCTGATCCGTTGCCCGTGTACGACGACGGGGGCGCCCTGGTGGAAGGGGCGCCCCCGTCGTCGTACCGCCTGGCGCGGGGGCGCTACTCCGCGTCCTCCGCCTCGATGCCCAGGCCGGGCAGCAGGCGGGGCAGGAGGGGCGGGAGGGTGACGTCGGGCTCGGGGGTCGGCGTCACGCTCTGGGGCGGGGAGGCGGGGCCGGTGTTCTGCGGTGGGTCGATCAGGCCGCCGGTGTTGCCGCCGAGCAGGCCGTCGCTGCCGCTGCCGGATTCCGCCGGCTGGCTGGGCCGGCCGGGGCTGCCGGAGCGCCCGGGGTCGGTGGTGCCGCTGCCGGTGCCGGGCGCGGTGGAGCGGCCCGTGCCGGAGGACCCGGTGGACTCGCCGGCCCCCGGGTTCCGCTGCCCGCCGTCCGTGCCGCCGCCCTTGGCCGGGGGCTGGGGGAGCAGGGACTGCAGCGGGGCGACCTCCTGGTCTATGGCGTCGAAGACCGACGACACCTGTTCGCTGACGTCTCCGAGCTGGAGCGGCAGCCGCTCGCGCAGGGCACCCCAGGCGTCGCGGTGCGAGCGGGAGAAGGCCGAGAGCGCCTGGATGGGGCCCAGGGACTCGGGGTCGCGCTCGTAGGCCGCGCTGAGCAGCCGGTGGCCTTCCGAGGCGTCGTGCCGCATCCCGGACAGGGCGCGGCGGATCTCGCCGAGGGATTCGTGGTCGAGGTGGCCGCCGCGACCGCGTTCCATCAGCCGACGGGCTTCGCTCAGGCGGGTGGAGGCCCGGTCGAGGTACATCTCGCCGCGCTCGTCGTCCTCGTCGGCGAGGCCCAGCTTGAAGTCCTCGATGCCGCGTTTGAGGCCGTAGAGCGAATCACCGGGCAGGGCGTCCGAGCTGGCAGCGGCGACTCCGCCGAAGGCACCGGCGGCCACACCCACGCTGAGGCCGCCGGCGGTGAGGCCCTTGGCCAGCCGGGTGCGTGGCCGGAACTTTCCCAGTGGGGTCGCCCGGTGCGCGCCCCGGGCGCGACGCTGCTCGGGCACCGAACGGTCTGCCTCGCCGCCCTCGCGCAGCATGGCCTCCATCGCGGCCACCAACTGGGCCCGCTGGACGACCTTGACCTCGGGGTCCAGCACCGGTTTGGGCAGCTCGCCGAGACTGGTCGCGAGGGCCAGCAGCCGGCCCTGCTCGGTCGGTTCCCCGGCAGCCGGGGCGGATGCCTCCGGCTGCTCGTCCGCCGTGTCCCGGTCGGGCTGCTCCTCCAGAGCCTGGGCGAAGGCGTTCGCCCGCCGGTGCGCCGATACGTTCGCGATCACTGGCGGCACCTCCTCTCGTCATGACGGTCGACTCCCCAGGGGGTCCTGAGGGTCGCACACTCCGGCCGGATCCACGCGAACGAGCGAGCGGAAACAGCCGGGGAGTGACCACAGGGAGCCTGCATCCCGCACAACGAGCGGCGCGGCACTTGGGTTACGGACGGCGGATGAGCGGACCGCGAAGGCAACGGACTTTCACCGACGGTGAGTTGGGGACAGCGGAGGGTGTGCGCGCGGCGGCTCAGCGCGCGTCGTCGGGGAGGAGCCGGGCGAGGGTGCGTACGGCGCGGTACTGGAGGGTCTTGATGGCGCCCTCGTTCTTGCCCATGACACGGGCGGTCTCGGCGACCGAGAGGCCCTGGAGGAAGCGGAGCGTCACGCACTCCTGCTGCTGGGGGTTGAGCCGCCGTACGGCGTCGAGGAGGGCGGCGTTGGAGAGGGACTCGAGGACGGACTCCTCGGGGGAGCGCTCGACCTCGTTGGCGTCGAGCATCTCACCGGTGGTCACCTCGAGCCGGAAACGGCTCGACTTGAAGTGGTCGGCGACCAGGTTGCGCGCGATCGTGACCAGCCAGGCGCCGAAGTCGCGGCCCTGCCAGGTGAAGGTGCCGATGCGGCGCAGGGCGCGCAGAAAGGTCTCGCTGGTCAGGTCCTCGGCGGTCGCCTTGCCTCCCACGCGGTAGTAGATGTACCGGTAGACGGTGTCGCTGTACTGGTCGTAGAGGCGGCCGAAGGCTTCGGCCTCGCCGGACTGGGCGCGCTCGACGAGGTCCATCATGCGGGCGCTGTCGCTGTCGGCGGCCGGGCGGCGCGCGGTGGGGGCGCCGGTGGAACGTCCTCGTCTGCCGACCGCGGCGCCGCCGTCGGCCAGTGCGTAGCACGGGCCTGCGGGCGCGGCGGAGGCGAAGGCGGGGACGGCGTACGCGGTGGGGACGAAGTCGCGCAAAAGTCCTCGGACCGTTGCGCGCAGCGTAGCCAGGCCCGAGGCGTCAACCCCGACGTGTGGGTACACGAGACTCCCAGAGGCAGAGCTTCCATCACGTGCAGTGCGGGACCATTCACCCGTCGTAGCGACGGAGAGGTACCGGATTGCGTCTGAGGAGAATAACGCTTCGTGCAGGCGCTGCTACGCCCAGTTGCTCAAATCATCGATTACGTCGCTTCCGTAACCGATTGATGACTGGTCGAGTTCCGCAGAGTGACCGGTTCCTGACCGGAAAGGTTCCGGTTCCGGGTGGGTCGGAGGCGTGTTGTGGCCGGGTGCGGTAAGGCGGGACTGGCCGGGCGTCCGGGTGGGTACGACTGGTGGATTGGCCCGCTCGGCGGGGCGTGTCGGGGGCGTGCGGGCCGGGCGGGGTCCGGTGGACGCGGCGGAGAGGCGCGACCGCGCCGGGTGAGTGGGTGGGGCCCGGTGACCGGGTGACCGGTGGGCCGGGGCAGCGGCGGGCCGGTGGGCCGGGACAGCGGCGGGCCGGGTCAGCGGCGGCGGCGGTGCAGGGCGATGGCCGCGGCCGTGCCGCCCGCCACCGCGCCGACGCCGGCCGCGGCGGGGATGCCGACCTTGGCCGCCTTGCGGCCGGTGCGGTAGTCGCGCAGCCGCCAGTCCATCTCGCGGGCGTGCCTGCGCAGTCTGCTGTCGGGGTTGATCGCGTACGGGTGGCCGACGAGCGAGAGCATCGGGATGTCGTTGTGCGAGTCGCTGTACGCGGCGCAGCGGGACAGGTTCAAACCCTCCGCGGCGGCCAGCGCGCGCACCGCCTCCGCCTTCGCCGGGCCGTGCAGGGGCTCGCCGACCAGTTTGCCGGTGTAGACGCCGTCGACGGACTCGGCGACGGTGCCGAGGGCGCCGGTCAGGCCGAGGCGGCGGGCGATCACCTGGGCGATCTCCACGGGGGCGGCCGTGACCAGCCACACCCGCTGGCCGGCGTCCAGATGGGCCTGGGCCAGTGCCCGGGTGCCCGGCCAGATCCGCTCGGCCATGTACTCGTCGTAGATCTCCTCGCCGATCGACCTCAGCTCGGCGACGCGGTGGCCCTGGACGATGGACAGCGCCGAGTCGCGGGCGTCCTGCATGTGCTCGGGGTCCTCGACGCCGGCCAGCCGGAACCATGCCTGCTGCCAGGCGAACCGGGCCAGATCGCGGGTCTCGAAGAACTTGCGCTTGTACAGGCCCCGGCCGAAGTGGAACAGCGCGGCGCCCTGCATGACGGTGTTGTCGAGGTCGAAGAAGGCGGCGGCCTGTTCGTCGCCGGGCACCGGGAAGAGCGGTTCCTCGGAGACGTCGGCGGACTTGCGGGCGGCTTCCGCCGAGGCCTCGCCTGCCAACACGCTCCGCGCCGTGGCGGAGCGCCTACGGGGGGTGAGCCATCCGAGAGCGGCCATGGCGTGAGCATAGCCAGTTTGTTCGGTGATTCCGTCCGGCGCCGAGTCGGGAGGGCTGTGAACTCTGTGCGACCGAGCCGTTAAGGAAGGCCTCGGGGAGCGGGAGAATGGCCGGTATGAGTCCCATCTTCCGGCGCGGGGCCGCGCCCGCCCCCCAGGACCGTCTGGTCACCTTGATCCGCAAGCCCGGCTGCCATTTGTGTGATGACGCACAGATCGTGATCGAGAAGGTCTGCGGGGAGCTGGGGGTGCCGTGGGAGCAGAAGGACATCACGCGCGACGCTGACCTGCACGATCGCTACTGGGAGCAGATCCCGGTGGTGCTGGTGGACGGGGCTCAGCACACGTTCTGGCGGGTGGACGAACAGCGGCTTCGCAAGGCGCTGACGGCTTAGGATCGATGGCTGTAGTGGTCTCGGGGGCGTGGATCGTGAGGAAGGTAATCGGTCGTGACCCCCGTCACGTTGGCCGGGCAAATCGGACACCATCTTTGTGCACGCGTTCACAAAGACATAGCCTGCTGTCGACGGGGCGGTCTGGGGACGTATGACCGCCTGCAGCCCCGCTCTACCCGCAGGAGCACCGTGGCAACTGGCCGAACTCACCGACCGGCGACCCGTAGCCGAGGGATTCCCGAGGCCACCGTCGCCCGGCTTCCGCTGTACCTCCGCGCCCTGACCGCGCTCTCCGAGCGCTCGGTGCCGACCGTCTCCTCCGAGGAGCTGGCGGCGGCGGCCGGAGTCAACTCCGCGAAGCTGCGCAAGGATTTCTCGTACCTGGGCTCCTACGGGACGCGTGGCGTGGGCTACGACGTCGAGTATCTCGTGTACCAGATCTCGCGCGAACTGGGGCTCACCCAGGACTGGCCGGTTGTGATCGTCGGTATCGGCAACCTCGGCGCCGCGCTCGCCAACTACGGCGGGTTCGCCTCCCGCGGCTTCCGGGTCGCCGCGCTGATCGACGCCGACCCGCACATGGCCGGCAAGCCCGTCGCCGGGATCCCGGTGCAGCACACCGACGAGCTGGAGAGGATCATCCAGGACAACGGTGTGTCGATCGGTGTGATCGCCACCCCCGCCGGTGCCGCCCAGCAGGTCTGCGACCGGCTCGTGGCCGCCGGGGTCACCTCCATCCTGAACTTCGCGCCGACCGTGCTGTCCGTCCCCGACGGCGTCGACGTGCGCAAGGTCGACCTCTCCATCGAACTCCAGATCCTCGCCTTCCACGAGCAGCGCAAGGCCGGCGAGGAGGCAGCGGGCGAGACGGCCGTACCGGCCGCCGCCAAGCGCGGCGACTCCGCCGACCAGGGACCCGACGGGGACGTACCCGCCGTGATGCCGGCATGAGCCTCCTCGTCGTCGGGCTGAGCCACCGCAGCGCCCCGGTCAGCGTGCTGGAGCGGGCGGCGCTGAGCGCGGACGCCCAGATCAAGCTGGCGCAGGACACCGTCGCCGCCGAGCCGGCCACCGAGGCCGCCGTGCTGGCCACCTGCAACCGCATCGAGCTGTACGCCGACGTGGACAAGTTCCACGCCGGTGTCGCCGAGCTGTCCACGCTGCTCGCCCAGCACAGCGGGGTCGGGCTCGACGAGCTGACTCCGTATCTCTATGTGCACTACGAGGACCGGGCCGTGCACCACCTGTTCTCGGTGGCCTGCGGACTGGACTCCATGGTCGTCGGCGAGGGCCAGATCCTCGGCCAGATAAAGGACTCCCTGGCCCGCGCCCAGGACCTGCACACCGCCGGGCGGCTGATCAACGACCTGTTCCAGCAGGCCCTGCGGGTCGGCAAGCGGGCGCACTCCGAGACCGGCATCGACCGCGCCGGGCAGTCCCTGGTCACCTTCGGCCTGGAGCAGCTGGCCGCGGGCGGGCCGGTCGAGGACTGGGCGCGCGGCAAGAAGGCGCTGGTGATCGGCGCCGGTTCGATGTCCTCGCTGGCCGCCGCGACGCTCGCGCGCGCCGGGGTCGCCGAGATCGTCGTCGCCAACCGCACCCAGGAGCGCGCCGAGCGACTGGCCCAGATCCTCACCGAGGCCGAGGACGCGCACGTGCTCGCCCGCGCGGTGCCGATGGACGCGGTGCCGGACGAGCTGACACGTGCCGACGTCGCCGTCTCCTGCACCGGCGCGACCGGTCTGGTGCTCGGCGCCGAGGCGGTCGCCGCCGCGGCGCGGGGCCGCACCGGCGAGCCGGTCGCCGAGACCGCAGGCGCGCGTCGTACGACGGACAAGGCGGCGGAGACCCGCCCCACCCCGCTGCCGCCCACCAGCGTCGGCAGCGAGGACGGCTGCCCACTGGACCTGCCCGCCGTCGCGCCCGGCTTCTCCGTGATGGGAGAGGCCGCCGTGGCCGGGATGGACGCGGCGACGCTGGAGCAGCACGCCGCGTGGGTCGCGGGAGCCCCGGCCGAGCGGCGGGAGACCGTCCGGCGGACGCCCGACGCCGAGCTGATCGGCGCGCTCGCCGCGACGGCCGCGACCGTCGGCCGGATCCCGGAGCGGCGCCGCCCCGAACCGGTGGCGGCCGAGCGCCCCGAGCCCGTGCTCTTCCTGCTCGACCTCGCCATGCCGCGCGACATCGACGCGGCCGTGCACCGGCTCGCCGGCGTGCGGCTGGTCGACATCGAGTCGCTGGCGGAAGCCTCCGCCGACGCTCCGATGGCGGCCGACGTCGACCAGGTCCGCCGTATCGTTTCCGACGAGGTGGCGGCCTTCGGCGCGGCCCAGCGGGCCGCCCACATCACGCCGACCGTCGTCGCGCTGCGCACGATGGCCGCCGATGTCGTCGCCAGTGAGATCGCCCGGCTGGACGGGCGGCTGCCCGGCCTCGACGACAAGCAGCGCACCGAGATCCGGCAGACCGTGCACCGGGTCGTCGACAAGCTGCTGCACGCGCCGACCGTACGGGTCAAGCAGCTCGCGGCCGAGCCCGGCGGCGCCGGATACGCGGACGCGCTGCGCACCCTGTTCGACCTCGACCAGGAGACGGTGGCCTCCGTCTCGCGCGCCGAGGACAGCACCGAAAAGAACCGAGGGCCACGATGAGTGACAAGGCGCTGAGGCTCGGGACCAGGCGGAGCAAGCTCGCCATGGCCCAGTCCGGGCAGGTGGCGGAGGCCGTCAGCCAGGTGACCGGCCGGCCTGTCGAGCTGGTCGAGATCACCACTTATGGCGATGTCTCCCGTGAGGCGCTGGCGCAGATCGGCGGCACGGGTGTGTTCGTGACCGCGCTGCGCGACGCGCTGCTGCGGGGCGAGGTCGACTTCGCGGTGCACTCGCTGAAGGACCTGCCGACCGCGCAGCCCGCGGAGCTGGTCCTGGCCGCCGTGCCGGTGCGCGAGGACCCGCGCGACGTGATCGTCGCCAAGGACGCGCTGAAGTTCACCGACCTGCCGCGCGGGGCGCGCATCGGCACCGGTTCGCCGCGCCGCATGGCACAGCTGAACGCGTACGCCCGCGCCCACGGACTCGACATCGAGTGCGTGGCGATCCGCGGGAACGTCGACACCCGGATCGGATACGTCCGCAATGGTGAGCTGGACGCCGTGGTGCTGGCCGCCGCCGGACTGAACCGGATCGGCCGCAGTGAGGAAGTGACCGACTTCCTGTCGGTCGACACGGTTCTGCCCGCCCCCGGCCAGGGGGCCCTGGCGATCGAGTGCACCGCGGACAACGCGGACCTCATCGCGGCGCTCGGCGAACTCGACGACCCGTACACCCGGGCCGCCGTCACCGCCGAGCGGTCACTGCTCGCCGCCCTGGAGGCCGGTTGCAGCGCCCCGGTGGGCGCGCTGGCCGACCTGCTGGCCGACGGGCAGATTGTCAAGGAAATGCGCCTGCGCGGCGTCGTCGGCACGACCGACGGCACCTCGCTGGTGCAGCTGTCCACCACCGGTCCCGTGCCCCAGACGCACGACCAGGCAGTGGCGCTCGGCCGTGATCTCGCGGCCCGGATGCTTGCCCAGGGCGCGGCCGGTCTGATGGGGGAGCGAGCACAGTGAGCCCCACCACTCTTCCCGCCTGTCCCGACCACGGGCACGTCACCTTCCTGGGTGCCGGACCCGGAGATCCGGGACTGCTGACACTGCGCGCCGTGGAGGCGCTGGCCAGCGCGGACGTCCTCGTCGCCGAGCATGAGGTGCTCGACGTCGTACGCGTCCACGCCCGGCCGGGCGTCGCCGTCGTGCACACGGATCCGGATCCCACGGGTCCTTCCGTGGACCGGCATCCGGGCACCGGCGCGCCTCAGCTCACGGTGGTTGACGGCACGTCAACACCCGTTGGGGTACCCGCAGAACGGGATGCCGCACATCTTGTCATGGAGGCCGCGCGGGGCGGCAGGCGGGTCGTGCGTGCCGTCTCCGGCGATCCGGGCCTCGACGCGTACGCCGCCGAGGAGATGCTCGCCTGCGCCGCCGCCGGGGTGCCCTTCGAGGTGGTGCCCGGTGTCGCCGCCGCCGTCGGCGTGCCCGCCTACGCGGGTGTGCCGCTGCGCGACGCCGACGGCGCGGACGTGCGGTTCGTCGACGCGCGCACGGCGTCCGACCGGTGCTGGACGGAGGTGGGCGCCTCCGACGGGACGGTCGTGGTGTCCACGACGCTCGACTCCGTGGCCGCCGCCGCGGGCGAGCTGGTCGCCGCCGGCCGCAAGCCCGACACCCCGCTGACGGTGACGGTCGCCGGTACGACCACCCGGCAGCGGACCTGGACGGCGACGCTCGGCACCATCGCCCAGACGCTGAAGCAGGCCAAGGTGCTGCCCTCGCCCGAGGGCGGGCGGCCGGTGATAGCCGTGGTCGGTGAGCGCAGCGCCGCCGCCCGGCGTGACCAGCTGTCGTGGTTCGAGTCCAAGCCGCTGTTCGGCTGGAAGGTGCTCGTGCCGCGCACGAAGGAGCAGGCGGCGTCGCTCTCCGACCAGCTGCGGTCCTACGGTGCCGTGCCGCACGAGGTGCCGACCATCGCGGTCGAGCCGCCGCGCACGCCCCAGCAGATGGAGCGGGCGGTCAAGGGCCTGGTGACGGGCCGCTACGAGTGGATCGCCTTCACCTCGGTGAACGCGGTCAAGGCCGTCCGGGAGAAGTTCGAGGAGTACGGGCTCGACGCCCGTGCCTTCGCCGGGATCAAGGTCGCCGCGGTGGGCGAGCAGACCGCCAAGGCGCTGATCGCCTTCGGCGTCAAGCCCGACCTGGTACCGAGCGGCGAGCAGTCGGCCGCCGGACTCCTGGAGGACTGGCCGCCGTACGACCCGGTCTTCGACCCGATCGACCGCGTCTTCCTGCCGCGCGCCGACATCGCCACCGAGACCCTGGTCGCCGGGCTCATCGAGCTGGGCTGGGAGGTCGACGACGTCACGGCCTACCGGACCGTGCGCGCTTCGCCGCCGCCGGCCGAGACCCGGGAGGCGATCAAGGGCGGTGGCTTCGACGCCGTGCTGTTCACGTCGTCCTCCACCGTGCGGAACCTGGTCGGCATCGCGGGCAAGCCGCACAACGTGACGGTGATCGCCTGCATCGGGCCCGCCACGGCCAAGACCGCCGAGGAGCACGGGCTGCGCGTCGACGTGATGGCGCCCGAGCCGTCCGTGCACAAGCTCGCCGAGGCGCTGGCCGACTTCGGCATGCGGCGCCGGACCGCCGCCCTGGAGGCGGGCGACCCGGTGACCCGGCCGAGCGAGCGGCGTCCGGGGGCGCGCAGGCGGCGGACGACGACCTGAGCCACGCGGATACGGCCCGCACCGTGAACTCGGTGCGGGCCGTGCGCGTTCCCACTCCGTCAGTGCGCGGAGGCGTACGGCAGGAAGGTCGCCCACGTGGCGGGGGTGAGGGCGAGGCGGGGGCCGTCGGGGTTCTTGGAGTCGCG
>NZ_DASQNH010000003.1:0-124140 GCF_035645055.1 Streptomyces sp. | reverse complement strand
GAACCTCGACCATCGGAGATCCGATGGACGGGGTATCAACATATCTGGCGTTGACTTTTGGCACGCTGTTGAGTTCTCAAGGAACGGACGCTTCCTTTGTACTCACCCTCTCGGGCTTTCCTCCGGGCGCTTCCCTTCGGTCTTGCGTTTCCGACTCTATCAGATCTTCTTCTCGATCCGATTCCCTGTCGGCGGGAGCGTCTTGGGCTTTGGGCTTTCGCCCGGCGGCCTTTCGACATTCACTACGTTAGCCCATTCCCTCACCAGCTCATAATCGAGCTCCCGCGGTTCTGAATTCGGACGTGCGGGCACATCTGAATTCATCCCCGCCGAGGGGATGTCGCAAGTAGTGGGTTGTCCGCTCCGGCTGCTGTCGATGGCAGTACCCGGTTCAGCGGCTTGGGCCACATTACGGACCTCGGCGAGCAGAGTCAAGTGCGTCGCCGGCGGGGGACGTGGGCCCGGTAGGGGCTCACCGTCGGGTCGTCGGCGACCCAGAAGCGCCAGGGGTGGACGGCCCCCTCTCCGGAGACTCCCGTGCGCGGACCGTTGCGTACCTGGCCGGAAGGGACAGGGGTACCGGTCAGCATGCGGAGCGGGGTGTCGCCGGGAGCGCAGGCGTCCACGCCGTCCTGGGCGCGGTCCACGTCGAGGGCCGTGGCCAGGCGGGCCGGGCCTTTGGCCAGTTCCTTGTCGTTGCGGGCCGAGAGTCGACGGGTGCGAGCCAGCTCGGCGCCCTCGATGATCTCGCCCGCGCGGAGCAGGACGGCGCCGGCTCGGCCCTCCGGCCCGCATACCAGGTTCATGCAGTGCCACATGCCGTAGGTGAAGTAGACGTACACATGGCCGGGCGGGCCGAACATCACGGCGTTGCGGGGGGTGCGACCCCGGTAGGCGTGGGAACCCGGGTCGTTCTGGCCGTCGTAGGCCTCGACCTCGGTCAGGCGCAGGGCGATCGGACCGTCCGGGGTGGCGCGTACGAGGATGCGGCCCAGGAGGTCGGGGGCGACCTCGAGGACGGGGCGGTCGAAGAACTCTCGGGGCAGGGGCGTACGGTCGGGGGTCGCGATCATGCCGTCCGAGGGTAGTGCAGCGGAAGGGCGCGGAACCGGGGGCCGCCGGATCGCGTTTTTAGGGATCAAGGGTCCACTCGCTAGAGGGAGAGTCATGCCGTTCAAGAAGCTGCTCGCGAGCCTGGGTGCCGGTGGGGCGTCCGTCGAGACGGTGCTGACCGAGGTCAACGTCGTGCCGGGCGGGGTCGTCCAGGGCGAGGTGCGGATCCAGGGCGGGTCCGTCAACCAGCAGATCGAGGCGCTGTCGGTGGGCTTGCAGGCCCGGGTCGAGGTCGAGGGCCAGGACACCGAGTACAAGCAGGACATCGAGTTCACCAAGGTGCGGCTCGGCGGTGCCTTCGAGTTGCAGGCGAACGCGGTGCACGCGGTGCCGTTCACGCTGGACATTCCGTGGGAGACGCCGATCACGATGATCGACGGTCAGGCGCTGCGCGGTATGGACATCGGTGTGACGACCGAGCTGGAGATCGCCCGCGCGGTGGACTCCGGTGACCTGGACCCGATCAACGTGCACCCGCTGCCGGCGCAGAAGGCGATCCTGGACGCCTTCCTCCAGCTGGGCTTCCGCTTCAAGAACGCGGACATGGAGCGCGGTCACATCCGGGGCACCCGGCAGAAGCTGCCGTTCTACCAGGAGATCGAGTTCCTGCCGCCGCAGCAGTACCGCGGGCTGAACCAGGTCGAGCTGAGCTTCGTGGCCGACCAGAACGCGATGGACGTCGTCCTGGAGATGGACAAGAAGCCGGGGCTGTTCAGCGAGAGCAGCGACACGTTCCGGTCCTTCCAGGTGGGACTGAACGACCATCAGGCGACCGACTGGGCGGCGTACCTCAACCAGTGGCTGTCCGAGGTCGGTTCCAAGCGCAACTGGTTCTAGTCTCGGTACCCCCACGGAACGAAACGATCAGGAGGTACCGAGGTGACCGAGCTCAAGCGGCGGCCTCTCCCCCACGACTTCCATCCGCCCGTGCCGTCCTTCACGGTGACCAGCGAGGACGTCCGTGAGGGCGCCACGCTGAAGGACGCTCAAATCCACGCGGCCGGCAACACCTCGCCGCAGCTGCGGTGGGAGGGTTTCCCTGCCGGGACCAAGAGCTTCGCCGTGACCTGCTACGACCCGGACGCCCCGACGGGCAGCGGGTTCTGGCACTGGGTCCTGTTCGACATCCCGGCCTCGGTCACCGAGCTGCCGGCCGGTGCGGGCAGCGGCAAGTTCGAGGGTCTGCCCGAGGGCGCCGTGCACGCGCGGAACGACTACGGCACGAAGGACTTCGGCGGTGCCGCGCCGCCGCCCGGGGACGGGCCGCACCGGTATGTGTTCACGGTGTACGCGGTGGACCAGGAGAGGCTCGGGCCGGACGCGGACGCCAGTCCTGCCGTGGTGGGCTTCAACCTGCGGTTCCACACGCTGGCGCGGGCCCAGCTGATCGGTGAGTACGAGGTGCCCGCCGAAGCCTGAGGTTCACCTGGCGTTTGCCCGCCCCTGGTCATGGAAGTGATCAGGGGCGGGCATTTTTATTGCGTTGTCCATCTCGGCGGGCCCGGCCAGAGTTGATCCAGTCCGCCGAGGGGGTGGGCCGGTGCACACGGGAGGTGGGCTGGTATGCGGGACACGCTGGTGCTGAACGCGAGCTTCGAGCCGTTGTCGACGGTGACGCTGAACCGAGCCGTCGTGCTGGTGCTCCAGGACAAGGCCGTCGTCGAGCAGGCCCACCCCGAACTGCGGCTGCGGGGCGCGGAGGTCGACATACCGGCGCCGCGGGTGATCCGGTTGTGCAGATACGTACGGGTGCCGTTCCGAAGACAAGCCCCGTGGTCCAGGCGGGGCGTGCTGGCGCGGGACCGGCACCGGTGCGCGTACTGCGGCCGGCGGGCGACGACGGTGGACCACGTGGTGCCGCGGTCGCAGGGTGGTGGGGACACCTGGCTGAACACGGTCGCCTCGTGCGCGGAGGACAATCACCGGAAGGCGGACCGGACTCCGGAAGAGGCGGGGATGCCGTTGCTTTCCAAGCCGTTCGAGCCGACTCCCGCGGATGCGATGCTCTTGGCTCTGGGACGGGATGACTTCGAGGCGCTGCCGGAGTGGCTCGCGTTGGATGCCGCGTAGACCGCAGGGGTGTGTGCCGTCGGCGGCCTGCGGGTTGTGAGTGGCTTGTCGCGCAGTTCCCCGCGCCCCTGAGGGGTGGGTGCGGGGAACTGTTCGTTTCGCGTGGCCGTCAGTCGAGCGTCGGCTTCTCTCGTCGTTCCGTGGGCTGGGTGCCGCTGTTGCCTCCGCCGTTGCCTGAGCCGCCGCCGATGCCGCCGAAGTTGCCCATGGCCCCGGAGAGGCCCTTGAGGGCGTCGCCGATCTCGCTGGGGACGATCCAGAGCTTGTTGGCGTCGCCTTCGGCGATCTTCGGGAGCATCTGGAGGTACTGGTAGGACAGCAGCTTCTGGTCGGGGTCGCCTGCGTGGATGGCCTCGAAGACCGTGCGGACGGCCTGGGCCTCGCCCTCGGCGCGCAGTGCGGCGGCCTTGGCCTCACCCTCGGCGCGCAGGATCTGGGACTGCTTCTCACCCTCGGCGCGCAGGATCTCGGACTGGCGGACACCTTCGGCCTGGAGGATCGCGGCGCGCTTGTCGCGGTCGGCGCGCATCTGCTTCTCCATCGAGTCCTGGATGGAGGTGGGCGGCTCGATGGCCTTGAGTTCGACGCGGTTGACGCGGATGCCCCACTTGCCGGTGGCCTCGTCGAGGACGCCGCGCAGGGCCGCGTTGATCTCCTCACGGGAGGTGAGGGTGCGCTCCAGGTCCATGCCGCCGATGATGTTGCGCAGCGTGGTGACGGTGAGCTGCTCGATCGCCTGGATGTAGCTGGCGACCTCGTAGGTGGCGGCGCGGGCGTCGGTCACCTGGTAGTAGATGACGGTGTCGATGTTGACGACCAGGTTGTCCTGGGTGATCACCGGCTGCGGCGGGAACGGCACGACCTGTTCGCGCAGGTCGATGCGGTTGCGGATGGTGTCGATGAACGGGACGACGATGTTGAGGCCCGCGTTGAGGGTCCGTGTGTAGCGGCCGAAGCGCTCGACGATCGCGGCGCTGGCCTGTGGGATGACTTGGATCGTCTTGATCAGGGCGATGAAGACCAACACCACCAGAATGATCAAGACGATGATGACCGGTTCCATCGTCGCTTCCCCGTACCCTTCTCCGCCTCGGCGCTTTTGGAAGATCTTATGGTTGAGAAGATCTTGCTGGTCGAGTCTCGCAGACCGTCACCCAACTCGGGGAGTGTTCGGTCGAGTTGCGTCATACGAGGTCACATGACGATCGCTGTGGCCCCCTCGATGTCCACCACGTCGACCTCCTGGCCGACTTCGTAGGTGCGGTCGGTGTCGAGGGCCCGGGCCGACCAGACCTCGCCCGCGAGTTTGATGCGTCCGCCGGAGGCGTCGACGCGTTCCAGGACGACGGCTTGCCTGCCTTTCAACGCCTCGATACCGCTGACGTGTTGGGGCCTCTGGGAGCGGTGCCGGCTCGCGATGGGGCGTACGACGGCCACGAGGGCGACCGAGACCGCGACGAAGACGAGTACCTGGACCACGAGGTCGCCGCCGAGGGCGGCGGCGATGGCGGCGGCCACACCGGCCGCCGCGAGCATCCCCAGTTCTGGCATGGCCGTCACCACGAGCCCGATTCCGAGCGCCGCCGCGCCGACGAGCCACCACACCCATGCGTCGATGTCGTTCACACGGCCATGGTAGGTCCGTGGGTCCCGCCGCCGACAGGGCGCGATCCCCCGGAACGCGCCCCGTGGGCGAGCGCGTTGGCGGCTCGGCCCGGTCCGTGGTCCGGTGGTCAGGCGAGCGGCAGGCCCTGGGCGGTCCAGCGGTCGCCTACCTGCTCGACGACGAGCGGAAGGCCGAAGCAGAGGGAGAGGTTGCGGGAGGTGAGTTCGAGTTCCAGGGGGCCCGCGGCGAGCACTTTGCCCTGGCGGATCATGAGGACGTGGGTGAAGCCGGGGGCGATCTCCTCGACGTGGTGGGTGACCATGAGCATCGAGGGGGCGATCGGGTCGCGGGCAAGCCGGCCGAGGCGGCGGACCAGGTCCTCGCGGCCGCCGAGGTCGAGGCCGGCGGCGGGCTCGTCGAGGAGCAGGAGTTCGGGGTCGGTCATCAGGGCGCGGGCGATGAGGGTGCGCTTGCGCTCGCCCTCGGAGAGGGTGCCGAACTTGCGGTCCAGGTACTCGGACATGCCGAGGCGGTCGAGGAAGGCGCGGGCGCGCTGCTCGTCGATGTCCTCGTACTCCTCCTGCCAGGCGGCGGTCATGCCGTAGGCGGCGGTGAGCACGGTCTGCAGGACGGTCTGGCTCTTGGGGAGCTTGTCGGCCATGGCGATGCCGGCCATGCCGATGCGGGGGCGCAGCTCGAAGACGTCGGTGCCGGGCTTGCCGAGGGTCTCGCCGAGGATGGTGGCGGTGCCCGTGCTGGGGTAGAGGTAGCTCGAGGCGACGTTGAGGAGGGTGGTCTTGCCGGCGCCGTTGGGGCCGAGGATGACCCAGCGCTCGCCCTCCTTGACCGACCAGGAGACCTGGTCCACCAGAGCCCGGCCCTCGCGGACCACGGATACGTCCTGAAGCTCCAGAACATCGCTCATGAGCGCGTTGTCTCCCCTTGCAGTGTGGCCGGTCTCGGCTGTCGCGTACGCCTGTGGCTCGGTCGGTCGCGCCGGTGGGCGCAGCCCCTCATGAAATCTACGCCACCGGTCGACCCGGACATTCCCTCGGTCCGGTCCTTAGGGTGGGGGCATGCTCACGGAACCGCGCGCTGGACGCCTCACCGCTTGGGGAAATGCCCTTCTTGCCGGACTTGTCTCACCGGACGACGCCGCGCTCGCCATCGTCGGGGACGATGCGGTGCACCGGGTGTCGGGGCTGCCGGGCGAGTCGGCGCCGGTGGGACTCACGCTGACGCTGGGGCGGCTGCGGGCGCTGGGTGCCACGGGCCTGCGGGTCGCGCTGCCCGCGCCGGGGCATCCGCTGGGGCTGAGCGGGCCGCCGGAGTTCAACGCGCGGGCGTTGGACGCCGAGGAGGCGGTGCTCTGTTACGGCGCCGCGCTGGGGCTGGTGCCGGAGGTGTACGAGGCCGGGCCCGAGGGCGATGTGCATGTGGAGGTCGTCTGGCACTGTCTGGCGGTGCGGGAGGCGCCGCCGGCCGATGTGCCCTCGCTGGGTGAGGCGGAGCGGGAGCTGGCGGAGGCGCTGCGGGAGGCGACGGAGGTGCTGACCCGGCTGGACGTGGCCGCGTCGGGACCGGTCGCTCAGGCGGCGATCGACGCCTACCGGGCGCGCGCCGAGCGGGGGCGGGAGGTGCTGGCGCCGGGGTATCCGCCGCGGGCGGTGCGGGTGCTGGAGCTGGCGCAGCGGGTCGGGACGCTGATCGCGATGGCGTACGAGAAGGGGCACGGGGGCGCGGTGAGCGCCGCGGAGATGGCGGCTCGGACGCAGGCGCTGAGGCCGGTGGAGCGGACGGCCAGGCGGGCGCAGGTCGCGGCGTACAACTCGATGGTGGAGGAGCGGGAGCGCGGGGTGCGGTGAGCGCGCGGTGCCGGTGAGTGGGGTGCCGGGGACCTCAGACGGAAGGGCCGCACGCGTCGCCTTCGACCCGTGCGGCCCGACAAGATCATCAGCCGGGGCCGAACTCAGCGGTTGAGGCCCAGGTTGCCGAAGGCCGGGTTCAGCACACCGATGACGTTCACGCTGTTGCCGACCGCGTTCACCGGGACGTGCACCGGGGCCTGGACGAGGTTGCCCGAGATGACGCCCGGCGAGTGCTCGGCCTTGCCGGTCGCCAGCGAGCCGTCGGTGGCGGAGGCCATGCCCGCACCGGCGGCCACCAGACCACCGGCCACCATCGTCACGGCCGCTGCCTTCTTCAGGTTCTTCACTTCTCAGCCCTCTCTAGCGATCACTGCGGCAGTCGCCGCAGCACGCACTGGAGAACGGCGAAGATCCGCGGAGGATGCGCCATTTGGGGGACATTCCCACGACGGTATGAATCTCAGCCTGGAACGAGACCCTCCATGTTGCCGTCCGTAGTGCCGTACGCAGGGCTTCTCAGCCAGTGACGCCATGGCGTACGGCCCACAGGGCGGCCTGGGTGCGGTCCGCGAGGTCCAGCTTCATCAGGATGTTCGAGACGTGGGTCTTGACCGTCTTCTCGGAGAGCACCAGGGCACGGGCGATCTCCCGGTTGGAGCGGCCGTCGGCGATCAGGCCCAGCACCTCGCGCTCCCGCTCGGTGAGCGACCCGGCTCTGCCCTGCCCGGATCCCGCCTCCTCCTGGGAGAGCAGGGCACCCGCCACCTCCGGCTGGAGCAGGATGTGCCCGGCGTGCACCGAGCGGATGGCGCCGGCCAGGGCGTCGGGGTCCACGTCCTTGTAGACGTACCCGGCGGCGCCGGCGCGCAGGGCCGGGACCACCGTGCGTTGTTCGGTGAAGCTGGTGACGATCAGCACGCGCGCGGGGTTGTCCAGCTCCCGCAGTCTGCGCAGCGCCTCGACGCCGTCCATGCCCGGCATCTTGACGTCCATGAGCACGACGTCGGGTTTGAGTTCCTCGGCGCGCTCGACGCCCTCCGCGCCGTCGGCGGCCTCGCCGATTACCTCTATGTCGTCCTGCACCTCCAGGAAGGTGCGCAGGCCCCGGCGGACGACCTGGTGGTCGTCGACGAGCAGCACCTTGATTGCGTCAGCCACCGGGGACCTCCATCTCGATCGTGGTGCCCTTGCCGGGCGCCGACTCCACGGTCAGTCTGCCGCCGACCCCGCTCGCCCGGTCCCGCATGGAGACCAGGCCCAGATGGCGTCCCGCGCGGCGCACCCCACGCGGGTCGAAACCGCTGCCGTCGTCCGTGACGCGCAGGACCGCGCCGCCGCCGCGCTTGTCCAGGGACACGTCGACGTGGTCGGCGCCGGAGTGCCGCAGCGCGTTGTGCAGGGCTTCCTGGGCGACCCGCAGCAGGGCCTCCTCCTGGGCGGCGGGCAGGGCACGCACCCCGCGGCTGTCGAAGGTGACGCGCGCGGTGTGGGCACGGTCGAGGACCTGTATCTGGGTGCGCAGGGTGGCGACGAGGCCGTCCTCGTCGAGGGCGGCGGGGCGCAGTTCGACGACGGCGGCGCGCAGCTCGTCGGCGGCTTCGGCGGCGAGCGCGGCCACCTGCTGGAGTTCGCCCTTGGCGCGGCCCGGGTCGCGGTCGACGAGGGCGGCGGCGGCCTGGGCGGTCAGGCGCAGCGAGAACAGCTTCTGGCTGACGGCGTCGTGCAGCTCGTGGGCGAGACGGGAGCGCTCCTCGGCGATGGTCAGCTCGCGGCTGCGTTCGTAGAGCCGGGCGTTGGTGAGGGCGATGGCCGCGTGCTGGGCGAGGATGGCGAGCAGTTCCTCGTCGTCCTCGGTGAAGCCGCAGGCGCCGTCCGGGCTGGGGCTCGGGGGGTGCGGGGGATTTTCCCCCGGGGGGCACAGCTTGTTGGCCAGGAAGAGGGCGCCGATGATCTCGTCGCCGTCGCGGATGGGCAGGCCCAGGAAGTCGGCCAGCTCCGGGTGGGCGGACGGCCAGCCCTCGAAGCGGGGGTCCTTGCGCACGTCGGCGAGGCGTTCGGCGCGGGCCTCGTGGAGCATCGAGGCGAGGATGCCGTGCTGGCGCGGCAGGGGGCCGATGGCCTTCCACTCCTCCTCGCTGACGCCGTCGACCACGAACTGGGCGAAGCCGCCGTGATCGTCGGGGACGCCGAGGGCGGCGTACTGCGCGTCGAGCAGCTCGCGGGCGGAGGCGACGATGGTCTTGAGGACGTCGCGCACCTCGAGATGCCTGCTCATGGCCAGCAGCGCGGCACTGACCGCGGCGAGGCCGGACCTGGGGCCTTGACTCATGTCTCCACGCTACCGGCGGGATGTGACAGCGCGGATCCGACCGGTGACCGCGGCCGTCTGGTCCCGAGGTCCTAGGTCCCGTCGTCAGACTCCCGTCGTCGGCCCGGAGGGCGGGTCGCCGGGCACGGGACTCGGTTGACCGCCCTGCCGGGGATGTCGCGGACGCCGGGCCCCGACGCGCGGCCGGTGGCGGAGGCCTGGCGGCTGGGCGGGGTCCACCTGCTGGTACGCCCCGCGAGCGCGCTGGGCGCCGAGTCGCTCGTGCGGTGCGCCGGAGGCGTCGGCGCGGCGGATCGACGCGGTGCGGGCGGCCGGCGACCGGGGGGGCGTCGCCGGGACAGCCGGAGGCGCGAGGCGCCGGCGGTGGGCGCCGACCGGGTCGTACGCGTGCGTGCGGGGTGGACGGATCCGGTGGTCGCACCGGAGCGCGGGGTGGGGTGGGGGACGGGCTGCCGACCGGGTCGCACGAGCCGGAGGCCTCGCATCTGGGGTCGCTGCGGGCGGTAACGGGGAGTGCCGCGGTCGAGCGCGGGTACGAGGAGGCGGTGCGCGGGCGGTACGCGTGGCAGGGGTTCGGGGACGCGCGTCTGGTCCTTCCGGAAGAGGCCCCTCACGCAGAGCGTTGCGACGGCAACGGCGGGTGAGACCACGCCTGCGGCGGTGTGAGCCCGCGCATAGGGCCCAGGTCACGTACGAAGCCGCATAGGAGAGGGCGGGGCTCGGCATGAGCGGGGCAGACGGTCTAGTCTGTCCCGATTTGCCCTAGGTGATCCACTATCCGGCATCGTACGTCACACCTTTGCCTCGCATTTTTGCTGCCGCTAAGAATGGCTGCCGTCGCTCAGCGCCGCGGGTCTCGGCCCGCGGCGTTCGTGCGGGAAGATCCCTGTTCCCCGCCGGACGTAGAGCGACCTCCGCGCTATTCGAAGAGGTCCATCCGCCATGCCCAAGAACACCCAGAACCCCGGTCACAGTCGCGTGCCGACCAGGACGCACAAGATCGCGCTCACCGGTGTCGCCGCCCTCGGTGCCGCCACCCTCGCGTTCTCCCTCGTCCCGGCCGGCGGCAGCACGACCACGACCGAGGCCGGATCCGCGGCTGCGGTGGCCTACAGCTCCGAGCAGGTCAAGGACGTCAAGGGCACCATCACCGACCAGCTCGCCGGTGCGAGCGTGAAGGTCGAGGCGATCGAGGCGAAGCGGCAGGCCGCCGCCGACGCCGCCGCGAAGCTGAAGGCCGCGGCCGAGGCCAAGAAGAAGGCCGCCGCCGAGGCCGCCGCGCAGGCCGCCAGGAAGGCCGCCGAGGAGCAGGCCGCCAAGAAGGCCGCCGAGGAGCAGGCCGCGAAGGAGGCGGCGCGGGAGCGTGCCGCGCAGGCCGCCGCGAGCCGGACCTCGAAGCGTGTCGCCGTCCAGCCGGCCGCCGCCAAGACCTACCCGAACAACCTCGACGGCTGGATCCGCGAGTCGCTCGCGATCATGAAGAAGCACGGCATCCCGGGCTCCTACAGCGGCATCCACCGCAACATCATCCGGGAGTCCTCGGGCAACCCGATGGCCATCAACAACTGGGACATCAACGCCCAGAACGGCATCCCGTCGAAGGGCCTGCTCCAGGTCATCCCGCCGACCTTCCAGGCCTACCACGTCCCCGGCACGTCCTGGGACATCTACGACCCGGTCGCCAACATCACCGCCGCCTGCAACTACGCGGCCGACCGCTACGGCTCGATGGACAACGTCAACAGCGCGTACTGAGGCCGGCGCGGGCCTCGGTACACAGCGCCGAAGGGCGGCACCCACCTGACGGGGTGCCGCCCTTCGGCGTCATGAGACGCGGGGTTACTTGCGCATGACCTCGGGCTCGTGGCGGCGCAGGAAGCGGGCCACGAAGAAGCCGCAGACCACGCCGAGCGCGATCAGGGCCGCCATGTCCAGGCCCCAGGTGCCCAGGCTGTGCTCCCACAGCGGGTCGGTGTCGGCACCCTCCTCGGGCGGGCTGATCTTGTTGAAGTCCAGCGTGGCGCCCGCGGCGGCGACCGCCCAGCGCGACGGCATCAGGTACGAGAACTGGTTCACGCCGACCGTGCCGTTCAGGGCGAAGAGGCAGCCGGTGAACACGACCTGGATGATCGCGAACATCACCAGCAGCGGCATGGTCTTCTCGGCGGTCTTCACCAGCGAGGAGATGATCAGGCCGAACATCATCGAGGTGAAGCCCAGCGCCATGATCGGCAGGGACAGCTCGACGAGGGTGGCGCCGCCGAGGAGCAGGCCCTCCTCGGGGATCTCCCGGGTGGCGAAGCCGATCACGCCGACCAGCAGGCCCTGGAGGACGGTGATCATGCCGAGCACGAACACCTTGGACATCAGGTACGCCGAGCGGGACAGGCCGGTGGCGCGCTCCCGCTCGTAGATGACCCGTTCCTTGATCAGCTCACGGACGGAGTTGGCCGCGCCGGCGAAGCAGGCGCCGACGGCGAGGATCAGCAGCACGGTGGTGGCCGTGCCGTTCGGGATGGTCCGGCCGCTCTGCGGGTTCGGCGGGTTGGGCAGCAGGCCGCGGTCGGGGTCGATGAGCAGGCTGACCGCGCCGAGGACGGCCGGCAGGATCACCATCAGGGCGAGGAAGCCCTTGTCGGAGACGATCACGGAGACATAGCGGCGGACCAGCGTGACCCACTGCGACATCCAGCCCTGCGGCTTGGGCGGCTTGATCGCCTGCATCTGCGGCATCTGCACGGCCTGCGGGGCGACGGCGTCGATGTCCGCGGCGTACATCTGGTAGTGCTGCGAGCCCTTCCAGCGGCCCGCCCAGTCGTAGTCGCGGTAGTTCTCGAAGGCGGAGAAGACATCGGCCCAGGTGTCGTAGCCGAAGAAGTTCAGCGCCTCCTCGGGCGGGCCGAAGTAGGCGACGGAACCGCCCGGCGCCATCACCAGGAGCTTGTCGCACAGGGCCAGCTCGGCCACCGAGTGGGTGACGACGAGGACCGTGCGGCCGTCGTCGGCGAGGCCGCGCAGCAGCTGCATGACGTCGCGGTCCATGCCCGGGTCGAGACCGGAGGTCGGCTCGTCCAGGAAGATCAGCGACGGCTTGGTCAGCAGCTCCAGGGCGACCGAGACGCGCTTGCGCTGGCCGCCGGAGAGCGAGGTGACCTTCTTGTCCTTGTGGATGTCGAGCTTCAGCTCGCGCAGCACCTCGTCGATCCGGGCCTCACGCTCGGCCGCCGTGGTGTCGGCGGGGAAGCGGAGCTTGGCCGCGTACTTGAGGGCCTTCTTGACGGTCAGCTCCTTGTGCAGGATGTCGTCCTGCGGGACCAGACCGATGCGCTGGCGCAGTTCGGCGAACTGCTTGTAGAGGTTCCGGTTGTCGTACAGCACCTCGCCCTGGTTGGCGGGGCGGTAACCGGTGAGCGCCTTGAGCAGGGTCGACTTGCCGGAGCCGGACGGGCCGATGACCGCGATCAGCGACTTCTCCGGGACGCCGAACGAGACGTCCTTGAGGATCTGCTTGCCGCCGTCGACCGTGACGGTCAGGTGGCGGGCGGAGAAGGACACCTCGCCGGTGTCGACGAACTCCTCGAGGCGGTCGCCGACGATCCGGAACGTCGAGTGGCCGACGCCCACGATGTCGGCCGGGCCGAGCAGCTGCGAGCCGCCCTTGGCGATCGGCTGGCCGTTGACGTACGTGCCGTTGTGCGAGCCCAGGTCGCGGATCTCCATGCGGCCGTCGGGCGTCGCGTGGAACTCCGCGTGGTGCCGGGAGACCTGGAGGTCGGAGACGACCAGGTCGTTCTCCAGGGCACGGCCGATGCGCATGACCCGGCCGAGCGAGAACTGGTGGAACGTGGTGGGGCTGCGGTCGCCGCCGTAGACCGGCGGCGCCCCCGCGGCACCACCGGGAACCTTCTGCGCGAAATGGTCCGCCGGGGCCTGCTGCGGCGGGATGTGCGCGGCGGGCTGCTGCGGCTGCTGCCAGCCGGCCTGCGGCTGCGCGGTCTGCGGCTGCTGGGCCCATCCGGCGCCGGCGCCCTGCGCGGCGTACGGCTGCTGCTGGGGCTGGGCCTGCGGCGTCACGGCGGCCTGCGCGGCGCCGGCGAGCGTCACGAGCGGTCCGTCGGTCGCGTTGCCCAGGTGCACCGCCGAGCCGGCACCGATCTCCATGTGATGGATCCGCTGGCCCTGCACGAACGTGCCGTTGGTGCTGCCGTGGTCCTCGATGACCCAACTGCGTCCGTTGAAGCTGACCGTGGCGTGCCGCCAGGAGACCCTGGCGTCGTCGAACACGAAATCCCCTTGAGGATCGCGTCCGAGTGTGTAGGACCGGGACGCGTCGAGCGTCAAGGTCCGTCCGTTTGATTCCAGTACGAGTTCCGGCACTCCATGCCCCACTGAGTTGTCCCCCGAGTTACCCCCGTCGCGGGGAGTCTAGGGATGTCGAACATCGGGGGGAACTATTTCAGGAGGGGCGCCCTGACCGAAAGTCGGGCCTTGTGAAGACCGGCTGCGGGCGCACGCAAGCACTCTCGTTGACGGGGTCGAAACCGGCCCGGAGAGTGGTAATCCCTCGCGAGGGGGACAGGCGCGGCGGTCGCGCCGCGCCGCGGATCGGGGGGCCGCCATGAGCGCCGAGGCCGCGCGGTACGGCACGTGGGTGCCCTGGGTGGATGTGCTGATGTCCCCGATCGCCGCCGTGAGCTGGGCATTGATCGGGATGGCGGGGACGGCCGCACTCGGGCTGCGACTGCTGGAGGCCGATGCGGCGGGTGCGCTGGGGCCGATGACCGCGTCGGTGGTGGCGCTCGGGGCGGGTGGTGCGGTCACGCCGTCCGGTGATGTGTCCGTGCTCGGCCTGGAGGGCGCGGAGGCCACGACCGCCATCGAGATCGCGCCATGGGGCGTGAGCCTGGTCGGCGCTCCTTTTGTCGTGGTTCTTCCCACGGTCGTTGCGGGCCGCCGGAGTTGTCGTCTCCCCCGCCGAACTCGCCGCCCGCGCGGGGGCGGTGGGCGCGCTGTTCGTGGCGGCGCTGGGCGGGCCGGCCTGGGCGGGGCACGACGTCATCACCCTGGACGGGGGCGCGCTGGGACCCGGCGACCTGCCCGGCGGCTTTGACTCCGGCTCCGGGCCCGGCTCGGACGGCACCGAGATCCCGGGGCTCGGGGATTCCGGGGATCTCGGGGATCCGGGCGGCCTCGGGAGACTCCTGCCGGACCGGCTCGGTGACCTCGTCGACGCCGAGGCGGCGGTCGGGTCCAGCGTCGACACCGGGCCGACGCTGCTGGGGGGCGCGGCCTGGGTGACGGGGGTGCTGATCGTCGCCCTGCTCGCCTCGCGCCGCACTCCCCTGCCGCGCGGCTGGGATGCCGTGCACCGGGTGGTCCGGCCCGCCGCGTCGGCGCTCGTCGCGGTGCTGCTGGTCGCCGTGGCGGCGGGATGCGCTGCGGCGGCGTACGCGGCGATCGGTGACGACCACCCCCCGGCGGATCGCGGGGGCCGCACTGCTCGGGGCACCGAACGGTGTGTGGCTCGGGATGACGATCGGTCTGTGCGTGCCGTGGCACGGCGAGGCCACCGGCGTCCTCACGCGTTTCCTCCCCGACCCGCTCGACGACCTCCTCGTCGACTCGGACCAGCCGGTCACCCCGGGACGGCTCGCGGAGCTGGACGGGCGGGTGTGGCTGCCGGCGGTGGCGGCGGCGCTGGGGATGCTGCTCGCGGGGGGTGGTGCAGGCGGCGCGTACGCCGGTGGACGCGCCCTCCGGTGGGCCACGGCGTCCGGGAGCCGTGGGCTTCACGGGGCGGTGCGCGCTGCGGCTGGGCGTGGCGACGGCGCTCGCCCTGCCGTTGCTGGGTCCGCTGACGGGGGTCTCGCTGTACGCCTCCTTGCCGGTGCCGGGGATCGACGCCTTCGGGACCGGGCTGGAACTGCGCGCGCACCTCGGCACGGCCCTGCTCCTGGGCGCGGTGTGGGGCGCCGGGTCCGGCCGGCGGGGCGCTGCTGGCGTGGGCGAGCGGGGCCGCGGGGCGCCGTGTGGCCGCACCGGCACGTGAAGAGGTGACACGAGGGCGCGCGGACTTCGGGCGGGAGCCCGGGCCGTACCTGCCGGGTCCGTCCTGCCGGCCGCCGGACCCCGCGACCAATCCGTACCTGCGGCTGCCCAGCGGTGGGGCGACCGGGAGACGGAGGTACTGCGGGCGGGGGGGTGACGGGCCCGGGGAGCGGATGCCGGGAGAAGAGGGCCCGGCGGGTGACGCGCCCGAGGACCGGCGGCCCACCGGTCCCCCTCACCCGGCGCCCGAGGACCGGCGGCCCGGTGGTGCTGCTCCCGGAACGCCTGCCGGTCTGCCGTACGGGGATCAGCCGTTCTCCGGGCGGGATCTGCACGGGGCCCCGACCGTGGCACACCCCGTGGAGCCGCCTGCGCTCCCCCCCCCCGGCGTCTTCCGGGCCCGCGGCCTGCCGGGCCTCCGCCGGCTCCTCCTCTCCCAGCGCCGCCGCCCGGCAGGGACGAGCAGGGCTTCGGCGGCGAGGGCGGTACCCGGTGGTTGATCGTCATGTCAGGTGGGCGTCGCCTCGGCGGCGCCCAGTGTTCGCTGTCCGCTAGTCGGACCTCGGGCGCGGGCGGCACTGGGTGCCGGTTACCGTGGGAGCACCATGAGCGCTACGCAGACCTCTGACGTCCCCACTCTCCTGGTCAAGATCTTTGGCAAGGACAGGCCGGGCATCACGGCCGGACTCTTCGACACCCTCGCCGCCTACTCCGTCGACGTGGTCGACATCGAGCAGGTCGTCACGCGGGGCCGGATCGTGCTGTGCGCGCTCGTGACCGAGCCGCCGCACGGGCTGGAGGGCGACCTGCGCGCCACCGTCCACAGCTGGGCGGAGTCGATGAGGATGCAGGCCGAGATCATCTCCGGTCTCGGCGACAACCGCCCGCGTGGCCTCGGCCGCTCCCTGGTGACCGTGCTCGGCCACCCGCTCACCGCGGAGGCCACCGCCGCCATCGCCGCCAAGATCACCAAGGCGGGCGGCAACATCGACCGGATCTTCCGGCTCGCCAAGTACCCGGTGACCGCCGTGGAGTTCGCGGTCTCCGGCGTGGAGACGGAACCGCTGCGCACCACTCTGGTCACCGACGCGGCGGCACTCGGTGTCGATGTGGCGGTCGTGGCGGCGGGGCTGCACCGGCGGGCCCAGCGGCTGGTCGTGATGGACGTGGATTCCACCCTCATCCAGGACGAGGTGATCGAGCTCTTCGCGGCACACGCCGGGTGCGAGGACAAGGTCGCCGAGGTGACCGCCGCCGCGATGCGCGGGGAGCTGGACTTCGAACAGTCGCTGCACGCGCGGGTGGCGCTGCTGAAGGGCCTGGACGCCTCGGTGGTGGACAAGGTGCGCAGCGAGGTCCGGCTGACACCGGGCGCCCGCACCCTGATTCGTACGCTGAAGCGGCTCGGCTACCAAGTCGGTGTGGTGTCCGGAGGGTTCACCCAGGTCACGGACGATCTGAAGGAACGGCTGGGGCTGGACTTCGCCCAGGCCAACACCCTGGAGATCGTCGACGGCAAGCTGACCGGGAAGGTCACCGGCGAGATCGTGGACCGCGCGGGCAAGGCGCGGCTGCTGCGCCGGTTCGCCGCGGAGGCGGGCGTACCGCTGTCGCAGACGGTGGCCGTCGGTGACGGCGCCAATGACCTGGACATGCTGAACGCGGCGGGGCTCGGGGTCGCCTTCAACGCCAAGCCGGTGGTGCGGGAGGCTGCGCACACGGCGGTGAACGTGCCGTTCCTGGACACCGTGCTCTATCTGCTCGGCGTCACCCGGGAAGAGGTCGAGGCGGCGGACGCGCACGAGGAGAGCTGACCGGGCCGCCCGGGGACCCGGGCCACCCCGGGAAAGCGGAAAGGTGTGCGGGGCCGGTGCCGTGTCGCGGCGCCGGCCCCTTCGGCTCCGCCGGGCTGGTTCCGAGCCGTGCGGAGCCGTGCCGAGCCGCGCCGGGGCGGCTCAGTCGGTCGGCGCCCAGTAGTCGAGCAGGGTGGCCACGCCCGGTTCCAGGGTCTTCCAGGAGCCCGAGAAGGACAGTACGGCGAAGGCGGCGGCCGGGAAGCCGCGGCGGTTCATCCGCTCGCGGGGCTCGGCCTCCGCCGCCCCGGCCAGCACCTCGGCGAGCCCGTGCACGCCGGGGTTGTGGCCGATGAGGAGGAGGTTCTGGGCGTCGTCGGGGATTTCGTTGAGCACGGCGATCAGCTCGCCGGGCGAGGCCTCGTAGATCCGCTCCTCGTAGACCGTTTTCGGCCGGTGCGAGAACTCGTGGACGGCGAGCTTCCAGGTCTCGCGGGTCCGGGTCGCGGTGGAGCAGAGGGCCAGATCGAAGGGGATGCCGGTGTCGGCCAGCCTGCGTCCGGCTTCGGCGGCGTCCTTGCGGCCCCGCTCGGCGAGCGGCCGCTCATGGTCGTTCACCTGGGGCCAGTCGGCCTTCGCATGCCGGAAGAGGACGATCCTACGGGGTTCTGCGACGCTCATGACTCCCAGCTTCGCATGAAACAGGCCATGGGGCGCAGGGAGTTGACGGGCGGCTCAGCGGCTCAGCAGCTGTCGCATGTGCTCCAGGAGCCGGGTTATGGCGGGATCACCGGCCGCCGCGTGGGCGTCCGAAGGGTTGAGGATCAGCGCCAGCAGGACGACGAAGGCGAGCGCCGGGAGGGCGAGGGCCCACCAGGGCAGCCGGGTGTCGACGGCCCGGTTGCTCGCCGGGCGGGGGCGGGGCTGGGTGCGGGCCGACATGATGCCTCCGGGGATCCGTCCTCGACTGGGTGTGGTCCGCCTCCCGCGGCCACACTTCGACGCTACGGAACGGAGAGCCGCCGGCCCATCCGGTGATCCACCCACTTGACCCTGAGCCTCACCCCCTAGGGGATGGGGGGCTGACCCCACCCTCCGTCGGCGGGCGGCCGGGTCTTCAGGGCGCGGCGATCGAAGCGATGACGGCGATGATCACGAAGATGGCGAAGAACGAGCCGAAGACGATGAGCATCTTCTTCTGGCCGTTCTGCGGGTTCGGGTCGAGCACGGGCATGCGCCAAGTCTCGCACCCACCGCCCGCACCCGCGCGGCCGGGGTCGGGGCGCCGGGCTCAGCGCGCGGCGGCCTCGTCCTCCACCGTGCGGTCGCGGCCCGCGAGCCAGCCCATCGCCATCTGCGGGATCATCAGGGCGATCATGAGCACGATCGGCTGTCCCCAGCCGCCGCTGTGCTGGTAGAGCACGCCCACCAGGAGCGGGCCGGGGATGGAGATCAGGTAGCCGGTGCTCTGCGCGAACGCCGACAGCTGGGCCACCCCCGGGCCGGACCGCGCGCGCATGCCGACCATGGTCAGGGCGAGCGGGAAGGCGCAGTTGGAGACGCCGAGCAGGAGGGCCCAGACCCAGGCGCCGCCGGCCGGGGCGGCGTACAGACCGGCGTAGCCGATGAGGCCGCAGACGCCGAGGGCGAGCACGATGGGTCCCTGCTGGGGCAGCCGGGTGGCCAGGCGCGGGATGACGAAGGCCAGCGGCACCCCCATCACCATGGTGACGGCCAGGAGCAGACCGGCGGTGCCGGCGGAGACCCCGGCGTCGCGGAAGATCTGGGCCATCCAGCCCATGGTGATGTAGGCGGCGGTGGCCTGGAGACCGAAGAACACGGCGAGCGCCCACGCAGTGCGGCTTCGGGTGATCCGCAGCGCGGGCGTCTGCGCCTCCCCCCGGGGCGCCGCCCCTGGGTCCCCCTGCACGGCGTCGGGGGAAGCGCTCCGGTTGCGCAGGACGGGCAGCCACGGCAGGACGGCCGCCGCCGCGACCGCGGCCCACACGGCGAGCCCGGACTGCCAGTGGCCGCCCAGCGCGTCGGTCACCGGCACGGTCACGGCGGCGGCGGTGGAGGTGCCGAGGGCGAGGGCCATGGAGTAGGCGCCGGTCATGGACCCGACCCGGTCGGGGAACCAGCGCTTGACGATGACCGGCATCAGGACGTTGCTGACGGCGATGCCCATGAGAGCGAGCGCGCTGGCGGCCAGGAAGCCGGGCGTGCCGCCCGCGTACGGCCGGATGATCAGGCCGGCGGCGATGGCGGCCATGCCGGCGCACACCACGGCGGCGGGGCCGAAGCGGCGGGCCAGGCGGGGTGCCATGACGCCGAAGACGGCGAAGCAGAGCGGCGGTACGGAGGTGAGCAGTCCGGCGACGCTGCCGCTCATGCCGAGGCCGTCCCGGACCTCCTCCAGCAGGGCCCCGAGGCTGGTGATGGCGGGCCGGAGGTTGAGGGCGGACAGCATGATGCCGACGACGACCAGGCGTGTGGTCCACGCGCGCGTGGAGCTTGTGCGCGTCGCTTCGCCGCCGCTCGCCGCGGGGTCGCGTACGTCCGGGTGATTCCTCGTCTGGGTTTCCTCGCTGGCCATGTGACCCATCATAGAATCATGGGATGATTGGCTGTCCATTCCCCGGGCGTCCGCTGCCGCCCGTCCCGTGCGAAGGTGTGCCATGCCCTTGAGCCACCCCCGTCGTTCGGCGCTGTCCGAGCAGGTCATCGCCGCGCTGCGCAACCAGATCGCCTCGGGCGAATGGCCGGTCGGCTCGCGCATCCCGACCGAGCCGGAGCTGGTCGAACAGCTCGGGGTCGCCCGCAACACGGTCCGCGAGGCCGTCCGGGCGCTGGCCCACAACGGCCTGCTGGACATCCGTCAGGGCTCGGGCACGTACGTCGTGGCGACCAGCGAGCTGGCGGGCGTGATGCACCGCCGTTTCGCCGGTGCCGACCCCCGGCACATCGCCGAGCTGCGCTCCACGCTGGAGTCGGCCGCCGCGAAGCTGGCCGCCGAGCGGCGCACCGAGAAGGACCTGAGGCAGCTGGACGCGCTCCTGGCGCGGCGCGAGGAGGCCTGGGAGACGGGCGACAAGGAGTTGTTCGTGACCGCGGACGCCACCTTCCACCTGGCGGTGGTGGCCGCCTCCCACAACGACGTCATGACGGCGATGTACGCGGACCTGGGCGAGGTGCTGCGGGACTGGCTGCGCGAGGACGTGGGTGAGGAGCTGACCCCCGAGACCCACATGGACCACGGGCGACTGGTGGACGCCATCCGCGCGGGCGACGCGGAGACCGCGGCGGCCGAGGCGGCGGGCTACCCGTTCCTGTGCCGGTTCAGCTCCCCCGGTTCTGGTGGCTGACCCACACCGAGCGGACCTCCTTCCAGCACCGGCCGGTCAGCCGTACGGTCTCCGCGGGCCCGGCGTCGGCCGGGGCGCTGTCGGTGTCGAGGTCCCACCAGCGGTCGCACTCGATGTGCAGCCGCACGCGGTCGGTGTCGACATAGGGGTTGTGGCAGTGGGCGGTCACCTCGGAGCCGTGCACGCGGGTGCGGCACTCGGCACCGAACGGCTTCGGGACGTCGGTGGCGGGTGCCGCCACGCGCGCGTGGGGCATCGCTTCGTACGACAGGGACAGCACCAGGGCTACGGCTACGGTCACTGAGGCCAGGCTGCGGAACAGGCGCACAAGGGGACCTCCTCGGCCGTACGGGGGAGGGTCGCGTCGGTGAACGCTTCCTCCAGAGTGCCCAGCCGCCCCGGTGCTCCGCCCGGCCGACTGGGCCGAACGGGGGACGCCCCGCTCCCCGCGCGCTGCGGGGAACGGGGCGTCTGGCGACGTACGCGGAAGCCGTCCGGGAAGGTCAGGCGCCGATGGCGTGCAGCCCGCCGTCGACGTGGATGATCTCGCCGGTGGTCTTCGGGAACCAGTCGCTCAGCAGGGCGACGATGCCGCGGCCGGCCGGCTCCGGGTCCTTCAGGTCCCACTCCAGCGGGGAACGGGTGTCCCACACGGAGGCCAGGTCGCTGAAGCCCGGGATGGACTTGGCGGCCATGGAGCCGATGGGGCCCGCGGAGATGAGGTTGCAGCGGATGTTCTGCTTGCCCAGGTCACGCGCCATGTAGCGGCTGGTGGCCTCCAGGGCGGCCTTGGCCGGACCCATCCAGTCGTACTGCGGCCAGGCGTACTGCGCGTCGAAGGTGAGGCCGACGACGGACCCGCCGTTCTGCATCAGCGGCAGGCAGGCCATCGTCAGGGACTTCAGGGAGAACGCCGAGACGTGCATGGCGGTGGCGACCGACTCGAACGGCGTGTTCAGGAAGTTGCCGCCGAGCGCGTCCTGCGGGGCGAAGCCGATGGAGTGGACGACGCCGTCGAGGCCGCCCAGCTCCTCGCCGACGACGTCGGCCAGACGCCCGAGGTGCTCCTCGTTGGTCACGTCCAGCTCGATGACCTTGGTGGGCTTCGGGAGCTTCCTGGCGATGCGCTCGGTCAGCGTGGGCCGCGGGAAGGCGGTCAGGATGATCTCGGCGCCCTGCTCCTGGGCCAGCTTGGCGGCGTGGAACGCGATGGAGGACTCCATCAGCACACCGGTGATCAGGACGCGCTTGCCCTCGAGAATTCCGCTCATGGTGATCAGTGACCCATTCCCAGTCCGCCGTCAACGGGAATGACGGCTCCAGTGATGTACGAGGCGTCGTCCGAGGCGAGGAACCGCACCGCCGCGGCGACCTCCTCCGGCTGCGCGTACCGGCCGAGCGGCACCTGCGCGACGATGCCCTGACGCTGCTCGTCGGTGAGCACCTTGGTCATGTCGGTGTCGACGAAGCCGGGCGCGACGACGTTGAAGGTGATGTTGCGCGAGCCCAGCTCACGGGCGAGGGAGCGCGCGAAGCCGACCAGGGCGGCCTTGGAGGCGGCGTAGTTCGCCTGGCCCGCCGAGCCGAGCAGGCCGACGACGGACGAGACGAGGACGACGCGGCCCTTCTTGGCGCGCAGCATGCCGCGGTTGGCGCGCTTGACGACCCGGAAGGTGCCGGTGAGGTTGGTGTCGAGGACCGAGGTGAAGTCCTCCTCGGACATCCGCATGAGCAGCTGGTCCTTGGTGATGCCGGCGTTGGCCACCAGCACCTCGACCGGGCCGTGCTCGGCCTCGATCTCCTTGTAGGCCTGCTCCACCTGCTCGGAGTCGGTGATGTCGCACTTGACCGCCAGGAAACCGGCGGGCGGCTCCCCCGAGCGGTACGTGATCGCGACCTTGTCGCCGGCGTCGGCGAAAGCGCGGGCGATGGCGAGGCCGATGCCCCGGTTGCCTCCGGTGACGAGAACCGAGCGGCTCAACGGATCACCCTTTCCATAGCGGTCTGATTCCCCCGCCCGGGCACCTGGACGACAGGCGGCGATGACAGGCGGCTTCCCGGAAAACCTATCGGTCGGCTCCCCGCGCCGGACATTCGGGCACCGACAGTGGCTCAGGGGGCACACTGTCGAATCCCTACAGAAAGCCCCGGTCGCGGGAGGCAAACATGTGGTCCGCGGGCCCGCGGGCGCGACATGATCGGAGCCGACAGGCGACGACAGCAGGGAGACCTCGGGTGCCTCATACCATCGACGAAGCCTTCACGGCGCTTCCGCTACGTGCCCTGGCGGACGCCGCGCTCGCACGCGCGCGTGCGCTCGGCGCGGAGCACGCCGACTTCCGGCTGGAGCGGGTGCGCAGCGCGTCCTGGCGGCTGCGGGACGGCAAGCCGTCCGGGTCGTCGGACACCACGGATCTGGGATACGCGGTGCGCGTGGTGCACGGCGGGACGTGGGGGTTCGCGTCCGGCGTGGATCTGACCATGGACGCCGCCGCGAAGGTGGCCAGCCAGGCCGTGGCGATGGCGAGGCTCTCCGCGCAGGTGATCAAGGCCGCGGGGTCGGACGAGCGGGTGGAGCTGGCCGACGAGCCCGTGCACGCGGACCGGACGTGGATCTCGTCGTACGAGATCGATCCGTTCACCGTGCCCGACGAGGAGAAGGCGGGGCTGCTCGCGGAATGGAGCCGGCGGCTGCTGGCGGCGGACGGCGTGGACCATGTCGACGCCTCGCTGCTCACCGTGCACGAGAACAAGTTCTACGCCGATACGGCGGGGACCGCGACCACCCAGCAGCGGGTGCGGCTGCATCCGCAGCTCACCGCGGTGTCGGTGGACGAGTCGAGCGGCGAGTTCGACTCGATGCGCACCCTCGCGCCGCCGGCGGGCCGCGGCTGGGAGTATCTGACCGGCACCGGCTGGGACTGGGACGCGGAGCTGGCCGAGATTCCGGAGCTGCTCGCGCAGAAGATGCGCGCGCCGAGCGTGGAGCCGGGGCTGTACGACCTCGTGGTGGACCCGTCCAACCTGTGGCTGACCATCCACGAGTCCATCGGGCACGCCACCGAGCTGGACCGCGCGCTCGGCTACGAGGCCGCGTACGCCGGCACCTCCTTCGCCACCTTCGACCAGCTCGGCAAGCTGCGCTACGGCTCGGAGCTGATGAACGTCACCGGTGACCGCACCGCCGAGCACGGCCTGGCGACCATCGGCTACGACGACGAGGGCGTCGAGGCGCAGTCCTGGGACCTGGTGAGGGAGGGCACGCTCGTCGGCTACCAGCTGGACCGCAGGATCGCGCGGCTGACCGGGCTCGGCCGGTCCAACGGGTGCGCCTTCGCCGACTCCCCCGCGCACGTCCCGGTGCAGCGGATGGCCAACGTGTCGCTGCGGCCGGACCCCGCCGGGATGTCGACCGAGGATCTGATCGGCGGCGTCGACCGGGGCATCTACGTCGTCGGGGACCGGTCCTGGTCCATCGACATGCAGCGCTACAACTTCCAGTTCACCGGGCAGCGCTTCTTCAGGATCGAGAACGGGCGGATCACCGGACAGCTGCGCGATGTCGCCTACCAGGCGACGACCACCGACTTCTGGGGGTCGATGGCCGCGGTCGGCGGCCCCCAGACGTATGTCCTGGGTGGCGCCTTCAACTGCGGCAAGGCCCAGCCGGGGCAGGTCGCCGCCGTCTCCCACGGCTGCCCCTCCGCCCTCTTCCGGGGCGTCAACATTCTGAACACCACCCAGGAGGCCGGTCGATGAGCGCCGCGACGAACAAGCCGCACGAGATCGTCGAGCGAGCCCTGGAGCTGTCCGAGGCGGACGGCTGTGTCGTGATCGCCGACGAGCAGTCGACCGCCAATCTGCGCTGGGCGGGCAACGCGCTCACCACGAACGGTGTCACTCGCGGGCGCACGCTCACCGTGATCGCGACCGTCGACGGCAAGGAAGGCACCGCCTCGGGCGTCGTGTCCCGCTCGGCGGTGACCAGGGACGACCTGGAGCCGCTGGTGCGGGCCGCGGAGGCCGCCGCGCGCGGTGCCGCGCCCGCCGAGGACGCCCGGCCCCTGGTCACGGACGTGCCCGCGTCGCCGGACTTCACGGCGGGCCCCGCGGAGACCTCCTCGGCCGTCTTCGCCGGCTTCGCGCCCGCCCTGGGCGAGGCGTTCGCCCGCGCGCGGGCGGGCGGCCGGGAGCTGTACGGCTTCGCCAACCACGAGCTGACCAGCAGCTACCTCGGTACGTCCACGGGGCTGCGGCTGCGGCACGACCAGCCCAACGGGACCCTGGAGCTGAACGCGAAGTCGCCGGACCGCACCCGCTCGGCGTGGGCCGGCCGCTCCACCCGGGACTTCCGGGACGTCGACCCGGCGGCACTGGACGCGGAACTGGCCGTACGCCTCGGCTGGGCCGAGCGCCGGATCGAGCTGCCCGCCGGACGGTACGAGACGCTGCTGCCGCCGACCGCCGTCGCGGACCTGCTGATCTACCAGATGTGGTCGTCCTCGGGCCGGGACGCCAACGAGGGCCGGACGGTGTTCTCCAAGCCCGGCGGCGGCAACCGGGTCGGCGAAAAGCTGAGCGAGCTGCCGCTGACCCTGCGCAGCGACCCGCACGAGCCGGGTCTGGAGGCCGCGCCGTTCGTCCTCGCGCACTCCTCCGGCGGCGACTCCTCGGTGTTCGACAACGGGCTGCCGCTCGCGGCGACCGAGTGGATCGGCCAGGGCGAGCTGAGGCATCTGATCACCAGCCGGCACAGCGCGGACCTCACCGGGCTGCCGGTGGCGCCGGCCATCGACAACCTGATTCTCGACGGCGGGGACGACCGTTCCCTGGACCAGATGGTGGCGGGCACCGAGCGCGGGCTGCTGCTGACCTGCCTGTGGTACATCCGCGAGGTCGACCCGGCGACGCTGCTGCTCACCGGCCTGACCCGGGACGGGGTGTACCTGGTCGAGAACGGCGAGGTGACCGGCGAGGTGAACAACTTCCGGTTCAACGAGTCGCCGGTCGGCCTGCTGGGCCGGGCCGTCGAGGCCGGACGTACGGAAAAGACGCTGCCGCGGGAGTGGAGCGACTGGTTCACCAGGGCTGCGATGCCGCCGCTGCGGGTGCCCGACTTCAACATGAGCTCGGTCAGTCGCGGCGTCTGAGCAGCCGACCCCCATGACTGTCGGTGGCCCCCCATAGACTGGGGGAACCCTTTTTCACCGTTCAAGGAGACATGCGACCGTGACGGACATCGTCGACGAGCTGAAGTGGCGTGGGCTGTTCGCCCAGTCCACTGACGAGGACGCTTTGCGCAAGGCGCTCGCGGACGGTCCCGTCACGTTCTATTGCGGTTTCGACCCGACCGCGCCGTCCCTGCACGTGGGGCATCTGGTCCAGGTGCTCACCGTGCGCCGGCTCCAGCAGGCCGGGCACCGGCCGCTGGCGCTGGTGGGCGGCGCCACGGGTCTGATCGGCGACCCCCGCCCGACCGCCGAGCGCACGCTGAACGACCCGGAGACGGTCGCCGGCTGGGTCGGCAGGCTGCGCGCCCAGATCGAGCCGTTCCTGTCCTTCGAGGGCGAGAACGCGGCCGTGATGGTCAACAACCTGGACTGGACCGCGGGCCTGTCCGCGATCGAGTTCCTGCGGGACATCGGCAAGCACTTCCGCGTCAACAAGATGCTGACCAAGGACTCGGTCGCCCGCCGCCTGGAGTCCGACCAGGGCATCAGCTACACGGAATTCAGCTACCAGATCCTCCAGGGCATGGACTTCCTCCAGCTCTACCGGCGGTACGGCTGCACGCTCCAGCAGGGCGGCAGCGACCAGTGGGGCAACCTCACGGCCGGCCTGGACCTGATCCACAGGCTGGAGCCGGGCGCCGAGGTGCACGCGCTGGCGACCCCGCTGATGACCAAGGCGGACGGCACCAAGTTCGGCAAGACCGAGGGCGGCGCCGTCTGGCTCGACCCGGAGATGACCACGCCGTACGCGTTCTACCAGTTCTGGCTGAACGTGGACGACCGGGACATCACCCGGTACCTGCGCATCCTGTCCTTCAAGTCCCGCGCGGAGCTGGAGGAGCTGGAGCGGCAGACCGAGGAGCGGCCGCAGGCCCGGGCCGCGCAGCGCGCGCTCGCCGAGGAGCTGACCACGCTGGTGCACGGCGCCGACCAGACCGCCGCGGTGATCGCGGCGTCCAAGGCGCTCTTCGGCCAGGGTGAGCTGACCGGCCTGGACGAGCGGACGCTGTCCGCGGCGTTGTCCGAGGTGCCGCACATCCAGGTCACCGAGCTGGGTCCGGTCGTCGACCTGTTCGCCGAGGTCGGCCTGGTGGCCAGCAAGTCCGCCGCGCGGCGCACGGTGAAGGAGGGCGGCGCCTACGTGAACAACGCGAAGGTCGCCGGCGAGGACGCCGTGCCCGCGAAGGAGGATCTGCTGCACGGGCGGTGGCTGGTGCTGCGGCGCGGCAAGAAGAATCTTGCCGCTGTGGAGGTTGTGGGCGCCTAGGCGCCGGGGGGCGTGGGGACTTGGTGCGGCCGCGGCTTTCGTCGTGGTTCTCGCGCAGTTCCCCGCGCCCCTTCAGGGCGTCTCGGGCCCGGCGTTTCTACGCCCGTTCCCGCTTGCGCTTGCCGAGCGTCGCCATGTACAGCATGTCGCCCACGGCGACGATGATGATGGCGGCGATGAGCTGGAAGATGTGCCGGCTCCAGTCGATGCCCGGCGTCTCGTCGACGCCGAAACCGCGCGCTACGGCGTTGCCCGCGATGGCACCGAGCATGCCGAAGATGGTGACCAGCCACAGGGGACTGTGCTGTTTCCCCGGGATGATCGCCTTCGCGAGCAGACCCAGCACCAACCCCACGATGATCGCCCACAACCAGCCCATGGTTGCCTCCTCGTCCGGCTCGACGTGAGCAGTACTCGCCCAGTCTCGGCCCGTACGCCGTACGGCGCATGTCGGGTGCGGCCGTACGCGGGACGGGTGATGTCTTCGCGCAGGCCGGAGGGACGCCCCGGTCTCGTGGGCGGCGCAGGCGCGGCGTAACGTGGAGGCTGTCCCGGCCGGGCGTCCGACCGGTGCGGTGGACGTCGGGACGGGCCTGGGAGAGTCCGATGCGGGCGGATGGTGGAATGTGATGCGGAAGCAGCGGGACGGCGGCAACGCCCAGGTGTTCCGGATCACCGGAGCCCGGCAGAGCCTCCAGGAGGATGTCCGCGGACGGCAGCGCCGGTATGTCATCTCGATGAGCGTCCGCACGGTCGCGGTGATCCTTGCCGCGGTGCTCTGGAACGTGGAACGGCATGTCGCGGTGGTGGCGCTGGTGCTCGGCGCCGTGCTGCCGTACATCGCGGTGGTGATCGCCAACGCGGGGCGGGAGAACGCGCCGTCGCTGCCCTCGACGTTCGTGTCGGTGGCTCCGCCGCCGATGATCGCGCCGCCGAGGGCGGAATCCGGTGCGGAGGACGCGGTGGACGGCTCCGGGGCGAAGCCGGGGGGCGAGCCGCGGGACTGATCGCCCTGCGGGTCCGGTTAAAGCTCAAGAAAAGCTCAGATCAATCCTGTAGTTCCAGTGCCTGGCAACCGGTTACCCGTGACATACTGCGTACGCGCTCCGCATCCCCCGTCGGAGCGATGGACCGACGCCGGGCAGCTCCCCCCGTGGCTGCTCGGCGTCGTTTTTTCTGTGCCGTTTTCTCTGTGCGGTTGTGAGACGAAGCGTGAGCGACGAGAACTCTGTCATCTGTTCCGCCAAGGGCTGCCGGGCCGCGGCCGTGTGGGTGCTGGCCTGGAACAACCCGAAGATCCACACCCCGGACCGGCGCAAGACGTGGCTGGCCTGCGAGGAGCATCGCGAGCATCTGTCGCAGTTCCTGGGCGTGCGGGGGTTCCTGAAGGACGTCGTGCCGCTCGAGGAGTGGGAGCGGCAGGAGGGCTGAGCTGCGTCGCCTCCTGGTCAGCCGCCGATCGCCGACATCGGGCGGTCCGGCTGGACGAAGCCCGGGTCGTCCAGGCCCGCGCCCGCCTTCTTGCCCCACATCGCGAGGCGCCAGATGCGGGCGATCTCCTCGTCGGGGGCGCCGGAGCGCAGGGCGGCCCGCAGGTCGGTCTCCTCGGTGGCGAAGAGGCAGGTGCGGACCTGGCCGTCGGCGGTGAGACGGGTGCGGTCGCAGGCGGAGCAGAACGGGCGGGTGACAGAGGCGATGACGCCCACGCGGTGCGGGCCGCCGTCGACCAGCCAGCGCTCGGCCGGGGCGGAGCCGCGGGCCTCGTCGCCCTCGGCGGTGAGGTCGAAACGGGTGCGGAGGGACGTCAGGATGTCGCCTGCCGTGATCATGCCCTCGCGCTTCCAGCCGTGCTGGGCGTCCAGGGGCATCTGCTCGATGAACCGCAGTTCGTAGTCGTGCTCGACGGCCCAGGCGAGGAGGTCGGGGGCCTCGTCCTCGTTGAGCCCCGGCATCAGGACGGAGTTGACCTTGACCGGGGTGAGGCCGGCCGCACGGGCGGCTTCCAGGCCTTCCAGGACGTCCTTGTGCCGGTCGCGGCGGGTGAGGGTCTTGAAGACGTCGGGGCGCAGGGTGTCCAAGGAGACGTTGACCCGGTCCAGGCCGGCGGACTTCAGGGCGGTCGCGGTGCGCCTGAGGCCGATGCCGTTCGTCGTCAGTGACATCTGGGGGCGGGGTCCGAGGGCCGCGACGCGCTCGACGATGCCGACCAGGCCGGGGCGCAGCAAGGGTTCGCCGCCGGTGAAACGGACTTCCCGGATACCGAGGGAGGTGACCGCGATGTCGATGAGACGGACGATCTCGTCGTCCGTGAGCAGGTCGGGCTTGGCCAGCCACTGCAGGCCTTCTTCGGGCATGCAGTAGGTGCAGCGCAGATTGCACCGGTCGGTCAGCGAGACCCGCAGGTCGGTGGCCACCCGGCCGTAGGTGTCGATGAGCACGTGGGCCCCCTCCCTCGTCGCGGAGCACGGCGGAGCACGCCGAGGACGCGCTGTCCGCCACCAATGAGCCTACGTGACCGCACTGACAACGACAGTGCCCGATCCCACGACGTAAGACACGGCCGCGTCGTAGGGACCTACGACGCGGCCGTGCGGGGTGGGCTCAGTGAGCGCCGGTGCCGGTGAGGGAGCGGACCTCCAGCTCGGCGTACTTGCCCTTGTCCGGCTCTTCCTTCGACATCAGGGTGCCGATGACGCCCAGCAGGAAGCCGACCGGGATCGAGATGATGCCGGGGTTCTCCAGTGGGAACCAGTGGAAGTCGGCGTCGGGGAACATCGAGCTGGGCTTGCCGGAGACGACCGGCGAGAACAGCACCAGGCCGACCGCCGTGACCAGACCGCCGTAGATCGACCACAGGGCGCCCTGGGTGGTGAAGCGCTTCCAGAACAGGCTGTAGAGGATCGTCGGCAGGTTGGCGGAGGCGGCGACCGCGAAGGCGAGGGCGACCAGGCCGGCCACGTTCAGGTCGCGGGCGAGGGCGCCGAGCACGATGGAGACCGCCCCGATGCCGACGGTGGCCCAGCGGGCCGCGCGGATCTCCTGCTTCTCGGAGGCCTGGCCCTTCTTGATGACGTTGGCGTAGATGTCGTGCGCGAACGACGACGAGGAGGCCAGGGTGAGGCCGGCGACGACCGCGAGGATGGTGGCGAAGGCGACCGCCGAGATGGTGGCGAGCAGGATGGCGCCCCAGGTGGAGTCGACGCCGCCCAGGTGCAGGGCGAGCAGCGGGGCGGCGGTGTTGCCCGCCTTGTTGGAGCTGGTGATCTCCTCGGGGCTGATCAGCGCGGCGGCGCCGAAGCCGAGCGCGAGGGTCATCAGGTAGAAGGCGCCGATCAGGCCGATCGCCCAGATCACGGACTTGCGGGCGGCCTGGGCGGTGGGGACGGTGTAGAAGCGGATCAGGATGTGCGGCAGGCCGGCGGTGCCCAGGACGAGGGCGATGCCGAGGGAGATGAAGTCCAGCTTGCTGGTGCCGGTGGCGCCGTACTTGAGGCCGGGCTCCAGGAAGGCCGCGCCGTGGCCGCTCTTGTCGGCGGCGCTGCCGAGCAGCTCGGAGATGTTGAAGTCGAACTTCAGCAGCACCAGGAAGGTCAGCAGCAGGGCGCCCGCGATGAGCAGCACGGCCTTGACCATCTGCACCCAGGTGGTGCCCTTCATGCCGCCGATGCTGACGTAGACGATCATCAGGATGCCGACCAGGGCGACGATGGCGACCTTGCCGCCGTCGCTGGTGATGCCGAGCAGCAGCGAGACCAGGACGCCCGCGCCCGCCATCTGGGCCAGCAGGTAGAAGATCGACACGACGATGGTGGAGGTGCCGGCCGCGGTGCGCACGGGGCGCTGGCGCATCCGGTAGGCGAGGACGTCGCCCATGGTGTAGCGGCCGGAGTTGCGCAGCGGTTCGGCGACCAGCAGCAGGGCGACGAGCCAGGCGACCAGGAAGCCGATGGAGTACAGGAAGCCGTCGTAGCCGAAGAGGGCGATGGCGCCCGCGATGCCGAGGAAGGACGCGGCGGACATGTAGTCGCCGGAGACGGCGAGGCCGTTCTGGAAGCCGGTGAACTGGCGTCCGCCGGCGTAGAAGTCGGCGGCGTCCTTGGTCTGCCGGCCGGCCCAGATGGTGATGACCAGGGTGGCGACCACGAAGACACCGAAGAGGCTGATGATCAGCCCGCGGTGCTCGCTGGCCTCGCCGGCGGCCAGGGTGATGGCTGCGGTGTTCATTCGGCGGCCTCCATACGGGACTTGATGGCCTCGGCCTTGGGGTCGAGCTTGGCGGCGGCGTGCCGCGCGTACCACCAGGCGATGAGGAACGTGGTGAGGAACTGGGCGAGGCCGAGGGCGAGGGCCACGTTGATGTTGCCGAACAGCTTGGTGCCCATGAAGCCGCCCGCGTAGTTGGAGAGCAGCACGTACAGCAGGTACCAGGCGATGAAGCCGACGGTCAGCGGAAAGGCGAAGGAGCGGTAGGAACGGCGCAGTTCACCGAACTCCGCGCTCTCCTGCACCCGGGCGAACTCCTCGGTGGACGGGAGCCGGTGTTCGGTCTTCGAAGGGGGCGGTGCGTCGGTGGCCACGGAGTCTCCTCGCGGTGCGGGTGGTGACATGAGTGATATGGATCACGCCAGCCGGGCGGCGATGCTAGGGGCCCCCGGCGTGATCCGACAGGGGGCTCGACCGTGCCCGGCCCTCTGCTCAACGTCACGGCGCGTCCGAGGAACCGGTTCAACCATGCCGGGCGTAAATCTCAGAAGTCATCGCGGTAACTCATTGCTGGTCAGCGACTCCGGGAGATAGCGTCCCCCTGCACCATCGTCATGCACCTGCCCGAGCACCACCTTGTGTCTCGGGCCGGTTTCGTTTTCCGGATGATGTGGAGACCCCATGGCTCATCTGCGCTCCAGACGCCGACTCGCCCTCGCGGTGCCGGTCGTGCTGTCGCTGACCGCCTCGCTCGGCTTCCTGCCCGCGACCGCCTCGGCCGCGCCGCAGCTGGACGCCGCGACGCAGGCGGCGGACGCGCCCGAGCTGGCGTACGTCGTGAACACGAAGGTGAACAAGGGCACGATCGCGGCGGTGAAGAAGGCGGTCACCGCGGCCGGCGGCACCATCGTCACGACGTACGAGAAGATCGGTGTGATCGTCGCGCACTCGGCGAACCCCGACTTCGCCAAGCAGATACGCACCGTCCGCGGGGTGCAGTCGGCGGGTGCCACGCGCACCGCGCCGCTCACCCCCGCGGGCACGACCGACGAGGGCGCCGTCGACTACCTGACGGCCGCGGAGGCCGCGAAGGTGGAGGCCGCCTCGGCGGCCACCCCGGGCGCGGAGCCCCTCGAGGCCGACCAGTGGGACCTGCGGGCCATCGGCGCCGACAAGGCCGCCCAGATCAACCCGGGCAGCGAGAAGGTGACCGTCGCCGTCATCGACACCGGCGTGGACGACACCCACCCGGACCTCGCCCCGAACTTCTCCAAGTCGCAGTCCGCGAACTGCGCGGGCGGTGTCGCGGACACCAGCGAGGGCGCCTGGCGGCCGTACACCGAGGCGGACTACCACGGCACGCACGTGGCCGGTGAGATCGCCGCCGCCCGCAACGGCGTCGGCGTGGCCGGTGTCGCGCCCGGCGTGAAGGTGGCCGGCATCCAGGTGACCGACCCGAAGAACGGCCTCTTCTACGCGGAGAGCGTCGTCTGCGCGTTCGTGTTCGCCGCCGACCACGGCGTCGAGATCACGAACAACAGCTACTACGTGGACCCGTGGCTGTACAACTGCATGGACGACCCCGACCAGCGGGCCATCGTCGACGCGGTGAACCGGGCCCAGCTGTACGCGCAGAAGAAGGGCACGCTGCACCTGGCGTCCGCGGGCAACTCCAACCACGACCTCGACGCGGACGCGATCCTCGACGACTCCAGCCCGAACGACACCACGCCGGTCGAGCGCACCATCGACCCGCACGAGTGCTACGACGTGCCGACCCAGCTGCCGGGCATCGTCACGGTCAGCGCGACGGGCGTGAACCACCTGAAGTCGTACTACTCGTCGTACGGCAACGGCGTGGTGGACGTGGCCGCGCCGGGCGGCGACCGGCTCTACCAGATCCCGGACACGCCGTCGAAGAACGGCCGCATCCTGTCCACGATGCCGAACAACCAGTACGGCTTCCTCCAGGGCACGTCGATGGCCTCGCCGCACGCGGCGGGCGTCGCCGCGCTGCTGAAGTCGGAGTACCCGTACGCCACTCCGGCGCAGCTCCAGGCGCTGCTGAAGGCGCAGGCGGACAACCCGGGCTGCCCCGAGTCGTACGACCAGAACGGCGACGGCACGCAGGACGCGGTGTGCGAGGGCGGCAAGCGCGTCAACGGGTTCTACGGCTTCGGGATCGTCGACGCGCTGGACGCGGTGGACTGACGGTCCGGTTGAGAGCCCCGTACTGATGCCGGGCCGCGCGGGGGTGTCCCCCGCGCGGCCCGGCATAGTTCCTCCATGAAGAACATCGCTTACGCGTGGTCCGCCGTCGGCGGAGATCCCGCGCTGGCCGACCGGGTCACGGTGACGGCACGGCGGGGCGTGCTCGACGCCCGGCTGCCCGTCCGGGAGGCGGCGCGGGCCTGCGTCGCCGTGTGCGCGCTGGCCGCCGCCGAGCTGGCGGCGCGGCGGGCCGGGCTCGCGCGGGTGCCCGGGGTCCGGGTGGACGACGGGGCCGTGGCCACCTCGTTCACCAGTGAGCGGCAGCTGCTGGTCGACGGGCGCGCGCCCGTCGCCTTCGCGCCGTTGTCCCGGTTCTGGCGCACGGCGGACGGCTGGGTGCGGACCCATGCCAACTATCCGCACCACCGGGAGCGCTTGCTGTCCGCGCTCGGGGCCGGGGCGGCCGAGGAGAGCGAGGTCGAGGCGGCGCTGGCGGAGCGGTCGGCGGTGGAGGCCGAGGAGGCCGTGTACGCCGCGGGCGGCCTCGCCGTCGCCGTACGGACCCCCGAGGAGTGGGCCAGGCACCCGCAGGCGGCGGCCGTGGCGGGCCGGCCGCTGGTGGAGCGCGAGCGTCTCGGCACCGCACGCGCGCGCGTGCTCGTCCCCCTGCCCGCCGGCACTCCCCTGCTGCCCGCCGCCGGGCTGCGGGTGCTGGACCTGTCACGGGTCATCGCCGGGCCGGTGGCCACCCGCACGCTCGCCCTGCTCGGCGCGGACGTGCTGCGGGTGGACCCGCCGGGGATGCCCGAACTGCCCGACCAGCACACCGACACGGGTTTCGGGAAACGCTCGGCGGTGCTGGATCTGGCCGCCGGCCGGCGCGACTTCGAGGAGCTGCTCGCCGCGGCGGACGTCGTCGTCACCGGCTACCGGCCGGGCGCCCTGGACCGGTTCGGGCTCTCCGCGGAGGCGCTGGCCGAGCGGCGGCCCGGGCTGGTGGTGGCCCAGTTGTCGGCGTGGGGGGCGTACGGGCCGTGGGGCGGACGGCGCGGCTTCGACAGCCTGGTGCAGGCCGCCACCGGTATCGCGGTCACCGAAGGCACACCGGAACGCCCCGGAGCGCTGCCCGCCCAGGCGCTCGACCACGGCTCCGGCCACCTGCTGGCGGCGGGGGTGCTGCGGGCGCTGACGGAGCGGTCGTACGACGGGTACGGACGGGTCGTCCGGGTGGCGCTGGCCCGGACGGCGCGGTGGCTGACGCAGGAGGTCGCCGCGGACACCGGCGCCGCCGAGGGCGGGTACGACGACGCGGGTCCCTGGCTCGCCGAACGGGACAGCCGGCTCGGCCGGCTCCGGTACGCCCTGCCGCCGGTCGCCTTCGCGGGCGGACCGGGCGACTGGGCCCGGCCACCGGGGCCGTGGGGGGCGGACCCGGCGCGTTGGGCGTGAGCGCGGTGGGCGGGAGCGCGGTGGGCGGGAGCGCGTTGGGCGGGAGCGCGTTGGGTGTGAGCGCGGTGGGCGTGAGCGCGGTGGTTCTGTGACGCAAGGTGAAGATCACGAGGTGACCCCGATACGACCGACCACCGAGGCCCCCGGGACGGGCGGCCCCACGCGGCGCGCCGGCCGCGGCAGGACCGTCGCCGTGCTGGTCCTGGTGGCCCTGGGCGCGCTGATCCCGCTGCTCGGGCCGTCCGCCGCGCTGCGCGGCACCGGCGAGTCCGCCGCGCCCGGCGTCGGCGGCGTCGGCCTGCTGCGCACGGTTCTCTTCGCGGCGCTGTGCGTCCCGCTGGGTGAGCTGTTCGTGGACCGGCTGGCCCGGGCCGTGCCCGGTGCCCCGGCCGAGCGGCCGCGCAGCTGGGCGGCGTGGGCGGCCGGCGCCGGGTTCCTGGCCGCGCTGGGGCTGGCCTCGGTGGTGGCGACCGGGAACCTGGTGCCGCACTCCCCCGGCCAGATCGACGTGGGCGGCCTGTACGCCTCCCGGGACGGCAAGCTCGCCCTGCTGGAGGTCAACGCGTTCGCGCTGGCGGGCCTGTGTGCCCTGTCGCGCCGACCGGGCACACAGGTGTGGCCGCTGGCCGCCGTGGTCGTCGCGGAGGCGCTGCGCGCGCACCCGGCGACCGAGCACGCCCCGCTGGCCGGCTCGGGTCTGACACTGGTTCATGTGGTGTGCGCGTCACTGTGGGCGGGCGGTCTGCTGTACACGCTGCGCACGCTCCGCCGGTGGGCCGCGAGGCGGGCGGGCGCGGCCCTGCTGGGGCTCTACGCGCGCGTGGCGGTCGTCCTGCTCGCCGTGCTCACCGCGACGGGCCTGGTCAGCACCCTGCGCCGGATGCCGCCGGAGACGGTGCTGGAGCAGCTGACGACGACGGCGTACGGGCGCACCCTGCTGGCCAAGGTGGTCCTCGTCGCCGCCGTCGCCGCGCTGGCGCTGTGGGCGCGGATCCGGCTGTCCCGCGCGGCCGACCCGCTGACCGCCTGCGCGCCCGCGCGTGCGGAGGCGGCGGTACTGGCGGTGGTGGTCGCGGTGTCCGGGCTGCTCACCGCGGTGCCGGTGCCGATCCGCTGGTGACGGGCCGGACCCTCACCGGAACGTCTGTCAGCGCGCCTCACCGTACGTCCGTGCGACCGGGGGGCGCGCGTCGAGCGCCTTGAGCGTGCCACTGACGAGCAGGAACTGGGCGGCGATATAGGTGAGCATGACCCACAGGTCGGGGCGCGGCGGCTGCGGCCAGTCGGCGACCCCGGTGGCGATGAGGGTGTCGGAGAGCATGAAGAGCGCGCCGCCGGTCCCCGCGGTGCGGCCGAACCGGGTCCCCGCGCGGTACGCCATGACCGTGAGCAGCAGGCTGTAGCCGGCGACGGGGACGCGCAGTCCGGCGGGCAGGCCGGGCCAGAGCACGGCGACGGTGTTGACCAGGAGGACGGCGTAGCAGGCGAGGAGGAAGGCGCGGTGGCCGTGCGGACGGCCGTACGTCGTGAAGAGCACCAGGTAGCAGACGTGCCCGGCGGCGAAGGAGGCCATCCCGGCGAGGAAGGCGGGCTCCGCGCCGGACAGCAGCAGCACGTCGCCGCCCCAGCCGCACAGCAGCGCCGCGAGCAGCAGCCGGGGTGCTCCGCGCAGCGCGGCGTGGGCGGCCAGCAGAGGCATCAGGAGGGGTTTGGCGACCATGTGCCCGGGGTCGTAGCCGGCCGCGAGACAGCCGAGGTCGACGAGGGCCGTGAGGAAGAAGGCGACCAGCAGGGGGTGGTGGAGTCTCATGCCACCACGGTCTCGTCGGCGGCCTCGGCCTTCGCGACCGTCTCCTCCTTCGCGACCGTCTCCGTCTTCGCGACCGCCCGCTCTTCCTCTGTCTCCGTCCCCTCCTTCGCGACCACCCGCTCCGCCTTTGTCTCCGCCTCGCTCCCGCTCTGTGCCTCCGTCTCCGCGCTCGGCACGGCGGGCTGCCAGCCCGGACCGCGGAACACGCGGCCCGCCCGCTCGCGCCAACCGGCGGCGGCCTTCAGGTCCTTGGCGATGGAGACGTACTCGTGGGTGGCGACCTTCAGCGGGTTGTAGGTGTCGATGTTCTTCGTCAGCCCGTAGACGGGCCGCTCGGTCTCGGGGGTGAAGGAGCCGAAGAGCCGGTCCCAGACGATGAGGATGCCGCCGAAGTTGCGGTCGAGGTAGCCGCCCTGCGAGGCGTGGTGGACCCGGTGATGGGACGGCGTGTTGAAGACGAACTCGAACCAGCGGGGCATCTTGTCGATCCGCTCGGTGTGGATCCAGAACTGGTAGACGAGGTTGGCGGAGGAGCAGAAGGCGAGCGCGGCCGGGTGCACGCCGGCGGCGATCAGGGGGACGTAGAACGGCCAGACGGTCAGCGAGGTCCAGGGCTGGCGCAGCGCGGTGGTGAGGTTGAACTTCCGGCTGGAGTGGTGGACCACGTGGCAGGCCCACAGGATGCGGATGACGTGGTGACCGCGGTGCGACCAGTAGTAGAAGAAGTCCTGCGCGAGGAGCATCAGGGCCACGGTCCACCACAGTACGGGCACGCGCACCGGGGTGAGTTCGTAGACGGCCGTGTAGATGGCGACGATCGGGAACTTCCAGAGGAAGTCGAAGAGGAGACTGCCGAGCCCCATGGTCAGGCTCGTCGCGGCGTCCTTCGTCTCGTATCCGGCCTGTTCCTCGTCGGGATGGAGCCGGACGCTGATCATTTCGAGGATGGTGAGCAGCGCGAAGGCGGGGATCGACCAGACCACGACATCGGGGAGGTTCGGCATTCCTGCACCGTAGGACCGCTGTACGGCCCGGTCCAGAGGTTGTTACCGACAAGTATTACCGGCGGTAAGCGCTTGTTCGTTGGTGATCTCCGCCAATCGCGCACCCGCGCGTGGAGCAACGACGGCGGGATCCGTGACGGGTGAGGGTCTTTCACCAGGCCGCCACCTGGGGAACGGCGCTGTCAGTCCCGGCCCGTATCCTCAGGGACCATGCTCGAAGACCACACGCCCGCAGTGTCCTCCGCCACGATGTGGCCGGCCGCGTATCCGAACGGATACGCGGTCGTTGACGTGGAGACCACCGGCCTGGCCCGGGACGACCGGATAATCTCCGCGGCCGTCTACCGGCTGGACGCGCGCGGCGAGGTCGAGGACCACTGGTACACGCTGGTCAATCCGGAGCGCGACCCGGGACCGGTGTGGATCCACGGCCTGACGAGCGAGACGCTGGAGGGCGCGCCCCTCTTCACGGACATCGCCGAGGAGTTCGCGGCCCGGCTGGCGGACCGGGTGCTGGTCGCGCACAACGCCGTCTTCGACTGGCAGATGATCGCCCGGGAGTACGCGCGGGCGCGCGGCGAGGCGCCGGTCAGGCAGCGGCTGTGCACCATCGCGCTGTCCAAGGCGCTCGATCTGCCGCTGCCCAACCACAAGCTGGAGTCGCTGGCCGCGCACTTCGGAGTGGTCCAGCGCCGGGCGCACCACGCGCTGGACGACGCGCGCGTGCTGGCGGAGGCGTTCCGGCCGAGTCTGCACGCCGCCGCCCAGGGGGGTGTACGGCTGCCGTTGCACGAGTGCCGGCCGCTGACCGAGTGGGCGGACCGGCCCGTGCCGCGCATCGGACGGCAGGCGGGCGGCCAGGGTGGTCACGGCGGCAGCGGCTACGGCGGCTACCGGGCGACGAGTTGGCGTCCGTCCCGGAAGCGGCCCGCGTGCCCCTACCCCAACCCCGGCCGGTACGAAGAGGGCAAAAGGCTCAAGCAGGGCATGCGGGTCGCCTTCTCCGGGGACACCTCGGTGGAGCGGGAGCTGCTGGAGGACCGGGCGGTCGAGGCGGGGCTGCATGTCGCGACCAGCCTGTCCCGGCTGACCAGCCTGCTCGTCACCAACGACCCGGACTCGGGCACGTCCAAGGTGCTCAAGGCGCGGCAGTACGGCACGCCGGTGGTCGACGAGGCCGCGTTCGGCCAGTTGCTGGGAGATGTGGAACCGGCGGAGCGGTGACCGTACGGACGGGTGATTGCCGTGCGACTCGCCCGCCGCCCGCTCGCTCGGGCGGCGGCGACGGCTCACCCTGTGGCGCATGGCGACATGCGAAGTTTGCGGCAATAACTACGGAATGACCTTCGAGGTGCACGCGCAGGGCGCGGTGCACGTCTTCGACTGCTTCTCCTGCGCGATCCACCGCATGGCCCCGATCTGCGAGCACTGCCGGGTGCAGATCATCGGCCAGGGCGTCGAGGTCGAGGGCCACTGGTACTGCGGCGCCCACTGCGCCCGCGCGGAGGGGAAGGCAGGCATCGTCGACCGCGTCTGAGCCCGGCCCCGGGCACCCCTGCCGACGGCACCCCACGACCCAAGATGTACCGTCGTGGGGTGTACCGCTTCCTGTTGTCCCGGCAGTGGGTGATCCTCACCCTTGTCGCCCTCGCGCTCATCCCGACGATGATCGAGCTGGGCTTCTGGCAGCTGCACCGGCATGAGCACAAGGTCGCGCTGAACAAGGTGATCGCCGACTCGCTGGCGGCGAAGCCCGTGCCGGCCGAGTCGCTGACCGCGCCCGGTGCCGAGGTGAAGGACGCGGACCTGTACCGGCGGGTGACGGCGAAGGGCCACTTCGACACCGCCCACGAGGTCGTCGTACGGCGCCGCACCAACGCGGACGACCAGATCGGCTTCCACGTGCTGACCCCGTTCGTGCTCACCGACGGCACGGTCCTGCTGGTCAACCGGGGCTGGATCCCCGCGGACGGGCCGAGCCAGACCGCGTTCCCGAAGATCCCGGCGCCGCCGCGCGGTGAGGTCGCCGTCACCGGCCGGCTGATGCCCGACCAGACGACCGCCGAGAGCGGCATCAAGAACGTCGAGGGGCTGCCGGACCGCCAGGTCATGCTGATCAACAGCGAGCTGGAGGCGAAGCGGCTCGGCAAGCAGGTGCTCGGCGGATACGTCGAGCTGACCGAGCCGCGCCCTCAGGGCGGCACCCCTCAGCTGATCGCGGCCCCCGACCACGACGACATCGGCCCGCACATGGCGTACGCCGTCCAGTGGTGGCTGTTCGCCGGTGCCGTCCCGGTCGGCTGGGTGGTCCTGGCCCGCCGCGAGGCCCGCGACCGGGCGGAGGCCGAGAAGAAGGAAGACGAGGCGGACGGCGCGACGGACGACGAGACACCGGAGCCCGAACCGGCTTCGGTGTAGCCCCGGCTCCCCGCCCTCGTCCCGCCTCACTCACCCGGCCGCTGCCCCGATTGGCCCCCAGGTCCGCCGGGAACCCGCACCCCGTGCTTCCCCGTATCGAGGACTACGCGCTCATCGGCGACGAACAGACCGCCGCTCTCGTCGGCCGCGACGGCTCCGTCGACTGGCTCTGCCTTCCCCGCTTCGATTCCGCCGCCTGCTTCGCCAAGCTGCTCGGCGGCGAGGAGAACGGTCACTGGCGGCTGGCCCCCGCAGACGCCGACGGCCCCTGCACCCGCCGCGCCTACCGCCCCGGCACCCTGGTGCTGGACACCGAGTGGGAGACCCCCGAGGGGGCGGTCCGGGTCACCGACCTGATGCCGCAGCGCGACCGCGCCCCCGACCTCGTCCGCGTGGTGGAGGGCCTGCGCGGCAGCGTGACCATGCGCGGCACACTGCGGCTGCGCTTCGACTACGGCTCGATCGTGCCGTGGGTGCGCCGCTCCGACGGCCACCGGGTGGCCGTCGCGGGCCCGGACTCGGTGTGGCTGCGCAGCGTCGGCGCGGTGCACACCTGGGGCGAGGACAACTGCACCCGGTCCGAGTTCACCGTGCGGGAGGGCGAGCGGGTCGCGTTCGTGCTCACCTGGCACCCCTCGCACGAGCCCCGCCCGCCGCTGGTCGACCCGTTCGCGGCGCTGGAGTCGAGCGTCGCCGACTGGCGGGCCTGGTCGTCCCGCTGCCGCTACGACGGGCCGTACCGGGACGAGGTGCTGCGCTCCCTGATCACCCTCAAGGCGCTCACCTACGCCCCCACCGGCGGCATCGTCGCCGCCCCCACCACCTCCCTGCCCGAGGAGATCGGCGGGGTGCGCAACTGGGACTACCGCTACTGCTGGCTGCGCGACTCGACCCTCACCCTCGGCGCGCTGCTCGCGGCGGGCTACCGGGAGGAGGCCGAGGCGTGGCGTGAGTGGCTGCTGCGCGCGGTCGCGGGCGACCCGGCGGATCTGCAGATCATGTACGGCCTGGCGGGCGAGCGGCGGCTGCCCGAGATGGAGTTGCCGTGGCTGCCGGGGTTCGCCGACTCGCGGCCGGTGCGGATCGGGAACGCGGCCGTCAAGCAGGTGCAGCTGGACGTGTACGGCGAGGTGATGGACACGCTGTCGCTGGCCCGCAGCGCCGGCCTGCCGCTGCTGCCGGAGGCGTGGGAGATCCAGCGGGCCCTGCTGGACTTCCTGTGCCACGCCTGGCGCCAGCCGGACGAGGGGCTGTGGGAGGTGCGCGGCGGCCGTCGGCACTTCGTGCACTCCAAGGTGATGGTGTGGGTGGCCGCCGACCGCGCGGTGCGGGCGCTGGAGCGCTACCCCCAGCTGAACGGCGACCGCGAGGCCTGGGAGGCGCTGCGTGACGAGGTGCACCGCGAGGTGTGCGAGCGCGGCTTCGATCCCGCGCGGAACACCTTCACGCAGTCGTACGGATCCCGGGAACTGGACGCCGCCCTGCTGCTGATCCCGCGCGTCGGCTTTCTGCCGCCGGACGATCCGCGGGTGCTGGGCACCATCGAGGCGGTCCGCGCGGAACTGAGCCACGACGGTTTCCTGCGCCGCTACTCCACCGACCGGGCGGGAGTGGACGGGCTGCCGGGCGACGAGGGCACCTTCCTGGTGTGCTCGTTCTGGCTGGCCGACGCCCTGCACATGACGGGCCGTACGGACGAGGCCCAAAAGCTGTTCGAACGGCTGGTGGGGCTCGCCAACGACGTGGGGCTGCTGTCCGAGGAGTACGACCCCTCGACCGGCCGCCGGCTCGGCAACTTCCCGCAGGCGTTCAGCCACATCGGGCTGGTGAACACCGCCTTCGCCCTGTTCGGCGGGGAGCGGGCAGGATAGGGGCATGGATCTTGGACTGAAGGACCGGGTGTACGTCGTGACCGGGGCCACGCGCGGCCTCGGCAACGCCTCCGCGCGCGAACTGGTCGCCGACGGGGCGAAGGTGGTCATCACCGGGCGGGACGAGCAGACCGTCGCCGACGCGGCGGCGGCGCTGGGGCCGGACGTGGTGGGCGTGGCCGTGGACAACGCCGATCCGGAGGCGCCGGCCCGGCTGGTCGGCACCGCGCGGGAGCGGTTCGGGCGGTTCGACGGCATCCTCATCAGCGTCGGCGGACCCCCCGCCGGGTTCGTGGCCGACAACTCCGACGAGCAGTGGCAGACGGCGTTCGAGTCGGTGTTCCTGGGCGCGGTGCGGCTGGCGCGGGCCGCGGCGGCGGAGCTGGACGAGGGCGGCGTCATCGGCTTCGTGCTGTCCGGGTCGGTGTACGAGCCGATCCCCGGACTGACCATCTCCAACGGGCTGCGGCCCGGCCTCGCGGGCTTCGCCAAGTCGCTCTCGGACGAGCTGGGGCCGCGCGGCATCCGGGTCGTGGGAGTGCTGCCGGGCCGTATCGACACCGACCGGGTGCGCGAACTGGACTCGCTGTCCGCGGACCCGGAGGCGACCCGCGTCGCGTCCGAGTCGCGGATCCCGCTGCGGCGGTACGGCAAGCCGGAGGAGTTCGGCCGCACGGCGGCGTTCCTGCTGTCCCCGGCCGCGTCCTACCTCACCGGGGTCATGGTCCCGGTGGACGGCGGCGCGCGCCACGGCTTCTGACGGGCGGGAGCGCGGCACACGACGGGCGCCGCACCGGTCCCTGCCGACGGGGGCGCAGCACGCGCCCCCGTCGGCAGGGCCGCGGCACCGCACGGGAGCACGGCATCCGCCCGATCGGCGCGCGCGCAGCGCGGCGCTCCGACCGGCAAGCGCGCGGCACACGCCGGATCGGCGGGGCTCGGCACGGCGTGCGTCGGGCGCGGGTGGGCTCAGCTCACGCGTTCGGCGCGGTGTCTGACGGCCCGTAGGCGGACCTCCGCGGGCAGTGCGGCCAGGCCCGCCGAGTCGCGGGCGTGGGTCAGGGCGTGGGCCGCGAGGTGCTGGAGGGTCGTTCCCGGGTCCACGTGCGGCTCCAGCAGCAGCCGTACGCGGGCCCGGGGGGCGGTGCGGCGGCCGGTGAGCTGGACATGGGCGCGGGTGACACCGTCCAGGCCGCCCGCCTCCGCCTCGATGACGTTCTCCAGGGCCCGGCCCCGTACCTGCGCGCCCTCGCCGTCGCCGGTGTCGACCAGGACCTCGGTCAGCCGGCGCCGGCGCAGGACCGCGGTGAGCCACCACAGGGCGAGCAGCACCAGCACGGCGAGGACGGCGAGCACGACGGGCCACCACCAGCCGGCGTCGCGCCAGCGGGTGCGTTCGGCGTGGTCGAGCAGGACGTCCTGGCGGCCGTGGTGGATCCACCAGGACGGCGCGGGGGCGCCCAGGCCGACGGCGAGGACGGAGCCGCCGAGGACGAGGAGGACCAGCCCGACGAGGCCGAGCAGTACGCGGTTGACGGTTCTTGCCATCGTCCTCACCCCTTTCGTCCCGGCCGCCGGACGCGCGCGGACAGCCGGAGCGGCCGGGCCAGGCCCAGTCCCGCGATCGCCTCGGCGAGCACCGCGTCGAGTTCGGCGCGTACGTCGTCCAGGTCGCGGAAGTGGGAGACCGCGCGGACGTCCGCCCTGCGGCGGCCCACGGTCACCCGCGCCGACTGCACCCCGGAGACCTCCATGGCCCGGTCCCGCAGCACCGTCGCGGCGGCCGGCCGGTCCAGGGCGGCGCGGACGTCGGGATGGGTGCGCCGCATCGGCAGCAGGCCGCGCAGGCCCGGTGTGACGGCCAGGAGGACGAGCCAGAGGCCGAGGGCCGTGGCGACCCCGGCGCCGATGAGGACCCAGATGTCGTCCAGGGGCCGTTCGGCGAGCTGCCGGGCCAGTTCGCGGCGCCAGCGCATGACCGGCCGGCCGACGCGGACCGCGGCGATGTCGTAGAGGAAGAGGCCCGCCAGGGCGAGCAGGAGCACGGTGACGACGGCCGCGGGGACGCGGCGCGCCGACCAGAAGCGGTGCCCGCCGCGGTGCCCGCCGTCGGGCGCGGTCAGCGGATCGTGGCCGGTGGGCGCGCCGGAGCCGGCCGGACCGTCCTTCTCCAGGACCGGCATGGGCCGTGTGGTGCGCTCGGAGTCGTGGGAGCCGTGCGGCTCGCTCATCGCGTCCTCCCCTGTGCCGCGCCGAATGCCACCGGCGGATGCAGCCGTTCCACCTGGACGGCGACCTCCGGCACCTCGAACCCCACCAGCCCGCTTACTCTGTCCAGGACTTGGCGGCGCACCGCCCGGCACCGGGAGCCGACGTCGGTGGGGTACTCCAGCTCCAGGTGGACGCGGATCCGGGCGGCCTCGTGGTGGACGGCCACGGTGGCGTGCGGCGGCGACGCCGCGGCGGGCAGCGGACCGACCGCCTCCCTGGCCGCCTGGGCGGCGATCTTCGCGACGACGCGGTCGGCGATCCGGGTGGCGCCGCGCTCCCCCGGCGGTACCGCCGTCGGGGGACGGGAGAACGCACCGGCCCCCTCGCTCACCCCGGTCACCGCCGCCGGTCGTCACGCGGACGGAAGAAGTCGCCGAGGTCCAGGTCCCCCTCCAGGACCCTGCCGACGACGAACCCGATGGCGCCCAAGGCTGCCACCAGCACGAAGGCACCGAAACCGCCGAAGTATCCGGCGAAGCCCAGCGCCATTCCGGCGATCATGCCGACCACGGCCATGCTCATGCTGCGCTCCTACGGTGTGTCACTGGATCCGGGGCTCCGGCTGCTCCTCGTCCTCTTCGTCCGGCAGCTTGACGTCGCTGACCGCGATGTTGACCTCGACGACTTCGAGGCCGGTCATCCGCTCCACGGCGCCGATCACGTTCTCGCGCACATCGCGCGCGACGTCGGCGATGGCGAAGCCGTACTCGACGACGATCTCCAGGTCGAGCGCGGTCTGCCGCTCGCCGACCTCGGCCTTCACCCCGCGGGTCACCGATTTCGACCCGCCGGGCACCCGGTCGCGTACGGCGCCGAAGGTGCGGCTGATGCCGCTGCCCATGGCGTGCACTCCCACGACGTCCCGGGCGGCGAGGCCGGCGATCTTCTCCACCACGCCGTCGGCGATGGTGGTCCGTCCCCGGGAGCCGGGGTCACCGCCGCCGCGCCGAGGGTTCTTCCGCGTCTGTACGGGCGACTCGCTCTCGCCCTCCGGAGACTGCGTCCGGTTCCGGTCCGCCATATCGGTCATCGCCGTCCGTTCCTCTCGGTTCGTCTCTCTTTGTCCACCGTAAGCGCGGTTGCTCGGAAGCGCGCCAGGAATGCGGCAGTCTGGAGGAATGACGGCGGACCGGTGGACACGGGCGGTGCGGGAACAACTGGGGCTGGGCAGGATCCTGCCCCTGGGTGACGCGCGAGACGGCGCGTGGATTGCGGAGGGCGCGGCGCGGACGGTGCTGCGGGACGCGGCGGACGACGTGGCGGGCGTACGGCTGGGGACGCTGCGGATCGCCCTGGCCGACCCGGAGCACACCTACGACCCGGCCGTGCCGGCCCCGCCGAGCGCGTTGCCGCCGGGCCCGCTGCGGCTGACGGCGGAGTTCGCGGCCGCGGCGGCGCGGCCCCTGCCGGAGTCCGCGGCACGGCTGCGGGCGGCGCTGGCGACGGCCTCGGCGCGGCGGCTGGGGCTGCGGGTCGCGGAGGTCGACCTGCGGGTGACGGACCTGCTGGACGAGGAGCCCGAACGGGTGACCGTACGGCCGCCGGAGCCGCCGGACGCGCGGGAGGCCGCGGAGGGCGACGAGGCACGCGCCGCGGACGTGGCGCTCACGGTGCCGGGGGTGGCCCGGCTGACCGGCGTGCTGGGCGGGCTGGGCCGGGGCGTGCGCATCGAGGAACGGCCCGGCCCGGATGCGGCGCCGGCGCGCCGGCATGTCCGGCTGGAACTCGCCCTGCGCGCGGACCACCGGGCCGTGGAGGTGGCCCGCGAGGTCCGCGCGCGGGTGAGCGAGGCGCTGCGGGACCACCCGACGGTGGCGGTGCTGGTCACCTCGGTGGGGTGACCCTCGGGTGATCGCCGGGCTGCGCGGGCAGGGGTCAGTCGCCGATTCCCGCCAGGTCGCGCAGGCGGCGGGCCTGGGCCTGCCGTTCGGCGGCGCGCTGCTCCTCGTAGGCGCGGTCCTGGGCACCGCGCAGCAGGGCCTTGGTCTCGATCACGGCGTCACGGGGCGCGGCCAGCAGTGCGGTGGCCAGGTCGCGGACGGCGGCGTCGAGCTGGTCCATGGGCACGGCGATGTTCGCCAGTCCGGTGGCCACGGCCTCCTCGGCCAGGACGAACCGCCCGGTGGCGCAGATCTCCAGCGCGCGGGCGTACCCGACCAGGCCCACCAGCGGATGGGTGCCGGTGAGATCGGGCACCAGCCCGAGGCTGGTCTCGCGCATGGCGAACTGCACGTCATCGGCGACGACGCGCAGATCGCAGGCGAGTGCGAGTTGGAACCCGGCGCCGATGGCATGCCCCTGGACGGCGGCGATGGACACGAGGTCGCTGCGCCGCCACCAGGTGAACGCCTCCTGGTACTCGGCGATGGTGGCGTCCAGCTCGGCGTCCGAACCACGTGCCAGGTCGAGGAACGACGGCTCGCCGTCGAAGCCCTCGGGCGTGAACGCCTGCCGGTCGAGCCCGGCCGAGAACGACTTGCCCTCGGCGCGCAGCACGACCACGCGGACGCTGCCCGGCAACAGCCGGCCGGCCTCGGCCAGCGCCCGCCACAGAGCGGGGCTCTGCGCGTTGCGCTTGGCCGGGTTGGTCAGCGTCACCGTGGCGATCGCGTCCTCGACGGTGAGCCGTACGCCGTCCTTGTCGAGTACCGGATCGATTACCGGGTCGAGCGAAGCCATGGGGCGCCTCCGATGGGTGCGGTCATCGTGAGTGCCGTGCCGCGCGGCGGGCACTCCTGAGTGACTGCACAGTAACCACCCGACCGGTCGGCAGACCGACCGGGTGGCCACCAGCGAAGACGCTGGGCCACCCGGGGTCAGGCCGACTGGGCCTTCTTGCCCCGAGTCGCCCCGCCACGCCCACGGAGCGTGACGCCCGATTCGCTCAGCATGCGGTGCACAAAGCCATACGAGCGGCCGGTCTCCTCGGCCAACGCCCGGATGCTCGCACCGGCGTCGTACTTCTTCTTCAGGTCTGCCGCGAGCTTGTCGCGCGCGGCGCCGGTCACCCGGCTGCCCTTCTTCAGAGTCTCGGCCACCCGTGCCTCCTCATGGGAAGTGCGCTCTGGTCTCCTCATGATCACCCCTCCGGGGCTTCATGGCCACCCATTCGGCAAGGTCCGTGGATGAGGGTTGTGACGACAGGAGCGCGTCCCCACAAGCGGAACCCGGAATTCCTCTCGCTCGACCGCATACGTCCGAACGGGTTGTTCCGCGAAGCGGCAGGTCAGAGACACCACACGGCCGACCCCTTGTCGACAAAGGGATCGGCCGTGAAATCGATGTAGGACACACCCTGGGATGAGGAGATCTCACACAGATGATGGATCACGGATCGTCCGAATGATCCATACGCCGTGGATCGCCCCTTCGATCACGCCGGACTGAGGCGGTCCGGGCCGGACCCCCGGGGGGCCGGGCGCCGGAAACCGGGTCAGGCCAGGGCCACCAGATCGGCGTAGCCCTGGCCCCACAGGTCCTCGACGCCGTCCGGCAGCAAAATGATCCGCTCCGGCTGGAGCGCCTCCACCGCGCCCTCGTCGTGGGTGACCAGCACGACCGCGCCCTTGTAGGTGCGCAGCGCGCCCAGGATCTCCTCGCGGCTGGCCGGGTCGAGGTTGTTGGTGGGCTCGTCGAGCAGCAGCACGTTCGCCGAGGAGACCACCAGGGTGGCCAGCGCGAGACGGGTCTTCTCACCGCCGGAGAGCACCCCGGCCGGCTTGTCGACGTCGTCGCCGGAGAACAGGAACGAGCCGAGCACCTTGCGGACCTCGACCAGGTCCATGTCGGGCGCGGCCGAGCGCATGTTCTCCAGGACCGTGCGATCCGGGTCCAGGGTCTCGTGCTCCTGCGCGTAGTACCCGAGCTTGAGGCCGTGGCCCTCGATCACCTCGCCGGTGTCGGGCTTCTCCACGCCGGCCAGAAGGCGCAGCAGGGTGGTCTTTCCGGCGCCGTTGAGGCCGAGGATGACCACGCGGGAGCCCTTGTCGATGGCCAGGTCGACGTCGGTGAAGATCTCCAGCGAGCCGTACGACTTGGACAGGCCCTCGGCGGTCAGCGGGGTCTTGCCGCAGGGCGCGGGCTCGGGGAAGCGCAGCTTGGCGACCTTGTCGGACTGCCGCACCGCCTCCAGGCCGGCCAGCAGCTTGTCCGCGCGGCGGGCCATGTTCTGCGCGGCGACCGTCTTGGTGGCCTTGGCACGCATCTTGTCGGCCTGCGAGTGCAGGGCGGCGGCCTTCTTCTCGGCGTTGGCGCGCTCCCGCTTGCGGCGCTTCTCGTCGGCCTCGCGCTGCTGCTGGTAGAGCTTCCAGCCCATGTTGTAGACGTCGATCTGGGCGCGGTTGGCGTCCAGGTAGAACACCTTGTTGACGACCGTGTCCACCAGGTCGACGTCGTGCGAGATGACGATGAAGCCGCCGCGGTAGGTCTTGAGGTAGTCGCGCAGCCAGACGATCGAGTCGGCGTCGAGGTGGTTGGTCGGCTCGTCCAGGAGCAGCGTGTCCGCGTCCGAGAAGAGGATGCGGGCCAGTTCCACGCGGCGGCGCTGACCGCCGGAGAGGGTGTGCAGCGGCTGGCCGAGCACCCGGTCCGGCAGGTTGAGCGCGGCGGCGATGGTGGCGGCCTCGGCCTCGGCGGCGTACCCGCCCTTGGTGAGGAACTCCGTCTCCTGGCGCTCGTACTGCCTCATCGCCTTCTCGCGGGTGGCGCCCTTGCCGCTGGCGATGCGCTGCTCGTTGTCGCGCATCTTGCGGATCAGGACGTCGAGGCCGCGCGCGGAGAGGATGCGGTCGCGGGCGAGGACGTCGAGGTCGCCGGTGCGGGGATCCTGCGGCAGGTAGCCGACCTCGCCGGAGCGGGTGATGGTGCCGGCGGCGGGGATGCCCTCGCCGGCCAGGCACTTGGTCAGCGTGGTCTTTCCGGCGCCGTTGCGGCCGACCAGGCCGATGCGGTCGCCCTTGGCGACACGGAAAGTGGCGGACTCGATGAGGACGCGGGCACCGGCGCGAAGCTCGATACCGGAGGCGGAGATCACGGACAGACTCCAGGGCGGATGGTGGGCGGGACGGGGGGCTTCGAGGGGTTCCCGCCGTCTAGTGCGCGAGGAGAATGGCCATGGGGCCAGTCTAACGGGGTGGTGCAACCACTTTTTCTGCGCTCGGGTGTTCGGTGCGGCCGTCGTGGTGGCCCGGCGGGAGGGCGTTGTCCAGGGGGCGGCGGCGGGGGGCGATCCGGCCCAGGTCGTCCACGGCGATGAGCTGCGCCGTCCAGGGGGCGGACGGCGCGCAGGGCTGGGCGAGCAGCAGTGCCCCGCTGTGACGGACGGCACGTTCGGGTGCGAAGGCGCAGCCCTGGCGAGCCGGCAGCACCCAGCGCAGATCGCCGTCGGCGAGGCGGTACGCGGTGACGCGGCGGGGGGTGACGACCGCGAGCATGCCCCGGCCGAGGGGGCGCAGTACACCGGTGCCGCCCTGCGCGCGGAGCCAGCCGTCGGCGGCCGGGAGGGCGCGGTGCCAGCGCACAGCGCGGCCGTCGGTGTCCGTCACGAGCCCGTCGTCCCACAGCGCGATCGCCTCCCCGCGCGCGGGGAGCACGGCCAGCGGGCGCCGGCCGTCGCGGGTGTGCCGCCAGTGGAGAGCGCCGGTGCGGGGGTCGCGGGCCTCCACGGCGGCCCCGTGGACGCGGGCGCGAACCGGGTGTCCGTCCGCCACGCGCGTGTGCACGCCGAGCCGGTCCCCGAAGGGGGCGCGGCGGGCCTCGTGAGCCGCGGCCAGGAGGGGGACGGCGAGGAGGAGGCCGAGGAGGGCGGGGAGCAGCCCGGCGCCGCGTGGGAGACCGCGTCTCCGGGCGCCCTCGCGCCCCCTGCTCCGACTCCGCGCTCCATGGCCGCGCTCGAGGACCACCACGCCCCCTTCGGGCCCTGGGAGACCGCCCTGACAGGCGCAGAGAGTAGCCAGCCGGGGCCTGGGCGAGCGGGCGGGCGGGGACGGACACGCGGGACGGGCGGGAGTGCGTCGCCCGTTCGGCCGGGGCGGGACGGGCGGGTGGGCGGGCGGGACGCGGGGGCCGCGGCACCGGGCCGTTGTCGGTGGTGGCTGCGAGACTGAGGGACATGGCGATCCCGGCGCACGGTGGCGATCGCCGGTGCACTCGGTGTCGGGCACGAGGGAGTGATCGATATGACAGGCACGGCCGAGGGACGTCCGAGCATCTTCCCGACCCTGCTCTACGCGGACGCGAAGGCGGCGATCCGGCAGCTCACGGAGGCGCTGGGCTTCACCGAGCTGTCGGTGTACGAGGGCGAGGACGGCGCGGTGCTGCACGCCGAGCTGGTGCAGGGCAACGGCGCGGTGATGATCGGCTCGAAGGGCCGCGGCGGCGTCTTCGACACCGCGATGAGAAACGCGGGCCCGGCCGGGGTGTACGTCGTGGTCGACGACGTGGACGCACACCACCGGCGGGCCGTGGACCACGGCGTGGAGATCCTGATGCCCCCGACGGACCAGGACTACGGCTCGCGGGACTACCTGGCCCGGGACGCCGAGGGCAACATCTGGAGCTTCGGCACCTACGCGCCGCAGACGACGGGCTGAGCCCGCTCCCTCGGCTGTCCTCAGCTGCCCCCGGTGTGCACCTGGAAGGCCGCCCGCCGCACCGCCTTGGCCAGGGCCGGGTCGGGGTGGGCCGCGGCGAGGGCGACCAGCACCTGCACGGTGCGGGGGTGGCCGACGGCGCGCACCTCGTCGAGCAGCGCGGGCACGGTCGGCTGCACCGCGGACTCCAGATGCCGCACCAGCATCGGCGCCTCGCCGTGGTCGGCGACCGCGGCGGCCGTGTCGACCCAGAGCCAGGTGGCCTCCTCCCGGGTCAGCACCTCGTGGGCGTCCTCGGGATCGGTGCCCTCGTGCTCGGCGAGCCACAGCAGCGCGTAGGGCCGCAGCGTCGGCTCGTCCAGCACGGCGCGCACATCGGGCTCGGCGGGGGCGCCGACCACCCGCAGCGCCTCGAAGGCGAGGCCGCGCAGCAGGGCGTCGTCGCCTCGGGCGGCGCCCAGCAGCTCGGTGACGGCGCTGCCGACAGGACGGGCGGCGAGCCAGGCCCGGTATTCGGCGCGGGCCGCGTTGGGGCGCAGCTGGGCGCAGCCGCGCAGCATGTCCTCGGCGGCGGCCTCGATGTTGCCCGCGGGGCTCTGCGCGGCGACGCAGATCTGCTCCAGCTTGACCCAGACCGCCCAGTTGCCCAGCGGGGTGAGGGTGGCCTGGCCGTCACCGCAGGTGAGGGCGCCGACGCAGGAGAGGGCGTGCAGGGCCCAGTCGAGCAGCGGGGCGAGTTCGGCGTCGGCCGGTTCGGCGGGCTGGGCGGGCCTGGTGCCGGTGGTGGGGCGCGCGGGCTCGCGCTGGGGGCCGTACGGCACTTCGCAGCGCTCGGTGCGCAGTTCCCGCACCCGCTGCTGGAGCAGGTCGAGCAGCTGCTCGACGGGAACGGGTCCGGCGGACAGCTGGAGGAAGGAGAGCACCTGCGGCATGGCCGAGACGACCTCGGCCACCGCGGCGGGCTCGTGACCGGCGGGTTCCGGGTGGGCGAGCGACCAGGCGTCGAACAGGGCGACCCAGCCGCGCAGCACGGCGCTGTCGTCGCGGTCCCAGGCGCGAAGCCGCCAGCCGGGGCGGGCGCTGTCGCCGTGCACCTCGACGAGGCCGGCCAGCCGGGCGGTGTCCCAGTCGGCGCGGACCTGGGCCGGGGTCAGCCCCAGCTCGCGGGCGGCGCGTTCGGCGGTCGCGTCGGCGAGGGTGGCCTTGCCGTCGGAGGTCCCGCCGGTTCGGCCGGGTCGCAGGGCGGTGTCGGCCCAGCGGGCGACACGGGCGGCGCCGGCCAGCCTGGAGCGTGCCATTCCGGCCAGCTCCGAGGGGGCCGGGGTGCCCTCCGGCGGGCGCGGGGCGGGGCGGCGGGCGCGCCGCTGGTTCATCGCTCGGGGGGCGGCGGCCAGGGGTCGCGGGCGGACGAGTCGAAGCCTGGAGTCGCGCGGGATACGGGACGTCACGGGTGCAGTCTTCCGGTTGACGGTCCGAAAACCCAAACGGAATGTCACGGGGGGCGACGGGACTGGCCAAGGGGCTGAGGTCCGTAGGGGGCCGAAGGGCGTGAACCGGACAGTGGTACGGCGTTAAACGGAATCACCACGACCGGGCGAGGCGGGGGTCGGGAGGCTTCGGGGGAACGGCCGAAGAGACACACCGGTGCCGGTCGGCGGGCTCGGGCGAAGGCTCACATGAAGGGGGTCAGGAAACGCCGCAGGACTTCCTCGTACGCCTCGGGGTCGGCGTTCCACATGGCGCCGTGCGGGGCCTGCGGGACCGGGCGGAGGGCGACCAGGCCGGGGCGGCGCGCGGCGAAACGCCGGGAGTGCTCCCAGGGCGCCACCGTGTCGCCGGGACCGTGGAAGATCAGCACCGGCACCTTGAGGTCCCCGGCGTACGTGGCCTCGCCGCCACGGTCGCCGAGCAGTCCGGTGCGGCCCTGGGCGGCGCGGACCGCGAGCGGCAGCAGGGCGCTCGGGGTGCGGCGCGCGGCGGCCAGGGCGCGCAGGGTGGACTCCCAGTGCAGCACCGGGGAGTCCAGCACCAGCGCGGCGATCCGGTCGCGGACGGCGGAGTGGGTGGCGGCGCGCAGGGCCATGGTGGCGCCGGTGGACCAGCCGTACAGGACGACGCGTTCGGCGCCGTAGCGGGTGGCGTAGCGGATGGCGGCGTCCAGATCGCGCCACTCGCTCTCGCCGAGGTGGTTCAGGCCGTCCGCGGGGCGGGGAGCGCCGAGGTCGCCGCGGTAGGCGAGGTCGAGGACGGGGAAGCGGTGGCGGTGCAGGAACTCCATGAGGTTCATGGGGTGTTCCCGGGTGGCGCCGAGGCCGTGCACCGTGATGACCCAGGTGTCCCGGGCGCCGGGCACGAACCAGGCGGGCAGGGTGCCGAGTTCGCCGGGGACGTCCACGTCGGCGTGGTCGAGGCCGAGCGCGGAGCGCGGGTCGCCGATGTACGCGTTCGGGGTCAGCCAGACCTTGTCGCCGGGTTCCAGGGTGCCGTGGGTGACGCGGTGCAGCCGGCGGACGACGGTGTCGGCGGGGTGCGGGGCGGTGTCCAGGACGGGGCCGACGACCGCGTGCATCCCGTCGCCGGCCAGGCCGTAGGTGCCGGGGCGCAGGGAGGCGAGGTCCCGGGTGAGGGTGATCCGGCCCGCGGCCGTGCCGTGCACGGTGAGCCGGGGTTCGGTCGGCAACGGGCGGCCCGGCGGCGTCCTGAGCGCGGCGTCGCTGGCGAACCGGCCGGCGGCCACCGCGGCGGCACCGGCGACTGTCATGGCGGTGACGGCAGCGGCCGTCGCTTTGACAGGGCGCACGGGTCCAGTGTCCGGGCGGAGACGGCGGGCGGCCAGTGGGAGGACGTGTTCGGGGTGAGGGTTCCTCCGGGTGCGCCGGGCGCCGCCCGCCGGGCGGGGTGGGGTGCCACCGCTTTCCCCGCTGGCGCCGGGCGGGTCGCCGTGCGGCCGGTCCCCCGCCACCGGACGGGGCAGCACGCGGCCGGCCCCACCACCAAGCAGGGCAACCCGAGCCTCCGCCGGGCGGGGCGGCGGTGTCCGGGTCGCGAGCGGCCGTGGGCCGGGCAGGGCGGGGCCGTCGGGCGGGCAGGGCGGGGCGCGCTCCAGCGTGCGGCCCGGCGTCAGCCGTGCTGCCCGTACCCCTTGAGCCGTTCCGCGGTCTCCGCCAGCTGGTCCGCCGACAGGAGGGACGGGGTGGAGCCGGGCACGGAGGAGGCCGTCAGCCACAGGCGGCACATCCATTCCAGCTGGGCCGTGCGGTCGTAGGCCTGGTCGAGGGTGGCGCCGTAGGTGATCGTGCCGTGGTTCTGGAGGAGGCAGCCGGAACGGCCGTCGAGGGCGCGGAGCATGTTCTCGGCCAGCGCCTCGGTGCCGTAGGTCGCGTAGGGGGCGACCCGTACGGGCCCGCCGAGGGCTGCGGTCATGTAGTGGATCACCGGTAGCTCGGGGACGAGCGTCGAGACGGCCGTCGCGTGCACCGCGTGGGTGTGGACGACGGCGCGGGCGTCCGTGTGGCGGTAGACGGCGAGATGCATGGGCAGCTCGCTCGTCGGGACGAGGGAGCCGCGCACCTGGCGGCCGGCGAGGTCGACCGCGGTGAGATCGGCGGGCGTCAGCCGGTCGTAGGGTACGCCCGACGGTGTGACCAGGACGGTGTCGCCGAGCCGTACGGAGACATTGCCGGAGGTGCCGACGACCAGCCCGTCGGCGACGGTGCGCCGGGCGGTCGCGACCAGGGCCTCCCAGGCCCGGGCCGCCGCCTCGCTCCCGCGCGGCTCCGCCCCGTCCGGCGCGCCATCCCGGCCGTCCCGCGCACGCTCCCGGCCGTCCCGCTGGTGCCCTCGCTGCTCAGCCATGGCGCGATCCTGCCAGGCGGAGCGGTGATCGCGAACCGCCTGGCCGGGCGGCAGGACGGTGCGGGGTGACCAGGATCTCCCCGGCGGGCCGGCGGACGGGGCGAAAGGCCTCGAAAAGGGCTCCGGGCGGTGCGACACGGGGGCCGCGGGCCTCCCACCAGAGCATCCCGTCACGGGCGGGGCGCCGAGGAATCGACGGCGAAGGCCCGGTTCCCGTTGAGCGACACCGTCATGCCCTTCCCAGTTCACCTTGCGTTCATCTGCGTTACCTACGTTCGACCAGCCAATGACCTCGAACGATTGCCTGGGTAAATGGAAGGCATCTCGCTGATCCTCGCGATTGTGGTGATAACCGCACTCGCGTTCGATTTCACGAACGGTTTCCACGACACCGCCAACGCGATGGCCACCACCATCTCGACCGGTGCGCTCAAGCCGAAGGTCGCGGTGGCCATGTCCGCCGTCCTCAACCTCGTCGGCGCCTTCCTCTCGGTGGAAGTCGCCAACACCATCTCCAAGGGCCTGGTCGACGAGAGCGGCATACGTCCCGAGGTCATCTTCGCCGCGCTGGTCGGCGCGATCCTGTGGAATCTGCTGACCTGGCTGGTCGGACTGCCGTCCTCCTCCTCGCACGCCCTCATGGGCGGTCTGATCGGTGCCACCGTCGCCTCGGCCGGCGTCGGCGCCGTCCACGGCGACGTGCTGGTCACCAAGGTGCTGATCCCGGCGATCGCCGCCCCGCTGGTGGCGGGCGCCGCCGCGATGATCGCGACCCGGCTGACCTACACGCTCGGCAAGAAGGCCGACGGCAAGGCCGCGGCCAAGGGCTACCGGGCCGGGCAGATCGCCTCCGCGGGCCTGGTCTCCCTCGCCCACGGCACCAACGACGCCCAGAAGACGATGGGCATCATCACCCTCGCCCTGGTCGCCGGCGGCACCCTCGCCCCCGACTCCGACCCGCCCATGTGGGTCATCCTCTCCGCGGGCGTCGCCATCGCGCTCGGCACCTACCTCGGCGGCTGGCGCATCATCCGCACCATGGGCAAGGGCCTCACCGACCTCCAGCCGCAGCAGGGCTTCGCCGCCCAGACCAGCGCCGCGACGGTCATCCTGGCCTCCTCCCACCTCGGCTTCTCCCTCTCCACCACGCACTCGGTCTCCGGCGCGGTGATGGGCGCGGGCCTCGGCCGCAAGGGCGGTGTGGTGCGCTGGTCCACCGCGACCCGCATGTTCGTCGCCTGGGGTCTGACCCTGCCGGCCGCCGGCCTGGTCGGCGCGCTCGCCGAGTGGGTGACCAACTTCGGCGACTGGGGCACCGCGGTCGTCGCGGTCTTCCTCGTCGGCTCCAGCTTCGCGATCTGGAAGGTCTCCCGGCGCGAGGTCGTGGACCACACCAACGTCAACGACGTCGACGACACCGCGGAGCAGGAGTCGCCCGGCGTGGTGACCACCGCCATGGCCGCCGTGACCCCGCCGCCGACCGCCGCCGCGGCCGAGGAGCTGGCCGCCACCATCCCGGCCCCGGCCTCCCCCGCCAGCACGGACCCGGCGCCCTCGCAGGCAGCGGTCTGAGCCCCGCGCACCAGGTACGTAAGGAATCAGCATGAAGATCGACTGGGCGGCCCTCGGCTCCGTCTTCGGCGTCAGCCTCGTGGTCACCGTGGCCCTCGTGGCCCTCTTCACCCTCGGCATCACCGGCCTGTCCCGCCGCGAGCGCGCGGCGGCCCAGGGCGGCTCGGCGCCCCTCGCGGTCACCGGGGCGTACGTCTGCTTCGCGGCGTGTGCGGCGGCGGTGGCGTACGGGATCTATCTGATCGTGGCCTGAGCGGGGAACCGCCCGGGCGAGGGGCGGGTACGGGACGTGAATCCCGTACCCGCCCCTCTTTCTCGCGCCCGCTCACGCGGGGGCGTGTGGGGTTCTGCACACTCCCCCCTCGCAGGTCAACGGCAAGTTGACGGGTGTTCCGGCCCCATGGTGGACTGCCGGAGCCATGTACGGCGGCAGGAGAGGAAGCCCGGTGCGAATCCGGCGCGGTCCCGCCACTGTGACCGGGAAAGAACCACCCCGGGAGCCAGGAACTCTCACCGCCGGTCTCGTCGAACCAGGGCGCGGACACCCTGAGTGAGGACATAACGCGATGCTCGGCTGCCGCCGTTCGAGGTTGAGGTTCAGCGCCACAGGTACCGCCGTCGGTGCCGGGGCCCTGCCCGTTCCCGCGGCCGGCTGAGCCCGATGCGTGCCGATCGCGTCTTCGCGTACGGCGCCGCCGCCGGTCTTCTCGGTGATCTGCTCCTCGGCGATCCGCGCCGCGGGCATCCGGTCGCCGCGTTCGGGCGAGCCGCGGCCGCCGTGGAACACCTTCTGTACCGCGACCACCGGGGCCGGGGCGCGCTGCACACCCTGGTGTGCGCCGGCGGCGCCGTGGCGCTGGGGGCGGCCGTCTCCCGCGTCGTACGCTCCTCCCCCGCCGCCTCCGTCGCGCTGACCGGTGCCGCCACCTGGGCCGTCGTCGGCGGTACGTCGCTGGCACGCGAGGCGGCCGCCATCGGGCGGGCCCTGGAAGCCGGTGACGTCGAGGCCGCGCGGGAGCGGCTGCCGCATCTGTGCGGGCGCGATCCGCAGGCGCTCGACGGGGACGGGATCGCCCGGGCCGTCGTCGAGTCCGTCGCGGAGAACACCTCCGACGCCGTGGTGGGGGCGCTGGTGTGGGGGGCCGTCGGCGGGGTGCCGGGGCTGCTCGGGTTCCGGGCCGTCAACACGCTGGACGCCATGGTCGGGCACAAGTCGCCCCGCTACCGGCGCTACGGATGGGCCTCCGCCCGGCTCGACGACCTCGCGGGATGGCCGGGGGCGCGGCTGACCGCCGTACTGGCGGCCGTGGCGGGCGACGATCCGCGCGGTGCCGTGCGGGCCTGGCGGGCCGACGCCCGCAAGCATCCGAGCCCCAACGCCGGGCCCGTGGAGGCCTCGTTCGCGGGGGCGCTCGGGGTGCGGCTGGGCGGGACGTTGTCGTACGGGGGGCGCGTGGAGCACCGGCCCGTGCTGAACACGCCGGGGCGTGCCGTCCACGTCACCGACATCCAGCGGGCCGTACGGCTCTCCCGGCGCGTGAGCTGGCTGGCGCTCGGCGTGTGCGCGGGCGCACGCCTCATAGGGAAGGGGCGTAAGCGATGAACGGTGGTCTCCTCGTCGCCGGCACCACCTCCGACGCGGGCAAGAGCGTCGTCACCGCCGGAATCTGCCGGTGGCTGGTGCGGCAAGGGGTCAAGGTCGCGCCTTTCAAGGCGCAGAACATGTCCCTCAACTCGTTCGTGACGCGTGAGGGGGCGGAGATCGGGCGGGCGCAGGCCATGCAGGCGCAGGCCTGCCGTGTCGAGCCGACCGCGCTGATGAACCCCGTGCTGCTCAAGCCCGGCGGCGAGCAGAGCAGCCAGGTGGTGCTGCTCGGCAAGCCGGTGGGCGAGATGAGCGCGCGCGGCTACCACGGCGGGCGCCAGCGGAGGCTGCTCGGCACCGTGCTGGACTGTCTCGCCGAACTGCGGGGCACGTATGACGCGGTGATCTGTGAGGGGGCGGGCAGTCCGGCCGAGATCAATCTGCGCCGGACGGACATCGTGAACATGGGCATCGCACGCGGTGCGCGGCTGCCCGTGCTCGTCGTCGGCGACATCGACCGCGGCGGTGTCTTCGCGTCCTTCTTCGGGACCGTGGCGCTGCTGTCGCGCGAGGACCAGGAGCTGGTCGCCGGGTTCCTCGTCAACAAGTTCCGCGGTGACGTCTCCCTGCTGGAGCCCGGGCTCGACATGCTCCGCGACCTCACCGGGCGGCCCTCGTACGGCGTGCTGCCGTTCCGGCACGGTCTGGGCATCGACGAGGAGGACGGACTGCGGGTGTCGCTGCGCGGCACCGTGCGGGAGTCGAACGTGGCCCCGCCCGTCGGCGAGGACGTGCTGCGGGTCGCCGTCTGCGCGGTGCCGCTGATGTCCAACTTCACGGACGTGGACGCGCTGGCCGCCGAACCCGGCGTCGTCGTGCGGTTCGTGGACCGGCCCGAGGAACTGGCCGACGCCGACCTCGTGGTCGTCCCGGGCACGCGCGGCACCGTACGGGCCCTGGAGTGGCTGCGGGAGCGCGGGCTGGCCGGCGCGCTCGCGCGCCGGGCCGCCGAAGGGCGCCCCGTGCTCGGCGTCTGCGGCGGCTTCCAGGTGCTCGGCGAGCACATCGAGGACGACGTGGAGAGCCGCCGCGGACACGTCGACGGGCTCGGGATCCTGCCCGTGCGGGTGCGGTTCGCCCGTGAGAAGACCCTCACCCGGCCGAGCGGGGAAGCCCTCGGCGAGCCGGTCGAGGGCTACGAGATCCACCATGGCGTCGCCGAAGTCCTGGGCGGGGAACCCTTCCTGGACGGCTGCCGGGTCGGCCAGACCTGGGGCACCCACTGGCACGGCTCCCTGGAGTCGGACGGCTTCCGGCGCGCCTTCCTGCGCGAGGTGGCCGCCGCCGCGGGCCGCCGCTTCGTGCCGGCCCCGGACACCTCGTTCGCCGCGCTGCGCGAGGAGCAGCTCGACCGGCTCGGCGACCTGATCGAACAGCACGCGGACACGGACGCGCTGTGGCGGCTCATCGAGTCCGGTGCGCCGCAAGGACTGCCTTTCATCCCCCCGGGAGCGCCCGCATGAGCACTGGCATTGGCACTGTGTTGTTGTTGTCGACCGCCGACACCGATCTGCTGGCGGCCCGTGCCTCCGGCGCGCCCTACCGGATCGGCAACCCGACCCGGGTGGACGTCCGGGAGGAGCTGCCGGGCCTGATCGACGGCGCGGACATCGCCGTCGTACGGCTGCTCGGCGGCAAGCGCGCCTGGGAGGACGGGCTCGCCGCGCTGAAGGCGTCCGGCGTGCCCACCGTGCTGCTGGGCGGCGAGGCCGTGCCGGACGCGGAGCTGATGGCGGAGTCCAGCGTGCCCGCCGGAGTGGTCGCGGAGGCGCTGAAGTACCTGGTCGAGGGCGGGCCGGACAACCTCACCGAACTCGCCCGGTTCCTGTCCGACACCGTGCTGCTGACCGGCGAGGGGTTCACCGCGCCGCAGCCCATGCCCGAGTACGGGGTGCACGGCTCCCACGCCGTCGAGGACGGCCGCCCGACCGTCGGCGTGCTCTTCTACCGGGCCCACGAGCTGAGCGGCAACACCGCCTTCGTCGACACCCTGTGCGAGGCGATCGAGGCGCAGGGCGCCAACGCCCTCCCGGTGTACTGCGGTTCGCTGCGCGGCGCGGACCCGGGGCTGTACGAGATCCTCCAGCGCGCCGACGCCCTGGTCGCCACCGTCCTCGCGGCCGGCGGCACCCACGCCTCCCAGGCCTCCGCGGGCGGCGACGAGGAGTCCTGGGACATCGGCGCGCTCGCGGACCTGAACGTCCCCGTGCTGCAAGGACTGTGCCTCACCTCCTCGCGGGCCGCCTGGGACGAGTCCGACGCCGCCCTCTCCCCCATGGACGCGGCGATGCAGGTCGCGATCCCCGAGTTCGACGGCCGTCTGATCACCGTGCCGTTCTCCTTCAAGGAGCAGGGCCCGGACGACGTACCCGTGTACGTGGCCGACCCGGAGCGGGCCGCCCGCGTCGCCGGGATCGCCGTACGGCACGCGCGGCTGAAGCACAAGCCGAACGCGGAGAAGAAGGTCGCGCTCGTCTTCACCGCCTACCCCACCAAGCACTCCCGCGTCGGCAACGCGGTCGGCCTGGACACGCCCGCGTCCGCGGTGCGCGTGCTGGACGCCCTCCGGGACGCCGGGTACGGGGTCACCGAGTACCCCGCGGGCGGCGACGAGCTGATCCACCGGCTCATCGAGGCCGGCGGCCACGACGTGGAGTGGCTGACGGAGGAGCAGCTGGCCGCCGCGCCGGCGCGCGTGCCGCTCGCCGACTACCGGGCGTGGTTCGAGAAGCTGGACCCCGAGCTGCGCGAGGCGATGCGCGAGGCGTGGGGCGAGCCGCCGGGCAGCCTCTACGTCGACGGCGAGGACATCGTGCTGGCGTCCTTGCAGTTCGGGAACGTCGTCGTCATGATCCAGCCGCCGCGCGGCTTCGGCGAGAACTCGATCGCGATCTACCACGACCCCGACATGCCGCCGTCCCACCACTACATGGCGGCCTACCGCTGGCTGGACGACACCTTCGGCGCCGACGCCATCGTGCACATGGGCAAGCACGGCACCATGGAGTGGCTGCCGGGCAAGGGGCTCGGGCTGTCGGGGGGCTGCGCGCCGGACGCCGTCCTCGGCGACCTCCCGCTGATCTACCCGTTCATCGTCAACGACCCCGGCGAGGGCACCCAGGCCAAGCGGCGCGGGCACGCCACGGTCGTCGACCACCTGGTGCCGCCGATGGCGCGCGCCGACACCTACGGGGACCTGGCCAAGCTGGAGCAGCTGCTCGACGAGTACGCGCTCGTCTCCGACCTGGACCCGGCGAAGGCGCCGGCCGTGCGGGCGCAGATCTGGACGCTGGTCAAGGCGGCCGAGCTGCACCACGACCTGCATGTGGACGAGCAGCCCGACGACGAAGAGTTCGACGAGTTCGTCATGCACATCGACGGCTATCTGTGCGAGATCAAGGATGTGCAGATCCGCGACGGACTGCACATCCTCGGCGGCGGGCCGGTCGGCGAGCCGCGGGTGAACCTGGTGCTGGCCGTGCTGCGCGCCTCGCAGGTGTGGGGCGGGCGGGCGAACGCCCTGCCGGGGCTGCGGGCGGCCCTGGCCGCGCACTTCGGGCTGGTCGAGAAGGAGCTGCTGGCCGAACCGGGCGCGCCGCTGAAGGTGCCGGTGGAGCTGACGGACCTGGTGGAGGGCCCGGCACGGACCGCGGCCGACGCGATCGACCTGCTGGAGCAGTTGTGCCGGCGGATCGCGGAGGGCATGGAGGCGCGGGACTGGGCGGTCTCCTCGGTGCCCGGCCTCGTGCGCGAGGTGCTGGGCAGCGAACTGCCCGACGCCGTCGCCGTGCTGGAGTTCGCCTGCACCGAGGTCGTGCCGCGCCTGGCCCGGACGACGGACGAGATCGGGCACATCCTCAAGGCGCTGGACGGCGGATACGTCCCGGCGGGCCCCTCGGGCTCCCCGACGCGCGGCCTGGTCAACGTCCTGCCGACCGGCCGCAACTTCTACTCGGTCGATCCCAAGGCGATTCCCTCCCGGCTGAGCTGGGAGGTCGGGCAGTCGCTGGCGGACTCGCTGGTGCAGCGGTATCTCGCCGACAACGGGGAGTACCCGAAGTCCGTGGGCCTCACCGTCTGGGGTACCTCCGCGATGCGCACCCAGGGTGACGACATCGCCGAGATCCTGGCGCTGCTGGGCTGCCGCCCGGTGTGGGACGAGGCGTCCCGGCGCGTCACCGGCTTCGAGGTCATCGGCCTGGAGGAACTGGGGCGGCCCCGCATCGACGTCACGGTCCGTATCTCCGGCTTCTTCCGGGACGCGTTCCCGCACGTCGTCGCGCTGATCGACGACGCGGTGCGGGCGGTGGCCGAGCTGGACGAGCCCGCCGAGTCCAACTACGTGCGGGCGCACGTGGACGAGGACACCGCCGAGCACGGTGACCGGCGGCGCGCGACGGCCCGTGTCTTCGGCTCCAAGCCGGGGGCGTACGGCGCGGGCCTGCTGCCGCTGATCGACGCCCGCAACTGGCGCTCGGACGCGGACCTCGCCGAGGTGTACGCGGTCTGGGGCGGCTACGCCTACGGGCGCGGGCTCGACGGGCGGGCGGCGCGCGGGGACATGGAGACGGCGTTCAAGCGGATCGCGGTGGCGGCGAAGAACGTCGACACCCGCGAGCACGACCTGGTCGACGCGGACGACTACTTCCAGTACCACGGCGGCATGGTCGCCATGGTGCGGCATCTGACGGGTGCCAACCCCGAGGCGTACGTGGGCGATTCGGCGACGCCGGACCAGGTGAAGACGCGGACGCTGGGCGAGGAGACGCACCGCGTCTTCCGCGCCCGCGTGGTGAACCCGCGCTGGATGGCGGCCATGCGCCGGCACGGGTACAAGGGCGCCTTCGAGATGGCGGCGACCGTGGACTACCTGTTCGGCTACGACGCCACCGCGGGAGTCGTGGACGACTGGATGTACGAGAAGCTGAGCGCGGAGTACGTCTTCGACCCGGAGAACCGGGACTTCATGAAGAAGTCCAACCCGTGGGCGCTGCGCGGCATCACCGAGCGGCTGCTGGAGGCGGCGGACCGGGGCCTGTGGGCCGAGCCGGACGCGGACACGCTGGAGCGGCTGCGCGCCACATACCTGGAGCTGGAAGGCGACTTGGAGGGCGACCAGTGACCACTCCCTTCCCCTTCACGGCCGTTGTCGGCCAGGACGATCTGCGGCTCGCGCTGCTGCTGAACGCCGTGTCCCCGGCGGTCGGCGGTGTGCTCGTGCGCGGCGAGAAGGGCACCGCGAAGAGCACGGCCGTACGGGCGCTGTCGGCGCTGCTGCCCGAGGTCGCCGTGGTGCCGGGGTGCCGGTTCTCGTGCGACCCGGCCGCCCCGGACCCCGGCTGCCCCGACGGGCCGCACGAGGCGGGTGCGGGGACGGCGCGTCCCGCGCGGATGGTCGAGCTGCCCGTCGGTGCCTCCGAGGACCGGCTGGTCGGCGCGCTGGACATCGAGCGGGCGCTCGCGGAGGGCGTGAAAGCGTTCGAGCCTGGCCTGCTCGCCGACGCGCACCGGGGGATCCTGTACGTCGACGAGGTCAACCTCCTCCACGACCACCTGGTCGACCTGCTGCTCGACGCCGCCGCGATGGGCGCCTCGTACGTCGAGCGCGAGGGCGTGTCCGTGCGGCACGCCGCGCGTTTCCTGCTGGTCGGGACGATGAACCCGGAGGAGGGCGAGCTGCGTCCGCAGCTGCTCGACCGGTTCGGGCTGACCGTCGAGGTCGCCGCCTCGCGGGAGCCGGACCAGCGGGTGGAGGTCGTGCGCAGGCGCCTGGCCCACGACGACGATCCCGCCGCGTTCGCCGCGCGCTGGGCCGAGGAGGAGGCCGCCGTACGGGAGCGGATCGTCGCGGCGCGGCGGCTGCTGCCGCAGGTGCGGCTCGGCGACGGGGCGCTGCGGCAGATCGCGGCGACCTGCGCGGCGTTCGAGGTGGACGGCATGCGCGCCGACATCGTGATGGCGCGTACGGCGACCGCGCTGGCCGCCTGGGCGGGCCGGACGGACGTGCTCGCCGAGGATGTGCGGCAGGCGGCGCTGCTGGCACTGCCGCACCGTCGGCGCCGGAACCCCTTCGACGCGCCCGGCCTCGACGAGGACAAGCTGGACCAGACCCTGGAGGAGTTCTCCGGGGAGGACGACTCGGATCCGGACCCGGACCCGGACGGTCCCGGCGGGGGCGGCGGGGGCGGCGGGCAGCCGGCTCCCGACGACGCCGGTCCGCAGGGCGGCGACACGGCCGCCCGTCCGGAGGCCGGGGAGGGTGGCGAGCCGCAGCCGTCGGGCGCCGGGGAGCAGTCGGCCGTGCGGGCGGCGGAGCCGTTCCGGGCGAAGGTGCTGAGCGTGCCGGGCATCGGCGAGGGCGCCGCCGGGCGGCGTTCGCGGGCGCGGACGGAGCACGGGCGGACGACGGGGGCCCGGCGGCCCCGGGGCACGCTGACCAAGCTGCACCTGGCCGCGACCGTGCAGGCCGCGGCCCCGCATCAGCGGGCGCGCGGCCGGTCCGGGCCGGGGCTCGTGGTCCGCCGGGACGATCTGCGGCAGGCGACCCGGGAGGGGCGCGAGGGCAACCTCGTGCTGTTCGTGGTCGACGCCTCGGGTTCGATGGCCGCGCGGCAGCGGATGAGCGCGGTGAAGGGTGCCGTGCTGTCGCTGCTGCTGGACGCCTACCAGCGGCGGGACAAGGTGGGCCTGGTGACTTTCCGGGGGGCGGCGGCCGAGGTGGCGCTGCCGCCGACGTCGTCCGTGGACGCCGCCGCCGCGCGGCTGGAGTCGCTGCCGACGGGCGGCCGTACGCCGCTCGCGGCGGGGCTGCTGAAGGCGCACGACGTGCTGCGGGTGGAGCGGCTGCGGGACGCCGCGCGCCGGCCGCTGGTCGTGGTGGTGACCGACGGGCGGGCGACGGGCGGTCCCGAGCCGGTGGCGCTGGCCGGGCGGGCCGCGCGGCTGTTCGCGGCCGAGGGAGTCGCGTCGGTGGTCGTGGACTGCGAGTCGGGGCCGGTGCGGCTGGGCCTGGCGGGGCAGCTCGCCGCCGAGCTGGGCGGTACGGCCGTGACGCTGGACGAGCTGCGGGCCGATGCGATCGCCGGTCTGGTGAAGGACGTACAGAGGAGGGCCGCGTAATGCCGCAGGGACAGCCGAGTGTCGTTCCGGACGATGGTCTGACGACGCGTCAGCGGCGTAACCGGCCGCTCGTCGTCGTGCACACCGGTGTCGGCAAGGGCAAGTCGACCGCCGCCTTCGGGCTGGCGCTGCGCGCCTGGAACCAGGGGTGGCCGATCGGGGTGTTCCAGTTCGTCAAGTCGGCGAAGTGGAAGGTCGGCGAGGAGCGGGCGCTGCGGGTGCTCGGGGACTCCGGTGAGGGCGGGACCGTCGCCTGGCACAAGATGGGCGAGGGCTGGTCCTGGGTGCAGCGCGACGCGCAGATGGACAACGAGGAGAAGGCCCGCGAGGGCTGGGAGCAGGTCAAGCGGGACCTGGCGAACGAGACGTACCGGCTGTACGTGCTGGACGAGTTCGCGTACCCCATGCACTGGGGCTGGGTGGACACGGACGAGGTCGTGCGGGTGCTGCGGGACCGTCCGGGGACCCAGCACGTCGTCATCACCGGGCGGAACGCGCCGGAGAAACTGGTCGGCTTCGCCGACCTCGTGACCGACATGTCCAAGGTGAAGCACCCCATGGACGTCGGGCAGAAGGGGCAGAGGGGCATCGAGTGGTGAACCCCTCCTCGTCCGTCCCCCGGCTGGTCGTCGCCGCGCCCTCGTCCGGGAGCGGCAAGACCACCGTCGCCACGGGGCTGATGGCCGCGTTCGCCGCGCGGGGACTCGCCGTGTCCCCGCACAAGGTCGGGCCGGACTACATCGACCCCGGCTACCACGCGCTCGCGACCGGGCGCGTGGGCCGCAACCTCGACGCGTACCTGTGCGGGCCGGAGCTGGTCGCTCCGCTGTTCCTGCACGGGGCGCGCGGGTGCGACCTCGCGATCGTCGAGGGTGTGATGGGGCTGTACGACGGGGCGGCCGGGGAGGGCGAGCTGGCGTCCACCGCGCAGGTGGCGAAGGTGCTGCGGGCGCCGGTGGTGCTGGTGGTGGACGCCTCGTCGCAGTCGCGGTCGGTGGCGGCGCTGGTGCACGGGTTCGCGTCCTGGGATCCCGGGGTGCGGATCGGGGGCGTGATCCTCAACAAGGTCGGCTCCGACCGGCACGAGGCGTTGCTGCGGGAGGCGCTGGACGCGTCCGGGGTGCCGGTCCTCGGGGTCCTGCGGCGGGCGCCGCAGGTGGACACGCCGTCGCGGCATCTGGGGCTGGTGCCGGTCGCCGAGCGGCGGAGCGCGGCGGTGGAGGCCGTGGCGGCGATGGCCGCGCAGGTCGAGGCCGGGTGCGATCTGGAGGCGCTGGCGGGGCTGGCGCGGAGCGCGGGCCCGCTGCCGGACGAGGAGTGGGAACCGCCGGTGGTCTCCGGCGGGACGCGCCCCGTGGTCGCCGTGGCCGGTGGTGCGGCGTTCACGTTCTCCTACGCCGAGCACACCGAGCTGCTGACCGCCGCCGGTGCCGAGGTGGTGACCTTCGATCCGCTGCGGGACGAGGCGCTGCCCGAGGGCACGGCGGGGCTGGTGATCGGCGGCGGCTTCCCGGAGGTGTACGCCGGTGAGCTGTCCGCCAACGAGGCGCTGCGCGGGGCGGTCGGCGAACTGGCGCGCTCCGGTGCCCCCGTGGCCGCCGAGTGCGCGGGGCTGCTGTATCTGTGCCGGGAGCTGGACGGGCAGCCGATGTGCGGGGTGCTGGACGCCTCCGCGCGGATGAGCGAGCGGCTGACTCTCGGCTACCGGGACGCGGTGGCCGTGGGCGACAGTGTGCTGGCGCCGGCCGGGACGCGGATGCGGGGGCACGAGTTCCACCGCACCGTCGTCGAGCCCGGCGCGGGGGCGGCCCCGGCGTGGGGGGTGCGGGCGCCCGAGCGGCGCGTCGAAGGTTTCGTACAGCGCGCTGTGCACGCGAGTTATCTGCACACGCACTGGGCGTCCGAGCCCGGTGTCGCCCGTCGGTTCGTGGAGAGGTGCCGGACGTCATGAGCAGCAGGCTGGTCGGAGTGGGGGTCGGTCCGGGCGACCCGGAGCTGGTGACCGTGAAGGGCGTGAACGCGCTGCGGGCCGCCGAGGTCGTCGTGGTGCCGGTCATGGACACCGGTGAGCGCGGGCGCGCGGAGGCGACCGTGCTGCACTACGTGCCCGGGGAGAAGGTCGTCCGGGTGGTGTTCGCGCTGAACGAGCGGACGGACCGGGCGCGGCGCGAGGCGGCCTGGGACGCGGCCGGCGAGCGGGTCGCGGAGCTGCTGCGGGCGCGGGGCTCGGTGGCGTTCGCGACCATCGGGGACCCGAACGTGTACTCGACGTTCACCTATCTCGCGCAGACCGTCGCCGAGCTGGTGCCGGGCACGGTCGTCGAGACGGTGCCCGGGATCACCGCGATGCAGGATCTCGCGGCCCGCTCGGGTGCCGTGCTGACGGAGGGCACCGAGCCCCTGACGCTGGTGCCGGTGACGGCGGGCGCGGCCGTGCTGAAGGACGCGCTGAACGGGCCGGGCACGGTCGTGGCGTACAAGTTCGGGCGGCAGGCCGCCGAGGTCGCCGAGGCACTGCGCGACAGCGGGCGGATCGACGGTGCCGTGTGGGGCTCCGCGCTGGGGCTGCCGGAGGAGTCGATCCGGCCGGCCGCCGAGCTGGACGGCGCGGCGCTGCCGTATCTGTCGACGCTGATCGCGCCCGCGCGCCGGGACGGCGGGCGGGGCGGGAAGCTGTGACCGGCCGGGGGGCGTGGTCACTCGGCGATGCCGACCACCAGCCAGATGAACGCCGCGCCCGCGACCGTGCACAGCAGGGTCGGGCGGGCCGGATGCTCGTGGTGGGCCTCGGGCAGGATCTCGGCCGCCGCGAGGTAGAGCAGCGCGCCGCCGAAGAAGCCGAGGTAGCCGCCGAGCACGGGCTCGGGGATGGTGAACAGCAGCGTGGAGGCCGCGCCGGCGACGGGCGCGACCGCGTCCGCGACCAGCATCGCGATGGCGCGGCGGCGGGCGTTGCCGTAGACGGTCGTCAGGGTGAAGGTGTTGAAGCCGTCCGCGAAGTCGTGGGCGATCACGGCGAGCGCGACGGCGACGCCCATGCCGTGGCCGACCTGGAAGGCGGCGCCGATGGCGACGCCGTCCATGGCGCTGTGGCCGACCATCGCCGCGGCGGCGGTGAGGCCCACCTCGGGCGTCCGGCCGTCGTGCTCGCCGGCCCCGTGCGCCGCCTGACGAGCCGCCAGCAGACGTTCCACCAGATGGGCTACGAGGAAGCCGGCCACGAAGAGCAGCAGGGCGGCCGGGACGCCGTGCACCTCGGTGCCCGCCGCCTCCAGCGCCTCCGGCAGCAGGTCCAGGCCGACGACGCCCAGCATCAGGCCGCCGGCCAGGCCCAGCACCAGATGGCGGCGGTCGGTCACGCGCTGCGCCGTCCAGCCGCCGGCCAGCGTCATCAGGAACGCGCCGAGCGCGACGAAGACCGCCATGTGCCCTTGCTATCCGATCGGCGGCGGGTCGCGCACCTCCGGCCCGGTATGCGCTGAGCCCGCCTCGCCCCACGGCGCCCCGCCCTCGACCCGTGTCGAAACCGCCTTGATCCCGCCTTGATCCCGCCTTGATCCCGTCTTCATCCCGCGATGTACCCGCGTTGAACCCGCGTTGACTTCCGTACGAGAGGAACCGACCCCATGGCCGACACCCCTGCCGGCAAGGTGACCTTCGTCGGTGCCGGCCCCGGCGCCGCCGATCTGCTGACGTTCCGCGCCGCGCGCGCGATCGCCGAGGCCGACATCGTGATCTGGGCGGCGAGCCTGGTCCAGGCGGAGGTCCTGGAGCACGCGCGCGAGGACGCGCAGGTCCTGGACTCGGCGACGATGTCCCTGGAGGACGTGGTCGCCGTCTACGAACGGGCGCACACCGAGGGCCTGAAGGTGGCCCGTATCCACTCCGGCGACCCGGCGCTGTGGGGCGGCACCCAGGAGCAGCTGGACCGCTGCCACGAGATCGGCATCGCCACCGAGGTGGTGCCGGGCGTGTCGTCGTTCTCGGCGGTCGCCGCGCTCGCCCAGCGGGAGCTGACCATCCCGGAGGTCGCGCAGTCGGTGGTGCTGACCCGGCTGGGCGGCGGCAAGACGCCGATGCCGCCCGGCGAGGAGGTCCGCGAGTTCGCCAAGCACGGCACGACCATGGCGGTCTTCCTGTCGGCGGCGCGCAGCGGGCAGCTGGTGCGGGAGCTGCTGGAGGGCGGCTATCCGACGACCACGCCGGTGGTCGTGGCGTACCAGGCGACCTGGCCCGAGGAGCTGGTCGTGAAGTGCACGATCGGCACGCTGGAGGAGACCGTCAAGGAGCACAAGCTCTGGAAGCACACGCTCTTCCTGGTCGGTCCGGCCCTGGACGCGCACGGCACCCGCTCGCACCTGTACCACCCGGGGCACTTCCACGGGTACCGCAAGGCCGACCCGGAGGCCCGCAGGGCGCTGCGCTCGCGGGGTGCCCAGACGTGATCACGGTCATCGGTACGGGGACCGGGGCGCCCGTGCCGGACGCGGCGGTGGCCGGTGCCGAGCTGGTCGTCGGCGGGCGGCGGCACCTGGACGCCGTACGGCTGCCGGAGGGCGCCGAGCGGATCGTGCTCGGGCCGCTGGCGCCCGCGCTGGACGTGATGGAGCCGTACGTCGAGAAGGGCCGGCCCGTCGCGGTGCTGGCCTCGGGCGACCCCGGGTTCTTCGGGATCGTGCGGGCGCTCGCCGAACGGTTCGGGACGGAGCGGCTCGACGTGCGCGCCGGGGTGTCCTCGGTGGCCGCCGCGTTCGCGCGGGCCGGGCTGCCGTGGGACGACGCGGTGGTGGTCAGCGCGCACGGCCGGGAGCCGCGCACGGCGGTGAACGTGTGCCGGGCGCACCCCAAGGTGGCGGTGCTGACCGGACCGGGCGCCGGTCCGGCCGAGCTGGGCGCGGCGCTGCGGGACACCGGGCGGGTGCTGGTCGTCGCGTCCGCGCTGGGCGATCCGGCGCGCGAGCGGGTGGAGCGGATGACACCGGCCGATGCGGCGGCCCGCGACTGGGGCACGGCGGTCAGCGTCGTCCTGTCCCTGGATCCCGAGCGGGCGCTGGGCGCGGTGCGCACGGTGGCCGGACCGGCCGAACGGCCCGCCGGCTGGGCGCTGGACGAGGCGGACTTCGCGCACCGCGACTCGATGATCACCAAGTTCGAGGTGCGGGCGCTGGCCCTGGCCCGGCTCGGCCCCCGGATCGGCGACCTGGTCTGGGACGTCGGCGCGGGCTCCGGCTCGGTGGCCGTGGAGTGCGCGCGGCTCGGCGCGGCGGCCGTCGCCGTGGAGAAGGCGGCGGACGGGGTGGAGCGGATCCGCGCCAACGCCGCCGCGCACGGGGTGGACGTGCGTGTGGTGCACGGGGCGGCGCCGGAGGCGCTGGCGGATCTCGCCGACGACCCGGACGCCGTGTTCGTCGGCGGCGGGGGGCGCGAACTGCCCGCGATCGTCACCGCGTGCGCGCGGCGCGCGCGGCGCACGGTGGTCGTCGCGATGGCCGCGCTCGACCGGGTGCCGGCCGCGCGGGAGGCCCTGACAGGTGCCGGGTTCTCCTGCGACGGGGTGCTGTTGCAGTCGTCCCGGCTCGCGCCGCTGCCGGGGGACGTGACCCGGCTCGCGGCGACCAATCCAGTGTTCCTGCTGTGGGGCGTACGCCGTCCCGCCTGTACCGAAGGAGTTGCCCAGTGATCGGCCTCATTTCCGCCACCGCGGCGGGAGCGGCGGCACGGGACCGGCTGGCCGCGGCGTGGCCGGACCGCACCCGCGTCTACGACGGACCCGTGGGGGACGCCGTGCGGCGGGCGTTCGCCGAGTGCGAGCAGCTGGTGTGTTTCCTGGCTGCGGGGGCGGTCGTCCGGCTGGTCGCGCCGCTGCTGGGCGACAAGGCGACCGACCCGGGTGTGGTCTGTGTCGACGAGGGCGGGCGGTACGCCGTGTCGCTGGTGGGCGGACACGGTGGCGGCGCCAACGACCTCGCCCGCGAGGTGGGCGCGGTGCTGGGCGCGGAGCCGGTGGTGACGACGGCGACGGACGCCGTCGGCATCGCGGGTCTGGACACGCTCGGGCTGCCCGTGGAGGGCGCGGTCGCCGCGGTGTCGCGGGCCCTGCTGGACGGGGAGCCGGTGGCGCTGCGGGCGGAGGTGGCGTGGCCGCTGCCGCCGCTGCCGGTCGCCGAGGACGGCCCGTACGCGATCCGGGTGACGGACCGTCTGGTGGAGCCCGCCGAGCGGGAGGCCGTCCTGCGTCCTCCGACGCTGGTCGTCGGGGTCGGCGCGTCCAAGGGGGCGCCCGTGGCGGAGGTGCTCGATGTGATCGAGACCGCCCTGCGGGACGCGGGGCTGTCCGCGCGCAGTGTCGCCGAGCTGGCCACCGTGGACGCCAAGGCCGAGGAGCCCGGGATCGTCGGGGCCGCCGCCCGGCTGGGCGTGCCGCTGGTGACGTACGCCGCCGAGGAACTGGCCCGCGTCGACGTGCCCAACCCGTCCGACGCGCCGCTCGCCGCGGTGGGCACGCCGTCGGTCGCGGAGGCGGCGGCGCTGGTGCGCGGCGGCGAACTCCTCGTGCCCAAGCGGAAGTCCGCGGCCAGCCCCGCGATGGCGACCTGCGCGGTCGTACGGCGGCCCGGGCGCGGGCGGCTCGCGGTGGTGGGGCTCGGGCCGGGCGCCCGCGACCTGCTCACACCGCGCGCCAAGGCCGAGCTGGAGCGGGCGTCGGTGCTGGTCGGCCTCGACCAGTACGTCGACCAGATCCGCGACCTGCTGCGGCCCGGCACCCGGATCCTGGAGTCCGGGCTCGGCGCCGAGGAGGAGCGGGCCCGCACGGCGGTCGCCGAGGCCCGCGAGGGGCGTGCGGTGGCGCTGATCGGCAGCGGAGACGCGGGCGTGTACGCCATGGCCTCCCCCGCGCTCGCCGAGGCGTCCGACGACATCGACGTGATCGGGGTGCCCGGGGTGACGGCGGCGCTGGCCGCCGGGGCGATCCTCGGGGCGCCGCTCGGTCACGACCACGTCTCGATCAGCCTGTCCGACCTGCACACTCCGTGGGAGGTCATCGAACGGCGGGTGCGCGCCGCCGCCGAGGCCGACCTCGTCGTCACCTTCTACAACCCGCGCAGCCGGGGCCGCGACTGGCAGCTGCCGAAGGCGCTCGCCATCCTCGCCGGGCACCGGGAGCCGACGACGCCGGTCGGTGTCGTCCGCAACGCGTCCCGGCCGGACGAGTCGAGCCGCCTGACCACACTGGGCGCACTCGACCCGGCGACGGTCGACATGATGACGGTCGTGACGGTGGGCAACACCGCGACCCGGGAGATCGCCGGCCGCATGGTGACACCGCGCGGCTACCGCTGGCAGGCATCGCAGGAGGACGCCCAGTGAACCGTGTGGTCCACCCCATCGAGCAGGAGTCCTTCCGGCGGCTGCGCGCCCGCCTGGACACCTCGCACTTCCCGCCGCTGACCCGGGCGGTGACGGAACGGGTCATCCACTCCGCCGCCGACCTCGACTACGCCACCGACCTCGTCATGGACGAGGCCGCGCTGGAGAAGGCGTACGCCGCGCTGCACGCCGGGGCGCCCGTCGTCGTGGACGTCGAGATGGTCGCCGCGGGCATCACCCGGCGCGAGACGGTCTGCCGGCTGAAGGACGCGAAGGCCGGTCCCGGGCTGACCCGCTCCGCGCACGCCATGCGGCTGGCGTACGAGCAGGTCGGGCCGGGCGCGCTGTGGGTGATCGGCTGCGCGCCGACCGCCCTGGAGGAACTGCTCACCCTGGACGCCGATCCGGCGCTCGTCATCGGCCTGCCCGTCGGTTTCGTCGGGGCGGCCGAGTCCAAGGCCGCACTGCGCGGGAGCGGGCTGCCCGCCGTGAGCAACGTGTCCGAGAAGGGCGGCTCGGCGGTCGCCGCCGCCGCGCTCAACGCCCTGCTGTACCACCCCACTTCGTACTCCGAGGAGAAATAGTGACCACCCCGCCGCCCGCCCTGCTCATCGCCGGCCATGGCACCCGGGACGAGGCCGGAGCCGAGGCGTTCCGCGACTTCGTCCGGGAACTGGGACGCCGCCACCCCGAACTCCCCGTCGCGGGCGGCTTCATCGAGCTGTCCCCGCCGCCGCTCGGCGAGGCCGTGACCGAGCTGGTGGAGCGGGGCGTACGCCGGTTCGCGGCCGTCCCGCTGATGCTGGTGTCCGCCGGGCACGCCAAGGGCGACATCCCGGCGGCGCTGGCCCGCGAGAAGGAGCGGCACCCCGGCATCTCGTACACCTACGGCCGCCCCCTGGGCCCGCACCCGTCCCTCCTGTCCGTGCTGGAGCGGCGGCTGGACGAGGCGCTGGGCGGCACGGCCCGCACCCCCGAGGACCGCGCGGACGTCACCGTGCTGCTGGTCGGGCGCGGGTCGACGGACCCCGACGCCAACGCCGAGGTGCACAAGGCGGCGCGGCTGCTGTGGGAGGGCCGCGGCTACGCCGGGGTCGAGACCGCGTTCGTGTCGCTGGCCGCGCCGGACGTGCCGAGCGGGCTGGACCGCTGCGCGCGGCTGGGCGCGCGGCGGATCGTGGTCCTGCCGTACTTCCTGTTCACCGGCATCCTGCCGGACCGGGTGCGTCAGCAGACCGAGGGCTGGGCGGCGGCGCACCCCGGGATCGAGGTGCGGTCGGCGGACGTCATCGGACCGGAGCCGGAGCTGCTGGACCTGGTGATGGAGCGCTACCAGGAGGCCCTGAAGGGCGACCTGCGGATGAACTGCGACTCGTGCGTGTACCGGATCGCGCTGCCCGGCTTCGAGGACAAGGTGGGCATGCCGCAGCAGCCGCACTACCACCCCGACGACGACGGCCACCACCACGGGCACGGTCACGGCCACCATCACGGAGGACACACCCACTCCCATGCGCACTGACGGGCCCGACCTGCGCCACCACGGTGACGCGGAGGTACGCGACGACGGCTCGGCGCTCACCGATCTCGCGGTGAACGTACGGTCCGACACACCCCCGGCGTGGCTGCGGGAGGTGATCGCCGGTTCGCTCGGCGGGCTGGCCGCCTACCCCGACGGGCGGGCGGCGCGTGCCGCCGTCGCCGCGCGGCACGGGCTGCCGGTGGAGCGGGTGCTGCTGACGGCGGGGGCGGCGGAGGCCTTCGTGCTGCTGGCGCGGGCGCTGAAGGTCCGGCGGCCCGTCGTCGTGCACCCGCAGTTCACCGAGCCCGAGGCGGCGCTGCGGGACGCCGGGCACTCGGTCGGCCGGGTGCTGCTGCGGGAGGAGGACGGCTTCCGGCTCGATCCGGCTGCCGTCCCCGAGGACGCCGACCTGGTGGTCGTCGGCAATCCGACCAACCCGACGTCCGTCCTGCACCCCGCCGGCGCGCTCGCCGGGCTCGCCCGGCCCGGGCGGACGCTCGTCGTGGACGAGGCGTTCATGGACGCGGTGCCCGGCGAGCGGGAGGCGCTGGCCGGGCGGACGGACGTGCCCGGACTGGTCGTCCTGCGCAGCCTGACCAAGACCTGGGGCCTGGCCGGGCTGCGCATCGGCTACGTCCTCGCGGCGCCGGAGACCATCGCGGAGCTGGCGCGGGCCCAGCCGTTGTGGCCGGTGTCCACACCGGCGCTGGTGGCGGCGGAGGCGTGCGTGTCGCCGCGGGCGCTGGCCGAGGCGGCCCACGTGGCGCACCGGGTCGCGGCCGACCGTTCCCATCTCGTGGCGGGGCTCGGGGCGTTCGCCGGGGCGGGGCTGCGGGTGGTGTCCCCCGCGGAGGGGCCCTTCGTCCTGGTCCGGCTGCCCGGGGCCGCGGGCGTACGGCACCGGCTGCGGGAGCTGGGCTTCGCGGTGCGGCGCGGGGACACGTTCCCCGGGCTGGGTGAGGAGTGGCTGCGGATCGCGGTGCGGGACCGGGGGACGGTGGAACGGCTGCTGGGGGCGTTGGGGCGGGTGCTGGAGGGGGGCTGAGCCCGAAGGTTGCGCCCCCGGCGCCCTTGCCCTTCCCCCTCCCGGTCCCGCCCGTGAGGGTTCCGCCTCGGCGGCGGGACCCCGCCACCACCGCCGCTCCCACGTCGGCGGGGCGACCGCCCCGCCGCCAAGTACGGCGTCGTGGGCTGCCGCCGGTCTCGGCGAGACCCGCCTCGGCGGGGCCGGTCTCGGCGGGGCCGCCCCGGGGTTTGATGCCGGGGGCGGGGACCCCCTGTCCCTCAGCCCACTATCCGTCCGTTCAGCACCACCCGTCGCGGCGCCGTGAGCACCCGTACGTCCGCGCGCGGGTCCGTCTCGTAGACCACCACGTCGGCGGGGGCGCCCTCGTCGAGGCCGGGGCGGCCGAGCCAGGCGCGGGCCGCCCAGGTCCCGGCGGAGACCGCGTCGACCGCCGGGATGCCGGCCGTGACCAGTTCGGCGACCTCGGCGCCCGCGAGGCCGTGGGCGAGGGAGCCGCCGGCGTCCGTGCCGACGAAGACCGGGATGCCGGCGTCGTAGGCGGAGCGGACCGTGTCGTAGCGGCGGGCGTGCAGCCGGCGCATGTGGTCGGCCCAGCGCGGGAACTTGGTCTCGCCGCCCTCGGCCAGCTTGGGGAAGGTGGCGATGTTGACGAGGGTCGGGACGATCGCGACGCCCCGCTCGGCGAACAGCGGGATCAGGTCCTCGGTGAGGCCGGTGGCGTGCTCGATGCAGTCGATGCCCGCCTCGACCAGGTCGCGCAGCGAGTCCTCCGCGAAGCAGTGCGCCGTGACGCGCGCGCCCAGGCGGTGTGCCTCGGCGATCGCCGCCTCGGCCGCCTCGCGCGGCCAGCACGCCGACAGGTCGCCGAGGTCGCGGTCGATCCAGTCGCCGACCAGCTTGACCCAGCCGTCGCCGCGCCGGGCCTCCTGGGCGACGTACGCGACCAGGTCGTCCGGCTCGATCTCCCAGGCGTAATTGCGGATGTAACGGCGGGTGCGGGCGATGTGCCGCCCGGCCCGGATGATCTTCGGGAGGTCGTCGCGGTCGTCGATCCAGCGGGTGTCGGCGGCCGAGCCCGCGTCGCGGATCAGCAGGGTGCCCGCGTCCCGGTCGGTCAGCGCCTGTTTCTCGGCGACGTCCGCCGGGACCGCGCCGTGCGCGTCGAGGCCCACATGGCAGTGCGCGTCGACCAGGCCGGGCAGCGCCCAGCCGGTCACCGTGCGCACCTCGCGGGCGCCGGCGGGACGGTCGTAGGAGATCCGCCCGCCGACGACCCAGAGTTCGTCACGGATGTCGTCGGGTGAGACGAGCACCCGGCCCTTCACGTGCAGCACCGCTCCATCGCTCATGCACCGCACCCTAGTGAGCCGCTAGCCGGACTTCCCCACCTGGTCCGAGATCTCCTCCTCGACGTCCGCCATCGCGGGATCGAGCAGACGGGAGAGGAAGTGGCGGGTGCGTTCGTGGGCGGGACGGGTGATGACCTGCTCCGGGGCGCCGTCCTCGACGATCACTCCGCCGTCCATGAAGACGACCCGGTCGGCGACCTCGCGGGCGAAGGTCATCTCATGGGTGACGACCATCATGGTCATGCCCTCCCGGGCGAGCATGCGCATCACCGCGAGGACGTCGCCCACCAGCTCCGGGTCGAGCGCGGAGGTCGGCTCGTCGAACAGCATCACCTCGGGGCCCATGGCCAGGGCACGGGCGATGGCGACGCGCTGCTGCTGGCCGCCGGAGAGGGAGGACGGGTAGGCGTCCGCCTTCTCCGCGAGGCCCACGCGGGCCAGGTTCTCGGCGGCGACGCGGGCGGCCTCGGCCTTGTCCCGCCCCAGGACCCGGCGCTGCGGCAGCGTCAGGTTCTCGGTCACGGTGAGGTGCGGGAAGAGGTTGAACTGCTGGAAGACCATGCCGATCCGGCGGCGTACGGCGTCGATGTCGACATCCGGGTCGGTGACCTCCGTGCCGCCGACGAACACCTGGCCCTCGGTGGGCTCCTCCAGCAGGTTGACGCACCGCAGCAGGGTGGACTTGCCGGAGCCGGAGGGGCCGATGACGCAGACGACCTCGCCCTGCCCGATCTCCAGGTCGATGCCGCGCAGCACCTGGTTGTCGCCGAAGGACTTGTGCAGGTCGCGGATCTCGATCTCGGGGCGGGTCATTTCACGGCCTCCTGGGCCTTCGCCTCCATACGGCGTACGACGAAGCCGAGCGGGATCGTGACCAGCAGGTAGCACAGGCCGGCGACGAGGATCGGCGTGGAGTTGGCGGTCTGGCTGGCGAGGTCCCGGCCGAACTTGGACAGCTCCCGCTCCTCCAGCGTGACACCGAGGAACAGCACCAGCGAGGAGTCCTTGAAGAGCAGGACGAGTTCGTTGGTGAGCGGCGGGAGGATGACCCGGAAGGACTGCGGGAGGATGATCGAGATCATCGCGCGCGCGTGGGAGAAGCCCAGCGAACGGGCCGCCTCCATCTGTCCCTTGGGGATGGCCTGGATGCCCGCGCGGAACGTCTCCGCCATGTAGGCGGCGGCGACCAGGCCGAGCGCGAGGGCCACCTTGCCGTAGGTGCCGCCGAGGATCTCCGTGCCGGGGAAGGCCAGCGGGACCGCCACCCCGATGAAGATGAAGATCAGCAGGGCGGGCAGGCCGCGGAAGATCTCGATGTAGACGCCCGCGAGCCAGCGGTACGGGCCGACGGACGACAGCCGCATCAGCGCGATGACCATGCCCAGCACCAGGCCGACGGCGAAGCCGGACAGGGTGTAGAGCACGGTGTTCTTCAGCGCCAGCGTGATGACCTCGGGGAACATCTGCTCCGCGATGTCGCGCTGGGCGAACTGGTTGGCCAGCCGGTCCCAGTCGGCCGCGACCGCGAAGGCGATCACGGCCGCGACGAAGACGACGTACTGGGCGCCGCGCGACAGGCTGCGCTTCTGGCGCCGGGTCAGGCCCTTCTTCTTCGGCTGGAGTGCGGTGTCCGGACTCGTCATGAGGCGGACGGGGAGGCCGCGGTCTCGTCGTACGGGCCGATCCACTGCTCGTAGAGCTTCTTGTAGGTGCCGTCGGCCTTGGCGTCCGCGATGGCCTTGTTGATGGCCTCGCGCAGCTTGACGTTGCCCTTCTTCACCGTGAAGCCGTACTGCTCGCCGGTGTTGATCTGCTCGGCGACCTCGAAGGCGTCGGCGTTGGCCTTGTCCTTCAGCCAGCCCTGGACCACCGGGTAGTCGATGACGACCGCCTGGACCTGGCCGGTGCGCAGGCCGTTGAGGACGGCGTCGGAGGACTCGAAGGAGACCGGGTCCAGGCCCTTGCTCTTGGCGTAGTCCTCACCGGTGGTCTGCGCCTGGGCGCCGACCTTCTTGCCCTTGAGGTCGGCGAAGGAGGAGATGCCGCTCTTCTTGTCGGCGAGGACCGCCTGGGTGGCGTCGAAGTACGGGTCCGAGAAGTCGACGTTCTTCTTGCGCTCCTCGGTGATGGTCATACCGGCGGCGGCGAGGTCGCACTGGCCGGCGTTGAGGGAGCCCCCGGTCTTGAAGTTCTCGAAGGGCTGGTCGAGGATCTCCTGCTTGACGTCCAGGTCCTCGGCGACCAGGTCGATCAGGGCGACGTCGAAACCCTGCACCTTGCCGTCGATCTCCGACTGGAAGGGCGGGTACGGCAGGTGGGTGCAGGTGGTGAGCTGTCCGGCCTTGACCAGTTCGACACCACCGGCGGCGGTCTTCTTGCCGCCGTCGCCGTCGTCGCTGGACGTGCAGCCGGCTACGAGGACCAGCCCGGCCGTCGCGGTGGCGGCGACCAGGACACGGGCCCGGCGCCCGAGGACGGTGTTCACGGGGGACCTCCTGAAGGACTGAGAGTTCTGATTATAAGGAAATGTTTGGGTCACTCAAATAGAAGTGATGCTTGTGGGGCGGCTGGGCCTAAGAAGTCACCGCCGCGACGGGGCGATGCGGGCCACCGGGCGGTTGACATGGGCCCGCTACCCTCGACCTCGTCCACCCCGTGAGCGAAGAGAGCACCGCCGTGACCCACCCCTTCCTCGACCTGCCCCCGCTGACCGCCGCGCGCTTCGCCGCGATCGAGGACCGGGTCGCCCGGCTGCTGGACACCCGGCAGGACGTCGTGATCATGCAGGGCGAGGCGCTGCTGCCGCTGGAGGGGGCCATCCGGGGCACCGCCGGGCCGGGCACGGTCGCGCTGAACGTGATCACCGGGCCGTACGGGCAGACCTTCGGGGACTGGCTGCGGGACTGCGGGGCCACGGTGTACGACCTCGCCGTGCCGTTCCACACGGCGGTGACCGCCGAACAGATCCGGGACGCCTTCGCCGAGCACCCGGAGATCGGCTTCGTCTCCCTGGTGCACGCCGAGGCGGCCACCGGCAACACCAACCCGGTCGCGGAGATCGGCGAGGTGGTCCGGGAGCACGGCGCGCTGTTCTACCTGGACGCGGTCGCCTCCGTCGGCGCCGAGCCGGTGCTGCCCGACGCGTGGGGCGTGGACCTGTGCGTGATCGGGGCGCAGAAGGCGATGGGCGGACCTGCGGGCGTGTCGGCGGTGTCGGTGAGCGAGCGGGCGTGGGCGCGGATGGCGGCCAACCCGCGGGCGCCGCGCCGCTCCTACCTCTCCCTCCTCGACTGGAAGGAGCGCTGGGTCGACGGCGGGCGCAAGGCGCTGCTGCACGCGCCGGCGCAGCTGGAGATGCTGGCGCTGGAGGCGTGCGTCGAGCGGATCGAGACGGAGGGCCTGGAGACGGTGATGGGTCGCCACCGCTGCGCCGCGGCGGCGACCCGCGCGGGCGCGGTGGCCCTCGGCGGGGGCCTGGAGCCGTACGTCCACCAGACCTCGGAGGCCGCCCCGGTGGCGACGACGCTGCGCGCCCCGGCGGGCGTGGCGGCCACGGACCTGGTCGCCCGCGCCCTGGCGAGCGATCCCGCGCTGCCGCTGGCCGCGGGGGGCGGTGCGCTGGCCAAGGAGATGATCCGGGTCAACCACTACGGGCCCGACGCGACGCCGGGGGCGGTGCAGGCCTGCCTGGCGGCGGTGGGCGCCGCACTGGCGGAGCAGGGCGTCCCGGTGGACCTGGAGGGTGCGCGCCGGGCGGCGGAGGACGCCTGGCGCTGAGCCGGGGCCGCCCTCCCGGGGGCTCCGCCCCCGGACCCCCGCCGGCCTGAACGGCCTCGTCCTCGTACGCCGGACGGGCCGAGCCGCAGGCGCCCGCCGTGCCACGCTCCCGGCATGACCACCGACACTCCTCAGGCTTTCCCCGACGGCGTCGAGGAGTACGCGCGGCACAACGGCCATGCGGGCATCCTTCGCGAACGTATTGACGGGGTTACCGGGGCTTGAATTCAAAGCCTTTATAGAAATTAAATCGGCGACAGCTTCCCGTGTTCTTCTGCCCCGTTTCCCCAGCCCTAAACGCAAAGATTCTGCGAACACCGTGCGGCGTAATTGCGGCGAAACTCGTGAGAGTGACACGGGTGTGACACGTTACACAGCGTGCCGGTTTTGCGGCAAAAATTCAGGACAAACCTGAGCAAAGTTCATCGCACGCGCCCGCGTGATAACACAGGACGCCTTCACACCCAACCCCCAGCGGCCATGCATCTTCGAATTCCACTCGGTAAATTGAATTCGCATGACTGCCGCACCAGCAGACACACCTGCAGACCTGCACATCGACCGCCCGTCGGTGGCGGACGGATCCGCTTTCTGGCGGCTCGCCAAGGAATCCGGAACCCTCGACCTGAACTCCTCCTACAGCTATCTGCTGTGGTGCCGGGACTTCGCCGCGACCTCCGCGGTGGCGCGCGACGGCGACGGGGAGGCCATCGGGTTCATCACCGGGTATCTGCGGCCGGACCGTCCGCGGACCCTGCTCGTGTGGCAGGTCGCCGTCGACGGCGCGCACCGCGGCCGCGGCATCGCGGCCCGGCTGCTCGACGGGCTCGCCGCCCGGGTGGCGGCCGAGCTGGAGGTGATCTGCGTGGAGACCACGATCACCCCGGGCAACACCGCCTCGGAGCGGCTGTTCACCTCCTTCGCCGCCCGGCACGGCGCCCGCGTGGAACGCGAGGTCCTGTTCGACACAGCGCTGTTCCCGGACGGTCCGCACGACCCCGAAGTCCTGTACCGCATCGGCCCGTTGACCCCCCACCTCTCGCACTGAGGAGCGATTCGTCGTGACCATCACCCAGCCCGACCTGAGCGTCTTCGAGACCGTGGAGTCCGAGGTGCGCAGCTACTGCCGCGGCTGGCCCACCGTCTTCGACCGGGCGCACGGCAGCCGTATGTACGACGAGGACGGCCACGAGTACCTCGACTTCTTCGCCGGAGCCGGGTCACTGAACTACGGCCACAACAACCCGGTGCTGAAACGGGCGCTGCTCGACTATCTGGAGCGGGACGGCGTCACCCACGGCCTGGACATGTCGACCACCGCCAAGCGGTCGTTCCTGCGGACCTTCCAGGATCTGGTGCTGCGCCCGCGCGACCTGCCGTACAAGGTGATGTTCCCGGGCCCGACCGGCACCAACGCGGTGGAGGCCGCGCTGAAGCTGGCCCGGAAGGTGAAGGGGCGCGAGGCCATCGTGTCCTTCACCAACGCCTTCCACGGGATGTCCCTCGGATCGCTGGCCGTGACCGGCAACGCCTTCAAGCGGGCCGGCGCCGGCATCCCGCTGGTGCACGGCACGCCCATGCCGTTCGACAACTACTTCGACGGTACGGTTCCGGACTTCCTGTGGTTCGAGCGGCTGCTGGAGGACCAGGGCTCCGGGCTCAACAAGCCGGCCGCCGTGATCGTGGAGACCGTGCAGGGCGAGGGCGGCATCAACGTGGCCCGCGCGCAGTGGCTGCGGGCGCTCGCCGAGCTGTGCGAGCGGCAGGACATGCTGCTGATCGTCGACGACATCCAGATGGGCTGCGGCCGTACCGGCGCGTTCTTCTCCTTCGAGGAGGCCGGCATTACCCCGGACATCGTGACCGTCTCCAAGTCCATCAGCGGCTACGGCCTGCCGATGTCGCTGTGCCTGTTCAAGCCCGAGCTGGACGTGTGGGAGCCGGGCGAGCACAACGGCACCTTCCGCGGCAACAACCCGGCGTTCGTCACGGCCACCGCCGCGCTGGAGATGTACTGGACCGACGGCTCCGCCATGGAGAAGCAGACCCGGGCGCGCGGCGAGCAGGTCGAGCAGGCGCTGATCTCCATCACCGAGGAGAACCTGGCCGACGTCCGGGAGTACCGGGGGCGGGGCCTGGTGTGGGGGCTGGAGTTCCACGACAAGGGCCGGGCCGAGCGGGTGGCGCGCCGCGCCTTCGAACTGGGCCTGCTGATCGAGACCTCCGGCCCGGAGAGCGAGGTCGTGAAGCTGCTGCCCGCCCTGACCATCACCCCGGACGAGCTGGACGAGGGGCTGACGACCCTCGCCCGCGCCGTCCGTGAGACCGCCTGACCAGGAGGCTGTGCACCACCATGATCGTCCGTTCGTTCAAGGACATCGAAGGCACCGACCGGCATGTGAAGGCCGCGTCCGGGACCTGGGAGAGCAAACGCATCGTCCTCGCCAAGGAGAGGGTCGGATTCTCCCTGCACGAAACGATTCTCTACGCGGGCACCGAGACGTCGATGTGGTACGCCAACCACATCGAGGCCGTGGTCTGCGTCGAGGGCGAGGCCGAGCTGACCGACCACGAGACCGGGCGGAGTCACACGATCACGCCCGGGACCATGTACCTCCTGGACGGCCACGAGCGGCACACGCTCAAGGTCAAGGAGGACTTCCGCTGCATCTGCGTGTTCAACCCGCCGGTCACCGGCCGGGAGGACCACGACGAGAACGGCGTCTACCCCCTGCTCACCGAACCCGAGGAGGTGTGATCACCATGACCACCACCACGAGCACGACCACCACGAGCACGACCCCCACCACCGTCCCCGATCTCTACCCGACCCGGGGCACCAGCGAGGTGCTGATCCCCCGCCAGGACCCGGTCGTGTGGGGCGCGCCCGACGCGCCCGGCCCGATCGACACCGCGGGCCTGCAGTCGTTCGAGCGGGACGGGTTCCTCGCCATCGACGAGCTGATCTCCGAGGACGAGGTCGCCGTCTACCGGCAGGAGCTGGAGCGGCTGATCGCCGACCCGGCGATCCGCGCCGACGAGCGTTCGATCGTCGAGCCGAAGTCGAACGAGATCCGCTCCGTCTTCGAGGTGCACCGGATCAGCGAGGTGTTCGCGAACCTGGTGCGCGACGAGCGGGTGGTGGGCCGGGCCCGCCAGATCCTGGGGTCGGACGTCTACGTCCACCAGTCGCGGATCAACGTGAAGCCCGGCTTCGGCGCCAGCGGCTTCTACTGGCACTCCGACTTCGAGACCTGGCACGCCGAGGACGGCCTGCCGAACATGCGCACGGTCTCCGTCTCGATCGCGCTGACCGAGAACCACGACACCAACGGCGGGCTGATGATCATGCCCGGCTCGCACAAGACGTTCCTGGGCTGTGCGGGTGCCACGCCGAAGGACAACTACAAGAAGTCGCTCCAGATGCAGGACGCGGGCACGCCGTCCGACGAGGCGCTGACCAAGCTGGCCTCCGAGTACGGCATCCGGCTGTTCACCGGCAAGGCCGGTTCGGCGACCTGGTTCGACTGCAACGCCATGCACGGCTCCGGCGACAACATCACGCCGTTCCCGCGCAGCAACGTCTTCATCGTGTTCAACAGCGTGGAGAACGCGGCGGTCGAGCCGTTCGCGGCGCCGGTGCGGCGGCCCGAGTTCATCGGGGCGCGGGACTTCACGCCCGTGAGCTGAGGTGAAGTGATCATTCGGGAGCGGGCGGTGTCCTCGGGACACCGCCCGCTCCCGTGTCCGTTCCGTATCGGTCAACCGGCCAGCACGTCCAGCAGCCGGTCCACGTCCGCGGCCGTGTTGTACAGGTGGAAGGCGGCGCGCAGATTGCCCGCGCGGTCGGACACCTCGATGCCCGCCTCGCTCAGCTCCGGCTGGCGCGCGCCCAGGCCGGGCACCGAGACGATCGCCGAACCGGGGGCGGCCACCGGCTCGTGGCCGAGCGAGACGAGCCCGGCCCGGAACCGGTCGGCGAGCCCCACGTCGTGGGCGTGCACGGCCGCCACGCCCAGTTCCTCGATCAGGTCGAGCGAGCGGCGCAGCCCGGCGAAGGTGAACAGGGCGTGGGTGAGGTCGAACCGCCGGGCGCTGTGGGCGTACTCGGCGACCGGCCCGTAGGTGCTCTCCCACGGCTTCTCCCCCGCGACCCAGCCCGCGAGCAGCGGGGTCAGGCCGCCGAAGTCCGCCGGGACGACGAGGAAGGCCGCGCCGTGCGGGCCGAGCAGCCACTTGAAGGAGACGGCGGCGCTGAAGTCGTGGGCGCCGGCGTCCATCGGCAGCCAGCCGGCGGACTGGGAGAAGTCGACGTAGGTGCGCGCCCCGTGGGCGCGGGCCGCCTCGCGCAGGGCGGACAGGTCGGCGATCCGCCCGTCGGCCGACTGGACGGCGCTGACCGCGACGAGCGCGGTGCCGGGGCGGACGGACTCCGCGATGCGCTCCAGCGGGACCGTGCGGACCTTGAGGTCGCCGCGGACGTGGAACGCGTTCAGCACCGAGGTGAAGTCGCCCGCGGCGGTGAGGACTTCGGCGCCGGCGGGCAGGGAGGCGGCGATCAGACCGGTGTGCGCGGCGACGGACGCGCCCAGGGCGACCCGGCCGGCCGGCACGCCGGCCAGCCGGGCACAGGCGGCGCGGCACGCCTCGACGTCCTCGTACAGCGAGGTCAGCGGCCTGCCCTCGGCCCGCAGCAGCGCCGCCTCGTGCAGGGCGCTGACGGCCCGGGCCGGCAGCAGGCCGTTGCTCGCGGTGTTCAGGAAGGTGGACCTGGGGGTGAACTCGGCACGGACCAGGTCGTCGAAGGCGCTCCCGGAGATCTTCATGGATCCACTGTGGTCCCCGGACCGTCTCTCGTCCATTGCGAATTTTTACCCGGTTCCCCTAAGCGCTGCTTATGCATTCCTTCTCCCTGCGGCGCTGTCCGTCCTTACGAGGGCTGGGGCACCGCGCAGCCCTCCGGACCGCACGCGTCCGCCCCGCCGTCGTCGAGCAGCCGGAGCGGCGAGCGCTCGCCCCAGGCCTGGTCGAGGGCCTGGGCGAAGACCTCGGCGGGCTGCGCGCCGGAGATGCCGTACTTCCGGTCGAGGACGAAGAACGGTACCCCGGTGGCGCCGAGCTGCGCGGCCTCCTGCTCGTCGGCGCGGACCTCGGCGGCGTAGGCGTCGGGGTCCGCGAGCACCGCGCGGGCCTCCTGGGCGTCCAGTCCGGCGGCGACGGCGATCTCCACCAGTCGCTCGGTGTCGTCGAAGACGGACCGCTCCTCGGCGAAGTTGGCCTCGTACATCAGCTGGATCAGCTCGCCCTGGCGGCCGTACTGCTTGGCGTGGTGGAGCAGGCGGTGCATGTCGAAGGTGCTGCCGTGGTCCCGGCCGCGGGTGCGGTAGGCCAGGCCCTCGGCGGCGGCCTGGACGCCCAGATTGTCCTCGGCGGCCTGCGCCTGCTCCTCGGAGATGCCGTACTTGCTCGCGATCATCGGCACGACCGGGCCGGTGTCGCCCTTGGAGCGCCCCGGGTCCAGCTCGAAGGAGCGGTGCACCACCTCGATCTCGTCACGATGCGGGAAGGCCGCCAGCGCCTTCTCGAAGCGGGCCTTGCCCACGTAGCACCAGGGACAGGCGATGTCGCTCCAGATCTCGACGCGCATGTTCTCGGCTCTCCAGCTGTTCCGGTCTCGGTACGGAGACTCCCTCCGCGAAGGTATGTGAACCTTCAACCTGCCGGATTCATTCCCCGCCGGTCCGCGCGGCCTCAGCTTCCGTCGCGCAGGTCGTCCGGCCAGCCGGGCCGGAACCCGATGTGGTCGTACGTCACCACACATCCCTCCCCGAGCGGCGACTGCGCCATGAAGCCGACCAGGGCCGCCCCGGTCTCCCTCTCCTCGCCCAGCGTGAACAGCCGGACGAAGGTCCACCGCTCGCCGTCCCGGGAGGCGTGGAAGGCGAAGGCGCGGCCCGTGCGGCTCACCCGGAGCCACACCGAACTCCCCTCGACCGTGAAGGAGTTGGCGTCGTCGGAGTGCCCCCGGGTGACCACCGTGCAGACGGTGGGCACGTCCGGGGAGTACTCCAGGCACAGCTTGGCCCAGGCCCGGTCGCCGACATGGACGTAGAGCACTCCGGCGTCGAACGCCGCGCCGAACCCGACGGTCACCCGCGCGACCAGCCGGAAGTCGCCCTCCGGCGCCCCCAGCAGCCGGGGTGCGTCGGCGGCCGGCTCCAGCGCCTCCCCGGTGGGCGGCACGAACCGGTCCTGCCGGGGCCCGGCCCACCCGGTGAGCACCCCGTCCTCATAGGACCAGTGCCCGTCGGGGCCATAGGTACGGAGGGGGAAGGGAAGCTCGGGAAGTTCGACGTCCACGACCATTTCTCCCAAGAGCAGGGGACCGCCTCAGGGGGCGCGGCGCTGTATCGCGGTGCCGCACCCCCACGGGGAGGCGGGAATTGCCGGACAGGCCCTAGCGCTCCAGCACCCCGTTGAACCGCCGAGGCAGCCCCAGCGGATTCTCGTCCCGAAGCTCGGCGGGCAGCAGGGCCTCAGGCGTCCCCTGATAGACGACGGGCCGCAGCCACCGCTCGATGGCGGTCCCGCCCACCGACGTGGACGTCGACGTCGTGGCGGGGTACGGCCCGCCGTGGTGCTGCGCCGCCGCGACGGCGACCCCCGTCGGCCACCCGTTCACCAGCACGCGGCCGGCCAGCGGCGTCAGCTCGGCGAGCAGCTCCGCGCCGCGCCCCTCGCCGGCGGCCTCCTCGGCGGACAGGTGCACGGTCGCCGTGAGGTTGCCGGGCAACCGGGACAGCACGGCCTTGGCCTCGTCGGTGTCCTGGTAGCGGGCGACGACCGTCACCGGCCCGAAGCACTCCTCCAGCAGCAGGTCGTGCTGGCCCTCCCGCGCCAGCTTCCCGGCGGGCACGGTCAGGAAGCCGGGGCTGACGGTGTGCTCCCCGCCCGCGCCCGGGGTCACGGGCGCCTCGACCTCCGGCAGCTGGGCCCGCTCGGCGACCCCGGCGACGAAGTTGTCGCGCATCCGGTGGTCGAGCAGCACCCCGGCGTCGACGGCGCCGACCGCGTCGGTGAGGGTCTTGACGAGCTGGTCGCCCGCCGCACCGGCCGGCGCGAGGACGAGGCCCGGCTTCACACAGAACTGGCCGACGCCGAGCGTCATGGACCCGGCGAGCCCGGTGCCGATCGCGTCGGGGCGCTCGGCCGCCGCGGCCTCCGTGATCAGGACCGGATTGAGGGAGCCCAGTTCGCCGTGGAAGGGGATGGGGACGGGACGGGCGGCCGCCGCGTCGAAGAGCGCCCGGCCGCCCCGTACGGAACCGGTGAACCCGGCGGCGGCGACCAGCGGGTGCTCGATCAGTTCGATGCCGGCCTGGAAGCCGTGCACCAGTCCCAGCACGCCCGCCGGGATGCCGTGCTCGGCGGCGGCCTCCCGCAGCACCTCGGCGACCTGCTCGGACAGGGCCGGATGGTCGGGGTGTGCCTTGACGACGACCGGGCAGCCCGCGGCGAGGGCGCTGGCGGTGTCGCCGCCGGGTACGGAGAAGGCGAAGGGGAAGTTGGAGGCCGAGTAGACGGCGACCACGCCGAGGGGCACCTTGTAGCGGCGCAGGTCGGGGATCGGCGGGGTGGCGGTGTCGTCGGGGTGGTTGATGACGACGTCGAGGTAGGCGCCCTCGTCGACGATGTCCGCGAAGGCGCGCAGCTGGTAGCAGGTGCGGGCGAGTTCGCCGGTGAGCCGGACCGGGCCGAGCGCGGTCTCGGCGTCGGCGGTCCCGACGAGCCGGTCCTTGGCGGCGTCGAGACGGTCGGCGGCGGTGCGCAGGAAGGCGGCGCGGGCGGTGCGGTCGGTCAGCGCGCCGCGGGCCTCGTGGGCGGCGCGGACGGCGGCGTCCACCTCCTGGGCTGTGGCCTCCACCGCAACCTGTTCACGCTGCTTCCCGGTACGGGGGTCGACACTCCAGACTGGTGCTGCTGCCACCACGGGTCCCTCCCAGTATGTCTCCCGCCCGGCAGGGGCGTTCGATATACTGAACACTGTCTCTGATGATGAACGATCGAGAGACTATTTCCCGTCCAACGAAGGGGTCAAGGGCGATGTCGGCAGGCGAGACGGGCGGCGGAGCGCAGGTCAAGTCGGCAGTGCGGACGGTGGAGCTGCTGGAGTACTTCGCGGCCCGCCCCGGTATGCACTCCCTGGCGTCGGTCCAGGAGGCCGTCGGGTACCCCAAGTCCAGCCTGTACATGCTGCTGCGCACGCTCGTCGAACTCGGCTGGGTGGAGACCGACGCCACCGGCACCCGGTACGGCATCGGGGTGCGGGCGCTGCTGGTCGGCACCTCCTACATCGACGGCGACGAGGTGGTCGCGGTCGCCCGGCCGACCCTGGACCGGCTCTCGGACGACACCACCGAGACCATCCACCTGGCCCGTCTCGACGGCACCAACGTGGTCTACCTGGCCACCCGCCAGTCCCAGCACTACCTGCGCCCCTTCACCCGCGTCGGCCGGCGCCTGCCCGCCCACTCGACCTCCCTCGGCAAGGCGCTGCTGAGCACCTACACCGACGAGCAGGTCCGCAAGATGCTCCCCGAGACGCTGCCCGCGCTCACCGAGAACACCATCACCGACCGGGAGAAGCTCATCGAGGAGCTGCACCAGGTGCGGGAGCAGGGGTACGCGGTCGACCGCGAGGAGAACACCCTGGGGCTGCGCTGCTTCGGCGTGGCGATCCCCTACCGCACCCCGGCCCGCGACGCGATCAGCTGCTCGATCCCGGTGGCCCGGCTCACCCCCGCGCATGAACAGATGGTCAAGGACGCCCTGTTCGACGCGCGGGACCGGCTGACCCTGGCGACCCGGAGGCTCTGACGTGCAGGTGGCACTCCGCCCGGTCCACGACAGCGACCTGCCGGTCTTCTACCGGCAGCTGAACGACCCCGAGTCCCTGCGGATGGCCGCGTTCACCCCGCGGGACCCGGCCGACTGGGACGCCTTCACGGCCCGGTGGCGGGGCCTGCGCTCCTCCGCCGACGTGCGCGCCCGCACGGTGCTGCTCGACGGTGACGTGGTGGGGAACGCGGCGGTCTACGGCGCCCCCGGTGAACGCGAGGTCACCTTCTGGGTGGACCGCGCGTACTGGGGCCGCGGGGTGGCCACGGCCGCCCTGCGCGCCCTGCTCGCCGAGGTCCCCGAACGCCCGCTGTACGCCCGCGCGGCGGCCGACAACACGGGGTCGCTGCGGGTGCTGGAGCGGTGCGGCTTCCGGGCGCGCGCCCGGGAACGGGGTTACGCGCAGGCACGGGGCGAGGAGATCGACGAGGTCGTCCTGAAGCTGGAGGACCGAGCGGGAGGCTGAGCCCGGAGGCTGCCCGGGTGCCGAAGCGAGGGACTGCTCGGCCGAGGCGTCTCCCCCGCGCGGCGGAGGCGGATCGTCGCAGGGCAGGACGCGTGCCAGGGGTTTGCGCGGGAGCGTGGGGGCATGACGCAGACAGTCGCCGTTTCCCCGCAGACCGGCAGCTCCCCCGCCGCCACCGACCGGCCCCGCAGAATGCTGCGGGCCGTCGCCGTCGTCTCGTGCCTGCCGTATCTGAGCCTCAAGGTCGCCTGGATCGCCGGGAGTCACCTCGGGATCCCGGACGGCAGCCCGTTGCTGGAGCACCGCACCGCCGTGGCCGTGGCCAACGGCGTCACCGTGCTGATGGACGCCTGCGTGATCGTGCTGGCGCTGGTGCTGACCCGGCCGTGGGGTCTGCGGCTGCCCGCGTGGCTGCTCGCGGTACCGATGTGGGTGGCGACCGGGCTGCTCACCCCGATCATGACCGGCTTCCCCGTGCAGCTCCTCGTCAGCGCGTTCGGCGGCAGCGTGGACGCGACGGACGACGGGGGCGAACCCTTCCTGCACAGCTGGGTGTTCGGCGTCGTCTACGGCGGTTTCATCGTGCAGGGCCTCGCCCTCGGGGCGCTGTTCGCGCTCTACGCCCGGGACCGCTGGGGCGGTCTGTGGCAGGGCCGGGTGTGGGAGCTGCCGCGGGCCGTCCTCGGCACCGCCGCCCAGAAGACGGCCGCCGTCGCCGCCGCCGTCCTCGCCCTGCCGCCGCTGACCGCGCACCTGCTGTGGGCCTGTGGCGGCACGTTCGGTCTCAACGACGACCTGATCGCCGACCGGACCAGCGACTTCCACGTCGTGGAGGCCCAGTCCGCCGTCTTCGTCACCGTCACGGCCGCCGCCGGACTGATGCTCGCCTTCCGGCGCGGGCGCGCGCTGCCGGTCGCGGTGCCGCTCACCCTCGCCTGGATCGCGTCCGCGGCCGTGGCCTGCTGGTCGTGCTGGCAGGCGGTCGCCTCGCTGGTCGTCACGGAGAGCGCCGCGGAACGGCCCACACCGCTGATGAACCTCACCTACGCTGGCGGCATGATCGTCGGCATACTCGTCGCGGGCCTGGCCGTCCGCTTCCTCGTCACCCGCGCGGCGGCCGCCGGCCGGCCCACGGCGTGAGGGCGTTCGCCCGGGCACTGTTCGGGCGGCGGGCGCGCCGGCGCTGGATCCATCTGATCCTCGGCGGCGCGCTCGCCATGCCGTACGTGTTCGTCGGCCAGCTCGTCGTCGGGCCCGCCATGGACGCCCGGTACGTCTTCCAGGACCTGTTCCTGCAGCTGGCCTCGTTCGCCGTCGGACTGCCGCTCGCCGCCGTCACCGCGCTGTTCCCGCTGACCCGGCCCCTGGAGTCCGGCGCGGTGCGCTGGCTGTGCGGGGTGGCACCGGACCGGCTCGCCTACGGCCCCGCCCGCTCGCGTGCCGCCAAGGGCCGTACGGCGGCCTGGTTCACCCTGCATCTGGGGCTGGGCGGGATCGTCTCCGGGATGTCGCTGGCGCTGCCGCCGTTCGCCCTCTTCCTGATCCTGCTGCCGGTCCTCGCCCGGTTCCGCGCCGAGCAGCTCGACCTGCCGCCGTCCCTCGACCACACCTGGGTGTTCGCGCTGGCGCCGGTCGCGGGTGCGGCGTCGCTGCTGGCGCTGGCGGCCTGCGCGGCCGGCTGCGGCGCGCTGCTCGCCCGCTGGGCGCCCGCGCTGCTCGGCCCGGCGCCCGAGGACCGGCTGGCCGCCGCCGAACGGCGCGCCGCCGACCTGGCCGTGCGCAACCGGCTCGCCCGTGAGCTGCACGACTCCGTCGGCCATGCGCTCAGCGCGGTCACCCTCCAGGCCAGTGCCGCCCGCCGGGTGCTGGACAGCGACCCGGAGTTCGTGCGCGAGGCGCTGGCCGCGATCGAGGACACCACCCGGCGCACGGTGGGCGAACTGGACGCGGTGCTGGGCGTGCTGCGGGACGGCGACGCCCCGGGCACGGCCCCCGCGCCCACCCTCGACGCCGACCTCGACGGCCTGCTGCGCCGCACCCGCGCGGGCGGCCTGCGGGTGAGCTGCGACCTGGGCGTGGACCCGGCCGCGCTGCCGCCGCTGCTGTCCCGTGAGGCGTACCGCATCGTGCAGGAGGGGCTGAGCAACGCCCTGCGGCACGGCGGCGCCGGCGGTCGCGACGGTGACGGCGCCGGGGTCGCGCTGCGGGTGGTGCGGTCCGGCGACCGGCTGGAGATCAGCGTCGAGAACCCGCTGACCGGGCCCGCTCCGTGCCGCCCCGGCGGCGGGCACGGCCTGCGCGGCATCGCCGACCGGGCCCGGCTGCTGGGCGGCACCTCGGAGGCGGGCCCGGCCGGCGGGTCGTGGCGGCTGCGCGTACGTCTGCCGATGAAGGATCCCGCGTGAAAGGACCCCGATGACCGCCCCCTCCCCCGTACGCATCGTCCTCGCCGACGACGAGCGGATGGTCCGCACCGCGCTGCGCGCCATCCTCGCCGCCGAGCCGGACCTGGAGGTCGTCGGCGAGGCGGCGACCGGCGCCGAGGCGGTCTCGGCCGTCCGCGAGCTGCGGCCCGACGTCGTGCTGATGGACGTCCGGATGCCCGGGATCGACGGGATCCGGGCCACCGAGCAGATCCTCGCCACGGTGGACGGACCGCCCCGGATCGTGGTCGTGACCACCTTCGAGAACGACTCCTATGTGTACGACGCGCTGCGCGCCGGCGCCGCCGGTTTCCTGCTGAAGCGGGCGGACGCGGACACGCTGGTGCAGTCGGTCCGGCTGGTGGCGCACAGCGACACGCTGCTGTTCCCGTCGGCCGTACGGGCGCTCGCGGTGCGGCACGCGCACGCGCGCACCACGCCCCCGCCGTGGGTGACGAGGCTCACCACCCGGGAGAGCGAGGTGCTGCGGCACATGGCGGGCGGGCTGACCAACGCCGAGATCGCCCGGCGGATGGAGGTCGGCCCGGCGACCGTGAAATCGCATGTGGCGGCGGTGCTGGCGAAGATCGGCGTGCGGGACCGCACCCAGGCGGTGATCGCGGCGTACGAGGCGGGGTTTCTGAGGACCGGATGAGAAAACGGGCGGAAGGGAACGTTCGGACCGGCCCCGCTCGTCTGTCCGAACGGTATGAACAAGACGATCAGGCGCGCGTCGGTCTTCGCGCTGCTCCTGGTGTTCGCCCTGCTGGTCAGGGCCACCTGGGTGCAGTTCTACAACGGCCAGGCGCTGGCGGACGACAAGAACAACCGGCGGAACGCGATCGAGCTGTACAGCGAGCCGCTCGGCAACATCGTCGTGGGCGGCGAGGCGGTCACCGGTTCGGCGCGGACGAAGAGCGGCGACCTCAGATACAAGCGGACGTACAAGGACGGCGCGCTCTACGCGGCGGTGACCGGCTACAGCTCGCAGGCCTTCGGCGCCACCCAGCTGGAGGGCATCTACCAGGATCTGCTGGACGGCACGGACTCGCGGCTGAAGACCGTGATGGACACGGTCACCAACAAGCGCTCCGACCCCGGTGACGTGATCACGACGATCGATCCGGACGTCCAGCGGGCGGCGTACGAGGCGCTGGGCGACAAGAAGGGCGCCGCCGTCGCCATCGACCCCAAGACCGGGCGGATCCTGGCGGTCGTCTCCACCCCGTCGTACGACCCGTCGAAGATCACCACCGGCGACTCCGAGGCCTGGACGCGGCTCACCGAGGACGAGGACAAGCCGATGACCAACCGGGCGCTGCGCCAGCCGCTGCCGCCCGGTTCCACCTTCAAGCTGGTGGTCGCGGCGGCCGCGCTGGAGGACGGGCTGGTCTCGTCGGTGGACGAGCGCACGGACAGCCCCGATCCGTATCCGCTGCCGCTCTCCTCCGACGAGCTCACCAACGAGAACCCGAACGCGCCCTGTGAGAACGCCTCGCTCCGCGTCGCGCTCCAGTACTCGTGCAACAACGTGTTCGGCAAGATGGCCGTCGACCTCGGCCAGGACAAGGTCCGCGCGATGGCGGAGAAGTTCGGCTTCAACGACACCGAGCAGGACGTTCCGGTGCGCGCGTACGAGAGCGTGTACCCGAAGGACATGGACGGGGCGCAGACGGCCCTGTCCGGTATCGGCCAGTTCGACGTCACCGCGACGCCGCTGCAGATCGCCATGGTGTCGGCGGCCATAGCCAACGGCGGCAAGCTCGTCCAGCCGCACATGGTGTCGCAGATCACCGACCACAGCGGCGATGTGCTGGAGGACTACGACGACAGCCCTTCCAGCGAGGAGATCGTCAGCTCCGGGACGGCCGAGCAGTTGCAGTCGGCCATGCGGACCGTCGTCGAGGAGGGGACCGGCACGAACGCGCGGTTCCCAGGCGCCACCGTCGGCGGCAAGACGGGCACGGCCCAGCACGGCGAGAACAACAGCAAGACGCCGTACGCCTGGTTCACCTCCTACGCGAAGTCCGGCACCTCGGACGAGGAGGTCGCCGTGGCGGTGGTGGTCGAGCAGTCGGACGCGGCGCGTTCGGAGGTCAGCGGCAATGGGCTGGCCGCACCGGTGGCCAGGGCCGTGATGGAAGCGGCGTTGAAGAACTGAGCGTTGGCCGCGCGGCCGGTGCGCGGGCCGGCCGCGGCGGGTCGCGCGCCGCGCCCCTCCGGGCGCTTCACCGCACGCCGAGCAGCTGCTCGACCGGGTCGATCGCGAAGTGGACCAGGAACAGCGCCGAGGCGCCCCACAGCAGCCAGTGGACCTCCCTCGCCCCGCCCAGCACGGTCTTGATGACGACGTAGGCGAGGAAACCGGCGCCGATGCCGTTGGTGATGGAGTACGTGAAGACGAGAATCGGCCATCCGGTGAGGCTGCCGGAACCGCCGAGCTGAACCGGCACGGTGGTGTTCGCGGCGTCGGGGATCCGGCTGACGAAGCCGGCGTCGACGAAGCCGGTGAAGGCGATGAAACAGTCCGATGCCGACGCTGATGGCCTGCTTCAGCGGCTGTGGGATGGCATGCATGACGGCCTCGCGCAGTCCGGTCACCACCAGGACGCAGATCAGCAGGCCTTCGAGGACGAATTCCGTTCGGAGACCCGGAAGGACCTGTCGAACATGGCGGATGCTCCTCGGCGCCTGCCTGATCGGGTGCGGATGCTGGCTGGATTGTTCCCGCGCCCGACCCACCGCGGGTTTTCTCCGTGGTGCGGAATCGGAGTTCGGTCCGTCATACGGCATTCGAAACCCCGTACGGCGCGCTGGTACAGTTCCGGATCTCGTCCTGGCGTACGGCTGTTCGACGCCGGGGAATCGCTACGAGGAGAGACCGCCCGTGGGCACAGTCGTCGACGACGCCGCCTCCGTGGAGTTCCATGCCTTCTTCGAGCGCCACTACGCCGAACTCGCCCGGCTCGCCCACCTGTTGACGGGCGAGGCGGACGCCGCCGACGACCTCGCGGCGGACGCCCTGCTGGCGCTGTGGCACCGCTGGGACCGGGTGCGCGCGGCCGACCATCCGGTGGCGTACGCGCGCGGGGTGGTGGCCAATCTGGCCCGCACCCGGATCCGCGGCGCGGTGCGCGAGCGGCGCCGGATCGCCCTGTTCTGGTCGCAGCGCGAGGAGAAGACCGAGAACCCGGACGTCGCGGGCGTCGTCGACGTCCAGGACGCGCTGCGCCGGCTGCCGTTCCGCAAGCGGGCCTGTGTGGTGCTGCGGCACGCCTTCGACCTCTCGGAGAAGGACACCGCCCTCGCCCTGGGCGTGTCGGTGGGTACCGTGAAGAGCCAGACCTCCAAGGGAATCGCCGAGCTGCAGAGACTGCTCGGCACACAGCAGGCTTCGCAGCGGGTGCATGCCGCGATGGCGCGGACCGGCCAGGCCGCGGGAAGGGACCGATGATGCGGCGGGACGTGCACGACGAGCTGCGCGCCCGGCTGCGGGAGGCGGCCGAGGCGCATCAGCCGGACCGGGCGCGCATGCTGGCCCGGATCGAGCGCGGCATGGCCGGGGAGGTCCGCCCGGCCGCTCACCGGGCCACCCGCCCACCGGTGTTCGGCTGGCTGCGGGTGGCCGGGGCCACCGCCGCCGTCGCGGGCGTGCTCGCCGTCGGCGGGTACGCGGTGGCGTCCGCCGTGAAGTCGGACGACGCTCCACCGCAGGGCACGGTCGCGGTCACCGCGACGCCCGCCCCGTCGCCGGAGGCGACCAGCAGGCCGCCCGCCTTCCCCGTGGACCCGTCGCCGAGCGCCCCGCCCACGCGGCGGGAGGAGCCCGCCGCGCCGTCGTCGACGGCGCCGCCCTCCGGCACCCCGTCGTCATCGGCACCCCCGCTGCTGCCCTCCGGCGGTGACGTCGAGGACGGCCCGCTCTGGTCGGACGGCTCGGTGGACCCGCACAGCAACGAGTTCTGGGCCCAGAGCAACGTCACGCTGAAGACGTCGGAGCAACTGACCGAGCTGGCCGTTCAGTTGCGGGTGGCGCAGACCGGCGGGGTGTCCTCCACGGGCGCCTGGCGCTCGCTGCCCGAGGACGACTTCGAGCTGACGGTCGGCGAGGAGGACGGGTTCCTCGTCTACACCTGGCGGCTGAAGGAGGGCCGTACGGTCCCGGCGGGCGAGTGGGTGTTCGCGGGGCAGTACGACCATGAGCGCGGCGGCCGGGACGCCGGGGACGACAGCTACGCGGCGAGGGCCCGCACCGGGTCCGAAGAGCTGGCCGTGGCGGGCGACTTCGCCCCGCGCGGAAGGTCGTGAAAAAGATCCGAAGACGCGGCAACCCTTTCTCCACCGGTGGCGACCAGGAGACGCAAGGTTTCCCTCCCACGCAAGGAATGGCATGACAGCACGAGCCGAACAGCGCGTCCGCCACCGCCGCCGCGTCACGAAACGACGCGCGGCGATCGCCGGCGCCACCGCCCTCGGTCTCACCGGGGCGGCGATCGTCACCACGACGATGCTGTCCTCCGCGGGCGCCGCGTCCTCGTGGCCGACGGCCAAGGGCCCCAAGGCCGTCAGCAGCACCATCCCCGTCTCCGGCACCTACGACGGCGGCCACAAGCGCTTCTACGGCACCGGTGAACTCGGCGGCACCGGTCAGGACGAGGGCCAGGACCCGCTCTTCAAGCTCGCCGACGGCGCGGTGCTGAAGAACGTCATCCTGGGTGCCCCGGCCGCCGACGGCATCCACTGCATGGGCAGCTGCACGCTGCAGAACGTGTGGTGGGAGGACGTCGGCGAGGACGCCGCCACCTTCAAGGGCAAGTCGGCCTCGGCCGTCTACACCGTGCAGGGCGGCGGCGCGCGGAAGGCCGACGACAAGGTCTTCCAGTTCAATGGCGCGGGCAAGCTGGTCGTGACGAAGTTCCAGGTCTCCGACTTCGGCAAGCTGGTGCGCACCTGCGGCAACTGCTCGACGCAGTACAAGAACCGCCAGGTGATCATCGACGACGTCGATGTCACCGCGCCCGGCAAGTCGATCGTCGGCATCAACGCCAACTTCGGTGAGACGGCCGCCCTGCGCAACGTGCGCATCCACGGTGACAGCGGCAAGAAGATCAAGCCGTGCACCCGCTTCCAGGGCAACAACACGGGCAAGGAGCCCAAGGAGCTGGGCACCGGCCCGGACGGCACGCACTGCCTCTACACGGCCTCCGACCTCACCTACAAGTAGGCCCCAGCCGCCGGTCCGAGCCCCCCTCGGGCCGGTCCCGGTGCCGGTGCGAGCCCCCCTCGCCCGGCACACAGAACGCCCCCGCCGGTGACGACCGGCGGGGGCGTTCGCACGCCCCGGTCTCACGAAAACGTCGGAAACTTTCGCTCCCCGTCGTCCCGCCCGCACCGATTGACCCGTCGTCCCCCGCCCATGACACTCCGAAGGCACCGGCTTCCAACAGAATCCCCCACACTCACACAGGAGTGCCATGAGCCGTCCCCGCCTGCTCCTGCTCCCCTTCCTGGCCCTCCTCCTCGCCCTGCTCACCGCCCCACCGGGCACCGCCCACCCAGGAGCACCCCCCGTGAAAGCCCAGAAGTACGCCGGCTACCTTTTCGCCTACTTCACCGGCGAGGGCACCGCCGACGGCGAGCAGATCCGCTACGCCCTCAGCCGCGGCAACGACCCCCTGCACTGGCGCGAGCTGAACGCGGGCAAGCCGGTCCTCACGTCCACCATCGGCGAGAAGGGCCTGCGCGACCCGTTCGTCATCCGCTCCCCCGGGGGCGACCGGTTCTACATGATCGCCACCGATCTGCGGATGTACCGGGGCGCCAGCGGCAGCTGGGACCAGGTGCAGCGGCACGGCAGCAAGTCGATCATGGTCTGGGAGTCGACGGACCTGGTCCACTGGACCGACCAGCGCCTGGTCAAGGTCTCCCCGGACACCGCGGGCAACACCTGGGCGCCGGAAGCCCACTGGGACGAGACGCTGGGCGAGTACGTCGTCTTCTGGGCGTCGAAGCTGTACGCGCCGGACGACCCGGAGCACAAGGGCTCGACGTACAACAAGATGCTGTACGCCACCACCGAGGACTTCCGCACCTTCAGCGAGCCGAAGGTCTGGAACGACCCGGGCTACTCGGTGATCGACTCCACGGTGGCCGAGCACGACGGCACCTACTACCGCTACACCAAGGACGAACGCGATCCGGGCAGTTCGAGCCCCTGCTCGAAGTTCATCACCGCCGAGAAGTCGACGAGCCTCACCAGCACCGCGTACGACCTCGTCGCGGACTGCGTCGGCAGTGGCGCGATGGACCGCGGCGAGGGTCCGACCGTGTTCAAGTCGAACACCGAGGAGAAGTGGTACCTCTTCATCGACGAGTACGGCGGTCGCGGCTATCTCCCCTTCGAGACCACCGACCTGGACTCCGGCGAGTGGATCCCGTCGCGTGATTACCAGCTCCCGGCCAGCCCGCGGCACGGCACCGTCCTGCCCGTGACCCAGGAGGAGTACGACCGGCTGCTGGCCGCGTACCCGGTGACCCCGACATCGGTGGTGGACGCGACGGCGAAGGGCCAGAAGGGGTACGCCGTGGTCACCGAGGCCGCCGCCAAAGTGGTCCTGCCGATGGAGCCGAACGCCGATCCGCGCCGCCTCGCCCCGCGGCTCGCCGTCGGCGCGGGTGCCACGCTCACTCCGCCCTCCGGCACCCGCCGGGACTTCCGCACCCCGCGGACGTACACGGTGCGGGCGGCCGACGGCACCACCCGCGCCTGGACGGTCGAGGCGGTCCCCACCCGCAGCCCGGTCCTGCCCGGCCTGTACGCGGACCCGGACATCCGGTACATGGACGGCCGCTACTGGATCTATCCGACGACGGACGGCTTCCGCGGCTGGGGAGGCACCCGGTTCAAGGCCTTCTCCTCCAGGGACCTGGTCCACTGGGAGGACCACGGCGTGATCCTCGACCTCGGCCCGGACGTGGCCTGGGCGGACACGTACGCCTGGGCGCCCGCGATCGCCGAGAAGGACGGCAGGTACTACTTCTACTTCTGCGCCGAGCAGCAGATCGGCGTGGCCGTCGCCGACTCCCCCGCCGGCCCCTTCGAGGACGCGCTCGGCGAACCCCTGGTCGCCAGGGGCCGGTTCGCGGGGCAGATGATCGACCCGGCCGTCTTCACGGACGACGACGGCACGTCGTATCTCTACTGGGGCAACGGACGCGGCTATGTCGCCCCGCTGAACGACGACATGACGTCCTTCGACGCCGCCCGCGTCCGGGACATCACCCCGGCGGACTTCCGTGAGGGCTCGTTCGTGGTGAAGCGCCGGGGCACGTACTACTTCATGTGGTCCGAGGACGACACCCGCAGCGAGAACTACCACGTGGCCTACGCGACCGGCCCGAGCCCGCTCGGCCCGTGGACGAAGCGGGGCACGATCCTCGCCAAGCGGCCGGAGTACGGCATCCTCGGCACCGGCCACCACTCGGTGGTGAACGCGCCCGGCACCGACGACTGGTACATCGTCTACCACCGCTTCGGCCTCAGCGGCCCCGGTCGGCCGGGCGGGGACGGCACCCACCGGGAGACCACGGTCGACCGCCTCCGGTTCGCGGCCGACGGAACGATCATGCCGGTGGTGCCGACCCTGGAGTCGATCCGCCCGGCACGGCGGTGAGCCTCACAGGACACGGTCGAGCCAGGCGAACACCTCGTCCTGCATACGGTCGGTGAAGACGTGGCCGACGTCCGGCCACGTCTTCAGCCGCAGCCGCTCCCCGGCGCCGCGGGACCGCCACACGGCGCGCAGCTTCTCGTGGGCCACCCGTACCCCGTCGGCGCTGAAGAGGGTGTCCAGAGCGCCGTGGAAGAAGAGCATCGGCCTGGGCGCGGCGATGCTCGCGACGTCGGGGAGGTCGAGGTGCCGGGCGAGCCCGGGGTGGAGCATGTAGTACGCCGACTGCCCGCGCAGGGTGTTGCCGCCGGGCACCAGCATCTCCTTCAGACCGCTCATCCAGCACACGCTCGCCGCGGCGGCGATGTCGTCGGTGAGCGCGGCCGTCTGCCAGGCCCGGTAGCCGCCCATGGAGAAGCCGAGGGCGGCGACCCGGCGGGCGTCCACCCGGTCGAGCCCGGCCAGGAACGCGGCGGCGCGGGCGTCCTCCCGGGCCATGAGCCCGGCGAGGGAGGAGCCCAGGTGGTAGAAGTGCGCGGCCAGCGCCTGCTGCCGCGCGTAAGCCAGCGGCCCCCGGTCGCCCCAGCCCGGCGCGTCCAGGCACAGCACGGCATAGCCGCGCCGGGCCAGCTCGTCACCGACGAACCGCCCGCTGAAGCACCGCCCGGCCCAGTCCCGCGCGGAGGCCAGCCGGGTGTCGTCGTACCAGGGCCGGACCAGTTTCTCCTTGCCGATGTCGAACCTGGACCCGTGGTCGTGCAGCAGCAGCACCGCCGGGAACGGCCCGCGGCCGTGCGGGGTGAGCAGAACGCCGCGGACGCGTGCGTAGCGGGTGAGGGAGAGGGTCACCAGCTCCCGTGTGTACCCGTCCGCTTCCTCCCTCCGGCCGTACTCGGGGGCGTACGGCGTCCCGTCCTGCCGGCCGACCAGCAGGTGCGCCTCGACCGTGGCACGGGCGGCCCGCCGCCAGGCGTCGAAGTCGCGCACGGGCGAGGCGCCCCAGGCGAGCGGGAACGTCAGTTCCTCCTTGAGCGCCGGCGGCGGCTCAGGCATCCGGCCGCCAGTCACCGAGGTACGCCCGCTCGGTGTGCTCACCCGCCTCGGCGGCCGTCAGCCGGGGCCGGTTCTCCGCAGCGGTGACCCGGGCGCCGGGGCCCAGGTTGCGGTACTCGGCGAACCGCTGGTTCTGCCACGGGAAGGCGTCCGACATGTTGGCGTAGGGCGCGACCGCGTCGATGCCGGGGCCGAGCCAGGTCTCCCGGACGACGAGGGAGGGCCGGGCGGTCGGGTCGGAGCTGGGCACCCAGGGACGGGCCAGCTTGTAGTACCCGTCGGGCGCCTCGCTGCTGATCCGGCTGCGGGTGACGAGGTAGCCGCGTGGGTTGGGGCCCGCGGTCGACGGGGCGAAGACGAAGCCGTACGGGGCTCCCGCCAGGTCGGTGCGGTCCAGGGTGCGGAAGTGGCAGTGCTCGAAGACGGCGGTGGCGCGGCCGAAGACGAAGTCGACGTCGCCCTCGGCGTAGCAGTGGGAGAAGTACTGGCGGGCGAAGACGGTCAGCGCGCCCGTGTCGGCGTACAGGGTGTCCTGGTGGCCGAGGAAGCGGCAGTGGTGGAAGGCGGAGCGGTCGCCCATCACCTTGAGGGCGACGGCCTGGGTGCCGGACATGCCCGGGTGGTCGGCGCGCAGCCAGTCGTTGGCGAAGGTGATCCGGCGGGCGGTGAAGCCGTCGGCGCGGACGGTGGTGGTGGCCGATCCGCTGGTGCCGTAGGTGCCGCCGCCGGGCTTGGGGGTGCCGGCCGCGTTGTCGTACACGATCATCACGTCACGCGGGTCGTCGCCGGCGCCGATCCAGGTCATCTCCGTGCGGCCGGCGTCGACGGAGACGGTCTCCCGGTAGACGCCGGGGGCCAGGACGAGAGTACGGCCGCTGCCGTCGGCGGCGGTCACGGCGGCCTGGACGGAGGTGAAGTCGCCCCGGCCGTGCGGGTCGACGTACAGGGTGCCCGGGGTGCGGCGGGCGGCCGGGGAGCCGTACCGGCCGAACGGGCGGGGCCCGCCCGCCGCCCGCGCGGGGAGGGCGGTGAGGCCGAGTGCGGCGCCCGCGCCGGCGCCCGCCGTGAGGAAGCCGCGCCGGGACAGGGGGAGGCGGAGGTGGGGGGAGGGCATGCGGTGCTCCTTGATGATGCCGCCGGGGGCCGGGGCGGCGGTGCGCCCCGGCCGGGCCGGGCGGGGGTGTCAGCAGACGCGTCCGGCGCCCGCGCGGTGGTCGACGATGCCGGGGACGGCCCGGGGGTGGTCGACGCGGGTGCGCAGGGTGGGCGTCCAGCCGGCCCCGGACTGGAGGGTCTCGGCGGGGATCTCCGCGTTGTGGACGGCGATCAGATCGGTGGGCTTGCCGTTGACGTAGTTGTGCTCGGCGGTGAGGGGGGCCTCGTTCCACTTCTTCAGCACCTTGCCGGTGCTGACGCCGGGCGCCAGGGAGAAGGCGTTGTGGGTGGCGTGCAGCCGGGAGCCGGCGCCGATGCCGAAGACATAGCCGAACTTCTGGCCCTTGGTGACCACGAAGTGGTTGTTGTACGAGTCGACCTGCCCGAACCGCACGCGCGGTGCCCGCTCCACGATGCCCTCGAAGCGGTTGTGGTGGAGGGTGACCCGCAGCTTGCCCGTGTCGGTCGCGCCCGCGCTGTCGCTGTTTCCGATCAGCATGGTCTTGTCGTGGTCCTCGAAGGAGTTCCACGACACGGTGACGAGGTCGCCGCCGCGCACCACGTCCACGAGCCCGTCGTGCTGCTGGTAGACCTTGCCGAAGTAGCTCGGCAGGGAGCTGTCGGGGTGGCGGCCGTCGGTGAGCGTGTTGTGGTCGATCCAGACGTGCGTGGAGCCGTGCACGACGACGCCGTCGTACTCGGAGTTCCAGGCACCGGTCCTGTTGTCGTCGGTCGGGTCCCACTGCGGGAAGCAGTCGACCGGGGCCTCGATGGTGAGGTTCCGGATGATGACGTTGTCGACGCCCCGGATCTGGAGGCTGCCGCCGAGGATCCCGGAGTTCCGGCCGACGCCGACGATGGTCGTGTCGGCGGGGATGTTCGCCTTGATGGCCTTGTCCTGGCCGGCGGCGGACGCGGCCCGCAGGTCCTCCTGCTCGCCGCTGACCGGCTTGTCGTGGCCCCAGACGGCCGGGTCGTAGTCGGCGAGGTACTGCCGGAAGTCGTAGCCCTCGGCGGCGAAGGCGTCGCAGCCCTCGGACACGGCGTCGATCATGCCCTTGACCTTGATGATCCTCGGCGCGGTGCCGCCGTCCCGCAGGGCGGCCTTGAACTCCTCCCAGGTGGTCACCGTGTACACGTGCGCGGCGTCGGCGGCCGATCCGCCGGTGGTGCCGGTGCCCGCGGAGGCCCAGCCGTCGCCCGCGGCCAGCGCCTCACGGCCGAGGTCGCGGGACCCGGCGTGGGCGGTGGCGGTCCCGGTGACGCCGAGGACCAGCGCGACGCACCCGGTGAGGGCGGCGCTCTTCAGGGCCGTTTTGGTGGCATGCCCATGCCATCCCTGTGTGTTCATGATGCGGCTCTCTCTCGACAGCGGGTCGGATTCAGACGGCGGCCGGCGGCCACGCGATCCAGGACTCGGGGATCTCCTCGTCGAGCCGGCGCACGTCCCGCGGGCCCAGCACCCGCGTGCGCAGCAGCTCCCGCACCACCAGCCGCGCCACGGCGATCGCGCCCGGCGGGTTGAAGTGCGTGTTGTCCTGCTCGGCCGCCGTCCAGTTGAAGTACTTCTTGGTCTCCTCGACGCCCAGCTCCTGCCACAGCGCGAGCGACAGCGCCTGTACGTCGAGCAGCGCCGCCCCCTCCTCCTGGGCGAGCGCGCGCATCGCCGCCGGATACTCGCCGTGGCTGGGCAGCGCGGTGCCCCGCGCGTCGAACCTGCGCCGCTCCACGGAGGTGGCCAGCACCGGCCGGGCCCCCCGGGCACGGGCGCCGTCGACGTACAGCCGCAGATGGTCCTGGTAGGTCGTCCACGGCTCGGTGTACCGGGCGGGGTCGCCGCTCTTCTGGTCGTTGTGGCCGAACTGGACGATCAGGACGTCACCCGGCCGGATTTCCCCGAGGATCGCATCGAGCCGGCCCTCGTCCACGAAACTCTTCGAACTGCGCCCGTTCACCGCGTGATTCGCGACGGGCAGCTCCTTGTGCAGAAAGAAGGGGAACGCCATCCCCCACCCGGTCTCCGGCGCCGCGTCCGCGTACTTCTGCGCGGCGGTGGAATCCCCGGCGATATGGATCGTCCGCCTGCGCCGCCCCGACGACGCCTCAGCGGCACCGTGCGCGGAAAGAGCAAGCGGAACAGCGGCCAACGCCGCCGAAGCAACCTGTCTGCGAGACATCGACACAAGAGTGCCTTTCGAACCGAGGGAAAGTGATTCAGGGGCGCGGGGAACTGCGCGAGCGACCAGGGGCGGCCCGCAGCCCGGGAACCACAGGCCGCCCCACGGCGAATCCGGCACGACTTACTGATTCCGCTGCTTCCACTCGGCCTGAGCCTCGTTCAGCTGCTCGGCCAGCGTGTCCAGGAACTCCTTGGCCCCCAGATCACCCAGCAGCACCTTCTGGAAGTTCGGCTCGTTCTCCGCCTTGGAGATCGTGTTCCAGTCCGGCAGGTAGTACGGCAGCTGGACGATGGTCGTGGACCCGTCGCTCAACGCCTGCGCGGCCAGCTTCGTCGGCTCCGCCTTCGCGACCCACGGATCCTTCGCCGCGTCGGTGTTCGCCGGCACCTGCCCCGCCGACTCGTTGAACTTGGAGTTCTCCTCGTGGGAAAGCGCGAACTCGATGAACTTCCAGGCGGCTTCCTTGTTCTTGGAGTTCTTGAACAGGCCCAGCCCGTCCACCGGGTTGGACACCTGCACCCGCTTGCCGCCGGGCCCGGTCGGCTGCGGAATGCCGCGGAACTTGCCGACGCCGAGCGCCCTCACATGGTCCTGGTAGGAGCCCAGGTTGTGGTTGAGCATGCCGATGGTGCCGGAGTCCCACTGGGCGACCATCTTGGTGAAGTCGTTGTTGAGGTCGGCGGAGGGCGTGACGTTCTTGTACAGCGCCGCGTACTTCTCCAGCGCGGCGATGTTCCTGGGGTCGTTGACGGTGGTCTTGTCGCCCTCCCAGAACGAGGTGATCCCGCTCTGCCCGTACATCGCGTCCAGGGCCTGCGCGATGGAGCCGGCGCCGCCGCGGATGGTGTACCCGAACTCGTTCTTCTTCACGTCGGTCAGCTCGTTCGCCGCCGTGAAGAAGGCCTCCCAGGTGGTCGGCGCCTGAAGGCCCGCCTTCTCGAACAGGTCGGTGCGGTAGTACAGCACACCGTTGTTCGCGGAGGTCGGGATCGAGTACAGGGTGCCGTCGCCGCCGCCCGCGGCCTTCATCGACTTGAGCATGTCCTCGTTGAGCTTGCCGTTCAGCGGAGACCCCGCGAGCCGGTCGTCCAACGGCTCCAGCGCGCCCTGCGCGGAGAACCCGGCGAGCATCGCCGCGCCGACACCGCCGACGTCGGGCAGGCCGCCGCCCTGGATGGCGGTGTCGACCTTGGACTGGTACTCGGTGGAGGAGATGCCGACGTACTCGACGTCGATGTCCGGGTTGGCCTGCTCGAAGTCGGCGATGACCTCCTTCCAGATGTCGGTGCGGACACCGCCGTTGTTGTCCCAGAAGACGATCTTGCCCTTGCCGCTGCCCTCGGCGCCCTCGCCGCCGCCCCCACCGCTGCCGTCGTCGCCGCAGGCGGTGGCGGTGAGCGCGAGAACGGAGCCCAGGGCGACGGCGATGGCAGCGCGCCTGCTTCTGCGGATGCTGATCTTCATTGGTCGGCTCTCTTCTTCGGTTCCAGCGAGATGTGAAGTCGTGGGGGGTCAGTGGCGGGCGTGCGGCGCCCAGCCGTCCGTGCCCGCGAGGTAGTCGGCGACGGTGTGCCGTGCGGCGTCGGCGTCGCTCAGCTGCGGCCGGTCCGCGGTGACCGTCGCGCCCGGCCCGTAGTTCCGGTACTCGGCGAACCGCGCGTCCTTCCACGAGAAGCCGCCCATGTCGGTCCACGGGGACGTCTTGATCGCGGCGGGCAGTTCGGTGTCGCGGATCAGCACCTGGGCGACGGCCGCGGGCTCCCCGCCCGGGTGCCAGGGCCGGCCGAGGTGGTACGACCCGGCCGGCGCGTCGCTCACGATCCTCGACCGGGTGATCAGGAACCCGTACGGGTTGCCCGTCCAGGTCGAGGCTGCCGTGATGTAGCCGTTGTTGGTCGCGGACCCCCGGCTCAGCGCGCGGATCACGGACCGTTCGATCACCGTGGTGGCGCGGCCGTAGACGAAGTCGACATCGCCCTCGATGTACGAGTCGCGGATGTAGACCCGGCTGACGGTGGTCAGCTTGGGGCTGTCGGTCATCAGGGTGTCCTGGTTGCCCAGGAAGGCGGTGTCCTCGAAGACGATCCGGTCGCCGGTCGTCTTCACCGCCAGCGCCTGCTCGCCGTTCAGCTCGTGCGCGGCCTCGTCGAAGTCGTTGCTGAAGGTGAGGTTGCGCGCCGTGATGTCACTGGCGGAGATCCGTACGGTCGCGCTCCCGGTGGAGCCGCCGTACGCGGCGGGCGTGTCGTGGATGATGACGGTGTCGGAGCGGTCCTGTCCAGTCCCCTGCAACACGATGTTCGGCTTGGTCACGGGGATGTGGACCTTGGCGCGGTAGGTGCCGGGCGCGACGGCGACGGTGACCGGGGTGTCGTTGCCGTCCGGCACGGCGTCCACGGCGGCCTGCACGGTCGGGTAGTCGGCGGGTACGCGCAGCACGGTCCCGATCTGCCGCTGCGGCCCGGAGAAGCGCTGCACGAGCGCCGGTACGGCGGCGGCCGGGTCCAGCCGGTAGTCGTAGAAGTCACGGGGATCGAAAGCCGTACCCCACGCGTCGTGGCGTCCGGTGGTGTTCCTCAGGATGGAGCCGCGCTGCACCAGCTCGGCCGTCGCGTCCGCCTGGTAGGGGTGCTGGACGTCCCGGTAGTACGAGTTCTCGATGACCATCTTGGTCCTGCCGCGCGACCAGTTCCCGTACGTCCACACGGGGTCGCCGGGGTCCGCCTGCGCCGTCAGGTAGTTGTTGTAGAGGTGGGCGTGGGCGGCGTTGTCGACCGACGGGTTGCGCTGCTTGGTGCCGCGGAACCAGTTGTGGTCGATGGTGATCTGCGTCCTGACGTTGGTCGTCCAGCCCAGGCCGAACGTCTTGTTGTTGTTCTCGAAGCGGTTGTAGGAGACGGTGACGTACTCGCTGTCCTTGCGGATGTCGAGCTGGCCGTCGCAGATGTTCGAGAAGCGGTTGTGGTCGATCCAGACGTGATGGACGGTGTCCATCTGGATGCCGTCGAAGTCGGTGCCCTTGCAGTCCCAGTCGCCCGCGACGGCCGAGTCCCGGATCGTCATGTTCCGGATGATCACGTTGTGGGTGCCGGGGCTGAGGTGGAACTCGCCCTGCACCAGCTCACCGCTCGCGCCGACGCCCACGATGGTCTTGTCCGAGGCGACCTCGATGCCCGCGCCGAACGGCTGCGCGGTGATGCTGCCCTTGACGCGGATGACGTACGGCTCGGGCGCGGCGGCGTACTGCGCCAGCGCTGCCTGGTCGGTGACGGTGACCACCTTGCCGCCGGCGCCTCCGGTGGTGCCGCCGGCGAGGGAGGCGAAACCGTGCGGGCGGTCGGTGAAGCGGGACGGGGCGGCGGTGGTGTCCGCCTCGGCGGTGGGCGGGATGGCGTGGGCCTCCCCGAGGGACCCGAGGCCCAGCGCGGTGACCAGGCCGAGTACGGCGGCCACCACCTTGCCGTGCCCCGGTCTCGGCAAGCGCTTGCCAGGGGGGTGCGTCATTGTGGCTCCCAACAGGCGTGAGGGTGAGGTGGGTCAGAGGGCGGTGACGCGGAACCGGGTGAACGTGGCCGCGCCCGCGTGCAGGTCGGGGTGGCCCCGTCCGTCGCCGGGGGCGAGCGCGAAGAGGCCGAGCAGGGCGCCGACCCAGCGCCAGGGGGTGGCGGCGAAGACCTGGCCGGAGGGGCGCGGGCCGTCGCCGAGGTCGTAGTGGAAGCGGCAGCGCGCGCCGGGCCGGATCTCGATCCGGAGCCTGGCCCGTCCCCCGGGCGCGAGCCGCGGATGGTCGGCGTCGCGCTCGCGCTCGGCGGTGCCCTCCGCGAACCGGTGCACCAGGTGGACCGTCCCGTCGGCCCCCCGTTGCAGTCCGATCCAGCCGAACGCGTCCCCGAGCACCGCGAGCCCGGCCCGGGCGCCGGGTTCCTCGCTGTCGAGGCACAGGTCGACCTCGACGGCGGAGGGGATGCCGGGCAGGCGCTGGGTGAGGATGCTCGGCAGCTTGCGCAGGTCGTGCGCGTCGGCCGAGCGGACGCAGGTGAGCCGGAGCCCGTCGCCGGAGTGCTGGGTGGCCCAGCCGTCGCGGGGGTTGGCGGTCCACTGCCACTGGCGGCCGTACCGTCCGCCGGGGAAGTCGTCGCCGGTGGCGGGCGCGGCGGGCGGCTGCGGCGGCAGGTCCGGCTTGCGGTGCACGGCGACCGGGGCGCCCTCGTCCCCCAGCACCGGCCAGCCGTCGGCACCCCAGCGCATCGGCTGGAGGTGGACGACCCGGCCGTAGGCGCCGCGCTGCTGGAAGTGGACGAACCAGTCCTCGCCGGCCGAGGTGCGCACCCAGCCGCCCTGGTGGGGGCCGTTGACGTCGGTGTCCTTCTGTTCGAGGACCACTTTCTCCTCGTACGGCCCGAAGAAGTCGCGGGAACGGAAGGCGCCCTGCCAGCCGGTCTCGACTCCCCCGGCGGGGGCGAAAATCCAGAACCAGCCGTCGTGCCGGTAGAGCTTCGGGCCTTCGAGGGTGAACCAGCCGGGGATGCGGTCGGCGTCCACGATGAGCTTGCCCTCGTCGAGCAGCGAGCCGGCGTCGGGGTGCATCCGGTGGCCGGTGAGGCGGTTCTTGACGCCGGAGCGGGACTTGGCCCAGGCGTGCACCAGGTAGGCCTCGCCGGTCTCGGCGTCCCACAGCGGGCAGGGGTCGATCAGGCCCTTGCCCTCCTTCAGCAGGTGCGGCCTGGTCCAGGGGCCCCGGATCTCGGGGGCGTTGACCTGGAAGATGCCCTGGTCGGGGTCGCCCCAGAAGATCCAGAACCGGTCGTCGTGGTGGCGGATCGACGGTGCCCAGACGCCGCAGTCGTGGCGTGGCCGCTCGAACTCGGCCGCCGGTTCGAGGCGGTCGAGCGCGTGACCGACCAGGGTCCAGTTGACCAGGTCGCGGGAGTGCAGCAGGGGCAGTCCGGGGACGCGGCCGAAGCTGGAGGCGGTGAGGTAGTAGTCGTCGCCGACGCGGACCACGTCCGGGTCGGACCAGTCGGCGTCGAGGATCGGGTTGGTGTACGTCCCGGCCGTCTCATGGCTCCGGTGGGTCACTGGGCGACCGCCTTCCGGATGAGGGCCGCGGCCTCGCCGCGGTCGAGGCGGCCGTCGGCGACGACGGTGACGATCCGCCGTACGACGGTCTCGCCGGGCGGGATCGGCAGCCGCTCCTCGTGCGCCAGGGAGGAGCCGACACCCGGGTACTCGGTGGTGCGCACGAACCACGGGTCGCGGCGGGTGGCGTCGGTGGCGCCGGCGAAGACCAGCGTCCAGGAGGTGCCGGCCAGCGCCAGCCAGTCGGCGGCCCGGCCGTGCACCGCCTCCTCGCCCTCGGTGCCGGCGGTGAAGACGTCCGGTGCGGTCGCCTCCTTGCGGGCCCGCCAGAAGAAGCCGCCGTAGGCCGCGCCGGGGCGCCCGTTGGTGGCGGGGCTGCCGATGGTCAGCGGGGCGGCGGCGGGGTTGGTGAGGGCGAAGGTGAAGTCGAGCGCCCAGGCGGTGTCGGTGAGCGCGCCGGCGGCGACGGTACGGCGCTCGCGCAGCAGCTCGGCGCCCGCCGCGACCCAGCGCAGCTCCTCGACGAAGCCGTCCGGGTCGCACAGCTGGAAGCCCAGGTGCCGCTGGGCACCGTGGTTGTCCAGCTCGGTGGGGCCCCGGTCACGGACGAAGGTGCGCCCGCCCCAGAAGTTGTGCCCCTCGACGTCGGGAACGGCGACACCGACGCCGAGGTGGTGCGAGTGGTCGGCGGGGCTCAGTTCGGTGACCGAGACGCCGGACAGGGTGGTGACGGGGTGCAGATAGGGGCGGGGGGAGAGCCGGGCGGGCAGCTCGGGCCGGGTGACGTACCGGCCCACCGGTCTGCCGGCGACCCGCAGTACCGCCGTGTCGTTGCCGGTCATCGGGTACTCACCTCGTTCTTCAGCGCGGCGCGGGCGGCCCAGGGAGCCGCCAGCTCGGAGTACAGGGCGAGGGTGTCGGCGGCGGCCGCGACCAGGCCGTCCACCCCGGGCACGACCCGGCGCTCCTCCCCCGGCGCCCGGTGCCAGGCGGACTCCGGGAGCGGGGCGGGGTCGGGGGCGAGCCGGATCGCCTCGACGACCTTCATGAAGGCGCCGGTCGTCTCCGGCGGCACGAGCAGATCGGCGCCGTCCGTCAGATGGCCGACCAGGTTCTCCAGCAGATCGGTGCGGCCGTACTCGAACTCCTCGGGACCGTGGCCGGCGCGCTGGAGCAGCACCCGGTCCTGCTTGTACCAGAAGGTGATCCGGCCCCGGCTGCCGTGCACCAGCACATACGGCTCGTCCGGGTGCTCGGCGCACAGGGTGGCGGCGACGGTGACCGGGCGGCCCCGGGCGGTGGTGACGCGGACACAGGAGGTGTCGTCGGACTCGATGGCGTTGGCCCGCCACAGCTCGGTCTCGATCGCGGCGACGTCCTCCGCGCGGGTGCTGCCGGAGAGGGCCAGGGCGGTGGCGACGGCGTGCGCGAGGGGGTTGGTGAGCGCGCCGTCGATCACGTCCACGCCGTTCAGCCGCCGCTTGCCCGCCCACGGGGCACGGCGGTAGTACGCCTCGTCACGGGCCCAGGCACCGGCCCCGCCGACGCCGGTGACCGTGCCGACCGCCCCGTCGGCGATCAGCTCGCGGATCGCGGGCACGGCGTGCGAGCCCAGCGACTGGAACCCGATCTGGCAGGCCACGCCCGCCTCGGCGACCCCGTCGGCCATCCGCCGGAACTCGGCGTAGGACGGCGCGGGCGGCTTCTCCAGGAGCAGGTGCACACCTCGGCGGGCGGCGGTCAGCGCCAGGTCGGTGTGCGTGGGGATCGGTGTGCAGATCACCGCGATCCGGGCGCCGGTGCTGACCAGCAGGTCGTCGAAGTCGGCGGACTGGGGCGGGAGTTCGCCGCCGAACTCCTCCTCGGTGAGCGGGGTCAGCTCGCAGATCCCGGCGAGCCGCACCAGCCCCTTCTCCTGGAGGCGGCGGATGTTCGCCACGTGCCAGCGGCCGTGGCCGCGGGCGCCGGCGAGGACCAGCGGAAGCGCTTCGGTCATCGGATCCTCCCCGCTCCCGCGCCGCGCGCCACCGCCCGGTCGGCCGCCGCCGCGCTGTCGACCGGGCCGTGCAGGACGGGGGTCCAGCCGACATCGGCGGTCAGGTCGCGTTCGCTGCCCGAGTTGTAGGCGTTGTAGATGGCGAGCAGGTCGACGGGGTAGCCGTTGAAGAGGGAGCCCTCGTCGTGCAGGGCGCTGCCGTTCCAGCTTTTGACCAGGTCGGCGGCCTCGACATGGCCCGGCGTGTGGAACGCGTTGTGCTCGGCGTACACCGCCGACTCGGTGCTGACGCCGATCGAGTAGCGGTAGTCGTGGGCGTCCTCGGGGACGACGTACCGGTTGTTGTAGAGGTGCACCTGCCCGAAGCGGACCCGGGGCGCCCGCTGGACGACGGACGCGAACTCGTTGTGGTGCAGGGTGACCCGCAGCCTGCCCCGGTCGCCGGTGGCGGTGTCGCCGTTGCCGATGAGCATCGCCTTGTCGTGGTCGGCGAACCGGCTCCAGGAGACGGTGACCAGGTCGGAGCCGTTGGTGATGTCCAGCAGCCCGTCGTGGCGCAGGTAGTTGCGGGCGAAGTGGGTCGGCTCGTCCTCGTCGAGGTGCCCCTTGTCGCTCAGGGTCACATGGTCGATCCAGACGTGGCTCGCGCCGCGCAGCCAGATCGTGTCGTAGGCCGCCTTCCAGTCGCCGAGGCCGCCGGAGTTGGGCTGCCAGACGGGGAAGCAGTCGTAGGCGTCGCGGATCTCCAGATTGCGGACGATGACGTTGTCCGCGTCGCTGATCCGGAGGCTCGCGCCCGTCAGCAGCGCGTCGTCGCCGAGACCGACGATCGTCGTGTTCGAGCCGACGCCCAGTTCGATCCGCTCGGCCTGCCGCGCCGCGGACGCCTTGCGGGCCTCCTCCTGGGGGCCGCTCGGCCTGGCGGCGCCCCAGGTGCGGGGGTCGTAGGCGGCGAGGTACTTCTTCAGGCTGTAGCCGCCGGTGGTGTAGTCCGCGCAGTCGAGGCGGCGGCCCCGGTCGTCGGTGCCGGCGTCGATGGTCCCGGCGATCTTGATGATCTTCGGGGTGTCGCTGCCGCCGTCGAGGGCGCGGACCAGCCCGGCGCGGTCGGTGACGGTGAAGACGTGGGCGTCGTCGGCCGCCGCGCCGCCGGTGGTGCCGCCGTCGGCGGACGCCCAGCCGTCGTTCGGGGGCAGGGTGTCGCGGCTGATGTCGCGGGCGTCGTCGGCGTGCGCGGGCACGCCCAGCACGCCCAGCAGGGCGGCGGCCAGGGCCGCGTGCCTGAGCCTCATCCCTTCACCGCCCCCGCGCTGAAGCCGGTGATCAGCCACTTCTGGATGAAGGCGAAGACGAGGACCACCGGGACGGCGGCGATGATGCCGCCCGCCGCGAGGGCGCCCAGGTCGACGCTGTCCGAACTCATCAGGGTGTTCAGACCGACCGGGATGGTCTGCTTGGCCTGGTTGTTGAGGAACATCAGGGCGAACAGGAAGTGGTTCCAGGAGTGCACGAAGGCGAAGGAACCGACCGCGATCAGACCGGGGCGCAGCAGCGGCAGCACGATGACCCGGAAGGCGGTGAACCGGTTGCAGCCGTCGACCCAGGCCGCCTCCTCCAGGGAATACGGCACGTTCTTGATGAAGTTGCTGATGAGGATCATCGACAGCGGCAGCTGGAAGACCGTCTCGGCGAGGATGACGCTGCCGAGCGAGTTGATCATCTGGAGTTCGGCGAAGATCTCGAACAGCGGCACCAGCAGCAGCGCGCCGGGCACGAACTGGGAGCAGAGCAGGGCGAGCATGAAGCCGCGCTTGATCCTGAAGTCGAACCGGGCCAGGGCGTAGCCGCCGGCCAGGGCGACGATCGTGGTCAGCACCAGGGTGGCGAGGCCGACGAGGACGCTGTTCTGGAAGTAGGTGCCGAACTCCCGCTCGGTCCACACCTTCTGGAAGTGGTCGAAGGTCATGGGCCAGGGCACCAGCGAGGTGGAGCCGGCCGGACGCAGGGCGAAGAGCAGGATCCAGTAGAACGGGATCAGGGTGAAGACCAGGTAGATCGACAGCGGCAGGTAGATCTGCCAGCGCGGGACCTCGTCCCAGCCTCGGTGCTTGTTCACCGGGCGCTGCGGCTCGGGCCGGGTCCGGCGGGGCGCGGGGAGGACCGGGGCCTCCTTGATGGTGCTCACTTGGACTCGCCTCCGAACTTGCTCAGCCGCAGATAGACGATCGAGCAGAAGAGCAGGATCACGAACGCGACCGTGGTCAGGGCCGACGCGTAGCCGAAGTCGTGGGCGTCGACGCTGGTGTTGGCGATGTACAGCGGCAGGGTGGTGGTCTCGCCGGCCGGTCCGCCGCCGGTCAGGGTGTAGAGCAGGTCGACGTTGTTGAACTCCCACACCGCGCGCAGCAGCGTGGACAGGACGATGGCGTCCTTCAGGTGGGGCAGGGTGATGTGCCAGAACTGTTTGATGCGGCTGGCGCCGTCGACCTCGGCGGCCTCGTACAGGTCCTTCGAGACGGACTGGAGGTCGGCGAGGATGAGGATGGCGAAGAAGGGCACGCCGCGCCACAGGTCGGCGATGATCGCCGCCGGGAACACGGTCTCGGTGTCCGACAGCCAGCTGGTGCCGTAGGAGCCGATGCCGACGTCGGCGAGGTAACGGGTGATGCCGGTCTGGGAGTTGTAGAGCAGCACCCAGATCGCGGAGGTGAGCACGCCGGAGACGGCCCACGGGGAGAAGACCAGGGCGCGTCCCAGTGCCCGGCCGACGAAGGTCTGGTTGACGATCAGGGCCAGGGCGAGGCCGAACAGCAGCTGGAGTCCGACCTCGACGACGACCCACTTGGCGCTGAAGACGAGGGTGTCCCAGAAGACGGGGTCCTCGGTGAAGGCGTGGACGAAGTTGTCGAAGCCCGCGAAACCGTTCCGCCACGGCTTGGTGGGGTTGTAGTCCTGCAGGCTGTAGTAGAAGACGCTGATCACGGGGTAGGCGATGAAGCCCAGCATCAGCAGGGCCGCCGGCGCGATCAGCAGGTACGGGAGCCTGCGGGGCGTGGCGGAGGCACGGCGCCGCCGGGGTGGCGCGGGCGGTTTCGCCACGGCTGCGGCTTGGGCCATGACTGTTCTCCGTTCTCGGTGAAGCGCTTTCCGGTCGCTGTTCGACATTTCGGCCAATGAAGACGGTGGCCGAGTACTGCTCAGCCCGCGTAGGGGTCCGCGACCTTGCCCGGCCGGGCCAGGAACTCGAAGTCGCAGCCGGTGTCGGCCTGGGTGATCTGCTCGTTGTAGAGCGCGCCGTAGCCGCGCTCGTAGCGGGTGGGCGGCGGCGTCCACGCGGCGCGGCGCCGCCGGAGTTCCTCGTCGTCCACGTTCAGGTGCAGGGTGCGCGCCTCGACGTCCAGGGTGATCAGGTCCCCGGTGCGCACGAGCGCGAGCGGCCCGCCGATGTACGACTCCGGCGCCACGTGCAGCACGCACGCGCCGTAACTGGTGCCGCTCATCCGGGCGTCGGAGATCCGCACCATGTCCCGCACCCCCTGCTTGAGCAGGTGGTCGGGGATGGGCAGCATGCCGTACTCGGGCATGCCCGGCCCGCCCTTGGGGCCGGCGTTGCGCAGCACCAGCACGCTGTCGGCGGTGATGTCCAGCGCCGGGTCGTTGATGGTGCGCTGCATGGCCCGGTAGTCGTCGAAGACGACCGCGCGGCCGGTGTGCTTGAGCAGGTGCGGCTCGGCGGCGATGTGCTTGATGACCGCGCCGTCCGGGCAGAGGTTGCCGCGCAGCACGGCGACCCCGCCCTCCTTCGCCACCGGGTTGTCCCGGGGCCGGATGACGTCGTCGTCGTGCACCTGGGCGCCCGCGATCTGCTCCCGCAGCGTGTCGTACGACACCGTGGGCCGGTCCAGGTGGAGCAGGTCCGGGATGCGGGAGAGGAAGCCGGGCAGACCGCCCGCGAAGTGGAAGTCCTCCATCAGGTACGTCCGGCCGCCGGGCCGGACATTGGCGAGGACCGGGACCGTGCGCGCGATGCGGTCGAAGTCGTCGAGGGTGAGTCTGACACCCGCCCGTCCGGCCATGGCGATCAGGTGGATGACGGCATTGGTGGAGCCGCCGAGCCCGAGGACCGTGGTCACGGCGTCCTCGAACGCCTCGGCCGTGAGGATGTCGCTCAGCTTCCGGTCCCGGTGGACCAGGCCGACGACGGCCATGCCCGCCTTCGCGGCCATCCGGTCGTGCCCGGAGTCGACGGCCGGGATGCTGGAGGCGCCCGGCACGGTCACCCCCAGCGCCTCGGCGGCCGCGGTCAGCGTGGAGGCGGTGCCCATGGTCATGCAGTGGCCGGGCGAGCGGGCCAGGCCGCTCTCCAGCTCGTGCATCTCGCAGTCGCCGATCAGGCCGGCGCGCTTGTCGTCCCAGTACTTCCACATGTCGGTGCCGGAGCCGAGGACCTCGTTGCGCCAGTGGCCGGGCAGCATGGGACCGGCGGGCACGAAGACGGTGGGCAGGTCGACGCTGGCGGCGCCCATGAGGAGGGCGGGCGTGGACTTGTCGCAGCCGCCCATCAGCACCGCGCCGTCGACCGGGTAGGAGCGCAGCAGTTCCTCGGTCTCCATGGCGAGCAGGTTGCGGTAGAGCATGGGGGTCGGCTTCTGGAAGGTCTCGCTGAGGGTGGAGACCGGGAACTCGAGCGGGAAGCCGCCCGCCTGCCACACCCCGCGCTTGACCGCCTGGGCGCGGTCGCGCAGGTGGACGTGGCAGGGGTTGATGTCGGACCAGGTGTTGAGGATCGCGATGACCGGCTTGCCCAGGTGCTCCTCGGGCAGATAGCCGAGCTGACGGGTGCGGGCCCGGTGGCTGAAGGAGCGCAGTCCGTCGGTGCCGTACCACTGGTGGCTGCGGAGGTCCTCGGGGCGCTTGCGGGGCTGGGTCATATCGACCACCCGGCGGCGATGGCCGCGACCTCGGACCGCTCGTGCTCCGGCAGCGGCTTGCTCGGCGGGCGCACCTCGCGGCGGCACAGGCCGAGCGAGGCCAGGGCCTCCTTGACGACGGTGACGTTGTTGGCGGAGCCGTTGGCGGCGCGCAGCTCCTCGAAGCGGCGGATCTGCTCCCACACCTTCATCGCCGCCGGGTAGTCGCCGGATCGAAGCGCTTCAATCATGTTCAGCGAGACGGCCGGGGAGACGTTCACCAGTCCCGAGGTGAAGCCGGTGGCACCGGCGGAGAAGTAGGAGGGGGCGTACGGCTCGGCGAGTCCGGCCACCCACACGAACCGGTCCAGACCGGCGTCGCGGGCGAAGGCGGCGAAGCGGGCGGCGTCCGGGACGGCGTACTTGACGCCGATCACGTTCGGGCAGGCGTCGGCCAGTTCGGCGAGCCGGTCGCCGTGCAGCTGCGGGTTGCGGATGTAGGGGACGACGCCCAGTTCGGGCACGGCCTCGGCGATCGCCCGGTGGTAGTCGACCCAGCCGCTCTGCGAGACGTACGGGTGGACGGGCTGGTGCACCATCACCATCTGGGCGCCGCGCTCGCGGGCGTGCCGGGCACAGGCCACGGCGGTCGGCACGTCGTGGCCGACACCGACCAGGATCACCGCGCGGTCGCCGGCCTCGTCGATGGTGATCTCGGTGACGAGCTGCCGCTCCTCGGGTGACAGGGCGTAGAACTCTCCGGTGTTGCCGTTGGGCGTGAGGGTCCTGATCCCACCGTCGAGCAGACGACGCAGCAGGGCCCGGTGGGTGCCCTCGTCGACGGAGCCGTCCGCGGCGAAGGGTGTCACCGGGATCGCGACCACGTCGGCCAGGGCCGCCCGCTGGGTCTCGAACGTCGTTGTCATGCCTGACCGTCCTCTCCCTGGGCCTCGACCTGTACGTCGGGGAAGGCCCGCTCGACAAAGGACGCGATGTGGGCGTGGAGGGCGCGCGCCGCGCCGTCGGCGTCGCCGTCGAGGGCGAGCCGGAGGATCTCGCGGTGCTCACTGGCCTCCCGCTCCCAGGAGGGATCGGCGGCCCAGGCCACGGCGGAGACGAGGGCCGCCTGGTCGCGGACCTCGTCGAGCATCCGGCCGAGCAGCGGATTGCCGCACGGCACGTACAGGGCGCGGTGGAACTCCCGGTTGGCCAGCGACCGTTCGGCGGTGTCAGAGGCGTCGTCCGCCCTGGTCAGCGCCGTACGGGCGGCGTCGAGGGAGGCACCGCGGCACACGGTGCGGCGCAGCGCCTCGGGTTCCAGGAGCAGCCGCACGTCGTAGACCTCGCGCGCCATGTCCGCGTCGACCATGCGCACCGTGACGCCCTTGTACTGGCTCATCACCACCAGGCCGGTGCCGGCCAGGGTCTTCAGCGCCTCGCGCACCGGAGTCTTGGAGACCCCGAACTGCGCGGCCAGCTCGGTCTCGACCAGGGCCTGACCTGGCGTCAGCTGTCCGGTGAGGATGCGGTGTTTGATCCCTTCCAGCACGTATTGCGTGCGGGAGGGGATCGGCGTGGGCACAGAGGTCATGCGCGCCTCTCGGATATCGCGTATCGCGTCTCATATATGACGTACGAAGTACGACGCGTTGAAGCTAGGGGCGCCCCTGTGTTTCGTCAATGCTTCTGACAAAGGAAGTCGAGGTTGCCTTCAGAGGCGGTGGACGGCGCCCTCCCGTGCGGTGCGGGTGGGACCGCCGAACACGGCGGCGGCCCGCGCGGTCGCCGACTCGGGGGTGAGGGTGGGCCCGACATGGGTGATCAGCAGGCTGCGCGCACCGGCCGCGCGAGCGGCGGCGCCGGCGTCCTCCGGGGTCAGATGCACTCGCCGCCCTTGTTCGCCTTCGCGATGCACATCGATGTCGGCCTCGCACAGGAACAGGTCGGCGTCGCGGGCGAGTCCGGTGAGGGCGGGGCAGGGGCCGGTGTCGCCGGAGTACGCCACCACCCGGCCGGCCGCCTCCGCGCGCAGGCCGTACGCCGCCACGTCGTGCACGACCGCGCGGGAGGTGAGCAGTAGCTCGCCGTGGCGGGCGATATGGCCGTCGCGCAGGGGATGGAAGGCGAGGACACCCCCGAGGAAGCCTGGGTCCGGGCGCCCGAGGAACCCCGCCAGACGTTCTGCGCAGCCCTCGGGGGCGTACACCGGGACGGGCGCGGGCGGGGTGAGACCGCCGTACGCGAGCGCGTAGAAGGCGGAGAGCAGATCGGCGTTGTGGTCGGCGTGCAGATGCGAGATCCAGATCGCGCTCAGCCGTGCGGGATCCGTGTGCCGCTGCAACTCCGCGAAGCTGCCGGGGCCGGCGTCCACCCACACGTCGGCGCCCGGGGCGCTCAGCAGATAGCCGGAGCAGGGGCGGCCCGGGGCGGGGTGCGGGGAGGCGGTACCGAGGACGGTGAGCGTGAGGGACATGCGGGGAGGGTACGGATCCGCCTCCCGGCGCGCCCGCGGATTACGGCGCCGGCCCGGCCTCCACCCCGGACCGCAGCCCGGCGCCCGCCCCGCTGTCAGCTCGGTGTCCAGCCCGGGTCCCGTCCGCTGAGCCCGACCGCGCGGTCCAGCAGCGGGGCGTCCGCGGGGACGTCGACCACCGGGCCGAAGAGGGCGTCCCGGCCGGGGTCGTCGACGCCCTCGGCGAGGAAGGCGTGGCAGGCCGAGAGCGCGGCGGGATCGGGGGTGTACTCCTGGCCGGTGGCGCGGGCCAGGTCCCAGCCGTGGACGACCAGTTCGTCGACGAGGACCAGACCGGCGACCTCGCCGGGCAGGTCCACTCCCCCGGCGCGGGTCATCCCCGTCCAGGCGGCCGGGTCGCGCCACGCCCCGGCCAGCTCGTCGAGCACCTTGGGCAGTTCCTCGCGCCAGCCGGGACCGATGTCGGGCAGCGTGGCGTCCGGGTCGGTGTCGGTGGTCGCGCCCAGGTTCTTGCGGCCCGCGTCCCGGAAGGCGACGGCGAGCCCGGACAGATGGCCCAGCAGGTTGCGCACGGTGTAGCGGGGACAGGGCGTCGGGCCCGCCAGCCGGTCGTCGGGGACGCCGGCGACGAGCCGGGCCAGGATCGCCGTCTGCGGTCCGAGGTCGAGGGTGGTGCCGGTCGGGTCGGTCATCCGCTGCTCCTCAGGGTGTGGTCCTGAGAGGTGGACCGGCGGCGACGGCGGAACTCATCGGTGCGGCGCCACCCCGCTCGGTCTCCTCAGCCGCGGCCCATGCCTGCCTGCCGGTACGACCGGGCTTCTGACGACCGGGCTTCTGCGGCCAGGCTTCTCGTTCGACCTGTGGCTGCTCTTCGCGGTGCTGACCGTCTACGGCGCGGCGGGCGTCGTCCGCGACGCGGCCGAGTCGGCCCTGGTCGCCGCCGCGGTCGACGGCCGGCTGCTCGGCGACGTGAACGGGCTGCGCGTGACGGCGGCCGAGGGCATGGAACTGTTCGCCCCGCCGGCGGGCGCGGGCCTGTACGCGGCGTACGGCGGGGTGGGGGTCGCCCTGCTGGACGCGGCCACGTTCGTCGTCGCCGCCGCGGGGTTCTACGCGCCGCCGCGGGTGCCCGGGGGGGGGCGGCAGCGGCCGGGCAGGCGAGCCCACGGCCCCGCGTCACCCTCGGCGTGCCTGGCGTCGCCCCGGCCTCAGCGCCCGCCGAGGGCCGAGCGCACCTGCGCCAGGTCGTCGTCCGGCGCCAGCCCTGCGTGGTAAAGCCGCAGTTCCGTCGCGCCGAGGTCGCGGGCGCGGGCGGTGTCGTCCGCGAGGGTGCGGGGGCTGCCGCCCATGCCGGAGACCACGGTGAAGTTGGCGGCGAGGACGGCGTCCGCGCGGCCCTGGTCCGCGAACGGGGTGAGCAGGTCCGCGCCGCCGGTGCAGGGGACGACCACGCCGTCCGCGACGGAGAGGATGTGCGCGGGGTCGACGCCCGCGTTGGCCCCGCAGTGGTAGGAGACCGGGTCGGCGTGCAGGAGGATCTGGAAGCCGTCGGGGGCCTCCGCGCGGACCGCGGCGACGGCCGCCTCCTGGAGGGTGCGGGCGGTCAGGTCGCGCCACGCGCGCGTGGCGTTCGCGGTGATGTCGCCGAGCAGCTTCTCGACCGCCGCCCAGCCTCCGTCGGAGGGCGCCCCCCGCCACACCGGCTCCAGCGCGGCCCGTACGGCGGCGGCCAGTTCGTCCGCGTCCAGGCCCTGTGCGCCATATCCGGCGCGGCAGTCGGGGCAGAAGCACAGGGACATCAGGTACTGGCCGGCGTCGCCGAGGCCGACCCCGCCGGTCTTGTCGTGGGCGTGCAGATGGGCGAGGCCGTACCAGCCGAGGGACTCCAGTTCGGTGCCGCGCGCGCCGGGCCGTACCGCCGCCTCGGCGGCCAGGTCGACGAGGTACGCGCGCGTGTCGGGCCGCGCGATGCACGGTGCCCAGGGGTAGCGGTCGCCGTAGGCGTTGACGACCGAGGTGTCCGGGTGCTCGGCGCCGAGGCGGGAGTTGTGGGCGAGGACGACCCAGGTGTGCGTCTCCAGACCGGCGTCCGCGAGCGCGGCGGCGGCCTCCCCGTAGGCGTCCGCCTCGGGCGCCCAGGCTCCGGCCGGGTAGGGACGCAGGGCGCGGTCCGCCCAGCGGGCGCCGGGCGGGTAGAGCACGGCGGCGTGTTCGGCGGTGACGACGCGGTGCCGGGGGTGGCGGGGGGTCAGCGCGCGGGTGGAGTGGTAGGCGGAGGCCAGGGTGACCTGGCGGACGCCCAGTTCCGCGAGGTGCCGCGGGGCCTCCGGGTCGCCGTTGACGTCCCAGGGATAGACGAATGCCGACGCCTTCACTTGGTCTCCTCCAGCAGCGCGTGCCCCCGCTCGATCAGCTGAGCGAGCTGCTTGACATGGTCCTCGCTCGGCTCGTGCAGCGGGGGCCGCACCTCCCCCACGTCCAGCCCGGACAGCCGTACCCCGGCCTTGACCAGGGCGACGGCGTAGCCGCGGCCCTGGGCGCGCAGGTCGACGAAGGGCCGGTAGAAGCCGTCGAGCAGGCGGTGCGCGGTGGCGTCGTCGCCGGTGCGCAGGGCCTGGTGGAAGGCGAGGGCGAGTTCGGGCACGAAGCAGAAGACGGCGGAGGAGTAGAGGGTGACGCCGATGCCCCGGTAGGCGAGCTGGGTCTGCTCGGCGGTCGGCAGGCCGTTGAAGTAGAGGAAGTCGCCGGGGACTTCGGTGCGGACTGCGCTGACGATCCGCTGCATGAGATCGAGGTCGCCGAGGCCGTCCTTGAGGCCGACGATCCCTTCGGTGCGGGCCAGTCCGACGACGGTCTCGGGGGTGAAGACGGCGTTGTCGCGCTGGTAGACGATGACGGGCAGCGCGGTGACCGCCGCGATCTCCCGGTAGTGCCGCAGCAGCCCGTCCTGTCCGGCGATCACGAGGTACGGCGGCATGGCGAGCAGCCCGTCGGCGCCCGCCTCCTCGGCGAGCCGCGCGTACCGCACGGCGAGCGCGGTGCCGTAGCCCGCGCCGGCGACGACCGGGACCCGCCCTGCGGTCTCCTCGACGGCCGCCCGCACGCACCGCTGGAACTCCTCGGGCGTGAGCGCGTGGAACTCCCCGGTGCCGCAGCACGCGAAGACCGCCGCGGCTCCGGCCTCCACGCCGCGGCGCACATGCGCGCGGTAGACCTCGACGTCGACGGCGCCGTCCGGGCCGTAGGCCGTGACGGGGAAGAAGAGCGGCCCGCTGGGCACGGTGAGGCGGGCGGCGAGAGGGGCTGGCGTCACGGGCTCTCCCGGGTTCCGAGGTCCATATTCATAATCTGCGTCTACATTTCTGAACACCACCACGCTAAGGGCGCCCCCGGAGCCGGGTCAAGCGCGCCAACCCCCGACACACCAGCGGATTTCCCGCATCCACGCGACACTTGACGGGCGGTGCGCACCCTCCTAGCGTGTCCACGAATATGAATGCCGTACGCGCATGTGCACACGCTGTGCACGGCTGGTGATGCAAGGAGACCCGAGGATGCCCGCTCCCCGCACCGTTCTGCTCACCGGCGCCGCCGGCGGGCTCGGCACCCTGATGCGGGACCTGCTCCCGGACTACGGCTACGACCTGCGCCTGCTCGACCTGCGCCCCATCGAGGACGCGCCGGACGCGGTCGTCGCCGACCTCGCCGACCGGGACGCGATCCGCGAGGCCGTCCGGGGCGTCGACGCGATCATCCACCTCGCGGGCATCTCCCTGGAAGCCCCCTTCGAGAAGATCCTGAAGGCGAACATCGAAGGCACGTACAACCTGTACGAGGCGGCCCGCGAGGAAGGCGTCCGGCGGATCGTCTTCGCCTCCTCCAACCACGCGGTCGGCTACACCCCGCGCCCCCAGGACGACGACCCGCTCATCCCGATCGACACCCCGCGCCGCCCGGACACCTTCTACGGCCTGTCCAAGTCCTTCGGCGAGGACCTGGCGCAGTTCTACTGGGACAAGCACGGCCTGGAGACCGTCTCCGTGCGGATCGGCTCCTGCTTCCCCGAGCCGACCAGTGTGCGCATGCTCTCCGTCTGGATGAGCCCGGCCGACGGCGCCCGCCTCCTCCACGCGGCGCTCACCGCGGAGAACGTCGGCCACACCGTCGTCTACGGTTCCTCCGCCAACACCCGCCTGTGGTGGGACCTGTCCACCGCGCGGGCGCTCGGCTACGACCCGCGGGACGACTCCGAGCCGTACGCCGAGAAGCTGATCGCCGAGCAGGGCGAGCTGGACCCGGAGAACCCGGCGCACGCCTGCCTGGGCGGCCACTTCACGACCGAGCCGCCGATCTGGCCGTACTGAATCAAGCCACGCACGACGGCTGGCGGGCACCGAACGGGCCCGCCCGCCCGGTATTCGGGCACGGCCACCGACGAGTCGAGCCCGCCCGGACACCGCACGACCGCGCCCCGTGAGGGACGCGGGGAACTGCGCGACCAGCCACGACGCCCCCGCGGACACGACCCGGCCGCGCCTTCCGGCTGCCGCGTCCGAGACGGGCACCGCTCCCGCCGAACAGGCACCACCCGGGCAGCATCGTCTCCGTAACAGACCTGGTCAGCACCCCACAGCCGCTGTAGAACTTCCCCCGTGGCCCCGTAGCGGGCCCGAACGGGCAACACGGCGAGAAGGCGAGTGACGACCATGGACAGGACCGCGGAGGAGCGCCGGCGCGAGATCGTGCGGGTTGCCCGGGCCACCGGCTCCGTCGACGTCACCGCGCTCGCCGCCGAGCTGGGCGTGGCCAAGGAGACCGTACGGCGGGATCTGCGCGTCCTGGAGGACCACGGCCTGGTCCGCCGCACCCACGGCGGCGCCTACCCCGTGGAGAGTGCCGGGTTCGAGACGACGCTCTCCTTCCGGGCCACCAGCCATGTTCCCGAGAAGCGCCGGATCGCCACCGCCGCGGCCGGCCTGCTCGGGGACGCGGAGACCGTCTTCGTCGACGAGGGCTTCACCCCGCAGCTCATCGCCGAGGCGCTGCCCCGGGACCGGCCGCTGACCGTGGTCACCGCGTCCCTGCCGGTCGCGGGCGCGCTCGCCGGAGCGGACCACGTCTCCGTACTGCTGCTCGGCGGCCGGGTCCGGGCCGGCACCCTCGCCACCGTCGACCACTGGACGACGAGGATGCTCGCCGGGTTCGTCGTCGACCTCGCCTACATCGGCGCCAACGGCATTTCCCGCGAGCACGGCCTGACCACCCCCGATCCGGCCGTCGGCGAGGTCAAGGCACAGGCGGTGCGCGCCGCGCGGCGCACCGTCTTCGTCGGGGTGCACACCAAGTTCGGAGCGGTGAGCTTCTGCCGGTTCGCGGAGATCGGCGCGCTGGAGGCGATCGTGACGAGCACCCTGCTGCCGGCGTCCGAGGCGCACCGCTACTCGCTGCTGGGCCCCCAGGTCATCCGCGTCTGAAATTCCCACCCACTGCCCCATAGGGCTCCTCTTCGCCTTTCGGCGCCCTATATATCCCCATACGTCCAGGAGCGATCCATGCGAACCCAGAGCCGACGACGGCCCGCGCGAGCCACGCTCGCCACGGCCGCCGCAGGGACGCTGCTCGCCCCGCTGCTCTCCGGCTGCTGGGTCGGAGCGGGCGGGGCGGGATCCGGCGGCGACGCCATCAACGTCCTGATGGTCAACAACCCCCAGATGGTGGAGCTGCAGAAGCTCACCGCCGCCCACTTCACGGAAGAGACCGGCATCGAGGTCAACTTCACCGTCCTCCCCGAGAACGACGTCCGTGACAAGATCAGTCAGGACTTCGCCAACCAGGCGGGCCAGTACGACGTCGCCACCCTCTCCAACTACGAGATACCGATCTACGCCCGCAACGGCTGGCTCAAGGAGATGGACACCTACGTCGCGAAGGACCCGGCGTACGACGAGCGGGACGTCCTGAAGCCGATGCGCCAGTCCCTCACCGGCGACGACGGCAAGCTCTACGGCCAGCCCTTCTACGGCGAGTCGTCCTTCCTCATGTACCGCAAGGACGTGTTCGCCCGCGCCGGCCTGACCATGCCCGCA
>NZ_DASQNH010000002.1:0-73834 GCF_035645055.1 Streptomyces sp. | reverse complement strand
GTCATCGGGCAGCGGACCGGCATCTGCTACGCCAAGGCCCACGCGCTGGCCGCGCTGCTGCGCGCCGAGGACATCCCGACGGCCCTGTGCTACCAGAAGTTCGAGGCGGTGCGCGGGCTGGTCGCTGTCCGGTTCGACGGGGCGTGGCACCGGCTGGACCCGCGCGGCGGGGGAGCGGGGGCCAGGGCGACGTTCTCGCTCACCGGCGAGGGCCTGGCCTTCACGGCCGACCCGGAGTCGGACGAGCTGGACTGTCCGGCCCTGTATGCCAGCCCCACCCGCTGGTCATGCGGGCCCTCAAGGCCGCCCCGGACCGGGCGTACCTCTCCCGGACGCTGCCGACCGCCCTCTGAGGCGGGCGATGACGTTCTCCCCGGCCCGCGCTCACCCCGCCGCGCCGCCGGCCGGTCGCGATCGCTGGTCTCCCGCCATGCGTGCTGGGGGAGCGACGACACCGGACACGGCGGCCGCCGGCACAGCCGGGACGGCTCCGTGCGGCGGGCCGTTCGCCCGGCTGCGGGGGCGGTGGCCGCTCACGGGACGACGCGCAGCGCGTCCCGGCCGAAGTGGGCGCGGACGCCGGCCCTGGAGGTACGGCTCGGCGATCCAGCCGCCCGTCCCAGTACCGCCGCAGCCGCCACCGGCACCTCGATCCAGCGCCGCAGCGATCCGCCCCCGTAGCGCAGTCGGTCCCGAGGTCGCCGGGCCGGACCATGCCGACGGCGCCGCGCGGGGTGCGGTGAGGGCGCGCGAAGGGCGGAACGGGGCGCGGAAGAGCGGTGCGGGCGCGCGGCGAGCGGGCGGGCGGAGTGTGGTGCGGCGTCAGCGGGCCTCGGCCGCGCGGACTTCCTCCGCCGTCGGGGCGGTGCCGCCGAGGTGGACCGGCAGCCACCAGGGGTCGTCGGTGTCCTTCGGGCGGACCGGGTAGGCCCGCTGCGCGGCCTCCAGCAGCTCCTGCACGCGCTCCCGCAGCTGCCGGGTGATGGCACCGGCGTACTTGTCGCGGGACGCCTCGATCGCCTCGCCCACCCGGATGGTGATGGGTGTGTGGCTGCGCTTGAAGTTGCGCGGCTGGCCCTTGGTCCACAGCCGCTGGGTGCCCCACACGGCCATCGGGATCAGCGGCACACCGGCCTCCTGCGCCAGGCGCGCGGCGCCCGTCTTGAAGCTCTTCAGCGTGAACGACTCGGAGATGGTGGCCTCCGGGAAGACGCCGACGACCTCTCCGGAGCGCAGCGAGTCGAGGGCGTGCGCGTACGCCGCCTCGCCCTGCTTGCGGTCCACGGGGATGTGCTTCATGCCGCGCATCAGCGGGCCGGACACCTTGTGCCGGAAGACCGACTCCTTGGCCATGAACCGCACGAGACGCTTCTGGGGCAGCGCGGCCAGTCCGTTGAAGACGAAGTCCAGGTAGCTGATGTGGTTGCTGACCAGCACGGCACCGCCCGAGCGCGGGATGTTCTCGGACCCCTTGCAGTCGATCTTGAGGTCCCACGCCTTGAACAACGTGCGGGCGAGACCGATGACGGGACGGTAGACGAGCTCTGCCATGGACGAGACGAACCCTTCCTTCTCTGCCTGGGAAGGGACTCCCAGTGGAAAGTTACGCAGCCGTAGGTTTACGGCATCTCGCAGATCGTGCCCCAAGAACGAACGCTGAGCCAGTCCCCGTGCCCGTCCTGGGCGAGATCCTCGTCACGTCACCCCCATGATCACCTGGGCTTTTACACGCGCTTTACTTGGCGCGTACCGTGACGCGGCGTGCGAGTGAATACATCTCACACTCCAAGCGGTACCCGGAAACCCCGCGGGGGAACGCGGCGGTCGGCGCCGCCGGGGGAGACGTCCGGGAGCCGGGAATCTCGGCGGCCCCCGGAACGCTGCACGACAGTGACGACGGGACCGGGCGGGAGAGTGCGCGTGCAGGACGAGGGAAAGCGGCTGGCGGCGGCCGAGTTGGGTGCGGAACTCGGCGAGCGGGCCACTCTGGTGCAGTTCTCCAGTGCCTTCTGCGCCCCCTGCCGGGCCACCCGGAGGGTGCTGAGCGAGGTGGCCGGCATGGTGCCGGGTGTCCGCCATCTGGAGGTCGACGCCGAGGCCCGTCTCGACCTCGTCCGGCGCCTCGGCATCCTCAAGACACCGACCGTGCTGGTGCTCGACGCCGACGGCCGGATCGTCCGGCGGGCCGCCGGACAGCCCCGCAAGGCCGATGTGATCGCGGCCCTCGGGCAGGCCGTGTGAGCGGCCCCCGACGAGCCGGCGGGGCCGCTGCCGGGCAGGTGAGGCATCTCCCAGATTCCGGTACGCACTTGACTGTGCATGCCAGCTATCGTCAGCCTGACCTTATGCCTTCGGAACTCCTCCTCTTCGGGCGGGCCCACATCGACCTCGCCCGCACCGCGAGCGCACGCTGTCCGGACTGTTGAGCAGCCACGGATCCGCTCGTCCCCACCCTCAGAAGGCCACCATGACGGCAACCCCCGACCTGACCACTCCTCAGCTCGCCTCCCCCGACCTGCTCCGCGCCGTCTTCCGGCGGCACGCGGCGGGCGTCGCGGTGATCACCGCGCGGGGGGCCTCCGGTCCGGCCGGCTTCACCGCCACCTCCCTCACCTCGGTCTCCGCGGACCCTCCGCTGCTCTCCTTCGGCATCGGCACCGGTGGCTCCAGCTGGCCGGCCGTCTCCGAGGCGGACCATGTGGGCGTCCACATACTCGGCGAGCACCAGCGGGAGCTGGCCGCCACCTTCGCCCGCAGCGGCGCCGACCGCTTCGGCGCGCCCACCGCCTGGCGGGAGGGCCCGGAAGGCGTCCCCGTGCTCGACGACGTGCTGGCCTGGCTGGTGTGCCGGGTCCACGCGCGCGTGCCCGCGGGGGATCACCGCATCGTGCTCGCCGAGGTCGTCGTCGGCGACCCCGCCGGCGCCGGCCGTCCGCTGCTCTATCACCAGGGCCGGTTCACCGAGCTGCGTGATTGATCACGTGCGGCTGCGCCTGCGAAGGCGTCCGGTTCCGGTTACGCTGCGTTGCGAAGGTCACAGTTCAAAGCGCTTGCTTAGCGGGCAGGAACTGGGTGTACTGACGAGTAATATTCGGGTCGGGAGCGCAGGCCGCCCCGGCCGGGATCGGCCGCTTGGGGCGCCTATGCTGCCTGCAAGAGGCAGCCGAGAAATGACGAGGCAGTAGGAGAGCCGGCGTGAGCTTGAGGATCGTTGTCACTGTGAAGTACGTGCCCGACGCCACTGGCGACCGGCACTTCGCCGATGACCTGACCGTCGACCGCGACGACGTGGACGGCCTGCTCTCCGAACTGGACGAGTACGCGGTCGAGCAGGCGCTGCAGATCGCCGAGGACGCCGACGACGCCGAGGTCACCGTGCTGACGGTCGGCCCGGAGGACGCCAAGGACGCCCTGCGCAAGGCGCTGTCCATGGGCGCCGACAAGGCGATCCACGTCGAGGACGAGGACCTGCACGGCACCGACGCCATCGGCACCTCCCTGGTCCTGGCCAAGGCCATCGAGAAGGCCGGCTACGACCTGGTCATCTCCGGCATGGCCTCCACCGACGGCACCATGGGTGTCGTCCCGGCCCTGCTGGCCGAGCGCCTGGGCGTCCCGCAGGTCACTCTCCTCTCCGAGGTCTCCGTCGAGGACGGCACGGTCAAGGGCCGTCGCGACGGCGACGCCGCCTCCGAGCAGCTCGAGGCCTCCCTGCCGGCGGTCGTGTCCGTCACCGACCAGTCGGGCGAGGCGCGCTACCCGTCCTTCAAGGGCATCATGGCCGCCAAGAAGAAGCCGGTGGAGTCCTGGGACCTGTCCGACCTGGACATCGACGCCGAAGAGGTCGGCCTGGACGGCGCCTACACCAAGGTCGACTCCGCGACCGAGCGCCCGGCCCGTACGGCCGGCACGATCGTCAAGGACGAGGGCGAGGGCGGCAAGCAGCTCGCTGAGTTCCTCGCGGGCCAGAAGTTCATCTGAGCCCCGCCCAGCTGACCGCCCCTCAACTTCGCACGCAGGAGAGAAGAAGTCCCATGGCTGAAGTCCTCGTCTACGTCGACCACGTGGACGGTGCCGTCCGCAAGCCGACCCTGGAGCTGCTGACCCTGGCCCGCCGCATCGGCGAGCCGGTCGCCGTCGCCCTCGGCAACGGCGCCGCCGACACCGCCGCCGCGCTCGCCGAGCACGGCGCGGTGAAGGTCCTCACCCACGACGCGTCCGAGTACGCCGAGTACCTGGTCGTGCCGAAGGTCGACGCCCTCCAGGCCGCCTACGAGGCCGTCTCCCCGGCCGCCGTGCTGGTCCCGTCCTCCGCGGAGGGCAAGGAGATCGCCGCCCGCCTCGCGCTGCGCATCGGCTCCGGCATCATCACCGACGCCGTCGACCTGGAGGCCGGCGACGAGGGTCCGGTCGCGACCCAGTCGGTGTTCGCCGCCGCCTTCACCACCAAGTCCCGGGTCGCCAAGGGCACCCCGGTCATCACGGTCAAGCCGAACTCGGCCGCCGTGGAGGCCGCCCCGGCCGCGGGCGCGGTCGAGGCCCTGTCCGTGACCTTCTCCGAGAAGGCCACCGGCACGAAGATCACCGGCCGTACGCCGCGTGAGTCGACGGGCCGCCCGGAGCTGACCGAGGCCGCGATCGTGGTCTCCGGCGGCCGCGGTGTCAACGGCGCGGAGAACTTCGCGATCATCGAGGCGCTCGCCGACTCGCTCGGCGCGGCCGTCGGTGCCTCGCGCGCCGCCGTCGACGCCGGCTGGTACCCGCACACCAACCAGGTCGGCCAGACCGGCAAGTCCGTGTCGCCGCAGCTGTACATCGCCTCCGGCATCTCCGGCGCGATCCAGCACCGTGCCGGTATGCAGACCTCGAAGACCATCGTGGCCGTCAACAAGGACCCCGAGGCCCCGATCTTCGACCTGGTCGACTACGGCGTGGTCGGTGACCTGTTCGACGTCGTCCCGCAGCTGACCGAAGAGATCAAGGCCCGCAAGGGCTGATCTCGCACGGCTGTGCCGAGGCCCCCGTGACCGCCGACGGTCACGGGGGCCTCGGCGCGTCCCGGCCCGGCGCGCGGGAGAGGCGTCCAGGACGGACCATGCTGCGGACGGGTGTTGACCAGCGGAAGTCACCCGGATAACTTCGGTCTGCGGATTATCGATTCCGTACAACGGAAAATAGGAGGGTGTGGGAATGGGTCAGGGCCAGCAGGAGCAGGTGGCGACGAGCCTCGCGGGCGCCGTCGGCGAGGAGATCAGCGCCTCCCTCGCGCCGGTCGACGCCGAACTGGAGCGGCTCTACCCCGGCGACCCCGGCACCCGCCAGCCCGTCCACACCGTCTACGTCCCCGGTGACGCCTTCGCCGCCGACACCGTCCGCTCCTGGGGCGACCAGGCCCTCGCCGCCCTCGACGAGCACGCCCCGGACGCCGTGACCTTCGCCGCCGCCCTGGGCCTCGCGGACGACCTCGCCGAGCCGGTGTACTCCCGCGTCCGCGCCAAGCTGGAACGCGAACCCATCGAGGACCTGCGCGTCGACTTCGAGGACGGCTACCAGGGCAAGGACGAGGACCAGGACGCGGCCCGCGCCGCCCGCCTGATCGCCGAGGCCCACCGGAACGGCACGGCGGCCCCGTACATGGGCATCCGCATGAAGTGCATGGAAGCCGCCGTCCGCGACCGCGGCATCCGCACCCTCGACATCTTCCTCACCGGCCTGACGAAGGCCGGCGGACTGCCCGACGGGCTGGTCCTCACCCTGCCCAAGGTCACCTACCCCGAGCAGGTCACCGCCATGGTCAGGCTGCTGGAGGCCTTCGAGAAGGCGCACGGCCTGGAGCCCGGCCGGATCGGCTTCGAGATCCAGATCGAGACCAGCCAGTCCATCCTCGCCGCCGACGGCACCGCCACCGTCGCCCGGATGATCCAGGCCGCCGATGGCCGCGCCACCGGCCTCCACTACGGCACCTTCGACTACAGCGCCTGCCTCGGCGTCTCCGCCGCCTACCAGGCCAGCGACCACCCCGCCGCCGACCATGCCAAGGCCATCATGCAGGTCGCCGCCGCGGGCACCGGCGTACGTGTCTGCGACGGCTCCACCAACGTGCTGCCGATCGGCTCCACCGAGAAGGTGCACGACGCCTGGCGCCTGCACTACAGCCTCACCCGCCGCGCCCTGGCCCGCGCCTACTACCAGGGCTGGGACATGCACCCCCGCCATATCCCCACCCGCTACGCGGCCGTCTTCGCCTTCTACCGCGAGGGCTTCGAGCAGGCCGCCGGCCGCCTCGCCCGCTACGCCAACCGGGCCGGCGGCGACGTCATGGACGAGCCCGCCACCGCCAAGGCGCTCAGCGGCTACCTGCTGCGCGGCCTTGACTGCGGCGCCCTCGACATCGCCGAGGTCGCCAGGCTGACCGGGCTGACCCGCGCCGACCTGGAGGGCTTCGCCGCACCCCGCCGAGGTGACCTGACGGCCTCGGCCAAGTAGCGGCCCGGTCGGCGGTCCGGGGAGCGCGGCGAGGAGCCCGTGAGGAGCCCGGTGATCAGCGGCCGTCGCCGGCAGGGATGCCGGTGCGGCGCGCCGGCCCCGCACCCGCGCACGGGCAGCCGGGCCCGCCGGACGGCGAACAGCTCCCCGACGCCGCCGGGCGCCGCGAACGGCCCCGTGAGGGCCCGGACCCCTCTGGCCTGGCGTCCGGACAGATCAGCGGATGCTCGCGCGGCGCCTCGGCGGGCCGAGCGCGCGCAGCATACGGCGTCGCGGTCGTCGCGGCCGGGCCCGGGGTCCTCAGTCCGCCGGGGGCAGCTCGCCCGAGCCGCGGGTGATCAGCCGGGTCGGCAGCTCGATCCGCTCCGGGGCGACCAGGGAGCCGTCCAGCTGGCGGAACAGCCGTTCGGCGGCGGTACGGCCGAGCGCCGCCGCGTCCTGGGCTACGACCGTGACGCCCGGCTGGAGCAGGTCGGCCAGCTCGATGTCGTCGAACCCGACCAGCGCGACCCGGCGGCTCCGCTCGGCCAGGACCCGGACCACGGTGACGGTCACCCGGTTGTTGCCGGCGAAGATCGCGGTGACCGGAGCCGGGCCGGAGAGCATCCCCTCGGCCGCGCGGCGCACCCGTCCCGGATCCGTGACGCCCAGCGACATCCACGCGTCCTCGACCGGTATGCCCGCGTCCTCCATGGCGGCCCGGTAGCCGCGCAGCCGCTCGGCGGCGGTGTGGATGCGGGGCATGTCGCCGATGAAGCCGATCCGGCGGTGCCCGTGCGCGATCAGATGGGCCACCCCGTCGCGGGCGCCGCCGTAGTTGTCGGAGAGCACCACGTCGGCGTCGATCTTCCCGGCCGGACGGTCCACGAAGACGGTGGCCACGCCCGCACTGATCTCCGGCTCCAGATAGCGGTGGTCGTCACCGGCCGGAATCACCACCAGGCCGTCCACCCGCCGGGCGCACAGCGCCAGCACCAGCTCCTGCTCGCGCTCCGGGTCCTCGGCGCTGGAGCCGTTGATCAGCAGCGCTCCGTGGGCCCGGGCCACCTCCTCGACCGCGCGGCTCAGCGGGCCGTAGAACGGGTCGGCGAGGTCCTCCAGGACCAGGCCGATGCTGGCGGTACGGCCCTTGCGCAGCACCCGCGCGCTGTCGTTGCGGCGGAATCCCAGGGCCGCTATGGCGTCCTGGACGCGCTGCTCGGTCTCCGGGGTCACGCCCGGCTCGCCGTTGACGACCCGGGAGACCGTCTTCAGACCGACCCCGGCCCGCGCCGCGACGTCCTTCATGGTGGGCCGGTTGCCGTAACGGTTCCCGGGGAGGCGGTCTGCTCGGCGGATGGTCTCGGGCACGATGCGCTGTCCTGTCCTGTGGTCCACGGGGTGCGTCGGTCCATGGGGTGTATGAGGATGTGGCGTCGAGCATAGAGCCTGGACAACGTTGTCATGGCCGGGAGAGACTGTCCACCGCAGACTCCGGTCCCGCGCCCCACCGCGGCACCGGGCCCACCCGTCTCCCCTGGCAGAAGGGGAGAACACACCTGGTTGACGGGGAGATCCGACTCTGATGCACACCGACCTCGTGGCCGCGCTCGACATCGGCGGCACCAAGATCGCGGGCGCGCTGGTGGACGGCGGCGGCCGGATCGTGGTGCGCGCCCACCGCCCGACGCCCGCACAGGAGGACGGCGACACCGTGATGCGGGCCGTGGCGGACGTCCTCGACGAACTGGCCGCCGCGCCGCTGTGGAGCGGGGTGGACGCCGTCGGCATCGGCAGCGCGGGCCCCGTGGACGCCTCCGCGGGCACCGTCAGCCCGGTGAACGTGCCCGGCTGGCGGGGCTATCCGCTGGTCGAGCGGGTCCGGGCGGCGACCGGCGGGCTCCCCGTCGAGCTGATCGGCGACGGGGTGGCGATCACCGCCGCCGAGCACTGGCAGGGTGCCGCGCGCGGGCACCACAACGCGCTGTGCATGGTGGTCTCGACGGGCGTCGGCGGCGGTCTGGTCCTGAACGGCAGGCTGCACCCCGGCCCCACCGGCAACGCGGGCCATATCGGCCACATCAGCGTGGACCTCGACGGCGACCCGTGCCCGTGCGGGGCGCGCGGCTGTGTGGAGCGCATCGCGAGCGGCCCGAACATCGCCCGGCGCGCCCTGGAGAACGGCTGGCGGCCCGGCCCGGACGGCGACACCTCCGCCGCCGCGGTGGCCGCCGCGGCCCGGGCGGGCGATCCGGTCGCCGTGGCCTCCTTCGAGCGGGCCGCCCAGGCGCTGGCCGCCGGGATCGCGGCCACCGCGACCCTGGTCGAGATCGACATCGCCGTCATCGGCGGCGGCGTCGGCAAGGCGGGTGAGGTCCTGTTCGCACCCCTGCGCACGGCACTCGCCGACTACGCCACCCTCTCCTTCGTCCGGCACCTCGCCGTGGCCCCGGCCCAGATGGGCACGGACGCGGGGCTGGTGGGCGCGGCGGCCGCGGCCCTGTCCCGGCGGGCGGGGAAGGCTGCGGCGGGGGTGTGAACCGAGCGGCGGCGGGGGTGTGAGCCGACGTGGTGGGGCGACGTGGTGGGGGCGCGGGGCGAGCGGGGACGTTCGGTCGTGCGGCCGGGCCGATGGCAGCCGGGCCGTGACCTCGGACCCGGTTCGCAGTTGGACGGGGCATGAAGAAGCGCAGCATGCTCGCCATCGCCTCCCTCGCCACCGGATTCGTCGTCGCGGCGATCACCCCGTCGCACGCGCTCGGGGAACAGCCGAGCGACCTCAGCGTGGGCGACACCGTCAGCAGCCTCGACCCGGTCATCGCCACGGGCGGCCTGGACACGTCCGGCGACGAGACGTCCGACGACGCCTCCGGCGAGAAGAACTGACCAAGCGGCCCAGGACCAGCAGGCGCCGGCTCCCCGTGCCAGGGGACCGGCGCCTTCCGCTTGTGCGCCCTCAACGGGGGCGCGTTTCCATGGCAGGGTGGAGCGGGCAAGCCACAGGGGTCCAACAGAAGAGGGGGAAACGTGACCGTCGTCTGGATCAACGGCACGTTCGGTGCGGGGAAGACCACCACCGCGCGGGAACTGATCGAACTGATCCCGAACAGCACGCTCTTCGACCCCGAGGTCATCGGCGGCGAAATCCCGCATCTGCTGCCGGCCAAACGCCTCGCCGAGGTCGGCGACTACCAGGACCTGCCGATCTGGCGCCGGCTCGTCATCGACACCGCGGCCGCGATGCTCGCCGAACTCGGCGGCACCCTCGTGGTGCCCATGACCCTGCTCCGGCAGGAGTACCGCGACGAGATCTTCGGCGGGCTCGCCGCCCGCCGGATCCCCGTCCACCATGTCCTGCTCGCCCCGGACGAAACGATCCTGCGGGAACGAATAGCCAACCGGGAGGTCCCCCCGGACCTCCCCGACGGCGAGATGCGGATCCGGCAGTGGTCCTACGACCACATCGAGCCCTACCAGGCCGCGCTCGCCTCCTGGCTCGCCACCGACGCCCATCCGATCGACAACGGCGCCCTCACCCCGCACCAGACCGCCGCCCGCATAGCGGAGGCCGTCGCCTCGGGCGCCGCGCCCGTCTGCGACATCGTGCAGACCCCCGAGCCCACCGCCGAGACGCTGGCCGCCGGAGTGCTGCTCTTCGACGAGCAGGACCGGGTGCTGCTCGTCGATCCCACCTACAAGCCCGGCTGGGAATTCCCCGGCGGCGTGGTGGAACCCGGCGAGGCGCCCGCCCGGGCCGGGATCCGCGAGGTCGCCGAGGAGACCGGCATCCACCTGGCGGACGAACCGCGCCTGCTCGTCGTCGACTGGGAGCCGCCCGCACCGCCCGGCTACGGCGGACTACGGCTGCTCTTCGACGGCGGACGGCTCGACTCCGCCGGCGCCGCCGGTGTCCTGCTGCCCGGACCCGAACTGCGCGCCTGGCGCTTCGTCACCGAGCAGGAGGCAGCCGACCTGCTGCCGCCGGTGCGCTACGCACGGCTGCGCTGGGCGCTGCGGGCCCGCGAACGCGGGGCGGCGGTGTACCTGGAGGCCGGCACCCCCGTCGGCGACCGGCCGGGCGAGAGCCAGGGGGTGCCCGCGCAGTCGCGCCCGCCCCGCCTGGACACCCCTGGGGGGCGTTTCGCCCCCTAGGCGTAAGCCTCCGCCGCCTTCCTGAGCGCCTCCCCTGCCCGGCCGACGACCGGATCTCCGTGCCCGAAGCAGGCCACGTCCGTGTCGAGCGCCGCCAGCCGCCGGAAGGACGCGAGGGTCCGCGCCCGGTCCAGGTTCAGCACGCCCATCATCACCGCGCCGTCCACCGGGGACGCCGCCACCGCGTCCCCGGTGAACAGCACGCCGTGCTCCGGGAGATGGAGCGCGATGCTGCCGTCCGTGTGGCCGGGCGCGTGGACGACCCGCGCCCCGCCGCCGAAGTCGAGGACGTCACCGTCGGACACCTCGGCCACCTTCGCCGGGCGCGCGAAGTCGTCCGGCGGGAGGAGCCGGGACGCCGCGGCGTGGATCGGGCGCTCCCAGTCCTCGAACACCGGAGGCGGACCGGGGAGTTCACCCCGGACGAACGACGCGTCCAGCCGGTGCGCGTACACCTCCGCGCCGCTCAGCGCGGCGAACTCGCCCGCCCCGCCCACATGGTCCTCGTGGAAGTGCGTGAGCACGATCCGCCGTACGTCCCCCGGGGTCCCGCCCAGCGTGCCGACCACCTCGGCGAGGGCCGCGCCGGAGCCGCCGAGGCCGGCGTCGATCAGGGTGAACTCGTCGCCGTCGCGCCAGAGATAGGCCTGGCCGACCGGGAAACGCAGCAGACGCAGGCGGGGGAGCAGTTCGATGACGTCCATGACGGGACCGTAGAGGGCCCCCGCCCGCAGGCGAGGGCCCTTAGCTGTGGGCAGAGCCGAGGGTGTGGTGTCAGCTCGCCGCGTAGTTGCGCAGGAACAGCGCCTCCGCCACCGACAGCCGCTCCAGCTCCTGGGGCGACACGCTCTCGTTCACCGCGTGGATCTGCGCCTCCGGCTCGCTCAGGCCGATCAGCAGGATCTCCGCGCGCGGGTAGAGCGCCGCGAGGGTGTTGCACAGGGGGATCGAGCCGCCCTGCCCCGCGTACTGCATCTCCTCACCCGGGTACGCCACCGCCATCGCGTCGGCCATCGCCTGGTACGCGGGGCTGGTGGTGTCGGCGCGGAACGCCTGGCCCTGGCCGATCTGCTCGGTGCTCACCCGCGCACCCCACGGCGTGTGCGCCTCCAGGTGCGCCTGGAGCAGCTTGGTCGCCTCGGCGGCGTCCACGCCCGGCGGCACCCTGAGGCTCACCAGTGCCCGGGCGCTCGCCTGCACCGACGGGGTCGCGCCGACCACCGGCGGGCAGTCGATGCCCAGCACGGTCACCGCGGGCCGCGCCCAGATCCGGTCGGCGACCGTACCCGAGCCGATCAGCTCCACGCCGTCCAGCACCCGGGCGTCCTCGCGGAACTGCTCCTCGTCGTACTGGAGACCGTCCCACGACGCCTCACCGGTCAGCCCGTCCACCGTCGTCGAGCCGTCCTCGGCGCGCAGCGAGTCCAGCACGCGGATCAACGCGGCCAGCGCGTCCGGCGCGGCACCGCCGAACTGGCCCGAGTGCAGATTGCCCGCGAGGGTGTCGATCTGGACGCGGACCAGGGTCATCCCGCGCAGCGTCGACGTCACGGTGGGCAGGCCCACGCGGAAGTTGCCCGCGTCGCCGATGACGATCGTGTCGGCCGCCAGCAGCTCCGGGTGCGCCTCGGCGTACCGCTCCAGGCCGCCCGTGCCCATCTCCTCGGAGCCCTCGGCGATCACCTTCACGTGCACCGGTATGCCGCCGTTCGCCTTCAGCGCGCGCAGCGCCAGCAGGTGCATGATCACGCCGCCCTTGCAGTCGGCGGCCCCCCGGCCGTACCAGCGTCCGTCCCGCTCGGTCAGCTCGAACGGCGGGGTGGTCCACGCCGACTCGTCGAGCGGCGGCTGGACGTCGTAGTGGGCGTACAGCAGGACCGTCCTGGCGCCCTCGGGGCCGGGCAGGTAGCCGTACACGGACTGGGTGCCGTCCGGGGTGTCGAGCAGGGCCACGTCCTGGAATCCCTCGGCGGTCAGCGCGTCCGCGACCCAGCGGGCCGCGCCCTCGCTCTCGCTCTTCGGGAACTGGTCGAAGTCCGCCACCGACTTGAAGGCCACCAGCTCGGTGAGCTCCGCCTTCGCCCTGGGCATCAGCGAGGCGACGGTCTCGGCGACCGGATTCGACGACATGGGCACGCTCCTTGTGGGTGCGACGTTGTACGGTGCGGATACCGCCGATCCTCCCACAGCGGCCCGCCACGATCTTCGCCGTAGGATGCGAGGGACATGGGGGTCCCCCAGCTCGACGAGCCGAGAGCCGGGGGAGCGGCAGCCGGCAGGATCGGGAGCGGTAGACCATCGTGAGCAGCGAGAACTCTTCGGCGGACGACGTCCGGCAGGTGTGGGACGTCGTCGTGGTGGGCGCGGGACCCGCGGGGGCCTCGGCCGCCTACGCGGCGGCGGTCGCGGGGCGGCGCGTGCTGCTGCTGGAGAAGGCGGAGCTGCCCCGCTACAAGACCTGCGGCGGCGGCATCATCGGTCCCTCGCGCGACGCGCTGCCGCCCGGCTTCGAGCTGCCGTTCAAGGACCGCGTGCACGCGGTGACGTTCTCCCACAACGGCCGCTTCAGCCGCACCCGGCGCTCCCGGCAGATGCTCTTCGGGCTGATCAACCGGCCCGAGTTCGACCAGCAACTGGTCGAGCACGCGCAGAAGGCGGGCGCCGAGCTGCGCACCGGTGTCACCGTGCAGCGGGTCGAGCAGCACGGCTCGGCGGTCCCGGACCGGCGTACCGTCGCCGTCGTCCTCCAGGGCGGCGAGACGCTGCTGGCGCGGGCCGTGGTCGGCGCGGACGGCAGCGCCAGCCGCATAGGAGCGCACGTCGGCGTCAAGCTCGGGCAGGTGGACCTCGGCCTGGAGGCGGAGATCCCGGTGCCGGAGACCGTCGCCGAGGACTGGAAGGGACGCGTCCTCATCGACTGGGGGCCCATCCCCGGCAGTTACGGCTGGGTGTTCCCCAAGGGCGACACGCTGACCGTCGGCGTGATCTCGGCGCGCGGCGAGGGCGCCGCGACCAAGCGGTACCTGGAGGACTTCATCGGGCGGCTCGGCCTCGCCGGCTTCGAACCGAGCATCTCCTCCGGGCATCTGACCCGCTGCCGCGCCGACGACTCGCCGCTCTCGCGCGGGCGGGTGCTGGTGTGCGGGGACGCGGCGGGGCTGCTGGAGCCGTGGACCCGCGAGGGCATCTCGTTCGCGCTGCGCTCGGGGCGGCTCGCGGGGGAGTGGGCGGTACGCATCGCCGAGGCGCACGACGCCGTGGACACCCGCCGCCAGGCGCTCAACTACGCGTTCGCCGTCAAGGCGGGGCTGGGCGTGGAGATGGCCGTCGGCAAGCGGCTGCTCCAGGTCTTCGAACGGCGGCCCGGCCTGTTCCACGCGGCCCTGACCGGCCTCCGGCCGGCCTGGCGGGCCTTCATGGACATCACCCGTGGCTCGACCTCCCTCGGCGAGATCGTCCGGACCCGGCCGATCGCCCAGCGCGCGCTGACGGCGCTGGACCGCCGGTCCGCGGCCGGCGACGAGGCCGGCCGTCCTGAGACCGGTCAGTCGTCCTGAGGTCAGCCGGCCGTCCCGGCCGAGGTGATCTCGACGCGGAAGACGGGGTGGTCGGGGGCGATACGGCGCAGTTCGGCGTCGGAGGAGTCCGGGCCGACGCCGTTGAAGAAGACGCCCACCTCGGCCTTCCACCGCTTGAGGTAGGCGCGCAGCAGCGGCGGCTTGTCGTCGTCGGCGACCTCGGTCGCGGTGAAGACGTCGGCCTTCCCGCCGAGCCGCAGTTCGCCGCCGCCCGCCGCGCGCATGTTGTGCGTCCACTGGACGTGGCCGCGCGGGGCGACGAGGTAGTGCCGGTCGTCGATGGTCAGCAGGTTGACCGGGGTGGTCCGCCACTGGCCGCTCTTGCGGCCGCGGACCGCGAGGACGCGGGAACCCCAGACGCTGATGCCGCGGCGGGTCAGCCAGGCGACGGCGCGGTTGAAGACGTTGACGGTGAGCCAGCCGGGCTTGCGGACGTGGGCGGGCATGGCGGGTCTCCCTGGGGTTGGGTGAGCGGGGCGCTCTGCGGTGTGCGGCGGTGTGCGGTGCTCTGCCGGTGAGTGGTGCTCTCGTTTGTGAGCACTGCTCTCGCTTGAGAGCAGTGTGCACGAGAGTGCTGCCCCAGAGCAAGAGCAGTGCTCTCGTTTGTGTGCACCGCTCTGAAACATGGAAGACTCCTCCCCATGAGCAGCAGCACTCGCGGCACCCCGGACACCCCCGGCACGGCAGGCGCCCCCAGCACCCCGCGTGGCGCCCGCGCCCGCGCCCGTCTCGAAGTCACCGAAGCCATCAAGAACGAGGCTCGCCGCCAGCTCGCGCTCGACGGCGCCGCCAAGCTGTCCCTGCGCGCGGTCGCCCGCGAGCTGGGCATGGTCTCCTCCGCGCTCTACCGCTACTTCCCCAGCCGTGACGACCTGCTGACCGCGCTCATCATCGACGCCTACGACTCCCTCGGCGAGGCCGCCGAGACCGCGCACGACGCGGTCGCCGCCGCCGGACCCGTGCGGCGCTGGACCGCCGTCTGCGAGGCGGTGCGCGCCTGGGCCCTGGCGCACCCCCACGAGTACGCCCTGATCTACGGCTCGCCCGTGCCCGGCTACACCGCCCCGCAGACCACGGTGCCGCCCGCGGCCCGCGTCGGGCTCCTCCTCATTCGGATCGTGCGCGACGCCCACCGGGGCCAGGGCGTGGCCAAGACGCCCCTGCCCGCCGAGCTGCGCACCGAGGCCGAGCGCCTCACCGCGGACATCGCCCCCGACCTGCCGCCCGAGGTGGTGGCCGTGCTCGTCGCGGCCTGGGCCGAGCTGTACGGGCTGGTGGGCTTCGAGGTCTTCGGCCAGTTCAACCGGGTCGTCGAGGACCGCGAGCCGTTCTTCCGGCACGCCGTGGCCCGACTCGCCCACTCCGTGGGACTGGTGCACGAGTAGGCCGTGTCGACGGGGCCGGCAGGACGGTGAGGCGCTCCCCGTCCAGCACGGGCGCCCCAGCTGTGGTGCCCCGACACCTCGGCGAGCTTCCCCCCACACCTCCTCGGCGCGCGGGGCCGGTTCGACCGGCCGCTCCAGTCGGCCCGTGTCCGGTGCGGCGCGTGGCCGCGTCGACCGGCTCGCGCCGCTCCGGCAGGTCGTCGAGGTCCGCGCCGGTCAGCCGGTACGTGGTGCCGCGCCGGTCCAGGACGGTCGCGGCCCGCCCCCGGCGTCCGGCGCAGCCCGGAGACGCATCCGCATGCCCGTCCTCGACGGGCCGGCCGCGACCCGCCGGATCACCGAGGACACCGCGCCGGCGGACGCCAGGGTGGTCGTGCTGACCGCGTTCGAGCAGGACGAGTACGTCTTCGAGGCGATCCGCGCGGGCGCCTTCGGCTTCCTGGTGCAGAACACCGCGAGCCGTACGAAGTGCTGCGCGTCGGTGCGGGCGGTGGTGGTTGGGAACGCCCTGCTCTTATGCCCGGGATGACCCGGCGGCTGATCGCCGAGTCCGCCGCCCGCTCCGAGGAGCCCGCGGCGGCCGGAGCGCTGGCCTCGCTCACCGAGCGGGAGCGGGAGGCGATGGCGCTGGTCGGCATCGGCCTCTCCAGCGAGGAGACCGCCCACCGCCTGGTGGTCAGCCCCCTCACCGCCAAGACCCATGTGAGCCGCACGATGGTGAAGCTGGGCGCCCGCGACCGGGCCCAGCTCGTCGTCCTGGCCTACGAGTCCGGGTTGGTGCGGCCGGGCCGGCTCGGCTGAGGAACCGTGCGGAAGCGGACCAGCACCGCGATCACGCGGGCCGCGAACAGCACCGGAGCGACCACCTGGCCGGTGTGCAGCAGCAGCGCCGAGAGTGTGCGCGGCAGCTCGAACAGCAACGCCGGACCGGCGATCGCCCCGAAGACCACCGCCGCCGCGAACGCCGCGCTGCACAGCGCGTACCCGATCTCGACGGTGATCGCGTCCCGTTCGGCCTGACCGCGCCGTCCCCCGTTATGCGTCATACCGCAAGTCTCACAGCCGCGCGCCCGGCGGAGCAAGCGGGCTCCGCCGAGCGCGGGGGGAGGCGGTCCCCCAGGGCCTGCTGGCCATTCCCCCCTGTCCGCCCTCCGGGCGGACGACGGGAATCGTCAGACAGCCCTAGTCGCGTACCGGGACGCGCTTCGCCTCCGGGGTGGTGGACTTGGCGACCAGGACCGACGCCTGGGCGGGCCGGGTGCGCAGGCCCGTCAGGGCGATGAGCAGGCCCGCCACGGCGATGCCCGTGACCACGATCAGCCCCGGCCGGTAGCTGTCGAGGACGGCCTGCGGGGAGGCGCTCTCGGGGGCGTGGGCGGTGACCACCGCCGTGACGACGGCGAGGAAGATCGCGCCGCCGACCTGCACCGAGGTGTTGAGGAGTCCGGAGACCATGCCCTGTTCGTGGTCGTCGACCCCGTTGGTGGCCTGGATGTTCAGCGACGGGAAGACCAGTGCGCAGGCCGCGCCGATCAGCAGCATGCTCGGCAGGATCGCGACCGCGTACACCGGGTCGAGGTCGACGCCGAGGAACAGCGCGTACCCGGCGGCCATCAGCGCGAAGCCGGTCGCGATGAGGCGCGGGGTGCCGAACCGGTCGACGATCGCGCCGACCTTCGTCGACGACACGGCCACCAGCGCGCCCGCCGGCAGGAAGGCGAGCGCCGTGTGCAGCGCGGACCAGCCCAGCAGCGACTGCATGTACAGGGTGACCAGGAACTGGAAACCGACGTACGAGCCGAAGAAGGCCATGGCGCCGAGCTGGGCGCGCACCTGGGTGCCGGAGCGCAGCACGCCGAGCCGCACCAGCGGCCCCGGCGAACGCCGCTCGACGAGCACGAACGCCGTCAGCAGCACGGCCACCGCGAGGAAGGACAGCAGGGTGCGGGCGGTGGCCCAGCCGGCCTCGGGCGCCTGGACGACGGTGAACACCAGCAGCAGCATGGCGGCGGTACCGAGGATGGCGCCGGGGATGTCGTAGCCGCGGTGGTCGCGTTCGCGGGTGCTGCGCGGGAGCAGCTTCAGGCCGGCGACCAGCGCGATCAGGGCGATGGGCGCGGGCAGCAGCATGGTCAGCCGCCAGCTGGCCTCGGTGAGCAGGCCCGACAGCACCAGGCCCATCGAGAAGCCGGTGGCCGCGCAGGTGGTGTAGATGGACAGGGCCCGGTTGCGCAGCGGGCCCTCGGGGAACGTCGTGGTGATGATCGACAGGCCGGCCGGGGCGGTGAAGGCCGCGCTCAGTCCCTTGATGAAGCGGCTGGCGATGAGCAGCGGGCCGGAGTCGACGAGTCCGCCGAGCAGTGAGGCGAGGGCGAAGACACCGAGAGCCACCAGGAAGACCTGGCGCCGGCCCAGCAGGTCGGCGGTGCGGCCGCCGAGCAGCAGCAGGCCGCCGTAGCCGAGGATGTAGCCGCTGACGATCCATTGCAGGGTCGAGGTGGACAGGCCGAGGTCGGCGCCGATGGACGGCAGGGCCACGCCGACCATGGACACGTCCAGGGCGTCGAGGAACATCGCGGCGCAGAGCACGAGCAGGGTGCCCCACAGCCGGGGTGTCCAGCGCACCTCGGGCCGCACTTCAGGTGTGGGAGCAGTGAGCGGAGAGGTCATGGCACGGGAGACTACATGCAGCTGCATCCAATGCAAGCGCATTAAATTCAGGTGCAACAAAGTGACTTCTCTGCTACGGTGCGAGCATGGCGGCGAAGAAGGCGGCCGAGCAGGCGCTTGTGGAGCAGTGGCGGGGCATCCTCGCGCTGCACGCGCACACCCAGTGGGAACTCGACCGGGCCCTGCACGGGCACGGTCTGTGCGCCAGCGACTTCGAGGTCCTCGACGTGCTGGCCGAGGGTGAGACGCCGAAGGGGCCCTGTAGTTACCGCGTGCAGGAGATCTCCGAGCGCGTTCACCTCAGCCAGAGCGCGCTCTCCCGGCTGATCGCACGGCTGGAGAAGGACGGACTGGTCAGTCGCGGCATGTGCCCGGAGGACCGGCGCGGAGTGCGGGTGGCCCTCACCGAGAAGGGGCGCGCCCTGCACGCCGAGGTGCTGCCGGTGCAGCGGGCGGTGCTGACCCGGATGCTGAGCCGGGACGCGCAGGACTGAGCCGGGACACGCGGGGGCTGAACGCGGGGCCGCGGCGTCAGACGGCCGATCGCTCCCGCCACAGGTCGGCCAGCGCGCGATCGCCGGTCACCGACGGAACGGGCAGCCGGTTCCACAGCGCCAGATACAACTCCTCTGCCCGGCCCGAGAGTTCGCAGTCGGCCTCTCCCGAGGCGTCCCGCGTCGTCACCGGCGGCTTTGGTGACAGCCGTACGGTCCACACCGTGTCCGTGTCCGTGGCGCGGACCCGCAGCATCCGGGGCTCGTCCGTGCGCACCCGGCTCCGGGAACGGGCCTGGAAGCCGCGCAGCAGCTCGTCGATGCCGTCCGCCGCGAAGTCGCTCTCCACCCGGCTCGGGGTGCCGCCGCCGAGTGCCGCCTCCGCGTCGAAGCGGTGCACGGCGGTCTCGTGGGCCTGCCGGCGGACCCAGAACTCCAGGGGCGAGGGGGCGGGCAGGAACGCCCAGCACGCCACGTCGGGCGCCGCCCCGGCGAGCGTGTCGACGAGCCGGCGATGCGCCTCGCGGTACCAGGCCACCAGCTCGGCGCCGTCGAGGTCCGGCGGATCGCCGAGGGGGCGCCGCTCGGCGTGGCCCTCCCGGACGTACGACGCGGCCCAGCGGTGCACCGCGCCGGTGTGCCGCAGCAGGTCGCGCACCTGCCAGTCGGGGCAGGTCGGCACCGCGGCGCCGGTCCCGGCCCGTTCGGCGGCCGAGGCGAGCAACCGGCCTTCCCTGTCGAGGATCTCGACGTAGCGGCCTGTCTCCAGAGCGGTGGATTCCATACGGCAGAGTCTGCCGGATGGAGCACGCTCCAGGGCAAGTCGGTTCTCCCACCGCCGTCTTGGAGCGGGCCTCGTCCCTCGGTCCTCGCTACGCCGTGACGCGCCGCGTCGCGAACCCGAGCAGCGCCGCCGCCGCCGCGAGCGCCGCGACGCTGGTGAGGGCGGCCGGCAGGGAGAACCAGTCGGCCATGAAGCCGATGACGGGCGGGCCCAGGAGCATCCCGCCATAGCCCAGCGTGGAGGCGACGGCGACCCCGCTGGGGCCGGCGAGGGCACCCGCCCGTTCCACCGCGACCGGGAAGAGATTGGCGAGGCCGAGACCCGCCACCGCGAAGCCGAGCAGCGCCGCCCACAGCGAGGGCGCCAGCGAGCCGAGCAGCATGCCGGCGGCGGCGGTGGTGCCGCCCGCGACCACGGTGGTGGTCCGGCCCAGGCGCTCCAGGAGCACCGTTCCGCTCAGCCGGCCCAGGGTCATGGCGAGCGCGAAGCAGGAGTAGCCGATCGCCGCGAGGCCGGGGGAGGCGTGGAGGTCCTGTTCCAGGTGGAGCGCACCCCAGTCGGCCAGCGCGCCCTCGCCGTACGCCGTGCACAGGGCGATCAGGCCGAAGACGGCCACCAGGGCGCGGGTGCGGCGGTCGGGGCGGGGCGGGGCGCTCGCGGCGGATCGCCCGCGTGTCGACGGTTCCGACGGCTGGAACGGTTGTCGTGCCGCCGGCGGCCTCGATGGCCGATGGCGCAGCAGTGCCGGTGCCGCGAGGGCGGTGACGAGCAGGCCGATCAGGGTCAGTCCCAGCAGATGCCGGGTGGGGGAGAAAGCGCCCGCCACGAGCGCGCCCAGTCCCGCGCCGATCATGCCGCCCAGGCTGAACGCCGCGTGGAAGCTGGGCATGATCGGCCGGCGCAGGGCGGCCACCAGCTCCACCGCCGCGCTGTTGAAGGCCACGCTGATCCCGCCGTAGGCCGCGCCGAAGACCAGCAGCACCGCGCCGAGTGCGAGCGCGGAGTGGGTGAGCGGGGGCAGGGCGACGCTCAGGGAGAGCAGGACCGCGCAGGCGACGGTCACCTGGTGGTTGCCGAAACGGCGGCACAGCCGTCCGGTGAGGATCATCGTGACGACCGCACCGGCGGAGACGCCGAGCAGGGCGAGGCCGAGGGTGCTGGCGGAGGCGCCGGTCTGTTCCTTGATGGCGGGGATGCGGACGACCCAGCCGGCGAAGATGAAGCCGTCGAGGGCGAAGAAGGCGGTCAGGGCCGCGCGGAGCCGGGTGAGGTCGCTGTGGTGACCCGGCACGACGCTGTGCGAACGGGTTTTGTTTATTTGCGGCACAAACTGAGGTTAGGAGGCGGACGGGGGCGGGGCAAGGGGGCGATCGGGGCCGGGGCCTGGGCAGGGAGGGGCGGCGCGGGGACGTGCTGTTCGGTCCGGCCGGCTCGCTGTCCGCCTGTGTCTTCATGACGGCGATCCCGGTCCTGAAGCCCTGGGTTCCGACCCGGCGGGGCCGGAAGCCGCGGGCGGGGTCGGTCCGGCCGTACCCCACCGGCTGCCGGGCGGGTGCGGCAGCCGGTCCGGCCGGTCTCAGGGGCCGGTCCGGGTCACCGGCTGCCGGTCCAGTTGTGGGCCACGTCCACGACGACCCGGTCGGTCGTCTGCGTCACCCGGAACGGCAGCCGGGCGCGGACGCCCAGCCCGATCTGGGTATCGCCCTCGAAGCTGCCCGCGAAGCGGGTGTCGCGGAAGGTGCGGTATCCGGTGAGGTCCACGCCCGGGAGCGGGCGCCCGACGCGGCCGGGATAGGTGGGCGCCCCGGTGCCGGGGTCGTAGGCGGGTGCCGCGACCCGGACCTCCAGGACGGCGCTGCCGCCGACCGGGACGGGGCGGCCCGAGCCGTCCTGATGGAGCCGGTCGACGTACCCGACCCGGTAGCCGACGCCCTTGCCGGCGCCGGGGACGTCGATGACCAGCCGGTCGTAGCAGGCGTGCCGGCCGGCCCTGACGTTCGTCAGCGGTTCCGTCGTGCCGGCGCCGCCGGACTTGGCGCGGCTGCCCCAGCCGGTGGGGCAGGCCGTGGTCTGGGTGGTGGTGGGTGCGGTGGCCTGGGCCGGTACCGCTGCCGCCACCGACGTGATGCCGATGAGCGCGGCTGCCGCCCATGCTGTTTGTTTTCGTCCCATTGCGTCCCCTAGGGGCATTCGTTGTCCGATATCAGTTGAGACAGTCGGGTTCCCCGAATGGTTGCGCTCTCGCCCGAGGAGACGGAAAAGCGGCCGTGCGCCCGGCCGGTGAGGCCGGGCGCACGGCCGCTGCCGGTGGTCCCTGATCAGGCGCCGGGCGCCGGGTAGGTCGGGTACTCCACCCCGGAGACGTGCTGCACGACGCGGATGACCTGGCACGAGTAGCCGAACTCGTTGTCGTACCACAGGTAGAGGATCGCGTTGTCGCCGTCGACCTTGGTCGCGCCGGCGTCGACGATCGAGGCGTGCCGCGAGCCGATGAAGTCGCTGGAGACCGCGTCGGGCGCCGTGGTGAAGTCGATCTGGCGCTTGAGCGGGGAGGTCAACGAGACGTTCCGCAGGTAGTCCAGGACCTCCTCGCGGGTCGTCTCACGGCCGAGGCGCAGGCTGAGGATCGCGATCGAGACGTCCGGCACCGGCACGCGGATGGAGCTGCCGGTGATCGGCGCCTTGAGGTCCGGCAGCGCCTTGGCGACCGCGGAGGCGGCACCGGTCTCGGTGATCACCATGTTGAGCGGCGCGGAGCGGCCCCGGCGGTCGGCCTTGTGGTAGTTGTCCAGCAGGTTCTGGTCGTTGGTGAACGAGTGGACGGTCTCCACGTGGCCGCGCAGCACGCCGAACTCGTCGTCCATGGCCTTCAGCGGCGGGACGATCGCGTTGGTGGTGCAGGAGGCGCAGGACAGGATGTTCTCGTCCGGCTTGATGGTGTCGTGGTTGACGCCGTGCACGATGTTCGGGACGTCGCCCTTGCCCGGCGCGGTCAGCACGACCTTGTCGATGCCGGGGCGCAGGTGCTTCGACAGGCCCTCGCGGTCACGCCACTTGCCGGTGTTGTCGATGAGGATGGCGTCCTTGATGCCGTACGCCGTGTAGTCGACCTCGGAGGGGTCGTTGGCGTAGATCACCTTGATGGTGTTGCCGTTGGCGACGATCGCGCCGGCTTCCTCGTCGACCGTGATCGTGCCCTGGAACTGGCCGTGGATCGAGTCGCGGCGCAGCAGCGAGGCCCGCTTCACGAGGTCCTGCTCACCGCCGCCGCGCACGACGATGGCGCGCAGCCGCAGGCCGTTGCCCGAGCCGGACTTCTCGATGAGCAGCCGGGCGACGAGGCGGCCGATGCGGCCGAAGCCGTAGAGGACGACGTCCCGGCCCTCGCGCCGCTCGATCTTGTTGGTGCCGGTGGCGCCGGCGACGGCCTCGGCGGTGAACTCCGCGATCGGCAGTCCGCGGTCGTCGGCCTTGTAGGTGGCGGCGAGCATGCCGATGTCGATCTGGGACGGGCCGAGATCGAGCGCGGTGAGCGCCTGGAGGAACGGCATCGTCTCGGTCACCGACAGCTCCTCGCCGGCGATCTGCCGGGCGAAGCGGTGGGTCTTGAGGATGCTGACCACCGACTTGTTCACCAAGGAGCGGCTGTGGAGGAGGACGGTGACGTCCCGCTCCCGGTGCAGCTTCCCGATGATCGGGATCATCGACTCCGCGATCTCCTCGCGGTTCTTCCAGTTCGTGAACGAGTCCTCGTTGACAGTCACAGGTCCATCTTTCGAGCTAGGTGGCGCTCAGATGATAACCATGCTTCTTCCCGGTGCTCGGAGGGGGGTGCGGGTGGCGGTGCTGCGGGAGGGCGGAGAGCCGGGGACGTTCCCGCACTGGCTGGTGACCGGCATCGACCCGGACGGCGACGGGCTGTCGCCGGTCGGCACCGGCCCCGGCCATCCGCACCGCAACGGACGGGGAGCGCGGCTGGGGCGGCCCCTGGCCCCGGCGGGCGACCCCGCGCACCGCTACGTCTCCGCCGGCCGCACCCTGGTCGGGCTCTACCGGCGACGGCGGAGCCCGGCCCCGTCCTCAGGGCAGTACGACCAGGGTGTCCCCGGCGGGGCGCTCGCCCGCGGGGTCGCTGGGGTGGCCCTGCAGCTCGTTGCGTACGACCATCGCCGTCGAGCCGCCGCCGTCCAGGTTGATCGCGTGCACCGCGCCGAGGCCGCGCATGACCTCAGCGGTCTCGGTGATCGACAGACCGGCGCTGTGCCCGGGGCGACGGCCGTCGACGGTGAGCAGGAGGATGCGCCCGTCACGGGTGACACCGGCCGCCGTGCGCGGATTGCGGCGCAGATACCAGTCGTTGTAGAGGCCGGCGCGGTCCACGCCGTCGATGTCCTCGGGGCTCCATCCGTCCCGCACCGGGTCGAGGACCGGCTCGCCGTCCCGCAGCAGCAGCGGACCGCCGTTGACGACGGAGGTGTCCGGGGTGAGCGCCAGCGGGGTCTGTGTCTCGGCGTCGACCACCGTGCCGCGCACCGTCAGCGGCGCACCGGCCCTGGCGTGGGCGCGCAGCCACTCGGCTCCCGTCCCGGTGCCCTGGAGCACGGTGCCGAGCGGGGGGACGGACCCGCCGCGGCCCTCCCGGACCGCGGTCACCCGGCCGTCGGCGTCGAGCGTGGCCTGGAATCCGGGGCCCTCCGGGGCGGCGGTGCCGAACGCGGGGGTGACGGCGATCAGCTCGTCGGCGTTGCCGCAGGTGTAGTCGTGCGCCGGGCGGGTGAACGGGGTGGCGTTCCCCACGCCGCCGCAGTTCACGATCAGACCGGGCCGCCGGTTGAGGCCGGTCACCTCGCGGGAGGCGCCGTCGGCCGTGGCGACCGTGATCCGGGTCTCGACCCGGCGGACCGAGGTGTTCCGGCCGGAGCCGGTCGGCACGATCAGGGCGGGCCGACCGTTCACGGCCTCCGAGACGAGGTCCCCGCCGACCACCGAGACGCCGGCGGGATCGCCGTCGGTGCCCGCCACCCAGTTGCCGGGTGTGGTCCTGTCGCCGCCGATGACGAAGTAGCCGGCGTTGACCGCGGCGAGGGCTCCGGTGCGCCGCGCCACCGAGCTGGTGGTCTCGCGGCCCGGCACGATCCCGGTCGTCAGCTCGGACCGCAGCCGGCCGCGGAAGCGCGCGGGGTCGATCACGAGCACGTCCAGCGACCAGGGCCCGGTCGTCGTGTGCCCGTCCTCGCTGGTGTGCTGGACGTTCCCGGGCAGCCCGCGGGCCGTGATCTGGTCCTCGGCGCGGTCGGCGGCGGCCCGGTCGGCGTACCGGCCCACCCGCACCATCCAGCCGAGCGGCCGGTCACCGGACCCCTGGGGATCCGGCCCGGCGGTGCGGTCCCGCCGGGGTGCGTAACCGGCGGCGCGGGCCTTCCGTTCCAGCTCGGCGGCCTCCGCCTCGCTGGTGGCGACCCCGATCGTGACGGTCCAGAAGTCGTCCGCCGACTTGCGGCCACGCTCGATCGCGATGTGGGTCACCCCCGGCGCCAGCTCCCGGGAGGTCCGGGTCTCGTCCAGTGCGGCGGCACCCAGCGGCAGTTCCTCGGCGGCCGTCGCGTCGGTCTGCCGCGCGGCCGACCGGTTGTCCACTGTGGCGGCGAGCGCGGCGGCGGCCACACAGGCGCCCGTCGTCCCGGTGATCAGCCAGCGGCGTGCCGTTCGGCTTGTCATAGAGCGTGCCCTTTCAGGTACGGAGAGTCGGCTCTGACCGTGCACGCCGCCCACGTCATCCAGACGGCGGCCACCTCACCGCGCGATGGCGGAGGAGTGGCCGTACGGCGGCGACAGCGCAGGGCGCACACGGTTCATGGGCGATCCGTGGTCCGGGGCACGCGAGGGGTCGATGGGGCGATGCTTTTCGGCCATGATCAGCTGGAGCATCATTCCACAGGCCGTTCTCCCGCTCACGGGAGGGCCGGGGGTCGGCGGTGTGGGCGAAAGCACTGGTCAGGCCAGCGGGCCGTGAGTCCGGCGCCCGCCCGGCAGCGTGGCCCGCCCGGCAGCGTGGCGTACACCGGCATCCGCCGCAGCTGCCGGCGTCCGCGGTGAGCGGATCGATGTCCGCGGTGAGCGGATCGACGTCCACCACTACCAGGTCAGCCGGATCGCGACCCTGATCAGCGCCCGCGCCCGGGCTGCCGCCGTGAGCGCCGCCCGCACCGGGAGGCACTGCTCCGGAGGCCGGGCGGGCCGCTCGTCACCGGTCCGGCCGACCGCCGCCGCGATGCCCGGCCGCGGGTCCAGCGGCGCGACCGGGGTGTCCGGACCGAACTCCGGCGGCGACGGCCACGGTCCGGCCGCCCGCGATCCGCAGCGCACCGAGCGGTCCGCCCGCGCCGAGCCGCGCTCCGGTCGGCGTCAGCGCGGGCGGCGGGGTGCCGGGGCCGTCGTCCCCGCGGGGGCGCGGGCACGCCGTCGAGGCTCGTCCTGCGCACACTCCGCCAGGCCGGGCGGATCAGCCGAGGGCGCGGTCCAGGTGGAACACGGCGCTGATCAGGGCGAGGTGGGTGAAGGCCTGCGGGAAGTTGCCCTGTTGCTCGCCGGTGTGGCTGATCTCCTCGGCGAACAGGCCCAGGTGGTTGGCGTAGGTGAGCATCTTCTCGAACGCCAGCCGTGCCTCGTCCACCCGGCCCGCGTGCACCAGCGCCTCGACGTACCAGAACGAGCAGATGGAGAACGTGCCCTCGTCGCCGCGCAGTCCGTCCGGGCTGGCCTGCGGGTCGTAGCGGTAGACCAGCGAGTCGGACACCAGTTCCTCGGTCAGCGCGTCCAGCGTGGAGAGCCACTTGGGGTCGGTCGGTGCGATGAACTTGGTCAGCGGCATCATCAGCACCGCCGCGTCCAGCACCTCGCCGCCCTCGTACTGCACGAACGCCCGCCGTCTCGCCGACCAGCCGCGGCTGTGGATCCGCCGGTAGATGGCGTCGCGGGCCTCCCGCCAGCGGGGCAGATCGGCGGGCAGTCCGCGCCGGTTGGCCATCCGGATGCCCCGCTCGATCGCCACCCAGCACATCAGCCGCGAGTACAGGAAGTCCTTGCGGCCGCCCCGGGTCTCCCAGATCCCCTCGTCCGGCTGGTCCCAGTGCGCGCACACCCAGTCGACGAGCGCGCAGACGTCGTCCCACTGGGCGCTGGAGATGGGCCGCGCCCACTTGTCGTACAGGTAGATGGAGTCGATGAGGGCGCCGTAGATGTCCAGCTGGAGCTGCTCGGCCGCCGCGTTGCCGACCCGGACCGGCGCGGACCCCAGGTGCCCCTCCAGATGGGGAAGTTCACGCTCCGTCAGATCGGTGCGGCCGTCGATGCCGTACATGATCTGGAGCGGGCCGGAGGCCCGGCCGTCGCCCGGGCTGATGTGCCGGGTCACGAAGTCCATGAACGCCTGGGCCTCGCCGCTGAAGCCCAGCCGCAGCAGCGCGTACACGCAGAACGCCGCGTCCCGCACCCACACGTACCGGTAGTCCCAGTTGCGCTCGCCGCCCGGCTGCTCGGGCAGGCTGGTGGTGGGGGCGGCGACGATGGCGCCGGTGGGCGCGTAGGTGAGCAGCTTCAGGGTGAGCGCCGAGCGGTGCACCATCTCCCGCCAGCGGCCCCGGTAGCGGGACTGGGACAGCCAGCGGCGCCAGTACGCCACCGTGGCCTGGAACTGCTCCTCGGCCTCGATCCGGGGGCACCGGCGCGGCGCCACCTCGCCGCCGACCTGGTCCAGGGCGAACACCGCGGACTCGCCCTCGGCGAGCTTGAACTCGGCCCGCGCGTCCGGCCCGTCCGCCTCCAGCGGCACGGTCGCGGTGAGCGCGAGCGTGAGCGCGGCCGAGGCGAAGAGTGCCACGCCGTCGTCCATGCGCAGGGTGTGCGGCTGGGCGCCGAAGTCGAAGCGGGGTGCCACACGCGCGCGGAACAGTGCCGACCCCCGGACGCACACCACCCGGCGGATCAGCCGGTGCCGCTCGGCCTCCGCCCGCTCGTCGCGGATCGGCATGAAGTCCTGCACCTCGCCCACGCCGTCCTCGGTGAAGAAGCGGGTGATCAGGACGTTGGTGTCGGGGAAGTAGAACTGCCTGGTCCGCGCCGGGCCGGCCGCCGACAGTCGGAAGCAGCCGCCGCGCTCCGCGTCCAGGATCGAGGCGAAGACGCTCGGGGCGTCGAAGGCGGGGCAGCAGTACCAGTCGATGGTGCCGTCCGTGCCCACCAGGGCCATGCTGCGCAGGTCGCCGATCAGCCCGTGCTCGGCGATCGGCAGGTACCGCGAGCCTCCGAAGCCGCCGTCCCTCGATGCCTCGGCCATCGCAGCCTCCCTCGAACGGTCCGCCAGCGCGGTTCCAGCTTAGGGCGGTGCGGGTCGCCGGGCCCCCGGAATCGATCAGTCCGGGGCGGGCGGCGCGGATGCCTGCGGGCAGCCGGGGGAGTGCCGTCACACCGCGACGACCCGGATCCCCGCCTCCTCGAACCGCCGGACGACGCCCTCGTCCGCCGCCGCGTCGGTGACCAGGGTGTTCACGGCCCGCGCGGCGCAGATGCGGGCGAAGGCGCGGCGGCCCAGCTTGGTGGAGTCGGCGGCGACCACCACCCGCTCGGCGCGCTCGCACAGCAGCCGGTTGATCGCGGCCTCCGCCTCGTCGTGCGCCGCGGCGCCGTGCACCACGTCGAAGGCGACCACACCCAGCACCGCCACATCCAGCGTGACCTGGCTCAGCACCCCGTCGGCGAGCGGCCCGATCAGCTCGTACGACTGCGCCCGCGCCACCCCGCCGGTCACCACGATCTTGAACTGGGGCCGCACGGCCAGCTCGTTGGCGATGTTGAGCGCGTTGGTGACGACGGTGAGCGCGGGCGAGCCGGAGCCGAGATCCCCGCGCACGGCCAGCGCGCGGGCCACCTCGGTGGTGGTCGTGCCCCCGGTCAGCCCGACCGCCTCGCCGGGCGCGATCAGCTCTGCCACCGCCTTGGCGATGCGCTGCTTCTCGGAGGCGCGGCGGGCCGTCTTGTAGCGCAGCGGGAGTTCGTACGACACCCCGTGCACCACCGCCCCGCCCCGGGTCCGCACGAGCATCTGCTGCTCGGCGAGCTGGTCGAAGTCCCGGCGGATCGTCGCGGCCGACACCTCCAGCTCGGCGGCGGCCTCCTCGACGTCCAGCCGGCCCCGCTCGACGAGCAGTTCCAGCAGCGCCTTCCAGCGGGCGTCGCGCGACATCCGCACCCTCCATCCGGTCCCGGTCCTCCTCGGCGACCCTAGCGCACCCCATCTCGGCAGGAATGCTTGAAGATGCTCGAAAGCTCGCGCTATCTTGCAAAAACAATCACAACGTCGGGAGGGCTACGGCATGACGCATGTCGAGGACGAGCTGCGCACCCAGCCGGAGTGCTGGACCCGGGCCGCGGCGGAGGCACCCGGCCACCGCGCGGCCCTGCCCGCGCCGGGGGAGCGGGTCGCGTTCGTCGGCTGCGGCACCTCGTACTTCATGGCGCGCGCCGCGGCCGCGCTCCGGGAGGGCACCGGCCAGGGCGAGTCGGACGCGTTCGCCGCCTCCGAGTTCCCGCACGGCCGCCCGTACGACCGGGTGGTGGCCCTCACCCGCTCCGGCACCACCACCGAAGTGCTCGAACTGCTCGCCGCGGCGCGCGGCCGCCTCCGCACCACCGCCGTCACCGCCGACCCGCGCACCCCCGTCGCCGAGGCCGCCGACGCCCTCGTCGTCCTCGACTACGCGGACGAACGCTCGGTCGTGCAGACCCGGTTCGCGACCACCGCGCTCACCCTGCTCCGCGCCCACCTCGGCCTGCACACCGACGCCGTCACCGCCGACGCCCGCACCGCCCTCGCCGGCGAACTGCCCCAAGGTCTCGTCGGCCGCACCCAGTTCACCTTCCTCGGCCGCGGCTGGACCGTGGGCCTGGCCGACGAGGCCGCCCTCAAGCTGCGCGAGGCCGCCGGAGCATGGACCGAGTCCTACCCGGCGATGGAGTACCGGCACGGCCCCGTCAGCGTCACCACGCACGGCACCGCCACCTGGATGCTGGGCGAGGCTCCCCCGGGACTCGCCGACGAGGTCCGCGCCACCGGCGCCCAGTGGATCGCGGGCCGCCTCGACCCGCTCGCCGAGCTGATCCGCGCCCAGCGTCTCGCGGTCGCCGTCGCCACCGCCCGCGGCCTCGACCCGGACCGCCCCCGCCACCTCACCCGCTCGGTGATCCTCGCGCCCTGACCCCCCGCCGGAAAGGACCGACCGTGTCTCTCGTCACCACCGGCGAGCTGGTCACCGCCGCCGCCGCGGCCCGCCGCGCCGTGGCCGCCTTCAACGTCATCACCCTGGAACACGTCGAGGCCGTCGTCGCCGGCGCGGAGGCCGCGGGCTCGCCGGTCGTCCTCCAGGTCAGCGAGAACGCCGTGAAGTTCCGCTACGGACGGCTGCTCCCGCTCGCCCGCGCCGCCGTCGCCGCCGCCGAGCAGGCGGCCGTCCCCGTCGCCCTGCACCTCGACCACGTCCGCGGCGACAGCCTGCTGCGGCAGGCGCCGGACGCCGGGTTCAGCTCCGTGATGTACGACGCGGCCCGGCTGCCGTACGCCGAGAACCTGGCCGCGACGCGCGCCGCCGCCGACTGGGCGCACGCCCGAGGGCTGTGGATCGAGGCCGAGCTGGGGGAGGTGGGCGGCAAGGACGGACGGCCCCCGCTGGACGCCCACGCGCCGGGCGCGCGCACCCATCCCGCGCAGGCGCACGCCTTCGTCGCCGGCACCGGGGTCGACGCCCTCGCGGTCGCCGTCGGCAGCGTCCACGCCATGACCACCCGCACCGCCCGCCTCGACCACGACCTGCTCAAGTGTCTCGCCGCGCGCCTCGACGTGCCGCTCGTGCTGCACGGTTCGTCCGGCGTACCGGACGACGAACTGACCGCGGCGGTCGCGGGCGGCATCACCAAGGTCAACATCGGGACCGCGCTCAACATCGCCATGACCGCGGCCATCCGCGCGCACCTCGCCGCCCACCCCGAGGCGGTGGACTCCCGGGCCTATCTCAGCGTGGGCAGGACGGCGATGGCGGACACGGTGGAGCGGCTCATCCGCACGCTCACCCCCGCTTGACCGCCTTCAGCACCACGAACTTGGGGTCACCGGCGACGACCTGGCTGTTGCCGAACAGCCGCCGCAGCTTCACGTGGTACCCGAGATGCCGGTTGCCGACCACCCACAGCTCACCGCCCGGCCGCAGCACCCGCCGGGCGCCGCTGAACATCCGCCAGGCCGTGGTGTCCGTCGTGGCCTGGTGGGAGTGGAACGGCGGATTGTTGAGCACGACGTCGGCGCTCTCGGACGCCACGCCCGCGAGCCCGTCCCCGACCCGGAACTCGGCGTGCCCCGGCACCCCGTTCGCCTTGTACGTCGCCTCGGCGGACGCCACCGCCTGGAACGACTCGTCCACGAACAGCACCTCGGCCCGCGGATTGGCCAGCGCGACCGCCGTCCCGACGACCCCGTTGCCGCAGCCCAGGTCCACCACCCGCTGCGCCCCCCGGCACTCCGGCAGATGCCCCAGGAAGAACCGGGTGCCGATGTCCAGCCGGTCGGCGCAGAACACGCCGGCGTGGTTGACGACGGTGTGCCCGGAGACCGGCCCGATGCCGTCGGGCAGCGCGTAGCGGTACGGCCACGGGTTGGCGGGGCGGCTCAGCGCCGGGTCCGGGGCGCAGAAGATCAGCCGCGCCTTCTGCTCGGCGAGCGAGGTGCGGGTCGGGCCGACGATCCGCTCGAACAGCTGAAGCGTGGAGGTGTGGATCTCCTTCACCATGCCGGTGCCGACGACCACCGAGTCCGTGTGCAGCGCGGGCGCCAGCCGCAGCAGCTGGTCCTCCAGCAGCGCCAGGCTCTTCGGCACCCGCACCAGCAGCACGTCGATCCGCTCCGGCGGCGGATCCTGTGTGGTGAGCAGCCGCACCTGCCCCGGCTGGACCCCGGCCCGCGCCAGGTTCGCGCGGGTCGCCTCCTGGGCGAGGAAGGAGTCGGTGATCTGCGTCGGCGCGTGCGCGGCGAGCGCCGTGGCCAGCGCGCCCCAGCGATCGCCGACGATCACGACCGTGCCGGTGAGCGGAACGTCCTGGGCCGCGAGATGCCGCAGCAGATAGGCGTCGGCGGCGTCCCAGGCCCGCAGGCGGTCGCGCGGGTCCTCGGGGAAACGGGTGAGCGCCAGCTCGCCCCAGGGGGTCGTCATACGGTCGTTCATCGTGCGTCAAGGCTAGCGGAGCCGCAGCTCAGGGACGGTGGGGCGGGAGGAGGAGGGGACCGGGGGGAGGATGGACGGCATGGAAGCCGAGCTGTTCCCCCGGCAGCGGGCCCGGATCGCGCCGGGCGCGGTGCACGTCCCGGACTGGCTGGACCCGGACGGCCAGCGCGAACTGCTGGCGGCCTGCCGGGAGTGGGCCCGCCCGCCCGCCGGACTGCGCACCGTGCGCACGCCCGGCGGCGGCACCATGACCGCCCGCCAGGTCTGCCTGGGCTGGCACTGGTACCCGTACGCCTACGCCCGCACGGTCGTCGACGGCGACGGCGCCCCGGTCAAGCCCTTCCCCGGCTGGCTCGGCGACCTGGGGCGGCGCGCGGTCACCGACGCGCTCGGCGTCGAGGCGGCCACCGGTGCCACGGCGGACACGGCGGACACGGCGGACACGGCGGCGGGCGCGGGACCGGGCCCGGCGTACGACATCGCGCTGATCAACTTCTACGACGGCGACGCCCGCATGGGCATGCACCGCGACGCGGACGAGCGCTCCGACGCGCCCGTGGTGTCCCTGAGCCTCGGCGACACCTGCGTCTTCCGTTTCGGCAACCCCGGGACCCGCGCCCGTCCCTGGACCGACGTCGAGCTGCGCAGCGGCGACCTGTTCGTGTTCGGCGGGCCCTCCCGGCTCGCCCACCACGGGGTGCCGCGCGTGCACCCGGGGACGGCGCCGCCCTGGCTCGGGCTGCGCGGACGGGTCAACGTGACGTTGCGGGTGAGCGGCTTCCCGGCGGCCGGCTGACGGACGGATCATGGGAGACTCACCCTCATGAGCGGCAAGGCTGACCCCCGGCCGGCGGGGGAAGGGACCACCTCGAGGGCGCGGTTGGACCGGGGGCGCGGTGCGCTCGGGCCCGCGCTGGAGCTCGTGCACACCGGACGGGCACCCACCCGTGCCGTCCTCACCGCCGAACTCGGCGTCACCCGTGCCACGGCCGGCGCGGTCGCCGCCGAGCTGGAGGCCCTGGGCCTGATCCGGGTCGACGCCAGGCCCGGTGCCGCCGCCGGCTCCCAGGGCCGCCCCTCGCACCGGCTGCGGGTCGCCGAGGAGGGGCCCGTGGTACTCGCCGCCCAGGTGCACGCCGACGGCTTCCGGGCCGCGCTGGTCGGACTCGGCGGGCGGATCGTCGCCACCGCGCCCGGCTGCGAGACCGTCGACGCCGACCCGGCGAAGGTGCTCGGCTCGGTCGTCGAGGCCGGTGCGGACCTGCTGCGGCAGACCGGGCGGCGGTGCGTGGGCGCCGGGCTCGCGGTGCCGTCCGCCGTCGCCGAGCCGGAGGGCCTGGCGCTGAACCCGCTGCACCTGGCCTGGCCGGCGGGTGCGCCGGTGCGGGAGATCTTCGCCGCGTGCGTGCGCGCCGCCGGTATCACCGGGCCCGCCTTCGCCGCCAACGACGTCAACCTCGCCGCGCTCGCCGAGCACCGGCACGGCGCCGGGCGCGGGGCCCGTGACCTGCTGTGCGTGGCCACCGGGCACCGCGGTGTCGGCGGTGCGCTGGTGCTCGACGGGCGGCTGCACTCCGGCAGTTCGGGCCTCGCCCTGGAGGTCGGCCATCTCACCGTCAACCCCGAGGGCCGCGCCTGCCACTGCGGCAGCCGTGGCTGCCTCGACGTGGAGGCCGACCCGCTGGCCCTGCTCACCACGGCGGGCCGCGACCCGGGACCCGAGGTGTCGCTGCTCCAGCAGGCCAACGACCTGCTGCGCGAGGAGTACGACGACCCGGCGGTCCGCACGGCCGCCGAGGCGCTGATCGACCGGCTGGGCCTCGGTCTGGCCGGGCTGGTCAACATTCTCAACCCGGACCGGATCATCCTCGGCGGCCTGCACCGCACCCTCCTGGAGGCCGACCCGGAGCGGCTGCGCGCGGTCGTCGCCGACCGCAGCCTGTGGGGCCGCAGCGGCGGCGTCCCCATCCTGCCCTGCACTCTCGACCACAACAGCCTGGTCGGAGCGGCGGAGCTGGCCTGGCAGCCGGTGCTGGACGACCCGCTCGGGGCGCTCGCGGGCTGACGCCCGGCCGTCGGTCAGAGGCAGGCGCCGCCGTCGACCACGAGGTCGGTGCCGACCAGGGGGGCGGCGGCGTCGGACGCCAGATACAGCACCGCCTGCGCCACCTCCTCCGTGGCGGCGACCCGGCCCAGCGGCGACTGCTCCTTCATCCGTACGGCCCGCTGCTCCTCGGTCTCGCCCGGCTGGAGCGACATGGACGTGTCGGACGCCCCGGGGCTCACCGCGTTGATCCGCACGCCCTCGCCGATGTGCTCCAGGGCGGCGCCCCGGGTGAGCGAGGTGACGGCGGCCTTGGTCGCGGCGTAGGCGGTGGCGCCGTTCACCTGCCGGTGGACGCCCAGGTTGGAGGCGATGTTGACGATCGAGCCGCCGCCCGGCTGGGTGCGCATCTGCCGGATCTCGGCCGCCATGGCGAGGAAGACTCCGGTGACGTTGATGTCGAGCACGGTCCGCCAGTCCTCCTCGGCCATCTCGGGCAGCGGTCCGCCGCGGAAGACCCCCGCGTTGTTGACGGCCACGTCGAGCGAGCCGAATCGGTCGACGGCGGCCCGGACCAGCGCGGCCACGTCGTCGGCGCGGCTGACGTCAGCGGTGCGGGCGAGCGCCGTGCCACCGGCTGCCTCGATCAGGGCGGTGGTCTCGTCGAGCGCCGCCCGGCCGCGCCCGGCCACGACGACACGGGCTCCTTCGGCGGCGAACGCGAGCGCGACGGCCCGGCCGATGCCGGAGCCGGCGCCGGTGACGAGGACGGTGCGGTCGGCGAAGCGATTGCGGGACATGGTGAGGTGCCTTTCGGGTCGGAGCAGTTGAGGTGATCGGAGAGTTGAGGTGATCGGAGAGTTGAGGAGATCGGAGGAGTTGAGGGGAACGGCGGAGCTCGGGAGAGAGGGAAGTGGTCAGCGGCGCGCGAGGCGCGGGAGCGGGGCCGCGAGCGCGAAGAGCGCCGCCGCCGCGGCGAGGCTCGCCCGGTCGTCGCCGGTGGCCAGCAGCAGGGCGAAGAGCACGGTCGGTCCGACCTCCATCGCGGTGTTGTGCACCCCGCCGGCGAGCCCGGTGCGCGCGGCGGGCACCCGGTCGGTGGCCAGGACGGCCGCCCCGGCGAACGCGGCGGTGGCCCCGGCGGGCAGCAGGACCAGGCCGGGCAGGACGCCGTAGCCGTACGGCAGCCCGCCGTCGAACCCGGTCAGGGCGAGCAGCCCCAGCCCCGCGGCACCGGTGGCCAGGCCGACGGAGGTGACCGCGCCGGGCCCGAGCCGTCCGACGAGCCGCCCGGACACCCGGCCGGAGACGAGGAGCGCCACGGCGAACGGTACGAACGCCGCCGAGGTGCGCAGCGCCGACCAGCCGCGCTCCTCCTGGAGGTGGAGCGAGAACAGCACGAAGACGGTGCTGGTCCCGGCCGCCGTCAGCGCGGTGGCGACCAGCCCGAGCGCGCGCCGCCCGTCGCGCAGGAAGCCGGGTGGCAGCAGCGGATCGGCCGTACGCCGCTCCACGGCGAGGAGGACGACGAGCAGTACGGCACCGGCGACGAGCGGTACGAGGACCGGCGCCGAGCCCCAGCGCCGGGCGTCGGTCAGGACGAGGCCGTAGCTGACGGACACGATCCCGGCGGTCGCGAGCAGCGCGCCGGGCACGTCGAGCCGGGCACCGCGGGAGCGCGGGCCGTCGGCCGGGAGCAGCCGGGGGACGAGCGGCAGGGCCAGGACCGTGGCCGCGAGCGGCGCCGCGAAGGCCCAGCGCCAGGACAGCAGGGCGGAGACGACCCCGGAGAGCAGATGGCCCGCCGTGGCGCCGAGCACCGACAGACCGCCCCAGCTCGCCATCGCCCGCCGGAAGGCGGGCGGTTCGGGGAACAGCGTGCGCAGTACCGCCATCGCGGCGGGCGCGACCAGGGCCGCCCCGGCGCCTTGCGCGAACCGGGCGCCGAGCAGCGCGGCGTATCCGGGGGCGAGCGGGGCGGCGGCCGAGGCCGCGCCGAACAGCAGCAGCCCGGCGAACAGGGTGCGCCGGCCGCCGTACCGGTCGGCCAGACGGCCCCCGAACAGCAACAGCCCGGCGAAGGTGAGCCCGTAGGCCGCGCTCAGCAGGATCAGTTCCTCGCGCGCCAGCCCGAAGCGGCGGCCGATCTCGGGCAGCGGCACGGCGACGGCGGCCAGCGTGAAGATCAGGGTGACCTGTAAGGAGCCGAGCAGCGCGAAGGCCGGGCGGGTGGCACGCCCCCGACCGGTGACGGCCGAAGCGGCGTCGACCGTGGTCATGAGCCCCCTCTTTCTGGATCGATCAGTCAAGTATCAGGGCGGCGAAAAGCGACCGCCCCGAAGGGCGGCCGGTCTCCTGCAAGTGCCTGCTCAGTCCAGCAGTGCGAGCGCCTGCTCGGCCGCGTCCCGCACTCGCGCCGGGTCGTTCGAGGCCTTGCCCACCACGCGCAGGCCCTGCATCAGCACCAGCAGCATCCGGGCCAGCGCCCGCGGATCGCGCTCCTCGGGCAGCTCGCCCTGGGCCTGGGCGCGCAGCAGCGCCGAGTGCAGCAGGGTCTCCACGTGCTCCCAGCTCAGTTCCACCCGCCGGGCCGCCGCGCTGTCGTGCGGGGCCAGTTCGGCCGCCGTGTTGGTGACGAAACACCCGGCCGTGCGGCGCGTGTCGTCCATGGCCTCGGACGCGAACCGCCGGACGACCGTGCGCACGGCGGGCAGCGCGGGGCCCGGCCGGGACAGTTCGCGCAGCAGCACGGGGTTGTGGGACTCGCCGTACCGGTCGAGCGCCTTCAGGTACAGATCGCGCTTGTTGCCGAAGGTGGCGTAGATGCTGGCGCGTCCGATGCCGAGGTGCTCGACGAGGTCCGCCATGGACGTCGCCTCGTACCCCCGCTGCCAGAACAGTTCGAGGGCCGACTGGAGGGCGGCGTCCGGATCGAATTCCTTGGTCCTGGCCATGCCCCGACCCTAGGTGATTCAAGAACGAACGGTCAAGTATGAGTCGGACCGAAGAAGCCGGGACGCGCGCTGACCGGTCAGCCTCGACGCGGCCGGTCCACCAGCTCGCCCCCGCAGTTGGGGCAGACACCCGCCATGGCCGCACCGCACGGGCCGCAGAAGGTGCACTCGTACGAGCAGATGAGGGCCGGTCCGTCCGGCGGCAGCACCGCCGTCTCGCAGCGCTCGCACCGGTCGCGCATCTCCAGGGCCATGCTCGTCCCCCTCCTCGTGTCCGGGCCCGTCGCGGCCCGTGGACCCTCATCCTGCGGGCACCCGCCGAGCCGTTGAACGCCTCGGCGGGACAGAGACCGACCGGATCGGGCCACGCGGTGGTAGCGGCCGGCTCAGGCGGGCCAGTCCACCGCGAACGCCCGCCCGGGATTCTCCGTGAGGATCCGCGCGACCGGCTCGGCCCCCAACTCGGCCTCCAGCCTCGGCCGTACCCGGCGCGCCAGATACGGCATGCCGGGCCCGCCGTGCACCGAGCGGGCGGCGGATGTCGTCGTGTCACCGCCGAGCAGCAGCCGGTCGGCGAACCCCGCCTCGGCGAGCCGCCGCACGGCGTCCGGCATCCGCCAGTCCGTGGCGTGATGGGCCCGGGACGGGCCGTCGAAGGCCAGGTAGGCGCCCGCCTCGGCGGCCTGGCGGTGTGCCACGGGGTCGGGGGAGCGGTTGAGATGGCCCAGGATCACCCGGTGCGGCGGCACGCCCGACTCGCCGCACAGCAGGTCCAGTACGTCGAGCGCGCCCGTGCCCAGCTCCAGATGGACCGCGATGGGCGCGCCGGTCGCGTGATGCGCCTCGGCCGCCGCGGCCATGGTCCAGCGCGCGTGCGCGTCGAGGAGGTGGAAGCCGCCGGCCACCTTGATCAGCCCCGCACGGACCCCCGACGCGCCGATGCCCTCGGTGAGTTCGGCGACGAACACCTCCGCGAGCCGGTCGCGCAGCCCGGCCAGGACGGTCTCGTCGTAGTGCGCGGCCTGGTGCAGTCCGGTCGCCGCCACCACGTGCACCCCGGTCTCCCGGGAGAGGCTCGGCAACTCGCCGGCCCGCCGCCCCATGCCGTACGGCGTCCACTGCACCACCGTGCCGCCGCCCGCCGCGCGGAACGCGCTCAGCTCCCCGCGGGCTGCCGGCACGTCCCGCAGTTCCTGACCGGGGAGCTGAGGGCTGGTCAGGAACAGGTGGTCGTGCGCGTCGCAGACGCCCAGGCGGCCGGGGAGCACATCCCCGAGCACCGTGCGGACCCGGCTCACCACTGCCGGCCGCGCGGCAGCCGTGCCCGCTCCGGCGCCGACAGATGCAGCACCTGGAACACCTCGCCGTCGGTCCCGGGCCTCTCGTCCCGTGCCCAGAGTGAGAAGAGGACCAGCTCCCAGCGGCCGGTGTCCACGGCCGCCGCCGCGCACACGGCGCCGTCCCGGGCCGCGAGCCGGCCGGCCTCGCGCACCGCCTCCCCGGCCACCTCGCCGAGCGCGGCGCCCTCCGGCACCCGCCGCCGCTCGCGGACCGCGATCCGCGCGGGAGCCCCCGCGGCGCCACCCTCCTCGTACGCGAGCCCCGTCCACTGGCGGATCGAGGGCCGCCCGAAGTCGTCGCTGAGCCCCTGGAAGCCACCGCCCCAGAGGAAGGAGTTCATGCCCTCCACGGTGTTCCACAGATAGAACGGCGCGTACTGGTTGACCGGAGAGCCGTGCACCCCGCGCTCACGCGTCAGATACGCCTTGAACCCCAGCCCCGGCCAGTCGTCGAGGAGATGCCCGACACGGGCCACGCGCGTGCGGACGACGTCCATGTCGTAGGCGGCGGGCAGGGTGATCTCGTACTGCATGGCGTACAACGGGTGCCTCCTCAGGCTGTGGGCGCGGCGGGCGGCGCGAGCAGGGCGAGCAGGCCGCGCACCCCCGCGTCGAAGGCGGACGGCCGCCCGGAGGCGCGGGCGAGGACATAGCCTCCCTGGACGGTCGCGACGATCGCCGCGGCGACCTCCTCGCCCTCCAGGGAGGGCGCGAACTGGCCCTGCTCCTGTCCCTCCGCGACGATCCCGGCCAGCCGTGCGCGCAGCCAGTCCAGCGTCTCGTCGACGGGTGCGCGCAGTTCGTCGCTGGCGATGACGTCCGGGTCCATGGTCAGTCGTCCCAACGGACAGCCGCGCAGCACGTCGCGTTCGCGCCGCAGATACGCCGTGATCCGCTCGTACGGCGTCCCGGGGCCGCCGAGCACTCCCTCGGCGGTGGCCCGCATCTCCTCGGCGGTCCGCCGGATCGCGGCGAGCGCGAGATCCGGCTTGCCCTTGAAGTGGTGGTACATGCTGCCCTGCCCGGCGCCCGCCCGTTCCAGGATCGCCTTGGGGCTCGTGCCCACGTAACCGCGCTCCCACAGCAGCTCGCGGGTGGACTCGATCAGTCGCTCCGAGGTGCTCATGCGCCAACTGTACATACCAGTAGTTACAGAAGTCGAGCCCGTTGGGTGCCGACCTCTGTGATCATGGCGTCATGGAATCGAAGGAACCGAAGGAACCGAAGGAACCGAAGGAACCGAGAGAGCCTGAACTGGAAGAAGAGGTCATCCCCGTCCTGCGGGTGGCCGACGCGGCCGCCGCCGTCCGCTGGTACGCGCGACTGGGCTTCGCTCCGCAGTGGGAGCACCGTTTCGCACCCGAGTTGCCCGCCTTCGTCGAAGTCGCCCGCGGACGCGTGCGGTTGTTCCTCTCGGAGCACACCGGCGACGCCCGGCCGGACACCCTCGTGTACCTCCGGGTGGCCGACGTCGACGCGATCGCCGCCGGATTCGGCGTGACCGCGGTCGAGCTGCCCTGGGCCCGGGAGGTGGAACTCCGCGATCCCGACGGCAACCGCCTCCGCGTCGGCACCCCGACCCAGTGACCCGGTGCGGGACCGTGGGGCGCCTCCGCCCCCGTGGTGGAAGCCGTACGGCCCTCGCCCGTACGGCGACCCGGTTCCCTTCCCGGAGCCACGGTGGAGTGATCACCGGGCCACCTCGCCCCTCACCGTCCTGGCCGCCGCTTCGCCTCCGGCGGGATCGACGAGGAGGGGTACTGGCGCCGGCTGTCCGTCCTCGGCGAGCGGTTCGGCCGGAGGCGAAGCGGCGGCGCGGCGTGACCGCGCCGACCCTGAGGGGGCGACCCGGGCCCGCCCCTCACCGCCCGGTCAGCCGGGAACGGCGGACCGGGCGGGAGCGTGCGCGGCGGGCCGGGCCGTGCCGACGGGCTCGGCGAGGCCGACGGGCTCGACCTCCGCGAAGCGGCGCGCGGGTGCCTCCGTGGGGGTACGGCGCGGTGGACGCGAGGACGTCTCCGTGTCCGTGCGGCGGGGCGGACGCGGCGGTGCCTTCCGCGCGGAGGGCGGCGCCGGCAGCGTGAACCAGACGACCTTCCCCCGCTCGCCGTCCGGCCGCACCCCCCAGCTCTCGCTGACCGCCGCCACCATGGCGAGCCCGCGCCCGCAGGTGGCCAGCGACTCGGCGTCCTCCACCACGGGGAGACGGGGATCGTGGTCGTGCACCGAGACCTTCAGTCGGTCGAGCAGCAGCTCGATCTCCACGGTGCACATCTTGTCGGGCTGGGCGTGGCGGTGGACGTTGGTGAGCAGTTCTGTCACACCGAGCGCCGCCCGGTCTATCAAGGCGTCGAGATGCCAGTAGCGCAACTGCGCTGAAACGATTCTGCGGACCTGGCCGATCCGCGACGGCAGGGCTTGGAGCTCCACCGTGCAGTGCCTGCTTGGGTAACTGATCACGGCTGCGACTCCCCGACGTGAGGTCCGGAAGAACACGGAGTTCGGATCCAGCAGAGTGCCTGCGTACAACGGCCGCCTGCTGTCGTGGCCGGCGGGCTGGTTCGCAGCGTTATCGCCGGTAAACCCAGAGTGACGTGAGACCAGCGTGCCCCGGGGGGTGCGGTGGCGCAACTCGCGGACGTCTCCGCCATCTCAGTCGTCGTGCCCCGCCGCCCTGCGCACCGCCTCGATGAACCGGCGCGCCACGGGCGGCCCCGGCTCTCCCGGAGCCGGATCGCGCTCGCGCAGGGTCAGCTGATAGCGCGTGCCGTTCAGATCGGCGAGCGCCCGGTCCGCGGACCCGAACCACGGCCTCGACGCCCGCACCGCCCGCACGGGCGCGCTGTCGATCTCGCTGCCGTAGCTGGTCAGCAACTCCAGCCGGCCACCCCTGATCCGGACCTGGCCGGCCCGCGAGAGTGAGCGCAGCCCCTTGCCGATCCGCACGTCCATGGCCGTGAACTCCGGCTCCGCCATGCCCTGTACGCCCCCTTGTCGCGTGCTCGCGGGTGGGCCCGCCCCGGGGCGGAGGACCCCGCCCCGGGTGCAGTCTGCCCCGCCCGTGGATCGAGCACCAGTGCGCATGTGCCGGGCGCACCGGCCACCCGGAGCACTCACCCGAATGCGCCCCCTCCGCACGTCCGCCCGCGCCGCTTCGCACCCCTGTTCCCGCAGCCCTCCTTTGAGTCGTCCAAAGGTGCGTTTATGCAGGTGAGAAGCGTGCTGAAGCTGTTTATCATCGGTGTGTCGGCCGCGCGACGCGCCGTCGGCGCGCAGCCTAAGGAGCACCGCCGTGAGCATCCGCACCCCCCACCAGCCGCCCGTCGGCGCCACCCTCGGCACCCTCGACGTCGACCGGAGCGACGCCGCCTGCCGCGGCTGGCTCAAAGAGGCCGTCCGCAAGGTGCAGGCCGACGCCAACCGCTCGGCCGACACGCATCTGCTGCGGTTCCCGCTGCCGGAGCACTGGGGCATCGACCTGTATCTGAAGGACGAGTCCACCCACCCGACCGGCAGCCTCAAGCACCGCCTCGCCCGCTCGCTCTTCCTCTACGGCCTGTGCAACGGCTGGATCCGTCCCGACCGTCCGGTCATCGAGGCCTCCAGCGGCTCCACGGCCGTCTCCGAGGCGTATTTCGCCAAGCTGATCGGCGTGCCCTTCATCGCGGTCATGCCGCGCACGACGAGCGCCGAGAAGATCCGCCTGATCGAGTTCCACGGCGGCCGGTGCCACTTCGTGGACGACCCGCGCACCATGTACGAGGAGTCCGCCCGCCTCGCGACCGAGACCGGCGGCCACTACATGGACCAGTTCACCTACGCGGAACGGGCCACGGACTGGCGCGGCAACAACAACATCGCCGAATCGATCTTCCGGCAGCTGCGGCTGGAGCGTTTCCCGGAGCCCGCGTGGATCGTCGCCACGGCCGGCACCGGCGGCACCTCCGCGACCATCGCCCGCTACGTCCACTACATGCAGCACGACACCCGCATCTGCGTCGCCGACCCGGAGAACTCCTGCTTCTTCGAGGGCTGGACCACCGGCGACCCGGACGTCACCTGCGACTGCGGCTCCCGGATCGAGGGCATCGGCCGTCCCCGGATGGAGCCGAGCTTCGTGCCCGGCGCCGTCGACCGGATGATGAAGGTCCCCGACGCGGCCAGCGTCGCGGCCGTCCGCGCCCTGGAGCAGGCCATCGGCCGCAAGGCGGGCGGCTCGACGGGCACCGGGCTGTGGAGCGCGCTGAAGATCGTCGCCGAGATGGTCGCCGAGGGCCGTACCGGCAGCGTGGTCACCCTGCTGTGCGACCCGGGCGACCGCTACCTGGACAAGTACTACTCCGACGCCTGGCTCGCCGCCCAGGGTCTGGACATCGCCCCGTACACCGCGGCGATCGAGACCCTGCTGGCGACGGGCATCTGGACTGACTGAGCCAGGGGCTCGGGCCGTCCGGCGCCCCAGGGGGTGTCTCGTCGATCGGCGAGAACCCCTGGGCCGCGAGGTGCCGGTCCAGCTCGTCGACCTCGTCCCGGAAGCGCGGCCCAGTCCGGGGCGCAACGTGCGGGCCATGGTGACGCCACCCCCTGTTCGACGGGAGCACCACCCCAGCTGACGCTACGTCAGTCGTCCGCGCTCTCGTCGGACTCGCCCGCCACCACCAGCCGCAGATGCTCCGAGATCTCCGCGCGGGCCTCCGCGGGCAGCCCCGCGTCCGTCACCAGGGTATCGACCTGCTCCAGCGTCGCGAAGGAACTCAGGCCCACCGTGCCCCACTTGGTGTGGTCGGCGACCACCACCACCCGGCGCGCCGACTGCACCAGGCGCCGGTTGGTCTCGGCCTCCGCCAGGTTCGGCGTCGACAGGCCGGCCTCGGCCGATATCCCGTGCACCCCGAGGAACAGCACATCGAAGTGGAGCGTCGCGATCGCCTGGTCGGCCACCGGCCCCACCAGCGAGTCGGACGGGGTGCGCACCCCGCCGGTCAGTACCACCGTGGCCGCGCCCGTGCGCTGCCCCGAGGTGCGCTGCGCCGCGTGGAAGACATCGGCGACCCGCACCGAGTTCGTGACGACCGTGAGGTCGGGCACGTCCAGCAGCCGGTGCGCCAGCGCGTACGTCGTCGTACCGCCCGACAGCGCGATCGCGGCACCCGGCGCGACCAGCTCCGCCGCGGCCCGCGCGATGTCCTCCTTGGCGGACAGCTCCAGACCCGACTTCGCCTCGAAACCGGGCTCGTGCGTACTCGCCTCCGCCACCGGCACCGCGCCGCCGTGCACCTTCTCCAGCACACCCTGCCGGGCCAGAGCGTCGAGATCGCGCCGAATCGTCATGTCCGACACGCCGAGCTTGCGGGTCAGCTCATTGACCCGGACTCCGCCGCGGCGGCGCACCTCGTCCAGGATCAGGGCGCGCCGCTGCTCCGCGAGGAGGTTCTGATTCTCGCTCACGTACGCTCCGGTCCTTTCACCTCAGGCCTCCGACACCCCCTCGCACACCCTCCGACGAGGACTGCTCCCGCGGCCCGGTGCGTGGGCGTCCCATCCTCGCACGGGCGGGTGCGGGTCGCGCCATCCACTGCCGGACGCGCACATGTCACCTGTGTCTCATCTGACGCTCATCCGTGACCCCGATCGGGGAGATTCCGTGACGAGGGGTGTACGCGGCCCGTCCGGCGGACATCCTGGTTGCCCGCACGACGACAGATGCCGACGGCGCGTCACGGGGGAAGTGCCACAGTGGAACACGCGCAGGAACGTGCCCTGAACGAAACAGCCGCCACCGGCCCCGCCGGCCGGCCCGAAGCCGCCCTGGAACTCCTGGTCCACGGGGTGGGCGGCACCACACCGGATCGCATGCTGGACGATCCCCGCACCACACGGGTCGCGGGCGACGACACGGCCGCCGTCTTCCGCCGTACCGCGGACGTCGAGGCCGCCGGACAGCACACCGGAACCGAAGGCCGCCCGGTGCCCGAGGCCTACGTCTGGTGCAACCTCACCTCCGGCAACGGAGCCCGCGCCCTGTGGCTGCTGTTACTGCCGTTCATGGTGGTCAACCTCGCCCACTGGATGCGCCCCGCCGCCCAGGGCCGCACCCGCACCATCCGGCTCTACGGCCTGCTCGTCCGGCTCGCCGGACTCACCCTGACGGTGCTCCTGGTCGCCGCGGCCTGCGAGGTCGCCCTCGACCTCGGCGCCTGGCAGTGCGCCGGCACCTCCGCCTGCGCCGAACGGCACTCCTGGCTCGGCTTCCTCTCGCCCACGGTCTCCGACGGCGGCTGGTGGAGCCGCCCGGGCCGCCGGCTCGCCCTCGCCGCGTTCCTGCCCGCCGCCCTCGTCGGCCTGCTCTGGTACCTCTCCCTGCGCACCTGGAACGCCTACGAGTCCCAGCTCCCCCTCACCCGCCCCTCTCAGCCCGACGAGGCCGGCGCCCCGACCGCGCTGGCCCGGCCCGGCTTCTGGTACGGGCGGCGCCTGGTCGCCCGGCTGCGCGCCGCGCACACCGCCGCCGGCCTGCTCACGGTGGCCGCCGCCGCCATCGGCCCCGCCCTCCGGAGCGACCGCGCTCCCGGCGGACCAGCCGTGCTCGCAGGGGCCGGCTGGCTGCTCGCCGCGGCCCTCCTCGCCACCGCCGCCTTCGCGGTGGCGGTGGTCTGCAGCCGGGGCCGCACCGAACGCCGGCTCGACGAGGACACCGACGCACCCCTCGTCCGGCGCCTGCCGCTCGCCGCGCTCCTCCTGCTCGCCCTCGCCCTGGTCTACGCCGGGTGGGAGCGCCCGGGCTGGACGTCCTCCGGCCGGCTGCCCGGCGACGTCGCCTTCGGCGCCCTCACCCTGGTCCAGGGGCTGCTGGTGATCGCGCTCGCCGTGGCCGCCCATCTGCTGCACCGCACCCGGCCCGACACCCGAGCCGCCCTGCGCGGCCTCGGCGGACCCGCCGTCGCCATGCTGGCCTGCGCCCTGGGCGGGGTGATGTCCGGCGGAGTGTCCCAGCGGGTCGCCGACTGGCTGGACGGCACCCACGCCGCCATCCCGGGCCCCCCGGTCCTGCTGACCTGGCAGGCGTCCGTCATCCCGCCGATGCTTCTGGTCCTGCTCGTCCTGTGCGCCGGACTCGCCCGGCGCGCGATGCGGCTGGCCCGCGCCGAACGCGCGGCCGTGGCCCGCGACTACCCCGGTGAACGGCTGGAACCGGACCGCACGCACCGCATCGCCCGCGTCCGCGCGATGGCCACCCTCACCGACCGCGCCCCGCTCCTGGTCGCCGTCGTCTCCGCCTCCACCCTCCTCCTCGGCGCCGCGGCCCTGGTGGGCGCACTGACCACCGGCCAGACCCCGAGCCGCGCCACCCGTGACACCTACGGCTTCGTCCAGGGCGCCGCCGAGACCGCGCAGGCCCTGGGCTCCTGGCTCATCGGCCTCGGCTTCATCCTGTTCGTCACCTGCGGGCGGCGCGCCTACAAGGACGCCTCCGCGCGGCGCACCATCGGCATCCTCTGGGACGTCGGCACCTTCTGGCCGCGCGCCGCCCACCCCTTCGCCCCGCCCTGCTACGCCGAGCGGGCCGTCCCGGACCTGACCTGGCGCATCGACACCTGGACCCGCACCACCGGCGGCCGGCTGGTGCTCTCCGGCCACTCCCAGGGCAGCGTGCTCGCCGCCGCCACGGCCTGGCAGCTGTCCCCGGCCACCCGCAAACGGGTCGCCCTGCTGACCTACGGCTCCCCGCTGGAGCGCCTGTACGGCCGCTGGTTCCCCGCCCACTTCGGCCCGGCCGCGCTCAGCGCCCTGCACCACGAGGTCGACTGCTGGCGCAATCTGTACCGGCTCACCGATCCGATCGGCGGTCCGGTCCGGGTGCCCGCCGACGGCGGCCCCGAGGTCGACCGGGCGCCGCTGAAGGACCCGCTCGCGCACGGCCGCACCGACGACCAGCCGCTGCCCGCGCCCGTCCTCGGCCACTCCGCCTACCAGTCGGACCCGGCGTTCGCCGAGGAACGCGAGCGGCTGCTGACCCGGCTGCCGCCCGAGCTGCCCACCCAGCGGCCCCAGGCCGGGCCCTGAGCGACGCCGCTCAGGGCAGGTCCGGCAGGTCCTCCGCGTACAGCAGGGTCAGATCCTCCGTGCTCGGCTCGTCGACCTGCGCGACCCGGCCGGCGTGCCGCTCGACCATCGCCTCGAAGGTCTGCCGCGCGGTCCGGCCGTTGCCGAACGCGGGGCCCTTCGGGATCGCCGCGAAGTACTTCAGCACGGCCTCCGCGGCGCCCGGCGCCAGCCGGTACTCGTGCTCCTCCGCCTGCTGCTCCACGATCCGCAGCAGCTCCTCGGGGCCGTAGTCGCTGAAGGTGATGGTGCGGGAGAAGCGGGAGGCGACGCCGGGGTTGACCGACAGGAAGCGCTCCATCTCCGCCGTGTACCCGGCGACGATCACCACGACCGCGTCGCGGTGGTCCTCCATCAGCTTCACCAGGGTGTCGATGGCCTCCTTGCCGAAGTCACGGCCCGCGTCCTCCGGGGACAGCGCGTACGCCTCGTCGATGAACAGCACCCCGCCGCGGGCCCGTTCGAAGGCCTCCTGGGTGCGGATCGCCGTGGATCCGATGTGCTCGCCGACCAGGTCGACCCGGGACACCTCGACCAGATGGCCCTTCTCCAGCACGCCCAGCGAGGCCAGGATCTCGCCGTAGAGCCGGGCGACCGTCGTCTTGCCGGTGCCGGGGGATCCGGTGAAGACCAGATGCCGCTTGACGGAGGCGGCCTTCAGGCCCGCCCGCTGCCGGCGCCGGCCGACCTCGATCATGTCGGTCAGCGCCCGCACCTCGCGCTTGACGCTCTCCAGGCCCACCAGCGCGTCCAGTTCCCCGAGCACGGCCTTGGAGGTCCGCGCCGGCGGCTCGGCCGGGGCGGGCTCCGGCTGGGTCGGCCGCTGGCCGGGGACCGCGCCCAGCAGTCCCGGCGACCGGGTCGCCGTCTCCACGGCGGTCTCCCGGGACACCGGCGGCCTGAGCCCCGCGCTCTCGTCGCTGGTGCAGTCCTCCACGACCGGCCCCGTGCCCGCGCCCGCGTCGGGACCGCCGTCCGCGAACTCGTAGCCGCCGCGCGCGCACCGCTCCGTACGGCACTTCCTCAGCGTCGTACGGCAGCCGTCGATCACATGGAAGCCGTAGCCGCCGCTGCCCGTCACCCGGCAGTCCAGGAAGCTGCCCCGGCCGCCCGCCGAGACGTAGAAGCCCGCTTCCGCGGGCGAGTCGACCGCGCACCGTTCGATCACGGGGTCGGCGCCCTTGGTGACGATCACACCGGTCTGGGTGCCGGTCACCGTGCAGTTGTTGAGGGTGCCGCCGCTGCCGTGGTCACGGAACCAGGCACCCGTCGCGGCGTCCCGGATCCGGCAGTCGTCGAGCTGCGCGGTCGCGCCGTCGCTCACCGACACGGCCGTGTTGCGCACCTGGGACAGGTCGCTGTCGACGACATCCGCGCGGGAGCCCCGGTCGAGGACGAACAGCGCGTCCGGCACGTCATGCACCCGGCAGGAGTCCAGCACCGCCGTCGCGCCGTCGCTGACCCACACCGCCGGATAGTCACCGGTGCTGTCGAAGATCTCGCACTGGTTGGCGTCCACCCGGGTGCCCGGGTCCCACACCGACAGGCCGTTGCGCCCGAACTGCCGCACGCTGGTGCGGGTCAGCGTCAGCACCGAGCGGGAGCGCAGGTCGACCGCGTTCTCCGGGATGTCGTGGATCCGGCAGTCGGCCAGGGTGAGCACGGCGTCCGTGTCCAGGGTGACCCCGTCCGCGGTGGTCCGGTGCACATCGCAGTCCGTGAGGTTCGCGGTCGCCCGGCCGGTGATCTGCACCCCGCTGCCCCGCACCTCGTAGACCTCGCAACCCACCGCCTCCAGCGCGGAGTTGTCACCGGTGACGGTCAGGCCCGAACCGGCCGCGTGGTGCACCCGGCAGCGCTCCAGACGCGGACGGCCGCCGCCGCGCACCGCCACGCCCGCCTGCCCGGCCGCGACGACCTCGCACTCCTCGAACACCCCGCCCCCGCCGTCCACCACGGCGATGCCGACGCCCGCCGGATTGTCGACGGTGCAGCGCCGCACGCTGGGCCGGGCGCCGCCGCGCACCTCGATGCCGGCCGCGGACCGGGTGACGATCCGCACGTCGACCAGCTCCGGCGCGCCCTCCTCCACCAACAGCGCGGGCGCCGCCGCGTCCTGGCCCTCGACATGCAGGTCCTGCACCACCGCGGAGGACCGCACGGTCAGCGGCACCCCGTCGACGGGGGCGATGCGCACCGAGCCGGGGGAGCCCGCGGGGCCGCGCAGCGTCACCGCGCGGCGGACGACGAGGTTCTCCCGGTAGGTGCCGGGGGCGACGGTGAGCACGTCACCGTCGGCCGCGGCCTCCAGGGCGGCGGCGAGCGATGCGTACTCACCCGTGCGGCGCCGCCACCGCGACGTGCCGGTGTGCGTCACCTGGACCGTGCCCTGTGCCATGGCGTTGTCGTGCCCCCACCTCGTCGTACGCGGGTCGTTGCCGAAGAGTCGGCCGGTCCACCGTAGCGTGCGCGCGGACGGTGGGTTGACCGGAGCCGGAAGGCGGTCAGCTGCCGGTGCCGGTCCGGCCCCAGTCCGGTCCTGCCTGCTCCCAGGCGCGGTCGAGACGGGCGTAGCGAAGGCTGACCATGCGCCACAGGACCAGCCGTCTGCCGGCCTCGACCAGGCCCGCGGTGAGCAGGGCCGCGCCGAACCCGGCGAGGACGGCGTGCGTGGTGGCGGTGGCGGAGTCCAGGGGGCGGGTCACCAGCCGGCCGTGCGGATCGGTCCACACCCGGAACCGGTCGCCGGGCTCCGCCGACTCCAGCTGCGCCAGGACGGTGCCCCGGTGCGCGCTGCCGTCGGGCCCGGTCCAGCCGGCGAGGACCCTGGTGCGGGTGTCGCGGGTGGCGGTCTCGGGATCGGCCTCCAGTGGGCCGCGCTCCAGTCTGCGGAGCACGGTGGCCGTCACCTGGTCGCGGGTCAGGCTCTGTTCGCGGGCCGAGCGTTGCAGGGACTCCTGGGCGGCGGAGCCGACGAGGGCGCCGAGCAGGGGTGCGGCGAGGACCGTCAGCAGCAGCGCCGTCAGCGCCAGCCGGGCCTCGGCGAGATCGGTCGGACGGCGCAGCGGATTGTGCCGCCACCGCCAGAGACCGCTCAGGGCTCGCACGACCGCATCCCCTTCCGCTCCGCGGCAACCCCGTCCTAGGAAGTTCTCACGCCACCCCAACGTGCGGACCCTTCACCGCGGTTCCCGTGCCTCGGCGCGTCGGCGGGAGTTGGCGAGATCCCTTCGCCGGGGTCCCGTCCCGCGGCTCCCGCCCCGGAGGTCCCGCCCTCGGGAGTCCCGCCACGGGGGTCCTGGCACCGGGGTCCTGTCACCGGGGTCCTGGCACGGGGCCCCGCCCCCGCGGTCCTGCCGTCAGCCGAGGATCCGCACGGGGTCGCCGACCCGTACCGTGCCGCCGGAGAGCGGCACCAGATTCTGGCCGAAGACGAGCTTGCCGCCGATCCGGCGGTGCCGGCCCAGGGTGAGCAGGGGCTCGCGACCGCGCTCGGCGCTCGCCTGGTCGGTCGTCGTCACCACGCACCGCCCGCAGGGCTTGGCCACGCGGAACTCCACCTCGCCGACGGCGAGCCGCGTCCAGTCGTCCTCCGCCCAGGGCGCGGTGCCGGTCACGACCAGGTTCGGCCGGAAGCGGTTCATCGGCAGCGGGCCCTCCGCGGCGTGATCGCCCTCGGCTATCAGCGAGTTGAGCGCGTCGAGGGAGGCCGCCGAGGTGAGCAGCAGCGGATAGCCGTCGGCGAAGCTCACCGTCTCGCCGGGCAGCGCGTACGCCGGGTCGACGGGGCGGCGGGTGGCGGGGTCGTCCATGTGCACCAGGCGGACGTCGCGGCCCAGGTAGGCGCTGCACCAGGCGTGCGCGGCGGTGTCGGCCGGGACGCCGTCCACCTCGTCGCGGAAGATCTCCACCGCCACCGTGGCGGCCGGCTCGGGCACGGACACGGTCAGCGGGTCGAGGCCGGGCGCGGACAGCCGAAGGCCGCCGCCGGGCAACAGCTCGGCGGCGGCCAGCGCGAGGCGCGGTTGCTGGCGTTGCGTGACGACCTTTCCCCCGTCGTCGATCAGCACCCAGCGTCGGTCTCCGGCCAGCCCCCAGGGCTCCACCACGGCTTCCCGGAGCGACAGGCCCCGGAACGCCTTGACCGGATGGACGTGAATCGATTGCAGTTCCGCGTTCCCCATGGGGCCATCGTGCCAGGTGGCACCGACAGCCCGGGGAGGCGGTCAGTAGCCGCGGTACTGCTGGTTGTTGTACGGGTCCTGGTAGGGGGCGGGCGCCGGGCGCGGCGCCGCGGGGCGCATCGCCTCGTAGCCCATGCCGGGCGCGGCGGCCGGGCGCGGCTGCTGGGGAGCGGCCTGCGGACCCGGATAACCGCGCGGCGCGGAGGCCTGCTGCGGGATGTAGGCCGTCGGCGCCTGGTGGACGGCCGCCTGCTGCAGCGGCGCGGGCTGCTGCTGGTGCGGGTAGCCGTAGGCGGGCTGGGACGGGGCCGCCGGAAGAGCGGGCAGTGCCGACGGCAGCGCGGGCAGCGAGCTGCCCGGCGTGTCGTAAGCGGCGGGGACCCGGATCGGGGCGATCTGCGGGGTGCCCCGCTCGGCGACGAGGGAGTCGTAGATCGGAGTGTCCGGGAAGGAGGCGGAGTAGTAGCCGCCACCATAAGTGGAGCGGGGGGAGGTCATGGCACATAAGTTAAGCCCACGATGTGCTGGTTGGGGAGACCGATAATGGGGTTGTTTTCCGTGTCTGGGGTGACGCGGGATCCCCAATGCGAGCGAACACGGGGAAAAGGGGCGCCGGGCGGCGTTCGGATCGCGTAAAAGCTCAGCTCTGGGCGGGTTACCGGCGGTTGCTTCCCGATCTTCGTACGACTCGGAAAGGGGTTCGCCGGTGTGTCCCGCACGCCCTGTGGGACTTCGCGGGGCGGGGCCGTAGGTTGGGTGGGCGGAGAACCCGGGAGAACGTGCGAGGGGGGCGGACATGTCCATGCCGAAAGGATCGAATACCGCGGTGCCGACGACGGCCCTGCGGGTCGAGGTGGGCTGGCGCGGCGGACCGGGCGTCCCCGACGCCGACGCCTCGGCGCTGCTGCTGGTCGGCGGGAAGGTCCGCTCCGACGGCGACCTCGTCTTCTACAACCAGCCCGCCCACTCCTCCGGCGCGGTCCGCCACGAGGGCAAGCGGGAGGCCGGCGGCCGGGTGACCGACACGCTGTACGTCGACCTCGCGCGCGTGGAGCCCGCGGTCGAGACCGTGGTCCTCGCCGCCTCCGCCGACGGCGGCACCTTCGGCCGGGTGCCGGAGCTGGCCATCGAGGTCAAAGACGCCGCACAGGGCGGCCTGGTGGCCCGCTTCGCGAGCACGGACGCGTCGGTGGAGACCGCCTTCGTGCTCGGCGAGTTCTACCGCCGCCGGGGCGCCTGGAAGTTCCGCGCGGTCGGCCAGGGTTACAGCAGCGGACTGGAGGGCCTGGCCACCGACTTCGGCATCACCGTCGACGAACCCCAGCACGCGGCGCCGCCCGCGGCAGCCACCTCGGCGGCCCCGCCGGTGACGGCGCCGGCCACCACGTCGCCGCCTCCGTCCGCTCCCGCCCAGGCCACGCCGGTGACCGCACCGGCCACCACGCCGCCCGCCGCGCCCGTCCGGCTCACCAAGGTCACGCTGACCAAGGCCGCCCCGGCCGTGTCCCTCACCAAGCAGGGCGGCACCTCGGGCGCGCTGCGGGTGAACCTCAACTGGCAGACGCGCAAGCAGTTCTCGGGGTGGGGCGGCAAATTCGGCCGGGCCGTCGCCCTGCACTCCGACCTCGACCTCGACCTGTGCGCCCTGTACGAACTCGCCGACGGCAGCAAGGGCGTCGTCCAGGCCCTCGGCAACGCCTTCGGCGCGCTGCACCAGCCGCCGTACGTCCACCTCGACGGCGACGACCGCACCGGTGCCGTGACCACCGGCGAGAACCTGACCGTCAACCTCGACCACAAGGACGCCTTTCGGCGCATCCTCGTCTTCGTCACCATCTACGAGGGCGCCCGCTCCTTCGCCGACCTGAACGCCACGGTCACCCTCCAGCCGCAGTACGGCGCCGCCGTCGACTTCTCCCTGGACGAGTGCACCGTCCCCTCCCCGGTGTGCGCGCTTGCCCTGATCACCAACACCGGCGGTGACCTGATCGTCCAGCGCGAGGCGCGCTACCTGATCCCCGCGCACGGGGTCAGCCCGCAGCGGACCGTCGACCAGGCCTACGGCTGGGGCATGAACTGGACACCCGGACGCAAGTGAGCGAGCGGGAGTGATCAGCTCTCGTCGGGCACCGCGTCCGGACGTGCGTAGGTGCGGCCCTTCCAGGCCGCACCGCGCCCCCAGTAGTGCCGCACCGCGGAATCCACCGTCATGAGGAGATAGAGGAACGCGGTGAACGGCAGCAGGGGAGCGAGCCACAGGGGCTGCCGGTAGTAGCGGAGCATCGGCACGTACGTCCCCGCCATCATCAGCCACGCCCCGGCACCGAGCGCCCCCGCCGCCGTGCCGCCGCCGAGGATGCCGGCGGCCAGTGCCACGGGCGGCACCAGATAGACGACGGCCAGCCCGGCGACCGTGCCGAGCAACAGGGGCGGGCTGTGCCGCAGCTGGGCGTAGGCGCTGCGCGAGACCATCCGCCACAGGTCGGGCAGCCCCGGGTACGGGCGCACGCTGTCCACCCGGTCGGCCAGCCCCAGCCAGAGCCGGCCGCCGCTGTCGCGCACGGCCCGCGCGAGGGCCACGTCGTCGATGACGGCGTGCCGGATGGCGTCCGGGATCCGCGCGCGCCCGGCGGCCTCGGCGCGCAGCAGGACACAGCCGCCCGCCGCGGCGGCCGTCCGGGCGCCCCGGCGGCCGATCCACCGGAACGGATAGAGCTGCGCGAAGAAGTAGACGAACGCGGGCACGACGAGCCGCTCCCAGAAGCTCTCCACCCGCAGCCGGGCCATCTGCGACACCACGTCGAAGCCGCCGGTGCGGGCGGCGGCCACCAGCGTGCGCAGACTGTCCGGGGCATGCGCGATGTCGGCGTCCGTCAGCAGCAGGTACTCGGGCGCACGCGCGCGTGCCTCCCCGATACCGTGGCGCACCGCCCACAGCTTGCCGGTCCAGCCCGCGGGGGGCTCGCCCGGCGAGACGACGGTCAGCGGCAGCCCGCCCCGCCGCCGCGCCAGCTCCCGAGCCAGCTCCGCGGTGCCGTCCGTACTGCCGTCGTCCACCAGGAACACCTCGGCCCGCCCCGGATAGTCCTGCCCGAGCAGCGACGGCAGGCTCACCGGCAGCACCGCCGCCTCGTCCCGGGCCGGTACGACCACGCAGACGGACGGCCAGTCGGCGGGGTCCCGGCGGGGCGGCAGTCTCACGTCCGTGCGCCAGAAGAAGCCCTGGCCGAGCAGCAGCCACAGCCAGGCGGCGAGGGAACCGGCGGCGGTCCATGCGAGGGCGCTCACCAGCGCAGTCTGCCCCACCGGAGCGGGCGGCACGGGCACATCGACTATCGTGGCCGGGTGAAGATCGCGCTCATGGACTCAGGAATCGGCCTGCTGGCGGCCACCGCCGCGGTACGGCGCCTCCGCCCCGACGCCGATCTGGTCCTCTCGCTCGACCCCGACGGCATGCCCTGGGGGCCGCGCACACCCGAGGACCTCACGGAGCGGGCCGTCGGCGTCGCCGAGGCCGCCGCCGCACACGGGCCCGACGCCCTGATCGTCGGCTGCAACACCGCCACCGTGCACGCCCTGCCCGCACTGCGCTCCCGCCTGGAGCCCGGCATCCCGGTGATCGGCACCGTCCCGGCGATCAAGCCCGCCGCGGCCGGCGGCGGCCCGGTCGCGATCTGGGCCACCCCCGCCACCACCGGCAGCGCCTACCAGCGCGGACTCATCCAGGACTACGCGGCCGGGGTGCCGGTCACCGAGGTGCCGTGCTGGGGACTCGCCGAGGCCGTGGAGCACGCGGACGAGGCGGCGATCGACGCGGCCGTCGCGGCGGCGGCCGAGCTGACGCCCGCGGATGTCATGACCGTCGTCCTGGGCTGCACCCATTACGAACTCGTCGCCGAGCGCATCCGCGCCGCCGTCCAGCGCCCCGGCCGCCCGCCGCTGGCCCTGCACGGCTCGGCCGGCGCCGTCGCCGCGCAGGCGCTGCGCCGGATCGGCGCCCGCCCCGCCCCGGAGACGGCCGCCCGCGGCGATGTGACGGTCCTGCTGAGCGGACGCCCGGGCCCGCTGCCCGCACCCGCGCTCTCCTACGCCGAGGGACGCCTGCTCGCCCCGGCCGTCCCGGCTCCGGCAGCCGACGCCCACTGACCGGCGAAGCCGCCGCCGTACGCCCGCGCCCGCGCCCGCGCCCGCGACGAGCCCGGTGCTGTGAGGCGGCGCGGCGAAACCGGAGAGCCGCGCGAGTGCGGAGGCGCCCGGGGTGCGTACGGCGTCACGAGACCGCCCGGGGTGCGCGGGATGCGACGAGGCGGATGCCCGCAGCGAGGGGGCACCCCGGTTCGTACGGCGCGCGTGCGTCCGGGCGGAGGAGTCACGCTGCACGACGACCACCCGCGCAGCGAAACCTGAGTAACCTCGAAAACATGAGGGACGACCCCCGTGACGCGCGCTCCCCGCACCCCGATGTCTGGACCGGCCGGGCCACCAACCGGGTCCAGTGGCTGCTGGCGCTCATCGGTGCCGCCTGTCTGGCCCTCGGCATCGAGCTGGCCGTCGACTACCCGTGGACCAACGGCATCGCCCCGCTGGTGATGGCCGTGGTCGGGTGCATCGCCGGCGGGCTGCTGGTCCTCTTCGGCACCCTGGCCTTCGTGCACGTCGCGCTGCGGGTGGACCAGGAGTGCCTGGAGATCCGCTGCGGCCATATCGGCGTGCCGCGCCGCCGCATCCCCCTCTCCCAGGTGAGGGACGCAGACTTCGCGCCGCACGTCACCCCGCGTCACTGGGGCGGCTGGGGCTACCGCTGGCGTCCCGAGAAGGGCACCGCCGTGGTCGTACGGCGCGGCGAGGGCGTGATCCTGCGGCTGTGGGACGGCCACACCTTCACCATCACCGTGGACGACGCGGAGTCGGCCGTACGCGTGATCAGGAACCGGCTGCGCCCGCGCGCGCCCGGCGCGGCGCACTGACACCCTCGCCGGGCGGCGGCTATCCGGCCGGCGGCCGGGCGGTGGCCAGCCCCGCGAGCAGTCCGGCGCCCGCCGTCACCGCGGTGAAGCTGAGGGCGTTGCCGACCGCGGAGATCGCCGCGAGCGCCGTGAGCGCCGCGCCCGCGGTGAGCGCGACCGGGGTCGGGCGCGCGGTGCGCCACAGCGCGTGGAGCATCCAGCAGAACACCGCCGCCAGCAGGAGCACCCCGACCACTCCCTGCTCCGCCGCCTGCTGCAGGAGTGCCGAGTGCGGCTTGCCGTCGGACGGCGGTGACGCGGCCACCGTCCGGCTCAGCTCCCCGAACCGGCCCGGTCCCACGCCCAGCGCGGCCTCCGCGCGCGCGAGGGCGAGCGCGTCCTGCCAGAGTCCGATCCGGTGCGGGGTCAGCGGGCCTTCCAGGAACGCGGCCGGACCGGGCGGCAGCACCCGCCCGGCGACCGCCCAGGCCCCGCCGGCCACCAGGACCGCGATCAGCGCCAGGCCGGCGAGGGCCGGTCCCCGGTGCCGTACCCGGCCGGCGGCGAACGAGGCCAGCAGCACCGCCGTACAGGCGACGAATCCCGTCGTCGAGCCCACGACCGCGGCGCTCACCGTGATCCCGGCGGCCAGCGCGCCCAGTGCCGGCCGGAGCGCGGCGGCGCCGGCCGACCAGGCGGCGCAGCAGGCGGCGCCGGTGGCCAGGGACAGCAGGGCGGCGGCGGCCCCGGCGTGGCCGAGGGGGGCGCTCGGCTGCGGCCCGGGAGCGAGGTGCGGTACGGCGACGAGCAGGCCGAGACCGGCCAGGGCCGCGGCGCCGGGCGCGGCGACCGGCAGCAGCGATCCGCAGATCCGGCCGGCGGCGTGCCCGGCGGCCACGGCGAGCACCGCCAGCAGTACGCCCTCGGGCCGGCCGCCGTGCGCCGCCGCCGTGATCAGGGACCAGACGGCGCAGGCCCCGAGCACGGCCACGCCCACCGCGTCGGAAACGTCTCGTCTCTCGTCGTCCGCGTCCTGTCCGGCCGCGGGCGCCACCCCCGTGGAACCCATCCGTCCCCCCGAAACCGGTCCCCCGACCTGTGACGGACCCCGTTCGCCGCCCGCGCCACGGGCGGGCGGCTCAAGGGCCCGGCACAAGGTATCGGCTCATGGGCGGTTTGTGGATGAGTCGGGGGGAGATGTGCCGAAACGATGCGGCGGAGCGGTCCGGCGGACCGGTGCGCGGGGGAGGGGCGCGGCCCAGGACCGGAGGGCGGGGAGCCCGCGGCCCCGCTGACCGCGCTGTCCGCGCCGGGGGAGCCCGCCGTAGACTCCCGGAGTGACCGTCACCGCAACCTCCGTGGACGAGTCGGACGACGTCCGGCCGGCCACCGCGCCCGCCCCGCGCGGCGCGCGGCTGCTGCGCCTCGTCCCGGCCGCCACCGCGGCGCTCTCCGGAGTTCTGCTCTACGTCAGTTTCCCGCCCCGCACCCTGTGGTGGCTGGCCCTGCCGGCCTTCGCCGCCTTCGGCTGGGTGCTGCGCGGCCGCGGTGTGAAGGCGGGCCTGGGCCTCGGCTATCTCTTCGGCCTCGGCTTCCTGCTGCCGCTGCTGGTGTGGACCGGCGTGGAGGTCGGCCCCGGACCGTGGCTCGCCCTCGTCGTCGTCGAGGCGTTGTTCGTCGCCCTGGCCGGCGCGGGCGTCGCCGCCGTGTCACGGCTGCCCGCCTGGCCGGTGTGGGCGGCGGCGGTCTGGGTCGCGGGTGAGGCGGCACGCGCGCGCGTTCCCTTCCACGGCTTCCCCTGGGGCAAGATCGCCTTCGGCCAGGCGGACGGCGTCTTCCTGCCGCTCGCCGCGGTCGGCGGCACTCCCGTGCTCGGTTTCGCGGTCGTCCTGTGCGGTTTCGGTCTGTACGAGGTCGTCCGCCTCGCGGTGGACGCGCGCCGCACCCGCGCGGTACGGCGGCCCGCCGCGGTCGCGGCGCTGCTCAGCCTGGCCGCGCCGCCCCTCGCCGCGCTCGCCGCCCTGCCGCTGGTCAGCGACGAGGCCGAGGACGGCACCGCCACCGTCGCCGTCATCCAGGGCAACGTGCCGCGCGCGGGACTCGACTTCAACGCCCAGCGCCGGGCCGTGCTCGACCACCACGCGCGCGAGACCGAACGACTGGCCGCCGAGGTGAAGGCCGGGAAGGTCACCCGGCCCGACTTCGTGCTCTGGCCGGAGAACTCCTCCGACATCGATCCCTTCGCCAACGCCGACGCCCGCGCGGTCATCGACGGCGCCGCCAAGGCGATCGGCGCGCCCCTCTCCGTCGGCGGCGTCGTCGAACGCGACGGCAGGCTGCTGAACGAGCAGATCCTCTGGGACCCCGAGAAGGGCCCGGTCGACACCTACGACAAACGGCAGATCCAGCCCTTCGGCGAGTATCTGCCGCTGCGCTCCGTGCTCGACGCGATCAACGAGAACTGGACGGCCATGGTCCGCCAGGACTTCAGCCGGGGCTCCGAGCCGGGCGTCTTCACCCTGGACGGCACCGAGGTCGGCCTCGCCACCTGCTACGAGGCGGCCTTCGACTGGGCCGTGCGGGACACCGTCACCCACGGCGCGCAGATGATCTCCGTGCCGAGCAACAACGCGACCTTCGACCGCAGCGAGATGACCTACCAGCAGCTCGCCATGTCCCGGATCCGCGCGGTCGAGCACAGCCGGACCGTCACCGTGCCGGTGACCAGCGGCGTCAGCGCGATCATCCTGCCGGACGGCACCATCACCCAGAAGACCGGCATGTTCGTCGCGGACTCCCTGGTGCAGGAGGTGCCGCTGCGCTCCTCCCGGACCCCCGCCACCCGGCTCGGCACCGTTCCGGAGCTGGCCCTGCTGCTGGTCGCCGCGGGCGGTCTGGGGTGGGCGGCCACCATGGCGGCGCGCGGGCGGCGCGCGGGTGGCGTGTAGCCGTACGACCGCTGTACGCCCCGGGAACCCGCCGGAGGCGCGCCGGATGGCCCGTTAGGGTCTGGCCCATGGCCATTCCTGACTTCATCCGCACCCTGCGGGCCTCCGCCGGACACCAGTTGCTGTGGCTCCCCGGAGTCACCGCGATCGTCTTCGACGACGAGGGCAGGGTCCTGCTCAACCGCCGTGTCGACACTCGCAAGTGGTCGGTGCTCGGAGGCATCCCCGACCCGGGTGAGCAGCCCGCGGCCTGCGCCGTGCGGGAGGTCCACGAGGAGACCGGCGTCCGCTGCGTGCCCGAGCGGGTCGTCCTGGTCCAGGCGCTGGAGCCGGTCACCTACGAGAACGGCGACGTCTGCCAGTACATGGACATCACCCTGCGCTGCCGCGCGGTCGGCGGCGAGGCGCGGGTCAACGACGACGAGTCGCTGGAGGTCGGCTGGTTCGAGGTCGACGCGCTGCCCGACCTGAATGAGTTCGGGCTGCTGCGGATCAAGCAGGCACTGTCGGACGCACCCACGTGGTTCGAGCCCATGACCTTCGAATGAACTGTGGTGGATGACCACATGGGGCGGGGGAGGGCCGCTGCCTAGGGTCGAGACATGACCCCGCCCCGTGACCTGCCCGGCCCGTCCGGGCCCTGTGCCCCCTCGCTCGACCTGGGCGGCCGCACCGCCCTCGTCACCGGCGCCGCCGGCGGCATCGGCCGCGCCTGCGCGCTGCGGCTCGCGGCCGCCGGAGCCAAGGTCAGAGCGGTCGACCGGGACGACGCCGGACTGGCAGCCCTCACCGAGCAGGCCGCGGGCCTGGCCGGGACCGTCGAACCGCATGTCCTCGACCTCACCGACCTGGACGCCGCCGAACTCGTCGCCGCCGGCACCGACGTCCTCGTCAACAACGCCGGACTGCAACTCGTCCGGCCGCTGGAGGAGTTCCCGCCCGACGTCTTCCACACCGTCCTCACGGTGATGCTGGAGGCGCCGTTCCGGCTGATCCGGGGCGCCCTGCCGCACATGTACGGGCAGGGCTGGGGCCGGATCGTGAACATCTCCTCCGTGCACGGGCTGCGCGCCTCGCCGTACAAGTCGGCGTACGTGGCCGCAAAGCACGGCCTGGAGGGCCTGTCCAAGACCGCCGCCCTCGAAGGCGCGCCGCACGGCGTCACCTCCAACTGCGTGAACCCCGGCTACGTCCGCACCCCTCTCGTGGAGCGGCAGCTCGCCGACCAGGCGCGGGCCCACGGCATCCCGGAGGAACGCGTCCTGACCGAGGTGCTGCTCCAGGACAGCGCCGTCAAGCGGCTCATCGAGCCGGCCGAGGTCGCGGAGGCGGTGGCGTACCTGTGCGCGCCGCAGGCGTCCTTCGTCACCGGCACCTCGCTGGTCCTCGACGGCGGCTGGACCGCGCACTGAGTCCCGCGGGCGGCCCGGAGTTCTCCACAGGGCTGCCGGGGCGCCCGCGTCATGGTGAATCCTGTGAGCATGTCCCGCGATCATGTGCAGTCCGCTCCCCAGACGCCGGGCGCCGAGGCTCGGACACCGAGCGCCGGCCTCGACACGCCGACCGCCGCCGTCGAGGCACCGTTCCTGGAGCTGCTGGCCCGTGGCGCGTCCGCCGACGCGTATGAGCAGCCGGTGCTGCTCGCCCGCGCCGAGGGCCGGTCCGGCGAGCGGATCACCGCGCTGGAGCGCGCCAAGCTGCTGGCGCTGCGGGTGCGCGCGGAGCTGGAGGGACGGCGCCGCCGCGAGGCCGAGCTGTCGGCGCTGTTCGAGACCGCCCACGACCTCGCCGGCCTGCGCGACCTCGACGCCGTGCTCCAGGCGATCGTGCAGCGGGCCCGCTCCCTGCTCGGCACCGACGTCGCCTATCTCAGTCTCAACGACCCGGCCCGCGGCGACACCTACATGCGGGTCACCGAGGGCTCGGTCGCGGCCCGCTTCCAGCAGCTGCGGCTCGGCATGGGCGAGGGGCTCGGCGGCCTCGTCGCCCAGACGGCCCGGCCGTACGTCACCGACGACTACTTCCGTGACGACCGCTTCCAGCACACCCCCACCATCGACGCGGGGGTGCGCGACGAGGGACTGGTGGCCATCCTCGGCGTGCCGCTGATGCTGGGCCCGCACGTGATCGGGGTGCTCTTCGCCGCCGACCGCCGCGCCCGGGTCTTCGAACGCGAGCAGATCGCGCTGCTCGGCTCCTTCGCCGCCCTGGCCGCCGCCGCCATCGACACCGCCAACCTGCTCACCGAGACCCGCTCGGCGCTGGCCGGCCTGGAACGCGCCAACGAGATCATCCAGGACCGCAGCGCCGTCATCGAACGGGCCTCCGAGGTGCACGACCGGCTCGCCGAACTCGTGCTCCGCGGTGGCGGGGTGCACGACGTGGCCGCCGCGGTGGCCGAGGTCCTGGACGGCACGGTCGAGTTCACCGAGGCTGCCGGGGCCCCGGCCCGCCCGCTGGACGAGTCCCGCGCCGAGGGACACGCGGTGCGGCACGAGGACGACTGGATCGCGGCCGTCGCGGCCGGTGGCGAACTCCTCGGCGCGCTGGTGCTGCGCGGCCATCCCGGTCTCGACCCGGTCGACCAGCGCACCCTGGAGCGCGCCGCGATGGTCACCTCCCTGCTGCTGCTCGCCCGCCGTTCCGCCGCCGAGGCCGAACAGCGGGTCCGCGGCGAACTCCTGGACGACCTGCTGGACGCCCGCGACCGCGACCCCCGCCTGCTGCGGGAGCGCGCCTCCCGGCTGCACGCCGACCTCGACGCCACCCACGTGCTGCTCGCCGCCCGGCTCGACGACCCCGCCGCCGACGCCGACCACGAGGCCGACGCGCGGCGCCGCCTGTGGTCGGCCGCCTCCCACCTCGCCGCCACCCGGCGGGGACTGGCCGCCGCCCGTGACGGCGGCACCGTCCTGCTGCTGCCCCTGGCCCCCGGCGACAGCGCCACCGAGCTGGCCCGGCGCACCGCCCGCCACCTCGGCACGGCCGTCCACGAGGCGGTCACCGTGGGCGCCTCGCCGCCGGTGCGGGACCTCGCCGCCCACCCGGCCGACGTCGCCGGGGCCTACACCGAGGCCCGCCGCTGCCTCGACGCCCTGCGCCTGCTCGGCCGCAGCGGAGACGGCGCCGCCGCCGACGACTTCGGCTTCCTGGGGCTGCTGCTCGCCGGCGACCGGGACGTGGCGGGCTTCGTGGACCGCACGATAGGCCCGGTGGTGGCGTACGACGAACGACGCGGCACCGAGCTGCTGCGCACCCTCGACGCCTACTTCCACTGCGGGATGAGCCCCGCCCGCACCAAGGACGAGCTGCACGTCCACGTCAACACCGTCGCGCAGCGCCTGGAACGCGTCGGCCGGCTGCTGGGCGACGACTGGCAGACCCCGTCGCGCGCCCTGGAGGTCCAGCTCGCCCTGCGCCTGCACCGGCTGTCGGCACGGGGAAGCCACTGACCGCGGCCCCGTACCCGCCGGCATGGGGACCGCGGCCGGCAATGCCGCTCAGACGGTGTGCGCGTCCTCGGCCCGCGCGCGCTCGGGCGCGGCACCCGCCGAAGGCTCGATGTCGGCCAGATCCCGGTGGCGGGTCTCCTTCGCCACCCCCACGGCGACGAGCGTCAGCAGCGCCGCCGCGATCACGTACAGGGCGATCCAGGTCGAGCCGCCGGTGCTCTGCAGCAGGGCGGTGGCGATCAGCGGGGCGGGCGCGCCGGCCGCGACCGAGGCGAACTGGGCGCCGATGGAAGCCCCCGAGTAGCGCATCCGGGTCGCGAACATCTCGGAGAAGAAGGCGGCCTGTGGAGCGTACATCGCCCCGTGGAGCACCAGCCCCACCGTCACCGCGAGCAGCAGGCTGCCGAAGTCGCCGGTGTCGACGAGCGCGAAGAACGGGAACATCCACAGACCGACCCCGGCCGCGCCCAGCAGATAGACGGGACGGCGCCCGACCCGGTCCGAGAGCGCGCCCCAGAGGGGGATGACCGCGAAGTGCACGGCGGAGGCGATCAGCACGGCGTTGAGCGCGGTCTGCTTGGAGACGTCGGCCGCGGTGGTGGCGTAGACGAGGATGAACGCGGTGATGACGTAGTAGCTGATGTTCTCCGCCATACGCGCGCCCATCGCGATGAGCACGTCCCGCCAGTGGTGCCGCAGCACGGCGACCAGCGGGAGTTTCTCGGCGTCCACCACCCGCGCCCCCTTGCGCGCCTCGGCCTGCGCGAGGGCCTGCCGGAAGACGGGCGACTCGTCGACGGACAGCCGGATCCACAGCCCGACGATCACCAGCACCCCGGAGAGCAGGAACGGAACACGCCAACCCCAAGTGTTGAACGCGCTGTCCGACAGCACGGCGGTCAGCAGCGACAGCACACCGGTGGCGAGCAACTGCCCGGCCGGCGCCCCGGTCTGCGGCCACGAGGCCCAGAACCCCCGCCGCCGCGCGTCCCCGTGCTCCGACACCAGCAGCACGGCTCCGCCCCACTCACCGCCGAGCGCGAACCCCTGCACCAGCCGCAGCACCGTCAGCAGCACGGGTGCGGCGGTTCCGATCGTCGCGTGTGTCGGCAGCAGACCGATCGCGAAGGTCGCCCCGCCCATCAGCAGCAGACTCAGCACCAGCAGCTTCTTCCGCCCGAGGCGGTCGCCGTAGTGCCCGAACACCAGCGCACCCAGCGGGCGCGCCGCGAATCCCACCGCGTACGTCAGAAACGACAGCAGCGTGCCGACCAGCGGGTCGGACTCCGGGAAGAACAACTGGTTGAAGACGAGCGCGGCCGCGGAGCCGTAGAGGAAGAAGTCGTACCACTCGATGGTGGTGCCGATGAGGCTGGCGGCGACGATGCGCTTGAGGTTGGAGGGGGCTGGGGGAGCGGTCGCGGGCGACGACATCGGCACCACTTCCTGACGTTCGACGGGGACGGTTGCGTGTCGCCACACGGTAGGAACGTGCAGGTCAGAGGCGTATGTGGTGGGACACCATAGTTCTTGGCGTGGGAGTGCGCGCGTCCACCATGTAGGTGGGGCCAGGACCTCGGTGAGGGCTTCGACAGGGTTGCCAGGGGGTGCCAGGGCGGTGCGATCGAGCTCGCGAGCACGCAGGCACCTGCCTTGTCCGCAACCGCCTCCCACGGACGCCGGCCTCGCGCGTCGCCCGGCCCAACCCCGATGAGGTCCGTCACAATGCCTTCCGGCACGGAGACCCATGCTGGTACAGCTGGCTGGGACCGGTGAATCCCGTGTGAAAGTGCACCGCGCATGAACGACAGCCCAGCCCACGACCCTGTGGCTTTCCCGCTCGACCTCACCCTGGAGGAGTCCCGCCGGCGCGCCGCGGTGGTGGCCGCCCTCGGTGACGACTGGGACCCCCTGGCCGTGCTCCGCTCGGAGGAGGAGGCGCACCGCCTGCTGTACTCGGGTCTGGACGCCGAGCAGGAGCGGACGTACGCCATGCTGGTGGAGGCCGGCGTGCTGCCCGGACGGGACCCGGGCGATGCGGCTTCCCCTTGACCCGCAGGCGGACCGGGCCCGGCGGGCCTGGGTCCCCTGCCCGGGGTGCGACGACGCCCGGGACTGTGTCACCTGCGCCGAACGGCGCAACTGCCCGGACCACTGGCGCTACCTCATAGCCAACGAGGGCGCGCGGGTGCACCTCCAGTGCCCCGGCTGCACCCACAGCTGGACCCTGGACACCCGTCCCGGCAGGCGCGGCCCGACCATCTGAACCCACGGGCGCGCGGGCTCGGGCGGGAACCCGACCGCCTGAACCCACGGGCGCGCGGGCTCGGGCGGGAACCGGGCCGCCGGCCGGAGAGAGGCACCGATGACGCCGGCCCGGCGAGCGGGCACCGGTCAGCAGATCCGCGGGAGCTGTTCTCCGAGCGGCATGTCCACCACGCGCGTCCCACCCAGGCCCGTCCGGGCCACGACCATCCCCGGGTGCTCGGCCACCGCCTCACCGATGACCGCCGCCTCGGCGCCCAGGGGGTGCGCCCGCATCGCGGCGAGGACCGCGTCGGCGTGGTCCCGGGGCACGAACGCCACGAGCTTGCCCTCGTTGGCCACGTACATCGGGTCGAGGCCCAGCACCGCGCAGGCGTTGGCCACCGGTGGCGGCACCGGGACGGCCCGCTCCTGGACGACGATCCCGGCGCCCGAGGCCGCCGCGATCTCGTTGAGCGAGGCGGCCAGACCCCCTCGGGTCGGGTCGCGCAGCACATGGAGGTCCGGGGTGACCGCGAGCATCGCCTCGACCAGGCCGCCGAGCGCCGCGCAGTCGCTCTCGATCTCGGCCTCGAACCGCAGGTTCTCGCGCTCGCTCAGGATGGCCACACCGTGGAGGCCGATGGCCCCGCTGACGATGACGACGTCACCGGGCACGACCCGCTCCGGACGCAGGTCGACCCCGGGCGGGACCAGACCGATGCCCGAGGTGTTGATGTAGACGCCGTCGCCGTGACCGGCCTCCACGACCTTGGTGTCGCCCGTCACCACCCGCACACCGGCGGTGCGGGCGGCGGCGCCCAGCGCCTCGGCCACCCGGCCCACGGTGGAGATCTCGACGCCCTCCTCCAGGATGACGCCGCACGACAGGTAGGCGGCCCGGGCCCCGCTCATCGCGAGGTCGTTGACCGTGCCGTTGACGGCGAGGTCACCGATGCTCCCGCCCGGGAAGAACAAGGGCCGCACGACGAACGAGTCGGTGGAGAAAGCGAGCCGCGCCCCGCCGAGCTCGACCGTGGCCGAGTCGGTCAGGGCGGCGGGCGCCGGTCCGGCCAGGGCGGGAAGGAAGACCTGCTCCACGAGTTCGGCGGACATCACGCCGCCACCGCCGTGGCCCATCACCACCCGTGGCCGGTCCCGCAGCGGGGCGGGGCAGGTCCAGGACAGGACGTCCGGCCCTGTGAACGCGTCAGACAACGGGGCTGCCCTCCAGGGTGTGGGATGTCGTCGCCGGGGCCGCCGGGCCGCTGACCGGCACCGGGCGGGCCGGCAGGTCGAGCCGCCGGTACAGGTAGTAGGCGGCGCACGCGCCCTCACTGGAGACCATGGTGGCCCCCAGCGGGGTGCGCGGCGTGCACGTGGTGCCGAACGCCTCGCATTCGTGCGGCTTCAGCAGCCCTTGCAGCACCTCTCCGCTGCGGCACTCGGCCGGCTCCCGGGTCGTGATGTCACCCACCTGGAAGCGGTGCTCGGCGTCGTGGTCCCGGTAGCGCTCGGACAGCCGCCACCCGCTGTCGGGGATGACGCCGATGCCGCGCCAGGCCCGGTCGGTCACCTCGAAGACGTCGTCCAGCATGGCGCGCGCGGCGGGGTTGCCCTCCGGCCGGACGGCACGCTCGTAGGCGTTCTCCACCGTGTGCTCGCCCCGTTCCAACTGCCGCACGGTGCGCCGTACGCCTTCGAGGATGTCGAGCGGCTCGAAGCCGGTCACCACGATGGGCACCCCGAACCGTCGGGCGAGCCCGGGGTACTCCTCCGTCCCCATCACGCTGCACACGTGACCGGCCGCGAGGAAGCCCTGGACGCGGCAGTCCGGCGACCGCATGATCGCCTCGATCGCGGGCGGGACCCGGACGTGCGACACCAGCAGGCTGAAGTTGCCGATGCCCAGCTTCCGCGCCTGGTGGACCGCCATCGCGTTGGGCGGGGCGGTGGTCTCGAAGCCGATGCCGAAGAAGACGACCTCCCGGTCCGGGTTCTCCTGCGCGACCCGCAGCGCGTCCAGCGGCGAGTACACCACCCGGACGTCGCCGCCCTCTCCGCGTACCTGGAAGAGGTCACGGCCGGTGCCCGGCACCCGCAGCATGTCGCCGAAGGAGCAGAAGATCACCTCGGGACGCGAGGCGATCTCCAGCGCCTTGTCGATCACCTCGAGCGGGGTCACGCACACCGGACAGCCGGGGCCGTGGATCAGCTCCACCTCCTCCGGCAGGAGCTGGTCGATGCCGTGGCGGATGATGGTGTGCGTCTGGCCGCCGCACACCTCCATCAGCGCCCAGGGCCTGGTCACGGTGGCCCTGATCTCGTCGAGCAGCCGCGCCGCGAGGTCCGGGTTCTGGAACTCGTCGATGTACTTCACCGCAGCACCTCCCCGGCCGCGGCAGCGTCGTCCGGCCCGTGTCCGTTGCCGCCCGCCTCCGCGGCGGCCTGCTCCCACGGATCGCCGAACTCCTCCTGGAGCATGCCGAGGTTCTCGAACAGCTCCAGCGTCCGGCGGGCCGACTCCTCGTCCAGCCGTTGCAGGGCGAAGCCGACGTGGACGATCGCGTACTCACCGACCTGAAGGTCCGGCAGGTACTCCAGGCACACCTCCTTGACCACACCGCCGAAGTCGACGCTGGCCATCCGTGTGCCGTTCCGGTCCTCGACCCCCAGTACCTTCCCTGGTACCGCCAAGCACATATGTGTCTCCTCACTCTCGCGTCGCGCGGCCCGTGTCCGCCGATCCGGCCCCGTCCGTGGCGCGGGCGGCCACGACGAGCTGGCCGAGGGCCAGCCCCCCGTCGTTGGGCGGGATCCTGTGGTGGCGCAGCACGGTGAAACCGTCCGCGCGCAGACCGCGTGCGCAGGCCGACGACAGCAGCGCGTTGGAGAACACCCCGCCGGACAGGGCGACGGTGTCCAGGCCCGACGACTCGCGGGCCAGCCCGCAGACCGTGCGCACCAGCCGGGCCACCGCCGAGTGGAAGCGGGCCGCGACGACCGGTGCGGGAACGCCCAGCCGTACGTCCTCGACGGCCGCGGCCAGCAAAGGCGCCGGATCGGCGGAGACCGGCGACGCGCCGTCCCGGTCCCGTCCGGTCAGGCGGAAGACGTAACGCGGGTCCTCGTCGACGGTCCCGGCGGCGACCGCGGCCGCCTCCAGTTCGATCGCGGCCCTCGCCTCGTACTCGGCGTGGTGGCAGACGCCCACCAGGGACGAGACCGCGTCGAAGAGCCGCCCGATGCTGGATGTGGGCACGCAGTTCAGCCCCCGCTCCAGCTGCCGCTCCAGCACCGCCCGCTCCTCCGGGGGGCAGGCGGCGGCGCACGGCAGGTCCGCGTCCGGCGCGATGCCCGCCGCCCACAGATGCGCAAGGGCCATGCGGTAGGGGCGCCGAACGGCCGCGTCACCGCCGGGAAGCGGTACATAGGCCAGGTGCGCGAACCGGTCGTAACCGCCGTAGTCCGCGAGCAGGAACTCCCCGCCCCACACCGCACCGTCGGCCCCGTGGCCCGTGCCGTCGAACGCGACCCCGATCACCCTGCGGCCCGCGACCACGCCGTGTTCGGCCATCACGGAGGCGACGTGCGCGTGATGGTGCTGGACCCGCACCACCGGGCGTCCCGTGGCGTGCCGCCGAGCCCAGGCGCCCGAGCGGTACGCCGGGTGGGCGTCGGTGACGAGCAGCTCGGGGCGCACGCCCGTGATGGACTCCAGCTGCCGCTCGGCGCGGTCGAACGCACGCTGGGTGGCGAGGTCGTCCATGTCCCCGACGTGGGCGGACAGCCACGCCCTGTCGCCCTCGGCGAGGCAGAAGACGTTCTTCAGGTCGCCGCCGACCGCGAGGGCGGGCGCCACCGGCACGGGCAGCGTGAGCGGCAGCGGGGCGTAGCCGCGGGAGCGGCGCAGCACCAGCGGCTCGCCGTCGCAGACGCGCACCACCGAGTCGTCGCACGGCACATGGACGGGCCGGTCGTGCGTGAGCCAGGCGTCGGCCAGGCCGGACAGCCGGTCCAGGGCCTCGTCGTCGTCGATGACGATGGGCTCGCCGGACAGGTTGCCGCTCGTCATCACGAGCAGCCGGGGCCCGTCCGCGCCGAGCAGCAGATGGTGCACCGGTGTGTACGGCAGCATCACCCCGAGGTCGGGACTGCCGGGCGCGACCGTGTCGGCCGGCACCAGGGCCCCCGGTGCGCCCGTGACGCCGGTGCGCCGGCGCAACAGCACGATGGGGCGGACACGACCGGTGAGCAGCTCCCGCTCGGCGGGGCCGATGCGCACGAGGTGCGCCACATCGGCCACCTCCCGGGCCATCAGCGCGAAGGGCTTGCCACCGCGTGCCTTGCGGCGGCGCAGCTCGCCGACCGCCCGGCTGTTGGCGGCGTCACACGCCAGGTGGTACCCGCCGATGCCCTTGACGGCGACGATCCCACCGGCGGCGAGCAGCGCGCGCGCCGCGTCGACGGGGTCCTCGGCGGCCGGACGGCTGTGCCCGGAGGCCGTGACGAGCCGCAGTCGCGGGCCGCACGAGGGGCACGCCACGGGCTGCGCGTGGAAGCGGCGGTCGGCCGGATCGTGGTACTCGCGGTCACACGCGGGACACAGCGGGAAGCCCGCCATCGTGGTGTGCTCGCGGTCGTACGGCAGGCCGGTGACGATGGTGAACCGCGGCCCGCAGTGCGTGCAGGTGATGAAGGGGTGGCGGTGGCGGCGGTCCGCGGGATCGGCGAGTTCGGCCAGGCAGTCACCGCAGGTGGCGGTGTCGGGGGCGACCAGCGTGCGCACGGGACCGGACGCGCGGGAGGGGACGATGCCGAAACCGCTGCCGCCGGTGGGGGGCAGGTCGGTGGTGTCCACCGACTCCACGACGGCCAGCGGCGGGGCCTCGGGCGCGATGCGCGCGCAGAACCGGTCGACGGCCGCCGCCTCGCCCTCGACCTCCACGACCACACCGTCGCCGGTGTTGGCGACATGGCCGGCGAGTCGCAGTTCCGACGCCAGGCCGTACAGGTACGGCCGGAACCCCACCCCCTGCACCACCCCGCGCACGACGGCCCGCACGCGCCGCACCGGCGGCGCGGTCACCACCTGCCGTGGCACGGCCACCTCGGGCGTCGCGTTCACGCCCGGGCCTGTGCCATCACCGGGTCGTGCACCTCTGCCCCCTCGGCCGCCGCCAGTGCCCGCTCCACCAGCAGACCGGCGCCCTGCGCACTCCGCACGGAGCTGAGGACGACCTCCACACCGGGGTTGACCTGCTGCACATTGGCCCGGAAGGCGGCCTCGTCGAACTCGGCGGGACCGGCCAGGTCGGCCTTGGTGACGATCACCAGGTGCGCGAGGCCGAACGCGGTGGGGTACTTCAGCGGCTTGTCCTCGCCCTCGGTGACCGCGGCGAGGACGACCCGCAGCGTCTCGCCGAGGTCGTACGACGCCGGGCACACGAGGTTGCCCACGTTCTCCACGAACAGCAGACGGGTGTCCTCCGGGAGCCAGTTGTGCAGGTGCCCGGCGAGCATGTCCGCCTCCAGATGGCACAACCCGTCCGTGAGCACCTGTTTGACCGGCACCCCGGAACGGCCGAGGCGTACCGCGTCGTTCTCCGTCGCGAGGTCCGCCGTCAGCGCGGCGGCCGGGACGCCGCGTTCCCGGGCGATCGTCAGCTCCCGTTCCAGCAGGGCCGTCTTGCCGCTGCCGGGGCTGGACAGGAGGTTCACCACGGTCGTGCCCCTGGCCGTCAGTTCACCGCGCAGGATGCCGGCCGCCATCGTGTTCTTGGCGAGCACGGCCTGCTGGAGGTCGACCACACGGCACATCGTCAGCTCTCCTCAAGGGTGGTTGCACGAGTTGCACGGGTTGCGCCGGGGAGGCCGGGAGCAGTGGGTTCCGCGGCCCAGCGCACTTCGGTGATGCGCAGCTCGCGGCCCGCCACCAGCTCGGTGGCGGCCGCGCGGCAGTCCGGGCAGAGCATGTCCGGGGGCATCCCGGTGTTCCAGGTCCGCCCGCACGGTGCGCACCGCGCACGGCCGGGGACGGAACGGGTGACGAGCTCGGCGCCCTCCAGGACGGTCCCGGCGCAGGCGAGTTCGAAGCAGAAGTGGAGCGAGTCGGAGACCACTCCGGCCAGCTCGCCGATGTCGAGGCGCACATGCTGGACGTTCCGCGCGCCGCGGGACCGTGCCGCCTGTTCGACCTGGTCCACCACGGACAGGGCGACGGACATCTCGTGCATCGGTCTCCGTCCGGGCCGGGGATGTCTCTCCGGCGCCCATTACACGGCCGTGGCCGGGCGGCGCGCCGACCGGCGCGCCGGGGTCACACGGCTGCGTAGGCCGTTCGGACCCACGGGACGGCACCGGGCCGCGGCCGGTGGGTCACATCCGGCGGATGCGCAGATAGCGCCGGACGTCGGGCAGGACGTTCGCGACGATGGCCGCGAGTGCGGCGGCGGTGGCGGTGGCGGCGGCACCGCCGATGAGGCGCTTGTTCATGGGCTCTCCGTGAAGGTCGGTCGGGGCGTGGGAGGGGCGGGTCAGTCTCGGGCTCCGTCGCGGAGCGGTTCAGTCACCAGTTCGGTCACCAGGCGCACCGCCTCGGGGACGGCGGCGGCCACGGGCGGGCTGAGCCCGATGCCCTCCTCGACGGTGGCCGGCTCGCACCCCACCACCAGGGTGCGTCCTGGCGGTTTCGCGCCGGTACCCGCGCACAGGGTGTCCAGCAGCGCCAGTACGGCGTCGGGAGACATCCGGTGGCCGTCGAGGGGGACGTCCGAGGCCGGCTGCCTGGAGCCCGGCCCGGCGGCGTCGATCACGTACAGCGTGCCCGGCTCCCCGCCCCGCGCCGTCGCGTCCAGGAGGACCAGGGCGTCGTATCCGTCGAGGAGCTGGTACGCCAGGTGGACACCGCGGATGCCGGTGTCGGCGACCTCGACACCGGCGGGCAGGTCCTGAAGGGCCAGCATGCGTGCCGCCTCGACGCCGAAGCCGTCGTCGCCGAGGAAGATGTTGCCCGCCCCGGCGACCAGCGTGCGCGGACGGGTCTGTGAGGGGGCCATCACGCGTCCTCCGCGACGTCGACCTCGTCGGGCTGGAAGTAGAGGAAACGGCCCTGCTCACGGCGGATGTCGGCACCCGGGTCGTCGTCGACGGTGACCGCGATGTGCACGCCGCCGTCCACGTCGTGCAGGACCGCTTCCACCAGGGCGAGCCGGCCGCTGAGGAACAGGTCCTGGGCGTCGGTGTGGCGCAGCCGGGGACGCAGCACGACGCGGCTGCCGGCCCGTACCGGCCGCCCGCCGACGAGGACGTGGTCGGAGGCCGGGTCCACGGCCGCGTCCGCCCCCGGGTCCCACCAGGGGGTGTCCGGCCGCGTGACTCCGCTCTGCCGGAAGGGGTCGGACGGTACGGCGTCGCCCGCCGGGGTGGTGAGTGCGGGCACCCCCGTTGGTGGCCTCTGTGCGGTCACCTCGCGCAGGCCGCGCACGGCGCCGTGAAGGCGCTCCAGGACCTCCGGCGGCATGGAGTCGGCCAGCTCGATGACGGCCGCCGCCCGGGCGTCCGTACCCCGGGCCTCGCGCTTCTCCTCGTCGGTGAGGGCGGCGGTGCGCAGCGCCAGGATCTCGTCGATCTCCGTCGCGTCGTACAGCGCGCCGGGGCTCTCGGGCGCGATCGCCGGGTGGTCCTCCAGGATGATCGGCGAGGAGAGCACCAGGTCGCCGCGGCCCGGTTCGCCGGCCAGCACCGGCCAGGTGTGCAGGTTGCGGCACGCGGCGGTGGCTCCCCGCGCCCACTCCGGCGGGTCCGTCATCGACAGGAACCGCCCGGAGTCCAGGCACAGCAGTGCGTGACAGGCGACCAGGGACCGGGGCAGGGCCGCGTCGCGGTCGGCGTCGCCGTCCGGGGTCCAGTCGCTGGTGTTCTCCACGACCAGGCTCAGACGATGCGTGCGGTACGGACCGTCCAGCTCGCCCGCCGACAACCGCAGCGCACCCATGACCTCCTGGCGGCGGCGTACGAGCCGGCCCACCACGCGCCCGGTGGAGTCCGAGACCGGTTCGGTCTCCTCGGCCGCCGGGCGGGTGAACGGGACGACGATGCCCTCGCCCGCCAGGGTGTCCACGGGAACGGTGAGCCGGACGGCCTGTTCATGTCCCTCGTCCCACGGGACGATCACCTGGTCGTCCAGGCGCAGCTCGCCCACCGGCTCGAAGGTGCCGTCCGGGCGCACCCGCTGGACGGTGCGTCGCTGCGTGTGCAGGAAGCGGACCTCGACGGCGAGCGTGGCCCCCCGCTTGGGTTCCATCAGCAGTTCGGTGTGCTGGAAGTCGTGCTCGTCGGCCCTCGCCGTCCAGGCCGGCGGTACGAGTACCCCGAACTGCCAGCGCAGACGGTTCTTGGCGGCCGAGGCGCGGTACGGGTAGAGCACGTACCCCTCGAAGAGCACGGCGTCGGCGACCTGGCGTGCGACGGCGAGCCGGGCCTCTGTCCCGGGGGAGAACGTCGTCGTGGCCGTCATGGCGTTCTCTCCCCGGCCGCATGGAGGAGCGCCTCGACGGCCGCCTCCCAGGAGGGCAGGGCGCGCCGCGACCGGTGGGCGAGCAGCGCGTCCATGGTGTCCCGGGGCAGCCGGATCCAGCCGGAGCCCGGGAAGTGCTGGTCGATCATCTCCCGCCAGGTCTTCACCGGCATGCGGAAGGCGGCCTCCTTGTCCCAGGGGACGGGCTCCACGCGGAAGCCGCCGGCGCCGGTGAAGGCGGTGCCGGAGAACAGCATCAGCAGCGGCACCTCCCCTTCCTCCAGGGCGTGGAAGTAACGGGTGGACGCGATGTCCATGTCGTAGGTGCACGGCACCGCCAGGTCGGTCTCCACCTCGCCGGTGAAGCCGGGGACCATCACCGCGACCTGGGCGAACTGCACCGGGTTGAGGCTGCTGCCCCAGCGTGACCGCTCACCGAAGAGGTCGGTCAGCCGCGCGGCCTCGGCGTCGCCGTAGCCGCGCCGGACGGGCTCGATGCGGATCTGGCAGCGCAGGGCGAGCGCGTGCACGCGGGCCTGGCCGGAGGCCGTGATGCGCAGCCGGAACACCAGGGTGGGGCCCGCCGCGTACGGATCGGCGCGCACCCCGGTGCAGGCGAAGGCGAAGTCGGTCACGACCCGCTCCCTCGGACGTCACGGGCACGGTCGCGTACGTGGGCGAAGAAGGCGTCCAGGTCGGCGCGGGCCTCCGCGCCACCGTCGAAGCCCTGCCACCGCAGGCGCATCCGGCCCACCAGTTCGTAACAGATGTCGACGGGCACCAGGAAGCACTCGACCGTGCCCTCGTGACGCCGCAGCAGCAGCGCCTCCACGTCGGGTTCGAGGAGTCCCGCCAGAGGCGAGCCGGTCAGGACGGCCTGCCAGGAGGCCGGATCCAGTTCGCTCTCGGTCGCCCCGGCAGGGCTCGGGTAGAGCGCGACGAGCCGGTCGAGCGCGGAGTTGCGGAAGAAGAACGCGACGCCGACAGGGATGCGCAGGTGCTCCCAGGCCTGTTCGTCGATGCCGTGCCCGGGGTCGCTCAGGTAGCGGCCCGGAACCGTGCGGAAGCGGCCCTGGGCCCCGCCGGAGCCGTCCAGCAACTGGGCGCAGGGGGCACACGCGCAGGCCAGCATCCGTTTCTCGGTGTCGACGAGGTGGCGGTGACGCTCGTCCGCCAGAGGCGTGGCGCACAGCTCGCAACGCTCCTCGCGGGGCCGGCGCGGGGCCGCGAAGCGGCGCAGGCCCCGCGGTTCGGGGCCGCGCCACGGCCGGCCGGCGCCGGTCTCCGCCGCGCCCGCTCGGGGCACG
>NZ_DASQNH010000001.1:0-223377 GCF_035645055.1 Streptomyces sp. | reverse complement strand
GGTCCCACAGCCGGACCGTGTCGTCGTCACCGCCGCCCGCGAGGGTCTTCCCGTCGGGGCTGAAGGCCAGCACGTTGACCGGGCCCCGGTGGTCGGTGAGCGGCGCGCCGAGCCCGGTGGCGCGGCGCGGGTCGGTCACGTTCCACAGCCGTACGGTGCCGTCCGCGCTGCCGCTCGCCAGGGTGTGGCCGTCGGGGCCGAAGGCGAGCGCGTTGACGTAACCCCTGTGGCCGGTGAGCGGCGTGCCGAGCGGGACCGGCCGGGACGGGTCGGCGACGTTCCACAGCTGGATCGTGCGGTCGTCGTAGGCGGTTGCCAGGGTGCGCCCGTCCGGGGCGAAGGCCAGCGCGTCGGGGCCCATGAAGCGGGTGCGCAGCGGGATCGGCGGCCCGGCCAGGACCGGGTGGGAGGGGTCGGTGACGTCCCACAGGTACACCGACCGCTTCGCCGTCAGCACGGCGAGCAGCCGGCCGTCGGGGGAGAACGCCGGCGAGCGGTCGCCGCCGTCCCCGGGCATGAACGACCGGCCCAGCCGCACCGGCCGCTCCGGCCGCCGTACGTCCCACAGCCGCACCTTCCCGTCGCGCGCGGCGGTGGCCAGCACCCGCCCGTCCGGGCGGAACGCCCCGCTGCGGCCGATCATGTCCGACGTCGGCACCGACCACAGCCGCACCTTGCTGTCCCCGCTGCCGGTGGCCAGGGTGCGCCCGTCGGGGCTGAACCCCAGCGCGTACATCTCCCCGCTGCTGCCCGCCAGCGGCTCGCCGACCTGCGAGGGGTACGCCGGGTCGCTGACGTTCCACAGGCTGGCCGTGCTGTCCGCGCTGGCGGCGGCGAGCGTGCGCCCGCCGGGTGCGAACGCCACCGACCAGACGGGCCCGGTGTGCGCGGTGAGCGGGGGACCGAGCCGGGCGGCCCGGCCGGGATCGGCCACGTCCCACAGCCGGATGGTGTCGTCCGCGCCGCCGCTGGCGAGGGTGCGCCCGTCGGGACTGAACGCCACCGAGTGGACGGTGTCCGTGTGCCCGGCGAGTTTCCCCAGTTCCCGGGCCCGGCCCGGCTCGGCCGTGCTCCACAGGCGGATCGTGTGGTCGTCGCCCCCGGCCGCCAGGGTCCGCCCGTCCGGTGCGAACGCCACCGACCGTACGGCGGCCCCGTGCCCGGTCAGCCTGCCGAGCGCCGTCGCCCGCCCGGGCTCCCGTACGTCCCACAGGCCCACGGTGCGGTCCTCGCTGGCGGAGGCGAGCGTACGCCCGTCCGGGCCGAACGCCACCAGATACACCGTGCCCTGATGTCCGGTCAGCGACCCGAGGGCCTTCGGGCGCCCCCGGTCCGTCACGTCCCACAGCCGGATCACCCCGTCGTCGCCCGCGCTGGCCAGGGTGCGGCCGTCCGGGCTGAACACCGCGCTGCTCACCCAGCTGGTGTGACCGGCCAGCGGCGCGCCGAGCGGCTTGGGACGGGTCGGGTCGGACACGTCCCACAGGCGGACGGTGCGGTCGTAGCTCGCGGTCGCCAGGGTACGGCCGTCCGGGCTGAACGAGGTCAGGTAGACCGCGCCGGTGTGGCCGAGCAGCGGGGTGGCCAGCGGCGCGTTCACGATCGAGACCAGCCGGTTGTTCGTCCCCGCGTCGTCCGGGCGCAGCCGGTGCGCCACCAGGTCCAGCTGGGCGGAGAGCGACGGGTCCGTGTACTGCACCCGGTCCGCCTCGGCGACCACCTGCGCGAACACCGCGTCGTCCCGCTGCTTCCAGGCCACCACCGCCGCCCCGACCGCCACCAGCGTCAGCACCACCAGCGCCGCGACCGCGCCCCGGCTGATCCAGGCGGTACGGCGGCGCAGCCGCACCGAGGCCGCCAGGAACTCCACCGCGCCACGGGTCAGGAAGGTGTCCCCGGCCGACTTCGCCCAGCTCTCCGCCTGCTCCAGCCGCGACCCCCGGTACAGCAGCGCCGTATCGCGCTGCGAGGCCTCCCAGGCCCGGCCGTCCTCCTCCAGCCGCTGGCGCAGCAGATTGCCGCCCCGGTCCTCGTCGATCCAGTCGCGCAGCCGGGGCCAGGCGTGCAGCAGCGCCTCATGGGTGATCTCCACGGTCTCCGCGTCGAGCGTCACCAGCCGGGCGCGCACCAGCGCCTCCAGCGACTCCTCCGTCTTGCCCGGGTCGGTCGACTCCTCCGCCAGCTGGCGCCGGGTGCCGCGCCGCCGGGTCGCGGCGGTGTCCTCGCCGACCCGCACCAGCCGGAGCAGCAGCAGCCGGGCCGCCGTGCGCGCCGCCGGGTCCAGTCCCGACCAGGCCCGCTCGGCGGTCGCCGCCACGGCGCCCTGGATGCCGCCCGCCGCCCGGTACCCGGCCAGCGTCAGCCGGCCCGCCTTGCGGCGCTGCCAGGTGGCGAGCAGGGCGTGCGAGAGCAGCGGCAGCACGCCCGCGTCGTGCGCGCCGCGCGGCCCGTCCGCGCCGACCTCCCGCACGATCAGCTCCGCGAGGCCCGGCTCCAGCTCCAGACCGACCGCCTTCGCCGGCCCGGTCACCGCCTCCCGCAGCTCGGCGGTGGTCAGCGGCCCGAGCACCATGTGCCGGTGCTGGAGCGCGTCGGCCAGCTCCGGGTGGCGCAGGCACTGCTCGTAGAAGTCGGCCCGTATGCCGAGGACGATCAGCACGGGCGCCGGCTCACCGGGAGCGCCGGGCGAGCAGGCGGCGTGCAGCACCCGGACGAATGTCCGCCGGTCCGCCTCCTCGGCGCAGAGCGTGAACGCCTCCTCGAACTGGTCCACGATCACGACCGGCCGGGGGCCGGGGCCCGCCCAGTCGGCGAAGGCTCTCCGGACTGCTCGGGCGAACTCGGGGGTGTGGGGGTCGGGGGGCCCGGGTTCGGGGATCCGGGCTGCGGGAGTCCTGGCTTCGGGGATCTTGGTTCCGGGGATCTTGGTTCCGGGGGTGCGGGGCCCGCTGGAGGTGGCCGCGGCGGAGTCGGCCGTTCCGGAGTCGGCCGTTCCGGAGTCAGCCGTTCCGGCCACCGCGTTCGCCGTCGCGTCCTCGTCCGCGTCCTCGTCCGCGTCCGCGTCCGCGTCCGATTCCCCATCCGGGCCCGGAGGCTTGCGCACCACCGCGGCGAGTCCCGGAACCCGGCGGCACAGCTCGCCGAGCGGATCGGCGCCGGGCACCAGCTGGAGCACGCGCCGGGCCTCGGCGTACCGAAGGGCGGGCATCAGACCGGCGTTCAGCAGCGAGGACTTCCCGGCGCCCGAGGCGCCCACGAGCATCACGAGACCGCCGGTCCCGCTCTCCTCCACCGTGCACAACTGGCCGATGAGCGCCTCGGTGCTGCGTTCCCGGCCGAAGAACCAGCGGGCGTCCTCCTGCCGGTAGGCGGCGAGGCCCCGGTAGGGACAGACCCCGGCGGGGAGGGGCTGCTCGGCTTCCTCCGCCTTCGGGGCGTCTTCGGGCCGGTCGGTGACCGGTACGGCCACCGCCCGCTCCCACAGCCGCTGCCAGTCGGCCATGTCGTACAGGCCGGGGCTCACCGGCATGGCCCGGATCCGGCGGGCCTGCGGGATCAGCACGAGCAGTACGGCCGCGAGCGCGGCGAACTGCGCGGGTACGTTCCTCGCCCGCCGCCAGTCGCTGATCCGCTGCGCGGAGACCCGTACGGGACGCCCCCGCTCGTCGATCCGCTCCAGCCGGGCGACCGCCTCGGACACCCGCTTCAGGGGCGGATTGCCGGCCTCCTTGTACAGCAGCGCGAGCCGTTCAGCGAAGGCTGTGCGTGCCCCTGAGTCGCAACCCAAGGCCTCCACCCCTTACTTCCGCGGCACTGGACATCCGGTCCGGAAAACTCACTCTATATATCTGACCTGCGGCTTAGTCCTGTTCCGGACGTTGCGACCTCCTCCTCCTCAGCTGTGAATGGCAGGATCACGACCGGATCCGGAGCGGTAGCCACTCGGCCACTCAGCGCTAGCTCGACACCCGAACGTGCGGTACCGGTCCCCGCGAGGGGAGGGACCGGTGCCGGACGAACGATTGAAGTTCGTACCGCGAACCAATATGGTTCGCGGTACGAACCTATTGGCGTTCCCGGGGGAGTGGATCGATGTCCGAACGCAAGCCTGAGTCCTCTGAATCTCCGGTGGTTTCCGGAACCGCCTCCGGGCCGGTTTCCCCACAGGGGGCCGTCTCCAACCCACCGGTCGTCTTCGGTTTCGGCGCGCACAGTGCGATCGACGACGCGCCGGAGCTGCTGCGCATGGTCCAGCAGGCCGACCGGGACGGCCTCGACCACTTCTCCCTCTCGGACCACCCCTACCTCGGCGCCCGGCTCGACGCGTACGCCGCCCTCGGCTTCCTCCTCGGCCGCACCCGGCACATCGCGGGATTCGCCAACGTCACCAACCTGCCGAGCCGACCCGCCCCCGTGCTCGCGCGCACGGTCACCTCGCTGTCGGCGCTCACCGGGGGCCGGGTGATCCTGGGCATGGGCGCGGGCGGGCTGTGGGACCGGATCGCCGACCTGGGCGTGCCACGGCTGACACCGGCCGAGGCGGTGGACGCCTTCGAGGAGGCGATCGTGCTGATCAAGCTGCTGTCCGGCGGCGGCGAACCGGTCACCTTCCACGGCCGCCACTACCGGGTGAACGGCATCGAACCGGCCCCCGTGCCCGCGCCGCCGGTGTGGACCGGGTCGGTCGGCCCGAAGTCCCTGGCGGCCACCGGCAGGGTGGCCGACGGCTGGATCCCCGGCCACGCGGCGGACTGGCTCAGCGAGCGCTACCGGACCTCCCGCCCGATCGTCGACGAGGCCGCCGCCGCGGTGGACCGCGACCCGCGCGCCGTCCGTACGATCTTCAACTTCCCGGGTCGTATCACCGACCGCCCGGTGCCCGCCCCACGCGACCGCGACGGCCGCTGGCTGGGCGGCTCGGTCGGCCAGTGGACCGAGGAGCTCACCGACGCGGTCCTTCACCATGGCGCCTCCGGCTTCACCCTCTTCGCCCCCGACCACGGCGCACCCGACCCCACCGCCCTCGCCCGCTGGGCCCAGGAGATCGCCCCGGCGGTACGGGAGGCGGCGGCGAAGGAACGGGTGTGACGGGCCGGGAGTGTGGTCCTACAGCCCCTCGGCCAGGGTGTGCGCGACGAGCGCGTTGGCGTGGCCGTGCCCCAGACCGTGCTCGGTCTTCAGCATGCCGACCAGCTCCATGTGCCGCGTCAGCCCCGACGAGCGGATGACCTCCTTCCACTCGGCGATCGGACGGCCGTACTTCTTCTCGATGGAGGGGAAGTAACCGGCGGGGCCCTTCGCTGCGGCTGCGGTCATGATGATGCTCCCGTCTGTGCGCGGTGCGGAGTCGCCACTGTCTTGTCGGCGTTCATGACCGTCCGCCGGGACCGGAGTCATCGCCGCCGGGGTGTGCTCCGCGTCACACCCCGGCGGGCTCATTCCTCGCTCAGGAACCGACGTACGCCGCCAGATGCTCAGCCGTGAGGGTGGAGCGGCCCGCGACCAGGTCCGCGGGGGTGCCCTCGAAGACGATCCGGCCGCCGTCGTGACCGGCGCCGGGGCCGAGGTCGATGATCCAGTCGGCGTGCGCCATCACCGCCTGGTGGTGCTCGATCACGATGACCGACTTGCCGGAGCCGACGAGCCGGTCCAGCAGACCGAGCAGCTGCTCGACATCGGCGAGGTGCAGACCCGTGGTCGGCTCGTCGAGGACGTAGATCCCGCCCTTCTCGGCCATGTGCGTGGCCAGCTTCAGCCGCTGCCGCTCGCCGCCGGACAGCGTGGTGAGCGGCTGGCCCAGGGTGAGATAGCCGAGCCCGACGTCGGCGAGACGGGTCAGGATCTTGTGGGCGGCCGGCGTCCGCGCCTCACCGGCGCCGAAGAACTCCTCCGCCTCGGCCACCGGCATCGCCAGCACCTCGCTGATGTCCCGCCCGCCGAGCCGGTACTCCAGCACCGACGCCTCGAACCGCCGCCCCTCGCAGTCCTCGCAGGTGGTGGCGACCCCGGCCATCATCGCCAGGTCGGTGTAGATGACCCCGGCGCCGTTGCAGGCGGGGCAGGCGCCCTCGGAGTTCGCGCTGAACAGGGCGGGCTTCACGCCGTTGGCCTTGGCGAACGCCTTGCGGATCGGGTCCAGCAGACCGGTGTACGTCGCCGGATTGCTGCGCCGCGACCCCCGGATGGGCGCCTGGTCGACCGAGACGACGCCCGCGTCGGCCGGGATCGACCCGTGCAGCAGCGAACTCTTGCCGGACCCGGCGACACCGGTCACCGCGACCAGCACCCCGAGCGGAACGTCGACGTCGACCCCGCGCAGATTGTTCGCCGTCGCGCCGCGGATCTCCAGCGTGCCGGTCGGCTTGCGCACCGACTCCTTCAGGGACGCCCGGTCGTCCAGATGCCGGCCGGTCACGGTGTCGCTCGCCCGCAGCCCGTCCACGGTGCCCTCGAAGCAGACGGTGCCGCCCGCCGTACCGGCGCCCGGTCCGAGATCGACGACATGGTCGGCGATCGCGATGACCTCCGGCTTGTGCTCGACCACGAGCACCGTGTTGCCCTTGTCGCGCAGCCGCAGCAGCAGCTCGTTCATCCGCTGGATGTCGTGCGGGTGCAGACCGCTGGTCGGCTCGTCGAAGACGTACGTGACATCGGTGAGCGAGGACCCGAGATGCCGGATCATCTTCACGCGCTGCGCCTCACCGCCCGACAGCGTGCCCGCGGGCCGCTCCAGCGACAGATAGCCGAGCCCGATCTCCACGAACGAGTCGAGGGTGTTCTGCAGCGCGGTGAGCAACGGCGCCACGGACGGCTCGTCGAGCCCGCGTACCCAGTCGGCCAGGTCCCGGATCTCCATCGCACAGGCGTCGGCGATGCTGATCCCCTTGATCTTCGACGACCGGGCCCCCTCGCTCAGCCGCGTCCCGTCGCACTCCGGGCAGGTGGTGAAGGTGACCGCCCGCTCCACGAAGGCCCGGATGTGCGGCTGCATCGCCTCCTTGTCCTTGGCCAGGAACGACTTCTGGATCTTCGGGATCAGCCCCTCGTAGGTGAGGTTGATGCCCTCGACCTTGATCTTCGTCGGCTCCTTGTGCAGCAGATCGCGCAGTTCCCGCTCGGTGAAGTCGCGGATCGGCTTGTCGGGGTCGAAGAACCCGCAGCCACTGTAGATCCGCCCGTACCAGCCGTCCACGCTGTAACCGGGGATCGTCAGCGCGCCCTCGCTCAGCGACTTGCTGTCGTCGTACAGCTGCGAGAGGTCGAAGTCGGTGACGGACCCCCGCCCCTCACAGCGCGGGCACATCCCGCCGGTGCGCTCGAACGTCGCCTTCTCCGCCTTCGTCTTCGCCCCGCGCTGCACGGTGATGGCACCGCTCGCCCGCACCGAGGCCGTGTTGAAGGAGTAGGCGCTGGGCGGCCCGATGTGCGGGTCGCCGAGCCGGCTGAACAGGATCCGCAGCATCGCGTTGGCGTCGGTGGCGGTGCCGACCGTCGACCGCGGATCGGCGCCCATCCTCGACTGATCCACGCTGATCACCGTGGTCAGGCCGTCCAGCACATCGACCTCGGGCCGCGCCAGGGTTGGCATGAATCCCTGCACGAAGGCGCTGTACGTCTCGTTGATCAGCCGCTGCGACTCCGCGGCGACCGTGTCGAACACCAGCGAGCTCTTGCCCGACCCGGAGACACCGGTGAACACCGTGAGCCGCCGCTTCGGTATCTCGACACTCACGTCTTTCAGATTGTTCTCCCGGGCCCCGTGCACCCGGATCAGATCATGACTGTCCGCGACGTGCGGAACGGACGGCGACTGCGGTGCGGCGCTGGCGGGCTCGCGGCTCATCGGATCTCCAAGTCGGGGCGGCAGCTGGCATTATGGGGCGACGCGGGCGGACTCACCCACTCCGCCGCTGCGCGAACCGCAGCATGTTGCCCGCGGGATCGCGGAAGGCGCAGTCCCGCACCCCGTACGGCTGGTCGACCGGCTCCTGCAGGACCTCGGCCCCCGACGCCCGGATGCGCTCGAAGGTCGCGTCGCAGTCCTCGGTCGAGAAGATCACCCCGCGCAGCAGGCCCTTGGCCAGCAGCTCCGCCATGGCCTGCCGGTCCGCGTCGGAGGCGTTCGGATCGGCGACCGGCGGCTCCAGCACGATCTCCACCCCGGGCTGCTCCGGCGACCCGACGGTCACCCACCGCATCCCCTCGAACGACACGTCGTGACGCACCTCGAGGCCGAGCGCGTCACGGTAGAACCCGAGCGCCTTCTCATGATCATCCACGGCGATGAAGCACTGCGACAGCTTGATGTCCATGCCGGACACGCTACGACCGGGCGTCGCCCTTCGCTTCTCCGTTCCTGACCGGTCGCGTGAAGACCTTGGCGACACAGGCCGGAATGTCCGCGCCCTCCTCATGACCGCGCGCCCGGTAGGCACTCGGGCTCTCGCCCACCAGCTCGGTGAACCGTGAACTGAACGATCCCAGCGAGGTACATCCCACCGCGAAGCAGACCTCGGTCACCGACAGATCCCCGCGCCGCAGCAACGCCTTGGCCCGCTCGATCCGGCGCGTCATGAGATAGCTGTACGGCGTCTCCCCGAACGCGGCCCGAAAACTCCGCGAGAAGTGCCCCGCCGACATGTGCGCCGCCCGCGCCAACGCCGGCACGTCCAGCGGCTCCGCGTAATCGCGGTCCATCCGGTCCCGCGCCCGACGCAGCAACACCAGATCCGAAAGCGACGTCATCGCACCAGCATGGCAGGCCCGGAACACCGCCCGCTCAGGGACTGATGCTGTCCAGAAAATTCCCCACGGCCTCGAGCACCCGGTTCTTCCGCCGATGCGCCTTGCTGCAATACCGCCGCGTCCGCCACCGCCGCGCCTGCATCACCGGCACCCCACACCACTGACACGGCACCGTCCGCCGAGATCCCCCGCTCATACGGCCCACGGTAGCGGCATCCCACGCCGATGGGCCCCCGGGCACACACGACAGAGGGCCAACCGCGATCAAGCGGTTGGCCCTCTGACCGGCGTCGGGGTAGCGGGATGCCAACCCACGACCGCGACCTGCTTCAATACCGCCGCGTCCGCCGCCGGGTCACGCTGCACTCATCTGTGAGACGTGCCCTTGCGCGTCCTCGAACGCGGCGGCGGCCTGGTCCTCCCCGAAGTCCGGGGCCTGGAAAGGATTCGTCGTCGGAGCCGGCGATGCTGCGGCGGCAGTGCAGCGAGGGGCTCCTTCCGGAGCCGAGAACAGCGAGGTCAGATGGATGAGAGGTCTCCCTTTTCGCTACGCATCCCTCAAGGGACTTGGCGTTCCTTGACTGGACACGGGGAACTACAGCTTGGTCATCTTGGCGTAGGGGCTCAGGATCCGCTCTTGTGTCGAGCCGAAATCCACGAGCGCCGCGATCCCGTCCTCGACGCCGATCACACGGCCGAGGCCGTACATGTCGTGCGTCACCTGGTCGCCCATCGCGAAGTGCTTGGGATCCGGCGTGACCCGGGCCTTGAAGGGGCTGGTAGGCAAATGACGCTTCAGTGCAGCAGGCTTTGTCATTGCCCCTAGTATGCGCCCGAAGGCAGCCCATTGGCTGCGGCCGTCGACGTCGGATTCGACACAGATCCGGACGGCGACGTCCGCTCCAGGGGAGGGATTGGGTCGTCGCGCCGGTGACCTGCGGCTTCGATACCCGATGAGAGACCGGACCGCAGACAGACACAGACGAAACAGGTGAGGCACCTACTGAGCTCAGTAGGTGCCTCACCTGGTACTACGGCGTCGGGGTGGCGGGATTTGAACCCACGACCTCTTCGTCCCGAATGAGGTTCGGTTGGCGAGCCTGCCAGCTTCGATGGCGTTTCCGCAGGTCAGATGGGTGGGCTCGGTAGGTGTGGCGTGGCCTGGAAGGGGCTCGGGGAGCGGGTCGGCTCCCAGATGGCTCCCAGCATCGGGACTGCGCGTGTCCCAAGGCGTTCCGTTCCTACGCCGGACCCGACAGGTCGTCCACCAGAAGGTCGAGGGTGGCCTCCTCGTGGAGCGCGACCCCAAGAGCGGTCATGGCAGGGGCGAGACCCGGGTCCCAGGTCGCGCTGACGGGGTGACCGTCGAGCGGCAGCTGAGGGATCCCCTCGGCCTGGCTTCGAGCGGCCAGGTGCTCGTAGTCCTCGGCGCCCATGCGCCATGGCCGGGCTCCGTAGCGGCGGATGATCCGGTTCGCCAGAGCGATGCCCGGCCAGTCGAAATCGCCGTGGTACGCGAAATGGCAGCCGGTGGTGGCGAGGGCATCGAGGAGCGTCAGGACCACCGTGGCGGCGCTGCCGGAGGTGCACACCAGGGCGTGGACACCGGCAGCGTCCGCCGCAGCCTCCACCACGCGTGGATTCTCACAGATGTGGATCACTGTTCCGGCAGGCAGGCGCAGCTGCAGGTCGTGCAGGTCCCGGGACGTGAGGTGGGCTTCGGCGTGATGATCGGCCCGCTCCCGCAGGGCCTGCTCCCGCCAGCCCCCGCCGACGGGCCGCAGCCCGTAGGTCAGCACTGTGCTGGAGACCTCGTCCGGTGTGACGGACACCAGACGCCACAGTGCGCGTCGGCCGGCCGCGTCGCCGGGAAACTCGGTGTCGTGGGCGAGGGCGATGCCGCGTTGGACGAGGCGCGCGAGCCAGGTGCCGTCGTCCAGACCGTGCGCGGACCCGGTCGCCAGGGCGGCGAGTTCTCCTCGGCCTCGGGTGCCACCCCCTTCCGTGCCGAGCAGGAGGGCGAGGATCTGGACAGCCTGCCGAAGCGTTCGTATCGCCGTTTCAGGTGTCAATCCTCTTGGGACGCCGGTACGGCGGAGCAGCTCGTACCACTGCCCGGTCCACTCCTGGCCGGCGAGCGGAGAGGCGTCCAGCGCCGAGGCGAGCGACGACCAGATGTGCTCGCGCTGTGCCGCGACGCCCGCGCGGACGGCACGGCGGTCGGTGAGCGGTTGGCCGAGTTCCTCCATAACGTCCCTGAGCCCGAGTCCGGCCGCCGAGGCGCGCAGCCGCGTGTCGAGCGCGTCAAGGCGCACCGTTACGGCAGCGCCCGTGACGGGTTTGCCCAGCAGGAGCGACAGGTCGTTGCGTTCCTGGGTGCTCACCGAGGTCAGCCGGAGGGAACCGGTGGCCTGCACGCCGTTGCTTTCCAGGCGCTTGCGTACCGCTTCCCAGAGCCTGATTAGCCCGGGACCGGCGAGCCAGTCCCGTGTCGCCGCGGGCAGCTTGCTCATACGGACACCAGCCGCCGCTGCCGGCCGTTCCAGGTGTAGTGCAGGGTGGCCACCCCGCGCACATGGGGATCGCGGAGGCACTCGTAGATGTGCAGGGACGGCACCTCCGGCCAGTTGCCCATGAGCCGTTCGCTGGTGAGGACGAAGTCGAGGTCGAGGTCCACGAGGATGCGTCCCAGCCGCCCGTGGGTGGGTTCGTCGACCTTGGCGAAGGCGTCGTCGAGCAGGATCAGCCGCGGGGCGTGGGGTGCCGACTCGGCGAGGCTGGTGAAGTGGGCGGCGGCTGCGGCGAAGAGCACGAGGTAGGAGAGCACTCGCTGCTCGCCCTGGCTGAGCCCGGTGCGGCCGGTCAGTTTCCGCCGCCGTCCCGGAGCGGCGTCCTCGACCACGAAGGTGTGGAAGCGGAACCAGTCACGGTAGTCGAGCGCGGTCCGCAGATGGGCGGCGTAACCGGCCGAGGGATCGGCCCGACGCGCATCCTCGATCCGGCGTTGCAGCACCTCGCGGAGCTGCTCGGTCTGCTCACGCGTGCGCAGGCTCGACGGACTGCGCAGCAGCTCCACGGCCGCCCTCACGTCCGCGTCGACGTCCTCGTCCAGCTTCCACAACAGCTCCACGCCGAGACCGTGGGAGGTGCGTACGGTCCGCAGCGTGTCGTTGAGAGCCGCCACCAGGTTCGCCGCGGTGATGACCTGGGCCGAGAGGTGGTCGCCTAGCTCGCCGGTCAGGAACCGCTGGAAGACCTCGCGTTCGCGCTCGGTGAGCCGTCCCCGGGCCTCTGCCGCCTGGACGGCGATCCGCTCGCCCACGGCCGCGACGTCGTGGGAGCCGTGGTCGTCGATCAGACGGCACACCTTGATCCCGTCGCGTTCCTCCAGTTGCGCGTCGTATCCGCCTGCCAGCTGGTCGCGCAGTTCGGTGTGCCGGTTGAGCAGGGTGCTGTCCGACACCTCGCCTTTCAGGCGGCCGAGGGACTGCTGTGTCGCGTCGGCCAGTCCCTGGAGCGCGCGCAGACGGCTGCGGACGTCCGAGCCGGGATCGTCCACCATGTCCTCGGGCAGTGCGGACCGTTCCAGCCCGGCGCCGCGCACCACCTCCGGTCGGCCGAGTGCGCCGCGAAGGGCGCCGCCGGTCGCGATGACCGCCGTCTCCTGGGCGGCCAGGTTCTCGCGCAGGCGCTTCTCTTCTTCTTCCGCGCGCACGCGCCGGTCGTGCAGATCGTTCCGAATACGTTGTGCTGCCGGGACGGCCTCGGCGGCGTGCGCGATGCGCTGTCTGGCTTCCTGCTCGCGGGTGAGGATCTCTTCTTCGGTCGCCCCGATGGCTTCCTCGCGGGTGCGCAGGTCCTGTTGCGCGGTACGCAGCCCGGTCAGGCGGAGCCGGTAGTTCTCCTCCGCGCCCAGGCGGTCTTTCCGGGCGCGCTCGTACCGTTCGGCATCGGTGTGATGGGCGCCGAGCCGCTCGCCCGTGCTGCCGATCGCCCGGCGAAGATGCCCCATGCCGGTGAGAAGGGCAGCCGACGCCGTGCGTACGCGTTCCAGCTCGACGGGGTCGCTGGGCAGGTCATGGGCGGTGGCGGTGGCGTCCGCCTCGGCGCGTGCGGCTACGGCGAGGGCACGGGCTTCCTCGGCCAGCCGTGCCGCTCGGGTGGCCTTGGCGGTCAGGTCACGCAGCGTCCTCTCGTCCGACTCGGCCCTGCTCCAGGCGTCGGCGAGAGAGCGTGCCCGGGGGAAGTCCTGCTCCGCGAGCCTGAGGGCCCGGCGTCGGGCGTCGGCCGCGGCGAGTGCGTGACGGGCGTCGGCCAGCCGCTGCTCCGTTTGTGTGAGCCGCTCCTCCAGCTCGGCCAGGATGCGCCGCCGGGTCTCGGCGCGTACGGCGGCTCCCACGTACTCGGCGTCACTCTTGTGGTGCCTCCCGCTGAGGATGCCCAGACGCCAGCTTCCGTCGTAGTACACCGCGTCATGAGCGGTCGTTTCCTCGGCCGGTGCGAGCGCGATGGCGGTCAGCAGGTGTTCCACCTGCTCGAACGTGACCCCGCACCCCGGTTGCGGTGCTGGGCGCAGGGCCGAGGCGAGGGTCGGTCTGTCCGGCACCGCGGGGCCGGGACGCAGCAGAGTGTCACGAGTGCCGGGATCGACGAGGGCGCCGTCCGCGCCGACCCACGCGTCCAGGATTCCGCTGGCTTCCAGCGCTGCTTCCAGACCGGCCCGATGCGCGGGGCTCAGATCATCCGTGAAGTCCACCAGCCGGTAGAAGGGTGCCCCGGTGCCCGGTGTCCTTTCGGCGACGCGATGGTAGGGGACCGGCGGCTCGGGATCGGTACGTCGCTCCCAGTCACGCTTCTGACTCGACAGGCGACCGAGTTCCTCGTCGAGCCGGCCGACGGTGAGTGCGAGGGCGTCGCGGCGCCCGGCGAGTTCCTCGCCGTACGGCTCCAGTGCGGCATGGGCGGCCTGCCACGCCTGGCCGTCGATGTCAGGCGGGAGCGTGCGGTCCGCGAACGGGGCATCGGCGGAGCTCTCGCAGGCGACCACTGCGTGGACGGCGTCCAGCGGCGGGCAGTCGGACCCGACGGCGGCCCGCGTGCGTGCTGCCCACTCGGCGACCCGGCGGCCGTAGGCACCGCTCTCCTCGGCGACCTTCTCGCGGTCGGCGTCGAGGCGGCCGGCGGCCTCTTCCGCCTCGCCTTCCAGTCGTTCCCGCTCAGTGTCGGCCTGCACCGCACGGCTCCGGGCCTCCTCGGCCCGCGCGGTGAGACGCGTCACCTCCTGGACCATCCGGGCCCGGTTCTTCACGACCGTCTCGGCATCCTGCAACTGTCCCTGCCAGGACCGCAGTCCGTCCTGCACCGCGGCCGTGTCCACGCGGACGACCGATGCCTGCTGCACAGTGTGCGTCTCCCCGTCCGGGGCGGTCAGCTCCGTCTCGACGGCCTGGGAGCGGACCGTGCGGAGCAGAGCGACTGTCTCGCCGAGATGGCCGGTCGGAAGCCCGGCCTTCTCCGCCTGCGTCAGCAGTTCCCGGTGTTCGGTGCCCAGTTCGGCGAGCCGGCTCCCGAGGTGTTCGACACCGTCGGCCAGCCGCTCGGCCGCGCCCTCCTCCGCGCCGTGTGCGTTGCTGAGGGCGGTGAAGGCGGCCACGGCGGCTGTGTGCAGCGCCTCGACCGTGCTGCGGCGTTCCGACAGTTCGCGCAGGCTGCGGTAGGCGTGGCCGGCGTGCAGGGCGGCGAGGTCGGTCCGGGCGGCTTCTTCCTCTTCGCGCAGGGTTTCCAGCCGGGCTTCCGACTCCTCCTCCTGCGCCTTCAGCTCGTTGGTCCGCTGTGCGGCGTCTCCGGCCGCCCGGCGTCGCTGGGCGAGCACCTCCAGCTCCCGGCTCACTGCCTGCGCGGAGGTGCGCAGGACTCCGGACAGGTAGCCGCGGTAACTGGTGAGGAAGGTGCGCAGCGCCGTATCGGTGCGCTCCAGGCGGCCGAGCTCGTCGCGTACGGCGTCGAGGTCGTGGAGGTTGCGCGCGACCTTCTCGACCACGTCCTCGTCGAGTCCCGGCAGGGTCTCGCTCAGCAGGGAGGCGAGTCCACCGTGCTCGATGCGGTCCCCGACGGTGGGCCGCCGCAGCCGGTGGAGGAGCTGGGTGAGGTTGCGGTAGCGGGTCGCGTCGGTGATGCCGAACAGCTCCCGGGCCACCCGCGAGCGGTGGACGACCGCGCGGTCGGTGACGTTGTCGGAGCCGACGATCTCCTTGAGCCGGTCGACCGGCAGGGGCCTTCCGCTCTCGACCAGGTGCAGGTCCTCACCGACGCGCAGCGGCGTGACGAAGAACGTCGGCAGCGCCTTTTGCGTCGACTTCGAGGCGCGGATGGCGGCGCCGAGGGTGAGGTGGCGGTGGTCGGCGCCGTCGGTCGTGCCCCGGAACTCCACCCACAGGTAGCCGAGACGGTTGGTCTGCTCGAACCCGCCCAGCATCAGCCAGGCGAGGGTGGTCCGGCCGGTGCCCGTCGCGTCCAGCGCCCGTGAGTCGCCGTCCAGCAGATACGGGAGCAGCATTTCCAGGGCCTTGGACTTGCCCGCGCCGTTCTTGCCGCGCAGCAGCAGCCGTCCCTCGCCGAAGGCGAACTCCTGCTCGTCGTACTGCCATACGTTCTGGATACCCGCCCGGTGCAGCCGAAAGCGGGTGCCGGCGGTCGTGGCGGGGCCGGAACGCGGCAGCGGGACGAGGCCACGCGCATCGGTGGTCACAGCGGCAACTCCTCCTGAACGTCGTTGATCCTGCCGACTTCGGTGGCCGGGCGCACAGTCACGTGGGTGGCGTAACGAGCCGCCGCGGCCAGCAGCACCCAGCCGTCACCGCCCGGACGAGTCCCGCGGACATCGGTCACGATGCGCCCCTCCGGCGCCTCTTCGGCGTATCCCTCCGGCAGTCCGTCCCCCTCGGCTCGCAGCCGCCGGGTCCGGGCCGTCAACCGCATGCGGGCCAGAAGGTCCAGCACGGCCTCGCGCAGGGCGGGGATGTCCTCCAGGTAGCCACGTTGCCAGTTGCTGCGCTGGCCGTACTCGGCGACCAGTCCGGTCAGCAGTTCGTCCACCAGGCCGTCCGGGACGGCTACGCCGATGACGAGCGTCCCTCCGGTCGCCGGGTGTCCGGGCTCCTGCGGCCGAAGCCGCTCCACGAGCCGTTCCACCAGCAACAGCGCGGCCTGCGCGACCGTCCCCGTGCCCGGCAGGTGCAGATCCGTCAGTTCGTCCTCGGGGTCCACCAGCGCCACTCCCTCGGCGCGGATCTCCATCTCCAGGCCCAGTAGTTCGGAGAACGCCTGCGCTTCGCGGCGCTGCCGGGTGCGCAGCCAGTCGCGTTCGGCGTCGGTCAGCTCGTCGAGGTGGACGACGGGTGTCTCGACGAGCATCCGGCGCACATAGGTGCGAGGTCCGCCGAATCCCGGGTCCGCTGCGCGCCGGACCAGGTCGGCGCCGTCACGGGCCTGGGCGAGAGGGCCGGCGACGACGGCGCGGGCCAGCTCGCGGTCCACTGTGATCAGGGCCTCGCCACCCGCATCCTGCGCGAGAGCGGCCACATGGCCCTCCGTCTCGATGAGGACGCCCCACTCGACCAGCAGGCGCAGAGCCGCTACCAGGGTCCGTTTCCCCGCCGCTCTGCCTGTCTCCTCCAGCTCGATCTCCGCGTCGGCCGCGGCGGCCCTGATGTCGGCCACCAGCTGTGACAGCAGGAGTTGTTCGGGTGAGGTCACCAGCACGGACAGGGCCAGTGCGAGGCAGGCGTACGTGTGCGGGGTGAACGGGGTGCCGGTGGCGCGCTCCAGCCGGTGACCCGCGCCTGCTCCCAGCCCCGCCTTGAACAGCCGGGCGTAGGAGCTGTCGACCAGCAGGCGGTAGCCGAGCACCTGCTGGAACCGCTTGCCCAGCCAGTCGGCATGCCTGCGGATCAGGGGGAAGAGGTCGGCGTGCGGGCCGTCCGAGGTGACCAGCGGATGGGCGAGCAGCAGCCGGGCGGCGCTGCGGCGCTCGGCGGCCAGGGCGACGTCATGTGTCGAGGGGAGGGTCACGACACGCTCGCCTCCGCATCACCGTCGGTCATGTCGGAGGAGGTACGGCCGATGTCCAGCTCAAGGTCGTCCAGCAGCAGGTCGCCGTCGACCGAGTGCAGGACGCACCGGGCGCCCGCCGTGCGTCGCACGGTGAGCCGGATCCCCATCTCGGCGTCCTCGCTGTGCGCATGGTCGAGGCCGAATTCCGTCGCGCCCTCCCCGTCCGTGTCGGCGAGGCGCCGGAGCTGCGCGTTCCCGAGTGCGGTGGCCAGCAGCTCCAGGAGCAGCCCGAGCGCTGCCGAGGTGAGGCGTACCTCGGCGAACCGGCCCGAGGCGCTGCGCAGTTCGTCCGCCGCCGCTGCCCTGGCCGCGGCCCGCTCACGGGCGGCCTCCCACAGCCGCCGCTTCTGTGCGGAGTGGTCCTCCACCGCGGACGTCCGGCCCCGCTGGGCGCGGCTGCCCCTTTCCCGCAGGGCCACCGGCACCTCGACCACCGGGCCGGTCCACCAGCTCGTGTAGGCGGGCACCACCTCGTCGGCGGCCGGGGGTATGCCCAGATGGCGGGCGCCGTACAGCCCGAAGGCTGCGACGGCGATGTCGTGCGCGTCCTGCGGCGCCGCTTCCTCGAACCACCGGGCCAGCCGCAGGAGGTCCTTGCGCCGGGACATCTCCCCGGTGGCCGACCGCAGCATCCGCTTGGCGTTGGCGAGCAGCGACTGCAACGCGCGCAGGGTGGCGTCCCGCAGTTGATCGACCTGGCTGCCCTGCCCGTCGGTGTCGCTGAACCAGCCGCGCAAGCCCTCCCAGTCCGCGAGCTCGCGCCCGCGGCTGCGCAGCACCCGTGTCTCCATGCGGCCGTCACCCTGCGGCGACAGCCCGGTGAGGCCCTGAGCGTGGGCGTCCAGCCGGGCCAGCAGACCCGGGACGTGCGGCCACAGCGTGTCCAGTGCCGCCGAGATCCGGGGCGCGCGGAACGCCACGTCTTCAGTGATCGCCTCGACGTAGTCGAGGAGCAGCTCCTTGAACCCCTGGTACTCGGCGCTGTCCAGGTCGTACCGGGCGAGCACCTGGCCGAGGTAGGCGTAGAAGTCCCGGATGGAGTCCGCGAACTCGGTGAACTGCACGAACAGCGTGCTGACCCGTTCCAGCCCGTCCTGCGGTTCGATGCCGCCGGGCGCGGTCACGAGCTCGACCAGCTCCCTGAGCCCGCGCTCGACCAGGGCGAGCAGCTCGTTGCTCACCTCGCGGGCGGCGTCCGCCTCGGCCAGGACGCCATCGGCGTCACGCTGGATGCGTTCGCCCAGCTTCGACAGCTGGTAGCGGGCACGGGACCGCTGGTACTCGCTGATGCTGGACGCCTTCACCGTGTGGCTGCTGCGCAGCAGGTTGCCCCACTTCACCAGCTGTTCGAGCCGGACGGTGAGGGTGTCGGCGTCGAGCCCGGCGGCGGGGCCCCCGGTCTGGCGCAGCTTCGCCAGGACGTCCGGGACGGCCAGGTCCGCCAGCAGGGTCCCGCAGAAGACCCGCATGATCGCCAGGTGCTCCAGCCGCTCGGGGGCGCTGAGGTAGGTGTAGGCGTCCAGCCGGCGCCGCGCCTCGCTGTCGGCGTCCTGCGCGCCCTGAACCTGCGGTACGGCGTCCCGCGCTGCCCCGGATGCGGGTGGTTCCATGCCTGCGAGGTTACGCGGCGCGCTCGGCTGGCACCGGTGGGTGGCTGAAAATGCCCCTGGCTCCTTGCCTGGCCGGGCTCGGCTCCCGTCCACAAACCGGCTTCCGCCGCTTCCTCTCGCGATAGGCTCGACCAGGCACTTTTGCATCGTGGTCCGTGAGGAAAGCCTGGGGAGGCCGGACGGTGACAGCACAGTCAGGCGCGTCGGCACCGGGGCCCGGCGCACCCAAGCCGGGCCCGCCGCGCCCCGCCCGGCAGTGGTTCCAGGAGCGTCCCTCGCCGTACCCGTGGGAGCAGGACGCGCTGGACCATGTGCGGGGGCTCATGCCGCAGGCCGAGCCGTTCCGCGCCTGGGCCACGTTTTCCTTCACCGCGATGTCCGGCCGCGTCAACGAGTGCGATCTGCTGATCGCCGTTCCCGCCGGTCTCTTCCTCATCGAGATCAAGGGGCATCCAGGGCAGCTCCGCAACACCGGGTCGACCTGGAACTTCCAGGGACCCGACCGCATGCGGACGATCAACAACCCGCTGCATCTGACCGACCTGAAGTCCAAGGAGCTGAAGAGCCAGCTGCAGTGGGCGGCCCGCAAGCTGGGTCTCTCGGAGCGGGTGGTCCCGCGGGTCGAGCCCGCCGTGTTCCTGTCGTCGCCCGACCTGGAAAGCCACCTGGACGAGATCCAGCAGATCAAGGTCTACGGCCGTGACGACGGCGGCAGCGGCCTGAAGCGGATCTGGCACGACTTCCTCGGTCTGCCCCCGGACCGTCCCGACCGGCGCATCACCCCGGAGTTCTCGCGGCACACCCTGCCGCAGCTGCTCAAGGCGATCGGGATCCGCCAGTCCACGGCCCACCTCCGCTTCGGTGACGCCTGGAAGATGGAGCCGCACCCGCTCGACGCCGGACCATCCTGGGAGGACCGCCTGGCCACCCGGGACGACGGCCTCGTGCAGGAGGAGGGCCGGGTCCGCATCTATCTGGTGAGCCAGATGGCGACGGAGGCGGCCCGCAAAGCCACCGAACGCGCCGCGCGCCGCGAGTACCAGGTGTTGCAGGGCATCACCCACCGCGGCATCGTCGACGCGCTCGACTACCGCGAACACCAGGGCGGACCGGCGATCCTCTTCCGCCACCGCCACGGCGATCTCCGCCTCGACCAGTACCTGGACACCTACGGCGGCAGGCTCACGCCCGAGATCCGCCTGGACCTGGTCCGGCAGCTCGCCGAGGCGGTCCGCTACGCGCACAACCGCTCGCTCTACCACCGGGCGCTCGCGGCCCGCTCCGTCTACGTGTCGTTCCGGGCCGACGGCGCCAGCCCCGAGCTGCGGATCACCGACTGGCAGACGGCGGCGCGGGACTTCGACAGCAACGCCACGTTCTTCCGTTCCATCGGCGGCTCCGCCCTCGACGCCGCCCTGATCGAGGACGCGGCCCGCGTCTACCTCGCCCCCGAATCGGACCAGCCGTACGCGGACCCCGCCGACCTGGACATTTTCGGTCTCGGCGCGCTCGCCTACCTGATCCTCACCGGCCGTCCGCCGGCCACCCAGCGCAGCGACCTGGCCGAACGCCTTCGCAGCGACGGCGGGCTGCGCCTTTTCGCGGTGGCCGACGGCCTTCCCGACGCCCTCGACGACCTGGTCTTCCGGGCGACCCGCGCCGACGTCGACGAGCGCCTCGGCTCGGCCGAGGCGTTCCTGGACCTGCTGGACGAGGCGGAACGCGCCAGCATCCTCCCGGACTCTCCGGCGGCGGCCTGCGTCGACCCGCTCGAAGCGGTGCCCGGTCAGGCGCTCGACGCCGAGTGGACGGTACGCCGCGTCCTGGGCACCGGCGCCACCGCCCGCGCCCTGCTCGTGGAGCGGGCCACGGAGGACGAGGACGGCCGCACCCAGATCGACGAGCACGTCTTCAAGGTCGCCCTCGACGAGGAGAAGGCGGGGCGGCTGCGCGCCGAGGAACGGGCGCTGCGCAAGGTCGGCGGCGGCTCCGTCGTCCAGTTGCGCGGCGAGGGACTGCGGGAGCTCGGCGGGCGGACCGTTCTGGAGCTGGAGTACGCCGGTGAGCAGTCGCTCGGCGAGCGGCTGCGCGGCAAGGGGCGGCTCAGCTACCACGACCTGGAGCGCTTCGCCGACGACCTGTTCCGCGCCCTGGACCAGCTCGCCGCCCAGGGCGTGCGCCACCGCGACATCAAACCGGACAACTTCGGCATCCAGCGCCGCAAGGACCGCACCCGCCAGCTCAAGCTGTTCGACTTCTCCCTGACGGACGCGTCCGACCGGGATGTGAAGGCCGGCACGCGCGGCTACCTCGACCCGTTCCTCGGCTCGATGCGCCGCGCCCACTACGACGACCACGCCGAGCGGTACGCCGCCGCCGTCACCCTCCACGAGATGGCGAGCGGCGAGCGTCCGCTGTGGGGCGAGGGGCAGCTCGACCCGCTGACCAACGAGTCGGCCGAACTCCACGTCGCCACCGAGCTGTTCGAGCCCGCGCTGCGCGACGGACTCACCGCTTTCTTCCAGCGTGCGCTGCACCGGGATACCGAGCAGCGCTTCGACACGCTGCGGCAGATGTGGGACGCGTGGCGTGAGGTGTTCCGGGCGGCCGACGCGACCGCGCCCGCCACGACCCCCTCCACCGTCGGCAGCCCCTCCGACGACCCGGTCGAGGCCCGCGACCGCGCCGCCGCGGCGGCCGACCTGACGACGCCGCTGGACGCCGCCGGCCTGTCCCCGCGTGCCGTGTCGGTGGCCGGCGGACTGGGCGCGACGACGGTCGGTCAGCTGCTGGACATCCAGCCGTACGCCATCTCCAAGGCGCGTGGCGCGGGAAACCTCGTCCGCAAGGAACTCAACCGGCGCCGCAGGCAGTGGGCCACCGCGCTGCGCCCGGCGGCGCCGTACGCACCCCGCAGGCAGTCGCCGGACGACGCCGCCCTGAAGCAGTCCGCTCCCGGCCACGGCGAAGCCCGCATCCTGTCGATAGACGACATGGCCGCGCTCCTCGCCCCCGAGCCGGGCCGCAAGGGCTCCCACCGTGCCGACGTCGTACGCCTCACCCTGGGCCTGCCCCCGGACGACGGCGGTCTCTCCCCGCTCGGCGCCTGGCCCGTGCAGGCCCGCGTCGCCGACCACCTGGGCATCAAGCAGACCTCCGTCTCCCGGCACCACCGGGGCGAGATCAAGAAGTGGGCGGAGGCGGACTGGCTGGACCCGGTCCGCACCGAGCTGACCGAGATCATCCAGTCCGTGGGCCGGGTGATGACCGCCGACGAGGCCGCGGCCGAACTCCGGGCCCGTCACGGCGCGGGGGCGGACACCCCCGAGCGGACGCTCGCCAGGGCTCTGGCCGTCGTCCGGGCCGCCGCCGACGCGGAAACCGCCGAACGCCCGGACGAGGATCCCGCCGGGCAGCACGAGCCCCGGTTCGCCGTGCACCGGCGCGGCGACACGGTTCTGCTCGCCGCCGAGTCCCTGCCGGGCGCGGACGACCCCAGCCCGCGGGAACTGGCGGACTACGCGGCGCTCCTCGGCCAGGCCGCCGAACGACTGGCACGGCAGGACCCGCTGCCCGGCCGCGGCGAGGTACTGCGCGTCCTGCGCTCCGTGGCCGCACCCGACGGACTGGCCCCGCTCGCCGACACCCGCCTGGTGTCCCTGGCCGCCGCGACGGCCCCCGGCGTCGCGGCCACGCCCCGGCTGGAGCTGTACCCGCGTGACCTGAGCCTGGAGCGGGCGCTGCGCATCTCCCAGGCGGGCGCGGGCGTCCGCCGGGACCGGGGGATCACCGTCGCCGAGCTGGTGGCGCGGCTGCGCGCCCGCTTCCCGGGCCTGGACCTGGTGTCGGGTTCCCGGGAACCCACCCATGTGGACATGCTGGACGCCCTGGAAGGGGCGCGCTTCGACCTCGTGTACGACGACGAGGCGGAGAAGTTCTTCCCCAGGGCGCCGGAGTCGACGGGCACCTGGAGCTCCACCGGCGCCCTCACCAGCTACCAGCCGCCCACCCCCGTCACCCGGGCCGACCGGGACGACCCGCACGGCCCGCTGCGGGAGCGGCTTGCCGCCGTGGCGGAGCGGGGCGGTTTCCTCGCCCTCACGGTGAAGGCGAACGCGTTCGCGGGAGCGGCGGAGACCGTGGCAGCCGCCTTCCCGGTCGAGGCCGTCGACCTGTCGGCCGTGTTCCTCACCGCCTTCCGCGCCCTGGCCGCCGAGAAGGGACAGGACTGGCAGAAGGTGCTGCGCGCCGACAGCCTCTCCACACCCGGCAACATCAAGCCGGGGCTGGCGTCCTTCGTCCGGGTGGTCTGGCAGCGCGTGGGGGAGGCGGTACTGGCCCGCGCCGACACGCCGCGCACCGTGCTCTTCCTCCACGACGCCGGCCTGGTCGCCCGGTACTGGGACGAGGGCGGCCACGCCTTCCTGGTCCGGCTCCAGAACGCGGCCCGCCGCCCCGCCGACGCGCCGCACGGCCTGTGGCTGCTGTGCACGGTCGAGACGCGCGCGCAGGAGCCGAAACTGGACGGCCGGACGGTGGAGGTGATCGGCGGCGACGGGGAACGGGCGCACCTGGACAAGGAGTTCCTGGATTCGCTGCGGGTGCCGGCCGGCACGGGCTGAGCGGGTGCCGGCCGGCACCGGCTGACGGCTCAGGACTTGCGGGGCACACCGCCCTTGCGGCCGATGTTGAACGCCAGCCGGTACACGTCGGGGAGGTCGAGGGCGCCGCTGGTGCGTTTGGTCAGGACGCCGAGATCCACAAGTTCCTCTATGAGCGCGAAGAGATCGTCGGCGTCACGGGGGCCGCTGCCCCCTTCACGTCCTCCCTCAGGCCCCTCGGCGCCTTCGTCGGCGGCGGCCATGTCCCGAAGGATTCCAGTAAGACCTCCCTGCTCCCACAGGAAGCGGACGTGTGACGGCTCCATGGGTACCTGTTCGCCCTCAAGCTGTCCGATCGCTGCGGCGGCCCAGCCGATGTCCTCCTTCAACTCGTTCACCCGGACCCGCGACGCCTCGTGCAGGCTCTCTCGGAGCGCCTCGTAGTGCAGCGGGTACGGCTGCATGGCGTACCGCGCCGCCGTCAGGTCCGCAGCCGTGCGCAGCGCGAGCAGCCAGGTCCTCGGGCTCACGCGTCCCTTGCCGTCCTGGAGATGATTCGGCACCCAGGTGAAGGTGTGACCCTTGCGGCGGTCGGTTCCCATGTACGGCCCAGCCAGGGAGATGAAAGCCTGCTCCTGGCACTTCTCGTCGGCGATCAGGTCGACCGGCGCGATGAATCGCCCCTCACCTTGCACCTCCCACTTGCCGTACTGCGCCCGAAACTTTTCCGCCTCGGTACTCGGATGGTTGCCCAGCCGGTGGAAAAGGAGCCCGTAGAGGTTCTCTCGGCTCCATGTCAGGTCGGCCGCGTTCGCCCCCAGTTTCGAGGCGTCCGGGAACGTCTTGGGCGCGCTGTCGTACATGTCCGGGCGTACGAAGATCTTGGCGCGCAGCGCCCCCGTGGTCAGCCGCAACTCCAGTGCCACCTGGAACAGTGCCGACACCAGCCGGTCGGCGGTCGTGCGGTCCGCGTGAAGATGGTCCAAGGCGTCGAAGAGCAGCACGCGCGTCTCGCCGCTGTCTCGGGCTTCCCGGTCGGCTTTGCCTAGCGCGTCGTCATACGCGTCTTCGTTCGCCGCGGCCCAGCGGATACGGTCGGGCCAGTCAGGAATGCTCGCGATCTCCGGTACGTCGAGCGCCATCATCACGATTGCGTGCCAGAAGATGTCATAGCCGTCGGGACCAACCACGTCCCGCAACAGCCTGGCGATTTTACGCTTACCCGGATAAGGGGTCTCACTGTTGCCGCCTGTCCTGAACCCGGTGGTGACCCGGACCCGCCGGAGCCGCGGCATCATGTATGACCGCGCGGCCACCTCCCTCAGCTCGGGATCGGTCAGCGCCTTCGCCCAGTACGTCTTGCCTGTGCCGCGCGCGCCCCGGACCACGGTCACGTCCGGGTCGAGCGCGAGGCGGTGGCTGGACGGGGTGAATAGCCGCCGCAGGTCCGGGCCGTCCGTGTCCGCGTCGAGTGCGGCACCGAGGGCCCTGGCGATCAGGGTGCGGTACTCGTCGGTGGTCGGGGCGGCGGTCATGAGGACTCCGGGGCGGGGTTCAGTTTCGGCAGCAGACGCTCCACCGTAGTAGTAAACGTCCGATACGCGGCCTCGACGAATGGCAGCTCGGGCCAGTCCCGGCTGCGCAGCGGGTCCAGCCCCACCAGGTCGTTGCCGAAGAGGATGGGGATGGGGGCGTGCGGGGCGTCGTCGTCCTCCAGGGGAGGGTGGTACAGCTCGTCGCCCTCGTCGTCCGGGCCGTCCTCGTCCGTGTCGAGCTGGTCGTACAGCGTCGAGGCGAACAGCTCCTGGGCGCGGTCGCGCAGGGCGGGCAGCCGCTTCGCGTCCCCGGCGGAATGGAACATGGCCGCCACGATCCGCAGCCGCTCCCGCAGCTCCCGGGCCAGGGCCGGACGCCGTTGCCACTGCGTGAACAGCATGCTGTAGCCCTCCCAGGTGGAGGGGTTGTCCACCGCGAACAGCAGGGCGAGCCCGCTGAGATGGGTCAGGGTGACCGCCGCGATGTCGTGCATGCCGGCCCTGCTGTCCAGCAGGACGACGTCCGGCCGCCGGGACAGCTCGGTCACCTGGTCCTCGCAGGCAGCGATCGCCTCCTCCAGCCGCGCGGCGAACGGCCGGTCCCCGTCACCGGGGTTGAGCCCGGCGAGGTCGCTGTAGATGCGGTTCAGCTTGGCGAGGTAGTCGTACGGCTCCCCCTCCAGCGGCGAGCCGCCCGCGGGCGCCAGCCACACCTCTCCGTTGCCCTTGAAGGGTAATGCGGAACTGCGCGCCACCAGCTCCAGCCCGTCGGCGTTGCCGACACCGCCCTCGATCAGGTGGTCGACGATGCCGTGGCGGGGGATGCCGGCGGCATCCTCCAGCAGGTTTGAGACGCCCGGTGACTCCAGGTCGAGGTCCACCACGAGCACGCAGCGGCCCGTTCCGGCCAGGTACCGGGCGAGGACGGCGGTGGCGGTGGTGCGCCCCACCCCGCCCTTGAAGCCGTACAGCGCCACCCGCCGGTCCCGGCGCCGGGAGGCTCCGGCGGACGGCGCGGGGGTGCTCCGTGCCCAGTCGGTGCCGATGACGGTCCGCTCCAGGACGTGCACACTGCCGGGCCCGGTTCCGGTGGCCTGCCGGGGAGTGACCTCCACGCGGTCGTCGGCGTCGAAGTACAGCTCGGGCGCGAAGAGCTTGTCGCCGAAGAGGAGAGGTTCCAGCCCGGTGAAAGGGCGCGTGGCGGCGGTGAACGCGTCCCGGAGAACCACCACGGCGGGGTCATCGGGCGCGAGGGGGCTTTGCCGGTCGTCGATGAGGAGGCAGGCCCGGCCGAGCACGTCCCGGGTGACGACGACGTCCATGCCGAACTGCGCCGCAGCCTGCTGGGCGTGGTCGAGGGCGGCCTGCCAGGCGGTGTCGAACCGCACGGGGGAACGGCTCATGCGTGGGTCCTCGTCCCCAGAATGCTCGCCTGCTCATGCGCGGCGATGAGGTCGTACGCGGCTTTCAGATGACGGTCGAGAGCGGCGTCGGAAATCGTGGTGCCGTCGCAGTACCGGTCCCCGACGTCCCAGCCGGCGAACGGGTTCTTCCAGATGAGCTGCGTGAACAGTGCGCCCGATCCGCCTCCCCGGCGGCGGTGGGCGACGGCGGTGAGGTGTTCCCACAGCTCGGGGAGGTGCCCGTGTTCCTGCGGTTTCCTCGTCCGGTTGCCCGGGGCGCCCTTCACGGTGGCCACTTCGGCGTTCTCCAGCCGGTTTCGCGTGTTGAGCCGGGAACCCAGGAAGTCGGCCAGGATGGCCTTGATGCCGCATTCCGCCGCCAGCCCGGCCAGATGATCGGCGGATATCCGCAGGTCCTTGGCGGCGGCCAGCGTGGCCGCGCGATAGTGGTTCCTGCTCGCCGTCGCGAATGCGGGCGGCGGCGGTGTCGCGGAGGGTGTCGAGGCCGTCACGACGATCACTTTAACGAGTCGATCAAGAGGGCTGCGGGGGCTTTTCCCAGATCGCGACGGACCCTGGGCCGTCGTACGGAGGCGCTGGTGCGGCAGGATGGGAGGTCCGGTCCGCGGATGACGCGGTGGGGCGCTGACGCGGTGCAGGGAGAAGGAAGCGAAGAGTGACGGTGACGACTACGGGCACGGACAAGGCGGCCCTGCTCAAGGACCTGAAGAAGCTGGTCGTCGCACTGGAGGACGACCTGCGGGTCCGCAGCGAGTCCGAGGAGGAGTTCCGCACCCGCCTGGACCGCGAGTGGCGCGAGGCCAAGGAGGCCCGGCGTACCGCCCTGTCCTACCCGGCCTGGCGCGACGAGCGCGTCACGCAGGCCGCCGTGGCGTGGGTACTGGGCTGTGTCTTCGTCCGCTTCTGCGAGGACAACGGCCTGATCGACGAGCCGTACCTCGCCGGCCCCGGCGAACGCCTCGCCGAGGCGGAGGCCCGGCACGAAGCCCACTTCCGCACTTACCCGCACCACAACAACCGCGACTGGATCATCGAGGCGTTCCGCCACCTGGCGAGCACCAACGAGACGGCCGCCGGCCTCTTCGACGAGCGGCACAACCCGCTGTGGGGGCTGACCCCCGGCTACGAGACGGCGACGGAACTGCTGATGTTCTGGCGCCGCTGGGGCGCGGACGGCGAGATCCGCTACGACTTCACCGACCCTGAGTGGGACACCCGTTTCCTCGGTGACCTCTACCAGGACCTGAGCGAGCACGCCCGCAAGACGTACGCGCTGCTCCAGACCCCCGAGTTCGTCGAGGAGTTCATCCTCGACCTGACCCTGGAACCGGCGGTCGCCGACGACGGGCAGGGCTTCGGTCTCGACCCCGTGTGGACCGGCCCCGACGGCCGGGAACGCCGCGGCCTGCGCACCATCGACCCGGCGTGCGGCTCCGGCCACTTCCTGCTCGGCATCTTCCACCGCCTGCTGGACAAGTGGCGCCAGGCGGAACCCGGCACGGACGACTGGACACTGGTGCGCCGGGTGCTGGAGTCCGTCCACGGCTGCGACAAGAACCCCTTCGCCGCGAGCATCGCCCGCTTCCGCCTCCTGGTCGCCGCGATGCGCGCGGCGGGCACGCGGAGGCTGGCGGACGCGCCGCCGTTCCCCATCAACGTGGCCGTGGGCGACTCGCTGCTGCACGGGCGCGGAGCGCAGGGCAGCCAGACCGACTTGGAGACGCTGCTCGCGGAGGCGGTCGTGGGGCGCGAAGAGGGGGAGACGTACGCGTACGCCACGGAGGATGTCTGGGAGTACGCGAGGAAGGTCGACCTGCTGGGGCGGGGCTCGTATCACGTGGTGGTGGGGAATCCGCCGTACATCACGGTGAAGGACAAGCAGGAGAACGAGAACTACCGGGCGGCGTACGACGCGTGCGCGGGCACGTACGCGCTGTCGGTGCCGTTCGCACAGCGGATGTTCGAGCTTGCGGTGAAGGGGCCCGGCGGGCGGCTGGGCGGCGGTGGGTTCGTAGGGCAGATCACCGCGAATTCGTTCATGAAGCGGGAGTTCGGCAAGAAGCTCATCGAGGTCGTCTTCCGGAACCGGGTCGAGCTGTCCCACGTGATCGACACGTCGGGTGCCTTCATTCCGGGGCACGGTACGCCGACGGTGATTCTGGTGGGGCGTAACCGGGTTCCGAGTCCGGAGCGGACGGTGCGGGCGGTGCTGGGTGTGCGGGGGGAGCCTGCCCAGCCGGAAGAGGCGTCCCAGGGGGCCGTGTGGCGGGCGATTGTCGAGCAGGTGGGCAAGCCGGGGAGCGAGTCGGAGTGGGTTTCGGTGGAGGATGCGGCGGCAGTCGCATACTCCGCACACCCCTGGTCTTTGACTGGTGGTGGGGCAGGAGACCTGTTCGCCATTTTCGAGCGGGCGCGCGTCAAATTGTCGGATGTGTTGCTTGAAGGTGGTCGGACTACGCATACGGGTCTGGATGATGCGTTTTATCTGCCGCGCTCCGCTGTGCACACCCGTGGCCTAGCGCACGGATGTGTCGCCGTAGTTCGAGGTGAAGGGCTGCGCGATTATGTCCTTTCGGCCCCGATGCAGACCTTCTTCCCCTACTCGAAGGAGGGAGATTTGCGCCAACTTTCTCCACGCGAGGAGCAGTTCCTCTGGCCCAGCCGAACCGTACTGCGGCAGCGCATGGACTTCGGTGAAACGCCAGAGGAGAGAGGACTGCGTTGGTTCGACCACAGCATGTTCTTTCCGCGTCGCTTCCGGAGTCCGCTCTCTGTCGCTTTTCCATTTGTGGCTACGCACAACCACTTCGTGCTGGACCGGGGCGGCAAGGTGTTCAACCGTACTGCTCCAGTGATCAAGCTCCGCGAAGGGGCTTGTGTTGATGAATATCTGGAGTTGTTTGGACTCCTCAATTCATCGACCGCGTGTTTTTGGCTGAAGCAGGTGAGTCAGTCCAAGGGGAACGGTGGTATTGGTGGCGGTATCTCGGATGAGCTGTGGGAGCACCGTTTCGAGTTCACCAGTACCAAGCTGCAAGAGTTCCCCCTCCCAGCCAAGCTCCCGCGCCACCTCGGCCGCATCCTCGACGCCCAGGCACAGAAGCTCGCCGAGTTCGAGCCCTCGGCCGTGGCCGCAACTGTCGTGCCCACGCGACAAGCGCTGGATGACGCCGAAGCCGCGCACGCTGAGGTCCGCCGTCGCATGATCGCGCTGCAAGAGGAGCTGGACTGGCAGGTCTACGGTCTCTACGGGCTGCTCACCGACCGCGAGGTCGCCCGGACCGTGACCCCCTCACCCGACCCAGAGACCATCCCCGAGGTCAAGCTCGGCGAGCGCGCCTTCGAAATCGTCCTCGCGCGGAAAGCCGAGGCCGGGGAGGTCGAAACCGCCTGGTTCACGCGCCACGGCTCGACCCCCGTCACCGAGATCCCCGCCCACTGGCCCGACTGGTACCGGGAGATCGTCCAGGCCCGTATCGACCTGATCACCAGCCGCAAGGACATCGCCCTCATCGAGCGCCCGGAGTGCAAGCGCCGCTGGGCGACCGAGCCGTGGGAGAAGAAGGAACGCGCCGCGCTCCGCACCTGGCTGCTGGACCGCTGCGAGGACGAGGACCTGTGGTTCGAGGTGCGTGACGGGCTGCGCCGCCCCCGGACGCTGACCGTCAACAACCTTGCCGACCGGCTCGGTTCCGACCCCGACTTCACCTCAGTGGCCGCGCTCTATGCCGCAGACCACCTGAAGAAGCCGGACCTCCCCCTCGCGCAGATCCTCAACGAGATCATCGCCGACGAGCACGTGCCGTACCTCGCCGCGATGCGCTACAAGGACTCCGGCCTGCGCATTCGCCGCGAGTGGGAGAAGGTCTGGGAGAAGCAGCGCGAGGAGGACCGTACCGGCACACGGCTCGACATCGACCCGCCGACCAAGTACAAGTCCTCCGACTTCCTCAAGCAGTCCTACTGGACCCACCGCGGCAAGCTCGACGTCCCCAAGGAACGGTTCATCTCCTACCCGGACGCGGGCCCGGACAGCGACTCCACACTGATGCTCGGCTGGGCCGGCTGGGACCACAAGGACCAGGCCCTGGCCCTCACGGATCTGATCGACACGCGTGTCAGGAATGACGCGTGGGGTGCCGACCGGCTCGTCCCCCTGCTCGCCGGACTGCGTGAGGTCATGCCGTGGGTGCACCAGTGGCACAGCGCGTACGACGACGAGTGGGAGAGCTCACCGGCAGAGGACCTGGAGGCGGAGTACCGGAAACTGCTGCGCACACACGGCGTGAGCGAGGCGCAGATGAAGGACTGGCGTCCGGTACGGAAGACACGCGGGCGGAAGGCCGTACCGCGTCGGGAGACGACCGAACAGCCGGAGCTGGACGACGCGTAGAGCGGGCAAAGGGGAGAGCCAGAGTGCTCTCCCCGAGCTGCCGACCGACGACTCAGCGGGCGGTGCCGGACGCGTGCGCGGTGAACGCCGACCAGGCCGTGGGGGACATGCGCAGGGGCTGAATCCGAGTGTCCTTGGAGTCGCGAACGTGCACAGCCTGCGGGGCCAGGGCCACCTCGACGCAGTTGCCACCGCCACCGCCGCTGTAGCTGCTCTTGAACCAGACAAGTTCGGTGCTGCTCATAGCGCTCCTCGCATCTGCTCCAACAGGCTCGCGGTGTCCGTCCGGCTGAGTGCCTGCGAGCGCATCTTTCCATAGCGGCGGAGCATCGCACTCACGAGTTTCGGGTCGGTGACGAGAGCGCTGGTGTCGTGCGCTTCGACGTATCCCACCCACTTGTTGTCCTGAGATTCCGCAAGGTACTGCGGCCCCTCGAACCCTGAGTGGTCTTCCTGGCGCAGCGGCATGACCAAGATCTCAACGTTACGGCGACGGCCCTGCTCCAGCAGGTTGTCGATGAGCGCGCGAGTGACCTCACTACCTCCCAACCGGCGTCGCAGCAGCGCCTCTTCGATGACGAAGGAGAACTCGGTGTTGGGGCGTTCGGCCAGCAGGCGCTGTCGTTCCAAGCGGGCGGCAACCTGCCGCTCGAATTGCTCCTCGCACAGAGGCGGCAACCTGCGGTCGAAGATGGCCCGGATGTACGGCTCCGGCTGCAACAAACCGGGGATCGCGCATGCTTCGTACGCATACAACGACACCGCCTCCTCCTCGATCCCCGCCCACTGCCGGAACCACGACGCCAGCCCCGCCCGCCGCGTAAGGCTCCGCGCCGCAGCGGCCAGCACCTTGGCCGCAGCCGCCCCGAGCGCCGGTTCCGCTCGTGACGGCAGATCGCTCGGCGGGAACCTCTTACCCTGCTCGATCTTGGCGACGTAGGCCGCGGAGTACTGCACCCGCTGGGCGAAATCCTCCTGGGTGAGCCGGGCCTCCTCCCGCAGCGCCTTCAACACCGCGCCGAAAGTCTTGAGGCTGTCGGACAGATCGTGCTCTCCGTTCGAGCCACCGGCACCACCGACACCCCCGCCCCCGCTGCCGACCCCGCCGCCGTTGTCCGTAGCCATGCAGCCGCCTCCCCGTGCACCGTCACACACCGAACCCGCCCCTATGGATACGCAACGTGATTGACCCAGTCCACCGAGTGAACCAGTACAGGCGAATCTGTATCAGCGTCGGCCCTGTTGGCGGGGCCGTGACGGCGGGACCTTGGTCCGCATGCCGACGCCGCAGACCCAAGTCACCGTCACCGTACGTACGTTCGCCCAGCGTTTCTCCGCGACCCGCCGCGGGGCGCGGCTCGCCCGCAGGCTCGCCGCGCACCAACTGGACGTGTGGGGCGTACCCCACGGCACGTCGGCGTCGGACGCCGTCGTACTGATCGTCGCGGAGCTGAGCGCCAACGCCGTGGTGCACGGACGCGTAGCGGGGCGCGACTTCGCGCTGCGGCTGGTCCACAGGCCGGCCGCCGCGCTCGTACGCGTCGAGGTGTCCGACACGCATCCCGCCCTGCCCGTGTGCCTGGCCCCGTCCGCCGACGCCGACGGGGGCCGGGGCCTGCTCCTGGTCGGCGCCCTGGCTTCTCGCTGGGGTGTGACGGAGCGCACCGGGCCGGGAAAGACGGTGTGGGCGGAGGTGGACCTCCCGGGAAGGGCCCCCGCCGGACACCCCGCGTGAGCGCACCCGGCCACCCACCCCCAGACGATCACCCACCGTGATCCCCCACCCTGAAGGTGTGACGATCTCCCCTCCCACTGTCGGACCCACCTGGCAAGATGGACGTCGCGCCAACGCCTGAGGGGGGCGCTGTCCGGGCCGGCCGCCAGCACAGTGAGGGAATGATCGCCTGATGTCGACCACAGAGCTGTTCCTCCGGGATGTCATCGACATCAAGGAGGACGTCCACGCGGGCGATTTCAAGGTCGACCTCTCCCAGGGTTTCCACGAGGCCGACGAGCGGGTGGCGGAGTACGTTGTCACCGAGCAGCTGCAGAAGGCGTTCCGCAAGGCGCTCGGCATCGTCGCGAAGGCCGTCCGCACGGGCGACTCGCACGCCGCGTACCTGCACGGCTCGTTCGGTGCCGGTAAGAGCCACTTCCTCACCGTGCTGCACGCCGTGCTCAACGGCCACGAGGGGGCTCTGAACAAGCGGGGACTGACGGAGGTCGTCGCCGAGCACCGGGACTGGCTGGGCGGCAGCCGGTTCCTGATGATCCCGTACCACCTGGTCGGATCGACCGATCTCGACTCGGCGCTGCTCGGTGGTTACGTCCACACGGTGCGGGAGCTGCACCCGGAGGCGGCGACCCCCGCCGTCTACCGGTCGGACGCGCTGCTCGCCGACGCGGACCGGCAGCGCAAGTTCCTCGGCGACGACGACAAGTTCCGGCAGTGGCTCGGTGCCGGGGCGGCGGCCACCGCCCCCGGCGGGGGCGGTGCGGACGACGAGGACGACCTGCCGGGCATCGACGGAGGAGCCGACCTGCCCGGCACGGGCGGCTGGAGCACCGCCGAGCTGGACCGGGCTTTCGCCGCGCCGCCCGGCAGCGAGGAGCGGGAGCGGCTGGTGTCGGCGCTGCTGACCGGGCCCATGGCCGCGTACACGCAGGCTGCCCGCGGCGACGCGCAGTCCTTCATCCCGCTGGAGAACGGCCTGAAGGTCATCTCCCGCCACGCCCAGTCGCTGGGCTACCACGGCGTCGTCCTCTTCCTCGACGAGCTGATCCTGTGGCTCCAGGCGCACATGGGTGACCAGGATTTCGTCCGCGACCAGGTGCAGCGGCTGGTCAAGCTGATCGAGTCCGCCGACAGTGGCCGGCCCGTGCCGATCGTGTCCTTCATCTCCCGCCAGCGCGACCTGTCCCAGCTGATCGGCTCCGACGTGGCGGGCGCCGACGTGCAGAACCTGGAACAGCAGGTCGACTACCTCGCCGGCCGGCTGGACGTCGTGGAGCTGGAGGACAGCAACCTCGTCGAGATCATCAAGCACCGGGTGCTCGCCCCGCGTCCGGGCATGGAGCAGGCACGCGACGACGCGTTCAAGATCGTCGAGTCGTCGCGGGACGAGGTGCGGCAGGTGCTGCTCGACGCGCAGGGGCGCACCGAGGCGAGCTGGGACGACTTCCGCACCCTGTATCCGCTGTCCCCGGCCCTGCTCAACGTGCTGGTCGACCTCTCCGGTGCGCTCCAGCGCGAGCGGACCGGTCTCAAACTGGTGCAGGAGCTGCTGCGGCGCCACCGCGACGACCTGCGGCTCGGCCAGCTCATCCCGATCGGCGACCTGTGGGACGTCATCGCCGAGCGGACCGGTGAGGCGTTCACCGCGAAGCTCCGCAAGGAGTCGGAGATCGCGCACCGCTTCCACGCCCGCGTCCGCGAGCACCTGCTGACCAAGTACGGCTCCGAGGACGACCAGCGGTTCCGGATCGACGACCGGCTCGTCAAGACGCTGCTGCTGGCCTCCCTCGCCCCCAACGTGCCCGCCCTGACCCGGCTCACGGGCGGCCGGCTCGCCGCGCTGAACCACGGCACCATCAGGACCCGGGTGGGCGACGCCGGGGCCAAAGCCGTCCAGCGCCTCCAGGAGCTCCAGGCCGAGGGCTTCGACGGCGAGCTGCGCAGCGAGGGCGACCCCGCCGACCCGGTCTTCCACCTGCACCTGTCCGACCTGGACGTCGAACCGCTGCTGGAGGAGGTGCAGGGCGTCGCCGACCAGGACGGCTACCGCCGCCAGTGGATCAAGGACCAGCTGTGGGCGGCCCTGGGCATCCCCGACACCCAGGCGTTCGTCTGCGAGCGGACCGTCGTCTGGCGCGGCACCAAGCGCACCGTCGAGTTCGTCTTCGGCAACGTCCGCGACCCGCACCTGCCCGACGCCGAGTTCGCGCCGCAGACCAAGGGCAACATCCGCTTCGTCTTCGACTACCCCTTCGACGACCACGGCCGCTCGCCCATGGACGACGTGCAGCGGGTGGAGCGGATGAAGCGCGCCGGGAAGACGGCGCCGACCATCGTCTGGCTGCCACACTTCCTGTCCGAGCAGAAGGCCCGCAACCTCGGACGCCTGCTGAAGATCAACTATCTGCTGGAGCGCGACCGGCTCGACGACCACACGGCGACCCGCCCCGCCGAGGAACGCATCCAGATCCGCAACCAGCTCAAGGCGTCCCGCGACAGTCTCACGACCCAGCTCACCGACGCCCTGCTGCAGCTGTACGGCATCAACAAGGCCGAGCCGGGCACCGCGGGCGCCGAGGTCCCCGAGGGCCACCACCTGATCTCCCTCCAGCCCGGCTTCACCCGCACCCGGCCCGAACCGGCGGTCGGCTTCGAGGAGAACCTCTTCCTGCTCGCCGACGGGCTCCTCGGCGCCCGCCACCCCAAGCACCCCGACTTCGACCCGCGCCTCACCCGCAAGGCCGTCACCACCGGCGAGCTGAAGACCACCCTCGAATGGATCACGAGGGCGATGGAGGACGGCTCCCGGCGCGTCGTGGTCGACAGCCGGCACCTGCCCGTCGTCCGCCGGATCGCGCACGCCCTCCAGCTCGGCGAGGTCCACGAGGGGCCGCTGAACGTCACCACCGACTGGCGCCTGCGCATCAACAAGAAGGCCGCCGAGACCTCCGACGCCGGCCCGGACCTGTCCGTGGAGGACATCCGCGACTGGATCGAGGAGCTCGGCTACACCGGCCTCGACCGCCACGTCGGCAACCTCATCATCGCCACGTACGCCCTGCTCGACGACCGCACCTGGGTCTACCAGACCTCGCCGCTGCCCAAGGCCCCGGAGCTGGAGCGGATCGGTCCCGGATACGGGCTGAGGGCCGTGGAACTGCCCACCGAGGACGAGTTCCACACCGCGCTCGGCCGCGCCGGGACGATCTTCGGCAGGACCGTCTCGCGGGTCCTGTTCGCCCGCAACGTCGCCCGGCTCGCCGAAGGCGTGCGCGCGGTCGCGGAGGAACACCGCGTGGCCCTCGGCGAGGTGCGCACCCTGCTGACGGAGCACGCCACCCACCTCGGGCTGACCGGCGCCGACGCACCCCGCCTGAAGTCCACCAAGGCCGCCGCCGACCTCGTCGCCCGGCTGCTGCGCACCACCGAACCGGCCGCGTGCGTGCGGGAGCTGGCCGCCGCCGCGTACGACGTGACCGACGAGGAGATCGCGGGTGCCCTGCGGCACGCCCCGGAGGTCGCCGCCGCGCTGCGCGGTACCAAGTGGTCCCTGCTGGAGGACGTACGCCGCGACCTCGCCGTACGCCAGGACAGCCTCGGCGAGCGGGCCACCCGCTTCCTGGACGAGGTGCACCGCACCGCCCGCGAGCACGAGCAGACCGTCTCGCTCGTGCCCGTCCTGGACCGGCTCCCGGACACCGTCATGGCCCTGATGCGCGAGGCCACCCGTCTCGCGCAGCCGGCCCAGCCGACAACTCCGCCCGTCGCGCCGGTCACGCCGGAGCCGACCGCCGAGGACGTCAGCCCGGCCACCCACGGCAAGCCCTCCGTCCCCTCGACACCCACCCCGGACCAGCCCTCCACGCCGGACGACGCCTCCCGCGGCGGGGGCGACGCACAGGCCGTCGTCCCGGCACAGGCCGGTCCCCGGCGCGCCGTCCACCTCATCGAGCCCACCCAGCTGGAGGTATCGCTGGCCACCACGGTCGCCGAGATCGACGCGGAGATCCGCGCCTACCTCGCCGCCCACCCCGGCACCCGCATCCAGGTCTCCTGGCAGCCGGTCCTCGACAACGGGTCCGGTCCCGACGGCTCCGCCGGGACCGTTACGGAACCGGGCGAAGGGACCGCCGGCTGATGGCCCCGGCCCTGCCCCGGGTGGGCCGCCGTACCGTCGAGGCCCTGCTCGCGGCGAACGCCAAGGACCTGGGTGAGTGCAGCCTCGTGCTCGTCCACGGCCGGTACGCGCCTGGCGCCCCGCCCCGGTTCACCGTCACCCTGGACGGCGAGGCGCGGCGCGTCCAGGTACGGGACGAAGCCTCCGTCCTCGGCGTCGTCGCCGCCCTCCACGAGCACAGGAGCACCGCCGCCTCCTCCGACGTGCTGGTGCTGACGACCGGGATCGAGGACGAGCAGCTCGGCTGGGACGTGCGCGGCAGGGCCGTACGGCGCAAGACCCTCACCGTCGAGAACGCCGAAGTCGTCCTCCAGCGTTTCGGCGCCACCGCCCTGGACCCGCGGATGTACCGCGAGCGGTGGCTCCTGGAAGCCCTGGTCGAAGCGGAGCCCGCGGAAGACGGCTGGCCGCGCGTCGGCGGAGTGCTGACCCGGGACGCGGCCCTGCGCGCCCTGACCGCCGAACGGCTCGGCCTGCGCGCGGTGCACGGCTCCTCAGGGCAGGACGGGCAGGTCACCCTCGACGCCGACACTCTGCTCGCCTGGTCGCGCACACCCGCCGGCCCCCGGCGGTTCGCGGAACTGGGCACCACCGAGCGCGCGGAACTGAAGAAGTGGCTCGCGGAGGTCGCCGGACCGGCCGTCCCCGTCCTGCTGTCCCTCGCCGAGGCCGGACTCGGCCACGACGCCCTGCCACTCGGACTGCTCGGCGCCGCACTGCGGGACCCCGCCGCCCAGCCCGACACCGTGCTCGCCCTCGGCGGGCTGTTCGGGCAGGTCATGCCCCGGCGGTCGGAACTCGCCGTGTTCACCGACGCCGTGGAGGGAACCCTCACCCGCTGGATCGCCGACGCCCGGACCAGCCAGGACGCCCGCCGACGCGTCGACGCCGTACTGGACCGGGCCGACGAGCTGGCCGACAAGGCAGGTCTCATTCCGGGACTCACCGCGAGCCGCTTCCTCCCGTCCAGCTTCACCGCGCAACTGCGCCGGACCGTCGCGGAGGCCCGCCGTTCACCGGCCGTCGGCGAGGCCGCGCTGGCCGACCTGCTCGGCCACGCCCTGGCCGGCCTCCGCCCGGACCACGTCCAGGCCGCCGAGACGGCCGTACGGGTGGCGCGCTGGCTCAGCGGCCCCGAGCCCGCCGTCACCAGCGTGGCCGCCGCCGTACGGGCGCACGTCTCCGACTGGGGCTGGGTGGACCGGGCGCTCACCGTGCTGTGGGCGGGCGACCCCGACGGCGACCTGGAGACCGGCCGGGACCTGCGCGCCCTCTACGAACAGGCACGGGAGCGCAGGCAGCGCCTCGACCAGGAGTTCGCCCGAAGGCTCGCCGCCTGGGCCGCGCACGCCACCGCCCGGCACCCCGACGGCTGCCTCGTCGTCGAGAACGTGCTGGACACCGTCGTACGCCCGCTGGCCGGCCAGGCCGCTCCGCTCCTCCTCGTCCTCGACGGCATGAGCAGCGCGGTCGCCGCCCAGCTCGGCGAGGAGGCGGAACGCGACGGCTGGCGCGAGATCGTGCCACGTCCAGAGGCGGGAGAGGCCCCGGCACGGCTCGCCGCTGTCTCGATGCTGCCCTCCATCACCCGCGTCAGCCGTGCCTCGCTGCTGACGGGTGAAGCGGCGGGTGGCGGCCAGTCGACCGAGACGAGCGGCTTCACCGCCTTCTGGAAACGGCGGCGCAAGGCGGCGGCCCTCTTCCACAAGGCGGCCATCGGCGGCGAAGCGGGCCACGCGCTCTCCCACGAACTCATGACCGCCCTCGCCTCCGACGCCGTGGTGGGCGTGGTTCTCAACACCATCGACGAGGCACTGGACAACGGCCGGCACGGCCGCGGCACCACCTGGTCCCTGGCCGACGTCACGCATCTGCGCGAACTGCTCGCCGCCGCCCGCAGCTACGGCCGCCCGGTCGTCCTCGTCGCCGACCACGGACACGTCCTGGAGCGCGGCAGCCGCGCCGACGCCCCGACGGCCGCCGACGGCGCGGAGTCCGCCCGTTGGCGTACCGGTGAGGTGGTGGAGGATGGGGAGATCGCCGTCCACGGCCCGCGGGTCCGAGAGGGCGGGGGAGCGGTGATCCTGCCGTGGCGCGAGGACATCCGCTACACCGGGCGGCGCGCCGGGTACCACGGCGGAGCATCCCTGGCCGAAGTCACCGTCCCGGTGCTCGTTCTGCTGCCGGCCGGGGAGGAAGCCCCGAAGGACTGGGTGCCGCTGCCGCGCGAGCTGTCCACGCCGGGCTGGTGGCGGACGCGGGCCACCGGTGACGGACCGGAGTCCGCCGCCGTGACGGCCGCTCGCCTCACGACGCCTGAGCACCCCACGCCCGCGCGGCCCACGGCGCCCTCCGAGAGCGCGCCGGCCGCCGAGGCGCGGCCGTCCGCCCGGACGGAAGCCGCGCCGCCGGCGGCAGAGTCGCTGGGGACCATGGTGGTGAGCAGCGAGGTGTACGCGGCCCAGAAGGAGTACGTCCGCAAAGCGCCCGAGGCCAAGGTGGTGGCCGCGGTCATCGACGCACTCGTCACAGCGGGCGGGACGATGTCGCCGGCCGCTCTGGCCACGGCGATCTCCGCCACCGGGCGGGTCCGCCGCAACATCGAGGGCTTCGTCGCCACGGTGCAGCGGCTGCTGAACGTCGAGGGGTATCCCGTCCTCGGGTTCATCGACGGCGGGCACGCGGTCAAGCTCGACGTGCCGCTCCTGCGCGGGCAGTTCCTGCCCAAGCCGAAGGAAGGCGAAACGGACGAGGCAGCGAGTCAGGGGGAGGAGAAGGCGTGACCGACCCCGCCTCCGTGAGCGCCGTCCGGCGCCGCGAGGTCATCGACGCCCTGCGGCGCGGCACGGTCCCGCAGTCCGGCCTCGACCTGTTCGCGGTCGGACTGGACCGGTTCGAAGCCGCCCTGGACGACGACCTGGCCACCGTCACCCGCGGCGGTGCCGCCTTCCACGCCGTCCGCGGCGACTACGGCTCCGGCAAGACCTTTTTCGCCCGCTGGCTGGCCGAACGCGCCAAACGCGCGGGACTCGCCACCGCCGAGGTGCAGATCTCCGAGACCGAGACACCGTTGCACCGGCTGGAGACCGTCTACCGCCGGCTCACCGAGCGCCTGGCCACCGCCACCCACCAGCCCAGCGCGCTGCGCGCGGTCGTCGACTCGTGGTTCTACACCCTGGAGGAGGAGGTCCTCGACGGCTCGGAGATCGACGAGGACGACGAGGAAGCCCTCGCCGCGGCGGTGGACGCGCTGATGGAACGCCGGCTCGCCGACGTCGCCCGCACCACACCCGCGTTCGCCGCCGCCCTGCGCGGCTACCGGCGGGCCGTCACCGCCGGGGACGGCGCGACAGCGGAAGCCCTGATCGCCTGGCTCGGCGGCCAGAAGTCCGTGGCCGCGTCCGCCCGCCGGGCCGCGGGAGTGCGCGGAGACCTGGACCACTTCGCCGCGCTCGGCTTCCTCCAGGGACTGCTGACCGTGCTGCGCGACTGTGGCCACCCGGGGCTGCTCCTCGTCCTCGACGAGACGGAGACCCTGCAACGCGTCCGCGGCGATGTCCGGGAGAAAGGCCTCAACGCACTGCGCCAGCTCCTCGACGAGATCGACGCCGGACGCTTCCCCGGTCTCTTCCTCGTCATCACCGGGACGCCCGCGTTCTACGACGGCCAGCAGGGCGTCCAGCGGCTCCCGCCCCTGGCCCAGCGGCTCGCGACTGATTTCACCACAGACGCCCGCTTCGACTCGCCCCGCGCCGTCCAGCTCCGCCTGCCCGGCTTCGACCTCCCGCGCCTGGGCGAACTCGGCCGGAAGGTGCGGGACCTCTACCGGGGAGCGGCCCGCCACCCCGAGCGGGTCACCGCGCGGGTCGACGACGCCTACGTGGGCGAACTCGCCACCGCCGTCACCGGAGGTCTGGGCGGCAACGTCGGGATCGCCCCCCGCGTCTTTCTGCGCAAGCTCGTCGCCGACGTCCTCGACCGTGTCGACGAGTTCGAGGACTTCGACCCGCGCAGGCACTACCAGCTCACCGTCTCGGACGGCGAGCTGACGGACACCGAACGCAACGCCGCCGCCGACAGGGCGGACGACATCGAGCTGGACCTGCCGTGACCGCCGCCGACGGCCTGGAACCGGCGCTGGTCCACCACATCGTCAACACCCTGGGCTGGAAGGACCTGCGCCCGCTCCAGAAGGCCGCCGTCGCCCCGCTCACCGCGGGAGACGACGCCCTGCTGCTGGCCCCGACGGCCGGCGGCAAGACCGAAGCCGCCTGCTTCCCCCTGCTGTCCCGGATGCACGCCCAGGGCTGGTCCGGCACATCGGTGCTGTACGTATGTCCCCTCAAGGCGCTGCTGAACAACCTGCTTCCGCGCGTGGAGACCTACACCGCCTGGCTCGGCCGGACCGCTGCCCTGTGGCACGGCGACACACCGGCCGGCGCCCGGCGCCGCATCCTCGCGGCCCGGCCCGACGTGCTGCTGACCACCCCCGAGTCGCTGGAAGCCATGCTGGTCAGCGTCAACGTCGACCACGCGTCCTTCTTCTCCGGGTTGCGGGCCGTGATCGTCGACGAGGTCCACGCCTTCGCCGGCGACGACCGCGGCTGGCACCTGCTCGCCGTACTGGAGCGCCTCCAGCGAGTCGTAGGCCGCTCTGTACAGCGCGTCGGCCTCTCCGCGACGGTCGGCAACCCCGAAGCCCTGCTCACCTGGCTCCAGGGATCGGGAGCAGGGCGGCGCCACGGCCACGTCGTCGCGCCCCACCTGTCCGAGGCACAGCCGACACCGGCTTCCGCGCCACCGGGTGACATCCAGCTCGACTACGTCGGCTCGCTCGACAACGCGGCCACCGTCATCAGCGCCCTCCACCGTGGCGAGAAGCGGCTCGTCTTCTGCGAGTCGCGGCGCCTGGTCGAGGAGCTGGGCGCCAAACTGCGGGCCAAGGGCGTGACCACGTTCCTCTCGCACGCCTCCCTCTCCCTCGACGAACGCAGACGCGCGGAAACAGCGTTCGCGGAGGCGCGCGACTGCGTCATCGTCGCCACGAGCACCCTGGAACTGGGCATCGACGTCGGCGACCTGGACCGCGTCATCCAGATCGACGCGCCCACCTCGGTCGCTTCCTTCCTGCAGCGCCTGGGCCGCACCGGGCGCCGCCCCGGGACGACCCGCAACTGCCTCTTCCTCACCCTCGACCAGGGCGGACTCCTGGCTGCCGCGGGTCTGCTGCTCCAGTGGTCGCGAGGCTGGGTCGAACCGGTCACCGCGCCCCCCGAGCCCCGCCACATCGTCGCCCAGCAGTTGCTCGCCCTCTGCCTCCAGGAACACCGCGTCGGAGACCGGCTCTGGCAGGAGTGGTGGAACGGCCTGGGGCCGTTCGGAGGACCGGCCGAGCCGATCGTCCGCCATCTGGTCGAGGAGGGATACCTGGACCAGGACGGCGGCATGTTGTTCATCGGCCCCGAAGCCGAACGGCGCTTCGGCCACCGCCACTTCATGAACCTCACCGCCGTCTTCACCGCACCCCCGCAGTTCACCGTCCTCCAGGGCCGCACCGAGATCGGCCGCACCGACCCCGCCCTGCTCACCGAGCGCGTCGCCGGCCCCCGCAGACTCCTCCTCGCCGGCCGCAGCTGGCAGGTCACCTACATCGACTGGCGCCGCAAACGCTGCTTCGTCGAGCCGGTCGACGGCGGCGGAAAGGCCAAGTGGAGCGGCACCGGTTTCGGCCAGGGAACCTCCTTCGAGGTCACCCGCGCCGTGCGCGAGGTCCTGCTCGGCACGGATCCGCCCATCGCCCAGACCCAACGCGCCACCACGACGCTCAAGGAGGCACGTGAGGTCTTCCTGGAGAAGGTTCACCCGGGCGGCACGTTGATCGCGCGCGACGAATCGGGACAACTGCGCTGGTGGACCTGGGCAGGCCACCGGGCGAACGCGACGCTGGCCGCCACGCTGGAGGGCATCGCGGTGCCGGCTCAGCGCATCAACGATCACTGGATCCGCCTACGCGAAGATCTCACCCCGCCGGTGTGGAAGGAAGCGTTGAGTGAGGCCCCCGACCGGCTCTGCCTTCCCGCAGTCGACGAACGGGCGGTGCGAGGACTGAAGTTCGCGGACGCGCTGCCGCTACGCCTGGCGGAGGCGACGCTGTCGGCGCGACTGGCGGACCTGACCGTCGCTACAGCAGTACTTGCCGAACCCGTGCGTTTCGTCGCCGTTCATACGTGAAGCGGTCATGGCTTTCCGAATGATCACCAGACGCTCGGCCACCAAGTCAGTCACGTCAGGGCCCGGCGCACAGCCTCGACCAGCGAGGCCGCACGCACGTCGCCGCCGCCTCCGATGACGCGGTTCATCGTGTAGGCGAAAGCAACACCGTGCTCTGGATCGGCGAAGGCGAGTGACCCGCCTCGGCCGGTGTGACCAAAAGAGCTTGGCTCAATCATCGGGTGGGTCTCGATGGGCAGCGAGTACCCGGCGCTGAAGCGGCTCGGGATGAGCATGACCTGATCCTTGCCGCTGGCCTCCTCCTCGGTTGCCGATGCCAGGGTGGCCGGGGGGCCCCTATGTCTTTGGTCAAGGGAAACGGGGGTGCGCTGGGTCGGTGAGGCGGGCAGCATGGCCGGGTGGCTGATCTGTTGTGGGATGACGTGAAGTGCTTCTTCGACCCGGACTTGATGGGGTCGTTGCCGGACATGCGTGTCCCGAATGCCTCGGTGCAGGACTGGCAGGCGGTCCTCGACCTGGTCGCGGGGAAGGGCTGGAAGTGCCAGTACTCCGAGGGAGAAGCGGTGCTTCCGGTGCCCCGGGCGGAGGTCGTGCTGTCCCGCCCGGCGGGCGCCGAGTGCCCGAACCTGCGGGTCTGGCCGACGGCCGATGTGCTGGCGATCTTCCGGTTCTATGCCGACGACGAAGTCGACTTCGACGTCGACCTGCGGGAGTTGCAGGGCCAGGAGCGACTTGATGTGTTCTGCGGCTTCCTCCGGGAGATCGGAAGGCGGCTGAACAAGCCCGTGCTGATGGACCCGGAAGGCGACCATGGCCATCCAGTGCTCGGCTTCGATGTCGAGGCCGATCGAGTCGTCCTCCTCGCAGACCCGCAGGTCAGGTGACTGCGGCCGACGACTGCGGTTCATAGAAGGTTCCGTCACGGAGCATCGCGAACAGGACGTCGGCCCGGCGTCGGGCGAGGCAGAGCAGGGCCTGGGTGTGGTGCTTGCCCTGGGCGATCTTCTTGTCGTAGTAGGCCCGGGACGCGGGGTCGCCCAGGGCGGCGAACGCGGAGAGGAAGAAAGCCCTTTTGAGCCGCTTGTTTCCTCTCCTGGAGGGCTGTTCGCCGCGGATCGAGGAGCCCGAGCTCCGGGTGGCCGGGGCGAGACCGGCGTAGGCGGCGAGGTGGCCGGCGGTCGGGAAGGTCCTGCCGTCGCCGACCTCAATCAGGATCCGTGCTCCGGTCCTGACGCCGACTCCTGGCATCGACGTCAGGACCTTCGAAAGAGGGTGGGCCTCCAGCAGTTCCTCGATCCGCCCGGCCAGCAGCTTGCGCTGGTCGAGCACGGCCGCCAGGGAGGCGGCCAGGCTCGGGACGATCAGCGCGGCCGCCTCGGTCCCCGGAACGGTCACGGTCTGCTCGTCCAGCGCGGCGAAGATGTCCTCGATCAGACGCTCGGCCATCCTCGGTGCCTTCGGCCGCAGCAGCGTGACCAGCCGCCGCCTCCCCGCCTTGCGGATCTGGGCCGGTGACCCGAACCGTTCCAGCAGCGTCAGGACGGCCGGGTGCTGCAACCGCGGCCCCAGCACCCGTTCCAGCGACGGGTGGATCTGGGTCAGCAGGCCATGCAGCCGGTTCGCGACCCGGGTCGCCTCGCCAGCCAGGTCGTCGTCGAAGCCGACGATCATCTCCAGCTCGGCGATCGTCTCGTCCTCGCCGTCGATCGCCCGCAGCGTATGTGGCATCGCTCGGGCCGCGTCGGCGATGATGAACGCGTCCTTCGCGTCCGTCTTGGCCTCACCGGGGTAGAGGTCGGCGATCCGCCGCATCGTGAGGCCCGGCAGGTAGGCGACCGGGCAGCCCATGTCCCGGGCCACGGCCAGCGGCAGGGCGCCGATCGAGGCCGGCTGGTCGACCACGACCAGCACCGTTCCGTGCTTGGCCTGGAGTTTGGCGAACAGCTCGCGGAGCTTGGGTTCGGTGTTGGGCAGGCGCTTGTCGAAGGCTTTCTTGCCGGCCGGGGTGACGGCGGTGGCGTGGTGTTCGCCCTTGCCGACGTCCAGGCCGAGGAAGACGTCGATGTCGCCGGTGTCGATCACGTGCAGGCCCCTCCATCACGTTCACGTCCGGCCTTGCCTGGGCACCGAGCTGCCACATCCACGTTACGGAGAGCTCTTCCGGCCTGGGTGAAGCCGGTGCTCAAGCCCCTCATCAGCGGTCCGTCGATGCCTCCGGACCCGGTGACACCACCCCCCGGATCATGAACAACAAGGGGGGGGAAGTCATGCCGGACCCGAAGGCCGGAGGCCCCATTGCGGAGCCACGAAAAAGGTAACGGGGGGGAGCAGGCGCACGCCGTCCACCTCGTCGATCAGCGCTGCGTACATGCGCGCAAGCGCGCGAGCTGTACCAACCCCATTAGACGCCGGGAGCTCTGCCTCCTGCACCTCCGGTGAGTCGAAGTCGATCTCGGGTGGGTCGGTGACGGCATACGCCCTGTTGCCGTGCGCTGTGCCCGGAGTTCAGAGAGGGCGTTGAGCGGCCAAGTCGAGCCAGTCAGGGTTTTCGTCCGTCACGTGGCGTTCCCTCAGGGAGGTAACACGGCTGAGGGCCGTGCATGCCTCGCGGTGATCGCCGTCGGGTGACATGGCCTCTGCCTTGTGCAAGTAGAGGAACGACTGGGTGCAGGGCGGCAGAGAACGTGGCGCGTTGTCGATGGCGGTCGAGATGAGGTCATGACGCTCGGCGGTGCGCCCCGCCTCGGAGACGTGCACGCCCATCTCTGCGAGGCTGAATGCGTCGAAGGCGTCGTCGCCGGCGGTGCGGGCGCTGCGCAGGCACCGACGTAATAGCGCTGCCCTGCGGATCGTAGGCCGGCGTCGTAGGCCATCCATCCGGCCAGGTGTGACACGCGGGCCGCCAGCGAGTACAGCCGGAGCCTGACTTTGTCGGTGTAGCGGCCAGTGCTGACGAGACCGATGACCAAAGCCAGGTCGCCTCGCGCCTGTTCCAGCAGTCGAGCGCCGCCGAGCTGGTCGTCGAGCGTGCGAGGGTGCTGATGCGCTGCTCGATCATCGAGACGATAGTGTCCGTGGCCCGGTCACCGTTGAGCGCCGCGGACATGGCGGAGGGCGCGTCCACCCAGCTCGCCGCGAGACCCGTCAGGGTGGCTCCCGTGATGGTGAGGAAGCCTCTGCGATCCATGCGTCCACTCCCCACCAGACGTCGGTACGGACGCGGCGCCGGTTGGCGGCCGTGGGGTCGCACTTCTCGGCACTCTGATGGTCCAGCGCTTGCGGCACCGTCCCGGCGACTGCGACTTCAGGCTGGCTTCTCGCCCCACCGGAAGAGGTCGGTCCGGGACACGAGTCGGCCGCTTGAAGGTGAGTCGACTGCGCTCGGAGGCGTCGGGGGTCCTGAGGCGGGCCACCAGCGCTCCGCGGGAGCCAGATCCCGAACTTTGCTCCCAAACGGATCCCGAGATGGCCTCCGAAACCATTCAGGGGCCCGACCCGCGATGCGGATCAGGCCCCTGACCTGGTACTACGGCGTCGGGGTGGCGGGATTTGAACCCACGACCTCTTCGTCCCGAACGAAGCGCGCTGCCAAGCTGCGCTACACCCCGGTGTCGCTGCTCGTCGCGGCGACGTCGTTTACTTTAGCCCACTGGTGGCTGGACACGAAATCCGGTTTTGGAGCGGTGCCGGATGGGGTTCGGGCGGGCGTGGTCGAGAGCCACGAGGAGGACGGCGAGGGCGTAGAAGGAGAGGCCGAGGAGGAGGGCGTTGCCGAGGACGCCCTTGTAGCCGTGGGCCTCGACGTCGAGGAAGGGGTAGAGGTAGCGGCCCGGGGTGCCGGGGAGGAGCAGCTCGCCGCGGGCGAAGGAGAACGCCAGGTAGGCGAGGGGGTAGAGGAGCCAGCCGGGGGCCTGGCGCAGGCGCAGCTGGGCCGGCGCGGTCAGGAGCAGCCAGTCGACGACCGCCGCCGCGGGTACCGCGGTGTGCAGGAGGTGGACGGCCACGGCGTGCCAGGGGCTCGGGGCGGTCGTGGCCGTGTCGATCATCGTGAACGGGGTCGCCGCGTCGGCCAGCAGCAGGTGGTACACGAGGCCGGTGATCGCCGTGTACAGCAGTACCGCTCCGGTCAGGGCGCTCGGCAGGGGGTGGCGGGCGGTCCAGGCGCGGCGGGCCGAGAGCAGCATGATCAGGGCCAGCAGGATGCCGTTCTGGACGGTGAAGTAGCCGAGGACGCGCAGCGGGCTGCCGAGCGCGAGGCAGATCGTCACGCCCGTGAGGGCGGTCAGCGCCGTCAGCAGGCGGAAGACGGCGGCCAGGGGGCGGCGTACGGGGGCCACCACCGCCCTGGCGGGGACGGGGGAGGGCAGCAGTCCGGGCATGCCCGGGAGCGCGGGGAGGTCCGGGATGTCCCTGGGTATCGGGGCGGTCATGCCCCTCACGCTAAGGAAAAGGGGCGAAAGGGGCGATTCGGGCGGGCCGAGTGGGTTAATCCGAGTCCGAGTCGGCTCCGGCCCCCGAGGCCCGCCCCCACGCGTCCCTGGCTACTTGGCCCGCTGCTGCCTCACGTGCCCGCCACCAGCGTGAGCAGCGTCGCCTCGGGCGGGCAGGCGAACCGTACCGGCGTGTAGCGGTTCGTCCCGCAGCCCGCCGAGACGTGGAGGTACGCCGTACGGCCTTCCGCGGTGTGGGTGGAGAGGCCCTTCACGCGGTCCGTGTCCAGGTCGCAGTTGGTGACCAGCGCGCCGTAGAAGGGGATGCAGAGCTGGCCGCCGTGGGTGTGGCCGGCCAGGATCAGGGGGTAGTCGTCGGCGGTGAACGCGTCCAGGACGCGCAGGTACGGGGCGTGGACGACGCCCATGGAGAAGTCCGCCGTGTCCGACGGGCCGCCCGCGACCCGCGCGTACCGGTCCCGCTTGATGTGCGGGTCGTCCAGGCCCGTCAGCTCCACCGACAACCCGTCGATCTTCAGGGTGCCGCGCGTGTTGGTCAGATTCAGCCAGCCGGCCCCGTCGAAGCCGTCCCGCAGGTCCTCCCACGGGTTGTGGACCACTCCCACGGCGGGCGCGTTGCCGTTCAGGCCGTGGCGGCCCTGCGCCTTCTCGATCAGGTAGCGGGCGGGGTTGCGGAGCTTCGGGCCGTAGTAGTCGTTCGAGCCGAAGACGTACGCGCCCGGGAACTCCATCAGGGGGCCCAGCGCGTCCAGGGTCTCCGGAACGCCCTCCGGGTCGGACAGGTTGTCACCCGTGTTGATCACGAAGTCCGGGCGCAGTCCGGCCAGCGAGCGCAGCCAGCGCTGCTTCTTGCGCTGCCCGCCGACCATGTGGATGTCGGAGACCTGGAGTACGCGCAGGGGGCGCATGCCCGGGGGCAGGACGGGCACGGTCACCCGTCGCAGACGGAAGGAGCGGGCTTCGAAACCCGCCGAGTAGAGCAGTCCGGCGGCGCCAACCGCCGCGATTCCCAGGGGAACTCCGTATCGCGCGCGCATGAGCCCATCGTGTCAGACCCGGCGGTCCGTCCGGGCGCGGGCGTCGGCCGCCGTAAATGCGCGGGCGGTGAGCCGTGCGCACCTGCGACAATCACACCCATGACCACGCTCAAGTCGAAGCTTCAGGAAGACCTCAACGCCGCGATCAAGGAGCGCGACGAGCTGCGCTCCTCGACGCTCCGGCTGACGCTCGCCGCGATCACCAAGGAGGAGGTCGCGGGCAAGGAGAAGCGCGAGCTCTCCGACGACGAGGTCCAGAAGGTGATCGCCCGCGAGGCGAAGAAGCGGCGGGAGGCCGCCGAGGCGTTCGCGCAGGGTGGTCGCGCCGAGCAGGCCGAGCGGGAGAAGGCGGAGGGCGAGGTCCTCGCCGGCTACCTGCCCAAGCAGCTCGGTGACGACGAGCTGAACCAGATCGTCGCCCAGGCCGTCGAGGAGGCCAAGGCGGCCGGTGCCGAGGGGCCGCGGGCCATGGGCGCCGTCATGAAGATCGTGAACCCGAAGGTCGCGGGCCAGGCCGAGGGCGGGCGCGTCGCCGCCGCGGTGAAGAAGTTCCTCGCCGGCTGACCGGCGACAGCCGCTACGCCGGCTCACCGGCGACAGCGGATACGCCGGCTGACGACCGGCAGTCGAGGCGTCGATGCGTCGATGCGTCGACAGGCGAATACGACGGCGGGGGCGCCCCCAGGTGTAAGGGGGCGCCCCCGCCGTCGTTCGTACGGCTGACGCGGCCGGAGGGTCTACGGCCTCTACGGCCAGTTGCCGCCGTTTCCGTTGCCGTTCCCGTTGTTCCCGCCGTTGTCGCCGCCCTGGAACCAGCCCTCCGGGATGGAGAAGGTCGGGTCCGGCTCGGGGCCGCCGGTGGTGAGACCGGCGATCAGTCCGCCGTCGCCACCGGCGCCGCCGGCGCCACCGGCGCCGTTGCCGTCACCGTTCCCGTTGTCCTGGTCGCCGCCGTTGCCGTCGCCGTTGCCGTTGTCGTTGTCGCCGTGGTCCTCGCCGGGGTCGCGGTCGCGCTCGGCGTCGGGGATGTCGACGAGGTCGAAGGAGGGGGCCTCCTTGTTCGCCAGCGCGCCGGCCATGGCGTCGCGCCAGATCGGGCCCGGCACCTCACCGCCGTAGACCTTGGGGTGCCAGCGGCCGCCGATGGTGATGTCGACCATCTTGACCTGCTGGCTGGCGCTGCCGACCCAGACGGCGCCGGACATGTTCGGGGTGTAGCCGACGAACCAGGCGTTCCTGCGCTCGTCCGTCGTACCCGTCTTGCCCGCGCTCTCGCGGCTGGTCAGACCGGCCTGCTGGCCCGTACCGGAGTCGACCACGCCGCGCAGCAGGGTGTTGACGGTGTCGGCGGTCTTCTCGGACATGGCGCGGGAGCAGGTCGACTTCGGCACCTCCAGCGACTTCTGCTTGTCGCCGATCTTCTGCGTGATCGACTCGATCGCGATCGGCGTGCAGTACATGCCGCGGGCGGCGAACGCGGCGTACGCGGTCGCCATGGTCAGCGGGGAGATGCCCTTGGAGCCGAGGGAGATCGCCGGGAGCTCCGGCAGCTTCTCACCGTTGCCCTGCACCACGTTCAGCCCGTCGAGCGTCTTCATCACCGGGCACATGCCGATGTCGGAGATCATCTGGACGAAGTAGGTGTTGACCGACTTCGCCATGGCCTCCTTCAGGCGGTACGGGCCGACCTCGGACTCGTCCTCGTTCTCGACGCGCGCGCCGTCCGTGTTGACCCACGGCTTTCCGTCGCAGGTCTGGACGGGGCTCGGGTACTCCATGTCGTACGGCGACGAGTACTCCTGCGTCGGCGGGCGCCCCTGCTCCAGGGCCGCCGCGGCCACGAACGGCTTGAACGTGGAACCGGTCGGGAAGCCGTAGTTGGAGCCGCCCATGCCGTTGCCGACGTTGTAGTTGATCTCGGTCTCGTTGTCGCCGTAGCCGAAGGGCTTCGACTGGCCCATGCCGAGGATCTTGCCGGTGCCGGGTTCGACCAGGGTGACGGCCGCGGCGACCGAGTCCGACTTGTTGACGTGCTGGGACAGCGAGTCCTGCACCGACTCCTGTGCCTGCGGGTCGAGGGTGGTGCGGATGGTGAGGCCGCCCTGGTTCCAGAGCTTGGCCCGCTCCTCCCTGGTCTCCCCGAAGACCGGGTCGTTGAGGAAGACCTTCTCGACGTACTTGCAGAAGAAGCTGGCGCCCTTGACCGCGGTGATGCAGCCGTTCTTCGGCCGGCTCACCTTGAGGCCCAGCGGGGTCTTCGTTGCGCGGTCGGCCTCCGCCTGCGAGATGTCGCCGACCTCGGCCATGCGCTGGAGGACGATGTTGCGGCGCTTGGTGGCCTCCGCCTCGTCGTTCACCGGGTCGTACCGGCTCGGCGACTGGACGATGCCGGCGAGGAGGGCGGCCTCCTGGAGGTTGAGGTCCTTGGCGTGCTTCGAGAAGTACCGCTGGGAGGCGGCCTCGACGCCGTAGGCCTGCTGGCCGAAGAACGTGATGTTCAGGTAGTTCTCGAGGATCTTCTTCTTGCCCAGCTCCTCCTCGACCTGGATCGCGTACTTCAGCTCCTTGATCTTGCGGCCGAGGGTCTGCTGGGTGGCCTGCGCGACCTTCGTCGGGTCGTCGCCGGCCTCCTCCACGAAGACGTTCTTCACATACTGCTGGGTGAGCGTGGAGGCACCTTCGGCGACCCCGCCGCTCTGCGCGTTCTTGTTGAGGGCGCGCAGGACGCCCTTCAGGTCGATCGCGCCGTGCTGATAGAAGCGGGCGTCCTCGATCGCGACGATCGCCTTCTGCATGTACGGCGAGATGTCCGTGAGGTCGACGACCGTGCGGTCGCGTGAGTAGACCGTCGCGATGCTGTCGCCCTGGGCGTCGAGGATGGTGGTGCGCTGACTGAGCGGCGGTGTCTTCAGGTTGGCGGGGATCTCGTCGAACCCCTCGACCGAACCCTTCGCCGCGAGCCCCAGCACACCCACGGCGGGCAGCGCGATGCCGGCCATGACGGCTCCCGCGAGCACACTGACACCGAGGAACTTGGCGGCCTGCTGCGTAGGAGACAGACCCCCGCCCGAGCGCTTCTTTGCCATGAGGGCAGCCTACGTTCTCAATCGCCGGACACGCGTATATGCCTTGGCCTAAGCTGCTCTCGACTGTCACAGCAGTGGGGCCACGTATCAATACGTCCGGCGACGGCGAAACGTTCCCGGGCTGGTCCGGCGACTTCTCGGAGCGCTGCCCGACGGTGTGTTGGGTGCGTGCCCGAATCCGCCTTGTGTGTCACCTGGCGTCCGTTGTGACGCAACTGAATCATCCCGGGATGCCGGGAATGCCGCGCATGTCGCAGGCTCACTCCCCCGGGTGATCTGCCGGTTGCGCATAGTCCGTTCGGGCCATTCAAGATTGGGCCCGAAGGGGGTGTTGCGCTGTGCCCACCTTCCGTAACGTCCTCAACTGGCGGCGGTGCATATGCCGCTGCCGCCGTGGGGGAGCCTCGATTCGGGAGAGGACGGCGCCGGTATGGGCTGGGTAACCGACTGGAGTGCGCAGGCGGCCTGCCGCACTACCGATCCGGATGAACTGTTCGTTCAAGGAGCAGCGCAGAACAGGGCCAAGGCGGTGTGCACCGGATGTCCGGTGCGGACCGAGTGCCTGGCCGACGCGCTCGACAACCGCGTCGAGTTCGGCGTGTGGGGAGGCATGACGGAACGGGAGCGCCGCGCACTGCTGCGCCGACGGCCCACCGTGACCTCCTGGCGCCGGCTGCTGGAGACGGCTCGTACGGAGTACGAGCGAGGCGCCGGGCTGGTGCCTCTCGACGACGACCAGGTGTACGAGAACTACGCGGCGGTCAGCTGAGCGGGGCCCTGCGGGGCCCGGCCGACGGAGTGCGCCGGGTGCCGTCGGCCGGTGCGGCCCGGGAGCCGGACAGTGGCTCGGCGGGTCGGCGGTTCGATGAGCTGTGGGTCGGCGGGTTCGATGAGCTGGGTGGATGTCGCCGGGCGCCGCGCACGGGCAGGCGCGCGCCACCGGCCGGAGCCACCCGCGCCACGCGCCGCCGCCGCGCCCAGTTACCTCACCGGCCTTCCGGCGTGTCGCTCCGCGGTACGTCGCTCCGCGGTACGTCGCTCCGCGGTATGTCGCCGTCCGGCCCGTCGCCCTCCGGCGCGCCTTCCACCGGCCGCGGCCGGTACGTGGCCAGGCGGTTTCCGATGTCCCGCAGTCCCGCGATGTCGTGCACATCGCCGGGCAACGCGGCCACTTCGGCCACCGCCACCTCGGGGTGGAGCGCGGTGAAGCGGTCACGTGTGCGCCGCTCACGTGCGATCAGCTGCATGCGCTCGGCGTGCAGCCGCAGCAGGCGTGCGGTGAGCCGGTCGACGGACCGCTCCGCGGGGGCGTGTTCCGGGTCGGCGGGAGAGCCGTCGGCGTCCGGTACGGCGGCCTCGTTCAGGTCGGCGGCCTCATCCAGGTCGGCGGCCTCGTCCAGGTCGGCGGGGGAGCCTTCGTCGGGGGCCGAACTTCCGTATGTGTCGGGAGAGTTACGAAGTCCAGCTTTCCCGCCCCCCTGATCCACAATGCGGGGCTCCGCAAGATTTTCCGCGGCGGCGAGCGCCCGCTCGGCCGACAGTCCGCCGGCGCCGCTGCCGTGGACCCGGTTGAGCACCAGCCCGGCGAGCGGCATGTCCTCCGCGGCCAGCCGCTCCACGAAGTAGGCCGCCTCACGCAGCGCGTCCCGCTCCGGTGCCGCGACCACCAGGAACGCGGTCCCGGGCGCCTGGAGCAGCTTGTAGGTGGCGTCCGCGCGGGTGCGGAAGCCGCCGAAGGTGGTGTCCATCGCGGCCACGAACGTCTGGACGTCCTTCAGCAACTGGCCGCCGAGCAGCTTGCCGAGGGTGCCGGTCATCATCGACATCCCGACGTTCAGGAACTTCATCCCCGCGCGCCCGCCCAGCTTGGCCGGCGCGGTCAGCAGCCGGATCAGCCGCCCGTCCAGGAAGGAACCGAGCCGCTTCGGCGCGTCGAGGAAGTCGAGCGCGGAGCGGGAGGGCGGGGTGTCGACGACGATCAGGTCCCACTCGTCCTTCGCGCGGAGCTGCCCCAGCTTCTCCATCGCCATGTATTCCTGCGTGCCCGCGAAGCCCGCCGAGAGCGACTGGTAGAAGGGGTTGCTCAGGATGGTGGCGGCCCGGTCGGCGTCCGCGTGCGCCTCGACGATCTCGTCGAAGGTGCGCTTCATGTCGAGCATCATCGCGTGCAGCTCGCCGTCGCCCTCGACGCCCTTCACCCGGCGCGGGGTGTTGTCCAGGGAGTCGATGCCCATGGACTGGGCGAGCCGGCGGGCCGGGTCGATGGTGAGCACGACGACCTTCCGGCCGCGCTCGGCCGCGCGCAGGCCCAGTGCCGCCGCCGTGGTCGTCTTGCCGACGCCGCCGGAGCCGCAGCACACCACGATCCGGGTCGTCGGGTCGTCCAGCAGCGGGTCCACGTCGAGCACGCGCGCGGGGGCCGGATGAGGGTGGGTCGGGGTGGGCTCCGGACTCATGTCATCCCCTGCTTCCGCAGCTCGGTGGCGAGTTCGTACAGGCCCGCCAGGTCCATGCCCTCGGCGAGCAGCGGCAGCTCGTGCAGCGGCAGGCCCAGCTCGCCGAGGACGGCGCGCTGCTCGTGTTCCAGCGTGTACCGCTCGGCGTACTCGTCGGCCTGCGTCAGCAGCGGGTCCACCAGCCGCTCGGCGTGCTGGCCGCGGCGGGCGCCGCCGAGCCCGGCGGCCGACAGTGACCGGGCGAGTTCGGGACGGGGCACGGTGCGTACGAGGTCGAGGTCGGCCGCGTCGAGCAGCTGCGGCCGGACCATGTTGACGACGACCCGGCCCACCGGCAGGCGGGCGGCGCGCAGTTCGGCGATGCCGTCGGCGGTCTCCTGGACCGGCATCTCCTCCAGCAGCGTCACCAGATGCACCGCCGTCTCGGCGGACTTCAGCACCCGCATCACGGCCTGCGCCTGATTGTGTATCGGGCCGATCCTGGCGAGTCCGGCGACCTCGTCGTTGACGTTGAGGAAGCGGGTGATGCGGCCGGTGGGCGGCGCGTCCATGACGACGTGGTCGTAGACGAACCGGCCCGCCTTGTCCTTGCGCCGGACCGCCTCGCAGGCCTTGCCGGTGAGGAGGACGTCCCTCAGGCCGGGCGCGATGGTGGTGGCGAAGTCGATGGCGCCGAGCTTCTTCAGGGCCCGTCCGGCGCCCCCCAGTTTGTAGAACATCTGGAGGTAGTCCAGAAGGGCCAGTTCGGGATCGATGGCGAGGGCGAACACCTCCCCGCCCCCGGGAGCGACGGCGATCTTCCGCTCCTCGTAGGGCAGCACCTCCGTCTCGAATAGCTGTGCGATGCCCTGCCGGCCCTCGACCTCGACGAGGAGCGTGCGCTTCCCCTCCGTGGCCAGGGCCAGCGCGAGGGCGGCGGCGACCGTCGTCTTTCCGGTCCCGCCCTTGCCGCTGACGACCTGGAGCCTGCTCACGCCTTCGAGCGTAACCAGTCCGCGCCCGGCCCGAGCGGGAGGCTGTGGATAACGTCCCCTCCGACCGCCCGCGGGCCACTCCCGTGACAGCGGCTACAGTCGCCCCATGACCAAGTGGGAATACGCAACCGTGCCGCTGCTCGTCCACGCCACGAAGCAGATTCTGGACACCTGGGGCGAGGACGGCTGGGAGCTCGTCCAGGTCGTGCCCGGCCCGAACAACCCCGAGCAGCTGGTGGCCTACCTGAAGCGGGAGAAGCAGGCGTGAGCGCGGTCGAGGCGAAGCTCGCCGAGCTGGGCCTGACGCTGCCGGACGTCGTCCCGCCGCTGGCCGCCTACCAGCCGGCCGTGCAGTCCGGCCCGTACGTGTTCACCGCCGGCCAGCTCCCCATGGTGGACGGCAAGCTGCCGGTCACCGGCAAGGTCGGCGCGGAGGTCACACCCGAGGAGGCCAAGGACCTGGCCCGGATCTGCGCGCTCAACGCGCTGGCCGCCGTCAAGTCCGTCGCGGGCGACCTGGACCGCGTCGCGCGGGTCGTGAAGGTCGTCGGCTTCGTGGCCTCGGCCGCGGACTTCACCGGCCAGCCGGGCGTCCTCAACGGCGCCAGCGAGCTGCTCGGCGAGGTCCTCGGCGAGAAGGGTGTTCACGCGCGGAGCGCGGTCGGCGTCGCGGTGCTGCCGCTGGACGCGCCCGTGGAGGTCGAGATCCAGGTGGAGCTGACCCAGCCGTAGGGCCCCGGAAGAGGGTGATCATTTGGCTCTCGAACATGCGCGCGTTCCGGGATAGCCTCCGGCCATGGCGAACGGTCAGTGGTACCCCTCTGAGTGGCCGGAGCTGATCCGCGCGCTGGCGGACGGCACCCTCACCCCGGCGCGCCCGAAGCGCGCGGCCACGGTGATGCTCCTGAAGGACACCGGCAGCGGCCCCGCCGTGCACATGCTGCGCAGACGCGCCTCCATGGCCTTCGCCGGAGGCGCGTACGCCTATCCGGGCGGCGGAGTCGACCCCCGGGACGACGAGCGTCACGTCCGCTGGGCGGGCCCCACGCGCGCGTGGTGGGCCGACCGGCTCGGTGTCGACGAGACGGCCGCCCAGGCGATCGTCTGCGCCGCCGTCCGGGAGACCTACGAGGAGGCCGGCGTCCTCCTGGCCGGGCCCAGCCCGGACACGGTCGTCGGCGACACCACCGGCGACGCCTGGGAGGCGGACCGCGCCGCGCTCGTCGCCCGCGACCTGTCGTTCGCCGAGTTCCTCGACCGCCGCGGCCTGGTGCTGCGCTCCGACCTGCTGGGCGCCTGGACCCGCTGGATCACCCCCGAGTTCGAGCCCCGCCGCTACGACACCTGGTTCTTCGTCGCCGCCCTCCCCGAGGGCCAGCGCACCCGCGACGTCTCCTCGGAGGCCGACCGCACGGTGTGGATCCGGCCCGCGGACGCGGCGGCGGCGTACGACAGGGGCGAGCTGCTGATGATGCCGCCCACCATCGCCACCCTGCGCCAGCTGACGCCCTATGTGACGGCCGCGCGGGCGCTGGCCGCCGCGCCGGACCGGGACCTGGCTCCCGTCCTCGCACAGGCCCGTCTGGAGGGCGGGGAGATCGTGCTCACCTGGCCCGGCCACGACGAGTTCACCAAGCACATCCCGACCGCGACCGGGGGAGGCCCGGCATGACCGACGCAAGCGCCCTTCCCGGCCGGCCGCGCGACGGGGCCCTCTCCGGACCCGCCACCGCGCGGGCGGTGAACGTCCTCGCGCCCAACCCCTCCGCGATGACGCTGGACGGCACCAACACCTGGATCCTGTCCGAGCCCGACTCCGACCTCGCGGTCGTGGTCGACCCGGGCCCGCTGGACGAGGGGCACCTCAAGCGCGTCGTCGACACGGCCGAGCGGGCCGGCAAGCGCGTCGCCCTGACCCTGCTGACGCACGGCCACCCCGACCACGCCGAGGGCGCCGCCCGCTTCGCCGAGCTGACCGGCACGCGCGTGCGTGCTCTCGACCCGGCGCTGCGGCTCGGCGACGAGGGCCTGGCCGCCGGGAACGTGGTCCGGGTGGGCGGCCTGGAGCTGCGGGTCGTCCCGGCGCCCGGCCACACCGCCGACTCGCTCTGCTTCCACCTCCCGGCCGACCGGGCGGTCCTGACCGGCGACACGATCCTCGGACGCGGGACGACGGTCGTGGCGCACCCCGACGGCCGTCTCGGCGACTATCTGGACTCCCTGCGCCGGCTGCGGTCCCTCACGGTCGACGACGGCGTCCATACCGTCCTCCCGGGCCACGGTCCGGTCCTGGACGACGCCCAGGGCGCCGTGGAGTTCTACCTCGCCCACCGCGCCCACCGGCTCGCCCAGGTCGAGACGGCCGTCGAGGACGGCTACCGCACGCCCGCGCAGGTGGTGGCGCACGTCTACGCCGACGTGGACCGCTCCCTGTGGCCGGCGGCCGAGCTGTCGGTGCGGGCGCAGATGGACTACCTGGAGGAGCACGGGCTCATCTGAGCCGCCCCGGCACGCGCGCGCGTACGGCGACGGGGTCCCGCCTCGTGAGAGACGGGACCCCGTCGCCGCAGAACCTTGAGTCGCCGCAGAGCCCTGAGAGGCCGGTGTCAGCGCGAGCGCTTCGCCAGGCGCTCGACGTCCAGCAGGATCACCGCGCGGGCCTCCAGGCGGAGCCAGCCGCGCTGGGCGAAGTCGGCGAGCGCCTTGTTGACCGTCTCGCGGGAGGCGCCGACGAGCTGCGCCAGCTCCTCCTGGGTGAGGTCGTGGACGACGTGGATGCCCTCCTCGGACTGCACGCCGAAGCGGCGGGACAGGTCCAGCAGGGCGCGTGCGACACGGCCCGGCACGTCCGAGAAGACCAGGTCGGACATGGCGTCGTTGGTCTTGCGCAGCCGACGGGCGACGGCGCGCAGCAGCGCGGCGGCCACCTCCGGGCGGGCGTTCAGCCAGGGCTGGAGGTCGCCGTGGCCGAGGCCGAGCAGCTTCACCTCGGTGAGCGCGGTGGCGGTCGCCGTGCGCGGGCCCGGGTCGAACAGCGACAGCTCGCCGATCAGCTCGCCGGGGCCGACCACCGCGAGCATGTTCTCGCGGCCGTCGGGCGAGGTGCGGTGCAGCTTGACCTTGCCCTCGGTGACCACGTAGAGCCGGTCGCCCGGGTCGCCCTCGTGGAACAGGGAGTCTCCCCGCGCGAGGGTCACCTCACTCATGGAGGCACGCAGCTCCGCGGCCTGCTCGTCGTCGAGCGCCGCGAAGAGCGGATTTCGCCGCAGAACGTCGTCCACGAGTTCTCTCCTTGTCGACCTGCTCAGGGGATCTTGTTCCCCCTTGTATCAGGGGACCGTGGTGCCCATTTTGCCGGACGGTCCAAACAGTGTGATCTGTCACAAGGATGCCGCACTGGTGTCCCGGGGTACGCGTCAGGGGTCCAATTGGACGCCGATCTTCCAGGTCCGGGGCAGATGTCAGTGCCGGGCCTTAGGCTGGCCGGGTGTCCAAAAAGCCGGTGAGAGCACAGGCCGAGGGGGCTGCGCGGGTGGGTGTACGTCGTGATTCCGCTGTGGGCGAACAGGCCCCCGGCGGAGAACGAAAAACGGCAAAAGCGGCAAGTTCGACAACGAAGGCGGCTGCGAAGAAGGCGGACCCGGCGAAGAAAACGGCCTCCGCCGGGAAGGCGTCCCCGGCCAAGAAGACCCCGGCCAAGAAGACCACGGCCAAGAAGACCACCGCCAAGGTGCCCGCGAAGAAGACCGCCGCCAGGAAGGCCCCCGCCGCCAAGGCCCCCGTCCGCAAGGCCACGCTCAAGAGGGCCGAGATCGCCCCCAAGAAGGCCTCCGCCGCCGTCGGCGAGGTCCCGCCCGCGAAGACGATCGCGCCGAAGCCGCCGCGCGAGGAGTCCCGTACGGCCCTGGTCCGCCGGGCCCGCCGGATCAACCGGGAACTCGCCGAGGTCTTTCCGTACGCCCACCCGGAGCTGGACTTCGAGAACCCCTTCCAGCTCCTGGTCGCCACGGTGCTCTCCGCCCAGACCACCGACCTGCGCGTCAACCAGACCACCCCCGCGCTGTTCGCGAAGTACCCCACCCCCGAGGACCTGGCCGCGGCCGACCCGGAGGAGGTCGAGGAGATCCTGCGGCCCTGCGGATTCTTCCGGGCCAAGACCAGGTCGGTGACAGGGCTGTCCAAGGCGCTGACGGAGGAGTTCGGCGGCGAGGTCCCCGGCCGCCTGGAGGACCTCGTCAAGCTGCCCGGTGTCGGCCGCAAGACCGCCTTCGTCGTCCTCGGCAACGCCTTCGGCCACCCCGGCATCACCGTGGACACGCATTTCCAGCGGCTCGTACGGCGCTGGCGGTGGACCGACGAGACCGACCCCGACAAGATCGAGGCCGCCGTCGGAGCGCTCTTCCCGAAGAGCGACTGGACGGATCTCTCGCACCACGTCATCTGGCACGGCCGCCGCATCTGCCACGCCCGCAAGCCCGCCTGTGGCGCCTGCCCCATCGCCCCGCTCTGCCCGGCGTTCGGCGAGGGCGAGACCGACCCGGAGAAGGCGAAGAAACTGCTCAAGTACGAGAAGGGCGGCTTCCCGGGGCAGCGCCTCAACCCGCCGCGGGCGTACTTGGACGCGGGCGGCCGGCCGGCCCCGCCGCTGGGGGCGGCCGGGTGACGGAACGATCCCCGGGGCGCCGGGCGTTGGAAGCAGCAGGACGACGGGGGTGGCGATGAGCCGGGCGAGTGAGACGCGGGGCGAAGCCGTGGTGGTCAGCAAGGAGGGGCTGCCGGGCTGGCTGGACCCGGTGGTGCGCGCGATGGAGACCGTGCGGCCGCGCCAGCTGAGCCGCTTCCTGCCGCCGGAGGACGGGGCGGGCCGCCAGTCCGCGGTCCTGGTCCTGTTCGGTGAGGGCGAGCGCGGGCCCGAGCTGCTGCTGATGGAGCGCGCCACCAGCCTGCGCTCGCACGCCGGGCAGCCGTCCTTCCCGGGCGGCGCCCTGGACCCCGAGGACGGCGATCCGCAGGGGGACGGGCCGCTGCGGGCGGCCCTGCGCGAGGCCGAGGAGGAGACCGGCCTGGACCCGGCCGGCGTCCAGATCTTCGGCGCCCTGCCCAAGCTGTACATCCCGGTCAGCGGCTTCGTCGTGACCCCCGTGCTGGGCTGGTGGCGCGAGCCCAGCCCGGTCGGCGTCGTGGACCCCAACGAGACCGCGCGGGTGTTCACCGTCCCCGTGGCGGATCTCACGGATCCCGGCAACCGCGCCACCGCCGTCCACCCCCGCGGTCACCGCGGTCCGGCATTTCTGGTCGAATCGGCCCTGGTCTGGGGTTTCACGGCGGGAATCATCGACCGGCTGCTGCACTACGCCGGCTGGGAGCGCCCCTGGGACCGCGACAAGCTGGTCCCGCTCGACTGGCACGCATGACAGGGTGGCCCACGTGCCGTGTTCTTCCGGGGGGCGCCGTGCCCGTCTGCCGCGTCGCGGCGGGCCCGCTCCCCGGCCGAGCCGGCGGGACCGGAGAGTGAAGAGGCGAGGCCTGAATCGGTGAACGTGCTGGACATCCTGTTGCTGCTCGCTGCCGTCTGGTTCGCGGTCGTCGGCTATCGCCAGGGCTTCGTCGTCGGCATCCTGTCGGTCATCGGCTTTCTGGGCGGCGGCCTCGTCGCCGTCTACGCGCTGCCCGTGATCTGGGACCTGCTGACCGACAAGGCGGAGGTGAGCACCACCGCCGCCGTCGTCGCGGTCGTCGTGGTGATCGTCTGCGCCTCCGTGGGGCAGGCCCTGACCACCCACCTGGGCAACAAGCTGCGCCGGTACATCACCTGGTCCCCGGCCCGCGCTCTGGACGCCACCGGCGGCGCCCTGGTCAACGTGGTGGCCATGCTGCTGGTCGCCTGGCTGATCGGCTCGGCCCTGGCGGGCACCACGCTGCCGACGGTCGGCAAGGAGGTCCGCAACTCCAAGGTGCTGCTCGGCGTCTCCCGCGCGCTGCCCGCGCAGGCCGACACCTGGTTCGCCGACTTCTCCTCGGTGCTCGCGCAGAACGGCTTCCCGCAGGTTTTCAGCCCGTTCGCCAACGAGCCCATCACCGACGTCCGGCCCCCCGACCCGGCGCTCGCGGGCAGCCCGGTCGCCGCCCGCGCGCAGCGCTCCATCGTCAAGGTCGTGGGCACCGCGCAGAGCTGCGGCAAGGTCCTGGAGGGCACCGGCTTCGTCTTCGCCGAGCGCCGCGTGATGACCAACGCGCACGTCGTGGGCGGCGTCGACGAGCCCACCGTGCAGATAGGCGGCGAGGGCAAGCGGTACGACGCGAAGGTCGTGCTCTACGACTGGGAGCGCGACATCGCCGTACTGGACGTCCCCGACCTGCGCGCGCCCGTCCTGAGGTTCACCGAGGACGACGCGGCGAGCGGCGACGGCGCGATCGTCGCGGGCTTCCCGGAGAACGGCGCGTACGACGTACGCTCGGCACGGGTGCGCGGCCGTATCACCGCCAACGGCCCGGACATCTACCACCGCGGCACGGTCCGGCGCGATGTCTACTCGCTGTACGCGACCGTCCGCCAGGGCAACTCCGGCGGCCCGCTGCTCACCCCCGAGGGCGAGGTCTACGGCGTGGTGTTCGCGAAGTCGCTGGACGACGCCGAGACGGGGTACGCGCTGACCGTGGACGAGATCCGGGAGGACATCACCGCGGGGCGTACCGCCAACCAGCAGGTGGGCACCGACAACTGCGCGCTGTAGGGCGCGCGGGGGTCACCCGCGGGGGTGACGCAGCCGTACCGAGACCCAGCGGGCCCGGCGGCGCAGGATGCGCGGAATACCCACGCGCGGGTCCGCGCCCGCGAGTTGCGGCGCGCCCCGCTGGGGGGAGCTCAGGGCGCTGCCCGAGCGGCGGTTGCGTGCTGCTGCGTCACTGTAGTCGTGCGTCCAGCCCATACCCGGACGTGTGCCCCCGCCCCAAGGTCGATAACCGCCTGGAGGCCGCCCAATTGGCCTATGCGCCGGGCATGTGGCCGTTCGTAGGACAGTCGTTCCGGTCCATCGCTCAAGTCCGGACACCGGGCGCGTCCATCCGGTCACTCAGGGAGGCCGCCCGCTCGGGAGACCGCTCGGGGAGACCGCTCGGGGAGGGCCGTCTCGGGGAGCCGCCGAACCCCGTCACCGGTCCGGTTCGGGGTCCTTCAGCCAGTTGATCAGCTCGTTGGAGAACGCCACCGGGTCCTCCTCGTGCGGGAAATGGCCGAGGCCGTCGAACAGGCGCCAGCGGTACGGGGCTTCGACGTACTCGCCGGAGCCGGCCGCGCTGCGGGTGCGCATCACCGGGTCGAGCGAGCCGTGCAGATGGAGCGTCGGCACCCGCACCGGCCGCTTCATCCGCCGGTTGAACTGGAAGCCGTCGGGGCGGGCCAGGGAGCGGACCATCCAGCGGTACGGCTCGATGGAGCAGTGCGCGGTGGACGGGATGCACATCGCGCGCTGGTACGTCCGCACCGCCTCGTCGTCCGGCAGCCGCGGCCCGGACCAGTCCCGGATGAGCCGCCCGACCAGCGCCCCGTCGTCCGCGACGAGCTGCCGCTCGGGGATCCACGGGCGCTGGAAGCCCCAGATGCAGGAGCCGGCCGCGGTCTGCTTGACATCGGAGAGCATCGCCGAGCGCCAGCGCCGCGGATGCGGCATCGACGCGACGGCGAGCCGGCGGACCAGCTTGGGCCGCATCACGGCCGCCGTCCACGCCAGATAGCCGCCCAGGTCGTGCCCGACCAGCGCGGCGTCCGGCTCGCCGAGCGAGCGGACCACCCCGGTGACGTCCAGGGCCAGGTTGGCCGGGTCGTATCCGCGCGGGGTGCGGTCGCTGCCGCCGACGCCCCGCAGGTCCATGGCGACGGCCCGGAACCCGGCGTCGGCGAGCGCCACCAGCTGGTGCCGCCAGGTCCACCAGAACTGCGGGAAACCGTGCAGCAGCAGCACCAGCGGCCCGTCGCCCAGCTCGGCGATGTGGAAGCGGGCGCCGTTGGCGGCCACGTCCCGGTGGATCACCTCGTGTCCGGGCAGGTCGAGCCGAACGAGCGAGGCCGGCTGGGCCCACGGGGTGTCGGGTTCCGTCATGACGACGAGCGTGCCACAGGTTCGATGGCCTCGGGCGCGCGGTCCGCGGGCAGCTCGGGCCGCTCGGGCCGCGGGTGGGGCTTGGCGTTCTGCAGGACGCCCGCCGTCTGCTTCATCGACGCGGCGACCTTCTGCGGGCCGCGGCCCTTCTTCGCCTTCTTCGCGAAGACGACGCCGATCAGCACGAGGAGGACCGCGACGAGCACATTGGCCGCGAAGGACAGCAGGAAGCAGATCGCGAGGTTCCAGTGGCTCCAGGTCCGAATGCCGTACGCCAGCGCGAAGTTGAGCATCGGCAGGGAGAACAGCAGGAGCAGCCCGGCCGCCATGAAGGCGCCGCCGCTGGTCGCACCCCGCTTGACGTCCCGTCGGAGCTGGGCCTTGGCCAGTGCGATCTCGTCGTGCACCAGCGCGGACATTTCGGTCGTCGCCTTGGCGAACAGTTGGCCGATGCTGCGTTCGGCGCCGACCGGGCTGCCGTCGGGTGCGCTCATCGCGGTCTCCCTCTTCTGCCTGATGGTGACGGTCCCGTCTTTTGTGCCGTCTCGTCAGATCATGCCGGACCGTCGTTCTCCGCGCCTGCCCCGCCCGGTACTTCCGCAACCGCGTGGCGCGCCGCGGCCTTCTCCTGGGCGATCCGGCGGTGCTCGGCGGCCTTGCGTTCGTGGATGGCGGCCATCCGCAGGTGGTACTCCGGATCGTCCTCCTCGTAGATGTCCGGGATGCCGGACAGATCCTCGTCGCGCTCCTCCGCCTCCCATATCTGGCGGTACTTGGCGTTCCGCAGCTTCAGCAGCACCGTGGCCAGCGCCGCCGCGAGCAGGGAGCCCGTCAGGACGGCGGCCTTGACCTCGCCGGCGAGTGCCTCGTCGCCCTTGAAGGCCAGCTCGCCGATGAGCAGGGAGACGGTGAAGCCGATGCCGGCCAGGGCCGCCACCGCGAACACGTCGGGCCAGGCGAGGTCGTCGCTGAGCGAGGCCCGGGTGAACCGTGCCGTCAGCCAGGTGCCGCCGAAGATGCCGAGCGTCTTGCCGACCACCAGGCCGAGCACCACGCCCAGTGTCTCCGGCTGGGTGAAGACGTCCGCGAGTGCCCCGCCGGACACCGACACGCCGGCGCTGAACAGGGCGAACAGCGGCACGGCGAGGCCCGCCGAGAGCGGCCGTACGAGGTGTTCGATGTGTCCGCCGGGGGAGTGCTTCTCACCCTCACGGGTGGTGCAGCGCAGCATCAGGCCCATCGCGACTCCGGCGATGGTGGCGTGGATGCCGCTGTTGTACATCAGCGCCCAGATCACCAGGGCGAGCGGGACGTACACGTACCACCCGCGTACGCCCTTGCGCAGCAGCAGCCAGAAGACGGCGAGCCCGGCCACGGCGCCGCCGAGCGCGGCGAAGTCCAGGGTGTCGGTGAAGAAGACCGCGATGATCAGGATGGCGAACAGGTCGTCGACGACCGCGAGGGTCAGCAGGAAGGCACGCAGGGCGCTCGGCAGCGAGGTGCCGATGACCGCGAGCACGGCGAGCGCGAAGGCGATGTCGGTGGCCGTGGGCACCGCCCAGCCGGACAGGGAGCCGCCGCCGGCGGTGTTGGTGAGGACGTAGACCAGCGCCGGTGCGGCCATGCCGCACAGCGCGGCGACGACCGGCAGGGCCGCGGCCTTGGGGTCGCGCAGATCACCGGCGACGAGTTCCCGTTTGAGTTCGATGCCGGCGACGAAGAAGAAGATCGCGAGCAGTCCGTCGGCGGCCCAGTGCGCCACGGAGAGGTTCAGGCCGAGGGACGCCGGGCCTATGTGGAAGTGGCTGACGGTCTCGTAGCTGTCGTGCAGTACGGGGATGTTCGCCCAGAGCAGTGCGGCGATGGCGGCGACCAGCAGGAGGACGCCGCCGACCGTCTCGGTGCGCAGCGCGTCCGCGAGGTAGGTCCGCTCCGGCAGGGACAGCCGGCCGAGGACCTTGCGGGGGGTGCGGGGGGCGGACACGGGAACCTCCGGGGTGGGCAGCACGAAACGCTTGCCGACCAGACTTCCCGGCGCACCTTTTGTTTAGCTTATCTAATTGTAGTGATCGTGGTCACCTGGGTCCACCCTAGACGCGGCAGGGGTGCCCGGCACGCTCGGCGCCGGGCACCCTCGCGGAGGCGTGCGGTCAGTCCTCGCTGGGCGCCGCCGGGAGCTTCGCCTGGATCAGCTGCATCACACTGCTGTCGGTCAGGGTGGTCACATCGCCCAGGGCGCGGTTCTCGGCGACATCGCGCAGCAGCCGGCGCATGATCTTGCCGGAGCGGGTCTTCGGCAGCTCGGCCACCGGGAGGATCCGCTTGGGCTTGGCGATCGGGCCGAGCGTGGCACCGACGTGGTTGCGCAGCTCCGCGACCAGGCCCTCGGTCTCCGCCGCCGTACCGCGCAGGATCACGAAGGCGACGATCGCCTGGCCGGTGGTCTCGTCCGCCGCGCCGACCACGGCCGCCTCGGCGACCGACGGGTGCGAGACGAGCGCGGACTCGACCTCGGTGGTGGAGATGTTGTGGCCGGAGACGAGCATGACGTCGTCGACGCGGCCCAGCAGCCAGATGTCGCCGTCGTCGTCCTTCTTCGCGCCGTCGCCCGCGAAGTACTTGCCCTCGAAGCGCGACCAGTAGGTGTCGATGAACCGCTGGTCGTCACCCCAGATGGTGCGCAGCATCGACGGCCACGGCTCGGTGAGGACCAGATAGCCACCGCCGCCGTTGGGCACCTCGGCGGCCTCGTCGTCGACGACGGTCGCGCAGATGCCGGGCAGCGGCGTCTGCGCGGACCCCGGCTTGGTCGCCGTCACACCCGGCAGCGGCGAGATCATCATCGCGCCGGTCTCGGTCTGCCACCACGTGTCCACGATGGGCGTGCGGTCCGCGCCGATGTGCTTGCGGTACCAGATCCACGCCTCGGGGTTGATCGGCTCGCCGACGGACCCCAGGATGCGCAGGCTGCTCAGGTCGAACTTCGCGGGGATGTCGTCGCCCCACTTCATGAACGTCCGGATCGCCGTGGGCGCCGTGTAGAGGATCGTGACCTTGTACTTCTGCACGATCTCCCAGAACCGGCCCTGGTGCGGGGTGTCCGGCGTGCCCTCGTACATGACCTGCGTGGCACCGTTCGCCAGCGGGCCGTAGACGATGTACGAGTGCCCGGTGACCCAGCCGACGTCGGCCGTGCACCAGTAGACGTCCGTCTCCGGCTTGAGGTCGAAGACCGCGTGGTGGGTGTACGCCGCCTGGGTGAGGTAGCCGCCGGAGGTGTGCAGGATGCCCTTCGGCTTACCCGTCGTACCGGACGTGTACAGGATGAAGAGCGGGTGCTCGGCGTCGAACGCCTCCGGGGTGTGCTCGGCGCTCTGCCGCCCGACGACGTCGTGCCACCACACGTCCCGGCCCTCGGTGAAGGTGACCTCCTGGCCGGTGCGGCGGACCACGAGCACGTGCTCGACGTTGTCCACCTTGCCGAGCGCCTCGTCCACGGCGGGCTTCAGCGCGGAGGGCTTGCCGCGCCGGTAACCGCCGTCGGCGGTGATGACGACCTTGGCGTCGGCGTCCTGGATCCGGGTCGCGAGCGCGTCGGACGAGAAACCGCCGAAGACCACCGAGTGCGCGGCCCCGATCCGGGCGCAGGCCAGCATGGCGATCGCCGTCTCCGGGATCATCGGCATGTAGACGGCCACCCGGTCGCCCTTGCGAACGCCCAGCTCCAGCAGGGCGTGGGCGGCCCGGGAGACCTCGTCCTTCAGCTCGGCGTAGGTGATCGCGCGGCTGTCGCCGGGCTCGCCCTCGAAGTGGATGGCCACCCGGTCGCCGTGCCCGGCCTCGACATGCCGGTCGACGCAGTTGTACGCGACGTTCAGCTCGCCGTCCTTGAACCACTTGGCGAACGGCGGGTTCGACCAGTCCAGTGTCTCGGTCGGTTCCTTGGCCCAGCTCAGCCGCCGGGCCTGCTCGGCCCAGAAGCCGAGCCTGTCAGCCTTGGCCTGTTCATACGCCTCCGCGGTGACGTTGGCGTTCGCGGCCAGGTCGGCGGGGGGTGCGAACCTGCGCTCTTCCTTGAGCAGGTTGGCCAGGCTTTCGTTGCTCACGACATCTCCCTTTCCCAGGGTGTCCGTTGTGTCCCAGGCCACAGCTCATCAGACCCGAGGGCCCGATGACAAGGGTCGTTGGGAAATTGGTTTAGACCTGTGGGGTGGCTGGTGGACGGCTTGCGGGGTGGCTCGGACGGTGGCTTGTGCGGTGGTCCCGTTTACGTCGGTCCGTTTACGTCGGCCCGTTTACGTCGGTCCGTTTACGTCGGCCCGTCTGCGGCGGTCCGTCTGCGGCGGTCCGTCTGCGGTGGTCATCCGTACCCACGGATGCCGCGGGGGCGAAGTTCAGCGGCTGTAACGCCTTTCACACGTACGGCCAAGTACAGGTGAGGCACCACCGTGCACGACCCGACGAGAGGGGACAGGCATTGGACGGCATACGGGGCGGGCCCGCGGCGGCGGTACGCGACCCCAAGCTCTTCGAGGAGTTCTACCGCCGCCATGTGGACGCCGTGACCTCCTTCGTGGCCCGGCGTGTCCCCGACGTCCACACGGTCGCCGACCTGACGGCCGAAGTGTTCCTCGCGGTCCTCGACTCGGCCCACACCTACCGGCCCCGCCTCGGCGGCGAACGGGCCTGGCTCTACGGCATCGCCCGCAACGTCGTCTCGTCCGAGCACCGGCGCCGCGCCCGCGAGACCCGGCGCGATCAGCGGATCTCCGGCCGGCGGCTGCTGGAGCCCGACGACATCGCCCGCCTGGAGGACAAGCTCGACGCCGAGTCGGCCGGCCGCCGCGCCCTCGCCGCCCTGGAACGGCTGCCGGAGGGCGAGCGGGCCGTACTGGAGCTGATCGCGGTCGACCAGCTCACGGTCACCGAGGCGGCGGCCGCGCTGGGCATCCGCCAGGTGACGGCACGCGTGCGACTGCACCGGGCGCGCCGGGCGCTGCGGGGCGTGCGGGGCGTGCGGGGTGAGCCGGGTGAGCGGGGCGAAGCGGTGGGTGAGCCCGCCGCCGGGCCGCACGGCACCTCCTTGCTCTATGTCACGTCCACGTCCGCGTCCACATCCGCGTCCTGTGCCACCGGAGAGAACGAGGGAGAGGCATGACCACCAGGATCACCTTCGAGGACCGGCTGCTCGCGGAACTGCACCGTGAGATCGACCGGCGCGTGAGCGGGACGAGCGACCCCACGGCCGCCCCGGCACCCGCACACGGCCGTCGCCGTACGGCCCTCACCGCGCCGAGGCTCGGCCTCGTCGCCCTGGCCTGTGCCGCCGTCGCGGGCGCGTGGGTGCTGCTGCCGGGCTCCCCGGCCGAGAGCCCGGCCTACGCGGTGGAGCCGCAGCCGGACGGGAGCGTGACCGTCACCGTGAACGACATCTCCCTCGGCGGCGGCCTGCAGGAGGGACTCGCCGAACGGCTGGAGGCGCAGGGTATCCACGTGGCCGTGGACGACGTGCCGAACGGCTACGAGTGCACCCGTCCCAGGGGGAAGACGCTCCGGGGCCACTTCGACCGGAGTGGCGGCGAGGGCCCCATCTGGACGATCAACCTGCGTCGCGGGGACTCCCTGGCCTTCGAGAAGATCGGGCAGCGCCAGCCCGACGGGAGCATCCAGCGGGTCGTCAGCTTCTACGGCGTCCGCGGCCGGATCGCCCCGTGCGATCCCGTACGCGCCCCGGAGCCCCGCCCGGCGGAGCCGTCCGGCCTCCGCTGAGCGGGGACTCGTGAGCACGTGGTGCGTGCGGGGTCGGCCGGGGTGGAGCTACGCGGGGCTGCGCAGATCCTCGGCCTCGGCCACATGGTCGAAGACCTCCGCACCGGACGCCTCGGTGAGCAGATAGGCCTGTGCCTCGCCCACGTGGAAGTACATCCCGTGCAGCTCCAGCGCTCCCGCGCGCAGGGCGCGGGACACCGGCTCGTGGGCGCGCAGGTGCTCCAGCTGCATGACGATGTTGGTCAGGCACAACTGCTCGACCGCGTCGGCGGGACGCCGTCCGGCGAGCCGCGCCCAGGGCCTGCTGTCGTCGGCCATCCGCTCCACGCTCGGCAGCCCGTGCCGCAACCACCGCTTGAGCGGCGTCCGCGGTACACCGGCTTCCTCCGGGGGCTCGTCGCGCGCGCCGAGCAGCGCCTGCATCGCCCCGCAGCCGGAGTGCCCGCACACGGTGATGTGCCGGACCTTCAGCACGTCCACCGCGTACTCGATGGCCGCCGCCACCGAGTCGTCCCCGCTCTCCGCGCCGGGCAGCGGCACCAGGTTGCCCACGTTGCGCACCACGAAGAGGTCTCCGGGGCCGCTGGACGTGATCATCGAGGTGACGAGGCGTGAGTCGGCGCAGGTGAGGAAGAGCTGCACCGGCCGCTGGCCTTCCCGGGCCAGCCGGGCCAGCTCGCCCCGCACCAGCGGCGCCGTCCGGCGCTGGAAGGCGCTGATGCCGCGGACGAGTTGATGACCGCCGGTCGGGGCGGAGCCCTCGGCGGGGGCCGGTCCTGTGGGCGTGGTGGGGTCGTCGGTGCTCTCTCGGCTCCCCGAGCCCTTGGGTTCCTCCCCGTCCTTCGCCGGCTGCGACGGCGCGGGCAGTCCCACCGGCTGCGATGCCTCCGGCGGCTCCGCCGGCCCCAACGGCTCCCCCGGGTCCTGGGAGCCGGCCGGGTCGTCCGGCCCGATGGCCTGGGCCGTGCCCGGTACCGCACCTGGCGCCTCTTCGGTTCCGGGCAGCTCCCACTCGCACTGGTGGTTGCGCCAGGGTGTCCAGGGACGGCACCGGCAGTCGGTGGAACCCTCCGGTTCCTCCGCGCCCGCGCCGGTGGAGTCCTCCACGGGGGTGCCCGGCTCGGCGATGCGGATCCCGGCACGACGGCCGGTCAGTTGGACCGTGCCGCCCTGCGCGGTGTGTGTGTTCTGCCAGTCGTGCAGGGTCTCGTACGCCGCGTGGTCCATGAAGGAGCCGTCCAGCTCGACGACGACGTCGGCGCCTTGCGGGACCTGGTGCAGCACCCGGCTCAGGCGGGGCACCGCGAGGAACGTCAACTGGCCTCTCACCTGGACGTGATGGACTCCTTCCTCTTCCGCGTGCGTGATACGGGTGCGGGTCAGGCGGTGCAGGGCCACGGCGACGGCCACGGCGATCCCGAGGGCCACGCCCTCCAGGACGCCGAACAACACCACGCCGAGGGTGGTGACGGCGTAGACCAGGACTTCGCGGTGGCGGGTCACCGTGCGGATGTGGTGCAGGGACACCATCTGGATGCCGACGGCCATCACCAGGGCGGCGAGTGCGGCCAGCGGGATCTGCTCCAGGAGCGGGACCATCAGCAGGGTCGCCGCCACTACGAGAACGCCGTGCAGCATCGTGGAGTTCCGGCTCACCGCACCCGCGTTCACATTCGCCGTGCTGCGCACCGCGACGCCCGCGACCGGCAGTCCGCCGAGGCCGCCGGAGACGATGTTCGCGGCGCCCTGGCCGAGCAGCTCGCGGTCCAGGTCGGAGCGCGGCACCCGGCCGGTGAGACCGGGGCGGGCGGCGGCCAGCCTGTCCACCGCGACCGCGCCGAGCAGTGACTGCACGCTGCACACCAGCGTGGTGGTCAGCACGGCGGCCATCAGGCCGAGCACCGGCCCCTCGGGCAGCCCGGCCAGCGCGTGGTTGTTCCAGGACGGCAGCTCCACCTTGGGCAGGGTGAGCCCGGCCAGCGAGGCGGTCGCGGTGGCCCCGGCGACGGCGATCAGCGGCGCCGGTGCCTTGCGCAGCAGCCGCCCGGCCCGGCCGGGCAGCCGGGGCCAGAGGAACAGCAGGGCCAGGGTGAGCGCGCTCGTCGACACGGCGGCGGGGTGCAGGTCCGCGAGCTGGGCGGGCAGCGCGCGCAGGTTGTCCAGCACCACGCTCTGCGGGGTGCCGCCGAGGACGATGTGCAACTGGGCGACGGCGATGGTGACGCCGATGCCGGCCAGCATGCCGTGCACGATGGCGGGGCTCACCGCGAGGGCGGTGCGGGCCACGCGCAGGCAGCCGAGCCCCAGCTGGGCGAGGCCGGCCAGGACGGTGATGGCGCAGGTCGTCCGCCATCCATAGAGGTGGATGAGGTCGGCGGTGACGACCGTGAGCCCTGCGGCGGGTCCGCTCACCTGGAGCTGGGAGCCCCCGAGCCGCCCGGCGACGAGCCCTCCCACGGCGGCGGCGACGAGGCCGGCCTGGAGGGGCGCGTCGGTGGCGAGGGCGATGCCGAGGGACAGGGGCAGGGCGATCAGGAAGACCGCGATGGATGCCGACACATCGGCGCCGGCGATCCGGAAACGGCGGGGGCGCCGCGCCGGCGGGCTGTGCGGCTGGTGTTCGGGGGTCGGCCGGTCGGGGTCGGTCGTGCGCGTGGGGACGCAGGCTGACATGTTTCCCGTCTCCTCCGGGGCAGCGGTCGCGGAACAGGTCGGTCCGCCGGGTGGCGGGTCGGTCGCGGCCGTGAGTCACGGCGTGCAGCGGCGGGATGAATCAACTCTCCGTAAACGAATCGTAATGCAGAGTAAAGGACAGGCATGGGTAATCCCGGCAAATAGGTCAAAGAATCACTCCAGAGAGTGAACCAAGTCTTTGATCGGCTTGTCGTACTAATTCCTTCTCGGTCCCGTGCGACCTTGGCGGCGCTGTCGGCTTGGCCCGGCATAACACCGCAGACGGCCGTACAGCGCGCACATCACCTGAAAGCGCCCTCAGCGGCGTTGGCCCGAGAGAAGGAAGTAGGTGGGCGGAAGATGGCCGCCACCCAGAGGATCGCCGCGGGCGCCGTGGTCGCCGCGGTCTGTGCCCTGTCGCTCGCCGGTTGCTCGGCAGGCTCCGACACCGTGAAGGAGGGCGCCGGCGGGCCGCAGAAGCCCAAGGCGGCCCCGGCCCCCAAAAGCCCCTTCCGGCTGATCGGCGACGGCTCCACGGCGTTCACCGGTGCCCAGCCGCATCTGCCCCGGCCCGAGCGGATGAAGCCCGGACAGCGGCCGCCGCAGTTCGTGGTGTTCTCCTGGGACGGCGCCGGCGAGGACAGCCAGCGGCTGTTCTCCCACTTCCGCAAGGTCGCCAAGGCGAACAACGCCACGATGACGTACTTCCTCAGCGGGGTGTATCTGCTGCCGGAGGACAAGGCCGACCTCTACAAGCCGCCGCAGCACTCACCGGGCCGCTCCGACATCGGCTTCAACGACCGGCAGGGCATCGCCGACACCGTGAAGCAACTCCGGCTGGCCTGGCTGGAGGGCAACGAGATCGGCACCCACTTCAACGGCCACTTCTGCGGCAAGGGCGGCGGCGTCGGCGAGTGGTCGGTGGACGAGTGGAAGGACGAGATCTTCCAGGCCAAGCGGTTCGTGAAGTCCTGGAAGACCAACACCGGGATGGCCGAGGCGGCACCGCTGCCGTTCGACTACGACAGGGAGCTGATCGGCGCCCGCACGCCCTGCCTGGAGGGCCAGCGCAACTTCATGAAGGCCGCCCGCGAGCTGGGCTTCCGCTATGACACCAGCGGGGTCAACGACCAGGTGTGGCCGCGGAAGAAGCAGGGACTGTGGGACCTGTCGATGCAGCTCGTGCCGTTCCCCGGGCGCTCCTATGAGCAGCTGACCATGGACTACAACTTCATGGTCAACCAGTCCGGCACCACCACCCAGGGTGACCCCGACAAGTACGACGCGTGGGGCGACCAGATGCGCGACGGCCTGCTCATGGGCTTCCGCCGCGCCTACGACGGCAATCGCGCGCCTCTGATCATCGGCAACCACTTCGAGTCCTGGAACGGCGGCACCTACATGCGCGCCGTCGAGGAGGTCATCGAGCGGGTGTGCACCAAGTCCGAGGTGCGCTGCGTCTCCTTCCGGCAGCTGGCCGACTGGCTGGACGCCCAGGACCCACAGACCCTCGCGAAGCTGCGCACGCTGAAGGTCGGCGAGGCCCCGAAGCAGGGCTGGGCGTCCTTCCTGGCGGGCCGTCCGGCCCCGGCCCCGAAGGGCGTTCCCGGGGCGCCGGCGGACAAGGGCTAGCCGGCGGCGCTCGGCGGGAGCGGTGTCAGGCGTTCGCCACCACGCTCTCGCCGAGCACGAAGTCGGGGTCGACCTGCGCCGCCAGGTCGGCTCCGGTCCGCTCGTTGCCCCAGGACCGGGCGTTCTTCAGGTGGAAGTGCACCATCTGGCGGGTGTAGCGCTCCCAGTCGCGCTCGTCGTACGCCGCGTCGGCGGCCGCCCCCAGGGCCCGCAGGGCGCGGCGGTTGGCGTCCTCCAGGAGGTCGAACCGGGGCGGGCGGCCCTTCTCCATCGCGCGCACCCAGTCGGAGTGCCCGACCGTGACGAGCAGGTCGTCCCCGACCTGCTCGCGCAGGTAGTCGAGGTCGTCCTGGCCCTGCACCTTGTTGCCGACGACCTTCAGCCGGACGCCGTAGTCGCGGGCGTACTCCTTGTACTGGCGGTAGACGGAGACCCCCTTCCGGGTCGGCTCGGCGACGAGGAACGTGATGTCGAAACGGGTGAACATGCCGGAGGCGAAGGAGTCGGAGCCCGCGGTCATGTCGACCACCACGTACTCGTCACGGCCGTCGACGAGGTGGTTCAGGCACAACTCCACCGCTCCGGTCTTGGAGTGGTAGCAGGCCACCCCCAGGTCGGCTTCGGTGAAGGGGCCGGTGACCATCAGACGGGCGGTGCCGCCGTCGAGGGCCACCGGCCGGGCGCAGGCGTCGTAGACCGGGTTGTCCTCGCGCACCCGCAGCAGCCGCGAGCCCTCACCGGGCGGGGTGGTCTTGATCATCGTCGCGGCGGAGGCGATCCGCGGGTTGGCGCCGCGCAGGTAGTCCTTGATCAGCGGCAGGTGGTCGCCCATCGCGGGGAGCGCGGCGGCCTCCGTCTCGTCGAGTCCGAGCGCGACCCCGAGGTGCTGGTTGATGTCGGCGTCGACGGCGACGACCGGAGCGCCGGTGGCTGTCAGGTGACGGATGAACAGGGAGGACAGGGTGGTCTTGCCGCTCCCGCCCTTCCCGACGAAAGCAATTTTCATGTTCAGTAAGCCTAGTGGTGCGAGCCCCGCGCGCGCGGAGCGGACGTGAAGAAGACCACTCCTTCGTGGGGTTCGGCCCCGGGATGCGTAATGTCGTACTCATGAGTACGACAGGCGCGACTGCCGATCGGGACCCCCTCGCGGCCCTGGGCGCACTGCCCGGTGTGGCCGACTCCGTGGAGTCCGTGCGCAAGGCCGTGGACCGGGTCTACGGGCACCGGGTCATGCGGCGCCGCAGCAACGAGATCACCTCGGAGGCGGCCCTGCGCGGCGCCCGGGGTTCGGCGGCCCTGTCCGGCGCCGACTGGGCCCTGGAGGAGGTGCGCCGGCGTACCGACTTCAGCGGTGACGACGAGGCCCGCACCGTGGGCGCGGCGCTGCGGCTGACCGCAGAGGCCGGGCAGCTGCTGTCCATCTGGCGGCAGTCCCCGTTGCGGGTGCTGGCGCGGCTGCACCTGGTCGCGGCGGCCGACAACGCCGACCAGGTGGGCCGCCCGCGGCAGCCGGGCGAGCCGGTCCACGAGCCGCTGATCGAGCAGCCGCTGCCGGGCGCCGACGAGGTGTCGGCCCGACTGGAGGGGCTGGCGGAGCTGATCATCGCGGGGGGTTCCGCCCCCGCGCTCGTCACGGCAGCGGTCGTGCACGGCGAACTGCTCGCGCTGCGTCCCTTCGTCTCCCGCAACGGCCTGGTCGCGCGCGCGGCCGAGCGGATCGTCCTGGTCGGCAGCGGACTGGACCCGAAGTCGGTCTGTCCGGCCGAGGTGGGCCACGCCGAGCTGGGGAGGGATGCCTATCTGACCGCGTTCGACGGTTATCTGTCCGGCACGGCTGAGGGCATGGCGGCCTGGATCGCCCACTGCGGCAAGGCGGTCGAGCTGGGCGTGCGCGAGTCGACCGCGGTCTGCGAGGCGCTGCAGCGCGGAGCGGCGTAGACGGCGGGAAGGGCCGGAAAGAGGCCTGCGGAGGGCCGGGAAAAGGGTTGCGGCGGTACGAGTGCTCGTACCGCCGCTGGCATGATCACCGAGTTACCAAGCGTCCTCGAATGTCGCCCATCAGGTCGGGGACTTCGCCCGTACCTGGTGCGGCTGGCCCGTAATCGACGGGTCGACGTCGCGTGGGTGCCCGGTGTTCATGCTTCGGTCCGTGGGGCCAATTGCGTTCTTAAGGTGATCCTCTCGGATGTCCTTGGTCTCGCGGGCCGTTGAGTCCATTGTACTCCAGCGCGGCAACAAGCGGAAGTGGTGGCTCTACTTTTTACTTTTAGGTTCAAATAGGGATCAGGTGGCGGCTAAAGCGTGGCGCGACGCCGGCTGGTGTACCAGACGAGACCCGCCGTGGCCGCGGCCGCTCCTATCGCCGCCGCCGCGACCAGGGCGGGGCGCGGCGGTACGGAGAACGCGGGGATGCGCTGTTTGAGCCGGACCGGACGATGGAAGTCGAGGATCGGCCAGCCGCGCGCGACGGCCTCCCGGCGCAGCGCGCGGTCCGGGTTCACGGCGTGCGGATATCCGACCGACTCCAGCATCGGCAGGTCGGTCGCGGAGTCGCTGTAGGCGTAGCAGCGCGCCAGGTCGTAGCCCTCGGACGCGGCGAGTTCCCGGATCGCCTCCGCCTTCGTGGGGCCGTAGGCGTAGTACTCGACCTCGCCGGTGTAGCAGCCGTCCTCGCCGACGACCATCCGGGTGGCCACCACCCGGTCGGCGCCCAGCAGCTCACCGATCGGCTCGACCACCTCGGAGCCCGAGGTGGAGACGATCACCACGTCGCGGCCGGCGATGTGGTGCTCCTCGATGAGCGAGGCGGCCTCGTCGTAGATGAGCGGGTCGATGAGGTCGTGCAGCGTCTCGGCGACGATCTCCTTGACCTGCTGGACGTTCCAGCCGCGGACGAGCCGGGACAGATACTCGCGCGTCCGTTCCATCTGGGCGTGGTCCATGCCGCCGACGAGGAAGACGAACTGGGCGTATGCGGTGCGCAAGGCGGCCCTGCGGTTGATCAGTCCGCCTTGGTAGAAGGACTTGCTGAAGGTGAGCGTGCTCGACTTCGCAATGACCGTCTTGTCCAGGTCAAAGAAGGCCGCTGTGCGGGGCAAGGAGTGGTTTTCCACGCCCCTGAGCATAGGGGCAGCCCATTCGGCGTAAGGTGGGGCGCGTGGGTTTGCCTGAGAGGGCTCTCGGGTACACCATGGAAGTCACGGATCGTTCGCGACCGTGCTAACCCGGTCCGACTCCTCCCCCCCCGAGTCGGCCGTGGGGACGACCCCCGCTCTCCCCCCCGGCGGGGGTCGTCGCATGTCCGGGTGGGTTTTTCCCTTCGCTGTGCGGCTTCGGCGCCGCGTTCGGGCGGCTGCGGCCGCCCTTTCGGCACGCCCATGATCCGTCACGCTCTGTAGTCGACGGACTGCTCTGCGGAAGTCGCACGGGAGATGGCGTGGAGGCGCCAGGGACTCACCGGTATGGGTGACGGCGATATTCACAGGGATCCAGTTGTCCACAGTTATCGACCAAGATCCACATTATTTCCGCGTTCGCCGCATCGTGATTCCCACGCGCATCGCTCCGGGCGAGTTCCTGGACGGTTCCGTTTGCGGTGCGCGTATGGCCGGTTTCTGTCGGCCGCTCATATGGGCGGTCCGATCGCCGGTTCTTCATCCGACGTTATCGCGGGCCTGCGAGGCCCATGAGCGACACGGTCAGACAGCTGAAGAGCCCAGACAGCCCAGACAGCTCGGACAGCTTCAGACAGTGAAGGGGGACATCCGTCATGGCCGGAACCATCACATCCGATCAGCCGTCCGCCACCGGGGGGCGGCCGGGCCGACCGCTGATCGTCACCGAGGACCCCGATCTCCTCGACGATCTGCTCCGGCTGTGCGCGGCGGCCGGAGCCACACCCGAGGTCCGGCACGGCCCGCCCGAGCGCGGCGGCGGCTGGGAGGCGGCGCCGCTCGTGCTGGTCGGCGATGACGCCGCGCGGCGGCTGCGCGGCACCGCGCGCAACGGCGGGGTGGTGCTGGTCGGGCGGGACCAGGACGACCCCGGGGTGTGGCGGCGCGCCGTGGAGATCGGCGCCGATCACGTCCTGATGCTGCCCGACGGTGAGCAGTGGCTGGTCGACCGGATCGCGGATGTCGCCGAGGGCGTCGGCCGGCCCGCGCTCACCGTCGGCGTCATCGGCGGCCGGGGCGGCGCAGGAGCCTCCACGCTCGCGTGTGCCCTCGCCGTCACCTCCGCGCGGGAGGGCCTGCGCACCCTGCTCGTGGACGCCGACCCGCTCGGCGGCGGGCTCGACATCCTGCTCGGCGGCGAGACCGCCGACGGACTGCGCTGGCCCGCCTTCGCCGCCTCGCGCGGCCGGGTCGGCAGCGGCGCCCTGGAGGAGTCGCTGCCCGAGCTGCACGCGCTGCGGGTGCTCAGCTGGGACCGCGGCGACTGTCTCGCCATCGCCCCGCAGGCCGTACGGGCGGTGCTCGCCGCCGCCCGGCGCCGCGGCGGCGCTGTCGTCGTCGATCTGCCCCGCCGGATCGACGACGGTGTCGCCGAAGTCCTCGCCCAGCTCGACATCGGAATCCTCGTCGTCCCCGCCGAGCTGCGGGCCGTCGCGGCGGCCGGACGGGTGGCCTCCGCCGTCGGCATGGTGCTGCGCGATCTGCGCGTCGCGGTCCGCGGGCCGTACGCCCCGGGCCTGGACGACCGCGAGGTGGCCCGGCTGCTCGGGCTGCCCCTGGCCGGAGAACTGCCCGTGGAGTCCGGGCTGTCGCGCGCGGTCGACGGCAAGGCGCCGCCGGGCGCGGGCGGTCGCGGGCCGCTGGCGCGGTTCTGCAAGGACTTCTGGGAGCGGGCGCTGGTCGAGGCGGGAGCGGCATGAACCGCCGGCACGCCGCCGCGCCGGGTCGCTCCGCGCGGAGCCCTTCCCCGCCGGGACTCTCGTCGCCGGGACTCTCCCCGCCGGGCGTGTCCGTGCCGGGCCTGTCCGTGCCTCTCCTGGACGGGGTTCGGCAGTGGCTGGCCGAGCACGGGGCAGAGCCCACACCCGCACGGGTGGCGCAGGCGCTGCGCGAGCAGGGGAGGGTGCTCGGCGACGCCGAAGTCCTCGGCACCGCCGAGCGGTTGCGGTCCGAGCTGGTCGGCAGCGGGCCACTGGAGCCGTTGCTCGCCGATCCGTCGGTGACCGACGTCCTGGTCTCGGCACCGGACCGGGTGTGGGTGGACCGGGGCGGCGGACTGGAGCTGACGTCCGTGGCGTTCGCGGACGCGGGCGCCGTACGACGGCTCGCCCAGCGCCTGGCGGCCGTGGCCGGACGACGGCTCGACGACGCCCGGCCCTGGGTCGACGCCCGGCTGCCCGACGGCACCCGGCTGCACGCGGTACTGCCGCCGGTGGCGGTCGGTTGCACCTGCCTGGCCCTGCGGGTGGTCCGGCCGCGCGCGTTCACGCTCGACGAACTGGTCACGGCGGGCACCGTGCCGCCGGGCGGCGACCGGGTGCTGCGCGCGCTGCTGCGGGCCCGGCTGTCCTTCCTGATCAGCGGCGGCACCGGCAGTGGCAAGACGACCCTGCTCAGCGCCCTGCTCGGGCTGGTCGGGCCGGGTGAGCGGATCGTGCTCGCCGAGGACTCCGCGGAGCTGCGGCCGGACCATCCGCACGTCGTCCGGCTGGAGACCAGACCCGCCAACCAGGAGGGCGCGGGCCTGGTCACGCTGGAGGACCTGGTGCGCCAGGCGCTGCGGATGCGGCCCGACCGGCTGGTCGTCGGCGAGGTGCGCGGGGCCGAAGTGGTCCACCTGCTGGCCGCGTTGAACACCGGCCACGAAGGCGGCTGCGGCACCGTGCACGCCAACGCCGCCGCCGATGTGCCGGCCCGGCTGGAAGCGCTGGGCACCGCCGCCGGGCTCGACCGGGCCGCGCTGCACAGCCAGCTCGCGGCAGCCCTGTCGGTCGTGCTGCACCTGGTACGCGACCGGTCCGGACGGCGCCGGATCGCCGAGGTGCGGGTGCTGGAGCGGGACCCGACCGGGCTGGTGCGGACGGTGCCGGCGCTGCGGTGGGGCGCGCGGGGGTTCGCGTACGAGCGGGGCTGGGAGCGGCTGCGGGAGCTGCTCGGCGACGAGTGGAGCGACGAGGGGACCGAGGGAGCGCGACATGGGTGAGACAGCGGTGGGCGGGACGGCGATGAGTGCGGCGGTGCTGTGCGCCGGAGCCGCGGCCTGGGCGATGGGCGGCCCGCACTCCGGGGCGCGCCGGGCCCGGCTGCTGCTCGCGGGCGGCGGGACGGTGGGGACCGGGCCGCCGGTGCCGCGGCGGTGGGCGGACCTGGGGCGACGGCTGCGCGGGCGGCTGCGGGCCGAGTGGTGGGCGGTGGTCGCCGGTCTGCTGCTCGCGGTCCTGGGCTCGTCGCCGCTGCCGGTCGTCGCGGGGGCGGCGGGAGTGCCCCTGCTGCGCCGCGCGCGGCTGGCCCGGGAGGCGCGGCGGGCCCGGGAACGCCGGGGCGACGCGGTGATCGCGCTGTGCGCGGCGCTCGCCGGGGAGGTGCGGGCCGGGCGGCAGCCCGGCGAGGCGCTGCTGCGGGCCGCGCGCGACACCGGAGGGCTCGCCGGCGCCCAGGCGGCGGTGCTGGCGGCGGCCCGCTTCGGCGGCGAGGTGCCGGGGGCGCTCACGGCGGCCGCACGGCAACCGGGGGCCGACGGGCTGCTGGGGCTCGCCGCGTGCTGGCGGGTCGCCGTGGACCACGGCGCGGGTCTCGCGGCCGGACTCGACCGGCTGGAAGCGGCCCTGCGCGCCGAACGCGACCAGCGCGCCGAACTGCGGGCGCAGTTGTCCGGCGCCCGCGCCACCGCGGCGATGCTCGCCGCACTCCCCGCACTGGGCCTCCTCCTGGGCACCGCCCTGGGCGCCGACCCCCTGCGCGTGCTGCTGCACACCGGGCCGGGCCTGGCCTGTCTGGTGCTCGGCGGGGTGCTGGAGGCCGTGGGGCTGTGGTGGGTGCTGCGGATCGTCCGGAGCGCGGAGGAGGCGGCATGAGCGGGGAGGCGGCGGCCGGCGTGAGTGCCGTGGAGGCGGCGGGTGTGGGCGCGGAGGCCGTCCACAGGCTGGGGATGCTGCTGGGGACGGCGCTGGTGCTCGGCTGGCTGGTGCGCCGGATCGCGGCGGCGCGGCGGCGGCGCTGGGTACGGCGGCGGCTCGCGGCCCTGCTGCCCTTGGAGCCCCGGCCCGCGAGACGGCGTGTGGACCTGCCGGGTGAGGCGCGGCGCCTGCTGCCCGAGGTGGCCGTGACGGGCGCCGGGTGGGCGCTGGTCGGCGGCGTTCCCGGGGTCGTGGCGGGAGTGCTGGCGGCCGGGGCGCTGCGGTGGTGGCGCCGGCGGCAGCGCGGGACGGCGGCCGGTGCCGTGCTGGACGCCCGTGCGGCCACCCGGCAACTGCCCCTCGCCGCCGACCTGGTGGCCGCCTGCGTCGCCGCCGGCGCCGCCCCGGTGACGGCCGCGCACGCCGTAGGGGAGGCGCTGGGTGGGCCCGTCGGACAGGCGCTGGCGCGGGGCGCGGCGGAGGTGCGACTGGGCGGCGAACCGGGGGAGGCCTGGCGGGCGCTGGGCGCGATCCCGGGCGCGGACGGGCTGGCACGGCTGCTGGAACGGGCCGATGTGTCGGGCCTGCCCGCCGCCGGACCGGCCGCCCGGCTCGCGGCCGACGCGCGTGCCGGCTGGGCGCGCGCCGCGACGGTGCGGGCCCGGCGGGCGGCGGTCCTGGTGACGGCACCGGTGGGGCTGTGCTTCCTGCCCGCGTTCCTCGCGGTCGGCGTGCTGCCCGTGGTGATCGGGATGGCGGGCGAGGTGATGGGAGGAGGTGGTGGATGAGCTGCGGTGACCCAGGGCGGACGAGAACGAGCGGGACAGGTACGAGCGACGAGCACGAGGACGAGTGAGGAGATCGGGATGAGCAAGGTGGTACGGGCGCGCGTGCGGGCCCTGGTGGGTGTGCTGCGCGGACTGCGCGGCGGGCGGAAGGACGCCGGGATGGTCACCTCCGAGTACGCGGTGGGGATCGTCGCGGCGGCGGGCTTCGCGCTGGTGCTGTACAAGGTGGTGACCAGCGGACAGGTCAGTGCGGAGCTGCACAGCATCGTGAAGCAGGCCCTCGATGCCGGGATGTGAGCGGCGGCGGGCGCGTCGGGACGAGGGGTTCGTGACGGCGGAGTCGGCCGTGGTGCTGCCCGTGCTGGTGGCGGTCGCGATGGCGCTGGTGTGGGGGCTGCTGGTGGTGGCCGCGCAGATCCAGTGCGTGGACGCGGCCCGCACCGGCGCCCGTGCGGCGGCCCGCCAGGACCCCGCCGACGCGGTCGCCGCACTGGCCCGGGAGGCGGCGCCGCGCGGCGCGAAGGTCACGGTCGCCCGGGAGGGGGACCGGGTCAGGGTCGTGGTGACCGTCGCGCCGCCGGTGCTGGGGGATCTGCCGTTCGAGGTACGTGAGGAGGCGGTGGCGTCCGTGGAAGGCGCGTCCGTGGAAGGCGAGTCAGGGGAGGGCGAGTCAGGGGAGGGTGCGTCGGTGGAAGGGGCGTCCGGGGAGGGCGCAGCGGAAGGCGCAGCGGGAGGCGTGTCGGTGGAGGGGGCGTCGTCATGAGGGCGGTGACGCGCCGCCTTGCGAGGGCCCGGGCCGGGTCGGATCGGGGATCGGCCACCGTGTGGAGCGTCGGGGTGATCGCCGTGCTGTGCGTGGTGTTCGGTGTGGTGCTCGCCCTGGGGCAGGCGGTGGTGGCCCGGCATCGCGCGGCGGGCGGCGCGGACCTCGCGGCGCTCGCGGCGGCGGATCACTGGGCGCGCGGCACCGCCGAGGCCTGCGCCCGGGCGGACCGGGTGGCGCGGGCGCAGGGCACGAGGCTCGTGCGGTGCGCGGTCGTCGGGGAGATCTCGGACGTGTCGGTGGCGGCGGGTCCGGGGCCCTTCGCGGCCGAGGTCAGAGCTCGGGCGGGCCCGGATGGGGCGGCCCCCGCCCGCCCGGCGCCGCCTCTCCCACCGGCACCGCCGGGCGGCATGGGCCCTTCCCCTTCGGAGGGAGAGGCGCCGGGCTTCCCGCGCCTGCCGTAGGCACTGCCGGGCGCTACGCCCCCTCCGCCCCCGACTGTCGCTCCTCCGGACCCTCCGCCTCCGTGCCCTCCGCCTCTGTCGGCTTCTCCTCCGGGGCGCCGCGCAGGAGCACGGTGAGGAGGCGGACCGCGCCCCTCTTGTGGAGGGGGTCGTTGCCGTTGCCGCACTTGGGGGACTGGATGCAGGACGGGCAGCCGGCGTCGCACTCGCAGGAGGCGATGGCCTGGCGGGTGGCGGTGAGCCAGGCCCGGGCCGTGTGGAAGGCGCGCTCGGCGAAGCCCGCGCCGCCGGGGTGGCCGTCGTAGACGAAGACCGTCGGCAGGAGTGTGTCGGGGTGCAGCGGGATCGAGACGCCGCCGATGTCCCAGCGGTCGCAGGTCGCGAAGAGCGGCAGCATGCCGATCGAGGCGTGCTCGGCGGCGTGCAGGGCCCCGCCCAGGATCTCGGGGTTGATGCGGGCTTCGTCGAGCTGGTCCTCGGTGACCGTCCACCACACCGCGCGGGTGCGCAGCGTACGAGGAGGGAGGTCGAGTTTCGTCTCGCCCAGGACCTCGCCGGTGATCAGGCGCCGGCGGAGGAACGAGACCACCTGGTTGGTGACCTCGACGGAGCCGTAGCAGAGGCGGCCCTCGCCCCACGGGATCTCGGTGTCGGTCTCCAGGACGGAGATGGAGGTGGTGTCGCGGGCGACCGTGGAGTACGGCGGGCTGGCCTCCTCGACGAGTGCCACCGAGTCGTCCAGGTCGAGGGAGCGGACCAGGTAGGTGCGGCCCTGGTGGAGATGGACGGCGCCCTCGTGGACGGAGGCGTGCGCGGCGCCCTCGTCGACCGTGCCGAGCAGCCGGCCGGTGCCGGACTCGACGATCTGGACCGGCCGCCCGCCCTCGCCGCGGATGTCGGTGAGGTCGGCGGCCCGCTCCCGGCGGGTCCAATGCCAGGCCCTGGTGCGGCGGCGCAGCAGCTTCGCGGCCTCCAGCTGCGGCAGCAGGCCCGCGGTCTGCGGCCCGAACAGCTCGAGGTCGTCCTCGGTGAGCGGCAGTTCCGCGGCGGCGGCGCACAGGTGCGGGGCGAGGACGTAGGGGTTGTCGGGGTCGAGGACCGTGGATTCCACCGGCTGGTCGAACAGGGCCTCGGGGTGGTGGACGAGGAAGGTGTCCAGCGGGTCGTCGCGGGCGACCAGGACGGCCAGGGCGCCCTGCCCGGAGCGGCCCGCGCGGCCGGCCTGCTGCCACAGGGACGCGCGGGTGCCCGGGTAGCCGGCGATCACCACCGCGTCCAGGCCGGAGACGTCCACGCCGAGTTCCAGGGCGGTGGTGGCGGCGAGGCCGAGGAGTTCACCGGAGTGCAGGGCGTGTTCCAGGGCACGGCGCTCCTCGGGGAGGTAGCCGCCCCGGTAGGCCGCGACGCGCCGCACCAGCGAGCGGTCGATCTCGCCGAGCCGTTCCTGGGCGATGACGGAGATCAGTTCGGCGCCGCGCCGGGAGCGGACGAAGGCGACCGAGCGCACGCCCTGGAGGGTGAGGTCGGTCAGCAGGTCGGCGGTCTCGGCGGTGGCGGTGCGGCGGACCGGGGCGCCCTTCTCGCCCTGCATCTCGGTGAGCGGGGGCTCCCACAGGGCGAACACCAGCTCCCCGCGCGGGGAGGCGTCGTCGGCGACCTCCACCACCGGCAGGCCGGTCAGCCGGCGGGCGGCGACGGCGGGTTCGGCGGCGGTGGCGGAGGCCAGCAGGAAGACGGGGTCGGAACCGTAGCGGGCGCACAGGCGGCGCAGCCGGCGCAGCACCTGGGCGACATGGGAGCCGAAGACGCCCCGGTAGGTGTGGCACTCGTCGATCACGACGTACTTGAGCGCCTTGAGGAAGGAGGCCCAACGCGGGTGGGACGGCAATATGCCGCGATGCAGCATGTCCGGGTTGGTGAGGACGTAGGTGGCGTACTGGCGGATCCACTCGCGTTCCTCGAACGGCGTGTCGCCGTCGTACACGGCCGGCCGAACGGCATGGCCCAGAGATTGTGAAAGTTCCTTCACCGATCGGCACTGGTCCGCCGCGAGTGCCTTGGTGGGGGCCAGGTAGAGGGCGGTGGAGCTGCGGCCGTTCGGGGCCTCGGAGCCGTCCAGAAGGGCGGAGAAGGCGGGGACCAGATACGCCAGGGACTTGCCGGACGCGGTACCGGTGGCGACCACCACGGAATCGCCGTCCAGGGCGTGCTCGGCGGCGCGCGCCTGGTGGGCCCAGGGGTGTTCGATGCCCGCGGCCCGGACCGCCGCGATGACCTCCGGACGGATCCGGTCCGGCCAGACGGCATGGCGACCCGCGCGCGGGGGCAAGTGCTCCGTATGAGTGATGCGCGAAGCCCGGCTCGGCCCCGAGGCGAGCCGGCCCAGGAGCGTGCCCGGCGCGAGGCGGGACACGGGGTCCGTCGGGGATCGATCGGAACGGTGATTCTTGGCCATCGGCACCGAGTGTGTCACCGGCGTGACGGACAATGGGACCAAGGCGTCGTGCACGCCTGCCGGTAAGTGATTGAATGCCATCGCGGCTGGCGAACCGTCTGGGGGCTGAAAGCCGAGATGCCCCGAGGACGACCGCTCGATAGCAAGGTGCTGGAGGATCCGTGGACCTGTCCCTGTCGACCGAGACCGTGGGCGATCGCACGATCGTCAGGGTCGGTGGCGAAATCGACGTATATACCGCGCCCAAGCTGCGCGAGCAGCTGGTCGAGCTGGTGAACGACGGCAGTTTCCACCTCGTCGTCGACATGGAGGGCGTGGACTTCCTCGACTCCACCGGGCTCGGCGTGCTGGTCGGCGGCCTGAAGCGTGTGCGTGCCCATGAGGGCTCGCTGCGCCTGGTCTGCAACCAGGAGCGCATTTTGAAGATCTTCCGCATCACCGGACTCACCAAGGTGTTCCCCATTCACACCTCGGTCGAGGACGCGGTGCAGGCGACCGACTGACCCGTCGGTCCGGGCCGTCGCCCGGGTCGCAGAGTGGAAGGAAGGGGGTCCGGGCTTTCGGCGGCCCGGACCTTCCGACAGCACGCCCGTAGCTCCGAGGGGGATTGCATGGCCACCGTTGAGCTCCGCTTCAGCGCGGTCCCCGGACATGTCAGGACCGCCCGGCTGGTGGCCGCTTCCGTCGCCCGTAAGGCCGGAGTGGACGAGGCCGTCCTCGACGAAGTCCGGCTGGCCGTCGGCGAGGCCTGCTCGCGCGCGGTCGGACTGCACCAGCACAGCGGGATCACCGCGCCGGTGCGGGTTCTGCTGATCGAGGAGGAGAAGCAGTTCTCCATCGAGGTCGGCGACGAGGCCCCGCACCAGGTGCACGACGGGACGGCCGGGGCGTCCGAGGACGTCGACGTGGAGACCGAGGAGGACGAGATGGGCCTCGCGGTCATCAGCGGCCTCGTCGACGACGTGGAGGTCAGCACGGGAGCGGACGGTGGTTCGATCCGGATGACCTGGCCGACCACACCCCCGCCGATCGCGGTGCTCCCCTGACGCGCACCGCTCGCACGACACCGAGGGCCCTGCTCAGCAGGGCCCTCACTCTTTTCCCCGATTCGCCGAGGCCGGCCCCCCGGCGGAATTCGTGAAGGAATTCACGATCAATTTGCGATCACTGCTGGATCGCCACCGTTCACCCTCGTTCACTCGAATGGCCCAGAATGCTTTCGGGGCATTACTCGGACTACGCCGGGGTGTACGGATTCCGTTTCCCGCGTACTGTTTTGATCCGGTACAGATCTCTAGAATCCGTCCACATCTTGAGCTCAGCCCAAGCGTCAAGGAGGACGAATGGCGGGGCTTTCTTCTCCAGATCAGCTCGATCAGCTGGATCACTCCACAGCCCTCGCGGCAGCGGTGCTCACCGATGGCAACCGAGCCATGGTGGTGGTCATCGGAGTCGTGGCGCTGGCTGCCCTCCTGGTCGCCGGGGTGCTGCTGCGCCAGGTGCTCGCGGCCGGCGAGGGCACCGACAGCATGAAGAAGATCGCGGCAGCGGTGCAGGAGGGCGCGAACGCCTATCTGTCCCGGCAGCTGCGCACACTCGGCGTATTCGCGGTCGTCGTGTTCTTCCTGCTCCTGCTGCTGCCCGCGGACGACTGGAATCAGCGCGCCGGACGATCCGTGTTCTTCTTGATCGGAGCGGCGTTCTCGGCGGCCACCGGTTATATCGGCATGTGGCTCGCCGTACGCAGCAATGTGCGGGTCGCCGCGGCGGCCCGCGAGGCGACTCCCGCGCCGGGTGAGCCGGAAAAGGATCTCACCGCCGTCTCACACAAGGCGATGAAGATCGCTTTCCGTACGGGTGGCGTGGTCGGCATGTTCACGGTGGGGCTCGGTCTGCTGGGCGCCTCCTGTGTGGTGCTGGTGTACGCGGCCGACGCGCCGAAGGTGCTGGAGGGCTTCGGCCTCGGTGCCGCGCTGATCGCGATGTTCATGCGGGTCGGCGGCGGCATCTTCACCAAGGCCGCCGACGTCGGCGCCGACCTGGTCGGCAAGGTCGAGCAGGGCATTCCGGAGGACGATCCGCGCAATGCCGCGACCATCGCCGACAACGTGGGCGACAACGTCGGCGACTGCGCGGGCATGGCGGCCGACCTCTTCGAGTCGTACGCCGTGACCCTGGTGGCCGCGCTGATCCTGGGCACCGCGGCGTTCGGCGACGCGGGGCTGGCGTTCCCGCTGCTCGTCCCGGCGATCGGTGTGCTCACCGCGATGATCGGCATCTTCGCGGTGGCCCCGCGGCGCGCCGACCGCAGCGGGATGAGCGCGATCAACCGCGGGTTCTTCATCTCCGCGGTGATCTCGCTGGTGCTGGTGGCGATCGCGGTCTTCGCCTATCTGCCGGGGAAGTACTCCGAGCTGGACGGGGTCACCGACGAGGCGATCCTGGCGAAGGCCGGCGACCCGCGGATCTTCGCGCTGGTCGCGGTGGCGATCGGCATCCTGCTCGCCGCCGTCATCCAGCAGCTCACCGGCTACTTCACCGAGACCAACCGCCGCCCGGTGCGGGACATCGGCAGGTCCTCGCTCACCGGCCCCGCCACCGTCGTCCTCGCCGGGATCTCGGTGGGTCTCGAATCGGCCGTCTACACCGCCCTGTTGATCGGCCTCGGCGTCTACGGGGCCTTCCTGCTCGGCGGCACGTCGATCATGCTGGCGCTGTTCGCGGTGGCGCTGGCGGGCACCGGGCTGCTCACCACGGTCGGGGTGATCGTGGCGATGGACACCTTCGGGCCGGTCTCCGACAACGCGCAGGGCATCGCGGAGATGTCCGGCGACGTCCAGGGCGCGGGCGCGCAGGTGCTCACCAACCTGGACGCCGTCGGCAACACCACCAAGGCCATCACCAAGGGCATCGCGATCGCCACGGCCGTGCTCGCGGCGGCGGCGCTCTTCGGGTCGTACCGGGACGCCATCACCACCGGGGCGCGTGACGTCGGGGAGAAGCTCAGCGGCGAGGGCGCGCCGCTGACCCTGGCGATGGACATCTCGCAGCCCAACAACCTGGTCGGCCTGATCGCGGGCGCGGCGGTCGTCTTCCTCTTCTCCGGACTGGCCATCAACGCCGTGTCACGGTCGGCGGGTTCGGTGGTGTTCGAGGTGCGGCGGCAGTTCCGCGAGCATCCCGGGATCATGGACTACACCGAGAAACCGGAGTACGGGAAGGTCGTCGACATCTGCACGAAGGACGCGCTGCGGGAGCTGGCCACGCCGGGCCTGCTCGCGGTCATGGCGCCGATCTTCGTCGGGTTCACGCTCGGGGTCGGCGCGCTCGGCGCCTATCTCGCGGGCGCGATCGGCGCGGGCACCCTGATGGCGGTGTTCCTCGCCAACTCCGGTGGTGCCTGGGACAACGCCAAGAAGCTGGTCGAGGACGGCCACCACGGCGGCAAGGGCAGCGACGCGCACGCCGCCACGGTGATCGGTGACACGGTCGGCGACCCGTTCAAGGACACCGCGGGTCCGGCGATCAACCCGCTGCTGAAGGTGATGAACCTGGTGTCGCTGCTGATCGCGCCGGCGGTCATCAAGTTCTCGTACGGCGCCGACGCGAACGTGGGCGTACGGGTGCTGATCGCCGTGTTCGCGTTCCTGGTGATCGTGGGCGCGGTGTACGTCTCGAAGCGGCGCGGGATCGCGATGGGCGACGAGGACGGCAACCAGCCGGGCTCCACGGGCTCCAAGTCGCCGGACGCGGCGGCGGTTTCGTAGGGCACCGGGCACCGCACGTCCCAAGGGGCGGGCGGGGGGCGCGCGTTGACGCGTCACCCGCCCGCCCCGTGCTGTGCGCTCCGGACGACGGTCGCTCCGGACGGCGGTCGGGTCCCGGCCGTGAGCCTTCTCTCGCGCGTGCAAAGAGTGACAAACACGAACCATCCGGATATTCGGTGTGTGGAGGTCGCGCGTATGGCGTGTATGTTCCGGGGCCGAGAGCCATGGAAGGGACCAATCCGGTGAACAAGAAGCTCGCGGCCGCACTGTCCGGCGGTGCGGTACTGGTACTGGCGCTGTCGGGATGCACCGGCGACGACGGCAACGAGGAGCTGGACGCCTGGGCCAAGCAGGTCTGCGACGACCTCCAGGCGCAGGCCAGGACGATCAAGGCCGCCAACGCCGCGATCCAGAAGGAGACCTCGGACAACAGCACGCCGGCGGAGGTCCAGAAGGCCGACTCGCAGGCGTTCCAGGACATCGCCGACGCCTACAAGGCGATCGGGACCTCCCTGACCAAGGCCGGTCCGCCGAATGTCGACCAGGGCAAGAAGAAGCAGCAGGACGCGGTCAAGGAACTGAACGCCATCTCGGCCTCCTACGCCTCCCTGCAGAAGCAGGTCGACGCGCTCGACACCAAGGACCAGGGCAAGTTCGCCGCCGGACTCAAGGACATCGCCGCCGAGATGAAGAAGCTCGGCAAGACCGGCAGCGACGCGCTGAAGACGCTGGAGGAGGGCGAGGTCGGCCAGGCCATGGCCAAGCAGCAGAGCTGCAAGTCGGCCTCCGCGTCGGCGTCGCCGTCGGTGGCGCAGGGCTGAACGGCGGGCGGCGGCGTCGAGCCCCGTCCACGCGCGCGTGCGTTGTCGGCGGGAGCCGACACAATGGGGTGGTGAGCAACGCCAGCCTCTCCTCGCCGCCGCCCCTGCCCGCCACCGACCGCCCCGAGGCCGCCGCCCGGCTGCGGGAGGCCCTGCTCGGGGCCTCCTTCACCGCCGACGGACTGCTCGACCTGCTCGGCGCCTCCGCGTACGCGGCGCTGGCCCGCAGCGAGACCGTCCCCGCGCTCCGCGCCACCCGCGGGGACACCCCCCTGGAACTGCTCGTCCGGCTGTTCCTGCTCCAGCAGCCCGTGCCGCACGCGCGCGTGGCGGACGTGCTGCCCGTCGAGGAGTGCCTGGAGAGCGGCTGGCTGGCGCGGGCCGGCCAGGACGGGCTGGCGGCCACCGTGGACGTACGGCCGTACGGCGGGCCCGGCGGCGAGGACTGGTTCATCGTCTCCGACCTGGGCTGCGCGGTCGGTGGCGCCGGGGGCATCGGACGCCATGACGAGGGCGTCGTGCTCGGTGTCGGCGGCGCCTCCACGACGCTGGCCGGGATCACCGTGCGCACCCCCGTGGCCGCCGCCCTCGACCTGGGCACCGGCTCCGGCATCCAGGCGCTGCACGCCGCCCAGCACGCCACCCGGGTGACCGCGACCGACGTCAACCCGCGCGCGCTGCACATCACCGCGCTCACCCTCGCCCTGTCCGGCGCCCCCGCCGCCGATCTGCGGGAGGGCTCGCTGTTCGAGCCGGTCGAGGAGGGCGAGACGTACGACCTGATCGTCTCCAACCCGCCCTTCGTGATCTCGCCGGGCGCCCGGCTGACCTACCGGGACGGCGGCATGGGCGGGGACGATCTGTGCCGCACGCTCGTCCAGCAGGCGGGGGAGCGACTGAACGAGGGCGGGTTCGCGCAGTTCCTCGCCAACTGGCAGCACGTCGAGGGGGAGGACTGGCAGGACCGGCTGCGGTCGTGGGTGCCGCGCGGCTGCGACGCCTGGATCGTGCAGCGCGAGGTGCAGGACATCGCCCAGTACGCCGAACTGTGGCTGCGGGACGCGGGCGACCACCGCGGCGACCCGGCCGCGTACCAGGCGCGGTACGACGCCTGGCTGGACGAGTTCGAGGCCCGCAAGGTGAAGGGCGTCGGCTTCGGCTGGATCACCCTGCGCCGGACCGCCTCAGCAGAGCCGTCCGTCACGGTCGAGGAATGGCCGCACCCGGTCGAGCAGCCGCTCGGCGAGACGGTCCGGGCGCACTTCGCCCGCCTGGACTACCTCCGCGCGCATGACGACGCCGCCCTGCTGGAGGAGCGCTTCCGGCTCGCCCCCGAGGTCGTCCAGGAGCAGGTCGGGCTGCCCGGCGCCGAGGACCCCGAGCATGTGGTGCTGCGCCAGAACCGCGGTATGCGGCGGGCCACCAGGGTCGACACGGTGGGCGCGGGCTTCGCCGGCGTGTGTGACGGCTCGCTGACCGCCGGGCGGATCCTGGACGCGATCGCCCAGCTCGTCGGCGAGGACCCGGTCCTGCTGCGCGACCGTACGCCGGCGCAGATCCGGCTGCTGGTGGAGCAGGGGTTCCTCGAACCGGCGTGATGCCCTCCCGCCGTCACTCCTGAGACCGCCGGTGCGCCCGGGACCGACGTTTCCACCTTTACGGGATCGCTTCGGGAAAAGGCTCCTGTCAGTGGTGGGTGCGAAGCTACCTTCGGAGGGACGAACGGCCACGCGGCCTCGGGGAGGCGCGCTGTCTCGGGGGAGGCATGATGGCGGGGGAGACGCCGGGTCAGGGCGACGGCAGGGTCATCAACGGGCGCTACCGGCTGCTGCGCACGCTCGGCGCGGGCGGCATGGGCCGGGTGTGGCTCGCCCACGACCAGGAGCTGACCTGCGATGTCGCGCTGAAGGAGATCGCGCTGCCGGACGGGCCGGTGGACGAGGACGGGACCGCTCAGCGCATCGCGCGGGCGCGCAGCGAGGCCCGGCACGCGGCACGGCTGCGCGGCCACCCACACGTGGCCACCGTGCACGACGTGGTGGTTCACGAGGGACTGCCGTGGATCGTCATGGAGTACGTCCCCGACGCGGTCGACCTCCAGGCGGTGATCCGGCGGTCCGGCCCGCTGCCGCCCGCGCGGGCGGCCCGCATCGGCCTGGCCGTGCTGGACGCGCTCGCCGCCGGGCACCGCATCGGCATCCTGCACCGGGATGTGAAACCGGCCAACATCCTGCTGGCCCCGGACGCCACCGGCGATCCCCACGCGCGCGTGCTGCTCACCGACTACGGCATCGCCCTCCAGCCCGAGTCCCCCGAGCCCCGGCTCACCGCCACCGCCAACATCCTCGGCACGCCCGGCTATCTGGCGCCGGAACGCGCCCGCGGCGAGCCGCCCACCCCGGCCGCCGATCTGTTCTCCCTCGGCGCCACCCTGTACTCCGCGGTCGAGGGCCGCGGCCCCTTCGACCGCAACGGCGAGTACGCCACCCTGACCGCCCTGCTGGGCGAGGAACCCACACCGCCCGCGCGGGCGGGCGAACTGGCCCCCGTACTCCAGGGCCTGCTCGTGAAGGACCCGGTCCGCAGGTGGGCACCGGAGACGGTGGCGCGGGGGTTGGAGCGGGTGGTGGCGGCGGAAGCCGGTGCCGGTGGCGAGAGTGCCGGTGGGGGCGCCGGGGCCGGTGGGTCCGGTGCCGCTCCGCAGGGGTTCGGGCCGCCGCCGGCGGGGTTCGGGGCCGGGGGCGGGGAGGCCGGGGCGCGGCGAACGCCGGAGACGCCGGGCGCGTCCGCAGCCTCGCCCAGCACACCGCAGACGCCGCACACGCCGGCGGGCGCGGGCGGGCCCGGGGCACCGGGACAGCCGTACGCGTACGCGCAGACCCCGCCCACCCCCGCCGGCGCGGGCGGTCCCGCCACGCCGGGCCGGCCGTCCACCCCGACGCCGGGCAATCCGTACGCCCCGTACGCGCCGACACAGAGCGCCCCTTACGCGCCGACCCAGAGCGCCCCGTACGCCGCCGGTGGGCAGCCGCCGTATCCGCCGGGGAGGGCCCACCAGCCCGCACCGCCGCCCCCGCCCGGGACCGACCGCCGCAAGCTGGCCCTGGTCACCGGTCTGGTGCTGGCCGTCGTGCTCGCCATCGGGCTCGGCGGCTGGGTCGTGCTCTCGCCCAAGGGGGACGGCGGCGGGAAGAAGGACACCGCGGGCGGGGCCTCCCCCTCGGCGAGTCGCGCCGAGGGCTCGGCGTCGCCGGCGGGGCCCGTGCTGCCGTACGGGGAGGCGGTCGGGCTGACCGAGCCGCTGACGGCCGGGGACTGCGTGCGGGCCGTGTGGACGGGGACGCCGTTCGAGTCGCCGCCGAACCTGGGTGTGGTGGACTGCGCCGACGACTGGCCGGACGGCCAGGTCGTGGCCGTCGACACGGCCGCCGACCACGCCGACGCGCGCGCGAACGGGGCGCGGCGGTGCGCGGACCAGAGCCGCGCGGTCGTCGAGGCGCTGCCCGACGCGGGCGGCTACGCCGTGCTGCCGACCCGGGAGGGCTTCGAGGCGGCCGGCGGTGGCACGGCCTGCCTGGTGCTCGGCCGGCACGCGGCGATCGGCGGTGAGGTGGGCCGCTTCCGCGACACCGGCACCGATCTGTGGGTCGGGCAGATGAGCGTCGGCGACTGCTGGGTCTACAAGGACCTGGACGACGGCTACGAGGCACCGCTCACCGACTGCGCGGAACCCCACACCGACCAGGTCATCGGCACCGCGCAGGCGCCCGCCGGGATGAGCTACGACAAGGCGGGCGACAACGCGACCAAGCTGTGCGGGAACAAGTTCGAGTCGAGTTGGGCGCCCGGCTCCGAGCGGGCCGTCTTCGGCTGGATGGCCGACGAGGAGGACTGGGAGAAGGGCTTCACCAAGGTGGTCTGCACGGTCAGCCGGGTCGACAACGAAAAGACGACCGGAAAGATTTCCGCGCCCGGTGCCGTCTGACCCCTCCGGCACCTCCCGGGGCCGTTCGGCGACCCGCGCGGGCGGTCGTCGGCCCCGCGTTCACCGCAGCTTCGCCTCCGCGCAGCCCGGGCGTGTCAGCCTCCGGGCGGCGGGGCACGCACGGACGCGGAGCTGGGGGCACGGGAAGCATGGAGAACGGGTCGGCGATCTTCACGGGGATGGTGTTCGCCCTGTTCGGAGGGGGCCTGCTGGTGTGGACCGGGGTGCGGGCCCGGCAGGGGAAGCCGGTCGCGCACGGTGTGAGTCCGGTCGCATCGGCGGCCCTCGCCGGCGTCGTCGCGGTGCTCGCGCTCGCCGTCGGGGCATGGTGCTTCACACGGCTGTGAGCATCATGGAAGGAGCGCTGCCCCGGTGAGAAGGAGGCCATCGCTCCGGATCGGCCGGAAAGCGGCCACGGACACACCGGGCGGCAGGAATGGCGGAAGTCGGGTTACCGTTCGAGTGGCCGTTGCGGGTTTTCCCGTTTGACAACGGGGCGGGATGTACCGTCACACTCCGCAGCGTCACCACCACCCGACCCCGGGAACGAGAAGGCCTGGGGAGGCCACAGCGTCGACCGGAGAGAAGAGCGAAGTTGTCCCCGACCAGCGAGACCGCACAGGGCGGCCGCCGACTCGTCATCGTCGAGTCGCCTGCCAAGGCGAAGACGATCAAGGGCTACCTCGGCCCCGGCTACGTAGTCGAAGCGAGCGTCGGGCACATCCGCGACCTCCCCAACGGCGCCGCGGAGGTGCCGGAGAAGTACACCGGCGAGGTGCGCCGCCTCGGCGTGGACGTCGAGCACGACTTCGAGCCGATCTATGTGGTCAACGCCGACAAGAAGGCCCAGGTCAAGAAGCTCAAGGACCTGCTGAAGGAGTCCGACGAGCTCTACCTCGCCACCGATGAGGACCGCGAGGGCGAGGCCATCGCCTGGCACCTCCAGGAGGTGCTGAAGCCGAAGGTCCCGGTCAAGCGGATGGTCTTCCACGAGATCACCAAGGCCGCGATCCAGGCCGCCGTGGCCAACCCGCGCCAGCTCAACCAGAAGCTCGTCGACGCCCAGGAGACCCGCCGTATCCTCGACCGCCTCTACGGCTACGAGGTCTCGCCGGTGCTGTGGAAGAAGGTCATGCCGCGGCTGTCGGCGGGCCGTGTGCAGTCCGTCGCGACCCGGCTGGTCGTGGAACGGGAACGGGAGCGCATCGCGTTCCGCTCCGCCGAGTACTGGGACCTGACCGGCACCTTCGCCACCGGCCGCGCGGGCGACCCGTCCGACCCGTCGTCGCTGGTCGCACGGCTCCAGACGGTCGACGGCCGGCGTGTCGCACAGGGCCGCGACTTCGACTCCCTCGGGCAGCTGAAGGGCGCGAACACCCTCCACCTCGACGAGGCGAACGCCCGTGCGCTCGCCGCCGCGCTGGAGGACACCAGTTTCTCGGTCCGCTCCGTCGAGTCCAAGCCGTACCGCCGCTCGCCGTACGCCCCGTTCCGTACGACGACCCTCCAGCAGGAGGCCAGCCGCAAGCTCGGCTTCGGCGCGAAGGCCACGATGCAGATCGCGCAGAAGCTGTACGAGAACGGCTACATCACGTACATGCGTACGGACTCCACGACGCTGAGCGACACGGCGATCTCCGCCGCCCGCGCCCAGGTCACGCAGCTGTACGGCGCCGACTACCTGCCGCCGCAGCCGCGAACGTACGCCGCGAAGGTCAAGAACGCGCAGGAGGCGCACGAGGCGATCCGCCCCTCGGGTGATCGTTTCCGCACGCCCGCCGAGACGGGTCTGACCGGCGACCAGTTCAAGCTGTACGAGCTGATCTGGAAGCGGACCGTCGCCTCCCAGATGAAGGACGCGACCGGCAACTCCGTCACCGTGAAGATCGGTGGCACCGCCGTCGACGGGCGGGACGTCGAGTTCAGCGCGTCCGGCAAGACGATTACGTTCCACGGCTTCCTCAAGGCCTACGTCGAGGGTGCCGACGACCCGAACGCCGAGCTGGACGACCGCGAGCGCCGGCTGCCGCAGGTCACCGAGGGCGACCCGCTGACGGCGGAGGAGATCACCGTCGACGGCCACTCCACCAAGCCGCCCGCCCGTTACACCGAGGCGTCGCTGGTCAAGGAGCTGGAGGAGCGGGAGATCGGCCGCCCGTCGACGTACGCGTCGATCATCGGCACGATCCTCGACCGCGGTTACGTCTTCAAGAAGGGCACGGCCCTCGTGCCGTCCTTCCTGTCCTTCGCCGTGGTCAACCTGCTGGAGAAGCACTTCGGGCGGCTCGTCGACTACGACTTCACCGCGAAGATGGAGGACGACCTCGACCGCATCGCGCGCGGCGAGGCGCAGGCCGTTCCGTGGCTGAAGCGGTTCTACTTCGGCGAGGGCACCGCCGAGAGCGCCGCCGCCGACGCCGGCAACGGCGACGGGGACCATCTCGGCGGCCTCAAGGAGCTGGTGACCGACCTGGGCGCGATCGACGCGCGCGAGGTGTCGTCGTTCCCGGTCGGCAACGGCATCGTGCTGCGGGTCGGCCGCTACGGGCCGTACATCGAGCGCGGCGAGAAGGACACCGACGGCCATCAGCGCGCGGACATCCCCGAGGACCTGGCGCCCGACGAGCTGACCGTCGAGCTGGCCGAGGAGCTGCTCGCCAAGCCGAGCGGCGACTTCGAGCTGGGCGTCGACCCGGCCACCGGGCACACCATCGTCGCCAAGGACGGCCGCTACGGTCCGTACGTCACGGAGATCCTGCCCGAGGGCACCCCGAAGACCGGCAAGAACGCGGTCAAGCCGCGCACGGCGTCCCTGTTCAAGTCGATGGCGCTGGACACGGTGACGCTGGAGGACGCGCTCAGGCTGATGTCGCTGCCGCGCGTCGTCGGCACCGATGCCGAGGGCCAGGAGATCACCGCGCAGAACGGCCGCTACGGCCCGTACCTGAAGAAGGGCACGGACTCGCGGTCCCTGCAGACCGAGGACCAGCTGTTCACGATCACGCTGGAGGAGGCGCTGGCGATCTACGCCCAGCCCAAGCAGCGTGGCCGCGCGGCCGCCAAGCCGCCGCTGAAGGAGCTGGGCGAGGACCCGGTCAGCGGAAAGCCGGTCGTGGTGAAGGACGGCCGCTTCGGCCCGTACGTCACCGACGGCGAGACCAACGCGACCCTGCGCTCCGGTGACAGCGTCGAGACGATCACGCCGGAGCGGGGCTTCGAGCTGCTCGCCGAGAAGCGGGCCAAGGCGCCCGCCAAGAAGACGGCGAAGAAGGCGGCCACGAAGAAGACCGCGGCGGCCAAGACGACGGCCGCGAAGAAGACGGCCGCCAAGAAGACCACGGCGGCGAAGAAGACGACGGCCGCGAAGAAGACGACGGCCGCGAAGAAGACCGCCGCCAGGACGACCGCCGCGAAGAAGACGGCGGTGAAGAAGGCGACGGCCTCCAAGGCGGCGTCCGAGGACTGACCTCGCGTGGGTGATTTCTGGTGAACGCCGGACGGGCCTTCCCCGTCCGGCGTTCGCGAAACCCAACGGTCCGGCAACGTTCGGGTGTCGAGGCGTGCGGGCGTTCGGACGCGCGCCCCGGAGTGTCGGTGCGGCCCGATAGGCTGAACGCATGACGCGAGCCGAGCAGCCAACGGCCCCTCACCCGGACCCCGACGACGCGCTGGTCGCGGACTCCCGCGAGCGCGCAGTCCGTTCCCTGTTGCGCCAGCCGCAGCTCAAACGGCTGTGGAGCGCACAGCTGGTGAGCGGGGTCGGTGATGTCCTCGCTCTTCTCGTGCTGGTCCTCCTCGCCCTCCAGGCGGCCATCGCCTCGGGCGCCTTCGGCGGCGGTTACCGAGGCGTTGCGTTCGCAGTGGCGACCGTTTTCGGGGCGCGCATTCTGGCCACCTTGCTCTTCGGCGCCGTCCTCCTCGGCCCGCTCACCTCGCTCACCTCCCCGGACGGCCCCCTCGACCGCCGCTGGACCATGGTCGGCGCGGACGGCGTGCGGGCCGCGCTGCTGATCATCGCCCCGCTGTGGATCGACTGGACGCCGGACGACGCGCTGGCCGTGCTCCTGGTCACCGTCTTCGTCACCGGAGTCGCCGAGCGGTTCTGGACGGTGTGCCGGGAGAGCGCCGCGCCCGCCCTGCTGCCCGCACCGCCCCCGGAGGGCGCGACGGTACGGCCGCTGCCCGACCACCTGGACGCCCTGCGCCGCCTGTCGCTGCGCACGAGCTTCGTGGCGATCCCCGCCGCGGGCGCCGTGCTCGTCGCCGCCGCCCTGCTCAACAACCTCCTCGGCGCCGGTGTCGACTGGTTCTCCCAGCACCAGGCGGCCCTCGGCTCGTATGTCGCGGCCGGCCTGTTCGCCGCGTCCCTGTCCGTCCTGACCTTCCTCGACCTGCCGACTGCGCGCACCCCGCGCGCGCGGTCGCCGCTGGAGGGCCTGCGCCGCCCGAAGACCGGCGCCGGCGCCGACAAGGGCCGCACCGGCGCGATCCCGCTGCTGGTGCTCGCCTGCGCCGCCGTCGCGGGCGCGGTCGCCGCCGCGGTCGCCGTGTCGGTGCTGCACGCCAAGGACCTGGGCGGCGGCCCGGTCACGTACGGCCTGCTCGTGCTCGCGCTGACCGGCGGTGTCGTCGTCGGCATCCGTACGGCGCCCAAGATGCTGGTGTCGCTGTCGCGGCGCCGCATGCTCGCGCTGGCCGTCGCCTTCACCGGTGTCGCCCTGCTGGCCGCCGGGCTGGTCCCGGACGTCACCACCGTGCTGCTGATCGTCGTCCTGGCCGGTGCCGGCGCGGGCCTGGCCGCCAACACCGGGCACGCGCTGCTCGACCAGGAGACCGAGGACTACCGGCGGGCCCGCACCACCGAGCACCTGCACGCCGTCGTCCGCGTGTTCGTGGCCCTCGGCGCGCTGCTCGCGCCCCTGGTGGCGGCGCTGATCGGGCCGCACCGGCTGGAGAGCGGCAAGTTCGTCTTCGCGCACGGCGGCGCCGCGTTCACCCTGATGCTGGTCGGCGCGCTGCTGCTGCCGGTGGCCGCGCTGGTCCTCGCCAAGCTCGACGACCGCTCCGGAGTGCCGCTGCGGCACGACCTGCGGGACGCGGTGCTCGGCGGCGACGACCCCGTGCAGGCGCCCGCCGGGTCCGGCTTCTTCATCGCCCTGGAGGGCGGCGACGGCGCCGGGAAGTCCACCCAGGCCGAAGCGCTCGCCGAGTGGATCCGCGGCAAGGGCCACGAGGTCGTGGTCACCCGCGAGCCGGGCGCCACGCCGGTCGGCAAGCGGTTGCGGTCCATCCTGCTCGACGTGTCGAGCGCCGGACTGTCGCACCGCGCGGAGGCCCTGCTGTACGCCGCGGACCGCGCGGAGCACGTGGACACCGTGGTGCGGCCCGCGCTGGAGCGGGGCGCGGTCGTCATCTCCGACCGGTACATCGACTCGTCCGTGGCCTACCAGGGCGCGGGACGCGACCTGTCCCCGACGGAGATCGCCCGCATCAACCGCTGGGCGACCGACGGGCTCGTCCCGCACCTGACCGTGCTGCTGGACGTCGCGCCGGAGACCGCCCGCGAGCGGTTCACCGAGGCGCCGGACCGGCTGGAGTCGGAGCCCGCGGAGTTCCACGCGCGCGTGCGGTCCGGTTTCCTGACGCTCGCCGCGTCCGACCCCGGGCGCTACCTCGTCGTCGACGCCGGGCAGGAGCCCGAGGCCGTCACCACCGTCATCCGCGCCCGGCTCGACCAGGTGCTGCCGCTCTCCCAGGCCGAGATCGAGGCCCGCGAGGAGGCCCGCCGCAAGGCCGAGGAGGAGGCCCGCCGCAAGGCCGAGGAAGAGGCCGCCCGCAAGGCCGAGGAGGAGCGCCTGGAGCGCGAGCGCCAGGAACAGCTCGCCCGGCTGCGCGCAGAGGAGGAGGAGCGCAAGCGGCGCGAGCTGGAGGAGGCGCAGCGGCGCGAGGCCGAACGGCAGGCCGAGGAGGCCCGGCAGCGGGCCGAGGAGGCGCGCCGGCGCGCGGAGGAGGAGCGGCAGCGGCTGCTCGCCGAGGAGAAGGCGCGGGCCGAGGAAGAGGCCCGGCGCAAGGCCGAGGAGGAGCGGCGCCGCCGGCAGGCCGAGGAGGAGGCCCGGCTGCGGGCCGAGGCCGAGGCGCGTCGGCTGGAGAAGCAGCGCAAGGCGGAAGAGGCCCTGCTGCGGGCGGAGGAGGCCCGGCGGGCGGCCGAGCAGGCCGCCGCCGCCGCGCAGGCGGGCCCGAAGCCGCCCGCGCCGGTGGCTCCCGCGGCTCCGGCGGAGGCGGTGACCGTGCCGACGCCCGTGGTACGGCCCGAGGGCGAGGCGGACGACGCGACGACGGTGCTGCGGCCGGTGAGGGAGCGCGACGCGCGGCGGCGTGACCCCGACTCGGAGGTGACGGCCGAGCTGCCGCAGCCGCCGGTGGCGGAGGCCGCGCCGGGTGCCGTGGACGAGACGGCGGTGCTGCCGCCGGTCGTGCCGGGGGCCGCCGACGAGACGGCGGTGCTGCCCCCGGTGCGCGGGGAGGGTCCGGCGGACCGGGTTCCGCGGGGCTTCTTCCGTGACGAGCGGGGCGAGGCCGGGCCCGCCGACGGCTCCGACGACCGTACGCGCGAGTTGCCCCAGGTCGACGCGGAGGGCCACGCACCGCGCCGCCCCCGGTCCGACTGGGCCGAGGAAACCCCGCTGGACGACCTGCCGACACTGGCGGACGAACTGCTGGGTCCGCGGGAGGACGAGCGCGGGGACGAGGGGCGCCGCGGGGGCGGGCGGGGCAAGGGCCGCTGAGCCACGCGGTGCCGCCGCCGGCCTCGGTCGGAGCCGGTCCCCGGCCCTGACTTCGCCTCCGCCTCCGCCTCCGCCTCCGCTTCCGCCTCCGCCTCCGCCTCCGCCGGTGTGCGGGCGTCCCCCGTTGTCAGTGGGGCCCCGCACAATGGAGGGCGTATCGGAAGCGGGACGGAAGGGCACGGTGGCCCATGTCGGTGTGGGATGACCTCGTCGGGCAGGAGCGGGTGAGCACGCAGCTGGAGGCCGCGGCTCGGGACGCCGACGCCCTGGTCACCGCGGTCGCGGCCGACGCGCCGTTGCCGGAGGCGTCGAAGATGACGCACGCGTGGCTGTTCACGGGACCGCCGGGCGCGGGCCGTACACAGGCGGCCCGGGCGTTCGCGGCGGCGCTGCAGTGCGTCAGCCCCGACCGCGCGCTGGGCGGGGCGCCCGGCTGCGGGTTCTGCGACGGCTGTCACACGGCCCTGGTAGGCACCCACGCCGACGTCTCCACCGTCGCCGCCGTCGGCACCCAGATCCTCGCCGACGACATGCGGGACACCGTCCGCAAGTCGTTCACCTCACCGGCGAACGGCCGCTGGCAGGTCATCCTCGTCGAGGACGCCGAGCGGCTGAACGAGAAGTCGGCCAACGCGGTGCTGAAGGCCGTGGAGGAGCCCGCTCCGCGCACGGTCTGGCTGCTGTGCGCGCCGTCCATCGAGGACGTGCTGCCGACGATCCGCTCCCGCTGCCGCCACCTGAACCTGAGTACGCCGTCGGTGGCCGCCGTCACCGACATGCTGATCCGCCGGGAGGGCATCGACCCCGAGGTCGCCGCCGCGGCCGCCCGGGCCACCCAGGGTCATGTCGACCGGGCCCGGCGCCTGGCCACCGACCCGGCCGCGCGGGGGCGCCGCGCCGCGGTGCTGAAGCTGCCGCTGCGCGTCGCGGACGTCGGCGGCGCGCTCAAGGCCGCGCAGGAGCTGGTGGACGCCGCCGCGGAGGACGCCAAGCAGCTCGCCGAGGAGATGGACGCCAAGGAGACCGAGGAGCTGAAGACGGCCCTCGGCGCGGTGCAGGGCGGCCGGATGCCGCGCGGCACGGCGGGTGTGATCAAGGACTTGGAGGACAAGCAGAAGCGCCGCCGCACCCGAACCCAGCGCGACAGCCTCGACCTCGCCCTGACCGACCTCACCGCCTTCTACCGCGATGTGCTCGCCCTCCAGCTGGGCTCCCGCATCGCCCTGGCCAACACCGACGCCGAGGACGCCCTGGAGCGGATCGCCCGCGACAGCTCCCCGGAGTCGACCTTGCGCCGGATCGAGGCGATCGGCGCCTGCCGGGACGCCCTGGACCGCAACGTGGCTCCGCTGCTCGCGGTGGAGGCGATGACGATGGCGCTGAGAGCGGGCTGAACGCCGGGCCCGGGCGGAGAGAGCCAGGGTGAATCCCGTCGACGGATTGACGGCGTACCTCATCCGTTGGACAACCGCCACCCGTCCGTGGCACGCCTCGCACGGACCGCGTACGGATCGTCGCGCAGCGTTACGCTCGCTGAATGAACTCAAGGCGTCCCCACCGCAGGTCCAGGTCCAGGTCCCGTACCGGAGCCGTCCTCCTCGCCGCCGCGGCGCTGGTCCTCTCCGCCTGCAGCACCGGAAGTTCCACGAGTTCCGTCGGCTCGGCCGCGCGGGCGGCGCAGGCGGGCGAGGCCGCGCTGACCGCCCTGCCCCGCGCCACCCCGTCCGCCCTGGCGTCGTACTACGGCCAGAAGCTGAGCTGGCGCGCCTGCGGCGCCCCCGGGTTCGAGTGCGCCACCCTGCGCGCCCCGCTCGACTACGCCGATCCCGGCAAGGACGACGTGCGGCTCGCGGTCGCCCGCAAGAAGGCCACCGGGCCCGGCGAGCGGCTGGGCTCGCTGCTGGTGAACCCGGGCGGGCCGGGCGGCTCGGCGATCGGGTACCTCCAGATGTACGCCGGGATCGGCTATCCGGCCCAGGTCCGCGCGCGGTACGACATGGTGGCCGTGGACCCGCGCGGCGTCGCCCGCAGCGAGCCCGTCGAATGCCTGGACGGGCCGGACATGGACACGTACACGCAGACGGACGTCACCCCCGACGACCAGCGGGAGACGGACGGGCTGGTCGACGCGTACGAGAAGTTCGCCGAGGGGTGCGGCGCGGACGCGCCGGAGCTGCTGCGGCACGTGTCCACCGTCGAGGCGGCGCGGGACATGGACATCCTGCGGGAGGTGCTGGGCGACGAGCGGCTGACGTATGTGGGGGCGTCGTACGGCACCTTCCTCGGGGCGACGTACGCCGGGCTCTTCCCGCAGCGGGTGGGCCGGCTGGTGCTGGACGGCGCGATGGACCCATCCCTGCCCGCGCGCCGGATGAACCTGGACCAGGCGGCCGGCTTCGAGACCGCGTTCCAGGCGTTCGCGAAGGACTGTGTGCGGCAGACCGACTGCCCGCTCGGCGGCCCGGGCACCAGCCCCCGGCAGGCCGGGAAGAACCTCAAGGCGTTCTTCGACAAGCTGGACGCGAGGCCGATCCCCGCGGGTGACGCGGACGGCCGCAGGCTCGGCGAGTCCCTGGCCACGACCGGGGTGATCGCGGCGATGTACGACGAGTCGGCCTGGCCGCAGCTGCGCGAGGCGCTGGCCTCGGCGATGAAGGAGAGCGACGGCGCGGGCCTGCTGGTGCTCTCCGACAGCTACTACGAGCGGGACGGGGACGGCGCGTACTCGAACCTGATGTTCGCCAACGCCGCCGTGAACTGCCTCGACCTCCCGCCCTCCTTCGACGGCCCCGACGACGTCCGCAAGGCGCTGCCCGCCTTCGAGAAGGCCTCCCCGGTCTTCGGTGAGAGCCTGGCCTGGGCCGCGCTGAACTGCGCGTACTGGCCGGTCGCGCCCACCGGGGAGCCGCACCGCATCGAGGCCAAGGGCGCGAAGCCGATCATCGTGGTCGGCACCACCCGCGACCCCGCCACCCCCTACCGCTGGGCCGAGTCGCTGGCCGGTCAGCTCTCCTCCGGCCGCCTCCTCACCTACGACGGCGACGGCCACACCGCCTACGGCCGTGGCAGCGACTGCGTCGACCGCACGATCAACGCCTACCTCCTGCGCGGCACCCCGCCGGCGGACGGGAAGCGCTGCTCCTGACCCCGCGCCGGCCTGTCACCGGCAGCCGCGCCGGCCCCGGGGCCCCGCCCGGGGGCTGGTGCGAAGCACTCCCGGAAACTGTGTAGACTTACCGACGTCGCCGATCGCACCATAGTGCGGACGACGCGCCGCTTTAGCTCAGATGGCCAGAGCAACGCACTCGTAATGCGTAGGTCTCGGGTTCGAATCCCGAAAGCGGCTCCAGTGGGACCCCAGGTCAGATGTCTGATCTGGGGTCTTTGCGTTCTCCGGGTGCGGGTGCGGGTGCGGGTGCCCCGGGGCGGCCGGGGTTTCGTGATCGACAGTTGGCGGTCGGTCGGTGTCTGTGTCTCGGCGCCTTGGGTGTGGCCGCGATAAGGCGGTCCGGCTGGTTGTGACCGGGATGGCGGAATTACTGATTCCGATAGTTTCGATCTTCAATTAATTGTGTTCTGCCTGTGTTCCCAAGAGGCGCTGACGGCTGGTCAGGCTCAAATCCGGTCGCGTGACCCGTTTTTGGCGGTGCGTCAGAACATATGGCTTAGGCTGGCCGAATGACCGAGTGGGGAGCGACGCACCGGAAAGGCCGGGGTCAGGGCAGGAAACCGGCCGGACAAGGTGCTTCGGAAAGCCGGCGTGCGGCCGGGTTACGTCAGGCCGGGGGCGCGAGTGCGGGACGCGGCCGTGGCGGCGGCGGACCGGCGGTGCCGGGGAACGCGGACGAGCGGCGCCGCGTCTGGGGGCAGAACTTCTTCAAGTCCGGTACGGCCGTGCGTCGTTTCACCTCGCAGATCGACGTCGTCGAGGGGCTGCCGATCGTGGAGGTCGGCCCGGGCTCCGGGATGATCACCAAGGAGCTGGCCAGGCGCGGCGAGCCGCTGACCGTGGTGGAGATCGACGGCCATTGGGCGGAACTGCTGGCCAAGGAACTGCCCGCGCACGTGACCATGGTGAATCAGGACTTCCTGTCCTGGCGGCCGGACGCCGAACACTTCCGGATCGTGGGAAATCTGCCCTTCGGGGCCAGCACCGACATTCTGCGCACCTGCCTCGGCTACGGCCCGCACCGTTTCGTCGAAGGCGTCTTCCTGCTCCAGCTGGAGTTCGCCCGCAAGCGGGCCGGCGCCTGGGGCGGGAATCTGTTCAACGCGCAGTGGAGCCCCTGGTTCACGTTCCATCTGGGGCTCGAGTTTCCCCGTCATTGTTTCCGTCCCGTTCCCAAGACCGACACCGCGACGCTCTTCGTGGATCCCCGCCGCGATCCGCTCGTGCCCTGGCGGGACCGAACCGCGTACCAGGAACTGGTCGGGGCCGTGTTCAACACCGGTCAGCTGACGATCGGCGAGGCCGCCCGGCGGGTGAACGTGCGCAAGCCGGCGGACTGGCTGCGGCGGGCCGAAGTCTTCCCCGAGACGCGGGTGAAGGATCTGGACGCCGGGGACTGGGCGGCGCTGTTCGCCGCGCATCAGCCCGCGCGACCGCATACGGGCGCGGGCGGCCGTCCCGGGGGCGGCCGTCCCCAGGGCGGCCGTGGCGGCAGGCCGTCACCGGGGGGCGGGCCACCGAGGCAGCAGCGCGGAAGGTGAGGACCCCGGCCCCGGGGGTCACTCCCAGGAGCCGTACGACACCTCCGAGAACAGGGCCGGGGCCGCTCCGTGGCCGACCCGGGCCGTCTGGATGGGGTTGCCCTTCATACAGAAGGTCACGCTGTGCATCGCCCACTCCTCCGGGCCCGCGACCCGTCGGCAGGAGCGCCAGAAGTCCAGCGTGCGGCCGTGATAGCGGGGCGCCCGCAGGGGCTCCACCAGCCGTCCGCCGCGTACCCTCCAGGCCAGCTCGCAGGAGAAGTGGAAGCGGTCCCGGTCGTCGTCGATGGAGAAGGACTGGTTGCCGCGCAGGAACAGTCCGTCACCCAGGTCGGACAGCAGGTCCTCCAGGGAACCGGACCCCGGCTGGAGATTGATGTTGGTCATGCGCACCAGCGACAGGCCCGCGCCCTCGGTGCGCGCACTGCCCGGGGCGGGCGGCAGCCCGGCCGCGGCCGTGCTGGTGGCGCTGCTCAGCAGCCCGACCAGCCGGCCCCGGTCGATCAGCGGGGTCACCGCAGTCGGGGTGCCCTCGTCGTCCCACGGCATGCTGCCGACGCCGCGTCCGGAGACCGGATCGGCGACCACGGTCACCTGGTCCGACGCGTAGGCGAGGTGCCCCACGTCCGGGAGGCCGACGAACGACCCGCCCGCGTAGTCCAGTTCCCAGCCCAGGATCCGGTCCAGCTCCAGCGGGTGGCCGATGGATTCGTGGATCTGGAGGGTGAGCTGGCTGGAGTCGATCACCACGGGGCCGGTGCCGGAGGGGCAGGGCTTCGCCCGGGACAGCAGGACCGCCTCGCGGGCCGCGCGTTCGGCGCCGCCGGGCAGGTCCAGCGCCAGGACGTGCTCCCAGCCGCCCTGGTCGTGACGGCCGGTGCGCTCGGGGTAGCTGCGGGTGGCCGGGCCGGAGGGGCCGTCGGCCCCGGCGCTGACCCAGCCTCCCGCCTGGGTCAGCTCCAGACGGAGCCGGCCGCCGTCGCTGGACAGCAGCCTGCTGTCGCGCCGGTACGCGCTCGCCCTGGCCACGGCGTGCGTACAGCCCGGGACCGCGAGGGCCCGGGCGCGGGCCTCGCGCAGCGGCTCGGCCCGTTCGCCCGGGGACAGCGCGAAGGGGTCCACGGCCACCGGGCCGCGGTAGGAGCGCTCCTCGGGTTCCGCGGGCGCGGGGTGCCGCGCCGGGATGCCCGGGCGGCCCGGGGCCGAGGCGCGGGCCAGTTCCACCGCGCGTTCGGCCAGGTCGACGACGCCGGACCGGCCCAGCAGCGGGCCGCCGGCGACTCCGACGGCTCCGTCCCGGTGGACCCGTACGGCGATCTCGAACCGGTCGCTGCGCTCGTGCCCTGGCGCGGAGTCAGCGTCCACCGCCGCGTCCACCACCGTGTCCTCGACCGTCGTCCGGACCAGCTGGACCACCGTACGGTCCGCGCCGAGCCGTGCCGCCGTGCTGAAGGCGGTGCCGGCCAGGGACTCCGCCTCGCTCATGCCGACGCTGCCGCTCGGTACACCGAGACGTGGTACCGGCTGGCCGCGGTGAAGCGCCCGCGTTCGAAGTCGGCGTGCCGCTCGACGAGTTCCAGCCCGGCCACCTTCGCCATCAGGTCCAGCTCCGCGGGATAGGCGTAGCGCAGGCGGTACGGGAAGAGGCGGACACCGGTGTCCTCGCTGAGCACGATGTGGTGGGCGCTGAGCGTCTGGGCCAGCGGGTCGTGCCTGCTCGCCTCCAGGTGGACGGCGTGGTCCTCCAGCTCCACGGTGCCGAAGGTGCTGCCGTTCGCCAGCTGCTGGCCCGCCGGGTTCAGGCACTGCACGACGAACGTGCCGCCCGGACCGAGCAGTTCGCGGGCCTGGCGCATGCAGTCGATCTGCTCGTCCTGGCTCAGCAGGCAGAACAGCGTGTTGAACGCCGCGAAGACGACGGAGTACCGCTGCCCGCCCAGATCGAGCTTGCCGAAGTTGCCCAGCACGGGCACGACGCGCCGGCCGTCGGGGTGCGCCGCGGCCTTCTCGCGCAGCTTGTCCAGCATGGGCTCGGAGGACTCCACACCGTGCACCTCCACACCCAGCTCGGCCAGCGGGAACGCCACCCGGCCGGTGCCGACGCCGAGTTCGAGCACGGGACGGCCGGACGCCAGCGCGGCGATGAACGCGGCGGCCTCCCTGCCGTCCGGCGGCGGGCCCGCGTCCCCCGGCCACTCGTCGTAGACGTCCGCGATCTGGTCGCCGTACGTCTTCTCGTCGTAGTTCTTCATGTCTGTCGTCCCGTCTCGTGGAGGGTGATGGCCGGTCAGGCAGGAGTGGCGGAGGGCAGGACCGGTGGGTTGTCCGCCGCCCGGAGCAGGGCGTCGACGAGGGCCTGGGCGGGCTCCGCGGGGGAGCTGGACAGGGCGCACACCGAGGCGCTGTCCTCGCCGACTCCCCAGGTCAGTGACCAGGGGGCGCCGAGCCAGGCGCCGGGCAGGACGAAGTGGCCCGTGCACTCGTCCGGTTCGTGCCAGGCGGGCAGTCGGGGCAGGACGGTCACCATCGCGTGCCAGTCCGCGCGCTGCCCGTCCGGGGTGACGATGAAGCTGTTCTCGCCCCAGCCCGCCGCCGCCTCCCTGCGCACGGCGTACGGCACGTCCCGGCTCTCGTGCTCGTAGGCGAGGGCCTGGCGGGCCAGTTCGGTCCGGTCCGCGCCGCTCAGCCGGGCGCCGATCGCCGCCAGGTTCTCGCCCGGTTCCGCCCGGGGGGTCCAGGGGCACAGGATCGTGCTGGTCCAGTTGCCGCCCATGGGGGGCGGGGAGGCGCGGCGCAGATCGACGGTGACGTTCAGGCCGAGGGTGGCGCAGCCGCCACGGGCCGCGGTGACCGCGCCCGCGATCGCCGCGCCGGACAGCCAGGCGGCCAGGGCGCCCTTGGTGGCGCCGGTCCGCTCGCGCAGCCGCCGCCACCGGTCGTCGAGCGTGACCGTGGCCAGGGACCGGTGCCGCCAGTGCGGGGGCAGGATCGCGGGGAAGCCCTCGGCCGCCGTGGCGGAGTCGTCCGTGCGGACGGGCAGGGTGGCGTCGAGCGCGTCGCGCCGTACCCGCAGGGCCGTCTCCGCGGTGAGGGGGGCGGGCTCGGGCGGGACCGGGTCGCGGTCCGGGTCGGTGCGCAGCAGGCGGCCCATCGTGGCGCCGTCGATGGTGACGTGGTGGAAGCTGAACACCAGCCACCAGGAGCGGGGGCCCTGGATGACGTGCACCCGCATCAGCGGCCGGTCGGCGGGCAGCTGCCGCCGGGTGATCTCCGCGAGTACGGCGCCGGGCCACTCCTCGTCCGTGGCCCACTCCTCCACCTGGGCGCCGGGGTCGAACGGCACCGGCTCGAAGTACGGCTCGGCCGCGTCCTGGGGTGCTCTGCGCAGCACCGCGCCCAGCCGGCCCAGGTAGGGGGCGAGCCGGGAGAGCGTCTTGCGGACCGCGGACGCGTCCGCCCGCCCGCGGTAGGTATGGACCACACCGATCACCCCGGGGAAGTCCGGGCGCTCGATCAGCAGGAAGTCGTAGTCCTGCGCGGACAGGACCAGGTCCGCCGCCGTCAGGCCGTCGGAGTGGGCGGTTGGGTCATGATGCATGTCGGAACTTCCTGACTCTGGAGGCAACATGAGCGGTTCACGGCCCGCGGTGCTCTTCGACCGGGACGGTGTGCTGGTGCGGGCCCTGGTACGGGACGGCCGGCCGTATCCGCCCCGGTCGCTGCCGGAGTTACGGCTCGACGAGGACGCGCCGGACGCGGTGCGCCGGCTGACCGAGGCGGGCTGGGGGGTCGCCGTGGTGACCAATCAGCCGGACGTGCCGCGGGGGCTGATGACCGAGGAGACGGTGCACCGCATCAACGGCGCGGTCGCCGACGGTCTGGGGCTGTCCACCCGTTCCTTCTTCACCTGCTTCCATGACGACGACTCCGGGTGCGCGTGCCGCAAGCCCGGCCCCGGTCTGCTGGTCGAGGCCGCGCGCGGCCTCGGCGCCGATCTCGCGCACTGCACGGTCGTGGGCGACCGCTGGCGGGACATCGGCGCCGCGCACCGGGCGGGCTGCCGCGCGGTGTGGATCGACCGCGGGTACCGCGAACGGGCCCCGCGGCCGCCCTACGAGCGGGTGACCTCGACCGCCGCCGCCGTCGACCTCATCCTGGGCGGTCAGCCGTCCGCGGCGGCCGGCCGCATGCCGAGGTAGCGCCAGCCCGCGGCGCGCAGCACCTCGGGGGAGAGCGCCACGCAGCCGTCGACCACCAGGCGTTCGGCGGGTGCCAGTCCGGACCAGTCCGTACCGGCCAGTTCCGGCAGCGCCGAGCCGATGAGCAGGGCGTCCGCGCCCTTGACGCACGCGGCCAGCGATCCGGCCCGCTCCACGGCCAGGTCGCCGGGCAGTTCCTCGGCCAGCGGGTCGTACGCCGACACCACCGCGCCCTCCGCGAGGAGGCCGCGCACCAGCCGCAGCGGCAGCGAGTCCCGCAGCGTCCCCGTGGTCGGCTTGTACGTCAGTCCGGCCACGGCGACGCGCCGTCCCGCCAGCTCGCCGTAGTGGGCGCGCAGCAGGTCGACGGCGAAGTGGGCGTGCCGCCGGTTGGCGTCGAGCACCGTGGCGAACAGCTCGGACCGGCCGTGCTCGTCGCCCAGGCGGCGCAGGGCGACCAGGTCCCGTTGCAGGGTGCTGCCGGAGAAGGCGGCACCGGGCAGCAGCGGGGCCCTGGGCGAGATCCGCGGGTCGGTCTTGAGCAGCCGGGCCACCACGGTCGGGTCGGCGCCCAGCCGGGAGCCGATCCAGGCCAGCTCGTTGGCGAAGGCGACACACAGCCCGAGGTAGGCGTTGGTGGCGTGCTTGACCAACTCGGCCTCCGTGAGGGAGACCCGGGCCGGCTCGACGGTGGGGAACAGGGCCGCGGCCTGCCGGGCGGCGTCCGCGTCCTCGGCGCCGATCACCAGGCGCGGCGGCTCCAGGAAGTCCGCCAGCGCCTCGCCGAGCCGCAGGTTCTCCGGCACGTGGACCAGGCGCAGATCCGGCCGTCCGGCGAGCGGGCCGCCGCGCCACCGGGTGTGGGTGCCGGCGGGCACCTGGCTGAGCACCACCAGCACGGCCCCGGGCGGGGCGTGCTCGGCGAACGCCGCGACGGCGGCGTCCAGCCGGTCGTCGGCCACCCCACCCTCGGCGTCCACCGCGCTGTCGTACGTCAGCAGGCACAGCGCCGAACGCGCCCAGTCCGCGGGGTCCGCGGTGATCCGCAGCCGCCGCTCGCGCAGTCCCGCGGCGAGTGCGTCGCCGACGCCGGGCTCGCCGGTGGGCGCCTCGCCGCGGCCGGCGGTCCGGCGCAGCCCGTCGTCCGGGTCGTGGCCCACGACCCGGTGGCCGCGGCGCAGCAGTCCGGCGGCGACGGTGGTGCCCAGGTGCCACAGTCCGCAGACGGAGACGTCCGCCGGCCGGGGCCCGGCGCCGCCCTGGTGGTCGGGGGTCACGGCCGGGTCCACCCGCGCTCGGCCAGCAGCCGGCGGGCGCACTCGCGGACGGCCTCGGCGCAGCCGTGCCGGGCGGTCCAGCCGAGGCCGTTCAGCTTGCTCAGGTCGTACTCGACCACCGGGACGTCACCGGGCCAGCCGCGCGAGCCGCCCTCGTAGGTGGTGCGTACGTCCGTCAGGCCCATCTCGTCGATGACGATGGCCGCGATCTCGTCGACCGTGACCGTGCCCGGGTTGCCGAGGTTGAGCGCGTGGAAGCCCTCGCCGAGTTTCTCGCTGGTGGTGAGGATGCCGTCGACGCACTCCTCGACCAGGAAGTAGTTCTTGCGCTGCCGGCCGTCGCCGAGGATGTGCAGACGGGTGGGGTCCTCGGTGAGCTTGACGATGAAGTCGTAGATCACGCCGTGGTTCATCCGGCCGCCCACGACGTTGCCGAACCGGAAGGCGTGCGCGGTGAAGCCGTACAGGTGGCAGAAGGCGCTCAGCAGCGCCTCGGCGGCCAGCTTGCCCGCGCCGTACAGCGAGATCGGCGCGTACGGCCCGGCGTGCTCGGGCGTCGGCAGCACGGTGGGCTCGCCGTAGACGGTGGAGCTGGAGGAGAAGACCACCTTGCGGGGGCCGACCTCGCGCATCGCGTCGAGCACCGACAACGTGCCGTTGGCGCACTGGCGCAGGTCGAACGACGAGTCGCTCAGGCCCTTGCGCATGTCCACGCTGGACGCCAGGTGGATCACCAGGTCGCGGTCCGTCATCCCGGCGCCGGACATCGCGGCGGTGAGCCGCGGGGTGTCCAGGATGTCGGCCTCGACGAAGGTCAGCCGCGGGTCCTTCAGCAGCGGCTCGATCCACTCGGTGGTGCTGTTGCTGAGGTCGTCGTAGGCGACGACGGAGGTCGTGCCGCCCTCCGACAGCAGCCGCTCGACGAAGTGGCTGCCGATGAAGCCCGCCCCGCCGGTCACGAAGTAGCGCGTCACTTGGCGTCCTCCTGGATGAGCTGGCGGACACCGACGCACAGCGCGTGATGGACGAGCACGTGCAGGGACTCGATCAGGGGGGTGGCCACCGGCTCGGTGTGGTGCGGCACGTTGATGTGCGCGTCGGCGATGTCACCGGCAGCCCCGCCGTCGAAGCCGGTGACCGCGATCACCGAGCTGCCGCGGTCCTTGGCGAGCCGGGCCACCTTGCCTAAGTTCGACGAGACCGCCGAGGCGTCGGTGGGGCGCGAACCGCCGTGCACGGAGAAGGTGATGAGGGTCGCCTTGTCGTCCAGCCACGGCTCGGCCTGCTCGGTGTAGACCGTGTCGAAGCCCTCGTCGTTGGTCCAGGCGGAGAACGCGGACGCGTTGTCGTTCAGACACAGGGTGCGCAGCCGCGGCCGGCCGGGGACGATCGTCAGCTTGGCCAGGTCGGCGGCGAAGTGCGAGGCGGTCGACGCCGAGCCGCCGTTTCCGCAGGATATGACGGTGCCGCCGTGCTGCCAGGTGCGGAAGACCAGCTGCGCGGCGCGCTCGATGTCTCCGCTCTGCAGGGCCGAGGTGTGGTCGGACGCGGCGACGAGCAGGTCCTTTACTGAGTTCACTGTGGGTGCTCCTTGGGTTTACGCGCGGGTGCGGGCGATGGTCTCGGCGATGGCCGCCGGGGTGTCGAAGTTGGCCAGGGTCAGCTCCTCGGGCGGCAGCGGGACCCACCGGGCCTCGATGGCGGCCTGGATCTCCTCCAGCGCCAGGCTGTCGAGCAGCTTGCTGCTGAACAGGCGGGTGCCGGGGGTGAGGGGGGTTTCGGGGGCCGGGAGCAGGGGGTGGAGCAGGTCCAGCACCTCGGCGAGGAGGGGGGAGGGCGGCGCGAGGTCGGCCGGGGCGGCGTTCCCCGTCCCGCTGGTGACGGGTGCGGCCCAGTTCAGGTCCCGCGCGCCCTGGTAGGCGGCCTCCACCACCCGGACCGCCGCCGCGCCGTCCTCGGCCGAGCCGAGGTCCGACGGGTCGTCCAGCAGCCGGAGGAAGTCGTCCCACTCCCGCTGCCACGAGCGGTCGCCGCCGCGGAATTCGGTGCGGGTGGCGGAGAACGGGCCGTCCGTGCGGTCCCACACGGTCAGGGTCTGCGGGCCGTACGAGCCGGCCAGGCCCTGGACCTCCGCGGTGGCCCGCTCGCCGCCGATCTCCAGGCGGAACAGGTTGACCCACTGGGTGAGGGTGGAGTGGACGGTCGCCATGGCGCCGCCGCGGTGCCGCAGCAGCATCATCGCGTCGTCCTCCAGGGGCGCCATCGCGGGCCACACGGCGGTGTTGCGCACGGCCGTGGTGGACTCCACCTCGCCGAGCAGGGTGCGCAGCAGATCGACGGCGTGGATGCCCTGCTCCATGAGCTGCCCGCCGCCGACCTGGGCGGGGTCGGCCCGCCACTCGTTCTCGTAGCCGTCGCGGCCGCCGATGCCGTAGGCGCAGCGGGCCCACAGGACGCGGCCGAGCCGGCCCTCGTCGACGAGCCGGCGCAGTTCGGCCAGGGCCGGGTGGTGGCGGTGGTTGAACCCGCAGGCCAGCGCCTTGCCGTGGGTGCGGGCGGCGTGGACCATGCGCTCGGCCTCCGCGCCGGTGCGGGCGAACGGCTTCTCGCACAGCACGTGCTTGCCCGCCTCCAGCGCCGCGATGGTCATCTCGGCGTGCAGGTGGGGCGGGGTGCAGACCAGCACCACGTCGAGGTCGGCGGCGCCGACCAGGGCGCGCCAGTCCTTCTCGGCGCGGATCCCGTGCCGGGTGGCGAACGCCTCTCCGGCGGCGGCGTCGTGCCCGGCGACCGCCACCACGTTCGCCCCGGCCACCGAGATCCGCCGGCCGGCCTGGAGTCCGGTGCCGATGATGCCGACGCGTGGCGGGGTGGCGCCGCGGGTGGGGGATGTCATTGCGTCTCTCCTTGGATACCGGCTCTCTTCGAGGCCGGTGTGCGTGCCGACGGGGTGTCGTGCCGGGGCGGCTGACCCGGACCGGTCGAGGCGGGCCGCCGGGGCAGCGGGGGTGCCGGGCGCGGGAGGCCGGGTCGGCGGGGCCGCAAGGCGGGTGAGGGTCGGGTCAGTGGGGCCGCAAGGCGGGTGAGGGTCGGGTCAGCGGGGCTGCCAGGCGCCGGAGGGGCGGGTCCGCAGGGTCTCGACGGCGGGCAGGAAGCGGTCGGGGCGGCGGCCGAGGAAGACCTTGACCCAGTCGGGGGCGTAGGGGATCTGGGCGCTGGCCAGCAGGACGCCGGTGTCGGCGAACAGGCGCTGCCGGAAGGACTCCTGGGTCCACCCCTCGGGGACCTCGAACAGCAGGAAGGGCGAACCCCGGTGGCAGTAGCGGGTGGTGTCCGAGATGCCGGCGAGGGCGTCGAGCAGGGCGTCGCCGTTGCTGCGGATGGCCTCGCGGCGCTCGTCGGCCCACTTGCGGCTCTCGGGGTCGGCCAGCCACCCGGCGAACGCGGCCTGTTCCCGGGCGTGGCCCGGGTACTCGCGGAAGCCCCGCCAGCGGTGGGCGAACTCGTCGATCACGTCGGGCATCGCGGTCACGCTGCCCACGGCCCAGCCGTTGCAGGCGAACTGCTTGCCGAGGGTGCGGACATGGATCAGCCGCTCCTCGAAGCCCTCGTCGAGGGCGAGGCGCACCGTGCTGGTGGGCTGGGTGCCGGCGGCGGTCATGCCGTGGTACGCGTTGTCGACCAGCACCCACATGCCGAGGGTGTCGGCGAGGCCCAGCGCGTGGCGGACGAACTCCGCCGTCCAGTTGCCGCCGGTCGCGTAGTGCTGGGGGTTGAGCACGAGCACCGTGGGCCGCAGGCCCCTGGCGCGGGCCTGCTCCACCGCCCGGTCCAGGTCGCCGGGCTCCGGGCCGGTGGGCGAGGTGAACGGGACGTGGTAGCCGATCGGTTCGTAACCGACGTCGTGGGCGAACAGGCGGTAGTCCCAGCCGGGACGGGGGACCAGCGCGGCCATCGGGCCGTCCGGCTCCCGGGCCTTGATCGTGCGCAGCAGGTCGTACATGGCGGGGCCGGTGCCGGTCATGGTCGCCGTCGTGAGCAGGCGGCGCCGGCTCGGCCAGTTCTCGTCGTCGGCGAACCACCGTTCCATCGCCTGGCGCAGCTCCGGCAGACCGTGGTGCGAGAGCACATAGCTGTCGAGCGGTTCGTCCCAGGCGTCCCGTAGGTATCTGCGCAGCCCCTCGGGGGCGCCCTCGACGGGGTCGGCGAGGTGGAGGGCGTAGGCCGGGGTGCCCTCGGGGTGGTCGGCGAGCCATTTCAGCTCGGGGTTGCGGCCGGTGGGAACCGCGTCAATCGCAATTCGACGCAGCGCGGGCCAGTCGTCGACGATGGCTAAGTCGGACACTCGCTACGTCCCCCAATACCGGAGTTCTGAAATGAACGCTGCAATGGCCAACGATGCTAGGTGTCGCAGAATCTTTTCGTCAAGCATTGCTGCGCATTCCTGCGCGGCGCGGTAGCTTGTGGGTCATGCAGCGGAAGATTCTCACCGTACACGCCCATCCCGACGATGAAGTCTCGCGCGGCGGAGCCACCATTGCGCATTACACGGCGCAGGGCGTCCAGGCCGTTCTCGTGACCTGTACGGACGGCGCCGCAGGGGAAATACTCAATCCGGACTTCGGAACCCTGCCCGAGGGCCGGACGCTGGCCGCCCAGCGGGCCGGGGAGCTGGCCGCCAGCGCCCGCGTGCTGGGCTACTCGACCGTGCACTCGCTGGGCTGGGCCGACTCCGGTTTCGACGGCGCGGCCGGCGGCGACGACGCGTTCGTCAAGGCCCCCGTCGACGTCGCGGCCGAGCGCCTCGCCGTCCTCGTGGAGAAGGAGAAACCTCAGGTCATCATAGGTTATGGCACGAATCACACGCGGGATCCGCACCCCGACCACATCCGCGCGAACCAGGTGCTGACCCGGTGCGTGGAGCTGCTGGGGGAGCGGGGCGCGATCCCGCTGCCCGACGTCTTCCACGTGGCCTTCTCCCGGCGCCGGCACCAGGCCCTGCACGAGGCGTGCCTGACCGCGGGTGTGGCCAGCCCCTATGCCCCGGGACTGAGCCAACCCGACTCCGCCTTCGACGACGCGGAAATCAATACCGTTATTCCACTGAGCGAATCCGCAATTGACCGGCGGCTGGCCGCGCTGCGGTGCCACCGGACCCAGATAGCCCCCAATTCAGGCTGGTTCGCTCTTTCCTCCTCCCAGCTTTACCGGGCGTATCCCTACGACGAATACATTCGGGTGGCCGCCGGGCCGGGCGGGCACCGGTTCGACGACCTGTTCGTGGATAACCCGTGAGTCTCCCGTTACAGCTCCACGAGCAGTCGCCGGGCGTATTCGGCGTCCGTCTCGGCCGCTCTTTCCAGGGCGCTGAACAGAGCATCGAGGTGCTGCCGGTCCAGCCGCCGGTACAGCTGCTGGCCGGCGCGCCAGGCCAGTCGCCAGGGCTCGTCGGGGCGCAGCTCCCCGGCGGCCCCGGCCAGCCCGAGCCCCTCGACCAGCCGCACGGTTCCGGCCCTGGCGTAGGCCGCGAAGGCCAGTTCGTCGGTGAGGGCGAGGAAGAGATAGCGGCCCAGGGCCAGGTCCCGGGCGTGCTCGGTGGACAGATCGGCGCGGGCGGCCAGCGGGCACAGGTAGTCCCAGCCCCGCAGCCGCTCGATCAGCAGGGGCACGCTCTGCGGGCCGTCCGCCCACACGATGCGCCCGGCCGGGGTCTCCGCCGCGCCGCGCCCGCCGCCCAGATAGCCGCGCAGGCCGTTCGCCAGTTCCTCGCGGGCCAGCGTGTCCAGTCGCGCGGCGCGTTCGGCCGACGGGCGGACGCGCAGGCTGAGCACCCGTCCGGCCACCCGGTGCGGATCGGGGTCCGGGTAGGCCGCGGCGAGCAGGTCCGGCTCGGACATCGGATACCTGCCGCGCCACCAGGAGTGCCCCTCGATCAGCTGCCAGGTGCCGTCCGCGTCCACGCCGTCGGGCACCACCGCGTGCGGCAGCATCCCCGGACTGTGCGCGGAGTCCAGCCACGGGCAGGCGCGGTCCTCCAGGAACAGCAGCGACCCGCCCCGCTCGCGGTCCGTGTGCAGCGTGTCCAGCAGTTCACCGCGCGGCACCTGACGGTCCACCACCTCGCCGCCGGTCATCCGGGCCAGCAGCGTGGGCCAGCCCTCGCCCTGGGCGCTGAAGGCCACCTGGGTGCGGTCCAGTAGCGGCTGGGGGAAGGCGCCGACCTCCCGGACCAGCATCCGCGACGCCCAGTGCGCACCGATCACCTGGCGGGCCAGGTCGATCCCGACCCGCCGGGCCACGTTGGCCGCGCACCCCACCTCGCAGTGCGGTGCGTGCTCTGTCTGACCGACCGATTCCTTGGATGGGGCCATGAATACCTCCACTGTCCGTCACTCGCTCTCCACGCTGCTGGCCGACCGGGCCGCGGCCACTCCCGCGGCGACGGCGCTGCGGGAACCGGGCGGCGACCTCGCCTACCGCGAACTGGCCGCCCTGGCCGGCGGCATCCAGGCCGCCCTCACCGAGGCCGGGGTACGGCCCGGCGACCGGGTCGCCGTCCTCGCTCCGCAGACCGCGGCGGCCGTGGCGGCGGTGCACGCCGTGCTGGCCGCGGGCGCCGCCTATGTGCCGCTGGACCCCGCCTCGCCCCCGGCCCGCTGGGCGGCGGTGTGCGCGATGAGCACGCCCCGCGCCGTCGTCGGCACCGGGGAGGCGCTGGCCAAGCTCACCGCCGAGCTGCCGCACCTGCCCGTCGTCGACCTGGACGTCCCCCGGCCCGGGGCCGCGCTCGCACCGGTGGCCCGGGAGGCCGCCGACCTCGGCGCCGTCCTGCCGACCTCCGGGTCCACCGGGGTGCCCAAGGGGGTGGCCATCAGCCGGGAGGCCCTGCTGGCCTTCGCCTCCTGGATGGTGGACACCTTCGAGGTGGCCGCGGACGACGTGCTGGCCGGGTTCTCGCCGCTGCACTTCGACGTCTCGGTGTTCAGCCTGTTCGGCTCCGCGCTCGCCGGTGCCGCCCTGGCCCCCGCCCCGGCCCAGCTCGCCGGATTCCCCGCCGAGCTGGCGGCCTGGGCCGAGGAGGCGGGGATCACCGTCTGGTACTCGGTGCCCTATCCGCTGGCCCGGCTCGGCACCCTGGACGCCGCCGTGCTGGAGCGGCGGCTGGGCCGGCTGCGCACCGTCTGCTTCGCGGGCGAGGTCTTCCCGCACGGCCGGCTGGCCACCTTGATGGGCAGGATGCCGTGGGTCCGCTACACCAACCTCTACGGCCCGACCGAGACCAACGTGTGCACCTTCGAGCCGGTCACCGCCCCGCCGGCCGGGCCCGTCGCGATCGGCGGGCCCGCCTGCGGCGCCGAGTGCTGGGTGGAGCGGGACGGCGAGCGGGTCGACGCCGTGGGCGAGGTGGGCGAGCTGATCGTGGCCGGGCCGACCGTCGCCGACGGCTACTGGGGCAACGCGGAGGAGACCGCGCGCCGGTTCCGGTTCGGCCCGCGGTACCGCTCCGGACGGGCGTACGCCACGGGCGACCAGGTGCGCATCCTCCCCGGCGGCCGGTACGCCTACCTCGGGCGCCGGGACCACATGGTCAAGATCCGCGGGCAGCGGCTGGAGCTGGAGGAGGTCGAGAGCGTGCTCGGCACGGCCGAGGGGGTGACCGGCGTCTGCGTGGTCGCCGTCACCCCGCCCGGCCGTCCGACCGTCCTCTGCGCCGCCGTGACCGGTGATCGCCTCGATCATGCGGCGCTGCGCTCCCACTGCCGCGGCCGGCTGCCGGGCTGGGCGATACCCCAGCGTTTCCTGGAGCTGCCCGCGATCCCGCTCACCTCGACGGGCAAGACGGACCGGCAGGAGGTGCGCCGGAGGATCGCGGCCGAGTCGGCGTAGCGGTACGTCACGTCGTGCGCACCCCGTCCTCGCTGGTGCGCACGGCGATCCGGCGCAGCCCCTCCGAGGCGAGGGCCCCGCTGACCCGGTCGGCGTGCTCGGCGGGGACGGCCACCAGCAGATGGCCGCCCCCGCCCGCGCCGACGACCTTGGCGCCCAGCGCGCCATGGGTGAGCAGCGTCTCGTACCAGCGGTCGATCCGCGGGTTGGTCACCGCGCGGTTGAACTGCCGCTTGGCCCGCCAGTGCTGGTCCAGCAGCGTGCCCACCCGCCCGATGTCGCCGCTGGTCAGCGCGGAGTGGAAGGCGTCCACCATGTTCTGGATGGTGCCCATGCCCGGTCCCCGGCGGGACTTGAGGGCCTTGGTCTGGGCGGCCAGCGGGCGCCCGGCCGCGCGGGTGATCGGCGTGCGCAGCAGCAGCAACTCCCGGTCCAGCAGGGTGTCGACGGCCTTGCACAGCTCCGGCAGCGGTGTGGTCGTGGCCGTGCCGTCGCGGTCGATGCGCAGCTCGATCGCCCCGCCGCGGGCCGCCGTCCAGTGGTCCTGCTGGCCCACGGGGCAGCCGCACTCCTCCCGCTCCAGCCGGAAGGCGAGCCGGGCCGCCTCGTCCGCGCCGATCGGCCGCCCGGTGCGCGCGGCCAGGGCACTGGCCAGGGCCACCAGGAAGGCACCGGAGCCGCCCAGGCCGCTGCCGGGCAGGACGTCGGAAGCGACATCGATCCGGACTCCGCCGGTGATCCCGAAGTGCCGCAGCGCGGCCCGTACCAGGGGGTTGGCGACGGTGTCGGTGTGCGGGGCGTGCTCCTCGGCGCCGAAGGCGGAGAACCGTACGCCCGAGGGGGCACCGCCCACCGTCACCGTCACCGTGAGATCCAGCGTGACGGCCAGCAGCCGGCAGCCGGACTCCTCGTAGTGCTCCGGCAGGTCCGTACCGCCGCCCGCGAGGGACAGCCGCAGCGGTGCGGTCGATGTGATCATGACGTCTCCGCGACTCGAAGATAGGTCTCGTAACGGTCGGCCGTGCCGATGTCCACGACCGGGTCCCGCACCGGGACGGCCGCCAGCTCGCCGCCGCGCGCCAGCGAGCCGTAGAACTCCCGCTCGTCCCGGCCCGGATGGCGGTCCAGGGTGCTCTTCTCCAGGGCCAGCAGCCCCCGGTCGCAGTCGGTGGCGCCCGCCGGGCCGGGGTTCTTCGCGTACGCCGTCACCCTGTCGTCGCGCACCCGGACGTTGGCCTCCGCCGCGGTGGGCGCGGGCCCCACCGCCATCGCCGCCGGGCGCCCGCAGGAGCGGGCCCGCTCGGCGAACCACAGCGGATCGATCGTGGGCAGGACGTCGCAGTAGGTGAGCAGGAACGCGTCCGGCAGGTCGGCCGCGTAGCGCAGCGCCCCGATGGGGCCGAGCGGCTCGGGCTCGGGACTGTGGGTCACCCTGAGCCCCAGCCGGCTGCCGTCGCCGATCTCGTCCCGTACCTGGTCGGCCATGTGGCCGGTGCAGAGCAGGACGTCGACGATGCCTCCGCGGTCGCGGAAGGCCTGGAGCAGTTCGGTCAGGAACGGCGTGCCGCCCACCGGCAGCAGCGCCTTGGGCGTCGATCTGGTGTGGTGCAGCATCCGGCTGCCGAGACCTCCGGCGAGCACGACCAAGGGCGGTGTTCCGGGCAGCGCCACCACGGCGGCTCAGCTCCTCGTGTCCTCGTGGGCCGCGCGGACGGCCGCCACGACCCGCTCGACGGCGCCGTCGTCCATGCCCGGGAAGATCGGCAGGGACAGCAGCCGGTCCGCCGCCGCGTCCGCCACCGGGAACTTCTGCCCGTCGCGCACGGCGTGCTTCGCGTACCAGCTGAAGTGGTGCAGCGGGATGAAGTGGACGCTGGTGCCGACGCCGAGCCGGTGCAGCTCGTCGCGGAACGCGTCGCGGTCCGCCCGCATCTCCTCCAGGCGCAGCCGCACCGGGAAGAGGTACCACGAGCTGAGGTCGTCGGCGGTGTCCGCGGCGGGCAGTTCCAGGTTCGGCAGGTCGCCCAGCTCGCGCAGATACGTTCCGGCGATCGCGGTCCGCGCGGCGTGCAGCCGGTCCGCCTTGGCCAGCTGGACCCGGCCCATCGCCGCCTGCACGTCGGACATGTTGTATTTGAAGCCGGGGCGGTCCACGTCGTAGGCGGCGCGGGCACCCGGCCGGTAGCGGTTGACGGCGCCCCGGCTCAGCCCGTGCAGACTCCACACCCGGGCCTCCTCGGCGATCCGGGAGTCGTCGGTGCACAGCATGCCGCCCTCGGCCGTGGTGATCGGCTTGGTGGCGAAGAACGAGAACGCCGACACATCGCCGACCTGCCCGGCGCGATACGGGCCGCTGCTCGCCGGCAGGGTGTGCGCGGCGTCCTCCAGGAGCGCGAGGCCGTGCCGGTCGCACAGCTCGCGCAGCGGACCGGGGGCGGCCATCCGCCCGCTGAAGTGCACCGGGACGACGGCCTTGGTCCGCTCGCCGATCAGCTCCGCCACCCGCGCGGGGTCGAGCGTGAGGTGCGTCGGCTCGACATCGGCGAGCACCGGGGTGGCACCGGTGTGCACCACGGCGGCGGCGGTCGCGGTGAACGTGATGGTGGGCACGATGACCTCGTCGCCGGGGCCGACGCCCAGCGCGAGCAGCGCCAGGTGCAGCGCGGCGGTACAGGAGTTCAGCGCGACCGCGTGCCGGGTGCCCACGTACGCGGCGAACTCCTGCTCGAAGGAGTCGGCCTCGGCGCCGGTGGACACCCAGCCGCTGCGCAGCACCCGGGTGACCGCCTCGACCTCGGCCTCGTCCAGGGTCGGCTCGGCGAAGGGGACGTAGTCGCTCACTTGGTGCCCGCCTTCAGTCCGGCGTCGGCGTTGAACTGCTGGACGGTCACCCGGGAGTAGTGGTGGTCCAGCCAGCGCTCCAGCAGGGCGGGCGGCACCGTCACGACATCGGCCCCGGCGCTCAGCGCCTTGGTGATGTCACCGGCCGTGCGGACGCTGCCGATGAGCAGCTGGGTGGACAGGCCGAACCGGCGCAGCAGGCGGGCGGCGTCGGCCACCACGGCCTCCGGCGAGCCGCCCTCGTCGGCCACCCGGCCCCACAGCAGGCTCGCGTACCGCGCGCCCGCCTTGGCCGCGGCCAGCACCTGCGCGAGGCTTAAGCAGGCGGTCGCGTTGACCGGTATGCCCTGCCGGCTGAGCGTGGCCATCACGTCGAGGTTGGGCCGGCCGTCCGGGCGGATCACCGGCACCTTGATCACGATGTTCTCACCGAGCGTCCGGTAGCCGAGGGCCTGCTGGACCATCTCGTCGTGCGTCTCGCCGGCCACCTGGATGGACACGTCGCCCGGGGCGACCTGCCGGGCCAGTTCGCGCACCATCTCGCGGGCGTTGTCGACCCCGGCCTTGCGCAGCAGGGTCGGGTTCGTGGTGACTCCGTCGACGATGCCGTGCGGCAGCCATCGGGTGACCGCGTCCAGGTCGGTGGTGTCCAGGAAGATCTTCATGAGTGCTCCAGATTCGAGGGAGGGCGGTTCGGGGGGAGGCGGTTCGAGGAGGGGCGTTCCGGGGGCATGGGGAAGAGCGGGCATGGGGCATGGCGAAGAGCGGGTGCGGAGGACGGGGCCGGGCCGACGGGGAGCGCGGAGGGCGCCGGGGCGCCGCGGTGCGACGGGGTGTGGGCTTACGGCACCAGTCGCAGATCCGCGCAGAGCACCGCCGGGCAGCGCACCACGCAGCCGCCCCAGGTGACCGGCACGGTACGGGCGGGGCCGAGCCCGCCCGTGATCCGGCGCAGCAGGTCGGGGACGGCGACGGTGAAGCGCACCGTCCCCACGGCGGCCCGCGGGACGCCGTCCTCCACCACCGCGCAGTAGTCCCGCGTGGAGCCGGTGACGGTGCCCGTCCGCGCGGACACGACGCTGATGTACTGCACCCGTTCGACGCGCAGATACGGGCCGGCCGGCTCGGCGGCCGGCGGGCACCGGAGGGTCAGCGCCGCCGGGTAGGCGCGCAGGCCGTCCACCGAGCGGGCCGCGCGGCCGGTGGAGGGCCGGCCGAGGGCGGCGGCGCCGCGGTGATCGGTGGCGTACCCGGTGACCCGGCCGTCGCGGACGAGCGGCAGCGGGGCGCTGGGGGTGCCCTCGATGTCGAGGGTCCAGCCGCCGAGCGCCGCGGGCGTGTCGGTGATGTCGACACCCGCCGCCGCGACCTGCCGCCCCGCCCACCGGCGGTCGAACTCCGGGGCCGACTCCGGGTCCTGCACGGCCAGCCCGACGCTGGCGTACTCGGCGAGGAGTTCGGCCAGGGCGAGGGGCTCCAGCACCACCTGGGTGGGCAGCGGGCCGCGGTGCGCGGGCAGCGGCTCGCCCGGCACGACCAGTTCCCGCACGTCGAGGTCGCCGGGCGCGCCGCAGGCGGCCCGGGTGCGGCGTACGCCGTCGCGGACCGTGGTGACGATGACGTTGCGCCGGACCATCGTGCCCAGGGCGGTGCGCTCGTGTCCGTCGACGGTGGCGGTGGCGCCGTACACGTCCTCGACGCGCCCGTGGACGCCGGGGCCGAGCGCGGCCAGTTCGCGCAGCAGCGCGACGCGCTCCCGGGAGCCGGTGCGGGAGGCCGCGGCGACGGCGTCGGCGCACTCGTCGGCGAGCCGCCCGGCGCCCCGCAGGGCGTCCCGCGAGCCGACCACCCGGTGGCGGGTGGGCGCGGAGCCGGCGGGCCGCTCGGCGTACTCGACGACGTCGTGCTCGACATGGCTGGTCAGCGCGGAGCCGGCGAACTTCAGGGTGCCGGAACGGACCTGGCGCAGGGTGCGGACGCCGGCGGGAGCGGTGGCCGGGGCCGGGCTACAGTCCCCTTCGGGCGAGTTCACAGTTCGCTCCAGCGACATATGGCCGAGGAGACCAGCTCACGGATGTTCGCCAGGAAGTCGCAGTCCGCGCGCACGATGCCGGCGGCGGCCGTGCGCATCGCGGCGCGTTCCTCGTCCGTCAGGGCCTGAGCCGTCCGCAGCGCCTCGGCGACCGCGGGAGCGGTGCGGGCGGTGAGGAGGCCGGCGCGTCCGCCGTCGACGAGTTCGGGGAGGTTGCCCGCGTCGGCGGCGATGACCACCGCGCCGGACCGGCGGGCGACCCACATCGCCTCCATGGGCGAGACGGCACCCGGCTCGGCCTCGCCGAGGAAGGCGGCGGCCAGGGTCCGTTCGGACTGGAGCAGCGCGGAGATGGTCTCGAAGGGCTGGCCGGCGAGGAACACGGCCCGGACGCCGAGGCGTTCGGCGAGGTTCTGGAGGTCGGGGGCGGGGCGGCGGTTGGCGATCACGGGGACCACGCCGGGTACGTCGGCGGCCGCCTCCAGCAGCAGGTGGTAGCCCTTGTCGAGGTCGGGGGCGCTGTTGCGGCCCCACATCACCGCGAGCCGGCCCTCGGCGGGCAGTCCCAGGGGGGCCAGGCGCTTGGCCACGGTGTCCTGGTCGAGGAGGGCGAACAGCGGGTCGTCGAGCGGAATTCCGCTGCGGTTGGGGAGCAGGGAGCGTCGCGGTATCGCATACGTCCGCTCGTAGAGCCGCGCCGTGTAGTCGGAGATGTACGCCACCGTGACATGCGGTGTCTGCCGCGCCCAGAAGGCGACGTCCGCGTCGGCGGCGATCTCGGCGGGGGCGGGGGGAAGCGCTGTCTCATGTGTGGCGAGGCCGAAGGTGTGCACATGGAGGACGCGTGCGGCCAGTGGGCCGCCCAGTCTCTGGATCATTCCCGCAACTTGTGCAAACGCGCTGGTTCCGGAAACCGCGATGACGCCGTCGTAGCGTTCCGCCGTTTCCAGGACTAATTGAGCTCCGGCCGCGGACAACGCGTGTAAGAAACGGTCGCTGCCCCACTGCTCGATCCCGTCGCTGTCGCTGATCAACCGGACGGCCCGGCCCCCGCGCTCCTCGAGATGAGCGGCGACCCGCCGCCGGCGCTGCTCGTCGTATCCGGCAGCGCTCTCGCGATAAAACGGCTCACCGAGAATGAAGTCGATATCCCAGCCCTGCGCCGACCATTCGGCGCAAATGGAGTCCTGCGCCCTGAGCACGTTCTCGACATACCGGGCCACTCCTCCCTGGGAGACCTGCCCGCCCTCCAGCATGAGCCATACGACGGCCATGCGCCGCTGCTTCGAAGCCGCTTCAGCCATGAGAATCCTCGACTTTCCCATCCCCCGCGTCACAGGAGGACTTTGAGTTTTTCGATGAGGAGCCGGACGTGGGGATCGGAGGTGACGGATTCGAGCGGCAACCGCTGACTGACGGCGGCGACGAACTGTTCGTCGGTGAGTGTCACGCGGGCGGTTTCGTCGCTGACGGAGATGGTGTTCGTGCCCTCGTGCACGTCGAGGGAGACCGGGACCCCGCGTTCCTCGACCGCGTAGCGGGAGAAGGCGAAACGCCAGGCCAGGCGTTCGGCGCGGTCCTCGTCCGGGACCGGCACGCCCATGTCGTCGCTGTGGGTGGCGTATTCGGAGGCGATGTGCCAGCACTGGAGGCCGACCGCGTAAGGGCCGTAGCTGGTGCTCAGCGGTGCGTCGGGGGGCATGGCCCGCCATCGGGCGTGGACGTCGGTGTGGCGCTCGATCCACTCGTCGAATACCTGCGTGTGACTGAGGGGCCGGCGTAACGCCACGTGGAGGACGTTGTACGCCTCGTCGTCCTCGCCCCAGTCGCCCCAGGCGCGCAGCGATTCGATGTCGTCGCGCAGGCAGTGCTGGTTGTACAGCTCCCCACTGGTCAGGTGGGCGACGACGTCGTGGACGTCCCACTCGGTACATCGGGTGCCGCGTGACCACCGTTGGTCATCGGCGTCGGTCAGCCATGCCCTGAGCCGGGCGGTCTCCCGGTCCAGGGCCACGATGCCGGAACCCAGCCGACGTAACCCCTCTTTTTGCCACTCTAAGGAATAGGTCTCATGCCCGGGTAACAATGTGCTCTTCCCCCAGAAGCGATGCGGCATATATCGAATGCGCCGGATCAACGTCTATCAGAGCACGTCAGGACCCGTCAACGGTTGCACTAAGCGATGGCAAAGGGGCGGGGGCCCGCCCGTCACGCGAGGGCAGTCGGGCGGTTATTAAACGTGCGATACGTCACATGGAAAGGGGTTGCGTCGGCCGACGTGCCATGGATACCGTGCCGCGAAGATCACCGGCAATCTCGCTGTACGGCCTGACCCGTTAATCGCCTCGGTCGGCCGGAAGAGTTGCGCAGCAGCGCGCGCTCGATTCTCTGTTTCTCGCGAGTTAATACAGCGAACATTCTTTGGCCACCTCACAGACGCTCATGACTGGGCGCGCGCAGCGTGATTTTCCGAGCAGGGGGAGTTCAACGTGAAGCGACGTGGCATGGTTCCGTGGCCCACGGAATCCGCGGCCGTCTACCGAGCGGCGGGCTACTGGCTGGACCAGCCCCTCGGCCGCCACCTCTGGGACTGGGCCGGCCGCTACGGCGACCGCACGGCCCTCGTGGACGGCGACCGGCGGCTCGGCTACCGCCAACTCGCCGTCCGTGTCGACACGTTGGCCGAAAACCTGCTGGAGCTGGGACTGCGCCCGGGACAGAACGTGCTGGTGCAGCTGCCGAACTGCTGGCAGTTCCTGGTCACCGTCCTGGCGTGCGCGCGTGTCGGGCTCGCGCCGGTGCTGGCGCTGCCCGCGCACCGGCGGCGCGAACTGGTCCATGTGGCCACCGAGGCGGAGGCCACCGCGGTGGTGGTGCCGGCCTCGTGGAAGGACTTCGACTACGAGGAACTGGCCCACCAGGTGGCGGACGCCTGCCCCGGCGGACCACGGGTCCTCGTCACCGGCCGGCCACGCCGCGCGGACAGCGTCGCCCTCGACCCGCTCATCGGCCCCGCGGACGGCCCCGGCCCCGGCGATGGCTCCGGCCCGGACGAAGCCGAGGACGTGGCCGCCCGGCGCCGCCGGCTGGACGCCGTGGACGTCGATCCCGAGGACGTCGCCTTCCTGCTGCTGTCCGGGGGAACGACCGGTCTGCCCAAACTGATCGGCCGGACCCACAACGACTACGAGTACAACGCCCGGCGCAGCGGCGAGGTCTGCGGGTTCGGCGAGGACACCGTCTATCTGGCGGTGCTGCCGGTCGCCCACAACTTCCCGCTCGCCTGCCCGGGCGTCCTGGGCACCTGGGGTGTCGGCGGGCGGGTCGTCATGGCACCCTCGGCGCGGCCCGAGGTCGCCTTCCCGCTGATCGCCCGCGAGCGGGTGAACACCACCGCCGTGGTGCCCGCCGTGGCACAGCGCTGGCTCCAGGCGGCCGGTCCGGGCGGCGCGGACCTGTCGAGTCTGCGCCAGCTCCAGGTCGGCGGCGCCCGGCTCGCCCCCGAGCTGGCCCGCCGGGTGCCCGGCGAGCTGGGCTGCGCCCTGGTGCAGGTCTTCGGGATGGCCGAGGGCCTGCTCAACTACACCCGGCCCGACGACCCGGCCGAGGTCGTCGCCACCACCCAGGGCCGGCCCATCAGCCCGCATGACGAGATCCTGATCGTGGACGAGGACGGTGCTCCGGTGGCCGAGGGGGAGAGCGGCGAACTGCTGACCCGGGGGCCGTACACCCCGCCCGGCTACTTCCGCGGCGGCCCGCACAACAAGCGCGCCTTCACCCCCGACGGCTGGTACCGCACCGGCGATGTCGTGCGCGTCCACCCCAGCGGCAACCTGGTGGTGGCCGGGCGGTCCAAGGATCTGATCAACCGCGGCGGCGAGAAGATCTCCGCCGAGGAGGTCGAGGACATCGCCTACACCCTGCCGCAGGTGGTGGAGGCCGCCGCGATCGCCGTTCCCGACGAGGAACTCGGGGAGCGGATCTGCCTGTGCGTGGTCCTGAAAGAGAACGAAACCCTGGAGCTGGCCGACGTCGTCGAGACGTTCTCCCGCTCATCGATCGCCCGCTACAAGTTCCCCGAGCACCTGAGGATTCTGCCGAGCCTTCCGCACACGCCCGTCGGCAAGATCGACAAGAAGGCGCTGCGCGCGGAGTTCGTGACCTTATGAAGCTCGCCCGAGGGATCGAAGAAGAGGATGCCGTGCCCACTCAGCACATATACCGCCACGAGCGGGAAGTCCCGATGGTCAGCGACCCGCTGGCCGTGGCGGCCCGGCTGGCCGAAGCCTGTGCCACCGAGCCACATCTGCTCTACGAGAGCGGAAACGTCTGGTCGTTGGGCTGCGGAGTCCTCGCCGAGATCCGGCTGAGCCGTGGCGGCATCACCTACCGATGTGCCGACGACCTCCGCGAACTGCCCTGGCAGGACGACCCGCTCCGCACCGTCGAGCAGCTGCTGGCGGACCTTCCGGTGGAGAACTGGCGGGCCTACGGCTGGGGCGGCTTCGACCTCGCCTATGTGAACGCGGGACTCACCGAACTCGTCCGCGACGAACAGCTCCTGCACCTCGTCGTGCCCCGCACCGAGGTCCGGCTGGACAGCCGCCGGGCGCTGCTGCGCAGCGTCGACCGGGAGCAGCTGGAAACCCTGGCGGAGGTGCTCGCCAAGCCCGCCGAACTGCCCGTCCACCGCACCAGCCCGGTCGACGTGGAGACCGCCCTGGCCCAGGAGTACCGGGCCGCCGTGGACCGGGCGGTGGAGGAGATCCGCGGTACGGCGCTCCAGAAGGTCATCCTGTCCCGCCGGGTCCCCGTCGACCACCCCGTCGATCTGCTCGGCACCTATATCGAGGGACGCAAGGCGAACACGCCCGCCCGCTCCTTCCTCATCGGCTTCCCGGACATGCGGGCCGCCGGATTCAGCCCGGAGATCGTGGCGGAGGTCAGCGCCGACGGCCGCGTGGTCTCCCAGCCGCTGGCCGGCACGCGGGCGCTCACCGGAGACGCCGAGCGGGACCGGGCCACCCGCGAGATCCTCCTCAACGACGTCAAGGAAGTCTTCGAGCACGCGATCTCGGTCAAGGTCTCCTGCTCCGAGATGAACGAGGTCTGCACCCCGGGCTCGGTCGTCGTGGACGACTTCATGACGGTCAAGGAACGCGGCACCGTCCAGCACCTGGCGTCCAGCGTGTCCGGCAGGCTCGCCGACGGACTCAGTGCCTGGGACGCGTTCAAGGCGCTCTTCCCCGCGGTCACCGCCTCCGGTGTCCCGAAACGGGAGGCGTACCGGAGCATCAGCCGCAACGAGCCCCACCCGCGCGGACTGTACAGCGGCACCGTGATGACGGTGGACAGCTCGGGCGCGATGGATTCCGCTCTGGTCCTGCGCACCCTCTTCACCGACCACACCGGCTCCGGACGCTCCTGGCTGCAGGCCGGCGCCGGCATCGTCGAACACTCCACCGCCGAGCGCGAGTACCGCGAGACCTGCGAGAAGCTGCTGAGCGTCGCCCTGCACATCGTGCCCGCGCAGCGGCAGTAGCCCCGTTCACGCGGGCGGGACGCCCCTCCCGTTCACCGCAGGCGGACGTCACCCGATCACCGCTCCGGCGGCCCGGTCGGTCCACCCGTACCTCACCTCCGAGGCCAGCCGCCCGGCACACCCGTGTCCCGGGCGGGACACGCACCGAGAACAGGGAATCCCATGGCAATCAGCAAGGACCAGCACCAGGAAGTCCTGTCGCACCTGATCTTCGGCACGCTGCGCGCGCAGGTCTTCCGCGCCGCCGGCCAGCTCAGGCTCGCCGACCATCTCGCGAAGGAGCCGCTGACCAGCGCCGAACTCGCCGCGAAGGCCGACCTGCACGAGCCGTCGCTGCGCCGGCTGCTGCTGGCGCTGGAGACGATGGACGTCGTCACCCTCCTGGACGGGGAGAAGTACGAGCTGACGTCCCTCGGCCAGCGCCTGCGTGAGGACGTCCCGGACTCGGTCCGCGACCTGGTCCTCTGTTACAACGGCCAGGCCACCTGGCACTGCTGGAGCGACCTCGCGGACATCGTGCGCACGGGTGTCAACACCTTCGAGCGCGTCGACAAGAAGAACTACTTCGAGTACCTCAAGGAGGACCCGGAGGAGTACGCGCTGTTCAACGGCGCGATGGCCGACGACTCCCGCAACTCCGCCGAGAGCATCGCGAACGGCTTCGACTTCTCCCGCTTCGGCACCGTCATGGACGTCGGCGGCGGCAACGGCACCCTCATCTCCAACATCGCCGCCGCGCACCAGGGCGTCCAGGGCATCGTCTTCGACCTGCCCACCGCGGTGGACACCGCCGAGAAGCACTTCAGGAGCAACGGCGTCGAGGACCGCTGCCGCGCCATCGGCGGCGACGTCTTCACCGAGGTGCCCGGCGGCGCCGACGCGTATGTGATGAAGAGCTTCCTGCACGACTGGGACGACGAGCACGTCACCACCATCCTCACCAACATCCGCAAGGTCATCGGCGAGAACGGCCGGGTCCTGGTCGTCGAGCCGCTGCTGCCGGACAACGCCCACGACGTGCCGTCGTTCTTCGGGATCGTCACCTCGGACCTGGACCTGCTGGCGGCCACCCAGGGCAAGATCCGCACCACGGACGACTTCCGCCGGCTCTTCCGGGCGACCGGTTTCGAGCTGACCGAGGTGACACCGCTGGGCTCCTACGAGTTCTCCACCCACGACCACTACAACGTCCTCGAGGCCGTCCCGCGCTGACCGGCCGGACCAGGAGCACCCCCGTGACGACCGTCCCCGCCCTCGCCGCCGCCGCTCCGGGCGCCCCGCTGGAACCCACCCGCATCCGGCGGCGCCCGGTCGGCGAGCACGACGTCCTCATCGAGATCGCGTACGTGGGCATCTGCCACTCGGACATCCACCAGGTCCGGGAGGAGTGGGGCGCGGCGGCCTTCCCCATGGTCCCCGGGCACGAGATCGCGGGGGTGGTCACCGAGGCCGGGCCGGGTGTCACCCGGTTCGCCGTGGGCGACCGGGTGGGCGTGGGCTGCCTGGTGGACTCCTGCCGCCGGTGCGCGCACTGCCGGCGCGGCGAGGAGCAGTTCTGCGCGGAGGGCATGACCTCGACGTACAACGCGGTCGGCCGGGACGGCGCGCCCACCTACGGCGGGTACAGCACGCACATCGTCGTCGACGAGAACTATGTGCTGGCCCTCCCCGACGGCCTCGCGCCGGCCGAGGCGGCGCCGCTGCTGTGCGCCGGGATCACCATGTACGCGCCCCTGGTGCGCTGGGGTGCGGGCCCGGGCCGCCGGGTGGCGATCGCGGGCCTGGGCGGACTCGGCCACCTCGGGGTCAAGCTCGCCCGGGCCATGGGGGCGGAGGTCACGGTGCTCAGCCGCGGCCCGCGCAAGCGGGAGGACGCGCTGCGGCTGGGCGCGGCCCACTTCCGGGCGACCGGCGGGCCGTCCGCCCTCGACGAGCTGAACGGGCACTTCGACCTGCTCGTCAGCACCGCCTCCGCGCCCTTGGACCTGGACGCCTACCTCGGACTGCTGGCGGTGGGCGGCACCCTCGTCCACGTGGGTGTACCGCCGGGCCCCTCTCCGCTCACCGTCGCCGCACTCGTCGACGGGCGCAGAAACCTCGCCGGATCCTTCATCGGCGGGATCGCCGAGACCCAGGCGATGCTCGACTTCTGCGCCGCGCACCGGATCGGCGCGGAGGTGGAGGTCATCCACGCCAAGCAGGTCGACGAGGCGTACGACCGGGTGGTGGCGGGAGACGTCCGCTACCGCTTCGTCATCGACGTCTCGACGCTGGGGCGGGCGGACCGGTGAGGAGCCGTGCTCCCCGGGTCAGCGCAGGTCCAGCCGCATCAGCACGCGGGGATGGCCGGACAGGACGGAGGTGGTGTCGGCGGCGTGGGTGAAACCCGCGCGTTCGAAGTTCTTGCGCAGGCCCGGGTAGGCCATGGTCAGGTCGACGCGGGCGTCACCGTTGTCGAGGGGGTACGCCTCGACGGCCGGGGCGCCGTGCGCGCGGGCGAAGTCGACCGCGCCCGCGATCAGGGCGTGGGAGATGCCCTGCTTGCGGTGGCCGGGGCGGACCCGGACGCACCACACACACCAGACCGGCAGGTCGTCCACGTGCGGGATCCTGCGGTTGCGCGCGAAGGACGTCTGCGCGCGCGGGGCGACGGCGGCCCAGCCCACCGGCTCGTCACCGTCGTAGGCGAGCACGCCCGGAGGGAGATCCGCGCGGCACAGTCCGGCGACGTACTCGCCACGGGCCGGGCCGCGCAGCTCGTTGTTGAGCTTCGAGGGGATCCGGTAGCTCAGACACCAGCAGACGGTCGCCGTGGGCGACTTCGGTCCGAGCACCGCGCGGACGTCCTCGAAGACCGTCGCCGGGCGCACTTCGATGGCCATGGCACCACGATGTCACGATCCGGCCGGTACACACCGGGAACGGGGACTCGAAGGGGAACGGGCAGCGGTGCCCCCGGCCCGGCGCCCGGGTGCGGACGCGGGGCCCCGGTCGTTCACCTCTGACGACCGGGGCCCACTGGCGTCCCGGATCCGGCCGCGGCGGCGACACTCCCCCGAGCAACGCGTTCTACGCGCGCACCGTCGCGCCGGTTCCGATGAAGTGATCACATCAGGCGGCACCAACGGATCGCTAACATGTGGCCAACGGTTCTTCGGAGTGCTGTCTGCCAGTTGGCGCGAAGCCGTCTTCCGGAGCCGGACGTGCGACCCGGGCGACGCCGGGAAACGGCAAGGAAACAGCAGCGGGGTCCCCGCCGGGGACCGGCAGTGAGCGGGTGGCGGGAAACCGTCGTGACGAGGGCGGAAATGCGCCAGGGTGTGATGCGGTTCGGACTGCTGGGCCCACCCGTGCTCTACCAGCCGGCCGCGGCACCCGGTCGGCGGGACACCGCCGTACGAGCCGATCGCGTAGCCGGTCCTCAGGACACCGCCGCACGAGCCGATCGCGCGTCCGCACCCCAGGGCGCCGCCGTGCGCGCCATCCGCAGCCCCAAGGCGCGGGCCCTGCTCGCCGCGCTGCTGCTGGAGGCCGGCCGCGTGGTCTCCGTCGACTCCCTCAAGGACGCGCTGTGGGGCGCCGACCCGCCCGCCTCCGCGCACGCCTCCCTGCACAACCACGTCACCCGGCTGCGCCGCCTCCTCGATGACCCCGACCGGCTGCGCGCGGTCCCGCCGGGCTATCTGCTGCGGGTCGAACCGGACGAGCTGGACGTCCATGTCTTCGAACGCCATGTCGCCGCCGCGCGCGGCGCGCACGCCGCCGAGGACTGGGCGCGAGTGGTGCGCGAGGCGACCGCCGGGCTCGCCCTGTGGCGCGGCACCCCGCTCAGCGGCCTCCCCTCGGACCTGGGCGGGTACGCCTTCGTCCAGCGCCTGGCGGAGGCCCGGCTGCTGCTGCTGGAGTGGCGCTACGACGCCGAACTGGCCGTCGGCGGCGCCCGGCTCGGCGAACTGGTGCCGGAGCTGGCGGAGCTGGCCGCGGAGTATCCGCTGCGCGAGGCCTACCACCGGCAGCTGATGCTCGCCCTGCACCGCACGGGCCGGCGCGCCGAGGCGCTGGCCGTCCATCGCGATCTGCGCGCCCGGCTGCTGGAGGAGCTGGGCGTGGAACCGGCGCCGGCGGTGCGGGACGCGCATGTGGAGGTCTTGCGCGGGGTGCCGCGGGAGAAGCCGTCGCGGGAGCCCGGCGCCGGACCGGCGACCCCGGCCGCCGCCCCCGCCGCGCCGCGGCCCGCGCAGCTTCCCCCGCCCCCGCCGCACTTCACCGGCCGCAGGGCGGACCGCGACGAGCTGCGCGCGGCCCTGCTGGAGCCGGGCGCGGTCGCCGTGGTCAGCGGGATGGCCGGGGTAGGCAAGAGCGCGCTCGCGCTGGATGTCGCACATGCTCTGGCGGAACGTTTCTCCGACGGTCAGCTCTACATCAACCTGCACGGCGCCACCCCCGGCATGACCCCCCTCACCTCCCCCCAGGCCCTCGCCGCCCTGCTGCGCGACCTCGGCACCGGGCCCCGCCGTGTCCCCGACCACCCGGACGCCGCCGCCGCGCTGCTGCGGTCCCTGCTCGCGCCCACCCGCACCCTGCTGGTCCTCGACGACGCCGCCACCGCCGCCCAGGTACGGCCGCTGCTGCCCGCCGGGCCCGGCTGCGCGGTCATCGTCACCAGCCGCTCACCGCTGACCGCCCTCGACGGTGCCCGCCGCTTCCCGCTCTCCCCCCTCACCGGCGAGGACAGCGCGGCACTGCTGCGCGCGGTGTCCGGCCGGGACGGTCTGGACGCCGCCCACCCGCTCGTCCACCTCACCGGCCGGCTGCCGCTCGCCCTGCGGGTCGTCGCGGCCCGGCTCGCGGCCCGCAGCGCCCTCACCCCGGACGTCCTGGCCCATCAGCTCGCCGCGACCGAGGGCCGGCTGCACCACCTGGAGTACGACGACCTGAGCGTGCGCCGCTCCCTCGCGGTCGCCCACGACGCTCTCGCCGCCTCCGACCGCGAGGCCGACCGCGACGCGGCCCTCGCGCTGCGCCGCATCGGTGCCCTCGACCTCCCCGCCTACGGCGCCCCCCTCATCGCCCGCCTCACCGACACCGACGAACGACGCGCGGAGGCGGCCCTGGACCGGCTGGTGGACGTGGCCCTGCTGGAGGAGACGGCGTACGGCAGATACGCGCCCCACGACCTGGTCCGCGATTTCGCCCGGGAACTGTCCCTCCAGCCGGACCCGGTGTCCCTCCAGCCGGACCCGGTGTCCTCCCGGCCGGACCCGGTGCCCGGCGGCCTCCCGCACCCCCGCACTCCGGTCCCCCGCACTTCGGCCCCCCGCGCCGAAACCCCGGCCGCCATCGAAACCGCCCTCCACTGGTACGCCGCGACAGCGGAGCGTGCCCTCGTCGCCATCGTCGAACCCGGACTCGACCAGGACGACCGCCGGCGTCCCACCGCCGCCCAGCCCCCGGAGCACGCGGCGCACGTGGCCGCCACCCCGCACTTCGCGTCCGCCGAGGCGGCCTTCGCCTGGGGCGACACGGAGCTGCCCAACATCGTGACGCTCGTGGAGCGGCACGCGGGCGACCCGGCCCACGACCACCGCACCGCCGCCTACGTCTCCACCCTGATCCGCCTCCTCTTCCCGTACGTCCACCGCAGCGGCCGGGTCGCCGAGATGGAGGTGCTGGGCAGCGCCGCCCTCGACGCCGCCCGCCGCCTCGGCGACCCCGCCGCCGAGGCCTGCGCCCTCGGCGACCTCGCCGGACTCCACTTCCTCACCGGCCGCCAGGGCGACGCCCTCGCCCTGAACGACCGCGCGCTGGAGATCTGGCGGCGGCTCGGGGTGGTCTCCTGGATCCGGCGCTCTCTGAACAACCGCGGGCTGCTGCTCGAAGGGCTCGGCCGGTACGCCGAGTCGGAAACGGCGCTGCGCCAGAGCCTCACCTACTCCCGGCAGCTGAACGACCCGCACGGCGAGGCCGTCACCTACAGCCATCTCGGCAACCTCTACGAGCACACCGACCCGCGCGCCGCGATCGAACAGCACCGCCGGTCCCTCTCCATCGGCATCTCGATCGGCGCGGTCATCGTGCAGCACTCCGCGCACTGCAACATCGGCTACGCCCATCTCACCCTCGGCGAACCGGCCTCCGCCGCCCGGCACTTCGAGGAGAGTCTGCGCATCCTCGGCGGCCACGGCGACTGGCACGGCGAATCCCAGACCCGCCTCGGACTGGTCCGCGCCCTGCGCCTGCTCGGGCACGGCGACCGCGCCGCCCTCGAGTGCGCGGAACTGCTGCGCCGCGCGGACGCCCGCGCCGACCACTACACCGGAGGTCTCGCCCGCCACCAGCACGGTCTGCTGCTGTGCGCCCAGGGTCTGCACGAGCGGGCGTACGAGGAGTGGCGCACCGCCCTCGCCGCCCTGGACGGCACGGACGACAGCGCGGTGACGGCGGAGCTGCGGGAGCTGCTGGCCACCGCCCGGTGCTGAGCCCGGGGCGGCTCACTTGGCGTCGGCATAGCACTCCACCACCGCCGTGGTGAACGGGAACCGCACCGGCGTCTCGCCGAACGTCAGCCGCCCCGCCAGCTCCGCCGCCTCCCGGATCGCCGCGACGACCGTCTCCGCCTCCTCCTGCGGACAGTGCACGATCACCTCGTCGTGCTGGAAGAAGACCAGCTCGGCCGCGAGGTCCGCGCAGGCCCGGCGCAGCGCGGCGAGCAGCAGCAGCGCCCAGTCGGCGGCGCTGCCCTGGACCACGAAGTTCCGGGCGAAGCGGCCGCGGGCGCGGGCGTCGGTCGAGGCGTACCCCGGCACCCAGGTCCGGTCGTCGCCGTCCTCGTCCGCCGCCGGGATGCCGGCCTCCTCCGCCGTGTCCTCGCCCGCCGAGACCGCGGGCGGGCAGGTCCGCCCGAGCCAGGTGCGCACCAGCCGCCCCTCCTCACCGGCGCGGGCGGCGTCGTCGACGTAGGCCACCGCCTTCGGGAAGCGGCGGCGCAGCGCGGCGAGGTTCTTCAGGCCGTCCCCGGAGGTCTGCCCGTAGACCGCGCCGAGGACCGCCAGCTTGGCCTGGGCGCGGTCGCCGGAGAAGGCCCGGTCGGACACCGACTGGTACAGGTCGCTCTCCCGCCCGGCGACCTCCATCAGGCCGGGGTCGCGGGAGATCGCGGCGAGCACGCGCGGCTCCATCTGGTCGGCGTCGGCGACGACCAGCCGCCAGCCGGGGTCGGCGACCACGGCCCGCCGGATCACCTTGGGGATCTGCAGGCCGCCCCCGCCGTTGGTCACCCAGCGCCCGGTGACCGTGCCGCCGGCCTGGAACTCGGGCCGGAACCGCCCGTCACGCACCCAGTCCTGGAGCCAGGACCAGCCGTGGGCGACCCAGATCCGGTACAGCTTCTTGTACTCGATCAGTGGTTTCACGGCCGAGTGGTCGACGGACTCGATCTCCCAGCGCCGGGTGGACCGCACCTTGATCCCGGCCTGCGCGAACGCCCTGACCACATCGGCGGGCAGATCGGGGCGCACCCGCCGCCCGAACGCCGCGGACACCTCGTCGGCCAGCGCGGCCAGCCGCCGGGGCTCGCCGCCGCCCGCGTACCGCTCGCCGAGCAGGTCGCGCAGGACCGCGCGGTGCACGTCCGCGCTCCAGGGCAGCCCCGCGAGGTTCATCTCGGCGGCCACCAGCGTCCCCGCCGACTCGGCGGCCGTCAGCAGCCGCATCCGCTCCGGGTGGGCGGCGCCCTCGTGCCTCCGCTGCTGCTCGGCGTAGACGGCGAGCAGGTCGGCGAGGGGGAGCGGGCGGCTGCCCGCCGGCTCGAAGAGCGGGGACTGCGCGCCCGGTACGGCCGACCGCTGCGGCGGATCCGGCGGGACCGGTCCGCCGCGCAGCCGGGCCAGGGCGGCAGCGGCCGAACGCGGCTCGCCGTACCGCCCCTCGTGGCCGAGGAGGAGGTTCTCGGCGGCCTCGATGTCGTAGCACCGCTCCACTCGCACCCCCGTGGCGAGCAGAGCCGGATACACCTCCGCCGTGGACCGCCACACCCAGCGCGTCACCTCCGGCCGCGCGCGCACGGCCGCCGCCGGGTCCGCCTCCCGCAGCACCGGACCGGCGGGCAGCCCGTCCGGGCCGAGGGGGGCCAGCTCCACGCCACCACCCTCGGCCGACGCGAGCGCCCACCGATCGGTCATGAGGCGAGTGTGACAGGGGGGTCTGACAACGCCCCGGAACAAGCCTCCGGCCCTTGATCCGGAGCCTTCCGCGCCCGCGCCGCCCGGGCGCCAGCCCTCCGGGGCCCAGGGGCCGCTCACCCGGTGCCCGGGCGGCAGCCCTCCGGGGCCGAGGGAGGGGGACCCCCCAGCCCCGGACGCCGTTCCGCCAGGTCCGGACGCCGCTCCCTCGGGTCCGGACCTCAGCCCTCCGTTGCGGACCTCAGCCCTCCGGACCGGGCGTCAGCCCTCCTCCGGAGGCTCGCCCGCGCTCTTCTTCGTCTCCAGGAACTGGGCGAGCAGCTCGGTGACGTACTGCTCCACCGCCGCCTTGGTGATGCCGAGGCCGGACAGCACCCCCTCGCCGTTCTCGAACTCCAGGAGGGCGAGCAGCAGATGCTCGGTGCCGATGTAGTTGTGGCCGAGGCGCAGCGCCTCGCGGAAGGTCAGCTCCAGCGCCTTCTTGGCGTCGGGGCCGTAGGGGACCAGGTCCGGGACCTCGTCGGAGGCGGGCGGCAGCGCGGCGGTCGCCGCCTGGCGCACCTCGTCGAGGGTGACGCCCTGCGCGGTGATCGCGTGCGCGGCCAGGCCCTCCGGCTCGGCGAGCAGACCCAGGATCAGGTGCTCCGGGCGGCCCTCGGTGTTGCGGGCGGCGATGGCCTCGTTGTGGGCGGCCATGACGACGTTCCGCGCGCGGGGGGTGTAGCGGCTGAACCCCTGGCTGGGATCCAGGTCCGCGGACTCCTTGGGCACGAATCGCTTCTGCGCCGCCTGCCGGGTGACGCCCATGCTCTTGCCGATGTCCGTCCAGGACGCGCCCGAGCGGCGCGCCTGGTCCACGAAGTGGCCGATCAGGTGGTCCGCCACGTCGCCGAGGTGCTCCCCGGCGATGACCGCGTCCTGGAGCTGCTCGAGGGGCTGGTGGTGGACCTTCTTGATGGCCGCGATGAGGTCGTCGAGACGTACGGATGACGTGATGTCTGGGTTCGTCGTCATGTGTCAACCGTAGGTTGCACACGCCGCACTGTCAACCGTCGGTTGACACGGTCAGGGCCGGTCGCGTGGCACCATCGCCAGGTGAGTACGTCCAGCACCGTCGACCGCGCCTTCGAGGCCGCCCTGTACGCCACCAACGACACCGGGCTCGACACCGGCGCGTCCCTGCTCGCCGCCGATCCGGGTGCCGACGCGGAACTCGCACGGCGGGGCCGGGAGTTCGTCGCGGGGGCCTGGCGGCGTGGCTGGCAGCCCGCCGATGTCGTCCGGGTCGTGCGCCGCGAGCTGGACGAGGCGCACGTGCGGATCGCCGCGGCGCTGATCCGCGCGCAGGCCCGGGACGACGGCCCGCGCGGGCGCCGCTGGCGGGCCCAGCTGGACGACCTGACCGGCCTGCCCGAGGCGAGCCCGCCCCGCGCGGACCGCTTCTCGCACGCCACGGCGGTCCTGGAGCTGTTCCGCCTGCTGCTGCGCCTGCCCACCCTGGAACCTCTCGACGAGCACCAGCCGGCGTCGGCGCGCCGGGACGCGCCCGCCGAGTCCCGGATGCTCGCCCGGATCCGCGCGCTGCTCGCCAAGGCGGAGGCGACCGGCTACCCGGAGGAGGCCGAGGCGCTGAGCGCGAAGGCCCAGGAGCTGATGGCCCGGCACAGCGTCGACGAGGCGCTGCTCGCGGCCCGCTCCCCGGACCCCGCCGACGCCCCCACCGCCTGCCGGATCGGTGTGGAGGCGCCGTACGAGCAGGCGAAGGCGGTACTGCTGGACGCGGTGGCCGCCGCGAACCACTGCCGCGCGGTGTGGAACGAACCCCTCGGCTTCTCCACGGTGGTCGGCTTCGACGCGGACCTGGAAGCCGTCGAACTGCTCTACACCTCGCTGCTCGTGCAGGCCACGACCGCGATGACGAAGGCGGAGGCGGCGCAGCGCGCGGGCGGGCGCAAGCGCACGAAAACGTTCCGGCAGTCCTTCCTCGCCGCCTACGCCCACCGCGTCGGCACTCGCCTCACGGCCGCCGCGGAGACCCAGGTGACCGACGACCTGCTGCCCGTCCTCGCCTCCCGCGAGGTCGCGGTCACCGACCGCGTGGAGCGGATGTTCCCGGAGACCACCACGACCCGCCTGCGCGGCGTCAGCGACGCGGCGGGCTGGCACGAGGGCGCCCTCGCGGCGGACCGCGCCCAGGTGCGGCACCGCCCGCGCCTCGGCTGACGCGGGGGCGCGCTCAGTCGCCGGCGGTCTGCTGGAAGGGGCTGACCGAGGCCTCCGGCACGCCCCCGCCGCGCAGCGCCACCTCGCCGTACGACCACGGGAAGCCGTGCGTCTCCGAGGCGCCCGGCAGGCGGAACCGCACCGTCTTCACCGGGAGGCTGCGCTCCTCGCCCGCCGCACCGCGCGTGTAGCCGATCGTGAAGGACACGGTGCCTTCCCGGGGCACGCTCACCCGGCGCGCCGCGGCCTCGCCCGGGTCCACGGTCGCGGACGTACCCCCCGCCACCAGGGTGACGCCGGGGAATCCCTGGAGCGTGCAGGCCGCGTCGCCGCGGTTGGTGAGCGTCACGGTGACGTTGCCGAGGTCCCCCGCGGCGGGCGCGGCGTCGACGGGCCCGACCTCCACCGCGAGAGCGCCGAGGACGCACGGACCGGCGGCGGTCCTCTTCCCGCCGGAGCCGTCACGACCGTCACCGCCGCTCCCGCTGTCACCGCCGTCCCCCTCGCAGCCGGACAGCAGAAGGACGGCGGCGAGGGCGCCGGCGGTGACGGTGAGCGGCGGGACGCGCATGAGGAGACCCCCTGGGCTGGCGACGGTGTCGGGACGATCATCACGTACGGGGCGGCGGGACCGTCGCCCGCCTCCCGCAAGCCGCGGGAACCCCTGGTCGCCCTGCGCGGCGCGGCCGGGCTCGCGATCACCATCGGGGTATGCCTGTGGGCGCTGGGCCCGGAGGCGGCGGCCGGCTCGGCGTTCGGGGCCTTCCAGGCGGCGATCGCCACCTTCCGGCGCCGCCGGCGCGCGCGCCCGGAGCTGGCGCCGGCCTCCGGCACGAGCCTCGCCGTCTCCACCTTCCTCGGCTGCCTCACCATCGGCCACCCGCCCGTGTTCCTCGCGCTGCTCGCCCTGTTGACCTTCGTCACCGGGCTGAGCCGGGCCGCCGGCCCCACGACCGGCCTGATCGCCTCCTCCAGCGTGGCGATGATGCTGGTCACGGTCACCCTGCCGACGTCCGTGGCGCAGGCGGCCGTGCACGACGCCCTGCACGAAACCTCGGACGGCGCGAAGCGGCCCCCGGAGCCCCGGTGAGGACGCGGTCCCGTCCTACGACCCCGGCCCCGCCGGCGGCAGTCCCGGCGGCAGCTTCCCGCCCTCGGCCCTGGTGTACGTCTCGGTGCCCGCGGAACCCTCCCAGGTCACCTTGAGCGTGGTCGCCGTGACGGAGTCGACCGTCCCGGTGCCCCGCTCCTCCTGCCCGCCGCCGCAGGACAGCCGGACCGTCCGCTTCCCGGCGGCCTCGCCGACCCGGCCGCCGCACATCGTCCCGCGGCTGGCGAACAGTCCCGCCTCGTCTCCGGTGATCACCAGGGCCACGGCCTGCCCGCCGCTGGTGGCGACCCAGCTGCCCTCCAGCTTTCCGGCGGCGGCGCCGGACGGGCTGTCGCCGGGGGCGGGGGAGGGGGGCGCCGACGCGGTGGGCGTCGCCTCGTCCTCGGAGCCCCCACCGTCACCGCACCCACCGAGCAGCAGCGCGCCGCCCAGTCCCGCGGCCATGGCCACGGCCGCGGCCCGAATCCGCGTGCGCGACCCGCGCGCGTACGTCGCCGAAGTCACTGCGAGCCCCCAGGAAGAACCGGTAGGACGGTACGACCGCAGCAAGCTACCAGGCCGTAACCGCCCCGCCGCCTCCCTCACCGCGACCGGTTACCAGGAGGACTTGCGAACCCCCGGCAGGAACCCGGCGTGCGCCTGCTCCCGCAGTGACACCCGCGACAGCCCGAACGCCCGGAAGTACCCGCGCGGGCGCCCGTCCACCTGGTCCCGGTTGCGGACGCGCGTGGCGCTGGCGTCGCGCGGCTGGCGGCGCAGCTCGGCCTGGGCGGCCGCGCGTTCGGCGTCCGTGCTGGACGGCCGGCGGATGATCTCCTTCAGCTCGGCCCGCCGCGCGGCGTACCGGGCGACGGTCTCCTGCCGCTTCCCGTTCTTCGCGATCTTGCTCTTCTTCGCCATCAGACCCGCACCCCCCGGGCCCGGATCCGCGCCACGGCGGCCTCGATCCCGATCGTGTCGACGGTCTTGATCCCCTTGGTGCTCAGCTTCAGCCGGACGTACCGGCCCTCGCTCGGCAGCCAGTAGCGCTTGGACTGGATGTTGGGGTCGAAACGGCGCGAGGTGCGCCGGTGGGAGTGGGAGATCGTGTTGCCGAATCCGGGCCGGGCGCCGGTCAGCATGCAGTGGGCGGACATGGGTGACGTACCTCTCCTCGATCGCTATCGTAAATGGAATTCATTTTCAGTAACATAGCAGCATGGCACGCAACGAACTCCGCCCGGTCATCAAGCTCCGGTCCACCGCCGGCACCGGCTACACCTACGTGACCCGCAAGAACCGCCGCAACGACCCGGACCGTATGACCCTGCGCAAGTACGACCCGGTCGCCGGCCGCCACGTCGACTTCCGAGAGGAGCGCTGACCCGCCGTGCGCCAGGGAATCCACCCCGCCTACGGTCCCGTCGTCTTCCGTGACCGTGCCGCGAACCACGCCTTCCTCACCCGGTCCACCATGACCAGCGACAAGACGATCGAGTGGGAGGACGGCAACACCTACCCGGTCGTGGACGTCGAGATCTCGAACGTGAGCCACCCCTTCTACACGGGCACCGCCCGCGTCCTGGACACCGCCGGCCGCGTCGAGCGCTTCGAGCGCCGGTACGGGAAGCGGAGCTGAGCGACGTGCCCGACCTCTCCGTCGTGATCGTCGGCGGGCTGCACTCCGACGCCCGCAGGGCGGCCGTCGGCCGGCTGCTCGCCGACGTCCCCGGCAGCGTCGCCCTCCACCACGACCTGGCGACGGCCGCGGCCGGCACCGTGGTCCGCACCGTCCGCGACGCCGGCGGCGTCCGGGACACCGGTGAGGCGCCGCTGGTCAACGACTGCGCGTGCTGCGCGCTGCGCGAGGACCTGGTGCCCGAGCTGCGGCGGCTCGCCGACGCGGGGGACACCCGCCTGGCGGTCGTCGAGCTGTGGGACTCCGTCGAGCCGAAGGCCATGGCCGAGGTCGTCGCGGCCGGCGGCCTCACCGTCACCGGCGTGCTCACCGCCGTCGACCCCGCGCTGCTGCTGCCGTACCTCGGCAACGGCGACGATCTGGCCGAGGCCGGGCTCGCCACGGCCGCCACCGACCAGCGCACCGTCGCCGACACCTTCGCCCGCCAGCTGGAGTACGCCCCCGTCCTCGCCGTCGCCGACTCCCCGGAGGCCGACGACGAGGACCGCGAGCTGCTGGCCCAGCTGCACCCGACCGCCCGCCGGGTCCCGATCGGTCAGGGTGATCTGGCGGGCGCCGCGCTCGCCGGATTCGACATCGAGGCCGCGGCGGCGGCCCAGCACCCGGCCTGCGCGCTGCTGCCCGCCGAGGCCGACGCGCACGGGGTCGCCACCCTCGTCTGGCGCCGGCACCGCCCCTTCCACCCCGAGCGGCTCTACCAGGCCCTTGAGGATCTGACCTGCGCCGCCGCGCGCAGCCGGGGCCGGTTCTGGCTCGCCGACCGGCCCGACACCCTGCTGCACTGGGACGCGGCCGGGGGCGCGCTGTGCGTGGAGAGCGCGGGTCCCTGGCTCGCCTCGCTGCCCGACGCGGCCTGGGAGATGGTCCCGCCGGTGCGCCGGGCCGCCGCCGCGCTGGACTGGCACCCGGAGCACGGGGACCGCTGCCAGCACCTGGTCTTCACCTCGCCGGGCCTGGACCGGGAGGGCCTGCGCGACCTGCTGGAGTCCTGCCTGCTGACCGACGCCGAGTACGCCGCCGGGCGCGACGCCTGGAAGCGGCTGCCGTCCGCCTTCGACACCCTCCTGGAGGTCTGAACACCGATGCCCCGCACGTCCGACCGCAAGCCCGCCAAGAAGAACCGGCCCAATCCGCTGGACCAGGCGGGCGTGACGTACATCGACTACAAGGACACTGATCTGCTGCGGAAGTTCATCTCCGACCGCGGCAAGATCCGCAGCCGCCGGGTCACCCGGGTCGATTCGCAGCAGCAGCGGCAGCTGGCCCGCGCGATCAAGAACGCCCGGGAGATGGCTCTGCTCCCCTACGGGAGCCGCTGACCTCCCGTATCGACGGGCCCCGCCTCACCGGAGGCGGGGCCCGTCGACGTGTGCGGCACGGCCCGCCGCCACACGGGGAGTTCAGGCGGAGGTTCAATGGAACACAAAGCCGATGACATGCGTCTGTTCCTAGTACGGGAACCACTTCGGTAAAGCGGGGGGCAAAGCCGTAGTCACAGGAACACCCCGCGTGCACGTGCATCTGCTCATGCAGCTGCAGGTGAAGAAGGTTATGATCCGGCACAGTTGACCATTGCATCTATGGCCACATCAGCCAGTGCACCACCGGGGAGCGATCTGTGGACCACGACGTGTACAACGGCATGGCCGCCACCGAGCTGCGTGTGGCCTGGCAGAAGAGCAGACACAGCAACTCGCAGGGATCCTGCGTGGAGTTCGCCCGGTTGCCGGGCGGCAGAGTCGCCGTACGGAATTCCAACTTCCCCGACGGGCCCGCGCTGGTGTACACGCGCGCGGAGATCGAGGCCATGCTGCTCGGGGTGAAGGACGGCGAGTTCGACCATCTCGTGGCCGGCTGAGGGACGGCGCGCGGCGCGCCGTGCGGCACGGCTCCGGGATCGCTGTGACGCGCGTAGAACCGTGGCACGCGCGCGTGCCACGGTTCGTCAGTCGGCGGGCTGGAGACGGAACAGCGCCCAGACGACCTTGCCGCTGAGCGTGCCGGCCAGCGGGTGCCACCCCCAGCTGTCGCAGAACGAGTCGACGAGGAACAGCCCCCGGCCGGACTCCGCCGAGAAGTCGTCCGCCTCGCGCGCCACCGGGCTGTCGTTGCTGGGGTCGCGCACCGCGCACACCAGCCGCTCGGTCCAGCGCATCAGGTGCAGCCGTACCGGCGGTTCCTGGGCCGGGGTCCGCGGGGCGCCGGGCACGGCGTGCCGCAGGGCGTTGGTGACGAGTTCCGAGACGACCAGGCAGACGTCGTCGAACCGGTCGCCCAGGTCCCACTGGTCGAGGGTCCTGCGGGTGAACCGCCGTGCGTCACGCACCGCCTCGAAGCGGGCGGGCAGGGCGCAGGAGGCGGCGCTGGAGACGGCCGTGGGGTCCAGCGGCGGAAGGCCCTGCCGTAACGGCTCGAGCATGGTCGATCCATTCGTTGCCATGCGGGGCACTCCCGGAATTCGCGGTCGTTGCGATGCAGCGGTGGCGCGGCACCATGGTTTCGGAAGCGCAGACCAGATGCAAGGGCAGATGCACGTGCACGCGACCGAAATAGTCCCTCCCGTACCACTTCTTGGCCATTTTTTCCGCCATCTTCTGGCCCTGCGTGCCACCTTCTCGTCGCTCGTGCGCTCGCCGCGCGTCCCCTCCGCGTGTCCTCCTGTCCGCAATCTTTGGCTTCTTTCCGTCTGTGTAATCGGGCGAGTACAGCTCGGAGTGTTTTAGTGGCAGACTGCGGGCCCTGAAGACGGTTGGGGAGGCTGGCGAAGGTGAGCGCGGGAGAGCCCGGATCGGTGGTGCGGCGGATGCTGCTCGGTTCGCAACTCAGGCGGCTGCGCGAGGCGCGTGGCATCACCCGTGAGGCGGCGGGTTACCACATCCGCGCATCCGAGTCGAAGATCAGCCGGATGGAGCTGGGCCGGGTGAGCTTCAAGACGAGGGATGTCGAGGACCTGCTGACGCTGTACGGCATCACGGACGAGGCCGAGCGCGGCTCACTGGTCTCGCTCGCCCGCGAGGCCAATGTCGCCGGCTGGTGGCACAGCTACTCCGACGTGCTGCCGAGCTGGTTCCCCACCTACGTGGGCCTGGAGGGCGCCGCGTCCCTGATCCGGGCGTACGAGGTGCAGTTCGTGCACGGTCTGCTGCAGACCGAGGCGTACGCCCGCGCGGTGGTGCGGCGCGGGATGAAGGGCGCGAGCGAGGCCGACGTGGAGCGTCGTGTGGCCCTGCGCCTGGAGCGGCAGAAGCACCTCGTCGCGGAGAACGCCCCCGACTTCCACATCGTCCTGGACGAGGCCGCCCTGCGCCGCCCCTACGGCGACCGCGAGGTGATGCGCGGCCAGCTCCAGCACCTCATCGAGATCTCCGAGCGGCCCAACGTACGGCTCCAGATCATGCCGTTCAGCTTCGGCGGGCACTCCGGGGAGAGCGGCGCCTTCACCATCCTCAGCTTCCCCGAGTCCGACCTGTCGGACGTGGTCTACCTGGAGCAGCTGACCAGCGCCCTCTACCTGGACAAGCCCGAGGACGTCGCCCAGTACGAGACGGCCCTGAAGGAGCTGCAGCGCGACAGCCCCGGCCCGGCCGAGAGCCGCGACCTCCTCCGGGGCCTCCTCCAACTCTCCTGAGACAGCGGCCAACTCGGTTGCGTCACAAGTACGATGACGAGTGATCAGGAGTGTCTGTCTGTCCGCGCCCGCGGCAGGGATTGAGGGATCACATGTCGTCCTACTTCACCGACCTGGCTCAGCAGTACATCGACGGCGAGTGGCGGCCGGGCACCGGCTCCTGGGACATCATCGACTTCAATCCGTACGACGGCGAGAAGCTGGCCTCGATCACCATAGCCACCGTCGACGAGATAGATCAGGCCTACCGGGCCGCCGAACGCGCCCAGCGGGACTGGGCCCGCGCCGGCGCCTTCACCCGCCGCGCGGTGCTGGAGAAGACACTGCGGCTGGTCGAGGAGCGCGAGGCGGAGATCGCCGACGCGATCACCGCCGAGCTGGGCGGCACCCGGGTCAAGGCCGCCTTCGAACTGCACCTGGCCAAGGAGTTCCTGCGCGAGGCCGCCGCCCTCGCCCTGCGCCCCGAGGACAAGCTGATCCCCTCGCCCGACCCCGGCAAGGAGAACCGCCTCCACCGCGTCCCGGTCGGTGTCGTCGGCGTCATCAGCCCCTTCAACTTCCCCTTCCTGCTGTCGCTGAAGTCCGTGGCGCCCGCCCTGGCGCTCGGCAACGCCGTGGTCCTCAAGCCGCACCAGGACACCCCGGTCGTCGGCGGCACCCTCGTCGCCCGACTCTTCGAGGACGCGGGCCTCCCGGCCGGCCTGCTGAACGTCGTGGTCACCGACATCGCCGAGATCGGCGACGCCTTCATCGAGCACCCGGTGCCCAAGGTCATCTCCTTCACCGGCTCCGACGCGGTCGGCCGGCACGTCGCCACCGTGTGCGCCGGGCAGTTCAAGCGGGCCGTCCTTGAACTCGGCGGCAACAGCGCGCTGGTCGTCCTCGACGACGCCGACCTCGACTACGCCGTCGACGCGGCGGTCTTCAGCCGCTACATCCACCAGGGCCAGGTCTGCATGGCCGCCAACCGCGTCCTCGTGGACCGCTCGGTCGCCGACGAGTTCACCGGGAAGTTCGTCGCCAAGGTCAGGTCCCTCAAGGTGGGCGACCCGCGCGACCCGGAGACCGTCATCGGCCCGGTCATCAACGCCTCCCAGGTCAAGGCGCTGTCCGGCGCGGTGGAGCAGGCGGTCGCCGAGGGCGCGACGGCCCTGCTGCGCGGCACGGTCCGCGACAACCTGGTCGAGCCGTCCGTCCTGACCGGCATACCCGCCGGTTCGCCGGTGCTGCGCCGGGAGATCTTCGGTCCGGTCGCCCTGCTCATCCCGTTCGACGGCGAGGAGGAGGCCGTCCGCCTGGTCAACGACACTCCGTACGGCCTCAGCGGCGCCGTCCACACCGGCGACGTCGAGCGCGGCGTCCGCTTCGCCCAGCGCATCGACACCGGCATGTTCCACGTCAACGACGGCACCGTCCACGACGAACCCCTCGTCCCCTTCGGCGGCGAGAAGCACTCCGGCGTCGGCCGCCTGAACGGCGAGTCGACCCTGGACGCCTTCACCACTCTGAAGTGGATCTCGGTGCAGCACAGGCGCAGCAGGTTCCCCTTCTGAGGATCGCGGCCGTTCTCCGCTTCCGTTCTCCGGTCCCGCCCGCACTAGGACAGCATCTGACCTCGATGCCGCGTACCTTCATCTGTGTCAGGCGAAAGCCCCCGATGAAAGGCGGTCCGACATGGTCACCCACGTGCGCGCGGAGGCCCACGGCGACGAGCGCGGAGCGCTGCTCTCCTTCCTGGCGGAGCAGCGCGGCGGCATCCGGCGGGCGGTGCTCGGACTGACCGACGAGCAGGCGTCCGCGCGCCCCAGCGCGAGCGAGCTGAGCCTCGCCGGGCTGGTCAAGCACGTCGCCGAGGTGGAGCAGGGCTGGATCGCGCGGGCCAAGGGCGAGCCGCCGGCCGTCCGGCGCGACCAGTCGAACTGGCACGAGTGCTTCCGGCTGGTCGACGGCGAGACCCTCGCCGACCAGCTGGCGTACTGGGAGAAGGTCGCCGCCGAGACGGAGGCGTTCATCCGCGCGGTGCCCAGCCTGGACGACACCTTCGACCTCCCGGACGAGCCGTGGTTCCCCGAGGAGTCCGTCTCGATGCGCTGGCTGTGCCTCCACCTCATCCGCGAGACCGCCCGCCACGCCGGTCACGCCGACATCGTCCGCGAGTCGCTGGACGGCAGGACCGCCTTCGAACTGGTCGCCCTCGCCGAGAAGGCGGAAGCGGCTGGGTCCTAATCTGGACCGCATGTCAGCGATCCGACTCCTGGTCCTGGGCGCCGTCCGCCAGCACGGACGGGCCCACGGCTACCAGGTGCGCGGCGACCTGGAGTACTGGGGCGCGCACGAGTGGTCCAACGCCAAACCCGGCTCGATCTACCACGCGCTGAAACAGATGGCCAGGCAAGGCCTGCTGCAGGCCCACGAGGTCGCCCCCTCCACCGCCGGCGGCCCTCCGCGCACCGAGTACGAGATCACCGCCGACGGCACCGAGGAGTACTTCCGGCTGCTGCGCGAGGCCCTCACCGAGTACGACCAGAAGACCGACATGAAGTCCGCCGCCATCGGCTTCATGGTCGACCTGCCGCGCGCCGAAACGGTCGCCCTGCTCAAGGAGCGGATCCGCCGCATCGAGCAGTGGCGCGCCGCCGTCACCGAGCACTACGTCCCCGAGGGCGGCACCGGACAGCTCGGCCACATCGGCGAGATCATGAACCTCTGGCTGCACACGGCCGACGCCGAGGCCGCCTGGACCCGCGGCCTCATCGGCCGCATCGAAGGCGGCGCCCATACCTTCGCGGGCGAGGGCGAGCCCTTCGTCGGTGTCCTGACCTGAGGCACCGGGATTCCCGGCTTGCACCTCACGTGACGTGATGCCTCAGCGTGGACGGTGTACCGAGAAGGGAGCGGAAGTGAGCTACTCCGTGGGACAGGTCGCCGGATTCGCCGGAGTGACGGTGCGCACCCTGCACCACTACGACGACATCGGGCTGCTCGTGCCCAGCGAGCGCAGCCACGCGGGCCACCGGCGCTACAGCGACGCCGACCTCGACCGGCTGCAGCAGATCCTGTTCTACCGCGAGCTCGGCTTCCCGCTCGACGAGGTCGCCGTCCTGCTCGACGACCCGGAGGTGGACCCACGGGCCCACCTGCGCCGGCAGCACGAGCTGCTGACCGCCCGGATCGAGCGGCTGCGGAAGATGGCGGCGGCCGTGGAGCACGCCATGGAGGCACGCAAGATGGGGATCAACCTCACGCCCGAGGAGCGGTTCGAGGTCTTCGGGGACAACGACCCGGAGCAGTACGCCGAGGAGGTGGAGGCGCGCTGGGGCGGCACCGAGGCCTACGCCGAGTCGCAGCGCCGCGCCGCGAGCTACACCAAGGAGGACTGGAAGCGGATGCAGGCCGAGGCGGCCGACTGGGCCGAGCGCTACGGCGCCCTGATGGCCGACGGCGAGCCGCCCACCGGTGAGCGGGCCATGGACCTGGCCGAGGAACACCGGCGGCACATCACCGGCTGGTACTACGAGTGCGGCTTCGAGATGCACCGGTGCCTGGGCGACATGTACGTCTCCGACGAGCGCTTCAAGGCGTTCTACGAGGCCATGCGCCCCGGTCTCGCCGAGCACCTGAGGGACGCCATCGTCGCGAACGCGGCCCGGCACGCCTCCTGACGTCCTGGCCCGGGCGGCCCACGGGCTGTTCCCGGGCCAGGACCACCGCCGTCCGGTCCGCGCACACCTCGGTGCCGGCGTCCGCGGCGTCCGTCACATCGAAGCGGAACGCCGGCACCCCGTCGGCCCCACGCGCGGGTGCCTCCCACCCGGCGCACAGTGCATCCTGGAGGGCCGGTGGAACCTGGGGCGGGCGCGCGGCGTTGATAGCGTTGTCCGGCCAACTGGACGCCGCACTTCCCTTCACCCCTCAGGAGCCCGGAATCGTGACGACGCTCGCTCTCGGACCCAGCTGGCTGGATCCGAACTACCTGCTCGACACCTTCGGGATCTGGGGTCTGCTCCTCATCGTCTTCGCCGAGTCCGGCCTGCTCATCGGCTTCTTCCTGCCCGGTGACTCCCTGCTGTTCACGGCGGGTCTGCTGATCACCTCGAAGCAGCTGGACTTCCCCCTGTGGGCGGCCATCGTGCTGATCTGCGTCGCCGCGATCCTCGGCGACCAGGCGGGCTACATGTTCGGCAAGAAGGTCGGACCCGCGCTCTTCACCCGCCCCGACTCCCGTTTCTTCAAGCAGGAGAACGTCACCAAGGCCCACGAGTTCTTCGAGAAGTACGGCCCGAAGTCCCTGGTCCTGGCCCGGTTCGTGCCCATCGTCCGCACCTTCACGCCGATCATCGCCGGCGTCAGCGGCATGCGGTACCGCTCCTTCCTGGTCTTCAACGTCGTCGGCGGCATCCTCTGGGGCGCGGGCGTCACCCTGCTCGGCTCCTGGCTGGGCAACATCGACTTCGTCAAGAAGAACATCGAAGCGATCCTGATCCTGATCGTCCTGATCTCGGTCGTCCCGATCATCATCGAGCTCCTGCGGGCCCGCTCCCAGAACAAGAAGGCCGCGCGGCAGCGGCCCACCGAGCCCCGGCAGCACCAGGCCCAGCCGCAGCAGCAGCCCGCGTACCCGGTGATGGACGACGCCACGACCCAGCTCCGCCGCATCCCCCCGGCCGACCAGCAGCAGCCGTACCCCCAGCAGAACCAGCAGCAGTACCCGCAGCAGCAGTACGGCTACGACCGGCAGGGCTACGACCAGCAGGGCTACGACCGGCAGTACCCCCAGCAGCAGCCGTACGCCGACGACCAGTACCCCCAGCAGCAGCCCTACCCGTACAACCAGAACCAGGGCTACTGAAGAAGTCCACCCGAGGGGCGCGGGGAAGCGACCCGGCGTCAGAATCCCCGCGTCCGCTTGGCCGCCTTCCGCCCGCGGCCGGCGCCCCGCAGGAACATCCGCGACACCTCCGACCCGAGGTTCACCCCGATGGCGATGGCCATCGCCAGCGCCGCCGCCTTGGTCAGCGACCCCAGCCCCCCGTCGACATCGTTCTGCGCGATCGCCAGCAGCCCGAAGTACGTGGCCGAACCCGGCAGCAGCGGCCCGATCGCCGCGGTCGTGTACGGCAGCGCCGACGCGTACCGGTACCGCGACATCAGCTGCCCGAACAACCCGACCAGCCCCGCCGCCACCGCCGTGGACGCCACCGGCGACAGATCACCGGCGTAGTGCAGGGCGCCGTACACCACCCACGCGACACCCCCGTTGAGGGTCACCGCCAGCACGGTGGATCGTTCCTGCTGAAGCAGCACGGCGAACGTCAGCGACAGCAGCATCGACGCGGCGATCTGCACCAGCGGCTGCTCCCGGCTGCCCAGCGCGGCGTCCGGGTTGAGCTGGGCCCCCAGCTGGACGCCGAAGTACAGCACCACGAGCACCCCGACCACGATGCCCACGAAGAAGTACAGCACCTCCAGCAGCCGCGCCGCCGCGGTGATGTAGAAGCCGGTCAGCCCGTCCTGCACGCCCGCGACCAGCGCGCGCCCGGGCAGCAGCGCGAACAGCCCACCGGTGATCACGGCGGCCGCCGCCACGTCGACGTGCGCGACGGTGAGCGCCACCCCGATCGCGGCGGGCGGCATCGCGGCGACCGTGAACTGGTAGAACTCCGGCAGCCCGCGCCCCGCGCACAGCCACGCCAGCCGGTCCCCGAGCATCGCGCCCAGCGCCGCCGCGACGAACACGATCAGATCGCCGCCGACCAGCACCGAGGCAGCCCCCGCGAGCAGCCCGCTCGCCGAGGTCAGCACCCAGGTGGGATACGGGTGCCGGTTGCGGCGGATCTCGGCGAGCCGCCGGTAGGCCTCCTCCAGCGAGATCTGCGTCTCCGGGTCGCTGAGGTCGTCGACGAGCTGGAACACGGCCGCGAGCCGCGTGTAGTCCGTCCCGCGCCGCCGTACGGTCCGCGCCGCCGACACCGGGTCGTCCACGAGCGACGGCTGGTACGAGATCGACAGCAGCGTGAAGGTGACGTTCGGCTCGCACCGGTCAAGGCCGTACGACCGGCACACCGCGAACATCGCCGCCTCGACGTCCTCCGCGCCCTCGCCGCCCGCCAGCAGCAGTTCCCCGATACGCAGCGTCAGGTCCAGCACGCGCGGAACGGCCGGGCCGCCCTCCTCCGCCTTCTGCACCGGCTCCGGCGCGGGCCGCTCGGTCACCGGCATGCGCAGCATCGTGCGCATCCGGTCCTGCCACGGCGCGTCCTTGGTCAGGCTGACCGCCGGTATCCCGGTGGCCGGGGTGAACGCGGGCGGCGCCTCCCGCGCGCTGTAGGTGCGCGGCGGGACGAACGCCGATCCCTCGGATTCCGCGCCCGCCGGCTGGGGGGCGTCCAGCCCGACGGGGAGCGCGAACTCGGACGTCGTCTCCGACTCGCTGTCCCCGACCTCGACCCCGGCGGGCGGCGTGAACGCCATCCTCGCCTCGTCCGACTGCGGCTTGCGGTCCTCCGCGTCCGTCACGTGCAGTGCTCCCTGTACGACACCTCCGGTACCTCAGTATGCGCACACATGACGAACGGGCCGCACGCACACGCGTACGGCCCGTCTACCCGGCAACAGGCAGGTCAGTGACCGCCCTGCTCCTTGAAGCGCTTGTAGGACCGCTCGATCTCGGCCTCGGCGTCCGTACGGCCCACCCAGTTGGCGCCCTCGACCGACTTGCCGGGCTCCAGGTCCTTGTACACCTCGAAGAAGTGCTGGATCTCCAGGCGGTCGAACTCGGACACGTGGTGGATGTCGCGCAGGTGCTCCACACGCGGGTCGGTCGCCGGGACGCACAGCAGCTTGTCGTCGCCGCCGGCCTCGTCCGTCATCCGGAACATGCCGATCGCGCGGCAGCGGATGAGGCAGCCCGGGAAGGTCGGCTCGTCCAGGATGACCAGCGCGTCCAGCGGGTCGCCGTCCTCGCCGAGGGTGTTCTCGACGAAGCCGTAGTCCGTCGGGTAGGCGGTCGACGTGAACAGTCGGCGGTCCAGGCGGATCCGACCGGTCTCGTGGTCCACCTCGTACTTGTTGCGCGAACCCTTCGGAATCTCGATCGTTACGTCGAACTCCACCGGTGGCTCCTCCATGATCAGCACACAGTCTTGGTGGTTAAGTGTCCCTCACGCAGGTGTGTGATCGCGAAAGGGGCTGGTGGTCGTGCCCGAGCTGAGGCCGTGGCGGTCCGCGAGGCCGCGTCTGACGCGGGTCGCGGAGGCCGTACGCCCCCGTCTCGCCCGTGCCGTCGCGGCGACGGGGCCGCGGGTCGCGCGGCTGGCGCGGGCCGCGTCACCGCAGGTCACACGGATCACGCGGGTGAAGACCTGGCAGTACACCGCGGGTGCCGCCACCGCCGGTCTGGCGCTGGCCGCCGGCGTCGTGACCGCCGCGGGGCCCTGGGACTCCACGGGTCAGCGTACGGCCGAGCGCGATCGCGCGGTCGCCGCCGGACAACCGGGTGGCGCATCTCACGGCGGCGCCGCCGGCCGGGCCGGAGCGAACGGCACCGGGCCCCGTCCCGCCCCCAGCGCCGCGTCCGTGCTGACCGGACTGGGCGGCGCGACGAACGCCGGGCTCCCGGACGGCGAGGCGCTCGCCGACGTCCTGGACCCGCTCCTGCACGACGCGGCGCTCGGCGGACGGCGATCGGCCGCGGTCGTCGACATCGCCACCGGCAAGCGGCTCTACGGCACGGGCACCGACGAGGCACTGACCCCCGCCTCCACCACCAAGATCGCCACCGCGGTCGCCGCGCTGTCCGCCCTCGGCGCCGACCACCGCCTGGCCACCCGCGCCGTCTTCGAACCCGACACCAGGGAGCTGATCCTGGTCGGCGGCGGCGACCCCACCCTCACCGCCGGCCGCGACGCCGGGGGCGGCGCGAGCCTGCGCACGCTCGCCGCGCGCACCGCCGCCGCCCTGGAGAAGCAGGACGTCCGCGCGGTGACCCTGTCGTACGACACCACCCTGTACGCCGGCTCCGACCTTCACCCCATCGGCGTCAACGACAACCTCGCGCGCGTCACCGCACTGATGGCCGACGAGGCGCGCACCGACGGCTCCACCAGCGGGCCCGCCCCGCGCCACACCGACCCCGCGGCGGAGGCCACCCGCGCCTTCGGGGACCTCCTGGCGGCCGAGGGCATCGAGACCACGCCCCCCGGCCCGTCCAAGGCGACCGGCCGCGCGGACACCCTCGCCACCGTCTCCTCGCCCCCGCTGTCCGCGCTCGTCGAGCGGATGCTGACCCACAGCGACAACGACATCGCCGAGGCCCTCGCCCGGCACACCGCCCTCGCGACCGGCGAGCGCGCCGACTTCGCCGGGGCGGGCCGCGCCATCGAGAAGCAGCTGAAGAAGCTGGGCGTGCCCACGCGGGGCGCCGTCATCAAGGACGGCAGCGGCCTGAACCGCGACGGCAGGCTGACGGCCGCCCTGCTCACCGCGCTCCTCACCAAGGCCGCCGACCCCGGCCACCCCGACCTGCGCCCCACCCTCACCGGTCTCCCCGTGGCCGGCTTCACCGGCACCCTGACCGGCCGCTACGGCGACGGCGCGGCCGGCCTCGTACGCGCCAAGACCGGCACCCTGACCGGTGTGAACACCCTCGCCGGCACCGTCGTCGACGCGTCCGGCCGCGTCCTCGCCTTCGCCTTCCTCGGCTCGGACACCACCGACGCGGTCACGGCCCAGTCGGCCCTGGACCGCGCGGCCACGGCGCTGGCGGCCTGCGGCTGCGGCTAGCGAGCGCCCTTGCGCGGCCTGCCGGGCGCCGTGCGCCGGGCCCCTCCCCGCCCGCACACGGCCTGCCCCCGTGGGGACCCCTCACGTACGGTTGACACATGACGAGCATCGGTGGCACCGCACCCGGCATGGTCGACTGGAATCTCGCGGTGGCGACCGCGACCCGGCTCGTACGGCCGGGCCCGGAGGTGAGCCGCGACGAGGCCCGGGCCGTCGTCGCGGAACTGCGCCGGCACGCCAAGGCCTCGGAGGAACACGTCCGGGGCTTCACTCGTATGGGCACCGAGGAGACCCACGACACCCCCGTCCTCGTCGTCGACCGCCCCGGCTGGGTCCGGGCGAACGTCGCCGGTTTCCGGGAGATCCTCCGGCCGCTGCTGGACAAGATGCAGGAACGTCGCGGCAGCAGCCCCGGCGGCGCGGTCCTCGGCGCCGTCGGCGGCAAGGTCACCGGCGTCGAGCTGGGCATGCTGCTGTCCTTCCTGGCCTCCCGCGTCCTCGGCCAGTACGAGACCTTCGCCCCCGCCAGCCGCGACCTCCCCGCCGGTGCGGGCGGCGGCGGCCGGCTGCTGCTCGTCGCGCCCAACATCGTCCACGTCGAACGCGAACTCGACGTACCCCCGCACGACTTCCGGCTCTGGGTGTGCCTGCACGAGGAGACCCACCGGACGCAGTTCACCGCCGTGCCCTGGCTGCGGGACCACCTGGAGGGTGAAATCCAGTCGTTCTTGGCGGAGACCGACGTCGACCCCATGACCTTCCTCGAACGCATTCGCGAAGCCGCCCAGACGCTGGCCGGAGGCCGCCCCGACGCCGAGGAGGACGACGGCGGCCGTTCCCTGGTCGAGCTGGTGCAGAGCCCCGCCCAGCGGGAGATCCTGGGCCGCCTCACCGCCGTGATGTCCCTCCTGGAGGGCCACGCCGACTTCGTGATGGACGGCGTCGGCCCGGCGGTCGTCCCGGCCGTCGGCGAGATCCGCGAGAAGTTCCAGCAGCGCCGTGCCAAGGGCGCCTCCCGCCTCGACCTGGCCCTGCGCAAGCTGCTCGGCCTGGATGCCAAGCTGCGGCAGTACCGGGACGGCGAACGGTTCGTCCGGGCCGTCGTCGACGAGGTCGGCATGGACGGCTTCAACCGCGTGTGGACCTCCCCGAACACCCTCCCCACCAAGGCGGAGATCGCCAAACCGGCGGACTGGATCGCACGGGTGCACCGCCGGAGCGAAACCTGACACGGGGTGGGACGGTCGTGAACCGAATCCGGCCGACGGCAGGCGAACGTCCCTTCAATCACCCGTCCGAGGGAGCGTGAGCCTTGCACGGGCGTGCAATGCTCGGGGAACGGCCCGGATCTGTCACCATCTACACACTCTGAGTGACCGGCTCGGGTTCACCCCCCGAAGAAAACTTCATGAAGGGAACCGGACATGGGTCCCCATCCTGCGGTCGCGGCGATACGCCTGGCGGTCCGCCGCGTCCTCCACGACATCCTCAACGACCACAGCTTCCCCCAGCGGGCCGGCTCCGAGCCTCCCCCATGCCCTGGGCCCCGTCCGAACGGCGAGGCGCCCCCGTCCCCGCCGCTCGTCCTCGTCGCCTGCTCCGGCGGCGCCGACTCCATGGCGCTCGCCTCCGCCCTCGCCTTCGAGGCGCCCAAGCTCGGCATCCGCGCGGGCGGCGTCACCGTCGACCACGGCCTGCAACCCGGCTCCGACCTCCGCGCCGCGGAGGTCTGCCTGCGCCTGCGCGAACTCGGCCTCGACCCGGTCGAGTCCACCGCCGTGACCGTCGGCCGCGAGGGCGGCCCCGAAGCCGCCGCCCGGGACGCCCGGTACGCCGCGCTGGACACCGCCGCCGAACGTCACGGCGCCGCCGCCGTCCTGCTCGGCCACACCCGCGACGACCAGGCCGAGACCGTGCTCCTCGGGCTCGCCCGCGGCTCCGGCATCCGCTCCCTGTCCGGAATGGCCGCGGTCTCGGGGGCCGGCGGCCGTTACCGGCGCCCCTTCCTGGAACTCGACCGGCAGACCGTCCGCAAGGCCTGCATGGTCCAGTCGCTGCCCGTCTGGGACGACCCGCACAACGCGGACCCGGCCTACACCCGCTCCCGGCTGCGCCACGAAGGTCTGCCCGCCCTGGAGAAAGCCCTGGGCAAGGGCGTCGTCGAGGCCCTCGCCCGGACGGCCCACCTCTCCCGCGACGACGCCGACGCCCTCGACGCCTGGGCCAGCCGGGCCGAGGCCACCGTCCGCGACGCCGCCGGCCTGCTGGAGTGCGCCAAGCTCTACGCCCTGCCGCCCGCCGTACGCCGCCGGATCCTGCGCCGCGCGGCCATCGAGGCCGGTGCCCCGGCCGGCTCCCTCTTCGCCCGCCACATCGAGGAAATCGACCGGCTGATCACCGGCTGGCGCGGCCAGGGCGCCATCAACCTCCCCGGCAGAGTCGTCGCCCAGCGGCAGGGTGGCAGACTGGTGATTCGGCAAGGCTGAATCCCGGCCCCCCTCCGGCGGGGCGGGCAGCCGGTGGGACGACCGAAAGTGATGCGGGTGGACGCGAAAGACATGGGTGCCGACCTCCAGCAGGTACTCATCACCAAGGAAGAGATCGACGCCAAGCTGGCCGAACTGGCGGCGAAGATCGACGCGGAGTACGCGGGGAAGGACCTGCTGATCGTCGGCGTGCTCAAGGGCGCGGTGATGGTCATGGCCGACCTCGCGCGGGCGCTGTCCACCCCCGTCACCATGGACTGGATGGCCGTGTCCTCGTACGGCGCGGGCACCCAGTCCTCCGGCGTGGTGCGGATCCTCAAGGACCTCGACACCGACATCAAGAACAAGCACGTCCTCATCGTCGAGGACATCATCGACTCCGGCCTGACCCTGTCCTGGCTGATCAACAACCTCGGCTCCCGCGAGCCCGCCTCGCTGAAGGTGTGCACGCTGCTGCGCAAGCCGGACGCCGCCAAGGTCGCCATCGACGTCGAGTGGGTCGGTTTCGACATCCCCAACGAGTTCGTCGTCGGCTACGGCCTGGACTACGCCGAGAAGTACCGCAACCTGCCGTTCGTCGGTACGCTCGCGCCCCACGTCTACGGCGGCTGAGCCACCAGGGCGCCTCCGCGGGGAGATCGGGAACCCCGGCGGGCCTCGCGCCGTTGGAGCATGCAGACGGGATTGCCAGCCGTCCTGCGCCGCTTCGGGCGACAATGCTGGGGTACCGTCAGAAGAACTGTCTTATCAAACTCACTATGGCAGGAGGGACGGGGCGGCACCGCTCCGTATGGATGGACGTGAAGCGATACTTCCGTGGGCCGGTCATGTGGATCGTGCTGGCCGTCCTTGCCGTGGTCGTGTTGATGCAGGTCGTCGGCTCGTCCGGCGGCTACAAGACGGTGGACACAGGCCAGGTCGTCCAGGCGATCAATGACAACAAGGTCGAGCAGGCCAAGCTGACCACCGGCGACGAGCAGATCATCAAGGTCCAGCTCAAAGACGGTGTGAAGATCGAGGGCAGCTCGAAGATCCAGGCGAGCTACATCGGCGACCAGGGCGTGACCATCGCCAGCACGCTGCAGAACAAGTACCAGGAAAAGCAGATCCCGGACGGCTACACGGTCTCGCCGTCCAAGCAGAACCCGTTCGTCGGGATCCTGCTCTCCCTGCTGCCCTTCGTCCTCATCGTGGTCGTCTTCCTCTTCCTGATGAACCAGATGCAGGGCGGCGGCTCCCGGGTGATGAACTTCGGGAAGTCGAAGGCCAAGCTCATCACCAAGGACACCCCCAAGACGACCTTCGCGGACGTCGCGGGCTCCGACGAGGCCGTCGAGGAACTGCACGAGATCAAGGAGTTCCTCCAGGAACCGGCGAAGTTCCAGGCCGTCGGCGCCAAGATCCCCAAGGGCGTCCTGCTCTACGGCCCCCCCGGCACCGGCAAGACCCTGCTCGCGCGTGCCGTCGCGGGCGAGGCGGGCGTGCCGTTCTACTCGATCTCCGGTTCCGACTTCGTCGAGATGTTCGTCGGCGTCGGTGCCTCCCGCGTCCGTGACCTGTTCGAGCAGGCCAAGGCGAACGCCCCGGCGATCGTCTTCGTCGACGAGATCGACGCGGTCGGCCGCCACCGCGGCGCCGGCCTCGGCGGCGGTCACGACGAGCGCGAGCAGACCCTGAACCAGCTCCTCGTCGAGATGGACGGCTTCGACGTCAAGGGCGGCGTGATCCTCATCGCCGCGACCAACCGGCCCGACATCCTCGACCCGGCCCTGTTGCGCCCGGGCCGCTTCGACCGCCAGATCGCGGTCGACCGCCCCGACATGCAGGGCCGCCTGGAGATCCTCAAGGTCCACCAGAAGGGCAAGCCGGTCGCCCCGGACGTCGACCTCTCGGCCGTCGCCCGCCGCACGCCCGGCATGACCGGTGCCGATCTCGCCAACGTCCTGAACGAGGCCGCCCTGCTGACGGCCCGCAGCGACCAGAAGCTGATCGACAACCACATGCTGGACGAGGCGATCGACCGTGTCGTGGCCGGACCGCAGAAGCGGACCCGGATCATGTCGGACAAGGAAAAGAAGATCACCGCGTACCACGAGGGCGGACACGCCCTGGTCGCGGCGGCCTCACCGAACTCCGACCCCGTGCACAAGATCACCATCCTGTCCCGCGGCCGCGCCCTCGGCTACACGATGGTGCTCCCGGACGAGGACAGGTACTCGACCACGCGCAACGAGATGCTCGACCAGCTGGCCTACATGCTGGGCGGCCGCGCGGCCGAGGAACTGGTCTTCCACGACCCGACCACCGGTGCCGCCAACGACATCGAGAAGGCCACCAACCTGGCCCGCGCGATGGTCACGCAGTACGGCATGACGGAACGCCTCGGCGCCATCAAGTTCGGCGGCGACAACACCGAACCGTTCCTCGGCCGTGAGATGGCGCACCAGCGCGACTACTCCGAAGAGGTCGCCGCGCTGGTCGACGAAGAGGTCAAGAAGCTCATCGAGACCGCGCACAACGAGGCCTGGGAGATCCTGGTCGAGAACCGCGACGTGCTCGACAACCTCGTCCTCCAGCTGCTGGAGAAGGAGACCCTGGGCAAGGAGGAGATCGCCGAGATCTTCGCCCCGATCGTCAAGCGCCCGCCGCGGCCCGCCTGGACCGGCTCCTCGCGGCGTACGCCGTCCACCCGCCCGCCGGTGCTCTCCCCGAAGGAGCTGGCGCTGACCAACGGCGCCAACGGCGCGTCGGCGGCGATCACCGCGAAGTCCACGGCCACGGAGTCCGTGCCGGACCCGGTCCAGGAGGACCGTACCGACGGCTGACCCGGCCCGGAGCCGCCCCGGCGGCCCCCACCAGGCCCGGAATGAATGCCGCGCCCCCCAGGTTTTAGCCTGGGGGGCGCGGCATTCCGCCATTTCCGGCTGCCGGGAATGCACGACACACAGGAACGAGGCACCACATGACCGACCCCGTGACGCTGGACGGCGAGGGCATCATCGGCGAGTTCGACGAGAAGCGCGCCGAGAACGCCGTCCGCGAACTCCTGATCGCGGTCGGCGAGGACCCGGACCGCGAGGGCCTGAGGGAGACGCCGGCGCGGGTGGCGCGGGCGTATCGGGAGCTTCTGGCGGGGCTCTGGCAGGAACCCGAGGAGGTTCTGACGACGACGTTCGACCTGGGGCACGATGAGATGGTCCTGGTGAAGGACATCGAAATCGTGTCTCTGTGCGAGCATCATCTGCTGCCGTTCCATGGAGTGGCGCACGTCGGTTACATCCCGGCGGAGACCGGCAAGATCACGGGACTGTCGAAGCTGGCGCGCCTCGTCGAGGTGTTCGCTCGACGCCCCCAGGTGCAGGAACGACTCACCACGCAGATCGCCGACTCGCTGATGAGCATCCTTGAGGCGCGTGGCGCGATCGTCGTCATCGAGGCCGAACACATGTGCATGTCGGTGCGAGGCATCCGCAAGCCCGGTGCCAAGACCACGACGTCCGCCGTACGCGGTCAGCTCCGGGACGCCACGACCCGAGCCGAGGCGATGAGCCTGATACTGGCGCGCTGACCCGGGTGTCAGTGGGGCCCGCTACGGCTGTCGGCAGTGAGCCGATCGTGGGAACCATTCCGGCCGGGACACCAGCGAGGAAGCTGTGCCGTGAGCGATCGACCGTCAAGCCGGGATGCGCCTTCGGCTACATGATCGGCGCGGGCTGCGCGGGCGGCACAGCGGGCGCGACCGCGTGTCGCTCGTGGTGGACGATGAGGCGTTCGCTTCCCGCTGCGCCGGGACGCTCACCGAGGCGACCGGGCCGCCCGCGCGTCTCGCGCCGGCGGACCGCCGGCCGTCGCGTGGGACCTTCGTACGGAACACCAGCCGCGGTGAGCCGACGGCCGAGCCCTCAGGCCGCCGGTGCCGTCCCCGGGCCCCCCGGTTCGTCGTCCTCCGGGAGCTTGCAGACGCGCTCCAGGAAGATGGCAGCCGCTATCACGGCGATGCCCGCGAGGACCGAGAAGCCGGCATAGATGGCCTGGTCGCGGCGGGCGGGGATGTCGAGGGAGTCCAGCAGGACGACGCCCGTGCCGCCGTACACACCGGCGACCAGGGCGGCAACCAGGGCGCTGGCCTGGCCGAAGACCACCGCGCGGGCCGCCATCAGCGGGTCGACGCCCTTGGCCTCGGGGCGGCGCTCGCGCTGGGCCTTCAGCCGGGCGCGCAGCGAGAGCGCGGTGGCCAGGAGGACCACGGCGATCAGCGCCAGGACGATGGGCGCGGCCAGGGGGACGCTCGGCAGGGTGCCGTACGAGCTCCACAGGCGGGCGCCCGCCCAGGACAGCACTCCGGCGACGACGAACACGGCGGCCAGCACCCTGATGCGCAGCTCTCTCACGGTGTCCCTTCGGCTTCCCGGGTGTCCGGCCTGGCGGATCTCCCCGACGGTGGTCGTCTCGACCTTAACGACTACTCGGGCAGCCGGAGTTCCAGATCGGCGCGGGGCGCGACGCCTTCGCGGGTGATCGTACCGAGGAGACCGGCCACGGGACCGCGGCCGGGCAGCTGGGCGTCGGGGTCCACGTCGTGCCAGGGGACGAGGACGAAGGCGCGTTCGTGGGCGCGCGGGTGGGGGAGGATGAGCCGCGGGTCGTCGGAGACCACGTCGGCGTAGGCCACGATGTCGACGTCGAGGGTGCGCGGGCCCCAGCGCTCGTCCCGCACCCGGTTGAAGGCCTCCTCGATCGCGTGGGCCCGCTCCAGCAGGGAGGACGGCGGCAGCGTGGTCTTGAGCACCACGACGGCGTTGAAGTAGGACGGCTGGCTGCCGGGCTCGACGCCCCACGGCTCCGTCTCGTAGACCGGCGAGACCGCCTTGATCCGTACGCCCGGTGTGTCCTCCAGGGCGTCGATGGCGCCCTGGAGGGTCTCCAGGCGGTTGCCGAGGTTGGAGCCGAGGGAGAGCACGGCGCGTTTCGGGTCGTGCAGGGTGGTGTCGGCGGCGTCGACCTTCTCGACGACGGCGGCGGGCACCGGCTGGACGGTCGGGTCGTCGGGACCCTGCGTGAAGGACGGGGTCATACTCGGCTCCGGGTGATGGTGACGGTCACGTCGTCGAAGGGGACGGTGATCGGCGCGTCCGGTTTGTGGACGCGGACCTCGACCTCCTGGACTCCCTCGTGCTTCAGACAGGCCTGGGCGATGCGCTCGGCGAGCGTCTCGATGAGGTTGACGGGCTCGCCTTCGACGACGGCCACGACCTCCTCCGCCACGATGCCGTAGTGCACCGTCTTCGCCAGGTCGTCGTCGGCCGCGGCCGGCCGGGTGTCCAGGCCCAGGACGAGGTCGACGATGAAGGTCTGGCCTTCCTCGCGCTCCTTGGGGAACACACCGTGGTGCCCGCGGGCCTTCAGGCCGCGCAGCGCGACACGATCCACGCGAATCACTCCTGCAATCGTCGGTTGCGACCGGTCCGTGCCGTGTGCGGAGGGCACACCGGCCTCGGACGAATCTACCTGCGGGCACTGACAGCACCGGGCCACGGGGGCGTGGGCCCGGCCGGGGCCAGGAGGCTCCACCGTGCGTTTCCCCTGGGGAACCCGGCGGGTCACGGGCTGGTAGCCGCCCCTACCCGGCGCTGCGTGATTCCAACCACTCCTTGGTCCCTTCGGGCTCTCTTCCGTCTCGTTCCGGCCCTCCGGGGTGCCTCTACCCGCTCAGGCGGGGTTGTCGTCGCCCTCGGCCTCGTCGGTTTCGGCGAGGACGGGTGAAGCGTGGTGCGACCAGAGTTTCCAGCCGTCGGGCGTGCGCCGGAACACATTGGTGGCGACCACGAGCTGGCCCACCAGCGGGCCCAGCTCGTCGCCGTCGGCGGGGGCGGGCCCACCGCTGAGGATGTTCTCGGTGCAGGTCACCAGGGCGGTGTCGCCGGTGACGGAGACATGGACGTCGGTGAGGAAGAACTGGATGTAGTCGGTGTTGGCCATGATCAGCGCGTACGACCGCAGCACCTCGCCGCGGCCGGTGAGCACCGGCCAGCCGGGGTGTACGCAGGAGACCACTCCGGTGTCCGCCGGGTCGTGGTACGTCTCGTCGACGCCCAGGTCGGACGGGGCGAGCCAGAGCCGGGAGACCGTCTCGAAGTCGCCGCGCTCCAGTGCCTCGTAGAAGGCGGTGTTGGCGAGCTCGACCTGCTCGACGTCGGTGTGGGGAGCGCTCACCGGGTTCCTTCAGAGTGTGCGCCGGTGGGGGTGGTGTCGACGGGGCGCGCCTCGGGGGCGCAGGCGCCCGGCGTGTGTGCGGTGCCGTACGCCTGGCGTGCGGAAGCCGCCACCGGCGCGTTGTCCGGCATGCGCGCCCCTTCCACGGCGCGTGCGACGCGTACCGCGTCCGCCGTCGCGCGCACCTCGTGCACTCGCACCGCCCACGCGCCGGCCTGTGCCGCGAGCGCCGAGACGGCGGCGGTCGCCGCGTCGCGCTCCCGCGCGGGCGGCGGGGCGCCCTCCGGTCCGGCGAGCACCCGGCCGAGGAACCGCTTGCGGGAGGCGGCGACGAGCAGCGGATGGCCGAGTCCGCGCAGCCGGTCCAGGTGGGCGAGCAGGGTCAGGTCGTGCTCGGCGTCCTTGGAGAAGCCGAGGCCGGGGTCGACGACGATCCGGTCGGCGGCGATGCCGCCCGCCAGGACGGCCTCCACGCGCGCGTGCAGCTCGTCGACGACCTCGGTGACGACGTCGTCGTAGACGCCCCGGACGTTGCCGCCCTCCAGGAAGCCGCGCCAGTGCATGACGACGAAGGGGGCGCCGGCGTCGGCCACGACCGGGATCATCGCCGGGTCGGCGAGGCCGCCGCTGACGTCGTTGACGAGGGCGGCGCCGGCCGCGAGGGCCTGTTCGGCGACCGGGGCGCGCATGGTGTCGACGGAGACGACGACGCCCTCGGAGGCCAGTTCGCGGACGACGGGGATGACCCGTCGCAGTTCCTCGGACTCGTCGACCCGGGTGGCGCCTGGGCGGGTGGACTCGCCGCCGACGTCGACCAGGTCGGCGCCCTGGGCGACCATCTCCAGGCCGTGCTTGACCGCGGCGGTCGTGTCGAACCATCGGCCGCCGTCGGAGAAGGAGTCGGGCGTCACGTTCACGACGCCCATGACCGCGCAGCGGTCCCAATCCGGAAGGCCCGCGATGTGTCCGCGTCCGCTCTGGTTGCTCATACGTTCAGCGTAGGCCCCCCGGGGCGCGCGGCTCTTCACGCCGTGCGGCCCGGGCGGAAGCCCTCCGGAGCCGGAGGAGGGGGCGGGCTTCCGCCCGGGCCTGTCCTGGGCGCCACGGCGCACTGTCCCGCGCATCAGGCCGCGTGGACCTCGTGTTCCTCGGCCGCGTGGACCTCGTGTTCCTCGGAGGCGCGCGCGTCCCGTTCCTCGGAGGCGCGCGCGTCCCGTTCCTCGGACGTGCGGGCGTCCCGTTCCTTGGCTGTGCGGACGTCCTGTCCCCGTCCCGCGCGGGTGTCCTGTTCGCGCCCCGCGCGGACGTCCCGCTCTCCCGCCGCGCGGGTGTCCTGTTCCCGTACGGCGTGGCCGCACGGGCGGGGTGCGGGCCGGCGGCGGCGCAGCGGGCGCGGCAGCAGCTCGGCCGGGTCCAGGAAGCCCTCGGCCTGCATCGCCGCGAAGCCGATGCGCGGCAGGTCGGCGGAGGCGCGGTAGACGACGAAGCGCGGCTCCCAGCGGGGCTGGAACTTGGCGTTGAACTTGTACAGGGATTCGATCTGGAACCAGCGGGACAGGAAGATCAGCAGCCCCCGCCAGGCGCGCAGCACCGGACCCGCGCCGATCTTCTCGCCGCGCGCCAGCGCCGAGCGGAACATCGCGAAGTTGAGCGACACACGCGCGATGCCGAGTTCCGGCGCGGCCTGGAGGGCGGCGACGATCAGCAGTTCGTTCATGCCGGGGTCGGCCGAGCGGTCGCGGCGCATCAGGTCCAGGGAGACCCCGTCGGTGCCCCAGGGCACGAAGTGCAGGATCGCCTTCAGGTCGCCGTACGGACCCGGCTCGCCGTCGGCCCGGTGCGCGGTGGCGATCAGGCAGTCGCCGTCGGCGGGGTCGCCGATGCGGCCCAGCGCCATGGAGAAGCCGCGTTCGGTGTCGGTGCCGCGCCAGTCGTCGGCGGCCCGGCGGATCCGCTCCAGTTCGGCCTCGCCGAGGTCACGCACGCGTCGTACTCGGGTCTCGTAACCGGCGCGCTCGATGCGCTTGACCATCTGGCGCACATTGCGCATCGCACGGCCGGCGAGGGAGAAATCCGAGGCGTCCACCACCGCCTCGTCACCCAGTTCGAGGGCGTCCAGGCCGGTCTCGCGGGTCCACACCTCGCCGCCGGTCTCGGAGCAGCCCATGACGGCCGGGGTCCAGGAATGGGCGCGGGCCTCGTCCATGAAGCGTTCGATGGCGCCGGGCCAGGCCTCGACGTCGCCGATGGGGTCGCCGCTGGCGAGCATCACACCGGACACCACGCGGTAGGTGACCGCCGCCTTGCCGCTGGGCGAGAAGACGACGGCCTTGTCGCGGCGCAGCGCGAAGTGGCCGAGCGAGTCGCGCCCGCCGTGCTTGTCCAGCAGGGCCCGCAGCCGGACCTCGTCCTCCTGGGTGAGCCGCGCGGCGGGGTGCTCGGGGCGCAGGGCGAGGTAGACGGTGGTGACCGCGGTGAGCAGGCCCAGGGCGCCCAGGGAGAAGCCGACCGTCCAGGAGGTGTTGCCGCGGTAGTCGACGGGCCCCTCGAAGCCGAACAGGCCGTACAGGACGTGGGTGAGGCGGTCGGCCAGGCTGGGGTCGCCGACCATGCGGCCGGGGTGGGCGCCGACGATGACCAGACCGAGGGCGAGGGAACCGGCGCCCATCAGTACGAAGTTGGCGAGGGCGCGCCACCGGCTGCGCGGGTCGGGCAGGGCCGCGAACTGGTCGCGGTACCGCAGCAGGACCGCGAGCAGGGCGAGCGAGATCACCACGCCGAGCACGGAGTGCCGGTAGGCGAACTGGGCGACCGCGCCGGCCGGCAGCAGCGCGACGGTGGCCCGCCAGGCGCGGCGCTTGCGGCGCTTCAGCCCGTGCGCGAGCAGCAGCAACAGCACGCCGGCGCTGAGCGAGAGCGCCGCCGCGAACGGGCCGAGCGCGCCGGGCAGCACCTCGGCGAGGGCGTGCATCCTGCTGTACCGGAAGCGCGGGAAGACGCCCGCGGCGATGTCCAGCAGCCCGACGAGGGCGCAGGCCCTGGCGACGAGGCCGGGTACGGCCTCCGGTCGCGGGCCGCGCAGCAGTCGGCGCGCCCGGCTCGATCCGCCCGGAACCCCGCCCGACACTTCCCCATCTTCCCTGACAGACATCGCATCCCGTGGTTCTGCGAGAGAGCTTGATCCGGTGCCGATTCGGGCATCCGGCGACATTGCGCCCTCTAGGACGGTGTCTGGGGGGCGGAGGTTCACTCCGTTCTGCCAAGCGGGGTCAAAGGCCGGGGAAAGTCAGGGAAAGTTCAGGAAGGACGGGTGGATACCACCCATGGGGCTCACGAGTGACGTGGTGCTGGCGCTGGCGGTCGGGTCGGCCGTCGCGCTGTTCGCCGCAACGGTGTGGCTGTGGCCGCGGTTGGCCCGGCGCGGCTGGCGGGTCGTCGGCGGGCGGATCGGGTTGCTGCTGGCCACCCAGCTGGCGCTGTTCGCGTCGGTCGGGCTGGCCGCCAACCAGTCGTTCGGCTTCTACGCGAGCTGGGCGGACCTGCTCGGGCAGGAGGACGACCTGGGCGTGGTCGTCGACCACGCCGGGGGCGGCGGTGTGAAGGTCCTGACGAACGAGCGCGTGCCCGGCGCGCCCGGGCTGCGGCCGGACAGCAACGGCCGGGTGCAGAAGGTCGCCCTGGCGGGCCGTTCGACCGGCCTGACGGTGCCCGCGTACGTGTACCTGCCGCCGGAGTACTTCCAGCCGCGCTACCGCACCCGCGCGTTCCCCGCGGCCGTCGTGCTCAGCGGCTATCCCGGCACGGCGAGGTCGCTGGTCGACAAGCTGAACTTCCCGCGCACCGCCCGGGAACTGGCGGCCGACGGCCGGATGGAGCCGATGATCCTGGTGATGCTGCGGCCCACCGTGGCGCCGCCGCGGGACACCGAGTGCGTGGACGTCCCCGGCGGCCCGCAGGCGGAGACGTTCTTCGCGAAGGACCTGCCCGCGGCCGTCGAGGCCCACTACCGGGTGGACGGAAAACCCGGCCGATGGGGTGTCATCGGGGACTCCACGGGGGGTTACTGCGCCCTGAAGTTCGCGATGCACCATCCGGACGTCTACGGCGCCGGAGCGGGCCTGTCGCCCTACTACAACGCGCTGACCGACGCCACGACGGGCGATCTCTTCCAGGGCGACGAGGCGGTGCGCAATCGCGCCGACCTGTGGTGGTGCCTGGAGAATCTGCCCGCGCCGGAGACCTCGCTGCTCGTCACCAGCAGCAAGTCCGGGGAGACCAACTACAAGGACACGCTGAAGTTCATCGACCGGGTGAAAGCGGCGCCCCCGACGCGCATCTCGTCGATCATCCTGGAAAGCGGCGGGCACAACTTCAACACGTGGCGGCGGGAGATCCCGGCGGCACTGGAGTGGTTGAGCGGGCGGCTGACCGAGGCCTAGAAAATGATCTTGTCGAATTCGAGGACGGGTGCTTTCCTTCCGTGCGGAGTTCCTGATCGGGCGTGAACCCTTGGGCGTGGCTTTCTTTTTACGGCCTGGGGCACCACGATTCGCCTACGCGCGGTAAGTTTCTGGCCATGCCACGTGGACGTCACCGTCATTCCCCGCCTCTGCACAGGCTGCTTCCCCCGTCGGCGATCGCGGGCGTCTCCCTTGTCTGCGCTTTCGGGCCCTGGGTGTTCACGGAACCGATGGTGCTGCGCGGCCTTGCCGCCGCCGCCGCGGTGACGGCGGTGGTCGGCGCGGTCGTCATGCGGCGCTGGGACATTCAGGCGGGCAAGCGCGTCGCCGAGCTCACGCGCGCGCGTGCGGGCGACGAGTGGCGCTTCGATGAGCGGGTCGCCGAACTGGAGACCGACCTCGACGAATCGCGTGAGCTGCGCCGGAAGCTGGAGCAGCGGCTGCGCGCCAAGCGGGCCGAACTGGCCGGTCTGCGCAACGAGCACGCGGCACTGCTGCGCCGGTACGCCACCGCCGAGACCGAGCGGGCGACCGCCCTGGAGGGGCGGCGGCTGCTGGAGATCGAGGCCACGTCGCCCGCGCGGGCGCTGCCGCCGGGGCCGGTGCGGGAGCCGGATCAGCAGGCCGGGCCGGAGCGGGCGGCCGAGGCCGGTGAGGCACTCGCGGCCGTCGTGGGCCAGCGGGCCGTGCCCGCGCTCTTCTCCCCGGATGGATCCCGGCTCTTCCTGCGCGCCGGGGCGGCACTGGCCCGCCTCGACGACGCCGGCACGGTCCCCGAGGGGGATGCCGCGTCGGCGGACACGGACGCGGACGCGGACACGGATGGGGATGCCGATGGCGACGGGGCTGCGGGTGCGGACACGAGCCCGCAGGCGGACGCGAGCCCGCAGGCCGACATCGAGGCAGGGGCGGACGCCGAGGCGGGTGCCAAGGCGGACGCCGGGGGAGCCGTCGAGTCCGGTGCGCGTGCCGGAGGTGCCGTCGAGTCCGGGGTGACCCCCGGCGCCGTCGCGCCGTCCGGTGCGGCGCCGAGGTCCGACGTGTCGTCCGAGACTCCCGCCGCCGGTGTCCTCGCCGCCGGTGACCTCGCCACCGATGCCGCCGAGGCCTCCGTGCCGCGGCAGGCCACCGCGTCCGGCGCCGGGCGTCCCGCCGAGGCGGAGGCCGCGCGGGAGGACGAGGCGCAGGGGAAGCCCGAGGCGGCCGCCGGCCAGGAGCACGCGGCCGCCGCCTCCGTGGACCTGCCCGCCGACCCCCAGCACCCCGCCGGGCACTTCACCGTGCCGACCGCCGTCGCGGTCGTACCGCCCGCCCCCGCGCGGCGCCCCGCCGTCGAGGGCGGCTTCGACTTCTTCGGCACGAAGGCGCAGGGCGCGGACTCCGCCGCCCTGGAGGCCGTGCAGAACGAGGACCTCGCCGACGTCGTCGGCCAGGAGGCGCTGGACGTGCACAAGGCCGAGACCGAGGCGGCCATCGAGGCGGAGGCCGAGGCGGAGGCCGAGGCGGCGGGCCCCGCCGACGGGCGGGCCGTCGGCCAGGTCATCGACCTGACGGCGCACGACGAGACGGAGCAGATCGACGTCCAGGGGCTGCGCACCGCGGCCTCCTGAGCCGCCGCGCGACGCCCCCCGGCCCCGCGCGGACAGAGCGCTACGCCATCCACCGGTCCGGCCGGGCGTCCCTGCGTCCCGTCCGTGATCGCTCGGCCTGCGCCCGCAGCAGCCGGACGGCCTCCTCGGCGTCCCTGAGACGCGCGGTGACGGTCTTGCCGGCTCCCGTGTCCACGTGGACGTCGGCGAGCCCCCACAGGCGCTTCCAGGGCCCCTGGGTGAGCCGGACGCTCTGCACCTTCGCGTGCGGGACGAGGGCCAGGCCGCGCCGCAGCAGTCCGTGTCGGGCGGCGAAGACGGCGTCGGTGCGGTGAAGCCGTAGCCCCGCCACCACAGCGGCACACACCGGCCCGCGCGTCGCGGCGCCCCGGAGAGGGCCGAGCGCGGCGGCACGCTCACCCCGGGCAGCACCCGCGCGACGACGGATTCGGCGACCTGGCGCGGGGCCACCGGCAGCAGCACGGAGTTCGACGACCCGGCCACGTCCAGTTCCACCCGCACCCAGCCCCGGCGGCGCCACAGCAGCGGCTCCACGATCCGGACGGTCTGCACCCGCCCCGGCGGCACCGTCTCGTGGACGCGGTCGAGCAGTCCGCGGTCGATCCGCAGCCCGTCCGGGGACTCGGCCACCGTCCAGTCGTACTCCGCGACGAACCGTCCCACGCTGCTCGCGCCCGCCGCGCCGAGCAGCGGCACACCGGTGGCGAGGACCGTCCACAGGCTGTGGGTGGCGAACCACAGCACCGGCGGGACGACGAGCGCGGCGGCCAGCGAGCCCCAGGTGGCGCCGGTCAGCACCAGGGAGAGCGCGAGGACTTTGGCCGGCACGCGCAGCAGCCGGTGCGCCGGTGCCTCGCCGACCTCGTGCGCGGTCTCGGGCGCGAAACCGGCCGCCCGCGCGAGCAGCTCGGCGCGCAGCGCTCGCGCCTCGTCCTCGCCGAGGAAGGCGAGCTCGTCCTTCTTGTCGGTCCCTATGACGTCGAGTCTGAGTTTCGCGACGCCCGCCACGCGCGCGAGGAGCGGCTGGGTGACGTCGACGGCCTGGATCCGCTCCAGCCGGATGTGCGCGGTGCGCCGGAACAGCAGGCCGGTGCGGATGCGCAGCTCCGTCCCGGTGACCGCGAAGTAGGTGAACCACCAGGTGAGGAAGCCGTAGAGGGCGGCGGCCGGGATCAGCACGGCGAGCCCGATCAGCAGGGTGGTCGTGGTCAGCCGGGACAGCTGGCGCTGGGTCCCGTCCGGGTCGTGCAGCGCCCAGCCGATCAGCACGGCGACCGGAGCCCACGCCCGCCGCAGCGGTGTCACCGGGTGCAGCCGCCGTTCGGTCACCGCGGTGTCGTCGCGGCGTACGCCGTCCTCGGTGCCCGGCGCGCTCACAGCCCCGCCGATCGTGCCTCGCCCAGCTCGGTGAGCCGGTCGCGCAGCCGTTCCGCCTCGGCCGGGTCCAGGCCGGGGATGGTCGCGTCGGTCGCGGCTGCGGCGGTGTGCAGCTGCACGCTGGCCAGCCCGAAGTGCCGCTCCAGCGGGCCGGAGGTGACCTCGACCAGCTGCATGCGCCCGTACGGCACCACCGTCTCCTCGTGCCACAGCACGCCCCGGCTGATCAGCAGGTCGTCGGCGCGCTCGGCGTACCGCCAGGAGCGCCAGTTGCGCTCCAGCAGGCCCCAGCAGCCCACCGCGAAGGCCGGGGGCAGCAGCGCGAACGCCGCCCACGCGGGCCCCACGAGCAGGCCCAGCGGCAGGCCGAGGCCCACCGCCAGGATCACCGTCCACACCACCAGCAACAGCCGCCGCATCCGCAGCAGCCCCGGCGGCAGCCCGGTCCACACCGGATCGTCCCCCGCCGTCTCCGCGCCCCGCGGGCTCCCCGTTTCCATGGGGCCAGCGTACGTAGGAGAGACTGGGGCCATGACTCCTACGACGGAGACCACGGTCGGGATCGGCGGCGCGGCGGAGAGCACCGACATGGTGCTCAACATCGGGCCCCAGCACCCGTCCACACACGGTGTGCTGCGACTGCGGCTGCTGCTGGACGGCGAGCGCATCACCAGCGCAGAGCCGGTGATCGGCTACATGCACCGCGGCGCGGAGAAGCTGTTCGAGGCGCGCGACTACCGCCAGATCATCATGCTCGCCAACCGCCACGACTGGCTGTCGGCGTTCTCCAACGAGCTGGGCGTGGTGCTGGCCGTGGAGCGGATGCTCGGCATGGAGGTGCCCCCGCGCGCGGTGTGGACCCGCACACTGCTCGCCGAGCTGAACCGGGTGCTCAACCATCTGATGTTCCTCGGCAGCTACCCGCTGGAGCTGGGCGGCATCACGCCGGTCTTCTACGCGTTCCGGGAGCGCGAGGTGCTCCAGAACGTCATGGAGGAGGTCTCCGGCGGGCGGATGCACTACATGTTCAACCGGGTCGGCGGCCTCAAGGAGGACCTGCCGGCCGGCTGGACCGCACGCGCGCGTGCCGCCGTCGCCGCCGTCCGCTCGCGGATGGACGTCTACGACGACCTGGTGCTCGGCAACGAGATCTTCCGGGGGCGCACGCGGGGCGTGGGCACGCTCACCCCCGGGGCGGTGCACGCCTACGGCGTGAGCGGCCCCATCGCGCGCGCCTCGGGCGTCGACTTCGACCTGCGCCGCGACGAGCCGTACCTGGCCTACGGCGAGTTGCAGGACACCCTCAAGGTCGTCACCCGGCGGGAGGGCGACTGCCTCGCCCGCTTCGAGTGCCTGCTGGAGCAGACGCACATCGCCCTCGACCTCGCCGACGCCTGCCTCGACCGGATCGCCGAGCTGCCGCCCGGGCCGATCAACCAGCGGCTGCCCAAGGTGCTGAAGGCGCCCGAGGGGCACACGTACGCGTGGACCGAGAACCCGCTCGGCATCAACGGCTACTACCTGGTCAGCAAGGGCGAGAAGACGCCCTACCGGCTGAAGCTGCGCTCGGCGTCGTACAACAACATCCAGGTGCTCACCGAGCTGCTGCCGGGCACGCTGGTCGCGGACATGGTGGCGATCCTGGGGTCGATGTTCTTCGTGGTCGGGGACATCGACAAGTAGGGCTCGGCGCGACGGGCCGGGCTCAGTGTCCGGTGGGCGCGGCCCGCGCCAGCGGGTCCGCGATTCCCACCGGCTGGACGAGCCAGCCGAAGTCGCCGAGCCCGCCCGCCGCGGTCAGCTCGGCGGCCTCCCCGGCGCTCGCGAGGGCGCGCACATAGGCCGCGGGGTCCGTGGAGGCGAGCGTGAGCGGGGGGCGTGCGCCCTGGATGCCCAGGGCGTGCAAGGCGGTGCGCTGGGTCAGCACACGTCCCCCGGGGAGCGTGCACGCGTCCAGCGCGACATGCGCCGTGATGTCACGGGACCCGTCCGGCACGGGCGCCGTCTCCCGCCCCTCCAGGAACCCGGTCAGCGTCCCGAACGGGGGGCGCGCGTCCGCCGTGTGCGCGTAGTCCACCGCCACCGCGAGCCCGCGCTCCACACAGGACACGGCCGACGCCCACGCGGTGTCCCGGGGCAGCCCGATCTCCGCCCGCAGCCCCTCCTCGGCCGGCAGCGGCCACCACCGGGCCAGCCACGCCGCCTCCGCGCCGGTGACCGGCTCGCCCAGCCGTTCCGTGCCGTCCGCCCGCACCAGCACCCGCCGCGGCACGCCCGCGGCATCGGTCTGCGCGACCTCCACGGGCACGTTGTCCAGCCACTCGTTGGCGAACAGCAGCCCGGTGACGGCCTTCGGCAGCTCGGCGCGCCACTCGATACGGTGATCGAGTTCCGCCGGACGGGCGGCGATCTCGACGGCGTACGCGCGCGTGCGGGCGGCCGTCCCGGCGGGCAGCGCGGCGAGCACGCCGGTGACGAGTTCGCCGCGGCCCGCCGCCATGTCCACGAAGTCCAGTGGGTCCGGGCGGCCCAGCGCCTCGTCGACCCGGCACAGCAGACCGGCCACGGCCCGCGCGAACAGCGGCGACGCGTGCACGGACGTACGGAAGTGCCCGGCGGGGCCCTCGGGGCGGCGGTAGAAGCCGCCCGGCCCGTACAGCGCGGCCTCCGCCGCCGCCCGCCATCCCCGCCAGCCGGGGCCCGCCGTCCCGTCCGTCACAGGGCCCGACACACCATCCCTCACAGCACTCGCCTCATCCTCCGCCGCATCCGTCACACGGCCAGGCTAGGCGCACAGGGGAACGGCTCCTCCACCTTGCGGAGTACATGTGTCCGATACGGATCGATCCTCCGGTTGACCCCCGCACGCATCGCGCTTCCCTACGCTGGGTTACGTGCAGCGCCTCTATGACTTTCTCCGCAGGCACCCGACATGGGTCGACGGCTTCTGGGCCGTGATCCTGCTCGGTCTCTCGCTGATGGGCGGACAGGTCGAACGGGACATGGGCACCGACGTGCCGGTCCTCATCGTCCCGGTCGTGCTGCTGCTGTGCGTCGTGGTCGCGCTGCGCCGCCGGTTGCCGGAGCAGATGCTGCTGCTGGCGATCGGGGCGGGCGTGGCCCAGCTCGTGCTGGACGTGGCGACCACACCCGCGAACTTCGCCATGCTGGTGATCGTCTACACGGTGGCCGCGGTCGGGGCGCGCTGGGCCTCCCGGCTGGCGCTGGCCGCCGGCCTGTGCGCCGCGCCGCTCGCCCAGATCCGCTGGCCGGCCACCGAGACCAGCGTGGCGGGCGACATCGCGGTCGCCGTCTTCCAGACCGTGCCGTTCGCCCTGGCCTGGGTGCTCGGCGACTCGATCCGCACCCGCCGCGCCTACTTCGCGCAGCTGGAGGAGCGCGCCGCTCGTCTGGAGAGGGAACGCGAGGCGCAGGCCAAGGTCGCGGTCGCCGCCGAGCGCGCCCGGATCGCGCGGGAGCTGCACGATGTCGTCGCGCACAACGTGTCGGTGATGGTGGTGCAGGCCGACGGCGCGGCCTACGTCCTCGACGCCGCCCCCGACCAGGCGAAGAAGGCCCTGGAGACGATCTCCTCCACCGGCCGCCAGGCGCTCGCGGAGATGCGCCGGCTGCTCGGGGTGCTGCGCACCGGCGAGCACGAGGAGAGCGGGGAGTACGTCCCGCAGCCCGACGTCGAACAGATCGAGGACCTGGTCACGCAGTGCCGGGACTCCGGCCTGCCCGTCGACTTCAAGATCGAGGGCACCCCGCGTCCGCTGCCCAGCGGTGTCGAGCTGACCGCCTACCGCATCGTGCAGGAGGCGCTGACCAACACCCGTAAGCACGGCGGCCCGAACGCGGGCGCCAGCGTGCGCCTGGTGTACTTCGACGACGGCCTCGGGCTGCTCGTGGAGGACGACGGCAAGGGCGCTCCGCACGAGCTGTACGAGGAGGGCGGCGCCGACGGGCAGGGCCACGGCCTGATCGGCATGCGCGAGCGGGTCGGGATGGTCGGCGGCACCCTGGACGCGGGGCCCCGGCCCGGCGGAGGATTCCGCATCAGTGCGCTTCTCCCGCTCAAACCAGCGCATTGACGTATTCGTACGCCCCTCGTTGACACCTGTCACGCCCCCCCGCTCACAACCATGGACATGGAAGAGGCTCCGATGACGATCCGCGTGATGCTCGTCGACGACCAGGTGCTGCTGCGCACCGGGTTCGGGATGGTGCTCGCCGCCCAGCCGGACATGGAGGTCGTCGCGGAGGCGGGCGACGGCGTCGAGGCCCTTCAGGCGGTCCGCTCGACCGCCGTGGACGTGGTGCTGATGGACGTCCGGATGCCCAAGCTGGACGGCGTGGAGGCCACCCGCCGCATCTGCGCGGAACAGAACCCGCCGAAGGTGCTGATCCTGACCACCTTCGACCTCGACGAGTACGCCTTCTCCGGGCTGAAGGCGGGTGCCTCCGGGTTCATGCTCAAGGACGTACCGCCCGGCGAACTGCTCGCCGCCATCCGCGCGGTGCACAGCGGCGACGCCGTGGTGGCGCCCTCGACCACCCGGAGGCTCCTCGACCGGTTCGCGCCGATGCTGCCCAGCACCGGCAGCGAGCCGCAGCACAAGGAGCTGGAACGGCTGACCGAGCGGGAGCGCGAGGTCATGGTGCTGGTCGCGCAGGGCCTGTCCAACGGGGAGATCGCCGCCCGGCTGGTGCTGTCCGAGGCGACCGTGAAGACGCACGTGGGGCGCATCCTGACCAAGCTCGGACTGCGGGACCGGGTGCAGGTCGTCGTCCTCGCGTACGAGACGGGGCTGGTGCGGGCCGGCGGACACGGCTGACTTCCCCGAACCCGCTGACTTCCCCGAACCGCTGACGTCACCGAACCGCTGACGGTCTCCGGGGGCGTCGGTAGGGTCCTGCGCATGCTCCTGTGGATCAACGGCCCCTTCGGGGGCGGCAAGACACAGACCGCACACGAGATACAGCGCCGCCTGCCCGGCAGCGTCATCTGCGACCCCGAGCACGTCGGCTTCGGCCTGCGCCGCATGCTGCCGCCCGACCTGCGCGGAGACTTCCAGGATCTGGCGGCCTGGCGGCAGGGCGTCGTCGAAGTCCTCGACCTCGCCCTGACCCGGCACGACGGCGTGGTGATCGCGCCCATGACCGTCACCCACTCCGGCCACTTCGCCGAGACCGTCGGACGGCTGCGGGAACTCGGCCACGACGTCCGCCACTTCACACTGCTGGCGGAACGCGACACCGTCCTCGCGCGGCTGCGCGAGCGGGGGTTCGGGCACGTCCTGCGCCACCTCGCCGGGAAGAATGCCGGACTCCGCCGTGAGAGCTGGGCCGTGCGGCAGCTCGACCACTGCCTGGAGCGGCTGCGCGAACCGGAGTTCGCCGAGCATCTGTGGACGGACCACTCCACCGTGCCGAAGACGGCCGACCGGATCGCCGTCCTCGCCGGACTGACGCTGCGGCCCAACCGGGAGGGTCCCGTGCGGACCCGGCTGCGGCAGGCCCGGGTGGGGATCCGGCACATCCGCCTCGACTGAGCGCGCCCGCGCGATGGGCGTCAGCGCAGCACGCCCTCGATGAAGTCGCTGCCCAGCCGGGCCACCGCCGACAGGTCCAGCTGGTGCTGCGCGTATCGCCCCCGACGGCGGGTGCTGATCAGCCCGGCCTTCTTCAGCACGCTCAGATGCCGGGATATCTCGGGCGCCGACATGCCGTGCGCGTCGGCCAGCTCGCTGGTGGTGTGCGGGGCGCGGGCGAGGTGCCGGCACAGCCGCATCCGCACCGGGTGGGCCAGCGCCTCCAGCCGGCGGGTGAGCTGCTCGACGGACGGGGCCTGCGGCGCGGAACCGCTGACCGGGTAGGTGATGGCGGGCTGCCAGCCGAACCGGTGCAGCACCATCACATGCGGCCAGCCCAGGCTGGTCGGCACCAGGACCAGGCCGCCGTCGCCCGTGGCGGTGCGGCCCACGATCAGTTTGTCGACCGTGATCAGCCCGGCCCGCGCGTCCAGCGACACCGCCGAGGACATCGCGGTCAGGGCGTCGGCGAGGCCCTTGCGGCGCAGCAGCTCCGTCTTGTGCCGCGCGTCGGCGGCCAGCTGCGGCTGGACCCGCGCCCACACGTCCGCGAAGAAGGCCTCCTCGCAGTCCTGCATCAGCTGCCGGAACCAGGCGCGCACGGCCGGCGGGTCGTGCAGCAGCCGCCGGGTGAACCGCTCCTGGACGCAGCCCCGCGCGGCGGCCATCTCCAGCGCGCGCCGGCGCACGGTCTCGTCCTCGAGCGGGCCGGCGGTCTCGGTGTCGTAGCTGATCTGGCAGGTGAACTCGAGGGCCGCGTGCACGAACTGCTGATCGGTCAGCTTGTCCAGCAGATCCAGCTCCTCGGCGAGGGTGGCGCCGGGCAGCGTCCGGCCGCCGGGGACACCGGCGAACGGGGCGAAGACGTCGGAGAACGTGGTGCGCCACAGGAAGTCCGCCTCGCACAGGCGGTCCGCGAGCGAGGGGTCCAGCCGCGAGGACACCGCGGTCGCCCAGCCCTGGAGCCCCGGATGGTGGCCGGGTTCGCTGAGCGCGTGCAGGGCCATCCCCAGCTCGGCCAGCGGTGACGGCACGAAGAAGATCCGCTCCTGCGGCAGCCCGGTGATGTCGATGCTCACGCTCATGGGCCCATGGTGCACCCGGCCACCGACAGCGCTCCTCCCGATTGACGGCTGCCGTCAACCGACGGGACACGCCGTGCGGTCCGGTCGCAGGCTGAGGGCACCGGGGCAGCCGCGGAGCCTTCCGGAACCCCTGTCTCCCACGTCCCGAAGAGGCGATCCGTCATGAGCGTCACGCAGCAGTACCTCCTCGACACCTACCGCGCCCACCGCCTCGGTGAGGCCGCCCCGCCGCAGCCCGGCGCCCACGACTGGCAGGTCGCGCGCGAGTGGCGTGACCGCCGGGAGTTCGCGGCGGTCCTGGCGGGCCGTCCGGCCGGCGGACGGCTGTGGCGCAATGTGAGCCGCTGGTCGCGGCTGCGGCCGCGCTTCTAGAGGGCGAGACGCCCCCCAGCCAGGGGGTGCCTCGCCGATCAGGCCGTCTCCCCGGCCAGCCGTGCCGCGAACTCCGCGACCGCGGTGCGGACGTCCTCCGCCGTCCACTCCAGGCCGGCGGCCCGGACGTACACCTCCGTCATGGCGAGGCCCGGACCCTTGCTGTCCCAGGGGTTCGCGAAGAGGACCGTCCCGGTCTCCTCCGCCGCGCGGACGGCGGCCTCGGCGACGGCATCGACGTCGTACGGCAGCCACACCTGGAACTCGTAGGTGTGCGGCACCTCGGGGTGGACGCGAGCCAGCGGCAGCCCGGCCGCAGCGAAGCCCTCCCGGAGCGCGGCGGCCACCACGCGCGCGTGCCGCACGTACTCCGGCAGCCGGGGCAGCTCCCGCTCCAGCCCGGCGAGCGCGGACAGGACCGTGGGGAACTGCTGGAACACCGTGCCGCCGTAGCGGTGCCGCCAGACCTTCGCCTCCTCCACCAGGGTCTTCGGACCGGCCAGCGCCGCGCCGCCGTAGCCGTCGAGGGACTTGTAGAACGACACGTACACGCTGTCCGCCAGGCCCGCGATCTCGCTGAGGGGGCGGTCGAAGTGGACGGTCGACTCCCACAGGCGCGCGCCGTCGAAGTGCACCACCGCCTCGCGCTCGCGCGCCGCTTCCACGACCTCGGTCAGCTCCTCCCAGGACGGCAGCACGAAACCCGCGTCCCTGAGGGGCAGCTCCAGCATCAGGGCGCCGAACGGCTCCGGGAAGTCCCGCACCTCCTCGGCGGTCGGCAGCCGGGGCTCGCTGGTCACCCGGACCGGGCGCAACCCGCTGACCTGGCTGAACGCATGGCGCTCATGCACTTCCGGGTGAGCGAGGGCATGCAGGGCGACGGTCGGGTTCCCGGTGCGGCCCGCCTAGCAGCGCAGGGCCACCTGCTGGGCCATCGTGCCGGTCGGGAAGAACGCGGCGGCCTCCGTGCCGAGCAGCCCGGCGACCTTCTCCTCCACGGCCTCCACGACGCCGTCGCCGTACATGTCGACCCGCTCGTCCAGGTCGTACAGCTCGGACGCCGTGTCCAGCAGCGCCAGACGCTCCCGGAGGGTGAGCTGAAAACCGAGGCGCGCGAGAATGCGCTGCGCGCTGCGGGACGCGCTGAGGCGCCGCTCACGGCGCCGCTTGCGCCGCTCGTCGTCGGACAGCGGTTCCGGGGCGCTCTGTTCGGCCGAATCGCTCATGCCGGCGATCATCGCGTGCGTGTCCCGGGTGGGCACCCGGTTTTCCGCAGCCCGGAGGGGAACCTCGGACAGAAACCCACAGCCTGTGGACAACCGAACGCCCCTCGAACCGATCGCGTTAACATGACGAGAAATCGTCCGGTACCCAGAGCGGACTGGAACGGGAAGGCCGCCGTCGCGTGAGTACAAGCCAACAGCCAGATCCCCGGGACCGCCCCGCGCGGCTCACCGTCGGCGTCGTCGGCGCCGGTCGCGTGGGCCCCGCGCTCGCCGCCTCCCTCCAGCTCGCCGGACACCGTCCGGTCGCCGTCTCGGCGGTCTCCGACGCCTCCCGCAGGCGCGCCGCGCTGCTGCTGCCCGACGTGCCCGTGGTCGCGCCCGCCGAGGTGCTGGAACGCGCCGACCTGGTGCTGCTGACCGTCCCCGACGACACCCTGCCCGCCCTCGTCACCGGCCTCGCCGAGACCGGCGCCGTGCGGCCCGGCCAACTGCTGGTGCACACCTCCGGGCGGTACGGCGCGAAGGTCCTGGACCCCGCCCTGCGCGCGGGCGCGCTGCCGCTGGCCCTGCACCCGGCGATGACCTTCACCGGCACCCCCGTGGACGTCCAGCGGCTCGCCGGCTGCTCGTTCGGCGTCACCGCCCCCGACGAACTGCGCCTCGCGGCGGAAGCCCTCGTCATCGAGATGGGCGGCGAACCGGAGTGGATCGCCGAGGAGAACCGGCCGCTCTACCACGCGGCCCTCGCCCTCGGCGCCAACCACCTGGTCACCCTGGTCGCCCAGTCCCTGGAGCTGCTGCGCACGGCCGGTGTCGCCGCCCCGGACCGGATGCTCGGCCCGCTGCTCGGCGCCGCCCTCGACAACGCCCTGCGCTCCGGCGACGCCGCCCTGACCGGGCCCGTCGCGCGCGGGGACGCGGGCACCGTCGCCGCGCACATCGCCGAACTGCGCGCCCACGCCCCCCAGACCGTCGCCGGCTATCTGGCGATGGCCCGCGCGACCGCCGACCGGGCGCTCGCCCACGGCCTGCTGAAGCCGGAACTCGCCGAAGACCTGCTGGGTGTGCTCGCCGACGGCGCGGCGCTGCCCGAGAACGGGGGAGACCAATGAGCCGCGACCTCGAACTCGTCCCCACCCTGGACGACCTCGGATACGTCCTGGAGCACTTCTCGGTGCCCGGCCGCACCGCCGTCGTGATGACCATGGGCGCGCTGCACGAGGGCCACGCCACCCTGATCCGCACCGCGCGGGAGCGCGTCGGCCGCAAGGGCTACGTGGTGGTCACCGTCTTCGTGAACCCGCTCCAGTTCGGCGCGGGCGAGGACCTGGACCGCTATCCGCGCACCCTGGAAGCCGACCTGAAGACCGCCGGGCAGGCGGGTGCCGACATCGTGTTCGCGCCCTCCGTCGACGAGATGTACCCGGACGGCCGGCCCGAGATAACCCTGCGCGCGGGAGCCATGGGGGAGCGCCTGGAAGGCGCTTCGCGCCCCGGCCACTTCGACGGCATGCTCACCGTCGTCGCCAAGCTGCTCCACCTCACCCGCCCCGACGTCGCGTTCTTCGGGCAGAAGGACGCCCAGCAGCTCGCCCTGATCCGGCGCATGGTGCGGGACCTGAACTTCCCCGTCGAGATCGTCGGCGTGCCGACCGTCCGCGAGGAGGACGGCCTGGCCCTGTCCAGCCGCAACCGCTACCTGTCCCCCCAGGAGCGGCGCACCGCCCTCGCGCTGTCCCGCGCGCTGTTCGCCGCCCAGGACCGGCACGTCGCGCTGGAGGCGCTGCGCGCGCGGGCCCGGGAAGTGCCCTCCACGCGCGCGCGTGCCGAGGCGCTGAGCGCGATAGGGGAGTCCCGCGCGGCGGCCGACGCGCACGCCGTCGCCAAGGCCGTGCCCGGCGGCCCGGCCGAGGTCCGCGCGGCGGCCCGGCTGGTCCTCGACGAGGCCGCCCGCCTCGACCCGCCGCTCGCCCTGGACTACCTGGCCCTGGTCGACCCCTCCGACTTCACCGAGGTCGGCGACGACTTCACCGGCGAGGCGGTCCTCGCCGTCGCGGCCCGGGTCGGCGCGACCCGGCTGATCGACAACATCACCCTCACCTTCGGAGCCGCCTCGTGACCAGCACAGGCATACGACTGCACGCGCCCGCTCCGGGCTGGTCCATCGACGCGGACGTGGTGGTCGTCGGCTCCGGCGTGGCCGGCCTGACCGCCGCCCTGCGCTGCGAGGCGGCCGGCCTGAACACCGTCGTCGTCACCAAGGCCCGCCTCGACGACGGCTCCACCCGCTGGGCCCAGGGCGGCATCGCCGCGGCCCTCGGCGAGGGCGACAGCCCCGAGCAGCACCTCGACGACACCCTGGTCGCGGGCGCGGGCCTGTGCGACGAGCAGGCGGTGCGGATCCTCGTCACCGAGGGCCCCGACGCGGTACGGCGGCTCATCGAGACCGGCGCCCAGTTCGACGAGTCCGCCGAGGGGGGCCTCGCGCTCACCCGCGAGGGCGGCCACCACCGCCGCCGTATCGCCCACGCGGGCGGCGACGCGACCGGCGCGGAGATCTCCCGCGCCCTGGTCGACGCGGTCCGCGCGCGCGGGATGCGCACCGTCGAGAACGCCCTCGTCCTCGACCTCCTCGCGGACGCAGACGGCCGCACCGCGGGCGTGACCCTGCACGTCATGGGGGAGGGCCAGCACGACGGCGTGGGGGCGGTGCACGCCCCCGCCGTGGTCCTCGCCACCGGCGGCATGGGCCAGGTCTTCTCCGCCACCACCAACCCGTCCGTCTCCACCGGCGACGGCGTGGCCCTCGCGCTCCGCGCGGGCGCCGAGGTCAGCGATCTGGAATTCGTCCAGTTCCACCCGACCGTGCTCTTCCTCGGCCCGGAGGCGGAGGGCCAGCAGCCGCTGGTCTCCGAGGCGGTCCGCGGCGAAGGCGCCCACCTGGTCGACGCCGACGGCGTGCGCTTCATGGTGGGGCAGCACGAGCTGGGCGAACTCGCCCCGCGCGACATCGTCGCCAAGGGCATCATGCGCCGCATGCAGGAGCAGGGCGCCGAGCACATGTTCCTCGACGCCCGGCACTTCGGCGCCGAGATGTGGGAGCACCGCTTTCCGACCATCCTCGCCGCCTGCCGCGCCCACGGCATCGACCCGGTCCACGAGCCCATCCCGGTCGCCCCGGCCGCCCACTACGCCTCCGGCGGCGTGCGCACCGACCCGCACGGCCGCACCACCGTCCCCGGTCTCTACGCGTGCGGCGAGGTCGCCTGCACCGGCGTCCACGGCGCCAACCGCCTCGCCTCCAACAGCCTCCTCGAAGGGCTGGTCTACGCCGAGCGCATCGCCGCCGACATCGCCGCGGCCCACGCGGACAGCGGCCTCCACGCGTGCGTGCCCGAACCGGTCCCCTATCCCGAGGTCCCGGCGCACCCCCTCCAGTCCGCCGAGGCCCGCTTCACCATCCAGCGGATCATGACCGAGGGCGCGGGCGTGCTGCGCTCCGCCGACTCCCTCACCAAGGCCGCCGACCGGCTCCAGCGGCTGCACACCGAGGCCCGCGACGCGCTCACCGAGAACGGCAAGACCGCCGAGCCCGGCGTCGACACCTGGGAGGCCACCAACCTGCTGTGCGTGGCCCGCGTCCTGGTCGCCGCCGCCCGGCTGCGCGAGGAGACCCGCGGCTGCCACTGGCGCGAGGACCACGCCGACCGCGACGACACCGCGTGGCGCCGCCACATCGTCGTACGGCTCAATCCGGACCGCAGCCTCGCCGTGCGCACCACCGACACCGCAGACTTCCCCCCGACCCGGCCGAACCCCCCGGCGCACCGTCCCCAGGAGCAGTGAGAGCAGTGAGCAGCACCCCCGACCTTCCCCTCGCCCAGAACGGCGGCTGCGGCGACGGCTGCGCCTGCGGCGCGGACACCGAAGAGGCCTACCTGGAGTGCGGCCTCGACCCCGCGCTCGCCCAGCTCCTGGCCGACGCCGGGCTCGACCCCGTCGAGATCGAGGACATCGCCAACGTCGCCGTCCAGGAGGACCTGGCGGGCGGCGTGGACGTGACGACCGTCGCGACCATCCCCGAGGACGCGGTCGCCACCGCCGACTTCGTCGCCCGCGAGGCGGGCGTGGTGGCCGGCCTCAGGGTCGCCGAAGCGGTGGTCTCGATCGTCTGCGAGGACGAGTTCGAGGTCGAACGCCACGTCGAGGACGGCGACCGGGTCACGGAGGGCCAGAAGCTGCTCTCCGTCACCACCCGCACCCGCGACCTGCTCACCGCCGAGCGCAGCGCCCTGAACCTCCTGTGCCGCCTCTCCGGCATCGCCACGGCCACGCGCGCGTGGGCGGACGTTCTGGAGGGTACGAAGGCTCGCGTGCGTGACACCCGTAAAACCACCCCCGGCCTCCGCTCCCTGGAGAAGTTCGCGGTCCGCTGCGGCGGCGGCGTGAACCACCGTATGTCGCTGTCCGACGCCGCCCTCGTCAAGGACAACCACGTGGTCGCCGCGGGCGGCGTCGCCCAGGCCTTCCGGGCCGTCCGCGAACGCTTCCCCGACGTCCCCATCGAGGTCGAGGTCGACACCCTGCACCAGCTGCGCGAGGTCGTCGACGCGGGCGCCGACCTGATCCTGCTGGACAACTTCACGCCGGGCGAGTGCGAGGAGGCGGTGGCCATCGTCGGCGGCCGCGCCACGCTGGAGGCCTCGGGCCGGCTCACCCTGGCCAACGCCAAGGCGTACGCGGACACCGGCGTCGACTACCTCGCCGTGGGAGCCCTGACCCACTCCTCGCCGATCCTCGACATCGGCCTGGACCTGCGAGCGGCTGAGTAGGAGACGGGGGACCGGCCATGCTGCTGACCATCGACGTAGGCAACACGCACACCGTGCTCGGCCTGTTCGACGGCGAGGACATCGTCGAACACTGGCGCATCTCCACCGACGCCCGCCGCACCGCGGACGAGATGGCGGTGCTGCTCCAGGGCCTGATGGGCATGCACCCGCTGCTCGGCGACGAACTGGGTGACGGCATCGACGGCATCGCGATCTGCGCGACGGTCCCCTCCGTCCTGCACGAACTGCGCGAGGTCACCCGCCGCTACTACGGCGACGTCCCCGCCGTCCTCGTCGAACCGGGCGTCAAGACGGGCGTGCCGATCCTCACCGACAACCCCAAGGAGGTCGGCGCTGACCGCATCATCAACGCGGTCGCCGCGGTCGAGCTGTACGGCGGACCCGCGATCGTCGTCGACTTCGGCACGGCGACGACCTTCGACGCGGTGTCCGCGCGCGGGGAGTACGTCGGCGGGGTCATCGCCCCCGGCATCGAGATCTCCGTCGAGGCACTCGGCGTGAAGGGCGCGCAGCTCCGCAAGATCGAGGTGGCCCGGCCGCGCAGCGTCATCGGCAAGAACACCGTCGAGGCGATGCAGGCCGGCATCGTCTACGGCTTCGCGGGCCAGGTCGACGGCGTCGTCAACCGCATGGCCCGCGAGCTGGCCGACGACCCCGACGACGTGACCGTCATCGCCACGGGCGGCCTGGCACCCATGGTGCTGGGCGAGTCCTCGGTGATCGACGAGCACGAGCCGTGGCTGACGCTGATCGGCCTGCGGATGGTCTACGAGCGGAACGTGTCCCGCATGTGAGCATGTGAGCCCGCGCCGCACCGGGGGCCCTCGAACGAGGGCACCCGGCGGCCCGGCCGCCCGCGGCCCCGGTACGGACCCCGCATCCGGGTGGCTCCCCGCGCCACACCGGCGCTCCGTGCGAAGTTTGTCTGATTAGCGCGTATCGTCGCCGCATGCCCACGCCCTACGGATCCCGCGGCGGCATGGCGTTCGGTGTGGAGGAGCTGCGTGTGCTCCGCCGCGCCCTCGCCCTCGCCCTCCAGCCCGGCCGGCCCTCGGCCGAGGACGTCCAGGACTGCCTCCGCCTCGCCGGCACCCTCGACGAGGCGATGGCCGAGGGAGCCCGCCTGCGGGCCTTCCTGGTGGCCGACCTCGCCCGCTACCGCGCCGCCCTCCCCGGCACCGCCGCCGGCTACCTCACCCTCCTGGAAGAGGCCCTGAGCGCCGGCCACCGGCCCACCCCCGACGACCTCGCCGCCCTGCGCGCCCTGCGCGGCAACCCCGTCGCCGCCGCCCTGCTCGACCGCTGCCAGGCCCTCGCCGAACAGGACGTCCGCGCCCGCCTGGCCCGCCGCACCGTGCAGGCCCCGGCCGCGCGGCCCCATCCGCTGCTACCGGCGTCCCGCACCCGTCTGCTCGCCCTCCCCGGTGGCCGCGGCGCCGTCGAGAACGCGGCCGACCGGCCCGCCCGGCAGCCCGAGAAGCAGCCCGCGCAGAAGCCCGCCCAGCCGACCGCGCCCCAGCCGCCGGCCCGCCGCCCCATCCCCACCCCCGGCGAGGTCTTCCCCCGCCGCAAGCCGCCCCAGCCCCCGGCCGGCCCCCCGCGGCAACTGGCCGCAGGCTGACTCTCCGACGCCACCCCGCCCCGGGCCCCCGGCACCGCGCGACTACCCTGGAGCCATGGACTACGTCTCCGCGCTCCTGCCTCCGGTCGTCATGGCCGTGTTCTTCATCAGCGTGATCAGGGTGATCGTGAAGAGCCAGGGCGGGGCCAACAAGGCCAAGGAGGACGCGGCCGTCGACGCCGCCCTCGCCCGCGCGGAAAGCACCGGGCGCCCGTCCCCGGACGCCTGACCCCGGCTTGGGCACCTGAGCCCTGGCCCGCTCGGCCCCCCGGCGCCGGAGCCCGGTCGGCCCGCCGCCGGCCGCGAGCCCCGGGCCCCGGCCTCCCCGCCTTCGCGTTCGCTCGGGCTCTGCCGTCCCCGTCGCCGCATCCTGCCCTGGCCGCCGTGACCGACGGCCGCCGGCCCGGGGCGCCCGACCCCGGCCCCGCCACCGGTACTCCGCCCCCTGGCGCGGGCACCCGCACTACCGACGCCCGGCAGCCGGGCGCCCAAGCCCGACGACCCCCGGTCTGGGGCGTCCAAGCCGGCCGCCCCGGCAGACGGCCCCGCCACCCGGGCGCCTGACCACGCGGCCTTGGCCGACGGTCCTGTCCGGGGTGGTCTGCCCCGGCGCCCGCGACGGCCCTCGAAGCCAGGCACCCGCACTGCTCGGAGCCGGGCGGTCGAGCCCGGCCGCTCCGGGGGCGGCACCCGGCGCGCCGGTCGCCTGAGTTCTGCGGCACCCGGGCGGCGGTGCTGCGCCTCAGCCCGTCGGCGGCAGGCAGCCCTTCCGGCCCCGGCGCCGGCTCAGCCCCAGCAGTCTCGGCGCCCCGCACGCCGCGGGCCGAAGGCAGCCTTCCCCGCCGCGGGGACCGACCTCTCGCCACGCCCCGTCGGCAGCGCCCCGGCCCCGCGGTCGATGCGGACCCCTTGCCCACCCCGGGCGCCGGCGCCCCGGCACGCCCGCGCCGGCGGCCCCCGCCCCCAGCCGCCCGACCCGGAGCGCCGCCGCCCCGCCCCGTCGGCGGCGCCCCCGTCACGCGGGCTCCCGGACTCGGCAGCCCCGGCACACCCCAGACGCGCCCTTTTTGCTCGCGTTTGCTGGGAAAGGGCACGTCCGGCAGGCCATTGTGGAGATCTCCCACTATTGTTCAAGCTGTGCCTCGCCCATTGGGAGAACTCGAAGACGCGGTCATGACGCGGGTGTGGAAGTGGAACCGCCCGGTGACCGTTCGAGAAGTCCTGGAAGACCTTCAGCGGGAACGGTCCATCGCCTACACCACGGTGATGACCGTTTTGGACAATCTCCATCAGAAGGGCTGGGTCCGCCGCGAGGCGGAAGGCCGGGCCTATCGATATGAGGCGGTCTCCACCCGCGCCGCCTACGCCGCCGCCCTGATGAACGACGCCTGGTCGCAGAGCGACAACCCCGCCGCCGCACTCGTCGCCTTCTTCGGCATGATGAGCGAGGAACAGCGGACGGCCCTGCGGGATGCCGTGCGCATCGTCCAGGGTCCGGAAACACCCGAGCCGGAACCGGAACGGCAGCCCCGGCCGGAAGCCCGCCCACAAGCCGAAGGCGCGGAAGCGGAGAACCCCGGCTCGGCACCGGAGCGTGACGGGCGATAGCGTCCGACCATGTCCGCAGAGAGCCCCTCCGCCGAGAACCCCGAAGTCACCGCTAAAGCCATCACCGTCCGCCGGGCCCGGACCAGCGATGTCCCCGCCGTCCGCCGGCTCCTTGACGCGTACGTCCGGCACGGCATCCTGCTCGACAAAGCGATGGTGACGCTTTACGAGGACATCCAGGAGTTCTGGGTAGCGGAACGGGACGACAACGCCGAGGTCGTCGGCTGCGGCGCACTGCACGTGATGTGGGAAGACCTCGCGGAAGTGCGCACTCTCGCGGTGAAGCCGGGGCTCAAGGGCGCCGGGGTCGGTCACCAGGTGCTGGAGAAGTTGCTCCAGACCGCCCGCTGGCTCGGTGTTCGCCGGGTTTTCTGCCTCACCTTCGAAGTGGACTTCTTCGGCCGGCACGGCTTCGTGGAGATCGGCGAGACGCCGGTCGACACCGATGTCTACGCGGAGCTGCTGCGTTCCTATGACGAGGGCGTCGCGGAGTTCCTGGGTCTCGAACGAGTGAAACCGAACACCTTGGGCAACAGTCGGATGCTTCTGCATCTGTGATCGTCGTTATTCCGCTCTGCCGACCCTGCCCAGGTTCCCTATGTCCGAAACGCGCACGTTTCCGGGCAGTGGAGGGGCAGTGGGTCTCTCCCAGGGGTTTGTGTTTTTCCAGCAAAAGCGGTTTGCTTTCCGACGTACTGCTGTACTGCATATAACAGGGGGCGGCGAAACGGCGGACGCCGCGGACCCCAGGTCCTCACGTTATCGATGAAAGGAAATCCGGTGGCACAGAAGGTTCAGGTCCTTCTTGTCGACGACCTCGACGGCGGCGAGGCGGACGAGACGGTGACGTTCGCGCTGGACGGTAAGACGTACGAGATCGATCTCACGACCGCCAATGCGGACAAGCTTCGCGGCCTTCTCGAGCCCTATGTGAAGGGCGGTCGCCGTACCGGAGGCCGTGCTTCGGGCGGTCGTGGAAAGGCGCGGGCCGCTTCCGGCGGCAGCCAGGACACCGCCGCCATCCGCGCGTGGGCGAAGGAGAACGGTTACGAGGTCAACGACCGTGGCCGAGTTCCGGCGTCCATTCGCGAGGCTTACGAGAAGGCCAACGGCTGAGCACCCACGCGCCGCAGCCGGATCCGGTGGCAGTGTGTCGCCACCGTGTCCACGACGCGTACGAGATCGGGGGCGCCCCCACCGCCCCCCAAGGCCGACAGCGTCGGCAGCGAGGCCTCGGTCTCGCGCACCGAACCGGGGGGCCGCACCCACACGGCGGCCCCCTGCGCCGAGCCGCCCCGGCCGACGGCCACCGGCGGCCCGCCTTCCCCCCGCGGCGCGGCAGCAGGCGCGGTGACCGACGACGTGACCGGTGACTCCCCGAGGCTCCACTCCGCGCCCACCCGCGGCGCGTCCATGAGCGTGCCCTCGCCCAGGGCGGTGAGGTCCAGGTCCAGCGAGCCCCACTCCAGCCAGTCGAGCAGCCCCGGCAGCTCCTGCGCGGTGCCCGGGGCCGTCAGCAGCCGCACCCGGCCGCCCTGCGCGGCGACCGGAGAGCCCGGCGCGAGATGCCGCAGCGCGGCGAGGCCCGCTGCGGCGGGGACGTCCAGGACGTCGAAGCGGGGGCCCACCACGAGCCGCAAGGGCCTGCCGGGCACCACGGGCCATCCCAGATCGTTCTCGTACCACCCGCGGAGGCGGTCGCTCGCGTCGAGCGGACGACCGGGACGGCCGGGACGGCGGGGGTGAGGGACGGTGACGGACGGTGGGGACTGCGGGGCTGCGCCAACCATGCCCAGCGCAACCGTCGAAAGCCCGTCCGGGTTACGCTGGGTGCCCGTGCGGATGCGCCGAGTGCCGGAAAAGGGGGCGTGCGGGGGTGCGGGGAGGCGCAAGGTTGTTCGCCCGTAGCGGAGGGAAACCGTGCGCGCGGCATGGACTGTCGGTCCGTGCGGGTAAGACATCCCTAGTGGGAGGGGGCGACACGCAGGAAAGGCCGTCTCGCGTTCGCCATCGGCGTACTGGTGGTGAGGGTAACTGCCTGGCCTGCGGGAACATCGTCTCGCACCATCGGGTTGGAGCAGATGTCGGCGTTCGGGGTCAGGAGGCCAAGGACGGTGTCGGCAGTTGGAATGAGCGGTCCCCGCTTGCGGGACTAAGCTGCGGAAGGACAGGGAGGGGAAGTTCCCCTTACTGCCTGACCGCTCTGAGGAGCGATTAACGATGTTCGAGAGGTTCACCGACCGCGCGCGGCGGGTTGTCGTCCTGGCTCAGGAAGAAGCCCGGATGCTCAACCACAACTACATCGGCACCGAGCACATCCTCCTGGGCCTGATCCACGAGGGTGAGGGTGTCGCCGCCAAGGCCCTTGAGAGCCTCGGGATTTCGCTCGAGGCGGTCCGCCAGCAGGTGGAGGAGATCATCGGCCAGGGGCAGCAGGCGCCGTCGGGCCACATCCCCTTCACCCCCCGTGCCAAGAAGGTCCTGGAGCTGTCGCTCCGCGAGGCCCTTCAGCTGGGCCACAACTACATCGGCACGGAGCACATCCTGCTCGGCCTGATCCGTGAGGGCGAGGGCGTCGCCGCCCAGGTCCTGGTCAAGCTGGGCGCAGATCTGAACCGCGTGCGGCAGCAGGTGATCCAGCTGCTCTCCGGTTACCAGGGCAAGGAGACCGCCACCGCCGGCGGCCCTGCGGAGGGCACCCCCTCGACGTCCCTGGTCCTCGACCAGTTCGGCCGGAACCTCACCCAGGCCGCTCGTGAGTCCAAGCTCGACCCGGTGATCGGGCGCGAGAAGGAGATCGAGCGGGTCATGCAGGTGCTGTCCCGCCGTACGAAGAACAACCCGGTCCTGATCGGTGAGCCCGGCGTCGGCAAGACCGCCGTCGTCGAGGGCCTCGCCCAGGCCATCGTCAAGGGCGAGGTGCCCGAGACCCTCAAGGACAAGCACCTCTACACCCTGGACCTCGGCGCGCTGGTCGCCGGCTCCCGCTACCGCGGTGACTTCGAGGAGCGCCTGAAGAAGGTGCTCAAGGAGATCCGCACCCGCGGCGACATCATCCTGTTCATCGACGAGCTGCACACGCTGGTCGGTGCGGGTGCCGCCGAGGGCGCCATCGACGCGGCCTCCATCCTCAAGCCGATGCTGGCCCGTGGTGAGCTGCAGACCATCGGCGCGACCACGCTGGACGAGTACCGCAAGCACCTGGAGAAGGACGCGGCCCTCGAGCGCCGCTTCCAGCCGATCCAGGTCGCGGAGCCGTCCCTGCCGCACACGATCGAGATCCTCAAGGGCCTGCGCGACCGGTACGAGGCGCACCACCGCGTCTCCATCACCGACGAGGCGCTGGTTCAGGCCGCCACCCTGGCCGACCGGTACATCTCGGACCGCTTCCTGCCGGACAAGGCGATCGACCTGATCGACGAGGCCGGTTCCCGGATGCGCATCCGCCGGATGACCGCGCCGCCGGACCTGCGCGAGTTCGACGAGAAGATCGCGGGTGTCCGCCGCGACAAGGAGTCCGCGATCGACTCGCAGGACTTCGAGAAGGCCGCTTCCCTGCGTGACAAGGAGAAGCAGCTCCTGGCCGCCAAGGCGAAGCGGGAGAAGGAGTGGAAGGCCGGCGACATGGACGTCGTCGCTGAGGTCGACGGCGAGCTGATCGCCGAGGTGCTGGCCACCGCCACGGGCATCCCGGTCTTCAAGCTCACCGAGGAGGAGTCGTCCCGCCTGCTCCGGATGGAGGACGAGCTCCACAAGCGGGTCATCGGCCAGAACGACGCCGTCAAGGCGCTGTCCAAGGCGATCCGTCGTACGCGCGCCGGTCTGAAGGACCCGAAGCGTCCGGGTGGCTCGTTCATCTTCGCCGGTCCGTCCGGTGTCGGTAAGACCGAGCTGTCCAAGGCGCTCGCCGAGTTCCTGTTCGGTGACGAGGACGCGCTGATCTCCCTCGACATGTCGGAGTTCAGCGAGAAGCACACGGTGTCGCGGCTCTTCGGTTCGCCCCCCGGCTACGTGGGCTACGAAGAGGGCGGCCAGCTGACCGAGAAGGTCCGCCGCAAGCCGTTCTCCGTCGTCCTCTTCGACGAGGTCGAGAAGGCCCACCCGGACATCTTCAACTCGCTGCTGCAGATCCTGGAGGACGGTCGTCTGACCGACTCCCAGGGCCGGGTCGTGGACTTCAAGAACACGGTCATCATCATGACGACCAACCTCGGCACCCGGGACATCTCCAAGGGCTTCAACCTGGGCTTCGCCGCCCAGGGCGACACGAAGACCAACTACGAGCGCATGAAGAACAAGGTGTCGGACGAGCTGAAGCAGCACTTCCGCCCCGAGTTCCTCAACCGCGTCGACGACGTGGTCGTCTTCCCGCAGCTGACCCAGGGCGACATCCTCCGGATCGTCGACCTGATGATCGGCAAGGTGGACGAGCGCCTGAAGGACCGGGACATGGGCATCGAGCTGTCCCAGTCCGCCAAGGAGCTGCTGTCCCGGAAGGGCTACGACCCCGTGCTGGGCGCCCGGCCGCTGCGCCGGACCATCCAGCGCGAGATCGAGGACTCGCTGTCGGAGAAGATCCTCTTCGGCGAGCTGCGCCCCGGTCACATCGTGGTCGTGGACACCGAGGGCGAGGGCGAGACCCAGACCTTCACCTTCCGCGGCGAGGAGAAGTCGGCTCTGCCGGACGTCCCGCCGATCGAGCAGGCGGCCGGCGGTGCCGGGCCGAACCTCAGCAAGGAGTAGGTCTCACGGCAGGTGAGAGGGCCGGTGCCCGGGCGGGCACCGGCCCTTCTCCGTGCGTGAAGCCCTACGAGAGCTGTCCGTCGTAGTCCGGCAGCTTGTACGTCTTCTCGGCGTGGCCGCCCGACAGGTCGGTGGTGTTGTTGCCGATGTTGGCGATGATCGTGTAGCCCTTGGACTCGATGGCGACGCGCTGCGCCGTCTTGTAGTCGGCGACGTTCTTGAAGAGGTCGAGGAAGCCGCGGACGTGGAGCCCGGAGACCTCGTAGCCGACCTTCTTCAGGTTGTACTCGGTGGGCGCGTGGATGATGCCGGGGCGGGCGGTCACGAAGAACAGCGCGACGCCGTGCTCCTGGGCGTACTCGGCGACCTCCAGGACCGGCTTGTTGGCCGGCGACGGGTAGCTGAAGCCGAAGTCGGTCTCCAGGGTCGTGTTGTCGATGTCGAAGACGATCGCCTGCTTCTCGCCCGGCTGGTGCTGGGCGATCCGCTGCCGGAGGTAGGGCAGGGCCTGGTCCATCACGGCCTGGCAGTCCTTCTGCCAGGTGGCGTAGTCGACGTCCGCCGCGGCGGTGGTGGTCGCGGTGGCGACGGCGGTGGTGCCGGTGCCGGTCGTGGCTTCGGCGGGGGCGGCGATGGCCAGCAGGGCGGCCGCGGTGACGGCGAGGGTGGCCGTGCGGCGCATCCCGGGTCTCGTCATGGGTGGGGGGTCCTCTCACGTCGGTGGCACATGTCGTGTGCATGCTCGTTCAAGAGGGTGACGCGAGGTGAACCGTACGGTTACCGAACGGTAGGTGGCTAGAGGCGTGCGTCACACGACGGCACGGACCCTGGCGATGGCGGGGGTGACCGGCAGCGGCGCGAGCACCTCGTCCGGGATCTCGGACGCGTCCGGCGCGGGGACGATCACCACCTCGCGCAGACGGGGGAACAGCGCGGGGATCCGCGCCAGGTCCTCGGTGCCGTGCAGGTTGTTCAGCCGCAGGCTGGTGATCCGGGGCAGTGGCGGGCCCTGCCAGCCGACGGCCCGCCAGTTGATCCGCAGCTCCGTCAGCTCGGGGAGCCGGGCGATCTCCTCGCGGTCCCGCGGGGACAGCTCGCTCTGGAGCGCGGCCAGGCTCAGCTGTCTGAGGGCGCCGAAGCGGTGCAGGCCGCGCAGTCCGGTGTGCCGCAGCGCCGTCTTGGTGAAGCGCAGGTAGCGCAGCGGCAGTTCGAGCGGGATCGCCTCGTCGAGCGAGTCCGCCTCCAGCGGCACCCCCAGGTCCAGCTGGCCCAGCGTCCGGCACCCGGCGAGGGCGTGCAGCGCGCCCGGCCGTTCCAGACCCGGCAGCAGGTCCAGCGACAGCCAGGTCAGCGGCAGCCCGGCGAGCGGCGTGAGGTCCTCCACGTACGGCGATCTGCTGAGGTCGAGGTGGCCGAGCCGCCGCAGGCCCGCGAGGCAGCCCAGATCCCGCAGCAGGTCGTTGCCGCGGATGATCAGCTTCTCCGTGCGCTCCGGCACGAGCCCCGCCGCGATCGCGTCCGCCGGGATGTTCCCGGCCAGCTGGATCTTCCGGCGCCCGCCCAGTTCGCGCAGAAAGCGCAGCTGCTCCGCGGAGTGCGCCGCGAAGAACAGCCCGCCCTTCCTGAGACGGGCGACGACCTCCTCGCCGTACCGCCGCACCGGGAAGCGGTGCCAGGTCCAGGTGAGCTGGGCCCGCACGTCCAGCGAGGGGTGGCCGCGGAACCGGGCCAGGACCGGCAGCGCCGCGTCCGTGCCGATCAGCGACGCCGTGACGACGACCGCCCGTGCCTCCTCCTCGCTCAGGCCCTCCGGCCCCGGCAGCAGCTCCAGGGCGAGCGGCCCGGCCTCCGCCAGGGCGCGGGCCTCCTGGGTGGAGCGGGGCGGTATCAGCACCGCGGCCCGCTGTTCGACCTCGGCCCGGACCAGCGGGTCGAGTTCCGTGGCGTGCTCCAGGCAGGCCAGCGCCAGCAGTCGTACGCGGGTGCTGGCGGCCCCCGTCAGCCGGTCCGCGGCGGTGATCAGGCCGCGCAGCAGTTCGGCGCGTTCGCGGGGCCGGGCGTGCGCGACCGCCATGCGGATCACGTCCGACCACGCGGTGTCCGCCGCGCTGCGCACCAGCAGCCCGAAGTCGCCGTCCTCCACGGCGGCCCGCGCGCCGAGGTAGTCCTGGAAGGTGCGGTGCACGAACTCCACCGTCCCCTCCGACGGTTCGCGGAGCAGGCCGCTGCGCAGCAGCAGATGGCCGAGGATCCGCTCGGCGTCACCCTGGGCCGCGGCGGCCGGCAGGGCGGGCAGCACGTCGGCGACGATCCGGACGGCGCGTTCGCGGTCCAGCTCGGACTGGTTGTTGCGGATCAGCCAGTAGGCGAGCCGCTGGAGGAGCTGGATCTGGGGGAGTTCGGTGAGGTGCACCCCGTCGTCGGGGGTGATCAGGTCGCGTTCCTCGTCCCGGCGGGCGAGCAGCATGGACAGGGCGGCGTCGTACAGCTCCTGCCGCCCGTGCGGGAGGTAGCCGCGCCGGTCGCGGTGCAGGGCGCAGATCAGACCGCACATGAGCGGATTGGTGGCGAGCTGTGCGAGGTCGGGCTTGGTGCGGACGGCGTCGAGCAGGACGCGTTCGTAGGTGTCGAGGAGGCCGGGGTCGGGGGCGCCGATCCGCGCGGCGGTGTGCCATCGGGTGACGAAGGCGGCCACGTCGTCGCCGCGCATGGGGGTGAGGGCGAGTTCGGTGAACCCGTCGGCGGCGAGCCAGTGGGCGCGCACGGCGGTGGGGCGGGAGGTCACCAGCCACTGGTTGCCGGGGTAGACGTCGAGCAGCTCGCGCAGCCAGCGCCGGGTCCGCTCGCGGTCCCGCTCGGGGATCTCGTCGATGCCGTCGACGAGGAGCAGCCCGCGACCGTCGCCGAGTACCCGGTCCGCCCAGCCGGCGGGCTGAGTGGCGTGGAAGGGGACGCGTACGGCGCTCAGGAAGGCGTCGGGTGCGGGCAGGCCGTCGGCACGGCGGACCAGGGTGCGCAGCGGCAGCACGAAGGGGATCCGGCCGCGCTCGCCCCGGGCCGCGGTGACCGCGAGCCACTGCACCAGCGTGGTCTTGCCGGAACCGGCGACTCCGCGCAGCAGCACCCGGTCGTGCTCGGCCAGTGCCCGGTCGGCGGGCAGGGCGGTGGCGGCGGAGACGACGGGCCCGCCGTCGGGGTCGCCGCCGTGGTCGCCGCCGTCGTCCGGGTGCAGGGCCGTGAGGCTCAGGTAGGCGGCGTCCAGGGGCCAGCGGTCGGGGGAGGCGACCAGGTCGATGCCGTAGATCGTGAGGTGGGCGTGGCGGGTGGCGACGTAGGAGAGGTAGCGCTGTTCGAAGGCCTGGTCGGTGCCGGCGGGCGGCGGGGTGCGGGCGATCAGCTCGTCGACCTTGGCCATCAGCTCGCGCTGGCGGCGGGTCTGCTCGACCAGGGTGCGCGGGACGAAGGTGGACCGCTGGGTGAAGAAGTGCAGGATGTGCAGGCAGGCGGTGGTGAGCAGGCGGTCGAGGAAGAGGCTCGCGTCGTAGGAGAGATGGCGGGCCGGGTCGCCGGCGGCGCGGCGCAGCCGGGCGGCCAGGGCCTCGGGGCCCAGTTCCACGGCCTGGACGTCGGTCATGGTGAGGTCGCCGAGGGCGTACAGGGTGTCGGCGAGGGCGTGGGTGACGGCCTGCTCCTCGTCGGCGGGCAGCGGGCGCTCCCCGGTGGCGAGGGCCTGCCGGACCAGCTCGGCGGCCAGCCGCTGGACGTCCGCCGGGCCGAGCCGCCCTTTCTCGCCGCGGAACGAGAGGTGCCCGGAGAGCCGCACCGGCCGGTCCACCAGTCCGGCGCCCGGTCCCTCGGTAACGAAGAGCCTTCGTATGAGCGGCGTCACAACGCTGGACGCCAGCCTGACCCCGATGGCCGTCGGTTCCACTCCGGTCTCCCCCGAAATCCGTCGACACCCCGTCTGACCAGCAGAGTAGCGCCGGTCACATTCGCGGGCCGGCAGATCTCGCCGTCCGGTGACATGCCGCACAGGCGATTTGTCCGGTACTAGCCGGAATAGTGGAAAGGTCGATTCGGGCAAAAAGGACGTATGCCTCAAGGTTCCTTCGTCGGAACCGGCGTTCTGCTGTGGTTCGTCCCGAATGGGGGCTCTGTCAAGAGTCGGGATATTTCGGGGTCAAGTACTAGCTTGAGCCGTAGATCAGGGTTTTGGGCCTTTGCGGGGGTCCGGGTTACCAAGGGATGGCCATCCGGAGCCGATGCCTGTGCGCCGGGTGGTTCTCTCTGTCCCCGACCTTCCGAGGTAGCGAATGTCCCCGCGTGTCACGTCCCGTTCTTCCCGTACGGCCCAGCTCCGCACCCGCGCGGCCGTCCTGGCCGCCGGCCTGGGCGCCTCGGTCGTGCTGGGGGCCGGGGTCGCGGCCGCCGCCCCCTCCGCCGCCCCGACCGCCGTCACCGCCACGACCGCCGCCAAGAAGGCCGCCGGCTGGGTCGCCCCCGTGAAGGGCTACACCAAGACCGCGAGCTTCGCCCAGAACGGCGCCCGCTGGCAGTCCACCCACAGCGGTCAGGACTTCGCGGTGCCGAGCGGCACCAAGGTCGTCGCCGCGCACGGCGGCACCGTCGTCAAGGCCGGCGGCAACGGCGCCGGTGACGGTCCCGCGTACGGCAACGCCATCGTGATCAAGCACGGCAACGGCCAGTACTCCCAGTACGCCCACCTGTCCAAGATCAACGTGAAGGTCGGCCAGATCGTCGCCACCGGCCAGAAGATCGCCCTGTCCGGCAACACCGGCAACTCCAGCGGCCCGCACCTGCACTTCGAGATCCGCACCACCCCGAACTACGGCACGGCCATCGACCCGGTCGCCTTCCTGCGCGGCAAGGGTCTCTCCCTCTGAGGCCACCGCCACGCACCGGCCGTCCCTCGCCGACGTGACAGAGGCGAGAACCGGCTGAACCCGCCGGTGAGAACCGGCTGAACCTCCCGACGACCCCGGGCGCCCCACCGCGCCCGGGGTCGTTGTCAGTGCCGCGTGCCACCATCGGCGTATGGACACGATGCGGCCGTTGCGCCTCGCCAAGGACGCCATGGACCGCGACTGGGCCGACCCCGATCTCGACCTGGCCGCGGTGGCCGGCCACGCCGGGTATTCACGCTTCCACTTCGTCCGCGCCGGCGCGTTCCGCACCGACGACTGCCGGGGCGACTACGAGACGTTCCGGGCCCGCGGCGTCGAGTTCATCCAGGAGCCCCAGGAGCCCCAGGAGCGGCCGTACGGCATCGAGGCGATCTTCCGCGACGACAACGGCAACCGGTACTCGCTGACCGAGCGCAGCGAGGAGCTGGACTTCTCCAAGGACTTCGGCTGCTGAGGGGCCATCCCGGGCGGGTGGCCCCGAGCGGGGCACCCCCGGGCCTCACTGGTCCCGGGTCTCACTGCTCCCCGGCCTCACTGATCCCCGGACAGCGGCAGCATCGGATAGCTGCCGGTGTTCGTCGGCGCGTGCTCCGGCAGCCACAGCACGGCGACCGCGCCCTCGGCCGGAATGCGCGCGGGGGCGCCCGGCGGCCGGACGTTGCGGAAGGTCAGGCGGGCACCCAGCACCCGGGCCTGGCCCGCGGCGATGGTCAGGCCCAGCCCGTGGCCGTGCCCGGCGCGGTCCTGGCTGCCGGTGCGGAACCGGCTGGGGCCCTCGGCGAGCAGATCCTCCGGGAAGCCCGGCCCGTGGTCGCGGACCCGGATCACCCGGCCCTCCACGGTGACCTCGACAGGCGGCCTGCCGTGCCGGGCCGCGTTGGCGAGCAGATTGAACAGCACCCGCTCCAGCCGCCGCGGATCGGTGGTGACCTCCGACTCGTGCACCACGTGCACCGCGATGTCCGGGTCCTTCGCCGCCACCCGCCGGGCCACGAACTCGCCCAGCATGATGTCCTGCAGCTCGGCCCGCTCGGACGCCCCGTCCAGCCGCGCCACCTCCAGCACGTCCTCCACCAGGGTGCGCATGGCCTTCGCCCGGTCCAGCACCAGCTCGGTCGGGCGGCCCGGCGGCAGCAGCTCGGCCGCGGTGAGCAGCCCGGTCACCGGGGTGCGCAGCTCGTGCGCGATGTCGGCGGTGACCCGGCGCTCGGCCTCCAGCCGCTGCTGGAGCGCGTCCGCCATCGCGTCGACGGCCCGCGCGAGATCGTCGGTCTCGTCCCGCACGACCCCGCCGATCGCCTCCCGCACCCGGACGTCCGGCTCGCCCTTGGCGACCCGGTTCGCCGCGGCGGCGGCCTTGCGCAGCCGGCCCGACAGCTGTCCCCCGATCAGCACGCCGAGCGCGCTGCCGACGAGGACGACCGCGATCGAGCCGATCACCAGGGCCTGGTCGAGATCGTTGAGGATGTCCGTACTGCGCTCGGTGAGCCCGGTGTGCAGCGACAGCACATGGCCGTCGGCGATCGGTACGGCGGCCCAGATGTCGGGGGAACCGCCCGGCGGGTCCGCCACATAGGTCGCGCGGCGTCCGGCCCCGACCTTCGCCCGCAGCTCGGCCGGCAGATGGGGGTCGTCGATCTTGACGCTGGCGAAGTTGGCCCGGTTGGACAGGTCGAAGGTGTGCTCGGCGATCTGCACGTCCGCGAGGTCGCGCTGGGCGATCTGGATCCGCTCGTCCGCCAGGTCGCGCGCGTTGTCCAGCATCGAGACGCGGGCGGCGTTGTGCACCACCAGGCTGAGCGCGATCGCGACCAGCGCGCCGACCAGCGCGATCGCCGCGCTGAGCTTCCAGCGCAGACCGGTGCGCAGCTCGCTGGGAAGCCCCTTGCGCAACCCGCGGGGCAGGCCCTTGCGCAGCCCGCGGGGCAACCCGTTGCGCAGCCCGCGGGGCAGGCCCTTGCGCAGGCCTGGACCGGATTTGTCGCCGAATCTCCCGCCGAGCCGGGCGCGGATGCCCGCGCCGGGGCCCGCGCCCAGGAGCGCGCGGCTGTCCGCGCGCCGGGCGGACGGGCGTGTCATCCCCCGCATCACGTCGACAGCCCCCGCTCAGGCCTTCAGCTTGTAACCGAAGCCGCGGACCGTCTCGATCCGGTCCTGGCCGATCTTCTGCCGCAGCCGCTGCACATGGACGTCGACGACCCGGGTGTCCCCGCCCCAGCCGTAGTCCCAGACCCGCTCCAGCAGCTTGTCGCGGGAGAGCACGGTGCCCGGCGCGGCGGAGAACTCCAGCAGCAGCCGCATCTCGGTCGGCGTCAGCGCCACCGGCTGTCCGGCCCGGCGCACCTCCATGCCCTCGGTGTCGATCTCCAGATCGCCGAAGGTCAGCATCCCGCCGGACGCCGCGGCACCGGACTCGTCGGCCCGGTCGCCGCCACCGGCGTGGCCGAAGCGGCGCAGGACCGCGCGTATCCGGGCCACCAGCACCGCACCGTCGAACGGCTTGGTCACATAGTCGTCGGCACCCGCCTCCAGGCCCAGGACGACATCGATGGCGTCGGCCCGCGCGGACAGCATGATCACCGGCACGGTCGACTCGTCGCGGATCCGGCGGCACAGGCTGACCCCGTCCAGCCCCGGCACCATGACGTCCAGCAGGGCGATGTCGGGCCGGTTCGCGCGGAACGCCTCCAGGCCCGACAGCCCGTCGGGCATGGCGGTGACCGCGAAGCCGTCCCGCTCCAGGGCGAGCTGGGTGGCCTCGCGGATGACGTCGTCGTCCTCGACGAACAGGACGTGGGTCTGGTCTGCCATCCGGATGCTCCGTCGGTGCTGGTCAGTGGCTCTGGGCGTCAGTTGCTCTCGGGTGCCGGGGCGGGGGCCTCCCCGACGGCGTTGCCGTACTCGTTGTGCATGCGGTACTCCTCGGCGAAGCGGTTCCCGGTCCAGCGGTAGGTGATCACCACCTCGCCGGAGGGGTTGGAGACGGGGTCGCCCTTCTCGTACACCTGCCTGGTCACCACCAGATCGCCGCGGTCGATCTCCGCGTACACCGGGGACTCCTCGGCCCCGAAGACATTCTCGTACCGGCCGTCGACCCGGTGGTACACATACGACCCGACCCCGACCGCGTCACCGCAGGTCAGCACGTTGACCACGAGATCGTCCACGGTCCCGCCGGTCAGGTCGCCGTACGACACGTCGACCGGGTAGTCGTCGGGGACGCAGGGCTTCAGCTCGCGCTTGACCGCCGGGGAGACCCGCGGGTCGCTGCGCACCAGCCGGAGCGCGTCCATCCGGTTCGGCGTGACGGACGCGGACGGCTGGTCGGAGGGCGCCGCCCCCGCACCCGCCACCGTGCCGATGTGCGCCGGCCCCTCGTCCCGCGCGCCGGTGCCGCCAGTGCCGCAGGCGGCCAGACACAGGACGAGGGCGGCGACTAAGACCATCGCCCTGCCCGCCGCCCGGACGCCTTGATCGCCAGGGTCTGTCCCAGCCGTTCCCGTGCCGGTCAGGCCGCGCACCGCTCCCGCTCCTCACGCTCCAGCGCGCGTGCGTCCAGATCGCGGGCCTCCAGCTCCTCGCGGAGCCGGGCGAGCGCCCGGTGCAGCGTGCTCTTGACCGTTCCCGCCGACATGCCGAGGGCCGCGGCCGTCTCCTCCGTGGACATCTGCTCCCAGTGTCGCAGTACGACCACGCTGCGCTGCTTCGGGGCCAGCACCTTCATGACGTCCATCAGCAGGGCGCGGTCCGCGTGCTGTTCGGTGGAGTCGTCGACCGAGGCGTCCGGCAGCTGCTCGGTCGGCACCTCCTCCAGCTTCCGCGCCCGCCACCACTCGGTCCGCGTGTTGATCATGACCCGGCGCAGATAGGCGTCCGCCAGCCGCTTGTCCGCGATGCCGTCCCAGCGGCCGTACGTCCGCGCGAGCGCCGTCTGGAGCAGATCCTGCGCGTCGACCGGGTCCGGTACCAGGCGCCGGGCGCTGCGCAGCAACGCGTCCTGCCGGGTGCGGACGTACTCCTCGAACTCGAGCACCTCGCCCTGCGCCATGATCAACCGCCTCCGTCTTTTCCCCGTTGTCCCGTGCTCAGTCCCGCTGTCGGGTACGGCAATGAAGCTACGGAGGCGTTGTCACGGGGCTGTGCGAAGCAGCCCGCGACTGTCAATCGGCTGTCCGTCGGTTGTGTAACGAAAGGAGGAACGGGGTAAAAGGGCGGGCGTCTTCGAGCAGGTGTGGGTGATTTGCGGCGAGTGGGAGGCGGGGGCCGCGACGCCGGAGACGGCCGCACCGTCACATCCGTCAGCCCAGCGGCAGCCGGTACATCCCGCCGGGCAGCGGTTCGACCAGGCCGTCGGCGACCAGCCCGTCCAGCGCCCGGGCGCGCTGCACCGGCTCGTGCCACACCCGGTCCAACGCGGCCTGCGGGACCGGCGCGTGCGCCTCGCGCAGCACGGCGAGCAGCTTGCCGCGGACCTGCCGGTCGGTCCCGGCGTACGTCTGGCCGCGGCGCGGCGGACCGTCGTGCTCCGGCTTGCCCGCGAGCCGCCAGGCGCACCGGGCGGCGATCGGACAGCGCCGGCAGGTCTCGTTCTTGGCGGTGCACACCAGCGCGCCCAGCTCCATCGAGGCGGCCGCCCAGCGGGCGGCGGTCCGCTCGTCCTCGGGCAGCAGCGCGCGGGCCAGCCGGCGCTCGGCGGCGGTGGTGGCGTTCGGCGGATACCGCACCCCGGTCACCGCGCGCGCGAAGACCCGGCGCACATTGGTGTCCAGCACCGGATGGCGCTGCCCGTACGCGAAGGAGGCGACCGCGGCGGCCGTGTACTCGCCGATGCCGGGCAGCGCCAGCAGTTGCGCGTGGTCGGCCGGTACGTCGCCGCCGTGCCGTTCCGTTATGGCGACCGCCGCGCCGTGCAGCCGCAGGGCGCGGCGCGGATAGCCGAGCCGGCCCCAGGCGCGGACCGCTTCGCCGGGCGGCTCCTCGGCGAGGTCGGCGGGGCGCGGCCAGCGCGCCAGCCACTGCTCGTAGACGGGCAGGACGCGGCTGACCGGCGTCTGCTGGAGCATGAACTCGCTGACCATCACGCCCCACGGCCCGGCCTCCGGGCGTCGCCAGGGCAGGTCGCGCGCGTGCTCGTCGAACCAGGCGATGACAGGGGCGTGCAGGTGCTCGCCGGTGGTGGGGTCGGCGTGGCCGGGGGCGGGGGTGCCGGGGAGGGGCTTCGTGGGAGCAGTCATGACGCTTCCGATCCTGCCACGCCGAGGGGCGGCGGAGGGGTTCCCGGCGTGGCGGAGCGTGCCGTCCGATGTGCGCGGAGCGTGCCGCCCGATGCCCCGGGACCGCGCCGTCGGATGCGCCCAGGGGTGCCCGATGAGTCGTGGCCAAAGGGTCAAGGGCGCGAACGCGAGCGCGTGAAGAGGGAGCCGCCGTGGCGGAATGGCGGATTCCGTGATGATGATCCGGAAAAGTTGTTACCCAGGGCGGCGGGTGGGACCGGCGAACGGACTGATCTCTCGTACAGTTTGCGCCGTGGGATCTCTGCGCAATCCGGTCGGGCCGCTTCCCTCCTCCATCTACTGGCGACGGAGGGCCGTCCTGCTGTCCGTGGTCGCCCTGTTGGCGTTGCTGATCACCTGGACCGTCACGTCGGGCGACGGCGGCGGCGACAACGACGCCGGTGGTTCCAACGGCAAGAACCCCCTGCCCACGATCACCGCCGGACCGTCCGGTTCCGGACCGGCGATCAGCGAACACCCGGGCGGGCGCGACGAGTCGGGCAGCGGCGACTCCGGCGGATCGGGAGACTCCGGCGGCTCCGGGGACGGCTCCGGTGACGGGTCCGGTGCGGGATCGGGCGACGGTACGGACGCCGGTGACTCCGGCGGCGCGGACGGTACGGACGACAAGCCGGGCGGGTCCGGCGCCGGCGGGGTGGCCGACGGGGTCGGCGCGGGCGACGCGCTGCCCGCGGGCTCCGCACTCCCCGACTGCGCACCGGGCGCCGTCACCTTGAGCGTGCGCAGTGTGCGCAACTCCTACTCGCCGGACCAGACGCCCGCGTTCCGGATCACCGCGAGGAACACCTCCGGAAGCGACTGCAAGATCGATCTCGGACCGCGCGGCGCGGTGCTGACGATCACTCAGGCCGACGGCGACGACGCCTACTGGTCGTCCGCGGACTGCCCCGAGGGCGCCGCCCACCTGCTCTACCGGGTTCCGGCCAAGAGCGGCATCACCTACACCGTCGAGTGGGACCGGGAGCCGAGCGCCCCGGAGTGCGCGACGCCTCCGGCCGGGTCGGCCAAGCCCGGGACGTATCTGCTGGAGGCCAAGGCCGCCAGCTTCGCGAAGGCGCAGACGTCGTTCGTGCTCGACGCGGACTGAGCGAGACGCCGAAGGGGGCCGCACCCCGCCGGGTGCGGCCCCCTTCGGCTGCCGCTCGGCTGAGCGGCTCCGACGCACCGCTCAGCCGTACCGCTCAGACATACCGCTCCAGGATCGAGCTCTCCGCCAGCCGCGACAGCCCCTCGCGCACGCTGCGCGCCCGGGCCTCGCCCACACCGTCCACGGTCTGCAGGTCGTCCACGCTCGCGGCGAGCAGCTTCTGGAGCCCGCCGAAGTGCTCCACCAGCCGGTCGATGATCGCGCCGGGCAGCCTCGGCACCTTGGCCAGCAGCCGGAAGCCGCGCGGCGACACCGCGGAGTCCAGGGTCTCGGGCGACCCGGTGTACCCCAACGCGCGCGCCACCGTGGGCATTTCCAGCAGCTCGGCGTGGGTCAGCGCGTCCAGCTCGTACAGCGCCTCGTCGACGGTGCGGGAACGCTTGGCGGTCGGCTCGGGCACATAGTCCCGTACGACCAGCTCCCGCTCGGGCTCCACACCGGCGATCAACTCGTCCAGCTGGAGCGCGAGAAGGCGGCCGTCGGTGCCCAGCTCCACCACGTACTCGGCGATCTCGGTGGCGATCCGGCGCACCATCTCCAGCCGCTGGGCGACCGCGGAGACGTCCCGGACCGTCACCAGGTCCTCGATCTCCAGCGCCGACAGGGTGCCCGCGACCTCGTCGAGGCGGAGCTTGTACCGCTCCAGGGTGGCGAGGGCCTGGTTGGCGCGGGAGAGGATCGCCGCCGAGTCCTCCAGGACCCGGCGCTGGCCGTCGACGTAGAGCGCGATCAGCCGCATCGACTGGGAGACGGAGACCACGGGGAAGCCGACCTGCTTGCTGACCCGGTCCGCGGTGCGGTGCCGGGTGCCGGTCTCCTCGGTCGGGATCGTGGCGTCGGGCACGAACTGCACACCCGCCCGCAGGATCTTCGACAGGTCGGAGGAGAGCACGATGCCGCCGTCCAGCTTGCACAGCTCGCGCAGCCGGGTCGCGGTGAATTCGACGTCCAGGACGAATCCGCCCGTGCACATCGCTTCGACGGTCTTGTCCGAGCCGAGCACGATGAGGCCGCCGGTGTTGCCGCGCAGCACCCGCTCGAGGCCGTCGCGCAGGGCCGTGCCGGGTGCCACGGCGCTCAGTGAGGCGCGCATCAGGCCATCGGCACCGGAACTCCCACCGGACTTTCCGGGAGCTGCCGCCCGGTCGTTGGCTGCCACTGCACTCCTCCGGTCGCAGGTTCTGGGGCGCTCCCGCAACGCGCACTCGGTTCGTACGGACGGGCGAGACCAGGGCAAAGTCTACCGGCGGTCCTCCGCCTCCCGGGGGGCGTCTCGGCGACGGGAGCGGGGGAGGACCCTCAGGGCGTCTCCTATGTCGGCGACTTCCAGGACCTTCATACCGGCCGGGACCTTCCCCGGGTCGCCCGGTACCAGCGCGTGCGTGAAGCCCAGGCGGTGCGCCTCGGCCAGCCGGCGCTGGACCCCGGTGACCCGTCTGACCTCGCCGGCGAGGCCCACCTCGCCGATCGCGACGAGGTTCTTGGGCAGCGGGGTGTCGCTCGCCGCGGAGGCCAGGGCGAGCGCGACCGCGAGGTCGGCGGCCGGCTCGGAGAGCTTCACGCCGCCGACCGTCGCGGAGTAGATGTCCCTTTTGCCCAGGGCGCTGATCCGGCCGCGCTGTTCCAGGACGGCCAGCATCATCGAGACCCGGGAGGTCTCCAGGCCGGAGGTGGTGCGGCGCGGGGAGGGGATCTGGGAGTCGACGGTGAGCGCCTGTACCTCGGCGACCAGGGGGCGGCGGCCCTCCAGGGTGACGGTCAGACAGGTGCCGGGGACCGGTTCGGCACGTCGTGTCAGGAAAAGTCCGCTCGGGTCGGCGAGGCCCACGATGCCCTCGTCGTGCAGTTCGAAGCAGCCGACCTCGTCCGTGGCGCCGTACCGGTTCTTGACGCCGCGCACGAGCCGCAGACGGGCGTGCCGGTCGCCCTCGAAGTGCAGGACGACGTCCACCAGGTGTTCCAGCAGACGCGGGCCGGCGATCGCGCCGTCCTTGGTGACATGGCCCACCAGGAGGGTGGACATGCCGCGCTCCTTCGAGGCCCGGATCAGGGCGCCGGCCACCTCGCGGACCTGGGCCATGCCCCCCGGGGCGCCGTCGATCTCCGGGGACGCCACCGTCTGTACCGAGTCCAGGATCAGCAGCGAGGGCCGCACCGCGTCCAGGTGGCCGAGGACGGCGGACAGATCGGTCTCCGCGGCCAGATACAGGTGGTCGTCGAGGGCGCCGATGCGGTCGGCGCGCAGCCGGACCTGGCTCGCCGACTCCTCGCCCGTGACATAGAGGGTCCGGTGCTCCTCGCTCGCCGACTTGGCCGCCACGTCCAGCAGCAGCGTCGACTTGCCGACCCCGGGCTCGCCCGCGAGCAGCACGACCGCGCCGGGCACCAGACCGCCGCCGAGCACCCGGTCCAGCTCGGGCACGCCGGTGGTGCGGGCGGTGGCCTGGCGGCCGTCGACCTGGCCGATGGGCAGGGCGGAGGTGGTGACGCGGCCCGGCGTCGTCGTACGGACCGCGGGCGCGCCGTACTCCTCGACCGTCCCCCAGGCCTGGCACTCGGGGCAGCGGCCGAGCCACTTCGCCGTCTGCCAGCCGCACTCGGTGCAGCGGTAGGACGGGCGGTCCTTGGTGGTCTTCGTACGGGCAGCCATGGACGAAACCGTAACCGGCCGCACTGACAACACGGCCGCCGCGGGGCCGGGGCCGCCCGGCCGAGCCACCGGTCACGTCCGGGCCGCGCCCCCGTGCCACCCGCCCCGAATCGGCCCGCACCCCTCGGAATCAGCCACGGAATGATGGGCTCCTGTCCCCTTATGAGGGATCGTTTCACCCGTACGGATTAAAAGTGCTCAAGGGGGCGGAAGGGTCCTTCCCCGGCGCCCTACGGTCACCGGGTGATGAGCAGCAGCCCGGAGACTTCGACCCGCACGACCGGTGCACACCGGGCGCACCGCGAGGCGCGCGACCGCGCTGCGGCGCGCACGCTGGCGCACCGGCCCCCCGCGCGCTACGAGCCGTACCTCGACGGACTGTTCACCTACTGCCTCTCCGTCCTGTGCGACCACGACAGCGCCACCGCCGCCCTCGGCGAGGTGCTGGCCGTCGCCGAGCGGCGCGGCCAGCGCGCCCCCGAAGCGGCCGGGGAGCGCCGCGCCTGGCTGTACGCGCTGGCCCGCTGGGCCTGTCTGCGCAAGCTGGCCGAGGCCAAGCAGAAACGTCAGGCCACCCACGCGGCGGGCCGCCACAACCCCGCCCGGCAGCGGCCCGCGCCGCCCGCCGTGCCGCCGGTCTCGGAGGAAGTCCAGGAGGAGCGCCGGCGCGAACTCGCCCTGCTCGCCTGGCCCGAGGCGGCCGGCACCACCCCGGAACAGCGCGAGGCGCTGGAACTCGCCGTACGCCATCACCTGGCCGCCCACGAGGTCGCCGCCGTACTCGGCCTGGAACTCGCCGCAGCCCGCGAGCTGCTGGCCGCCGCCGCCTGCGAGGTCGAGCGGACCCGCGCGGCGCTCGCCGTCGTCGAGAGCGGCACCTGCCCGGGCGTCGCCCGGCTCACCGGCGACCACCAGCTCGTGCTCAGCCCCGCCCTGCGCCGCGAGCTGGTCCGGCACGTCGACGACTGCCCGCGCTGCCGCCGCGGTGCGCAGCGCGCGGTCCCCGGCCGCTGGCCCGGCGCCACTCTCACCCCCGCCGAGCTGCCCGTCCTGGCGGCGCCCCGCGCGGCCCTGCGCATGGCCATGGCCCACCACACGCGCGCGCGGGGAGCCGCCGCACCCCGCTTCGACCGGCGCGGCTTCCCCATGGACCCCAAGGACCGCGCCGCACGCCGGGACCGCCTCCGCGCGCGGGCCGTCACCACGACCGTGGTCGCCACCGTCATCGCCGCCCCCGTGATCGCGCTGTGGTCCGCCTACCGGGGCGCCCCCGGCGCCGGCGAGGCAGGGGCCGGCGGCGGAACCGCCACCAGCCGCGACGACATCGCCGGGGGCTTCGGCGGCGAGGGGGGCAGCGGTTACGAGAACGCCGGCAACGCCAGCGCCAAGCCCGGCGGACATCCCTCGCGGAGCGACCGGCCCGATGTCTCCGTCGAGGTCGTCAGCGTCACCGGAGCCGGCACGAAGGGCGCCGGGCGGCTGGAGGTCACCGCCGGCCACATCGGCGACACCACCCTCGTCACCCTCACCGCCTCCGGCCGCTCCCCGGTCCGCTGGTCCGCGTCCACCGCCGCCCCCTGGCTCTACTTCAGCCAGTCCTCGGGCACCCTGCGGCCCGGCGAGTCGACCACGCTGAAGGTGTACGTCGACCACCTGCGCGAGCCGTCCGGGTACTGGACCGCGCGGGTCGCGATCTCGCCCGCCGGCGCCGTCGTCTCCATCGCGGGCTACGGCACCGCGCCCACCCCGGCCGACCCCGGCCCGGCCCCCCTGCCGAGCCCGCCGTCCGAGCCGCCGCCGTCCACCCCGGACCCGAGGCCGACGGCCACCGCGCCCACGGCGCCCCCGTCCAGCAGCCCGCCCCCGTCACCCGACCCGGAACCCACGCCCAGCGCGTCCTCCCCGCCCGGTCCCGGCAGCTCGACCCCGCCGCCGGGCGACGGCGGCGACCCGAGTCCCGGTACGTCCTGAGCGGGCGTCACGTCCCGAACGCGGCCGGTGTCACACCACCGGGTCCGCGGGATGCGGCGCGACCAGCGGCAGCTGCGAGGCCAGCCGCTGCTCGCACAGCTCGGCCAGCCGGTCGTAGCCCGCCTTCCCCATCAGCTCGGTCAGCTCCGCGCGGTACGAGACGTACACCGGCTCTCCCGCGCCGTGCGCCGAGGTCGCCGACGTGCACCACCAGTGCAGGTCGTGGCCGCCCGGGCCCCAGCCCCGGCGGTCGTACTCGCCGATCGACACCTGGAGCACCCGGGTGTCGTCGGGCCGGTCGATCCAGTCGTAGGTCCGGCGCACCGGCAGCTGCCAGCAGACGTCCGGCTTGGTCTCCAGCGGCTCGCGGCCCTCCCTCAGCGCCAGGATGTGCAGCGAGCAGCCCGCGCCGCCAGCGAAGCCGGGCCGGTTCTGGAAGATGCACGAGCCCTGATACGGGCGGGTCTGCCGGGAACCCTCGTCGTCCTCGGAGATCCAGCCGCTCTCCCTGCCGACGTCGTGGTGCTGCCAGATCTCCGGCGTGAGCCTCGCCACATGCTCGGCGACCCGCTTCTCGTCGTCCTCGTCGGAGAAGTGCGCGCCCAGCGTGCAGCAGCCGTCGTCCGCGCGGCCCGCCTGGATGCCCTGGCAGCCGCTCCCGAAGATGCAGGTCCAGCGAGAGGTCAGCCACGTCAGATCGCACCGGAAGACCTGCTCGTCGTCCGCCGGATCGGGAAACTCCACCCACGCGCGCGCGAAGTCGAGCCCCTTCTCGTCGGCCGCCGGGTCCTGCCGCGACGTCGTCAGGGCGTCCTCGGCTGCTTTCGCCGACGAAGAACCCAGGACCGTCTTGTCCTTCTTGGCCTTCTTCGCGGCCTTTTCGCTCTTCGTCTTTTTCGTCTTTGGCACGGGACCAGGGTAAGTCGCCCGGGACGGCCTGCGGGACCTCCCGGACCGGATCGGGCACGGTTCCGGGGGGCGGCTGACGGCGCGGCGGGCAGTAGCGTGCCGTACATGAGACTCGGAGTCCTCGACGTGGGATCGAACACGGTGCATCTGCTGGTGGTGGATGCGCACCCGGGCGCGCGCCCGCTGCCCGCGCATTCGCACAAGGTGGAGCTCCGCCTCGCCCAGCTCCTCGACGAGGACGGGGCCATCGGCCCCGAAGGGATCGACAAGCTCATCGCCGTCGTCCGCGACGCGCTCCAGGCCGCCGAGGACAAGGGCGTCGAGGAACTGCTGCCGTTCGCCACCTCCGCCGTGCGCGAGGCCGGCAACGCCGACGAGGTCCTCGCGCGCGTGAAGGCCGAGACCGGCGTCGACCTCCAGGTCCTCACCGGGGCCGAGGAGGCCCGGCTGACCTTCCTCGCCGCCCGCCGCTGGTACGGCTGGTCGGCCGGGAAACTGCTCGTCCTGGACATCGGCGGCGGCTCCCTGGAGATCGCCTACGGCATCGACGAGGAACCCGACGCGGCCGTCTCCCTCCCGCTCGGCGCCGGCCGCCTCACCGCCGCCTGGCTCCCCGGCGACCCGCCCGCCCCCGACGACGTCCGGGCGCTGCGCCGCCACGTCCGCGCGCAGATCGCCCGTACGGTCGGGGAGTTCCGCCGCTTCGGCGCCCCCGACCACGTCGTCGCCACCTCCAAGACCTTCAAGCAGCTCGCCCGCATCGCCGGCGCCGCCCGCTCCGCCGAGGGCCTCTACGTCCAGCGCGAGCTGAAGCGGGCCTCCCTCGAGTCCTGGGTCCCCCGCCTCGCCGCCATGACCGTGGACGAGCGCGCCGAACTCCCCGGTGTCTCCGAGGGTCGCGCGGGCCAGCTCCTCGCGGGCGCCCTGGTCGCCGAGGGCGCGATGGACCTGTTCGGCGTGGAAGCCCTGGAAATCTGCCCCTGGGCCCTCCGCGAGGGCGTCATCCTGCGCCGGCTGGACCACATGCCGGGGGAGTGAGACGGCGCGGCGGGCGCGGGCGCGGGCGCGGGGGCTCGGTGCGGGCGGCGGTGCCCCTGCGGCAGGGTGCGTGCGCGTGTGCGTGAGCGGAGGGGCCGCCGGTCCGCGCGGCGCGCCTGCGCCGGGGCTGCCCGGGCGCGCTCGGTGCCGTCTGCCGCGGCTGCCTGCCGCGTGCGACGGGCTGCCGCCATGGGGTGCCGCCCGCGCGGTGCCCGCCCGCGCCTACCGGCTTCGGCAGGGGGAAGCGCCCGGGGTGCTGCGCGGTGCCCGACCCGCCCCGTCGACCAGGGCACCCGCGTGGCCAGTGCCGTGCCTGCCCCGCCGGGCGCCCAGTGCCGCGCCCGGCGCACGTGAAGTACGCCACCCCGCACCCCACCACCCGCGCCCCCACCACACCTCTCACGCCCCCACCCCAGGCGCCCCTCCACCACTCCCACGCCGGGCGTGCGACCCCGCTCCTCACACCCCCGTAACCGTCCATACGCCTCTATATCGCCTGCATATCGCCCGCATGTCGCCCGCATGCGGCCTCCCCCTCCCCGTCGCCGGGTCGCCGGCCGGCGAGCCCCCGCCGGCCCCCGCCCCGCCGAAAACCGCCCCCACGCGCGGGTGGCCGATTGCCGTGCCCCCGTGGGCGGCGAACGGCGGCTCGCCGCCCGGCGCCAAGCGGCGCCCCGTACCCTGTCCTTCGTGGCAGAACCAGTGGTGCGCATCCCGGATGCGAAGGTCGCTCTGTCGACGGCTTCCGTCTATCCGGAGACGACGGCGACGGCCTTCGAGATCGCCGCGCGCCTCGGGTACGACGGGGTCGAGGTCATGGTGTGGAACGACCCGGTCAGTCAGGACATCGAGGCACTGCGCCGGCTCAGCGACTACCACCACGTGCCGATCCTCGCCGTCCACGCCCCCTGCCTGCTGATCACCCAGCGCGTCTGGTCCACCGACCCCTGGGTCAAGCTCCAGCGCGCCCGCGCGGCGGCCGAGAAGCTCGGCGCGAGCACGGTCGTCGTGCACCCGCCGTTCCGCTGGCAGCGCCACTACGCCCGTGCCTTCGTCGCCGGAATCTGGCGGATGGCGAACGAGACGGATGTCCGGTTCGCCGTCGAGAACATGTACCCCTGGCGCTACCGCGACCGCGAGATGCTGGCGTACGCCCCCGACTGGGACGTCACCAAGGACGACTACCGGCACTTCACGATCGACCTCAGCCACACCGCCACCGCCCGCACCGACGCCCTCCAGATGATCGACCGCATGGGCGACCGTCTCGGCCACATCCACCTCGCCGACGGCAACGGCTCCGCCAAGGACGAGCACCTGGTGCCCGGCCGCGGCACCCAGCCCTGCGCGGAGGTGCTGGAACGCCTCGCCCAGACCGGGTTCGACGGCCATGTCGTCATCGAGGTCAACACCCGCCGCGCCATGTCCAGCGCCGAACGTGAGGCCGACCTGGCGGAGGCGCTGGCCTTCACCCGCCTCCACCTGGCCTCCGCGGCGCGGGTGCCCCGGCGATGACCGACGCCACCGCCCGCCGCCGGGGCCGCCCGCGCCGTACGGAGTCCGGTGCGGCGGGCGAGACCCGGGACCGCATTCTGGCGGCGGCCCGCGAGGAGTTCTCCGAGCACGGCTACGAGAAGACGTCCGTACGGGGCATCGCCAAGGCGGCCGGCGTGGACTCGGCGCTGGTGCACCACTACTTCGGCACGAAGGAACAGCTCTTCCAGGCGGCCGTGGAGACGGTCTTCGCGCCCGCCCTCAGCGCACCGGACGTGATCTTCGAGGGCCCGGCCGACGAGATCGGCGAGCGGTTCGCGCGGTTCCTGTTCGGGGTCTGGGAGAACCCGGTGACCCGGACGCCGCTGCTCGCGGTGCTGCGGTCCGCCGTCACCAACGAGGTGGCCGCCGCCGTCTTCCGCCGGCTGGTCACCAGCCAGCTGATGCGCCGGGTCGCGGGCCGGCTGGGCCTGCCGGACGCCGAGCTGCGGGCCGAGCTGGCCGCCGCGCAGCTGGTCGGCGTCGCCATGATGCGCTATGTGATCAAGCTGGAGCCGCTGGCGTCTGCCGACATCGAAGTGATCGTCGCGCGGGTGGCACCCGTGGTGCAGCGGCACCTGACCCACCCCTGACCCGGCGCGCCCCTCCGTGCGACCGCGGTGATCCCTGAGACATCCGTCCCGCATTCCGGACACTCCGCCCGGGCTGTCGTACCCCCGGCGTACGCTCGACGTATCCAGAACTCTCTGCCTCATCCAGACTTCTCTGGCCGAGGCCTCGAAGGAGCGAGCGACGATGCCCGAGCTGAGGTCCCGCACAGTCACCCACGGCCGCAACATGGCGGGCGCCCGCGCCCTGATGCGCGCCTCCGGTGTACCGGGTGCGGACATCGGCCGGAAGCCCATCATCGCGGTCGCCAACAGCTTCACCGAGTTCGTGCCCGGCCACACGCACCTCCAGCCGGTCGGCCGGATCGTCAGCGAGGCGATCCGGGAGGCGGGCGGCATCCCGCGCGAGTTCAACACGATCGCCGTCGACGACGGCATCGCGATGGGCCACGGCGGCATGCTCTACAGCCTGCCCTCCCGCGACCTGATCGCGGACAGCGTGGAGTACATGGTGGAGGCGCACTGCGCCGACGCCCTGGTCTGCATCTCCAACTGCGACAAGATCACTCCGGGCATGCTGATGGCCGCCCTGCGCCTCAACATCCCCGCCGTCTTCGTCTCCGGCGGCCCCATGGAGTCCGGCCGCGCCACCCTGGTCGACGGCACGGTCCGCACCCTCGACCTGGTCGACGCGATCTCCGACGCCGTGAACGACAAGATCTCGGACGAGGACATCCTCCGCATCGAGGAGAACGCCTGTCCGACCTGCGGATCCTGTTCCGGCATGTTCACCGCCAACTCGATGAACTGCCTGACCGAGGCCATCGGCCTCTCCCTCCCCGGCAACGGTTCCGTCCTGGCCACCCACACCGCCCGCCGCGCGCTCTACGAGAACGCCGCCCGCACGGTCATGGACATCACCCGCCGCTACTACGAGCAGGACGACGACTCGGTCCTGCCCCGCAACGTCGCCACCTTCGCCGCCTTCGAGAACGCGATGGCCCTGGACATCGCGATGGGCGGCTCCACCAACACGATCCTGCACCTGCTGGCCGCCGCCCAGGAGGCCGGCGTCCCGTTCGGCCTGACGGAGATCGACGCGGTGTCCCGCCGGGTCCCGTGCCTGGCGAAGGTCGCGCCCAACGTCGCCAAGGACCGCACGTACTACATGGAGGACGTGCACCGCGCGGGTGGCATCCCCGCCCTCCTCGGCGAACTGCACCGCGCGGGCCTGCTCAACGAGGACGTGCACGCCGTGCACAGCCCGTCCCTGTCCGACTGGCTGAAGACCTGGGACGTGCGCGGCGGCTCCCCGTCTCCCGAGGCCGTCGAGCTGTGGCACGCCGCCCCCGGCTGCGTCCGCTCCGCCGAGGCCTTCTCCCAGTCGGAGCGCTGGGAGGCCCTGGACACCGACGCCGAGAACGGCTGCATCCGCTCCGCCGAGCACGCCTACTCCCAGGACGGCGGCCTCGCGGTCCTCAAGGGCAACCTCGCCGCAGACGGCTGTGTGGTGAAGACGGCCGGCGTCGACGAGTCGATCTGGACCTTCGAGGGCCCGGCGGTGGTCTGCGAGTCGCAGGAGGAGGCCGTCGAGAAGATCCTGAACAAGCAGATCACCGACGGGGACGTGGTCGTCATCCGCTACGAGGGCCCCAAGGGCGGCCCCGGCATGCAGGAAATGCTGTACCCGACGTCCTTCCTCAAGGGCCGCGGCCTCGGCAAGACCTGCGCGCTGATCACCGACGGCCGGTTCTCCGGCGGCACCTCGGGCCTGTCCATCGGCCACGCCTCCCCGGAGGCGGCGTCCGGCGGCACCATCGCGCTCGTCGAGGACGGCGACCGCATCCGCATCGACATCCCGAACCGCACGATCGAGCTGCTGGTCGACGACGCCGAACTGGCCCGCCGCGAGCAGGCTCTGAACGGGGCCTACGCCCCGAGGAACCGCGAGCGCAAGGTCTCGGCCGCCCTGCGCGCGTACGCCGCGATGGCCACCAGCGCCGACAAGGGCGCGGTCCGCGACGTCACCAAGCTGGGCTGACCCCCTCGTACGACGAGCGGCCGTCCCCCGCGGGAGACGGCCGCTCGGTCGTACACGGGCGAGGACGGCGCGGGCCTCAGGGGTTTCACCAGGCGCCCGGGTCACGCCCGTCCACCCCGAAGACCGTGCCGTCCGGCGCGGCGGCGTACACGCGCGTGCCCACCAGCACCGGCGCGGGTACTTCACCGGCCACCTTGTCCGAGCCCGCGCCCAGCCGCGCGGGCGTCTGCCCGGCCATGTTCCCGGACCGGGCGTCCACGGCGATCAGCCGGCCGTCGGCGGCGCTGAAGTACACCCGGCGGCCGTCGGAGACCGGCGCCGAGCCCCGGCTCACGGACGTCTCCAGATGCCACAGCCGCGTCCCGCGCGCCAGGTCGAAGGCCTCCAGCGAGCCGCCCGCCCCCAGCACGTACACCACATCGCCGTGCACGGCGGCCTGCGCGTCCTGCCGCGGCACGGGCAGCGCCACCCGGTCGGCCGTGCGGGACCCCGGGTCGTACCGGACGACGGCGTCCGTGTCGCCGTAACCGGGGTCGACGGCGGCGAAGTACACGGCCCGGGACGCGGAGTCGGCTGCCGCGTCCGCGTCGGCGTCCGTGGTCACGTCCGTGTTGGCCTCTGCCTCTGCCTGCGCCGCAGTGCCGACCGGCTTCAACGCGCCCTCCAGCACGGCCGTCCAGCGGACCTCGCCGGTCGCCGGATCCACCGCGCTGACGCGGGTGCCCGAGCCGTCGTCGGACGGACCGGCCGCATAGGCCAGCGGGTCGCCGGGGAAGGCGGTGAAGGACGGCACGGTGTGCCCCGTGATCCGCTCGCTCCACCGGGTCCCGCCGGTCGCGCCGTCCACCCCGGTGACGGTTCCGTCGGCGCGGGTGAGCAGCAGCACGCCCCCGGCGTGCCGCGTCGCGGACTGCGGCGGCAGGTCCCGGTGCCAGGCTTCCGCGCCCGTGGCGGGGTCGAGTGCCACGAGCCGCCGGCCGCCCTCCGGGTCGGGCTGCACCAGGCCGCCCGAGACGACGGGCGGTCCGCTCGTCGGTCCGGTGGCGGCGGACCGCGTCCACGCGCGCGTGCCGTCGGACGGGTCGAGGGCGAAGATCCGCCCGGGCCGGGAGCAGAGCAGCAGCCCCGCGCCGTAGGCGCACTGCGGCGCGGCCCCGCCCCGCGTGGCGGGTGGCGCCGCCCACGCGCTGAAACCCGCGGCGGCCGTCCGGGGCGGGCTGTCCTCCGGCGCCCCGTCGAACACCCGCACCGACGCGAGCGCACCGCCGACGACGAGAACGGCGCCGAGCGCGGCGAGCGCGAGACGGCGCCGTCCGGACCGCGCCTCCGCGCCCGCGCCGCGGCCGGCACCGCTCACCCGGTTGCGAAGCCGGGGCCTGTCTCCCGGCGCACCGGAGGCCGGGACGAGGCCTTCGCCGCGCGGCAGTTCGGAGCCCGCCAGCCCGGTTCCGCCGTCCCCCTTCTCGGCGCCCCCGGCGCCGGCAGCTCCGGTCGCCGCGCCCGCCGCCTCCGCGCCTCCCGCCTCCGTAGTCCCGGACCCCGCGCCCTCCTCGACCGCCCGCTGCGCCGGTATGAACGCCTGCGTGTCGTACGAGGCCGCGACCGATCGCAGCTCCCGCATCAACTCGTCCGGCGTGGGCCGCTCCTCCGGCTCCTTCGCCAGACAGCGCAGCACCAGCGGAGCGAGCCCTTCCGGTACGCCGGTCAGATCGGGCTCGTCATGCACGACCTGGTAGGCCACGACATACGGACTGTCCGAGTCGAACGGCCCGCGCCCCGTCGCCGCGTGCACCATGACCGAGCCCAGCGCGAAGATGTCCGCGGCGGGCCCCACCTCCCTCGGACGCCGGAACTGCTCCGGCGCCATGAAGGGCGGCGTGCCGATCAACTTGCCGGTCTCGGTGCGCAGTTCGCTGTCCTTCGGCCGGGAGATGCCGAAGTCGATGACCTTCGGCCCGTCCTCGGCGAGCAGCACGTTGCTCGGCTTGAGATCCCGGTGCACCACGCCCACCCGGTGGATGTCCCGCAGCGCCTCGGCCAGCCCCGCCATCAGCCGGCGCAACTGGGCCGTGGCCATGGGCCCGTTCCGCTTCACTTCCTCGGCCAGGGTGGGGCCGGGGATGAACAGCGTCGCCATCCAGGGCCGTCCGGCCTCCGGATCGGCGTCGACGACGGGTGCGGTGAACGCGCCGCTGACCCGCCGGGCCGCCGCCACCTCCTGCCGGAACCGCCCCCTGAACTCCGGATCCCTGGCGAACTCCGCGTGGACGACCTTCACCGCGAGCTTCATCCCGGAGGGGCTGCGCGCCAGGTGGACGACGCCCATGCCGCCGGCGCCGAGGCAGGACTCCAGACGGTAGTGACCGGCGTACTCCGGAAGTTCCGCTTCCGCGCCCGCTCCGATGTTGCGCTGTGGCGCCATGGACCACCCCCGTGCTCTACGTCCGCGCGCGCGACGCACGGAGCCTAGTCGATGACTCGTACGAGACCGAGGCGGCTTGCTAGCCTCCGTGTGCGAGTTGCGGACATGTGTTTCGAGACGCGCTTCGGGGGAATCAACGCGATCCCATGGCCGTCCTGAGCCATGGGTCAACGGGGGAGGCTTTCCATGGCTGTGGAGAACGTGGAAGTGGAAGGGACCGGCGGCGTCACCGAGGCCGTCACGACGACGGCCGTGCGCTACTACGCGGTCGCCCCGGGCGTCCGGCTGAACGTGCGCAGCGGTCCGGGCACCAACTACCCGGTCATCCGCGTGCTGCCCGAGGGAGCCCGCGTGGCGATCTACTGCCAGCGGCCCGGCGAGACGATCACCGGCCCCTACGGCACGTCGAAGATCTGGGACAACATCAGCCAGGGTGAGTACGTCTCCGACGCGTACGTGAACACCGGCACCGACGGCTACGTCGCCTCGCGCTGTCTCTGACGTCTCCGACACCCTGGGAGCCCGCACCCGGGCCGTCGGGACACGGCAGCCATAATCGACGCGTGAGCGACGAATCCGGCAACCCGGCGACGGCCCCCGCGGGCTCCCGGCCCGCCACCACCACGCCGACCGCAGGCACCACGGCCGCTCCGGGGGCCACGGCCGCCCCGGGCGCCATGCCCGCCGCAGGCCCGCGCCCCGAGCCGATCCGCTTCTTCGGCACGACCTGGCTGCACCGCGACCAGGGTTACGCGCTGCGCCGCGTCGCCGCCGTCACGGGCTCGTTCGCCGCGGTCGTCGTCTCCTGCCTCGTGCTGCGCTTCGCCTACGAGGGCCTGGCGCTCGCGAACACCGGCAACCTGGTGTCGCTGCTCATGGTCGTGACGTTCGCCGTGTGCAGCGCGCTCGCCTTCCGGCACACCTGGGACAGCTTCGGCAAGCGGCCCGACCCCGACCGCCAGGCGTCCCTGCGTGGCCTGCTGGCCATCGGCTTCGTCGGCTCCCTCCTCGCCTACTTCTTCCGCTCCCTCACCGAGGCACCCGGCGAGAAGCTGCACCGCGCGGAGTACGAGACCGCCCGCGAGCAGTACGAGAAGCGCACCGCCCGCCGCACCGGCAACCCGTCCAGGAAGGGCCGCCGCGCCTGACCCGCTCCACCCTCCCGGACTTACCCCGAACCGCCCGTCCGCGCTCTCTTCCTTGGCCACCATGGCCGTATGCCGACTCCAGGACACCCACTCCCCGGCCCCTCCGACTCCACCACCGGCCCCTCCGACTCCACCACCGGCCCCTCCCTCACCGCCCGGGCCCACTCCTTCAACACCATCGCGGCCCAGTACGCCGCGAACCGCCCCTCCTATCCACCCGCCCTCTTCGCCGCCATCGAGGAGATCGCCGGCCGCCCCTTCGCCGGCGCCCGGGTCGCCGACATCGGCGCGGGGACCGGCATGGCGACGGCGCTCCTGCACCGCCGCGGCGCCGAGATCGTCGCCGTCGAGCCCGGTGAGGGCATGGCGGCCGAGTTCCGCCGCGCCCACCCCGGCATCCCGCTCGTCCGGGGCGACGGCAACTCCCTCCCGCTCGCCGACTCCTGCGCCGACTTCGTCACCTACGCCCAGGCCTGGCACTGGACCGACCCCGCCCGCGCCCTGCCGGAGGCGTTGCGCGTCCTGCGACCGGGCGGCGCGCTCGCGCTGTGGTGGAACCTCGACGCCCAGGACGTCCCCTGGATCGCCGAGCAGACGGACCGCGTCCGACAGCACTACGGGGACGCGGTGGTCGCCGTCTGGGGCACCCGCGGCAGCGCCCGCACCAGCGCCCTGCCGGCCTTCACCGCCGCGCTCGGCGCGGCCGCGGCCGACGGACGCACCCCGCACTGCGTCCGCGAGCTCGTCCGCTGGAGCCGCCGCGTCCCGCTCGACACCCATCTCGCCAACCTCGGCAGCCACTCGGTCTTCCTGGTCCACGGCCCGGAACGCAGCGCCGCCTTCCTCGCGGAGGAACGGGACCACCTCCTGCGCCGCTTCCCCGAGGGCGTCGTCGAGGAGGTCTACGACGTGGAACTTCTGGTCACCACCACCGTCTCTTGACGGGCCAAGCCTCCGGGAGGATTATTCATCGCATGATGAATAATATGGCCGGGCCTCCCGAAGGCACCGCACCCCCACCCCCGGGCGACCACGCCGTCCACGCCGACGGCCTCACCGTCGTCCGTGGCCCCCGCACCGTCCTGCGCGACCTCCGCTTCACCGTCCCCCGCGGCCGGATCACCGGCCTCCTCGGCCCCTCCGGCTGCGGCAAGTCGACCCTCATGCGCGCGATCGTGGGCACCCAGGCCAAGGTCACCGGCACCCTCGACGTTCTCGGCCGCCCCGCCGGCCACCCCGCCCTGCGCACCCGCATCGGCTACGTCACCCAAGCCCCCTCCGTCTACGACGACCTGACCGTCCGCCAGAACCTCGCCTACTTCGCCGCGATCCTCGCCCCCGGCCGCGCCCTCGCCGAACGCCGCCACCACGACGTCACCCGCGCCATCGCCGACGTCGACCTCACCAGCCACGCCGACGCTCTCGCCGGCAACCTCTCCGGCGGCCAGCGCAACCGCGTCTCCCTCGCGGTCGCCCTGCTCGGCGCCCCCGAACTCCTCGTCCTCGACGAACCCACCGTCGGCCTCGACCCCGTACTCCGCCGCGACCTCTGGAACCTCTTCCACGACATCGCGGCCACCCGCGGCGCCACCCTCCTGGTCTCCTCCCACGTCATGGACGAGGCCGAACGCTGCCACCGCCTGCTCCTCATGCGCGAGGGCGAGATCCTCGCCGACGACACCCCCGACGCCCTGCGCGCCCGCACCGGCGCCGACACCGTCGAAGCGGCCTTCCTCCACCTGGTCGACCAGGCCGCGGGCCACGCGAAGGAGACCACCCGATGAGCACCACCACGGCCCCGGCCCTCCGGCCCGGCCCCACCAGCGCCCTCAACCTCTCCCGCACCACCGCCACCGCCGCCCGCGTCCTGCGCCAGCTCGGCCACGACCCGCGCACCATCGCGATGATGATCCTGATCCCGTGCGTGATGCTGTTCCTGCTGCGCTACGTCTTCGACGGCAGCCCGCGCACCTTCGACAGCATCGGCGCCTCGCTCCTCGGGATCTTCCCGCTGATCACCATGTTCCTGGTGACCTCGATCGCCACCCTGCGCGAACGCACCTCGGGCACCCTCGAACGCCTCCTCGCCATGCCCCTCGGCAAAGGCGACCTCATCGCCGGCTACGCCCTCGCCTTCGGCACCCTGGCGATCATCCAGTCCGCCCTCGCCACAGCGCTCGCCCTGTGGGTCCTCGGCCTCGACGTCACCGGCTCCCCCTGGCTGCTCCTGCTCGTCGCGCTCCTCGACGCCCTGCTCGGCACGGCCCTCGGCCTGTTCGTCTCCGCCTTCGCGGCCTCCGAGTTCCAGGCCGTCCAGTTCATGCCCGCCGTGATCTTCCCCCAGCTCCTCCTGTGCGGTCTGTTCACCCCGAGGGACAACATGCACCCCGTCCTCGAAGCCATCTCCGACGTGCTGCCCATGTCCTACGCCGTCGACGGCATGAACGAAGTCCTCCAGCACACCGACATGACCGCCGGCTTCGTCCGCGATGCCCTGATCGTCGCCGGCTGCGCCCTCCTCGTCCTCACCCTCGGCGCCGCGACCCTGCGACGCCGCACGACCTGACCCGGCGCCACCGGAGCCCTTCCGCCTTCCCGCCGCGAGCCGTCCGCCCACCGGACACCCCGCCCGCACCCCGCACCCGGGTGCGAGGATGATCCCGGACGACGCACACCTCGGAGGGCACATGGCCATGACGCAGAAAGTCGCAGTCCTCGGCACCGGCAAGATCGGCGAAGCCCTGCTCAGCGGAATGATCCGCGCCGGCTGGAGCCCCGCCGACCTCCTGGTCACCGCCCGCCGCCCGGAACGAGCCGAGGAACTCCGCAGCCGCTACGGAGTCACCCCGGTCACCAACCCGGAAGCCGCCAAGACCGCCGACACCCTGATCCTCACGGTCAAGCCGCAGGACATGGGCACCCTCCTCGACGAACTCGCCCCCCACGTCCCCGCCGACCGCCTGGTCATCAGCGGCGCCGCGGGCATCACCACCTCCTTCCTCGAGGGCCGCCTCTCCGCCGGCACCCCGGTCGTCCGCGTCATGACGAACACCCCCGCCCTCGTCGACGAGGCCATGTCCGTCATCTCCGCCGGCAGCCACGCCACCGCCGACCACCTCGCCCACACCGAGGAGATCTTCGGCGCCGTCGGCAAGACGCTCCGCGTCCCCGAGTCCCAGCAGGACGCCTGCACCGCCCTCTCCGGCTCCGGCCCGGCCTACTTCTTCTATCTGGTCGAAGCCATGACCGACGCCGGCATCCTCCTCGGCCTGCCCCGCGACAAGGCCCACGACCTGATCGTCCAGTCCGCGATCGGCGCCGCGACCATGCTCCGCGACAGCGGCGAACACCCGGTCAAGCTCCGCGAGAACGTCACCTCCCCCGCCGGCACCACCATCAACGCCATCCGCGAGCTGGAGAACCACGGCGTCCGGGCCGCCCTCATCGCCGCCCTCGAAGCCGCCCGCGACCGCAGCCGCGAACTCGCCTCCGGCAACAACAGCTGACCCCGCCCGCCGGGGGCGGTCACTTCGCCGCGTCCACGACCTCCGTCGTGAGCACCACCCGAGCGAACCCGTCCCCGTGCAGCGACACCGCCGACGCCTGCCCCAGCTCGTCCGCACTCTTGCGCCATCCGAACGGCCCGGCCAGACCGAAGGTGTGCGTCGCGTCGTACGCCACCACCACGTCGTACCCCAGGTTCCCGCCCATCCGCGCCGTCGTCTCGACGCACAGGTTGGTCTGGATGCCGGCCAGCACGATCTGCGAGATCCCCTCCGCCCCCAGCCAGGCGCCCAGATCCGGCGTGCCGTAGAACGCCGAGTTCACCGACTTGGTCACCAGCAGCTCCCGCCCCGCCCCCTTCCCACGCCGCTCCTCCACGTAGTCCTTGAAGTCGTTGCCCACCTGGCCCGGCCGCAGCGGCGAGCGCGGACTCACCGAGTCATGCCGGACGAGGACGACCGGCCGGCCCGTCATCTGCCAGGTGTCGATGAGCGACGCGATGTTCTCGTCCGCTCCCGGATTGTTCCGCGGACCCCAGAACCCGGACTCCTCGAAGCCTTTCTGCACATCGACGACCACCAGCGCTGCGTTCTTCGCGATCTCCATGTCCCAGAGCATCCCGCCACCGAGCAGCCCGCCCCAGAGGTGAGAAAGCCATCGATCGATGGTTTACTGCCACGCATGTACCGCGTGGCCCTCGTCGCCTTCCCCGGCATCCGCGCCTTCGACGTCTCCGTCATCACCGAGGTCTGGGGCACCGACCGCACCGACCGCGGCACCCCCGCCTTCGACCTGCGCCGCGTCGCCACCGACCCCACACCCATCCCCGTCCACGGCGGTCTCTCCCTCCACCCCGACCGCACCCTCGCCTGGCTCCGCCAGGCCGACCTCATCCTCATTCCCGGCCTCGACGACCAGCTCATCCCCGCACCCGTCCCCGTCCTCGACGCCCTCCGCCGCGCCCACGCCCGCGGCACCACCATCGCCGCCCTGTGCGCGGGCGCCTTCGTCCTCGCCCAGGCCGGCCTCCTCGACGGCCGCCGCGCCATCACGCACTGGAGCCTCGTCGACCTCCTCCGCACGAGGCACCCCCAGGTCACCGTCGTCCCCGACGCCCTGTTCATCGAGGACGGCAACATCTGGACCGCGGCCGGCACCGCCGCCGGCATCGACCTCTGCCTCCACCTCGTCCGCCGCGCCCACGGCGCCGAGACCGCCGCCACCATCGCCCGTTCCATGGTCACCGCCCCCTTCCGCACCGGAAGCCAGGCACAGTTCATCGAGCACCCCACTCCCCGCACGGACCGCGACGCCGACACCCTCGCCGCCGTACGCGAACACGCCCTGCGGCACCTGCACGAACCGCTCACGGTCGCCGACCTCGCCGCCCAGGCGGGCATGTCCCCGCGCGGCTTCGCCCGCCACTTCACCGCGGAGACGGGCACCACGCCCCTGCGGTGGCTCCTCGACCAGCGCATCGCCGCCGCACAGAAGCTCCTCGAACGCACCGACCTCCCCATGCCCGAGGTCGCCCGCCGCGCCGGCTTCGGCAGCGAGGTCACGATGCGCCAGCACTTCGCATCGCGCCTCGCCACCAGCCCGCGCGCCTACCGCGCCGCGTTCAGCGCGGCCCCCGCCCCGACCCCCGTATCAGAAGGGGCCGGCAGCAACCCGATCGCGCGATAAGCGGCATCCACGGTCGGCCGGGCCATCGCCCGCGCCCTGTCCGCACCATCCCGCAGCACCCCCTCCACATAGCCGGGATCCGCACACAGCTCCGCGTGCCTCTCCTGCACGGGCCTCAGAACGTCGACCACAGCCTCAGCGGTGTCCTTCTTCAAGGCGCCGTACGACTCATATACACCGCTCAGCGCCTCCGGGTTCCCACCCGTACACGCGGCAAGGATCTCCAGCAGATTCGCGACCCCCGGCCGCTCCTCCCGGTCGTAGACGACGTCCTGCCCGCTGTCGGTCACGGCGCGCATGATCTTCTTCCGCACCACGTCCGGCTCGTCCAGCAGATAGACGATCCCCGGCCCGACGTCGTCGCTCTTCCCCATCTTCGATGTCGGCTCCTGCAGATTCATCACCCGCGCCGCCACGCCCGGCGACGTCACCCGAGGCACCACGAACGTGTGCCCGTACCGCTGGTTGAACCGCACCGCCACATCCCGGGCCAGCTCCACGTGCTGCGCCTGGTCCTCCCCGACCGGCACCTCGTCGGTCCCGTACGCCAGGATGTCCGCCGCCATCAGCACCGGATAGGTCAGCAGCGACAGCCGCACACTCCCGCCGCGCTCCCGCTGCCGCGCGGCCTTCTCCTTGTACTGGATCATCCGCCGCATCTCACCGTCGGTCGCCACGCACTCCAGCAGGTACGACAGCCGCGCGTGCTCGTCGACATGACTCTGCACGAAGACGGTGCACCGCTCGGGGTCCAGCCCGACCGCCAGCAACAGCGTCGCCGCCTGCCGGCTGAGCCGGCGCACCCGCGCCGGATCGTGCTCCACGGTCAGCGCGTGCAGATCCACGACGCTGAACAGCGCGTCCGCCTGGTGCTGGTCCACCGCGACCCACCGCCGCATGGCCCCCAGATAGTTCCCCAGCGTCAGATGCCCGGTCGGCTTGACCCCGCTGAAGACCCGCTTCATCTCTCCACCTCCTGCTCGGAGCCGCCGCCTCCACCGACGACCGCCCCTCCCGGAGGGAGATACGACTACGGCCGCCGAGAGCGGCGGCCGTTGAGTGCATACGTGAGTACGGCCGCCGTCAGGCGGCCCACCACTGCTGGGTGCACGTACGCGTAGTCACGGCGCCCACGATACGCCGCAAGGGTGTCTCCGCCCCAGAGTTGACACACCTCACCCCGCTCCGTACTGTTCTCCGGGTTGTCCGACGTGAGCGCCGACCCCGGTCGGTCCCCGGACAGCCACTCCGCAAGTACCACACCACTCTCGACGAGCAGTCATCTGCTTTTCGCGCGCTCGGTATGCGTATTTGCGAAATGAGGAATCCGCGTTCGAAAGGACGCAGCCCCCGATTAGCTCGGGAGCAAGGAATCCGCTAAAGTCTCACTCGTCGGAACGGCCCAAGGGTCGCGAGGACAACCCCCTCTGACTGGGAGTCAGGCCCGAAAGGATCTGATAGAGTCGGAACCGCCGGAAAGGGAAACGCGAGAGCGGGAACCTGGAAAGCACCGAGGAAATCGGATCGAGAAAAGATCTGATAGAGTCGGAAACGCAAGACCGAAGG